>CAVYSY010000024.1:0-295226 GCA_963771175.1 uncultured delta proteobacterium
GCCCCCGGCATTGATGCGCGCCTGCTGCGCTCGCTGCGCCGCGGCGACTTCTCCGTGCAGGGGCGCCTGGATCTCCACGGGATGACCCAGGTCGAGGCCAAGGGGGCCGTGGACCGCTTCCTCACCGACAGCCGCCACACCGGCAAGCGCTGCGTGCTCATCGTCCACGGGCGCGGACTGAACTCCAAGGACCAGGTCCCCGTCCTCAAGCAGAGCATCCGGGAGTGGCTGAACCAGAAGCGCATCGGCAAGACGGTGCTCGCGTTCGCGACCGCACGTCCCCAGGACGGAGGCGCGGGCGCCGTCTACGTGCTGCTGCGCCGGTAGCTGGACGGCCGGGCGGCTCTGTGCATACATGCCGCCATGGCACGCGAACTCATCGATCTGCACATCCACATGGGCAGCTCCGTAGCTCCCCATGTCCTCTGGTCGCTGGCGCACCAGCAAGGCTTCAAGCTCCCCGTCAAGGACTACTTCGAGTTCGTCGAGCTCATCACCTCGCGCCCCGGCAAGGTGAGCAGCCTCGAGGACTACCTGAAGATCCTCCACACCTGGACGGAGAAGATCCAGAGCTCGCCCATGGCCGTCGAGCGCTCCGTGTACGAGATCATCGGCAAGGAGTACCGCGGCAGCCGCGTCACGCAGATCGAGCTGCGCTTCAACCCGATGAAGCGCAACCTCAACTCGGAGCTCGACCTGGACCACATCATCCACGCGGCGCTGCGCGGCATGGATCGGGCCATGCTCGAGTACGGAGTGAAGGCGGGCCTCATCTTCTGTCTGGCCCGTGAGTTCGATCACCGGCTCAACAGCATCCTCGTGGACAAGGCCATCAAGTACCGCAATCGCGGCGTGTACGGCATCGACCTGGCCGGCACGGAGAAGCACGCGCTGGAGCTCGAACCCTCCGTGGTGACGCAGTACGAGGATCTCTTCGCCCACGCTCGCAAGGCCGGCCTCAAGTGCACGGTGCACACCGGGGAGACCCGTGGCACCGGCGCCGAGGGCGTCATGGCCGTGGTGGAGAAGCTCAAGCCCCACCGCATCGGCCATGGCATCCGTGCCGCCTATGACGAGAAGGCCATGAAGATGCTGCGCGAGAACAACGTGGTGCTCGAGCTGTGCCCCACGTCCAACCTGCACACCCGCGCGGTGGAGGGGCTCGATGAACTCAAGCACATCATGCGCACCTTCTGGGACCGGGGCGTGAAGTTCACCATCAACACCGATGGCACCTACCTCCTGGAGACGGACATGCTCCGCGAGGTGGAGCTCGTCGAGAAGAACGGCCTCCTCTCTTCCGAGCAGGTGGACCAGACACTCGCCTGGGCTCGCCAGTCCTCCTTCATCCCCGCCTGAGACCCATGTACCGGATCGCCCGCGCCCTTCTCTTCCTCCTCTCCGCCGAGCGCGCCCACCGGCTGGGGATGACCTTCCTGCGATGGCTCGGGCACCTCCAGGGGCTGTGCCAGCGGATGCGCGCGCGGACGCTCGCCGCCGTCACCTATGACGCCTCGGTGAAGGTGGCGGGCCTGGAGTTCGTCCACCCGGTGGCGCTCGCCGCGGGCCTCGACAAGGAGGCCGAGGCGGTGGACGGGCTGCTGGCGCTCGGCTTCGCCGCGGTGGAGGTGGGCACGCTCACCCCGAGGCCCCAGCCGGGCAACCCGCGCCCTCGCCTCTTCCGCATCCCCGAGAACCGCGCCCTCATCAACCGGATGGGTTTCAACAACCACGGCGCCGCCAATGCCGCCGAGAACCTCCGGGCCCGCACCTGGCACCCCGCCCCGGTGGGGGTGAACATCGGCAAGAACAAGGACACGCCGCTGGAGAGCGCGGTGGACGACTACGTGGCGTGCGTGGACACACTGGCCCCGTTCGGGGATTACGTGGTGGTCAACGCCAGCTCGCCCAACACTCCTGGCCTGCGCAAGCTGCAGGAGCCCGAGGCGCTCGGCGCCCTGCTGCGAGCGGTGAAGGCCCGGCTCACCCAGGTGGCCCCGGGCAAACCCCTCTTCCTGAAGATTGCCCCGGACCTCACGCCCGAGGCCGTGGACGAGGTGGTGGACGTGGCGCGCGCGTGCGGGCTGGACGGGCTCATCGCCACCAACACCACCATTGCCCGCCCCTTCGAGCACCCGGTGGCGAAGGAGGCCGGTGGCCTGTCCGGAGCGCCAGTGCGCGAGCCGGCCAACGCAGTCATCCGCCGGGCCTATGCGCGCAGCGGGGGCGCACTGCCCATCATCGGCGTGGGTGGCGTCTTCACCGCCGAGGACGTGTACGAGAAGCTGCGGGCCGGGGCCTCGGTGGTGCAGGTGTACACGGGCTTCATCTACGAGGGCCCGGGCATGGTGCGCCGACTGCTCGAGGGCCTGGGCCCGCTGCTGGCCCGGGACGGCTTCCGCTCGGTGCGCGAGGCCATCGGCGCGGACCACCGCACCGTGCCGTCAGCCGCCGTGCCCGAGCGCGAGGCGCCGCGTCCCCAGGTCTAGCAACCCGCCCCTCCTCTGCTCCTCCATGCGCAACACCTGAAGGCACTCCTGCGCCAGGGCTCAGCCCTCCGCGCTCGGAAGGAGGAAGGAGCAGGTGCTACCCTGGCCGGGTGAGGCGCCGCATGTCACGCTGGGTAGCGCTGCTGCTTTTCATGCTCCTTGCAGGGTGTAGCGCCACCACACGCGGCGTCCGTCCCCGCACCGGCCAGGACACGCTCAGGTTGGGCCTGCCCGTGGCGCCGCAGGCCCCACCCCCGCCCACACCGCTCCAGGGCATTGCCGGCGAGGGCCTGGGTAATGGCCTTCCACGCGCTGTGCTCCGGCTCGTCCCCCAAGGCTCCACCACTGCGGCAGAAGCAGTGACTGGTGCCGCCACGGGCGAGGCTCTCGTGGCGGGCGGCGCGCTGGTGGCGGCAGGCGGCAGCGTGGTCCTGGTCTGTTTGACCGTCAAGGCAGCCCTGGACGGGAGACAGACGCCACTCGACATCGCCGACACGTTCTACGGCACGCATTTCGGCGACCTTCAGGGGTGGACCCAAGGCTGCTATGCACCCAAGGTCACGGTGCACCCGGGCACACCTGAGCGCACGCCTGAGCTGAAACCGACATCCGAGCCTCACGCGCCTCCCACTCCCGGGTCACGCGCCGAAAAAGGCAGAAACACAAAGCGTCTGGGTCGCATCTATGTGACCTACACGAAATCCCACAAAACAACCAAACGCTCATACTCGGGCCGAACAAGCATGGCCATTGACCTGAATAAAGATTTGGAAGCACAAGCCAACCTGGCTGTTGCCGCGCGTGATCTGAACCATCACATCAACCAAGACGAAAACGATGAACCGAAAGGCCCTGGGTTCCTGCCGGCCGTGCGTGACGAGTTCGATGTCGGAACCGCAGTCAACTATGCAAGCAGATATGGCGACGTCGCTTACTGGCGGATCCGCGGGAGAGAGCAGCAGTTGATCGATTTCCATGGGGGCGCTCAGTCCGATAATCAAGCACCGTATCGCACCGAGAACGCCCAGCGCGGCGTGGCGAAAGACAATCCGCTGGGCAGGCTGTTTCACGATGCCGCCACGAAGCACTGGGGGCAGCTCCACCCCTACACCGGAGACTGAGAGTTGGGCAAACAGAGATTCAAGACAGGCACGTTTGTCAGACTGACGCTCGCCGATGGCTCCTTCGGATACGGGAGACTGCTGGAATCACCCCATGTTGCCTTCTACAATCACAGAACCCCGAACCCAGACTCTGATTTGGACCGGATTGCCTCAAAGCCCGTCCTCTTCAAGGTTGCCGTCAACCTGCTGGCCCTGAATGCGTGGGAGCCCATCGGATGGAGAGCGCTCGAGGAGCGCCTGACCCAGCCGCTCGTTCAGTTCAGGCAGGACGTGGGCGACTTCCGTCGCTGCACCATCTTCGACACCGTAGGCAACAAGAGAACCGCCGAGCCCCAGGAATGTGTGGGGCTCGAGCGGGCCGCGGTCTGGGAACAAGAGTCCGTCGAGGAACGCCTGCTCGATGCCTTCCTGGGGCGGCCCAACGCCGCTGAGGAGCACCTGAAGGTACGCCTGCGCTAGAACTGAGAGGGTGTTGAACTGGGGCAATCAGGCGAGTCGGCGGAGCATGAGCCGGCTCACAGGTCCGGTGCGAGGCAATGGGTTGGTTCCGGCATTGCGGAACCCGACCGAGGGGCTCCATGACACCTTCCCGAAGCTCCTCCCGTCAGTAGCTCGTGCCGTCCCAGAGGTGGATTTCCTCCTCCCGGGTAATGCCAAGGTCGGTGGGTCGCACGGCCCCCTCCTCCTCGGGTCTCCAATAGGTGATGGCGCACTGGTCCGTGGTCACCGTCGCCACGGGGAAGGAGTGGAACCCCTGGTGCAGCTTGCCCTCGACGGGGCCGTACTCCGCCTCCGAGGTCTTGTCGCACTCGATGTTGCGATCGGTCTCCAGGAGCGTGAATTCCAGCACGCTCCGGGGCCCCTCCTCCGACAGGTGGAGCAGCTTCATCCGTGTGCGCTCCCGCGCCACGTACGTCTCCCCGCTCGGGTCTTCCTCCTCCTTCTGGAACGAGGAGGTGACGGCGGCCGCCGCCTCCCGCGGCTTCTTGCCTCCGCCCCAGATGAGGACCTCGCGCTGGGCCCCGTGCGCCAGCGGGGAGACACCGCTGACCAGCAACAGGCCCAGGGTGATGAACGTGAAGCGTGTGCACATGCCGGACTCCTCCAACCCATGACCTCGAGTTCACTTCGTCCAGAAGTGTACCCGTGGAGGAGGCCGACCCAGGCGCACTGGACGGGTGCCCACCAGGCACATACGTTGCACGCCCCTGTCAAGAGGCTCACCGCCATGAACAAACACTCCAGTAATCCCGAGAACCACGAAACGATGTCTGGGCAACCCCGCGCCATCGGCAGCGGCGGATTCTCCCAGACGCGGCTCGCGCGAATGCACGAAACCATGCGACGGCACGTCGAAACGGGCCGGATTCCCGGTCTCGTCACGCTCGTGTATCACCGCGGGCGCGAGCACGTGGACACGCTCGGCACCATGGCCTTCAACAGCAATGTGCCGATGCAGCGAAATACGATCTTCCGGCTCGCCTCCAATACGAAACCGCTCACGGCGGTAGCGACCATGATGCTCGTGGAGGAATGCAAGCTCAGGCTCGACGACCCCGTCGACGAATGGCTTCCCGAACTGAAAGACCGTCAGGTCCTGCGGACAATCGACAGCCCACTGGACGACACGGTCCCCGCGAAGCGCCGGATCACGGTGCGCGATCTCCTCACGTTCCGCTCGGGCTACGGTGAAGTCGGCTTCTTCTCGCCAACATGTCCCCTCCAGAAGGCGATGATGGAAGCGCGATTACCTCTGTGCGAATGGATTTTCCCCGGCACACCCGACGAGTTCATGAAGCGCTTGGGTAACCTGCCGCTCGCTTTCCAACCCGGCGAACGATGGCAGTACCACATGAGCGCCGAGATACTCGGCGTGCTGATCGCTCGCGTCTCGGGCAAGTCGTTCGGGACATTCCTTCGCGAGCGCCTGTTTGAGCCGCTCGGGATGAAGGACACTGGCTTCTTCGTACCCGAAGCCATGCTCGATCGACTCCCGACCTGCTACGGCACGAACTTTCCCGGCACTGAGCTCATTGTGTTGGACGAGGCGCGCGGCGGCCAGATGGCGCGTGCACCGCTCTTCGAAGCCGGAGCTGGGGGGCTCGTCTCGACCGTGGACGACATGCTCGCCTTCGGCCAGATGATGCTGAACAACGGCGTGTACGGCCGTGAGCGAATCCTTTCGCGGCCCACGATCGAGCTGATGACCACAGACCATTCTCACGCCCGAGCAGAAGGCAGCCTCGCCGTTCTTCGAAGACTACTGGAATGACCACGGCTGGGGCCTCGGTTTGGGATTGGTCACCCGGCGCAGCGATGTAGCCAACGTGCCTGGACGCTACGGATGGGACGGCGCCTTCGGCACTTCCTGGCACGTCGACCCGAAGGAACAGTTGGTGGGGATTCTGATGCTCCAACGTCGGCCAGACGTCCTGCGTATTCCCAACGTCACTCTCGATTTCTGGACCTCAGCCTACCAATTGATCGACGACTGAAACCGCCGCAGGGTGTACCCGGGGCTCGGAGGAGGGGCCCGAGTCAGGTCTACTGGGCGAGGTCGAAGAACGGCACCTCGCCGAGGAAATCCCCCTTGCCCACGTCGACGCCGTTGTGGCGCAGGATGGAGTAGGCGGTCGTAGCGTGGAAATAGAAGTTCGGCAGGGCGAACGTGATCAGGTAGTCGTTTGCCTTCAGGGCCTTGCCCGGCCGGAAAGGCAGGGTGATGGTCCGCTCGGCCGCGCCCTGGAACTGCTGCGGCGTGAGCGTCTTCAGGAAGGCAATCGTCTTGTCGATGCGCGCCCGCAGCTCCTCGACCGTCTTCTCGGTGTCCTCGAACACCGGAGGCTGGACGCCGGCGAGGCGCGCGCCGAGGCCCTTGGCGTTGTCGGTGATGACCTGGATCTGCCGCACCAGGGGGAACTGGTCGGGCGCGAGACGCGCGGTCAGGAGCACGTTGACGTCGAACTTCTTCTGGTTGGCGTGCGCCTGCGCCTTGTCGAACCAGCAGTGGACCTGGCCCAGGATGCGGATGAGCTGCGGAACGGTGAAGTCGTAGAGGTTCATGGTCGTCTCCATCAGAGGCCACGAGACTTAGCACCTTGCAAGGCGCAAAGGCGGCCGCAGCGCTTCCCATTCTCCGGGCTTCAGCCCTCCCCCTGCACGCCCCCCTCCCCGGCCCCGCTCCTCCGGGGCTTCTGGTGCGCGCCAGCGTGAGCCGGTTGCCCATGGGCTCCACTCTTGTCAGGAGCCGTCGCCGGCGATTTCCCTCTCCGCCGTCGCCGCCGCCTTTTCAACGGAGCGCCCCCGGACTGTCCTCCGAGCTCTCGCAGAACCCGCGTGCGAACACCGCCCTCCAGACGCAGCTCTTGCATGAGCGTGTGCACCTGCTGAGCACCGTGCGGGTGGCGCAGCGCCTCGCTGAGCCGCTCGACGACATCAATCCGCAACGCCACGGTACCGAGCACTTCATATCCGAAGGCTCGCGCATCCCGGCCGCCAAGTTCCGCGACATCGAGCACCGGTTCTCGCGGAACGCCCTTGGGTGACGGACTCTGCTGGAACAGCGCCGTCAGCATGCAGCGCCGTTCAAGCGCATGCGGTGCGAGCGCCTCGGCGACGTAGAGGAAGCGCTGTCCCTCGCGGACGCCCAGCGCCCTCAAGCGCTCTCGTGCCTCATCGTCCAGGAGCCGCCACTGCTCGCGCGCCTCACCTTGGGAAATCACTCCCAGCCCCTCGGCCAGGCGGTAGGCGAGGCCACGCATCGCCGCGGAGCGATCCCCTCCGGTGAGGGCCTCGGCTGGAAAGCCTCCCATGGCGTCGGTGACGAGGTCCCGCGCCAGCGCCACCAAACGGCGCTCGAGCCGCCGCCGCGCGCCTCCGGTCCAAACCTCCGGCTCCGCCAGCGCGATCTGCGGTGAGCGCCGGTCCTTCCCGCGCACCAGACGGGCCAGCGGCTGCCCTTCGAACGAGATGCTTCCTGACGCGTCCACCTGGAAGGCTTCATGCGTCGCGTCGACCACCCGCTGGACGAACTGCTCCTCTGTCATCGCGGCGCCGTCAGCGCCCGACGCCTCGCCCAGCAGGAGCCCCAATTTGGCGAAGGGGCTGTCCGACGCGGGCGGAGGGCTGTGCGGTGGCTCTCACGAATCGGCGTGCACTCCTCCGTGCGGCCCGTTGCACGAAGCGCTCCACGAGCCGCTCATGAAGGGCGTCGCCCAACGCGTCCTCGATGCGGCGGGTGCGCTCCTGCCACTGCTCGGCGTCGTGCAGCCAGCTCGAACGATGACTGATGTACGTCCAGATGCGGATGGCGGCCAGCCGGTCCATCAGTGTGTGGATGTCTCCGGAAACATCATCGAGCGGCGACACCTGTCTGGCCAGCCAGGCCTGTTCCAGCGTCCCGTCACCCTCGGAGAGCTGAAGGAAGGTCTCACGCAACAGCGCGACGTGCGAACCGAAGAGACCTTTGCGAAAATCCGGAATCTGGCAGACCTGCCACAGCAATTCGACCATGGCTCGGTCGGTGGCGACCTCTCGAATGGCTGGAACGCGCGAGAGTTCCCTGAGCGCATCGAAGTCGTCCGCGCGTTCCACCCGGATGAAGGCACTGTGGCGCGGAGCTCGCGACAACGAATCCAGCAGGGACTCCGGGCTCGAGAAATCGAGCGCTTCATTGCGCCAGATGAGACTTCGTACCGCCGGGAACCGGTGTGACTCGATGGCCGAGACCACCCGCGGAGGCAGCTCGGACAGCGTGTTCAGGGTTCCGAAACTCCCGTCATTCAGGTGGCGCCCCGCGCGGCCCGCGATCTGGGCCAGTTCGTCCGGGAAGAGGTCTCGCTGCTCGGCGCCGTCGAACTTGGAGAGCGCCGCGAAGGCAACGTGGTTGAGGTCGAGGTTCAGTCCCATCCCAATGGCATCGGTGGCCACGAGGTACTGAACCTCCCCTGCCTGGTACATCGCCACCTGTGCATTCCGCGTCCTCGGGGAGAGCGCTCCCAGCACCACGGCAACCCCGCCACGGAGGCGGCGCAGCGCTTCGGCGAGCTCGTACACGCGGTCCGCGGAGAACGCGACCACGGCCGAGCGCGGAGGAAGGCTCTTCAGGGAGCGAGGCCCGGAATAGCGAAGCTGAGACAGGCGGGTGGCGCGCTTCAACGAAGCATGGGGGATGAGCGCCTGGACCATCGGCCGCATCGTGTCCGCGCCGAGGAACCAGGTTTCCCGGCGCCCCCGCGCATGGAGCAATCGATCGGTGAAGACGTGCCCGCGTTCGCGGTGGGCGGCGAGCTGGATTTCATCCACGGCGAGGAAGTCGACCGGTCGATCGGTCGGCATCGCCTCGACCGTACAAATCCAATAATCGGGGCGTGGCGGCAGGCGCTTCTCTTCCCCCGTCATCAGTGCGACCCGCCCCTCGCCCACTCGAGCGGTCACCCGGTCGTAGACTTCGCGAGCGAGCAGGCGAAGCGGCAAACCGATCATGCCCGTGTCGTGCGCGAGCATGCGCTCGATGGCGCGGTGGGTCTTCCCCGTATTCGTGGGCCCCAGCTCCGCCACGACGACGGACGACCGGCTGGATGGGCTGGAGTTCATTGGCGAAGTCTAACCTCGAAGCAGGCCCTCCGCCCTAGGGGCTGGCCCACCGAGAGGCCGAGCACGGCTCCCTTGAGGCAGGCGTGTGCCCAAGGGGGGCTGCACCTCCTCTACAACGGCCCCGCGCTCAGCCCGGGGGCTCCCGTCAGCGGCCCTCCCCTTCCGCTCTGCTCTGGCGACATGCCCCGGGGTTCGCAGCTCATGCGCCGGGCATATCGTCCGGTGTACCCTGGGCGCGCATGTCCCTGAGCCCCCCTTGGAGCGCCGCCTGGCTTGCCTGCTTGTTCATCGCCCTGCCGTTGCAGGGCGCCATCGCCGCCGAGAAGGCCAGGCCACCCGTGCGGCGTGAGGAGCGCGTCACCTTCGCGGTGGACGCCGCGTTCCAGGCGCGCGGAGGCGTCCAGTACTTCTATGAGCTCATCGACCAGGACAAGGACGCCCTGGCCCGTGAGTCCTTCGCGAAGCTCCAGCCGCTGGACGTGCGCGGACGCTGGGCGGGCCGCAAGGAGCCGCTCCACGTCATCGTGAGCCGCATCGTCTATACCCTCGACAAGGACGTGGCCTTCTTCACCGCCGAGCGAGTGAGGGACGTCGAGTACATGAACACCATACTCCCGGGCGCCGACATCCGGCAGAAGGCCCCCGGCCAGTACACCGTGGCGAAGATGCCCGCCAACAGCTTCACCCTGCGCTACCTGGGGCGCGAGGCGTTCACCGCAACACCTCGGGACGCGGCGCTGGAGCGCTTCCTGTCGCTCACTCCGGAGCTCGGCCTCCCGGACTCGGTGGTGGTGCAGGAGAACTTCGACTTCGCGCGTGTCATGGGGGCGCGCACCAGCGCCCTGAGCGTCACCTGGACGGCGCATTACCCGCTGGCCCCGGGCCGCACCCGCGTCGCCGTGTGCACCATGAGCCTACTCTACAACCTGCCGCCCTTCTTCCTCGGCGGCAAGCAACGCGTGCACGACGAGGCCCTCGGCGGCGCGCTGATGCTCATCCAGGCCCTCCGCGCCTACACGGTGGACTGACGCACCGAATCCCCCCCACGAAACTTTCCGCTGCGGTCGTGCGACAATTCCACAACCCCCCTGCACTGAGCCCGAGCCCCCCATGAGCATCCGCCGCATTGATGGTCCCAAGCCGGCTGTCCGCCCCTCCCCTGCATCCGAGAGCCAGCCGAAGAACACGGCGAAGCCCACCTCGGGACCGAACGTCGTCAAGGACGGCTTCGAGACCACCGCGAAGCGGCCCACCGAGCTGGCGCGCGCGGAGCAGACGCTGACATCGCCGGTGCCTCCGCGCCCGGGCCGCCTCGCACTGAACAGCGTGGAAGCGCAGGCCGCCATCCAGACCTCGCTCGCCCACCTCTCCCCGTCGGGTGGCGGCCGGCAGACGCTGGTCGCCACGCCCGCGAACTTCGCCCCGAAGAGCGTGGAGCGCGACGCGCTGGGCATGACACACGTGCGCCTGGACCGCCAGCACGAGGGCGTGAAGGTCTTCGGCGAGCAGGTCATCACCCACCTCGACAAGAACGGCAAGCTGGCCAGCGTCACGGGCGAGCAGTCCGTCATCCCCGCCGGCCTGGGCAGCCAGAAGCCCCAGCTCAGCCCCGCGCAGGCCATCGACATCGCCCGCCAGGAGTTCGGCGCCAGGCCGGACCGCCAGCCCCACGCCGAGCGCGTCATCTACCAGGACAAGGCCGGCACCTACCACTCGGCCTACCGCGTGGAGATTTCCCAGCTCGAGGGTCAGCAGAACCCCCGCCGCATGAACTACCTGCTCGACGCCAACACCGGGAAGGTCTTCGAGAGCTTCAACGAGATTGACGGCTACTCCAGGAAGGTCTCCGCGGCGAAGCCCCAGGCCACCGCCACGCCCACCGAGGTGACGGCCACCGCCACGCCGAAGGCGCCCATCAAGGACCTGAGCACCGTCACCTCCAAGGTGAACGTGGCCGAGGACGTCACCGTCGACAAGCTGAAGCTCTCCCTGGACATCGCCCACACGTACAAGGGCGACCTGACCGTCACGCTGACGAGCCCCTCGGGCAAGAGCGCGGTGGTGCACGACCGCACCGGCGGCGGCACGGACAACGTGAAGGGCGGCTTCGACCTGAGCGCCTTCGCGGGCGAGTCGGCCAAGGGCGAGTGGACCCTGTCGGTGAAGGACAACGCGCGGCGCGACACGGGCACCCTCAACAGCTGGGGCCTCTCCATCACCCCGAAGGCCGCGCCCCCCTCCGAGCCGCCTCCGGCCAATGGCAAGGCGGACGACACCTCCATCTACAGCGGCAACGTGGACCTCTCGACGAAGAAGAACGCGGACGGCACCTACGGCCTCGAGGACTCCACGCGCGGCAAGGGCGTGGCCACCTACGACGGGATGAACCGCGAGAAGGCCAGCGGCCAGACGGGCTTCAAGGACAACAATGACGTCTGGGGCGAGGCCACCGACCCGGAGCGCGCCCGTGCCGCCGTCGACGCGCACTTCGGCGCGTCGATGACCTACGACATGATGAAGAACGTCCTCGGCCGTGACTCCATCGACGGCGCGGGCGAGAAGCTCGTCTCCTACGTCCACGTCAGCAAGGACTTCGTCAACGCCTACTGGGACGGCGACAAGATGAGCTACGGCGACGGCGACGGTAAGGATGCCGGCCCGCTCACCGCGCTCGACATCGCCGGCCATGAAATCGCCCACGGCCTCACCGAGCGCACCGCCGGCCTCATCTACCGCAACGAGTCCGGCGGCCTCAACGAGGCCATGAGCGACATCTTCGGCGCGGGCGTCGAGTGGTACGCCGCCCAGAAGAACCCGGGCGTCAAGTTCAACTGGACGGTGGGCGAGACGGCCTGGACGCCCGGCAACGGCAACGAGGACGGCCTGCGCTACATGGACGACCCGACGAAGGACGGCTACTCCATCGACAACTACAAGAACTACCCGCAGCAGACCGAGGTGCACGGCTCCAGCGGCATCGCCAACAACGCCTTCTACCTGCTGGCCAACGGCGGGACGAATCGCACCTCCGGCGCCGAGGTGAAGGACGGCATCGGCATGGAAAAGGGCCTGAAAATCTACTACCGCGCCCTGGCCCACTACATGACGCCCAACACCACTTTCGCCCAGGCCCGCGAGGCCACCCTCCAGGCCGCCACCGACCTCTACGGCGCCAACTCCCCCGAGGCCCAGAAGGTCAAGGAGAGCTGGAGCGCCGTCGGCGTGGAGTAGCCCTCGGGTCGCTGAGGAATCCCTTCAGGCGCCCTGCAATGTCACCTGCCCGTGGAGGTGTGCCGCCGAGCGAGCACGCCCTCGATGAATGAAGCCTTCGCACGCGTGTACGCCTCGCGCTCATTTCGATGGCGATCGGCGAGCTCCCGCTTGAGTGCTGCGTAGGCCTGGGTCGCCTCGGGGTCCGCGCGCAGCTGATCCCGGAACGACAGGAAGATGCTGAAGGGCGGCGTCGTGGGCACGACCAGATGCAGGTGCGCATATCTGCGCCCGTCTTTCGGCAGCACGTAGAATCGGCGCCAGGGCTGGCCATCGCGCTCGACGGGGACGAAGTGCCACCCCGCTGCGGCCAGTGCGGGGTCGGGGTCGGGCGCGTAGTCTCGGACCCCCGCGAGCAGATCCAGGATGGGCTTGGCCTCGAGCCCGGGGACGGACGTGCTGCCCACGTGGTGGATGCCTGCCGCCAGGCGTGGACCCAGTACGCCTTCCAGCCGCGCGATCTCCTCGGCCGCCAACTCCGGCCAGCGTGGGTCAGGGGGAGCAATCTCAACGGACTCCTGGGCCCAGGCGGGGACGGGTCCGGCTTCAGGGGAGCTCATGGGGACCCATTATACGCTGACTGCGCCAGCCCTCTGCCCGCAAGGCGTCCTCAGTTTCGCCTATGCTCTTCGCTCACACGCACGTCCCTCCACGTCGGAGAGGACACAGATTCGGGCGCGTTGGCGACTTCTACAACGCACCACGCCAAGGAGATTTGCATGAGCGGACAGGGTGTCTCCATCCGGGGGGCCGGGCTGCCCGAGTACGCGGCCATCCTTACTCCCGAGGCCCTGGACTTCGTGGCCAGGCTGGCACGCACCTTCGGCTCCCGGCGCGAGGCCCTGCTGGAGCGGCGCAAGGCGGTGCAGGCCGCCTACGACAAGGGCGAGCGGCCGCGCTTCCTCCCGGAGACGAAGGACATCCGGGAGTCGGAGTGGACCGTCGCCCCGCTGCCCCCGGACCTGCTCGACCGACGCGTGGAGATAACCGGCCCGGTGGAGCGCAAGATGATCATCAACGCGCTCAACTCGGGGGCCAGCGTCTTCATGGCGGACTTCGAGGACGCCAACAGCCCCACCTGGGACAACGTGGTGCGCGGGCAGCTCAACCTGCGCGACGCGGTGCGCGGCACCATCAGCTACAGCGCCCCCGACACCGGCAAGCACTACGCGCTCCACGAGAAGACGGCCGTGCTCTTGTGCCGGCCCCGCGGCTGGCACCTGCTGGAGCGGCACCTGGAGGTGGATGGCAAGCCCGTCTCCGCCTCGCTCTTCGACTTCGGCCTCTACTTCTTCCACAACGCGCGCACGCTGCTGGAGAAGGGCAGCGGTCCCTACTTCTACCTGCCCAAGCTGGAGAGCCACCTGGAGGCCCGGCTGTGGAATGACGTGTTCCACCTGGCCCAGAGCGAGCTGGGGATTGCTCGTGGCTCCATCAAGGCCACCGTCCTCATCGAGACGCTGCCCGCCGCCTTCGAGATGGACGAAATCCTCTACGAGCTGCGCGAGCACTCGGCGGGGCTCAACTGCGGCCGCTGGGACTACATCTTCAGCTTCATCAAGAAGCTCCAGGCCGACCCGAAGTTCGTCCTGCCCGACCGCGGGCAGGTGACGATGGACAAGGCCTTCCTGCACAACTACTCGCTGCGCCTCATCCAGGTGTGCCACCGCCGCAACGTCCACGCGATGGGCGGCATGGCGGCCTTCATCCCCATCAAGAGCGACCCGGAGGCCAACGAGGCGGCCATGGCCAAGGTGCGCGCGGACAAGGAGCGCGAGGTGCGCGATGGCCATGACGGCACCTGGGTGGCCCACCCGGGTCTGGTGCCGGTGGCCCGCGCCATCTTCGACAAGCACATGCCGGGGCCCAACCAGCTCGGCAACAAGCGGCCGGACGTGCGCATCTCCGAGGCGGACCTGCTCGCCATGCCCGAGGGCACCCGCACCGAGGACGGCCTGCGTCACAACATCCGCGTGGGCGTGCAGTACATCGCCGCGTGGCTCGGGGGCCTGGGCTGCGTGCCGCTCTACAACCTCATGGAGGACGCGGCCACCGCCGAAATCTCCCGCGCCCAGGTGTGGCAGTGGATGCACCACCGCGTGCCCCTGGCCGACGGCAAGCCCGTCACGTCGGAGCGCTTCCGCCAGGTGCTCGCCGAGGAGATGAAGCGGATTGAAGCCGAGGGCGCCTCGGAGCGCTACGGCGCCAAGCACCTGGAGGAGGCCCGAGCCCTCTTCGAGAAGCTCTCCACCGCGCCCCGCTTCGAGGACTTCCTCACCCTGCCCGCCTACGAGGCCCTCACCTGAGCGTCAGCCCTCGACGCTGATCAGCAGTGGCTCCGGGAGCTGGCGCACCACACAATCTCCCGGGCCGCCATCCTCCCAGGCGAGCATGGCGAACTCCGCCGGGCCATCGAGCGCGATGATGGGGTGGTGCCACACGCCGAGGTGGTAGTTCACGCCCTGGCCGGGGCCGCAGACGAACGCGGCGAGCCGCTCCACCTCCGGGCCGCCCGAGGGAGCGGTCGGCGCGACGCACACCAGGAACCGCGCGCAGACCATGGGCAGGAAGGCCTGGCTGGAGTGCGGGTGGTGCTCGAGCAGCTTCACCGTGAACGGCAGCTGCTGCGGCACCGAGCGGAACACCGCGAGGTTGGGCTTCGCGCCGCCGCGATCGCTCTCCAACCTCGCCGACCAGTCGAACCGCACCGCCGTGCCCTGGTTCGCCGACGAGCCGCTCTTCAGCCCCGCGGAGACGACGTCTCCATACGGCGCGAAGGCGTCCGGAGTCAGCGGCTGTGCGCGGATGACCCGAGGCGTACTCATGAGCCGCGGTACGTCGAGAAGCCGAACGGGTTGAGCAACAGCGGCACGTGGAAGTGCTCCGAGGGCGCGTTCACCCGGAAGTCCACCGACACCGAGGGATAGAAGCTCTCGGTGCCGAGCCGCGCGTAGTAGGGCGCGACCTCGAAGGAGATCCGATACACGCCCGCCGAGGGGATCGACTCCAGCAGTGGCTTCACGCGTCCGTCCGCGTTCGTCACCCCTCGGGCGAGCTCCTTCCACCCATTCTCCTGCTGCGCGTGCAGCGTCACCGTGACGCCCTCGCGGGGCGACCCCGGGAGGTGTCCAGGATGTGCGTGCTGATGCCCATGTGACTCTCCTTCAGCGTCCCGTCATCTGCTCGCGCAGCCACTTCTCGAGCCGCACGCGGGTGATCTTCGCCTGCTCCGCGGCGGCGGTCTCCACCTCCTCGGTCTTCTCTCGCTGCAACCGCTGCTCGAGGAGGGCCAGCATCTCCGGCGCGCTCTTCCCCGTCGCGAAGACGATGAAGATGAACCCGAACTTCTCGAAGTACTCGTCGTTCAGCTTCGCGAGCCGCTCCAGGGTCTCGGTGTCCGCCTGCGCCACCGCGCGCTGCTCACCCTTGCACCATTCCGCGGACTTCTCGCTCTGGGGCGCCGCCTTCTTGTTCTGACCGATGCGCGGGTGCGCGGCGAAGGCCTCGAGGAAGTCCTTCGCCCCGAGCGACCACCACACCGCCTCCGCCGCCGCGAAGAGGGCACGCACGCTCGCGAACGGCCGCCGCGCGCTCATCCCGTCGACCCAGGCGAGCGAGCCGCAGAAGGACTGAAGCACCGTGCGCGCCTCCGACTCACCGAGCGCGTTCAAGCGCCGCATCGCCGAGGCCTCCGCCTCGGTGTCGAGCGCAGTACCCGAAGAGCCGCAGCCGGTTCACGCCACCGTGCGGGAAGATGTGCACGCGCACGTGCGTGACGGGCATGGGGTAGCTCGGCTCGAGCTGGTGGCGCCGGTGCTGAACGAGCGCCGTCTTGTCCACGAGCACGACGCCAGCCACTCGGCGCGCGGACGGAGCAGCCGCTCGCAGCGCGTCCGCGGACGATACCGCTGGCGTCCAGCGGCCTCGATGAGCGTCGCCTGCGGCGCGTTGCCCTTGAAGAAGTGCGTGTCGAGCTCGATGCGCTCGAGGACGCCGCGCCGCGCCGAGCCTCACCACGCACCAGTCGCTGCCCGGCGTGCGCCGCCGCTTCGTCTCCCAGCCGTCGCCCATGTTCACGCCGCGTCCCGGCAGGAGCAGGTTCGACGGCGGGCCGAAGAACTGGTCGCTCTTCGCCGGCGATGGTGCCGCCGTTCTCGATCGCCGCCAGGTCGACGCTGCCCGAGCGCCAGAACGTGCGCGTCCTCGGCGAGCACGACGCCGTAGACGCGCAGGCGGGCCACGCCGCCGTCCGGGTAGATGTGCAGCCGCACGTGGGTGACGCGCGGGCTCGCCTTCGCGAGCGCGAAGACGTTCGGGAAGTCCGGCTTCACCGCGCTCTGGTCGATCAGCGGAAACCACCGGCTCGTCCTCCAGGAGCGTCTGCGCCGGGGTAGCGGTGTACGGCGCCTCGATGCCCTCGAGGGACGATCTGCTGAGGCGCGTTGCCCTTGAAGTGGGTCGTGTCGACGAGCGCTCCACGCACGCTCCCTGGCGCGCCCAGCCGGATGATGGCGAAGTCGTGGCCGGGCTCGCGCTTGCGCTGCGACTCCCAGCCGTCCATCCACTTGCCCTTATCGGTGTACTCGCCCTCGAGCCACACCGGAGGGCCCGGCTTGAGCAGGTTCTCCTTCTCGGCGAAGTAGTCGTCGGTCGCGTAGAGCACGAACGTTCCGAGCAAGTCGGCCGAGAGATCCACGAGTCCCTTGAACTCCACGGGGACGGGCTGATGCGTCGACACGGGTTACCTCCGAACCGCCACGAAGCGGCCAACAGTGGCCGGGGGCTGGGCGGAGGCCGAGTCATACGCCATCCGGCCGCCCACGAGGGTTTTCTTCACCTGTCCGAAGAGCCGCCGGCCGGCGTACGGCGTCACATGGTGCCGGTGGCGGAGGGCCTCGGGTTGGACGTCAAAGCTCGCCGCATCGTCCCAGAGGACCAGGTCCGCGTCATAGCCGGGAGCGAGCCGCCCCTTCCGGTCCGAGACACCCACGAGCCGCGCCGGGCCCTCGACGTTCCAGCGGAGCATCTGCTCCACCGAGTGGCCGCGCGCCCTGGCCAGCGTCCAGAGCACCGACAGCCCGAGTTGCAGCGAGCTGATGCCACCCCACGCCTGGAGGAAGTCGCCGACCTCCGGCTTCTTCAGCGCGGGCGTGCACGGCGAGTGGTCCGAGACCACCATGGCGATCGTCCCGTCCTCGAGCCCGCGCCAGAGCAGCTCGCGGTTCTCCGCCTCGCGGATGGGCGGCGCGCACTTGAAGCTCGTCGCGCCCGCGGCGATCTCCTCCGCGGTGAAGGCGAGGTAGTGCAGGCATGTCTCGGCGGAGATCTGCACGCCGTCCTGTTGCGCGGCGCGGATCATCGGCAGTGCGGAGGCGCTCGAGAGGTGCACGATGTGCGCGCGAGCCCGGTGCTTGCGGCACAGGTCGATGACCATCGCGATCGCCTCGTCCTCCGCCGAGCGCGGCCGGGAGCGGAGGTACGTGCGGTAGTCGCGCGGATCCTTCCCGGCGACTTCCCGCTCCGCGGCCTCGAGCGGGCCCGGCGCCTCCGCGTGGACGAGCAGGGTCAGCCCCAGGTCCCGGAGCCGAGGCAGTGCCACCTCGAGGTCCGCGCGCGTGACATGCGGGAACTCATCCACCCCGGACGGGCAGGTGAAGCACTTGCAGCCGGGCACGCCGAACTTCGCCAGGCCGTCGAGCGCGTCCACGTTCCCCGGAATCACGCCGCCCCAGAACGCCACATCGACGTGCAGCTTGCCCTCGAGCGCCGCGAGCTTCGCCTCGGCCGCCTCGCGGGTGGTGGTCGCGGGAATGCAGTTCAGCGGCATGTCGACGACGGTGGTGATGCCACCCGCCGCGGCGGCCGCGGTGGCCGTCTCGAAGCCTTCCCACTCGGTGCGCCCGGGCTCGTTGATGTGGACGTGGCTGTCGACGATGCCGGGCGTGACGAGCAGGTCGCCAGCGTCGAGGACGTTCGCGCCTGGAGCGGGGGCGTCCACCGCCTCCACCTTGGAAATCCTTCCGTCCTGGATGTGAACCGATGCGGGACGAAGACCCTGCGGCGTGAGCACGCGACGGCCACGCACGATGAACGGCTGCATCTGTTTTCCCTCCGGGTTCTCTACCTTACGCGCCGAAGGCTCGGATGAGCTTCACGAGGCCGTCCAGCGTCTTGGCATCCTCGACGAGCGTGGGGTTCGGCGGCATCACCGGGCTCTTCCCCACCGCCGCACCGCCCTCCAGGATGATCTTCTTGAGGGCCTCGTCGGAGACGCTCTGCTGCCAGGACTTGTCGTTGAAGTTGCGAGGCTTCGGGTTCAGCGCCGCCGAGACCGCGCCATCGCCGCCACCCTTCGGACCGTGGCAGGTGCTGCACACGTTGGCGAAGTAGGTGCGCGACGACTCCGGCACATCCACCGCATTCAGCGCGCTCACCGTCGCGGCATCGGGAGGAGGCGGAGCGGGAATGATCGGAGGCGCGGCCAGCTCGGGCATCTTCGCGCCCTCGGGCACCTGCCCGCCCTGGGCGAACCACGCTCCGACCAGGGCGCGCTCCTCGTCCGTCATGCCCGTGAGGTTGCCGAGTGGCATCGTCTTGGTGGCCACCGCGCGGACGAAGACGCGCTCCGCGTGGGAGCGGATGGCGTCCGGCGTGTTCAGGATGATGCCCTGCGGCGGCGCGGGGAACATCGGGCTCGAGGGGCGTGCCGCGTGGCAGGTGGCGCAGCGGGTCTGCATCACGGAGGCCACCTCCTCGAACTTCACCTGCGGCTTGCCCGCGAACTGCTCGAGCGCGGGATCCGGAGGCGGCCGCGTCAGCACCATCACCCCGAGGAGCGCGAGGGCCGTGCCCGCCCACGTCACCGGCGGCGTCCTGGTGCGGAAGTTCATCGCGTACTTCAGCCCCACGCCGACGATGAACAACAACCCCAACACCAGCCACGGCCGCGAGCTGCCGTAGGTGCTCGGGAAGTGGTTGGAGATCATCGTGAACAGCACGGGCAGCGTCAGGTAGTGGTTCTGGATGGAGCGGCCCTTGGCACGCAGGCCGTAGCTCGTATCGACCGGCTTGCCCTCGCGGGTCATCGCGAGCATGTGCCGTTGCGCCGGGATGATCCGGAAGAACACGTTCGCGGCCATGATCGTGCCGAGCGTGGCACCCACCTGGAGGAACGCGCCGCGGGCGCTGAAGACGCGGGTGAGCGCGTACGCCAATCCGGTGATCAGCACGAGCCCCACCGCGGCGAACGCCCGGTTGTTCTTCGACAGCGGCGTCCTCCAGAGCAGCTCGTACACGCCGTACGCGAGCGGCAGGAGGCCCAGGCTGATGGCCAGCGCCTGCGCGTGGGTGAGCGGGTAGACGCTCGGATCAATGAGCAGCGACGCACCGTTGAGGTGGAAGACGATGACGAGCAGCAGGAAGCCGCTGATCCACGTCGTGTAGCTCTCCCACTTGAACCAGTGGAGCGTGGCCGGCAGCTCGCCCTGGGCGAGCGACTTGCGCTTCACCACCTCGTAGAAGCCGCCGCTGTGGGTCATCCACAGCTCGCCGGTGACATCGCCCTCGCGAGGGCGGCTCGGAGCGGTGAGGTGGCTGTCGAGCCACATGAAGAGGAACGAATCTCCAATCCACATGATGGCCGCGATCACATGGACCCAGCGGACCAGGAGGTTCAACCATTCTTGGAAGACGGCGTACATGGGGCGGGACTCTACCTCGTTTCCCCCCGGGTTCCGAGGGGGAACCCCGGCACATGAGAGGACGGGGACCCTGTTGAAGGGGGAAAAGGTGGAGCCGGAAAAAGCGAGCCTCCCTCAAGCGGGTCAGGGTTGAAGCGGATGTTCATGGGGCGCGAGCCCTACCTCCGCGCTCTCCCTCGAACCACGGCACGGCAGCGGGGAGATCGTGAGCGTGGTGCATGGATTCATTTCCCGGGCCGGGGGATGAGCTCGTCCCCGGACGAGCACCGCGGGCAGACCCGGCACCTTGAGGAACTCGACGTGCGTGGGGCGCGGCGTCACTTCAGGCCAGCCGGGCCTCGCGAGGGCCTCCAGCAGCTCCGTCACCGGGTACTGGAAGGACTCCACTCGCGCGGCTCCCACCAGCGGCTCCTGCCCCCACGCGAGCGCGATGCGCAGCCGCTCGCAGCGCGCCAGCTCCGGCACGTACACGGGCAGCCCCGCCGGTGCGCTCCGCTCCAGGTAGCGGCAGAAGGAGACCGCCTCCTCACGGTTGAGCAATTCCGGCAGCACGTCCGCCAGGAAGCCCTCCAGCACCGCGCCGAGCTCGGGCCGCAGCGCCGGGTCCACCCACGGCAGGTGCTCACGAACCCGCGTCACCCGGTGGTGGTCCATCAGCCTCCCGGCGCGCTCCACGTCCACCCTGTTGATGCGCGCCAGCCGCTCGCGCTCCTCGGGCGCCAGTGACAGCGCGCCGAGCGCCTCCGGGGCGTCTCGCAGGTAGGACGCACGAAAGCGCGGATCCACGTGCAGCCGCGCCAACACCTCGAGCATCTGTGGGTAGCCCATTCTCCGCTCCTCATGTTCAGGCTGCGTGTGCACCGTGGCGACGGAGGATGGCGCGGGCTCGCGCCAGCTCCTCCACCAGCCTCTCGAAGGGCGGGAAGTTGCTGTCCATCTCGAAGTTCACGCCCCGCACCGGACAGCGCGGCGCCACGTACTCCAGCAGCCGCCACACCTCCTCTGGCGAGCACTCCGAGTGGCTGTCCAGCCGCAGCCCCTCCATCGTCGTGCCGCCCGCGAGGTGAATCTGCACCACCCGCTCCAGCGGCAGCTTCTCCAGATAGCGGTACGGGTCGAACCTCCGGTTCACCGCGTTGCAGTGCAGGTTGTGCAAGTCCAGCAGCAGCCCGCAGTCCGCCTCCGTCACCACGCGCCGCAGGAAGTCCGCCTCGTCCAGCGTGGACTGCCCGTCATCAAACAGCCAGGCGATGTTCTCCACCACGAAGGGCCGGCCCAGCTCCGCCTGCACCCGGCGGATGTTGCGCACGCACGTCTCCAGCGCCTCCTCCACCCGAGGCACCGGCGTGAGGGCGCGCAGCGGCAGCCCGCCCACGCGCGTGAAGCACAGGTGGTCCCCGTGCCACACGCTCTTCGTCAGCCGCGCCACCCGTTCCACCCCCTCGCGGTAGCCCGGCGCGTCCACCCCGTCCGAGCCCACTGACAGCTCCAGGCTGTGACCCGCAATCGGGAAGCGCCTCGCCAGCAGCTCCAGCCGCCGCTGCGCATCCTCCGTGAGCGGCAGGAAGTGCTCCGGTGTCACCTCCAGCCAGTCCACGCCCGGGTTGCCTCGCGCCAGGTGCGGCTGCAACTCCCAGCGGTAGCTCAGCCCCACTCCAATGAAGGGAATGCCCATGGCCCGCCTCCTCTCACGCCTTGCGGCGCGCCATCACTTGCAGGTGCTGACCCGTTGCCGCGAAGCCCTCGTGCGCCATGCGCTCCTGCAGCGCGAGGATTTCGTCGCGCGCCGCCCACGCGTCGAACTCCGGCCCGCGCGCGGCCTTCATCGCCTCCAGCAGCTCGAAGAAGAGGACGGGCTTGCCGAAAATCTCCTCCACCTCGGCACCCGCGGCCTTCACCGCCTCGTGCAGCTCCTTGAGGGTGAAGGCGTGCACCGGCAGCCCGTAGGGGCACTTCGTCCTGCCCGTCAGCAGCGTGGCGAGCGCGTCCGCGGCCTTCACGTACTTGAGCGTCCCCACGAAGGCCTCGTAGCGGTTGTCCACGCCCATCACCACCGGGCCGCCCGGCACCACCACGCGCACCAGCTCCCGAATCGCGCGCGGGTACTCGTCCAGGCAGTAGGAGACGGGATCGCCCTCGCAGAACACCAGGTCGAAGGACTCGTCCGCGAAGGGCAGCTCCACCACGTTGCCCACCACGAAGCTCGTGCGCTCCAGCAGGCCCGCCCGCGTGAAGCCCGCCCGCGCCCGCTCCAGCATGCCCGGAGAGATGTCCAGCACCGTGACGCGGTGTCCTCGCTCGGCGAAGCGTGTGCCGTACTTGCCTCCCCCACCTCCGGCGTCCAGCACGCGCAAGGAGCGCCCGTCCATGGGCAGCAGCTTCTCCACCGCCGTCCACGTCAGGTGCTCGTAGGCGAGCCAGAAGAGCTTGAGCGCCACCTGCTGCGGGCTGGCCTGGTCGTACTGCGGGGACACCTCGTCGTAGCGGCTGCTGATGGCGGCTGGGGTGATGACGGCACTCATGGGCGGGGCTCCAGAGGGGCTCAATAGTTGAAGGAAACCTTGGTCAGCAGCCGGCGCTCCTGCGCGCCGTTGAAGGGCTGGTCCGAGTAGACGACGAAGATGTCGCTCCACTGCCGGTAGTGCCAGCCGACCACCGCGTCGAGCAGGGTGCCTTTCACGTTGCTGTAGTCGGCCAGATCCGTCACTGCGCCATGTTGGAAGGTGAGGCGCGCGTAGAGGTCCGGAGTGAAGTGGTAGCGCAGCTGCGCGTAGCCGGACAGCGAGTAGCCGTCGCCCGCGGTGCCGTACAGCGGGCTGTGCTCGGGCACGCCCTTGCTGCGAGTGTAGAAGCCGCTGAGGCGGGCCACGAAGCGCGGGCCAATCTTCAGGTTGAGCGCGCCGTTGAGGCCCTGGATTTCTCCGCCGAGGAACCTGCCGCCCAGCGCCGTGAGCGTGAAGCTCTGCCAGTCGTGCGGGAAGAGGGTGAAACCCACGGTGGCCACGCGATTCTTGAAGCCCTCGTTGTCGTCGTAGATGCCGTCCAGGTAGAGGGCGAAGTCGTGGTGCAGGTAGGGCTGGAGGTTGACCCGCTGGCGGTAGCGCGTGCGCTCGTGCGCGTGGTTGCGCCGCCACAGCGAGTCCCACGTCGCGTCCAGCCGCGGCAGGAAGCGCCACTTGGGGAAGGGGTTGAGGTAGAGGTGCGTGTTCCAGCCCTGCTTGTCCGTCACCGGCGTGAAGCCCAGCGGGTTGGCGTAGTTCTTCCCGATGTCCTCGAGCTGAATCCAGAACTCGGAGAGCGTGTCGAAGCGGTGGATGCCCAGGTGGAAGGCCTCGGAGCCGGAGTTGCCCAGCGGACTCCAGCTCTTGGCGGCCTGGGCCTGGATGAACACCTCCTCGAAGAGGTGGATGTTGGCGTCGAGCCCCACGACGCTGAAGCGCGCGTCGCCCTCGCGGTTGAGGCCGGTGACGCTCAGGGCCGAGCGGTTGCCCAAATCCTGCTGGAGACGCACGACGCCCGAGTTGACGTCCTCGTAGGTGCCGTCGCCCCGGTCATCGCGGTGCTGCACGTCCAGCAGCGCGAAGCCCAGCCCGCCCTTCTTGCCGGTGAGCTGCACGCCGCCCCACACCCTGTCATGGGGACGCAGCGCGATGCGGCGCGAGGTGAACATCTTGATGGGCGTGATGAAGAGCTGCTCGCTCTCCACGAAGAAGGGACGGCGCTCGGGCAGCAGCGGCGCCTCCTGGTCCAGCAGCAGCCGGTCCTGGTCCGCGTCCGCGTCCGCGAAGTCCGGGTTGGCCGTCAGCTTCAGCGCCAGCCACGACGTGGGGTCGATGCGCGCGTCCGCGCCCACGTTGGGCCGGAAGAAGCCGCGACCGTCGCTCGACTTGAGCGCGAGCTGCGTGGAGACGTACGGCGTGACGCTCCACGTGGCACGCGGGCGGATGCCCTTGAGGCCCGTGAGGTGCGGGTAGCGCGACACCTTCGCCGAGTTCACCCCGTCCGGCGTCCAGTTGCTCCACTCCTGGGTGCGGTACTGCTCCCGGTCCAGGAGCATGCCGAACGTCATCTCCTCCTGCTCCGCGAACTGGAAGTTGGCGAAGGGGATGCGGATTTCGGAAATCCACCCGTCCTCGACGATCGTGGCCTTCGTCTCCCACTCGCCCTTCCAGTTGGTGGAGAAGGCCTCGCCGTCATCGACAATCCGCCCGTCGGTGCGCACGCCCAGCGGGTTCGTCCAGAAGTAGTAGGCGTTGCGGTGGTCCAGGAAGGTGTCGAGGATGACGGTGATGTTGTCCTCCTGGTGGAGGAAGCCCTCGTTCTGGACGGTGTAGGCCGTCACCCGATCCGGGTTCGAGTCGATGCAGTGGAAGGCGAAGTAGAGGTTGTCCTTGTCGTAGAGGATGCGGACCTTCGTGTCGTCCTTGACGGGCCGGCCGTAGTCGACGCGCGTGAGGTACCAACCGGAGATTTCTGGCGCCGCCTGCCAGGCGGGGTCGTCCAGCTTGCCGTCGATGGTGATGGGCTGGTCCGTGTAGGTAGCCTTCACCTGATAGGTGGATTCGGCGTGCGCCAGCACCGGCAGCAGCGCGGCGAGCAGCGCGGCGCCCCAGCGACAGGCGGGAGGAGAGGGATTCATCCTTGCTCCGGGGTGGGTTGCAGGAGGGAAGCAGCGGCGGAGGGCTCCCGCACCCGCGCCATGCCGGCGAGGGCCGCGAGGAACGCTCCGGACGACAGGAAGAAGGCGGCTCGCAGCGAGAGGTGCTGCGCCAGGAAGCCGTAGGTGACGGGCGCCACCATCTGCGCCAGCGAGGCGCACGCGGCGAGCGCCCCCATGAAGCGGCCGCGCTCCTCGCGCGGGCACACCTCGGCGAAGAGCGCCGGCAGCGAGGGCCGGAAGAGGCCGTCCGGCACCGCGAGCAGCGCCCACGTCAGCGCCAGGGCCGCCAGGGCATAGGGCGCCGGCAGCCCGCCCACCGCGCCCATGGACAGGCTGAGCACCACCAGGCCCACCAGCCCCGCGGTGATGAGGCCGCCGCGCCGCGAGAGGCCGTCCGACAGGCGCCCGCCCACCGGCTGCACGAAGGCGAAGACGAGCCACGAGGTGGCGATGAGTGGCCCCACCCACTCCTGCGGCGCGCCCAGGCGCGTGGCGTAGAGGGGCACGTAGATCGGGTAGAGGTTGAGCGCGAAGCTGAAGAAGAACTGGAAGACGAAGAGGCCGCTCAGCGCGGGGAAGCGGCGCATGTACTCGAGGGGCGCTACCAGCCCGCGCACGGCGAGCCGCAGCGCCTCGGCGGCCCGGGGCTGACCCTCGGTGCGCGGCGGGGCCTCGGTCTCGCGGAGGCCAAAGAGCACGAGGCTCCCCCCGAGGAAGAGCGCGCCGGCGAGGAAGAAGACGCGCTCCACCGACAGCCAGCGCACCGCCGCGGACGAGGCCACCAGCGCGGCCACGAAGGTGAGGTTGCTGGCGCTGTCCAGCAGCGCGAAGACGGTGGCCCGCTGTCTGGGTGGCGCGAAGTCGGCCACCATGGCGCTGGAGACGGGCGAGGCGCTGCGCACCATCAGCAGCTTCAGCGACAGCACCGCCGCCAGCGCCACCGCGTTGGCCGTCAGCCCCAGCATCGGCACCAGCAGCGAGGTGCCCAGTGACAGCCCCACCACGAAGCGCTTGCGCCCGAAGCGGTCCGAGAGCGCCCCCAGCACCGGCTGCGCGAAGATCGGCAGCACCGACGCCAGCGTGAAGACGACACCGATGCCCTGCAAGTCCAGCCCACGCGAGCTGAGGAACACCGGCAGCACCGGGTTGAGCAGCCCCGAGGCGAGCGTGCCCAGCAGCCCGGAGAACAGCAGCACCCGCAGGTTGCCCAGGCCCCGCGTCAGCTCATACATCTCGCGCAGCGCGCGTGCGCCCCGGGCAATCATGACGCGCGCCCCTCGGACGCTCCGGTCTTCGGGCCCACTCCGAGGATGCGCTCCACCGCCGCGACGAGGTCTGGCACCGGCCGCACCTCCAAGGCCGTGAGCGGCTCGGCCGTGAAGCCGCTGCCCTCGGGAACCCACATGGGCACGCGCCCCGCGCCCGGGTGCACCTGGCGCACGTAGGCGTCGGCCACCTCCAGCTTGCCCTGGAGGTACTCACGCGGCGCGGGCACCAGCGCCTGCTGCCCGTCCAGCACCACGCCGGTGGCGAGGAAGGGCGAGGGCAGTGCGCGGCCCGACAGCAGCGCCACCCATGCGATGAAGATCGGCAGCGACGCGCTGCGCCCGTCCAGCGTCAGGCCGCGCCCCTTGGGTGACACGAAGAAGTCCGTCTCGTCCCAGGGCAGCGCATAGCGCGCGCGGCCGAGCGCCCCGAGGTGCTGCACGTGGCGCTGCCAGGCCGGCGCGTAGCCATTGTCTCGCGAGAGGTCCACCCAGGCTCGACCGGTTCCGGGGCGCACCGCCACTTCCACGGCCACGGGCCGGAACACGGAGCGGCCGCCGAGGTCCGCGTGGGTGAAGAGCAGCAGGGGTGCTGTCGTCGGAGACATGGCTCGGGGCGCGGGGAGGGACGGGGGAGGAAAAACAACGGGCGAGGAGGGGCATGCCCCTCCCCGCCCAGACAGCAACTAGGCCGCGATGATGACGGTGCCCATGCCGTTGCTGCAGGTGCACTTGTCGGAGGTGGCGGAAACGCGGACGATCTGGGCCTTGACGTACATGGTGGACCTCTGTGTTTGGGGTTGAGTCCGCCGCCTTGAGACAGACTGTCTCCCGGCGACGGTGTTTGTATGTGCCAAATGGCACACACATCTGGGGAGCCTCCAGGCACGGCACGGCCATGGGCGGCGCACGCGCCCGGAGGACTCACAATTCCTTTCAGTGCTGCTCGCGACCTACTTCGCGGGGGGCTCGCAGAGACCGAGGTCCTGGAACGTGCGCACCGTCACCAGCACGTCCTCTCGGATTTCGGCCTCCTGGCCGGAGACATCGAGGCGGGCCACGATGGACTGCACGGCGCCCTCGAGCGTCGTCCCGCTCTGGCAGAGGGAGAAGATGCTCGCGGCGGTGGCGTTGATGTTGAAGACCTCGCCCGCCTCCGTGTCCAGGAGGAACCAGGCATCCTCTTGCTGCTGTACAATGACGCCCGGCACGGGCCGGGGAAGCAACTCAGCCATCCACGCCTCCTCAATGGCAAACGCCCAAATGGCAAACGCCCACCATCCACCGTCTGGGCGCCTCGCGGGGAAACCGCGTTCCCTCAGCTCATGTTCAAGACTTGTAACCCAACTCATGTCGAGAGTTGAAGGACGCCAGACGTTCCGTGAAACACTGACAAGAAACACTACCACGCACGTCCCAGTGCCCTTCACGAGGGAAGACCCGAACACACGGAGCCGGGGACGCGTCTCCGAGGCAGGGCGGCTCCGGGGGGACGTGTCTGGTTTTATCGGGGAGGCCTACTGCGGTCGGACGGCGGGGGGCCGCGGGCGCCGCAAGAGGGTCGGGAGGGCCGCTGATGGGAGCCCCCGAGCCGTGCGCCGGGCCGGTGCAGAGACGGTGCAACCCCCTGGGGGTACACGCCTCCCTTGCCAACCGGTCTCCACTTCCTTAACTTCTGGGGAAGGTGCCGAGGGGCGCCTACCCGAAAAGACGATGTCACCCTCGCCTCGCCCCGCGGTTCGACATGTTCTCGATGAGTTCCTTCCACGGCCCATGAACGGGTGAGGGCCGCCAACGAGGGATTTGTCATGGGAACCGACTCCCGCGCTGCGACTCCCCACAGCCTCCGCGAGTGCAAGGTCCGAGCATCCATCCTGCTCAAGGAGCTGTTGTCCTCCGAGCCGTCACGCGCCACGAGGGCCGCTGAGCGGATGTGCGCACTCCCCGCCTTCGCGCGCCTGTCTCCCGGCGAGCTGCTCGCACGCAAGGAGTCGGTGCGCCGCAAGCACGCGCTGGCCGTCATCGCCCAGGAGCAGGGCCATGCCTCCTGGGCGGAGCTCAAGCAGGCGCTGGGCGAGGAGGCGCCGTCCCAGCTCGACACGGAGGCCTTCTTCGCCAGGAATCGGGGCGCCTTCCTCAACCGCTGGTTCTCCTCCTATGAGGAAGCGCTCGCCTCGCTCCGGGTGGTGGGGGGCTACCTCTTCCCCTTCCGCGAGCAGTTCTTCATCACCGATGCCGGATTCCTCGCCGCGCTCGGGGTGGACCCCTCCGATTCCGACTGGGCGCGGATGGGATTCAACTGGGTGGAGCCGCTCGACCCGGCCGCCCGTGCACGGCTCGAGCAGAAGCTCATCGCGCTCGGCTACGCGAGCTGACGCGCTCGTCATTCCTTCACGATTCAGACCCGGAGAAGACGCTCATGTCCTCGAATGACTCTGGAGCACCGCGTGGCAGCCGGACGCACCGCGCGGAGTTGAAACAAGCCTACAAGGAGAAGCCTCCCCCGATGGGGGTGTTCGCCGTCCGCAACCGCGCCAATGGCAAGGTGCTGCTGGGCATGAGCCTCAACGTCCCGGGAATGCTCAATCGCATCCGTTTCGAGCTGTCCACCGGCATCCACCGCACCTACCCCGCGCTGCAGGAGGACTGGAACCGCCACGGCGCCGACAGCTTCTCCTTCGAGGTTCTCGACGTCCTGTCCCCCACGGAGGAGCCCCGCACGGACCCGAAGGAGGAGCTGCGGGTGTTGGAGTCCCTCTGGCTCGAGCGGCTCCGCCCCTATGGAGAGGCCGGATACAACGCCTTGCCGTCGTGAGCGCGTCAGGCGCCTGCGCCGGGCTGCCGCTCGCCCCGGACGAGCACGTTGAACTTCATGCTCGGCCCGGGCGTCGGGGTCGTCTTGGTCTCGAGCACGTAGTCCGGCGGATCGAGCGCGAGGTCCAGCTTGTGGAAGAGCCGCGCCATGGTGAGCGACATCTGCACCTCGGCCAGGCTCTTGCCCAGGCACGTGTGCGGGCCTCGCCCGTAAGGGGAGTAGACGCCGGGCTTCAGGTGCTCGGCGCGCGGCCGCGCGTAGCGGTCGATGTCGAACTTCCCCGGGTTCGGGAAGTACTCCTCCATGAAGTGCGGCACGGAGGTCGCCGCGAACAGCAGCTCGCCTTCGCGGATTCGATGCCCGCAGAACTCGAAGTCGCGCGTGGCGGTGCGCATCTGGGCGACGGCGATGGGATAGAGCCGCATCGTCTCCATGACCGCCCCGTCGATTGACGGAATCTTCTTGAGATCCTCCTCGGTGATCGAGCCCTGGGCGAAGAGCGCGTCGGCCTCGCGCTTCACGCGCTCGAGCACCTCGGGGTGCTTGAGCACGGAGTACACGAAGGCCGAGACCGTATTGGCCACCGTGTCGAGCCCGGCGACGAACGGCCCGGTGAGGTTGAGGATCAGATCGCTGCCCGGGATCAGCTCGGGGTCGTGCTTGTTCGCCTCCATGATGTCGTCGACGAGGTTGCGCTTCGCCGGCTCGCGCGTGCCCGCGGCGACGCTCGCCTCGTAATCGGCGATCATCTTGCGCCCGAGCTCCTCGACGCGTGCCTTGGCCCGCTGGTAGCGCGGGTCCTTGAGCAGGAACCGCGGCCGCTGGCGCGTGACCAGGACGTTCAGGATGTAGAGGATCGTCGTGCGGATGTCCTTGACGTACTCGCGCGGCGACTGACCCACGATCATGGCGCCGAGCTGCTCGGTGACGATGTACTGCATCGCCTGCAGCACCGGCACCTTCCCACCGACGCGCCAGTCTCGGGCGAGCACCTGGTCGGTGATGGCGATGAGCTCGTCGTAGCGGCCCTTGATCGAGTCCTTCGAGTAGCCGTGGCGCATGACGGTGCGCAGCTTGTTGTGCAGCTCTCCGTCCACGCCGGTCAGCGTCTTGCTCGCGCCGTACTCGTTGACCAGGCCCTCCCAGAACTCCTTCGAGCGCAGGCTCTCGCGGCCCTCGCGCGTGCCCATGAAGTTCGCGGCCTCGACGCCAGCGATCACGGCATAGGTGGTGCCCAGCAGGTTGACGCGGAACACCGGCCCATACTCGCGATAGCAGCGGACGAAGAACCTGGCTGGATCCTTCGCCATCTCCAGGGTGTTGCCGATCAGCGGGATGCCGCGGACGGGGCGCGGCTCTTTCAGGACGGGGGCGGTGGTTTCCATGGGGTGCGTTTCGTTGATTTCGCGAGGGTGGGGGCCCCCCGAACAGGTGTCAAACACTTCGTACGGACAAGCACTTCGTACACGGCTGATGCGTCGCATCCCGTACAACGTGCCTGACACCTTCCCAGCACTCGAAGGGCGGACCCATTCACCCGCGCCCCTCTCGCCGAGCCGTCCAGGTGAACGGCCGCCATGACCCTCGCCCTATTGCGCGGCCCTCACATCCGAGACCCCCCCACCACGAGACCGGCGCCTGCACCCCTGCTGTGGTGCCGCTCGACTGAGCCGGATTGGAACCAGGAGCCCAGTTGCGGCGCTCTCGAATCGTGGTGCCCATTCTGACGAATGAGGAAGCACCACCCGAGTTCTTCGAAGGCACGACGAAAGGACGGCCATCATGCAACCCGAGGCGCAGCAGGCGAGCGTTACCACTCCAACTGTTCGCGAAATCCGGATCGAGCGAATCTTCAACGCGGCCCGCGAACGCGTGTGGCAGGCAATGACGGAGCCGGAACTGGTCGCGCAGTGGTGGGGCCGAGGCAACAAGCTGGTCATCGAGCGAATGGAGGTTCGACGAGGCGGACACTGGCGTTTCGTCGAGCACGGCCCCGAGGGAATTAGTGGGTTCGAAGGCCGCTATCGCGAGGTGACGCCGCCAGAGCGCTTCGTGCACACGTTCGAGTGGGACGGCATGCCGGGCCACGTGGTGATCGAAACCGTCACGCTCGAGGAGCTCGCCGACGGTCGCACCCGGATCGTCAACACGTCCCTCTTCCACACCACGGAGGAGCGGGACGGAATGCTGAGCTCGGGAATGGAGCAGGGCCTCAACCAGAGCTACGCCGCACTCGACAGGCTGCTCGCCGCAGTCTCCTAGCTCATTTGAGTCCAGCCGGCCCACGGTGCGCACCGCGCGGAAGCGGTTGCGTCCTGACTCGTGCTCGTAGGCGACGACCAGCTCATCGCCCTCCATTCTCGAAATCCTCCTCGGCCAGCTTCACCGAGCGGTAGCGGCGCTGCCGCGCCCCTCCTGGGAGGGCGGTCTGAGCAGGCGTGTGCCCCAAAGGGGCTGCAGGGCGAGTGCTCCGGCGCGGCGCACGGCCTTGCTGGCCCCGGCAGCCGCCCTCCTGCTCCAGCCCGCCGTCCGCAGGGGGGACTCCATCTCCCCTATGCGTCTCAATATTGAACACTGACATCCACATTGGCGGCTTCGTAACAATCAATGTTTCCTCAACTGCATAACATGATGCTCGCATGGTGATTACAGCACACTGTTCGACCCTTGCGATGTAACTGGCGGAGCCATTTTGGAAGACTGCGTATTCATGGGCTCCCCCATGCCACGACACTTCCAAAATCGCATGCCGGCAGCAACGCCCCCATCGGCGCAGGCAGCGTTGTTTCAACAAAGGCCGCACCAAGCTCAACAATTCCTGGTGTTCCCACAAACACATCTCGGATGACTGAATTTGAGCACTGCGGCAACACAGTCTCCTCAACCATCCCGATTACCCTAAAATCCTACTTGTAAAAGTGCTTGTGGTGCCCCCCAAACAATCATCGCTCTTCAGGAGTTTTATTTTCAATCAGGAGCCAAACCGTGCTCAATACTCCCTTTTCTCCCTGGCCCTCCTTCACCGAAGAAGAAGCCAATTCTGTGCGCAATGTGATTCTATCCAACAAGGTCAACTACTGGACCGGGCAGGAATGTCGCGAGTTTGAAAAGGAATTCGCCGCCTGGGCCGGTAGTGAGTATGCCATTGCCCTGGCCAACGGCACAGTGGCGCTGGATGTGGCGCTGCAGGCACTGGGCATCGGTGCCGGCGACGAGGTGGTGGTGACACCGCGCACCTTCCTCGCTTCGGTTTCCAGCATCGTCAACGCTGGCGCCGTGCCTGTGTTCGCCGACGTGGATCGCGACTCGCAGAACATCACCGCCGAAACCATCCGCGCGGTGCTGACACCGCGCACCCGCGCGGTGATCTGCGTGCATCTGGCCGGCTGGCCGTGCGACATGGACCCGATCATGGCGCTGGCGCCAAGCACGACCTGAAGGTGATCGAGGACTGCGCCCAGGCCCACGGCGCGCGCTACAAAGGCCGCTCGGTCGGCACCATCGGCCATGTCGGCGCCTGGTCGTTCTGCCAGGACAAGATCATGACCACCGGCGGCGAGGGCGGCATGGTCACCACCAACGACCCGCGAGCTGTGGTCGAAGATGTGGTCGCTCAAGGACCACGGCAAGAGCTGGGAGGCGGTCTACAAGCGCCAGCAGCGCCGGGCTTCCGCTGGCTGCACGAGAGCTTCGGCACCAACTGGCGGATGATGGAGATGCAGGCGGTGATCGGTCGCATCCAGCTGCGCCGCATGGCCGACTGGCATGCCCGCCGACTGGCCAATGCGCAGCGGATCTGGAATTGCGCGCGCCAGCTGCCCGGCCTGCGCGTGCCGGTCATTCCCGAGGACAGCGTGCATGCCGCCTACAAGTGCTATGTGTTCGTCGAACCGAAGCAGCTGAAGGCCGGCTGGGACCGCGACCGCATCCTCGGTGAAATCGCCGCACGTGGCGTGCCCTGCTCCTCCGGTTCTTGCTCCGAGGTGTACCTGGAGAAGGCCTTCGACAACACCAACTGGCGTCCGGCCAAGCGCCTGCCAGTGGCCCGTGAGCTGGGCGAGACCAGCCTGATGTTCCTGGTGCATCCGACCCTTACCGCCGCGGAAATCGACAAGACGTGCATGGTACTGGCCGAGGTGATGGCAGAGGCGACCGCGTAACGGGCACGCCTTTCGCCGTCTCTGGACGGGGCGCGGCACGGCGGGTGCTCCGGCGCGGCGCACGGCCTTGCTGGCCCCGGCAGCCGCCCTCCGCCTCCTCCCTTCTCCAGCCCGCCGCGCGCAGGAGGGCACGGGGAACTGGCCAAGGCTCCCCATCGACAACGGCGGGACGAGGCCACCATAATCTCCAGCCCCAACATCACCCCGAGGTTCGAATGAGCGATGGAACCGACATTGAGCAACTCGATGCCCCCCCGCCGATCTCCGCCGAGCTGCGCGCGAAGATCCTCGCGGACCCGAACGTGGCGAAGATGGCCGCGGAGCTCGAGATGGACCTCGACGAGTTCGTCAACACCGTCGGCTACTACATGAACAACCCGGGCGTGGAGCCCGCCTTCCTCGTCGTCAGCGACGAGAACCTGCGGAAGATGGGTGTCGAGCCGCCCACCGCCGAGGCCATCGAGGCCAACGTGCGCGCCAGCGTCGAGGCCATCAAGGCCGGCCAGGCTCCGAGCGGCTTCGACGAGCCCCGCAAGAAGAACGTCGTGGACCTGGCTTCCCAGGGCGGCGCGGCCGTGAAAATCAACGCCGATCCTGGCCTCGAAGACGCGCTGAAGAAGGGCCGAACCTCGGTAAAGCCCTGATTCCACGGGACTTTTCAAAAAATCTTCGTCCCCAGGAAACATCCAGCCGCAGCCCGCGATAATCCCTTCAACTCAGTAATTTTTCCTTTCTACACAAGAGAGTGCGCCATGGGCTTTATCAAGGGCATCGGCAAGGCGTTCAAGAAGATCGGTAGCTTCGCCAAGAAGGCGGTCGGCTTCGCGAGCAAGATTCTCAACGGCCCCATCGGGAAGATCGCCTCGTTCATCCCGGGCGTTGGTCCCTTCATCGCGGGCGCCTCGAAGATTGTCGGCATCGCCAACGGCGTGCTCAACGGTGGTGGCCTCAAGGGCATCATCGGCGGCCTCGTCGACAGCTTCGGCGGCGGTCTGCTCGGCAAGGCCGGTTCGCTCCTGAGCAAGACGGGTCTCGGCTCCGTCATCGGCCTGGGCTCGCAGGCCAACAGCACCGGCGGCGTCCTCGACCTGGTCAAGGGCCTGATGAGCTCCCGCAAGAACGACCAGTCCGCTGCCGCTCAGGGCGACAAGTACAACCTGAGCCAGTTCGCCGCCTTCAAGGTCGCCGACCTGCTCCGCGCCGCCGCCTGATCGGCCCGCATCCGCTCTACTCCATGGGGTGCACGCTCTCTGGCGTGCACCCCTTTTTCTTTCCTGCCACGGCCCACAGCGCCCGCCGTCACGGGGAAGTGGCCAAGACTCCCCATCGACAACGGCGGGACGAGGCCACCATAATCTCCAGTCATTTCCAGTCCCAACATCACCCCCGAGGTTCGAATGAGCGATGGAACCGACATTGAGCAACTCGATGCCCCCCCGCCGATCTCCGCCGAGCTGCGCGCGAAGATCCTCGCGGACCCGAACGTGGCGAAGATGGCCGCGGAGCTCGAGATGGACCTCGACGAGTTCGTCAACACCGTCGGCTACTACATGAACAACCCGGGCGTGGAGCCCGCCTTCCTCGTCGTCAGCGACGAGAACCTGCGGAAGATGGGTGTCGAGCCGCCCACCGCCGAGGCCATCGAGGCCAACGTGCGCGCCAGCGTCGAGGCCATCAAGGCCGGCCAGGCTCCGAGCGGTTTCGACGAGCCCCGCAAGAAGAACGTCGTGGACCTGGCTTCCCAGGGCGGCGAGGCCGTGAAAATCAACGCCGATCCTGGCCTCGAAGACGCGCTGAAGAAGGGCCGAACCTCGGTAAAGCCCTGATTCCACGGGACTTTTCAAAAAATCTTCGTCCCCAGGAAACATCCAGCCGCTGCCCTCGATAATCCGTTCAAAGCAGCAACTTCAACCCCCGCAATTTTCCACACACGAGAGAGTTCGCCATGGGCTTTATCAAGGGCATCGGCAAGGCGTTCAAGAAGATCGGTAGCTTCGCCAAGAAGGCGGTCGGCTTCGCGAGCAAGATTCTCAACGGCCCCATCGGGAAGATCGCCTCGTTCATCCCGGGCGTTGGTCCCTTCATCGCGGGCGCCTCGAAGATTGTTGGCATCGCCAACGGCGTGCTCAACGGTGGTGGCCTCAAGGGCATCATCGGCGGCCTCGTCGACAGCTTCGGTGGCGGCCTGCTCGGCAAGGCCGGTTCTCTCCTGAGCAAGACGGGCCTCGGCTCCGTCATCGGCCTGGGCTCGCAGGCCAACAGCACCGGCGGCGTCCTCGACCTGGTCAAGGGTCTGATGAGCTCCCGCAAGAACGACCAGTCCGCTGCCGCTCAGGGCGACAAGTACAACCTGAGCCAGTTCGCCGCCTTCAAGGTCGCCGACCTGCTCCGCGCCGCCGCCTGATCGGCCCGAATCCGCTCCACTTCTTGGGGTGCACGCTCTCGGGCGTGCACCCCTTTTTCTTTCCTGCCCCTGCCCACAGCTCCAAGTCCCCTGCCGCGCCCCTCCTGGGAGAGCGGCCTGGGCCGGCGAAGTGAACCTCCTCCGCCTCCTGTCCGTGAACAGCCCCACCTGGGCGAGCAGGTCCGCCGTCCAGGTGCGCGTGCCGTCGGTGCAGCTCTTCACCCCCCGTGTGTGAGTACGTGAGCGGGCTCTCCAGCGTGAGTGCTCAGCGTGCGCGAGGCGCAGGCGGCGGCTCGAGCGCCAGCAGGTGACCAGGCCTGACGAGCTGGACCAGGAATCATTCCGCACCCTCTCTCACTTCCTGGCCTGAGCGGGGCCACTCCTGGACTGGCCTGGCCAGGAAGCCTTACCAGTCCACACAGGTTGTCTGAGGTGTCCCCAGTAGCCGTCACCTGGAGTCCAATGGCCGCGACAAGCGCAGAGCTCCGGAAGTTCGTCACCCCCGAGATCATCCATGGCTCGGGCGCCAGGCTCCTGGTTGGCCGCTATGCGCGCAACATCGGCGCCGCCAGGGTGCTGGTCGTCTCCGACCCGGGCGTGGTCGCCGCCGGATGGACCGGGGAGGTGCTCGCCTCGCTGGAGCGCGAGGGCCTGCCCTACCACCTCTTCACCGAGGTGAGCCCCAACCCTCGCGCCGAGCAGGTGCAGCGAGGCGTCGAGCACTGCCTCGAACATGGCTGCGAGACCATCGTCGCCGTGGGCGGCGGCAGCCCCATGGACTGTGCCAAGGGCATAGGAATCGTTCTCGCCCATCACACCCCCATCCTCGACTTCGAGGGCGTGGACCGTATCCATTACCCCATTCCCCCGCTCATCTGCGTACCCACTACGGCGGGCAGCGCGGCGGACGTCTCCCAGTTCGCAATCATCACCGACACCGAGCGACGCCTCAAAGTCTCCATTGTCAGCAAGGCGCTCGTCCCCGACCTCTCCCTCATCGACTACGACACCACCCTCACGCTCACCCCCGACCTCGTTGCTTGCTCGGGCATGGATGCCTTCGTCCATGCCGTGGAGGCCTTCAGCTCCAACGCGTACTCGGTGCTCACCGACATGTACGCGCTCGCCGCCCTGCCCCTCTTGTGGAGCAACCTGCCGGCCGCGGTCGCCGAGCCACCAGACCCAGGGGCGCGCAAGGCGGTGATGATTGGCAGCATGGAGGCCGGGCTGGCCTTCTCCAATGCCTCGCTGGGGGCCGTGCATGCCATGGCCCATGCGCTCGGCGGGCTGGTGGACAACCCTCATGGCGAGGCCAATGCCATGCTCGTGGAGCACGTGGTGGCGTTCAATTACGAGGCCGCTCCGGAGCGGTTCGACATCATCGCCGAGCGGCTGGGACTCGAGCTGGCCGGCCTGTCCCCTGGCGAGCGGAAGCGGGCCCTGCTCGGTGCGATCCGGCAGCTCAAGCGACAAGTGGGCATGGAGCTGCGCCTGAGGGACAGGGGCGTCACCCGCTCCGACATCCCCATGCTGGCCCGCTCCGCCCTGGCGGACCCCTGCATGGTGACCAACCCTCGCCGCCCCAACCTACGCGATGTAGAGGTCATGTATGAAGAGGCACTCTGAGAAGAGGCACTCTGAGTCGTGGGCCCGCGGGGGTGGGGAGTTCCAGCGCGAGGAGATCATCGGCCTCGGTCACCGCTCGCTCCGCAAGAGCTACTTCGGCGCACTCCAGGCCCGCCTCACCGAGCTGGCTCGCTTCCGCGCCCTGCTCGACGAGAGCAGCGATGCGATCATCCTCGCCGAGCTGCCGGGCTTCCTCGTGGTGGATGTGAACCGTGCTGGCCAGCGGCTGCTCTCGTGCTCCAGTGACTCGGTGAGTGGCCGGCCGCTCGAATCCCTCTTCGACCCGTGCGAGTGGAGCCAGCTCGAGGCGCACCTGCGCCAGAGACGGGAGCAGCCCCCGGGGACGCAGGGCCCTGGCCTGCTGACGCTGCGGCGCGAGGGCGAGGCGCGGGTGCTGGAGTTCTCCGTGCGGGAGGATGAATTCGGGCACCGGCAGTACCTGGTGTTGGTGGCACGGGACGTGACGGAGCGGGTGCGGGCCGAGCAGGCGCTGCGGAAGGCCAAGGAGGAAGCCGAGGCCTCGGACCGGGCCAAGGCGCGATTCCTCACCATTGCCTCGCACGAGCTGCGCACCCCGCTCACCGCGCTGATGTTGCTGCTGCAGCAGGCGACCCGGAGGCCCGAGCGGCTGTCGGCGGCGGGGGGCGGCCTGCTGGAGCGGATGATGAAGCAGACGCGCTGGCTGGCCGCAATGGCAGAAGACCTGCTGGACGTGTCGCGCCTGGAGCATGACCGGCTCGTGCTGCGGAAGCAGCGGCTGGACCTGCGGTCGCTGGTGGCCGAGGTGGTGTCTGGTTTTCAAGCGCGGGCGTCGGATCGGCACCTGGGACTGGAGCTGCCCTCGGTGCCGGTGTACGTGGAGGCGGACCCCACCCGTACGGAGCAGGTGCTCTCCAACCTGCTGGAGAATGCCTTGCAATACTCGCCCCCAGGCACGCCGGTGGAGGTGCGGCTGACGCTGCGGCAGGGAGTGGCGCGTGTGTCGGTGAAGGACGACGGGCCGGGCATCGCCGAGGAGGACAGGGAGCGGCTCTTCAAGCCCTTCGGCCGGCTGGGAGAGGCAGGGCAGAGCACCCCGGGGCTGGGACTGGGGCTGTACCTCTCGCGGCAGATTGCCGAGCTCCAGGGCGGGGAGTTGCGCGCGGAGTCGGCGAGTGACCGGGGCTCCACCTTCTCCCTTTACCTGCCGCTGGCGTGCGAGCTGCTCCAAGAGGATGCTGGGGGCACGGCACCTGGAGACGTGGATGGGCCCACGGGCAGGTGTCCCCTGAACGGCCCTTCGACGCAGCCTGCACCACTGAGGGTGTGGGCCGCCAGCAGCAGGCGAAAAAATAGGGCGCTCGCCGGTTCCTTGGAGTTCAACCAGCGAGCGCCCTGCATCACACCGTGGCCGCACGGTGCGTGAAAACTTCTTTAATTCGAATCCTCGTCAGACTGCACCGCGAACGAGCCGCTGACGGTGCTCACGTCAACGTCGTGCTCCCCGTTGCCGTAGCGCTGCTCGGTCGAGCCGAGGCTCACCCCGCGCCCGTTGAAGCGGCCGCCCACCGAGGAGAAGTCCACGGTGGCCCCCGCGCCGCGCGGCAGCTTCAGCTTCACGTCGCCGGATACGGTGCTCACCTCCAGCTCCTTCATCTTCTCGGGCGCCAGCTCCACATCGCCGCTCACCGCGGACACCTCCACCGTCCCCCGCGAGCCCTTCAGCGATATGTCGCCGCTCACCACGGACACCTCCTGCGGCCCCGCCACTCCGGACGCCGTCACGTCCGCCCTCACCGTGCTCACCTCCAGCGAGGAGTCGCGCGGCACCTTCAGCGTGAAGTGCGTGGCCACCGGGTTGTTGCAGTTGCTGGTCTTCCTCGAGCAGGAGCCGTCGCAGCACACCCGCACCGTCACCTCGTCCCCGTCCTTCTTCACCTCGATGGGGTACTTCGCGCGCTCCTCCTCGCCGCCCTCCTGCTTCGACTCCACCGACACCGACTTCCCGTCCACCGCCTCCACCCGCACGGAGCCGTTGATGTTGGCGACACTCACCTTGGGAGTGCCATTCGTGTCGAGCTGCCAGGACTGAGATGCGGGAGCGGCGGCCAGGATCAGGAGCAGGGCGAGATTCACGGCGGTTCCTCGGGAAGGGAGAAGGCTGTCGCCCTCCCCTACGAGCCGCCGGAAAAACGATTTCACCCGCCTCGCGTCACCCGCCGGTACACCACGTCATGCCGGCGCACCAGCCGCTCCAGGGACAGCTCCCGCTCCACGAAGGCCCGCGCCTCGGCCCCCATGCGTCGGCCCAGTTCCCGATCCCTCAGCAGCCGCTGGAAGGCCTCGCTCATCGCCTGGGGCTGGAGGGACGGCACCACCAGGCCCCGCTCCCCGTCCGACACCAGCTCCGGGTTGCCCCCCACCCGCGTCACCACCATGGGCAGCCCCGCCGCCATGCCCTCCATCACCGCGTTGGACAGGCCCTCGGCCGTGGAGCACAGCACGCCGAAGTCCGCCCGCGCGTAGAGAGCCGGCACGTCCGCCCGGTGCCCCAGGAAGTGGACCGTGTCCGTCAGGCCCAGCTCCTTCGCCATCCGCTCCAGCTCCGGCCGCCGCGGGCCATCCCCCACCAGGAAGGCGTGCAGCACGCAGCCCCTTGAGGCGCACCATCGCCAGCGCCCGCAGCAGATCCTCCTGCCGCTTCACCGGGTGGTTCATGTTCGCCACGTGCACCACCACCGGCACGCCCTTCGTGTCCGGAAGCGGCGCCTTCAGCCCCTCGCGCACCCGCGCGTCGAAGCGCGCCAGGTCCAGGCCGTTGGGGATGACGGACACCCGCTCCGCCGACAGCCCCTCCTCCTCCACCAGCATCCGGCGGACGGCCTCGGCGTTGGCCACCACGTGGTCCGCCAGCTGCGTGAGGGCCTGGAGCACCGCCCGCCGCGCCTTGCCGTGCCAGTGGGCCAGATCCAACCGCCCGACAATCACCTTCGTCCCCGCCAGCTTCGCCGCGGGCACCACCAGCATCGTCGAATAGAAGTCGTGCGCGTGGACCAACTCCACCCGCTCGCGGCGCAGCCAGCTCGCCAGCCGCACCATCTGGAGGGCCGAGTTGGGCCGCGCCAGCGAGCCCTTCAGGGGAAATACCTCCGGGACATGGCCGAGCTGGTGAACCGCCCCCATCAGTGGCCCCTCGTCCTGCAGCACCGCCACCTGCACCCGATAGCTGGAGGGGAGCCCTCGCAACAGCTCCACCACCTGCACCTCGGTCCCACCGATGTGGAACGACTTGGTGAACTGCACCAGGCGAAGGGGCTCCTCCGCCATCCGCGCCTCCTCACGCCGCATGGTTCGAGCCCTCCCAGCTCGCCGCCAGCTGCCCCTTCACCACCGGAATCTTCACCGAGTCCTCCGCCTCCTGCGCCTGGGCGATGCGATGGGCGCACGCCGCCAGACCGAACAGCACGTACAGGTGCGCGGAGAGGATGTAGCCGGAGAACAGGTCACAGATGAGATAGCCCGCCATGGAGGCCGAGAGCCCTCGGGCCAGCCATCCCACCTGGGTGTTGCGCGAGGCCGCGAAGGCCCCGCCCGTCGCGCCTCCGGCGAACACCAGGAAGAAGAGCAGGCCTACCCAGCCCAGCTCGCCGATGACGTCCAGGAAGATGTTGTGCGCCACGTACGCGCGCGTCGCCTCGGGTGGCGCGTACAGCGGCCAGGCGAAGCGGAAGCCCCCGGCCCCCACGCCCAGCAGCGGCTTGTCCAGGCTGATGCGCGACGTCACCTGCCACGCGTACACGCGGCCCATGGCCGAGGCGTCCTCGTGGAACGTCGCCACCGTCTCGTTGCGCTGCCAGAAGCTCCGCGGCGCGAAGATGACCAGCCCCAGCGCGAGCGCCGTCCCCAGCAGCACCGAGCGCAGCTTCTTCTGCTCGCGCAGGGCCCAGATGCTCATGGCCACCGACAGGCCGATGAAGCCACCGCGCGAGTAGGTGAAGACGATGGCCACCACCGCCAGGACCACCGCCACCGCGCACGCCGCGCGCCACGGCCAGCCGCTCTCCTTGCGCGCCAGGAAGGCCACCGCCAGCGGCACGATGATCGCCAGGTTCATGGCCGAGCGGTTCGGGTCCGCGTACACCTCTATCCAGTGCGCCCGGTAGCCCTCCACCAGCGTCTCGGGCGTGCCGGTGAGGTACGTGTTGATGACGCCGTGGGACGTGACGAGCGACCCCAACACCATCGCCCCACACACCAGCGCCAGCCGCTTGGGCGTGGTCACCACGTTCACCAGCGTCAGGTAGATGGCCGTCAGCTTCAGCAGCTCGATGGCCGTGAAGCGCGTCACCTCCGGGTTCACCGACCACGTCATGGAGGCCAGCGCCAACCCCGAGAAGGCCAGCAGCGCCACGCCTCGCACCCCGTCGAAGTAGAGCGGCTCGGAGCGCCCCACCCTCCGCAGCGCCATCATCCCCGCCGCCAGCCCCGACGCGAGCAGTGCCGGCCGCAACGGAGCCAGCGCGGGTATCCACGCCTGCGGCACCATGTACATCAGCGCCGCGAACGCGGTCAGCGCATAGAACGCCACCACATCGCGGCGTTCTGTCGTCTCGCCAACCCCCATCCCATCCTCCTCGCGCCCGGAGCCCACGAACACAGGCTTGCGCTAGCAGGCGATATGCCAGCGGCCCCCGAGGGCAAAGGTCCGTGGATCCAACCCCTTAGCGATCAGGGCTCCCCGGCGCGGAGAAAGGGAGGACTGAAAGGATTACGGCTCTCCGCCCTGCATGGGCAGCAGAACGGAGGCGATGGGATTCAACTTGCCCTCCTGGAGGAACGACGGCGCCAGCTCCTCCAGCAGGCGAGCGAGCGTCACCCTCACCAGACGGCGCAGCTCGGGGCGGGCCGACTCGGGCACCGCCGGCTCCAGCACCGCCACCACCTTGTCGGCCACGTCCGGGCGCAGGCGCGGGGCCTCCGGGGTGCCCTCGAAGAGCATCGCCGCCAGCGCGTCGCCCCGCCCCGAGGGCACCGGGCGCGGATCCACCTTCCCCTCCAGCAGGGCCAGGGCCACCGTGGCGGCGAAGAACCGGTCCACCCCGAGCACGCGCGGCTCCACGCCGAAGCGGGCCAGCAGCTCGTGCGCTCGCTGCGCCGAGCCACCGAGCAGCGCGCCCAGCAGCGCCACCTGGGCCTCGGCCCGGGCCAGCACCTCCTCGCTGAAGGCCAACTCCCGCCGCGAGCGGAAGGGCACCGGCTCCGCGCCGGGCACCTTCAGCACGCGGCGCGGGCGCTTGCGGCGCAGGGCCTCGAGGGCGACGGCCTCCTCGGGAAAGAGCAGCGGCGTGCCCTCCACCTGGGCCAGGGGCTGCTTCATCAGCCGGTCCGCGCGGAACTTGAGCGCCAGCGTCAGCGAGAAGCCCACCTGGAAGACGCGCTTGAGCTCCGTGTCGCGCACCACCTGCGCGGCGCGCGCGGGATCTCCCCCCGTCAGGTGCTCCAGCCCCAGCAGCAGGTAGTCCCGGGCCATCTCGCCCACGCGGCGGATGGCGTCCAGCTCGCCCGGCTCCTCCACCTCGGCCACCAGCGTGGCGTTGGCGAGGTAGCGCAGCTCCGTCTCCAGGTTTTCCCGCTCCACCTCGTCCAGGGCGCGGAAGGCGGCCTCCAGGTAGTCCGGCTGGCCCTGCCCGGGCACGAGCGCCGTGCCCGCTGCCGGAGCCGGCGAGACACCCGTGTCCACCCGGCTGAAGAGGCGCATGGCATCCTCCAGCGGAGGGAAACCCATGTCCTGCAGCCGCGCCGTGCGGAAGCGGTACGCCGTCTCCTCCAGCTCGGTGGGCACGTCCCAGCGCGACGGCCTCGAGGAAGCGCACCGCCTCGAAGGGGTTGTCCGCGATGAGATCGTTGAGGAGCGAGCGCATGGCGGACAGCTCCGGCCCCTCCACGCCCTTGAACTCCACGAGGTAGCGCCCCTCGGGCGTCTCCAGCGTCACGCCCTCCACATGGACGTCCGGGTTCTCCTCCAGGTCGTGGAGGAGGGAGAACTCGCGCAGGAGCATCTCCAGCACCTCGATGTCCACCTTGCGCAGCTTCTGGAGGAACTCCGCGGAGTCGTCCCCGCGCGCGGCGCGCAGCCAGGTGAGCACCTCGTGCGGCGCGAGCTGGTCCTTCTTCCACCCGCCCAGGTCCACGAAGGTGCGGAACTGCTCGGGCGAGGCGAGCTGGACGAGCTCGGTCGAGTCCGCCAGTCCCACCTCCGCGATGGTGAAGTACAGGTCCTCCGCGGGCAGCGCGCGCACCAGCTCCCGCGCGCCGCGCCCTTCGAGGATGGCCTCGAGCCGCTTCCGGACGGGAAGGGCCGCGAGCTGCCGACGCACGAGGCTCAGCGCGTGCTGGGTGTCACTGCCGTTGCCACTGCTTCCGTTTCCATTGCCGTTCGCCACGGCGCGTGCCTACCACAGGTCACGCCTTCACTGCGCCCAGCAACGCTTCCCACACCTCTTCCAGGCCCAGCTTCTCCGTGGCGGAGAAGGACATGACGGCCTCGCGAGGCAGGGAGAGCTGCTCGGCCAGGTCGTTGAGGCGGGGCTTGCGGCGGGCCTTGGGAAGCCGATCGATCTTCGTGGCCACCACCAGGATGGGGCGGTTGGCCTCCTGCAGGTAGTCGAGTGTCTGGAAGTCGTCGGAGGTGGGTCCCACCTCGGCGTCGAGGATGCTCACCACCACCTTCAGGTCCCGGCGCTTCTCCAGGTAGGTGGTGATCATCGTCTGCCACTGGGCGCGCTCCGTCTTGCTCACCTTGGCGAAGCCGTAGCCGGGCAGGTCGCGAAGCGCACGAGCTGCGCGCTTGCCCCCGGCCTCCACGTCCACGTCGAAGAAGTTGATCGTCCGGGTGCGACCGGGCGTGTTGGAGACGCGCACCAGCTTCTTGCGGCCGGCCAGCGCGTTGATCATGGACGACTTGCCCACGTTGGAGCGGCCCACGAAGGCCACCTCGGGGGTGGCGTGGCCCGTGGGATAGCCCTTGGGCTCCACCGCGGTGGTCACGAAGCGGGCGTCGAGGATCTTGATCACGCTATTTCTTCTTGGCCGGCTCGGGTTGAGGAGCCTCGGCGCGGGTGCCCTTCTTGCCAGTGCGCTCGGCCGACCAGTGGTCGATGGCCTTGAGCGACTCGACGAAGTCGAAGGGCTTGAGGGACGGAGAGGAGGCGTCGTGGCAGCTCCGGCAGGACTTCTCCGAGGGGTCCACCAGGCCCACGAGCCGGGCGAGCTCGGCGTCCTTCATCACGTAGGCGGGCGAGTAGTACTGACCGCCGCCGTGGCACGTCTCGCAGGTGACGTGGGAGACGCCCTGGGAGGCCTGGTCGGGCGCGTGGCAGGACAGACACCGCGCGTCCTTCTTCTGCATGTCGGAGAGCGAATCGCCGGCCCGGGCATGCTTGGACTGCATCCAGGCTTCATAGGCCGCCGGGTGGCAGCCCTTGCAGCTCTCGGGGCCGAGGAAATCGGCCGCCCCGGCGGCGCCGGAGAGGGCGAGGACGAGGAGGAGGATCCAAGAGCCGCGAGCGCGCATTCGGCCCCTGCACTAGCAGACCCCCCCAGGCGGGGCAAGGCGGAGGTGCGAAAGAGGAGAGCTTGAGACGGCGCGGGTGGATCCGTTACACCTCGAATGATGAAAACCATCGCCATCGTCGCCGTGCTCCTCGCCGCCGCGCCCGTGGTGGCCAAGCCGTGGCAGGGAATCGAGCCCGGGCAGTCCAAGCGCGAGCAGGTCCTCAAGAAGTTCGGGGAGCCCTCCCGCGTGGTCACCGCCGAGGGCAAGGAGATCATCGCCTACTTCGACCAGAAGGCCATCAAGGGCACCAAGCAGGTGCAGTTCAAGGTGGATCCGGGCACGCAGCTCGTCGAGCGCATCGACGTCTTCCCCGGCCCGGTCATCGACAAGGAGTCGGTGGAGAGCACCTACGGTGCCGCCTGCCCGGCCGGCAAAGCGCCGCCCAGCCCCTGCTACCAGAAGAAGCTGACGGACGACTTCCGCACCTACCTGCTCTACCCCCGGCTGGGACTGGCCGTCTTCCTCAACGAGGACGGCAAGACGGTGCACTCGTTCATCTTCACCACCCAGCAGGCCGCGAAGTAGGCCCACCATGAAACTCTATGGACTGACGGGGGGCATCGCCTCCGGCAAGAGCACCGTGAGCCGCATGCTGCGCGAGTTGGGGGCGCAGGTGCTGGACGCGGACGTCATCGCCCGCGAGGTGGTGGAGCCGGGTACCCCGGGGCTGAAGGCCGTGGCCGAGCGCTTCCCAGGCGTGCTGGGCCCGGACGGGCACCTGGACCGGGCGAAGCTGGGGGCGCGCGTCTTCGGGGACCCGAAGGAGCGGTCCGCCCTCAACGCAATCCTCCACCCGCTCATCGGCCAGGAGTTCCTCCTGCGCACCCACGCGCTCGCCAGGCAGGGGGTGGAGCGCGTCCTCTACGACGCCCCGCTGCTCATCGAGAACCGGCTGCACGACGGGCATGGACGGGGTGGTGCTGGTGTGCGGTGCCCCGCGAGGTGCAGAAGGCCCGGATGATGGCGCGCGATGGCCTGGACGAGGCGGCGGCCGAGGCCCGGCTGGCCGCCCAGCTTCCGCTCGACGAGAAGCGCCAGCACGCTACCTGGCTGGTGGACAACTCGGGAAGTCCGGAGATGACCCGGACCCGGGTTGAAGAGGTGTGGCGCGCCATGCTCGCGCGCGGCTGAAGGCCGGCTATGCTCCGCCGCCCATGAGCGAGAAGCGCAAGGAAGCCCGCGGCAAGGCCGGGACATACTTCGTCACCGGATACCCGGGCTTCATCGGTAAACGGCTGGTCGAACACATCGTCCGCGAGGAGCCCAAGGCCCACGTCTACGCCCTGGTGCAGCCCAAGCACCTCAAGGAGGCGCAGCAACTGGCCGCGAGCCTCCAGGGCACCGGGGCCACGTTGGAGCTGCTCACCGGCGACATCGTGGACATGCACCTGGGCCTGTCCGGGGAGGAGTACCAGCGGCTGTGCGAGCGGGTGACGCACATCTACCACCTGGCCGCCGTCTTCTACCTGGGCGTCCCCAAGGAGACGGCCTGGCGCATCAACGTGGACGGCACCCGCAACGTGCTGGAGCTGGCGCGCGACTGCGAGCACCTGCAGCGCTTCAACCACTTCTCCTCCTGTCACGTCTCGGGCGACCGCCTGGGCGTCATCGCCGAGGACGAGCTGGACTGCGGCCAGGGCTTCCGCAACGTCTACGAGGAGACCAAGTTCCAGGCGGAGAAGCTCGTCCAGCGCGCCTCCTCCTCCCTGCCCGTCACCATCTTCCGCCCGTGCAGCGTGGTGGGGGACTCGCGCACGGGGGAGATTGATCGCTTCGAGGGCCCCTACTACCTGGGCATCCTCCTGGTGACGAGCCCGCTGGTGGTGCCGCTGCCGCTGCCCGGCAACGGCGTGGCCCCGCTCAACGTGGTGCCGGTGGACTACGTGGTGCAGGCGGTGTGGGCGCTCTCGCATGACGAGCGCGCCGTGGGCGGCACCTTCCACCTGGTGGACCCCAACCCGATGAGCGCCCGTCGCGTCTACGAGCTCATCGCGGAGAAGGCCCACAAGAAGCTGCCCCGCTTCAACCTCTCCGCCCGCGCCGCGGACGTGATGATGCGGCTGCCCGTGATCGAGAAGCTGGCCCGCCCCCAGCGCGCCGCCCTCAGCTACGTCAACCACCTGGCCATCTACAACTGCCACAACACCCTGGAGCTGCTGGACGGCACCGGCATCCGCTGCCCTCCCCTCTCCTCGTACCTCGACCAGCTCGTGGCCTACGTGCGCGATCAGTACCGCCAGCGCCGCGAGCAGGCCTCCGAGGTGGAGGATCCCCTGGACCGAACCCCCGCCGCACCGGATGAAGAAACGGCCGCGGGCTCTCGTCGGAACCGTTAGCCATGCGACACACCCTCTCCCGTCTCCTGTTCCTCCCGCTCTCCGCCCTGCTCGGCACGGCCTGTCTCATCGACACCGGTCCCCACCCCGTGAAGGACCCGTGCGACCCCAACCCGTGCACCCAGGGCGACAAGACCTCGTGCGTCAACGAGGACGGCAACGCGCGCTGCCTCTGCAAGCCGGGCACCGTCGCGCGGCCGAGCGGCGCCTGCGAGCCCGTCTCCACCACCAACTGCGCCGAGCACACCGGCGACAGCGCCGAGCCGGATGACTGCCTCGCGCGCGCCGTCACGCTCACCCCCAGCAGCTCGCAGCGGCAGCAGAGCATCGACCCCATCGGCGACTACGACTTCTTCCGGCTCGACGGCACCCTGAGCGACATCTACTCCGTCACCGTGGAGCCCGGGCCGGGCTCGCTCATGCCGCGCGTGGACGTCTTCGACCAGGCGGGCGTCTGGCTGACCTCCCAGGATGGCCGTCCCAAGGCCCAGGTGGCCTTCAAGGCCCGCGCCACCGCGCCCTACTACGTGCGCGTGAGCCACTCGCCCATGGACCCGTCCGCCGCCACCGGCGCCTACGCGCTCAGCTTCTCCTCGCTGGGCCAGGATGACTACGGCGACAACTCGGGCGAGGCCACCACCGTCGTCCCGGACGTAGGCGGCACCCAGAGCCCGACCAACCGCAACGGCAGCATCCAGTACGCCCAGGACGAGGACTGGATCGCCATCGCCGCCACCCAGGGCTACCACGTACCGCATCGAGTTCAACACCAACCGCTTCGTCCCCGCGCTCGCCGCCTTCACCCGCGAGGACACGAAGCAGCCGTTCCTCACCACGAGGAACTCGTACGTGGAGATTCGCGCGGCCACCACCACCACGCTCTACCTCGACTTCTACTCGCCCAACGGCGAGACGGGCGCCTACGAATTCCGGGTGCTGCGCTACTAACGCAGCGTGATGACGTCCTGGTCCAGCAACTGGGCCAGGACGCGCAGCGTGTCCAGCCGGGACATGCCGGACACGGAGAAGAGGGCCTCGCAGCTCATCCTCCCGTCCAGCCGCGACAGCACGAAGCCCGCGCGCGGATCCAGCTTGAGCTGCATCAGCTCCTTGGGCGACAGCCGCACCGCGGGCACGCGCTTCAGGTCTCCCAGCTTCGCCTCCAGCGCCGCCTGCTGCTCGCGCGCGCAGCGCTCGCGGGCCACCGCCAGCCTCGGGTCGCCCGGGGCGATCGCCTCGGCCTTGAGCAGCAGATCCATCGCGCTCGACGCATCTCCCAGCGCGAGCAGATCCTCTACCCCCACCAGCAGCGTGGGCACCCCCTGGCGCGGGGCCGCCTGGGGCACGGGCTGCGGCGAAAACACGGGCAGCACCGATGGCAAGGGCGTGAGCGCCTTCATCGCCACGGGCCGAGCGGGAATAACCGGCTTCACCGCCACGGGCGGCTGCACGGCCTTGGCGTCGTCCTCGGCGAGGAAGTCCAGCACGTCGGCGGTGATGTGGCTCCCCTGCACGGAGACATCGGAACCCTCGGCGGCGGCCTCGTCCAGCAGGACGATGTCCACCTCCGCCGCGGGCTGCGGCGGGGGCACGAGGGAGATGGACATGGGGCGCACCTGGGGCACGGGCGCGGAGGCACGAGCGGCGGTGCTCTTCGCGAGCCACTCCTGCGCCCGGCGGTTGGTCGGGTCGTGCGCCAGGGCCCGCATGAACAGGCGCCGGGCCCCCTCCTCGTCACCACCCAGGCGCAGCCAGAGGCCCGCCTCGATGAGCTGATTGGCCCGGAGGACGCCATCGTTCGGGCCCGGGTCGATTCCAATGGAGGCTTGCGACGCGATCATCGGACCTCCAGAACGGAGCCCTTTCGGGGGAACTCAGGAAAGCGCTTCAACTTCCGCGAAATCCTAAGCCCCGGCCCAAACCGCGTCAAACGCTATTGGCGGATTTTTTCAGGGCGAAAGCAACCCTTCATCCGCCAACATTCTTCTCGAATTTCAAGATTTTGAGATCACCCGCCTCCGAGGCGCACTCTCAGGAAATGAGCGTGCGCCCTCCGGAGCGGGCGGTGCTCAGGACTTCAGCGCGCGCTCGAGGATGCGCACGCCCTGGTCGATCTCGTCGTGCGAGACGACGTAGGCCGGGGCGAAGCGGATCGTCTTCTCGCCGGCCGCGTTGCAGAGCAGGCCGAGCTCGCGGCACTTCGCGATGAAGGGCGCGGAGTCATGGAAGAGCTCCACGCCGATCAGCAGACCGAGGCCCCGCACCTCCTTGATGACGGTGGGCAGGCGGGCCTGCAGCTCCCGGAGGCGGGAGAGGAAGTAATCGCCCTTCTGCGTCACGTCCCGGAGCATCTGGGGCTCGGTCACCTTGCGGACGACGACGTTGGCGGCGGTGGCGGTGATGAGGTTGCCGCCGAAGGTGGAGCCGTGGGTGCCCGGCACGAGGCTCTTGCCGGCCTCCTCGGTGCACAGCATGGCGCCAATGGGCAGGCCGTTGCCGAGCGACTTCGCCAGGCTGATGGCGTCCGGGCGGATGTCGTCGTGCTGGTAGGCGAAGACCTTGCCGGTGCGGCCCATGCCGGTCTGGATCTCGTCCACGAGCAGCAGCAGGCCCTGCTCGTCGCACAGGGCGCGCAGACCCTTGAGGAAGCCCGGGGGCGCCATGCGCACGCCGCCCTCGCCCTGGATGGGCTCCACGAGGATGGCGGCGGTGTGCGGGTTCACGGCCTTGCGCACCGCGTCCAGGTCCCCGTAGGGCACATGGGTGAAGCCAGCCGGCAGGGGCTCGAAGCCCTTCTGGTACTTGGTCTGGCCGGTGGCGGTGACGGTGGCCAGCGTGCGCCCGTGGAAGGAGTTCTCGAAGGTGATGATCTCGTAGCGGTCGGTGTTGCCGCGGTCCTTCTGGACCTTGCGGGCCAGCTTGATGAGCGCCTCGTTGGCCTCCGCGCCCGAGTTGCAGAAGAAGGCGCGCTCCAGGCCCGAGGCGGCGCAGAGCCGGGCGGCCAGGTCGATCTGCGGCTCCGAGTAGAAGACGTTCGAGACGTGCCAGAGCTTCTCGAGCTGGGTCCGCACGGCGACCACCACCTCCGGGTGGCAGTGGCCGAGCGCGCACGTGGCGATGCCACCGAGCAGATCCAGGTACTCGCGGCCGTCCGCGTCCCAGACGCGCGAGCCCAGGCCGCGCTCGAGCACGATGGGCTGCTGCTTGTAGTTCTGCAGCAGGTGGGCCTTGGCCTTCTCCATCCACTGCTCGTTCTTGCCAGTGGCGGGAGAGGACTGGGGGACGGTATCGGTCTTCGCGGTGGTCATGTTCGTGGTCTGGGGCACGGTGGCTCGCTCCCTCGGTGGACTACAGGATGTAGCGCGACAGGTCCTCGTCCTGGACAACCGCGGCGAGTCGCTCGCGCACGTAGGCGGCATCGATCTGCAAGTCTCGCGGACCGTGCTCGCTGGCGGAGAAGGATACCTCGTCGAGCAGACGTTCCAGCACCGTGTGCAGCCGCCGCGCCCCGATGTTCTCGGTGCGCTCGTTGACCGACTGCGCAATGCGGGCGATCTCCGTGATGGCGTCATCGGAGAACTTCAGCTGCACTCCCTCGGTGGCCAGCAGCGCGGTGTACTGGCGGATGAGCGAATTGCGAGGCTCGCGGAGAATGCGCACCAGGTCCTCGCCGCTGAGCGGCTCCAGCTCCACGCGGATGGGGAAGCGGCCCTGCAGCTCGGGGATGAGGTCGGACGGCTTGGAGACGTGGAAGGCCCCCGCGGCGATGAAGAGCATGTGGTCCGTCTTCACCTGGCCGTACTTGGTGTTGACGGTGGAGCCCTCGACGATGGGGAGGATGTCGCGCTGGACGCCCTCGCGGGACACGTCCGGGCCGCCCTTCCCTCCCCCTCGCGGCTGGCGATCTTGTCGATCTCGTCGATGAAGATGATGCCGCTGGTCTCGGCGCGGACGAGCGCCTCGCGGGTGACGCGGTCGTTGTCCACCAGCCGGGCGGCCTCCTCCTGCTCCAGCAGCTTCAGGGCCTCGGGGGCACGCACCTTGCGCTTCCGCGTGCGGCTCATGCCCGGCATGTTCTTGAAGAGGTCCTGCAGGTTGACGCCAATCTCCTCCATGCCCTGGCCGGAGAAGTTGCGCAGGAAGGTGGGAGTGCCGCTCTCGGAGGTCTCGACCTCCACCTCCTGATCGTCGAGCGTGCCGGCGCGAAGCTGGGCCCGGAGCTTCTCGCGCTCCACGTCCCCGAGGGTGGGGCGCGGAGGGAGTCGGCGGGGGCGCCATGAACCCGAGTCCTCCGGACGGACGCGAGGGGGCTTGCCCGTTGAGGAGCTGCGCCAGCCGGTCCTCGGCGAGCTCGATGGCGCGGGCGCGCACCTTCTCCATCTCCTCGTCGCGCACGAGCGCGATGGCGGCCTCGACCAGGTCGCGCACCATGGACTCGACGTCGCGGCCCACGTAGCCGACCTCGGTGAACTTGGAGGCCTCCACCTTGACGAAGGGGGCCTGGGCGAGCTTCGCCAGCCGCCGGGCGATCTCGGTCTTCCCCACGCCGGTGGGGCCGATCATGATGATGTTCTTGGGGTGGATCTCGTCGCGCAGGTCCTCGGGGACCTGCTGGCGGCGCCAGCGGTTGCGCAGGGCGATGGCCACGGCGCGCTTGGCGGCGTTCTGTCCGACGATGTAGCGGTCCAGCTCGCCCACCACCTCGCGAGGGGTGAAGGCGGGGCTCTTGCGTGCGTTGCTCACGGTGAAGTCCCTCAGAGCTCTTCGATGGTGATGTTGGAGTTGGTGTAGACGCAGATGTCCGCGGCGATCTGCATGGAGTAGGTGGCCACCTCGCGCGCGGACAGTTGCGTGTGCTCCATGAGGGCGCGGGCGGCGGCGAGCGCGTACGAGCCTCCGCTGCCCACGGCGGCGATGCCGTAGTCGGGCTCGATGACGTCGCCAGCGCCGGAGAGGATGAAGGTCTTCTCGCGGTCGGCCACGATGAGCAGGGCCTCCAGACGGCGGAGGAAGCGATCGGTGCGCCAGTCCTTGCCGAGCTCCACGCAGGCGCGGGCCAGGTTCTTCTGGTGCTCCTTGAGACGGGCTTCGAAACGCTCGAAGAGGGTGAAGGCGTCGGCGGTGCTGCCCGCGAAGCCGGCGAGGACGGAGCCGTCACCGATGCGACGGACCTTCTTCGCCGTGTTCTTCATGATGGTCTTGTCGAGACTGACCTGACCGTCACCCGCGATGACGACTCTTCCCTCTCTGCGCACGCAGAGGATGGTGGTGCCGTGGAACATGCCTGGGGGTTTAACAAGGGCAGGCGGGCGTTTCCACGATTCACCCACTGCCTGTTCGCCCCCACACCTTCCCCGAGACCGGGGAACGACGCGTGCGCTCCAGAGGTGACAGGGGGCCGTTCAGGCCGGGAACAACTGCCCGCGCAGGTCCTCGAGCCCGCGTGGCGAGCACAGCTCGGGCGAGAAGAGGATGTCGAGCGCACGCTGAGCGAGCTCCGCGGCGGGCGCGGCGACGAGCACCCGACCACACTCCTCGAGCTGCTCACGGATCAGGCCGATGTCGCCGTACAGCTCGGCGAGCTTCATGCGGTCCTCGATCGTCAGGTCGCGCTTCAGCTCCGCGGTGAGCTGGCGCAGCTCCACCGTAGTCCCGTCCGCTCTCTGCACCGAGGGCTCGGGCTCGAGCGAATCCTCCTCCTCGGAGAGGAGCGGCCAGATGTCCGTCAGCTTCTTGGGGGCCACCACCAGCAGGTGTCCCACGCGCCGGGCGCACGACTGGCATGCCGTGCCACCGAAACGGGGCAGGTACAAGGCGGGAGATGCTCCAGAACCACAGAGCAGGCAGGTGGCCACGACGGCGGGGGTAGTGGGCTCCATGGGGTTCACCGTTAACGTCCTCCTTCAGCGGGCGCCAGTCGCTCTCGTGCTCCGCGCCCGGCGATTGTCCGCTCGGCAGGCAGGCCGCTCTCCACGCGTCATCAGGCCCGGGGGTGCGCGGCGTCGTAGACGGACTGGAGCTGCTCCCAGCTCACGTGCGTATACCGCTGCGTGGTGGAGAGGCTCGCGTGGCCCAGCAGCTCCTGGATGCTGCGGATGTCCGCCCCGCCGCCGAGCAGGTGCGTGGCGAACGAGTGGCGCAGCGCGTGCGGGCTCACCTTGCGCTGCAGCGCGCACAGCAGCACGTACCTGTCCAGGTGCCTCGCGATGTTGCGCGCCGTCAGCCGGCCCCCGCGGTAGTTGAGGAACATCGCGTCCGGGTCCTGCTCCGGCCGAGGCACCGCGAGCAGCTCGCCCCGGCGCGCCAGGTACGCCTCCAGCGCGCGGATGGCCTGCGCGTTCACCGGCACGAGGCGCTCCTTGCTGCCCTTGCCCATCACCCGGGCGATGCGCCCGCTCCGGTCCACGTCCAGCAGGTTCAGCCCGCACAGCTCGCTGATACGCAGGCCGCCGCCGTACAGCATCTCCAGGATGGCCTTGTCGCGCAGGCCCAGCACCGTCTTCTGCGACGGCATCTCCAGGATGGCGAACATCTCGTCGACGGGGAGCACCTTGGGCAGGCTCTTGGGCAGCTTGGGGCTCTTCACCAGCTTGGCCGGGCTGGCCGGCAGCAACTTCTCCCGCACGAGGTACTTGTAGAAGCTCTTGATGCTCGCGAGCCGCCGCGCGCGGCTGGTCGCGGCATGGTCCACCGCCAGCGTGCCGAGGTAGCCGCGGATGGCCGCGTGCGAGGCCGCCAGCAGCGACAGCTTCATCCGCTCGACCAGGTAGCGCTCGAAGTCCACCAGGTCGATCATGTAGTTGCGCACGGTGTGCGGGCTGGCGCCCTTCTCGTCTTCGAGATGGACGCGGAACTTCTCCAGCAGCGGCGACAGCGGCTCGTTGCTCATGGGCGGCTCCAGCGTAGACGTCTCCGGGCCGCCCGCAAGCTTCTCACGGCTTCGCGGGAGCCACGTACACGCCGGCGTTCGAGCCCTTCAGCACGTACACCGCCAGCGAGTCCTCCGGGCCCGCGAAGTACGCCGGCACCTGCACGCCCTGGTCGAGCGTCTTCCGCGCCTGCGTCTTCACGTCGTACACGGCCACGTCGTAGGCGTCCGAGTCCATCCGCGCCGAGGTGGCCAGCACCCGGTTGCCGTCCCCGGACAGCTTGTAGCTGAAGATGCCCTGCATCCACGTCCGCGGCTGGGCCTGCTCGGCCAGGGGCAGGTCCAGGGCCTTGAAGTCGCACGCGCGGCCCTCGCGGATGCAGTTCGAGCGGAAGATGAGCTCCTTGCCCTCCGGGGTGAAGCCGTAGCCGAAGACGCCCGGGTGGGCCTTCTGCGGCCTTCTCCGCGCCCACCTGGTACAGCATCAGGTCCACCGAGTAGATGGGCTTGAGGAAGCGCGAGAGGAACGCCACGTGCTTGCCGTCCTTGCCCCAGACGAAGTTGGGCACGCGGCTGCCCACCAGCTTCGGCTCGCCGTCCGGCAGCGTCACCACGCCCATCAGCCCCGCGCCCGCTGGCAGGTCGTACTTCGCCAGGAAGCCCAGCGCCTTCGAGTCCGGCGAGAAGGACGGCTCCTTCACGCGCTCGCCCACCTTGCGCCCCGGCTCGCCCGAGGCCGGGCCCACGAACAGGTCGCCCAGCAGCTCCGGCTTCGAGCCCTCGGTGCGCGCCAGCCACTGCGAGTCCGGCGAGAAGGCGAACGCCGACGTCCCCGTGGCCACCTGCCGGCTCTTCAGCTCCGGCAGCTCCGCCACGTACAGGTCATAGGTGCCGGGCACCGCCGTGCTGCGCACCTGGTACGCCACGCGCTTCGAGTCCGGCGACAGCACGTAGTCGCCCACCTGGTCCGCCAGCTTGCGCGGCTCGGCCTGCTTGCCCGGCTCACCCGCCACCGGAATCGCCAGCAGCCCGCCGGCCGCCGCCAGCCGCCGCTTGATGAACAGCATCGAGCCGTCCGGCGAGAAGCCCGCCGTGGACACCTCGCCCGCCACCGTCTGGAAGGGGCCCGCCGGCAGCGCGCCCAGCTTCAGCACCCCGCCGTCCACGAAGGCCAGCTTCGAGCCGTCCGGGCTCGGCAGGAAGTACGACACCGCGCCGCCGAGCTTCTGGGGCTCGGCGGTGGGCTCGCTGAGCGCCAGCACGTGCAGCGCGCCGGACTGGTTCGCCAGGTTGTACCCGGTGAGGTACAGCACGTGCTTCGAGTCCGGGGTGAAGAGCAGGCCCCCGGGCACGTTGGTCACTCCGTCGCCCAGCTTGCGCGGCGCGCCGCCCGTCACCGGCACCACGTACAGCGTGCCCAGCCGCATCTGCGGAGGAATGCCCTCCACGGTCGGCTTGTGCGTCTTCTGCAGGTACGTGGCGAACTGCCCGTCCTCGGTGACGCGCAGGTCCTCCGCCGGGCCCTCGGCCAGCATCACGCCCTGCCCGCCCACGGCCGCTCCGGCCCGGGCGCTCCCCTTCCCGCCACTCTCCTTGGCGTCGCCGCGCTTGCACCCCACCAGCGCGAGCGCCATCAGTGCACCCGCCACCACGGTTCGTCGAAGCATCATGCGGTCCTCTGGAGCTCCTGTGCGGGAGGCACACTCGGCAGCCACGTGGCGAGATCCGCCCGCGCCCGCTCCGCGTACCGCGCCCGCTTGTCCGCCTTCTTCACCCGCCCCGGCAGCGGCGGGAACAGCCCGAAGATGACGTTGGTGGGCTGGTAGTCATAGTCCGGCGGGTGCGCCTCGCCCGTCACGTGCCGGTAGAGCGACCCCATCGCCGTGGTCGCCGGCGGCGGGACGAACTCCTGCCCCGTCAGCCGCGCGTACACCGCCAGCGCCGTCAGGTAGCCGCACGCCGCCGACTCCACGTAGCCCTCCACGCCCGTAATCTGTCCCGCGAAGAAGATGCGCGACTCCGCCTTGAGCGACAGGTCGCGCTGCAGCAGCCGCGGCGAGTCGATGAAGGTGTTGCGGTGGATCTGCCCCATCCGCAGGAACTCGGCGTTGGCCAGGCCCGGGATGCAGGTGCTGAAGATGCGCTTCTGGTCGCCCCAGGTGAGGCGCGTCTGGAAGCCCACCATGTTCCACGCCGTCCCCGCCTTGTCCTCCATGCGCAGCTGCACCACCGCGTAGGGCTGCTCGCCCGTGCGCGGATCCTTCAGCCCCACCGGCTTCATCGGCCCGAAGGCCAGCGTGTCATCGCCTCGTTCGACCATCACCTCGATGGGCAGACACCCTTCGAAGTATCTGGGTTCCTCGAAGCTGTGCGGCTGGACCTTCTGGCCCGCCTTCACCTCGGCGATGAAGCGGTAGTACTCCTCCCGGTTCATCGGCAGGTTGATGTAGTCGTCCCCGCCGCCCTTGCCGTAGCGGCTCGCGCGGAAGGCGATATTCATGTCGATCGAGTCCCCGGACGACGATGGGCGCCAGCGAGTCGTAGAAATAGAGCTTCTCGCCCACGTAGCGCTCGAGGTCCTTCGTCAGCGCGTCCGAGGTGAGCGGCCCGGTGGCCACCACCACCAGGCCGTCGGGCAGCGCATCCACCTCGCCATTGCACCACCTCCACGCCGGGGGCCTCGCGCACCGAGCTCGTCACCGCCGCCGAGAAGGCCTCGCGCTCCACCGCCAGCGCATCCCCCGCCGGCACCCGGTGCGTGTCCGCGCACCCCAGAATCACCGACGACAGCGTCCGCAGCTCCGCGTGCAGCAGGCCGATGGCGCTCTCCGGGTTGTCCGAGCGCAACGAGTTGGAGCACACCAGCTCCGCGAACTGGTCCGTCTTGTGCGCCGGCGAGCGCTTCTGCGGCTTCATCTCCCGCAGCGTCACTGGCACCCCGCGGCGCGCCAGCTGGTAGGCGCACTCGCTGCCCGCCAGGCCACCGCCAATCACCGTCACCCGCTGAAACTTCACGTCCTGCATCACTCTCTCCACGGGCCGTCTCCTGGCCCATCCGGCAACTGTTAGCAGGACCGCCCCGGCCTGTCCCACCTTCTCACTCCTGCGTGTCCACCTCCCGGGCGCCGGACCCATGCCCGCCTGCCTGTTCCTCGGCCATCCGACAAGTAGGAGAAACAGAAGCAGTTTCCCTACCTCGCCCTGGCTCCTAGCTTTTCCCCGTTCATCGCGCGGGACATTGGGTCCGGGCGACGCAGTGCATCATCGACGCAGCGCACCTTTGATGGAGCGACAAGGGCCATGAACCGAGCCAACGACCTTCTGAAGATTCGCGACCTGCTCCAGCGACGTCGGCGGGACATCCTCAGCGCGAGCCAGGGAGCCCAGCGCGAGCTGTCCGCGCTGAAGGACCAGGATCGCGACCCGGAGTACGAGGAGAACGCCCAGGCGGAGCTGGCGGACTACACGCTCTCCAGCCTGATGGAGGCGCAGCGGCGCGAGGTGATGCTCATCGACGCCGCCCTGCGTCGCATGGACACGGGCGTGTTCGGCACCTGCGTGGACTGCGGCTTCGACATCCCCATCGAGCGGCTGGAGGCGCTGCCCTTCGCCATCCGGTGCGAGGAAGACGCGACGCGTCACGAGCTGGAGATGCGCGGCGGCCCGCAGGCCATCCCGTCTATCTAGGCCGGACTGGAGGGCGCCCGGGGAACGGAGCGCCCTACTGCGGCTTGCCCTCGTCCTGGAGGACCACGAAGCGGTAGTTCTCCAGCTCGTTCTGGCCGGCCGTGTAGAGCACGGTGAGGAGCATGTCGTACGGAATGCTCTTGTCCGCGATGATGGACAGCTCCCGATTGAACGGCGCCGCCGGGTTGCGCTCGGCGATGTACTTGAGCTTCTCCACTTCCTTCTTGAGCTGCGCGTCGAGCGGCATCACCAGCCGGCCCTGAAGGGCCTCGGGCGGGAGCTGCCCGTTCTTCAGGCGCAGCACTTCCCTCTCCCCCACGAGGATGTTCTTGGGGGTGACGGTGACGGCCACGGTGTCCTTGGGCGTGGCGCGCGTGGAGGACACGGGCGGCCGCACGTCCTCGCTGGCCGTCATCGCCGCCGAGGACGAGGCGAAGGACTTGAGGAGGAACACCAGGAGGATGGTCATCATGTCCATCATCGCGGTGATGTTCAGCTCCTTGATTTCGCCGGCCGCCTCGCGCTCCTTGCGCTTCTTGCGCGCCAGCGCCTTGCGGTAGCGCATCCGCTGCAGCGCCTCGTCATCCACCGGCACCTGGATGGTGCTCTCGCCCGGCGTCGACATGACTAGAGGGCTCCGAGGGTGACGTCCGGGAAGAGCAGGCGGTGCGACTTGTCCTGCGTCTCGCGGAGGGCGTCCATGGTCTGGATGAGCGCGTCGTAGGGCGTGTCCGGATCCGCGGCGACGATGACCTTGGTCTCGGTGGGGAAGGCGCTCTTGATCTGCACCATCTGCGCGTTGAGGGCGGCGTAGTCGTACGAGCCATCCGCCTTGACGGGGATGGTGGGGGCGCCGTCCTGGCCGAGGATGGCGTTCTCGCTGTTGACGAAGTGCCCCTTCTTGCTGATGAGCACGCTGAGCACCAGGCTCGGCTGGTCCGGGTTCTCCTGGGGGGCCACGGTGGTGCTGGGGCCGCCGTAGCTCGGCGCGCTCACGTTGAGGATGCCGAAGGACGCCAGCCCGGTGATGGACAGCAGCATGAACAGGATGAGGTTCATGAGGATGTCGAGGTACGGGACGATGTTGAGCTCGCCCGACTCCTCCTCCTCACGAGGCTTCAGCTTCCGCCTGGAGTAATGGAACGCCATGGGCCCCTCCGGCGCGTCAGGCGGCGCGGGCGTCGTCGAGGGTCGTCTCGCCCGCGGCGCGGCGCGCCAGCATGTTCTCCAGCTTGAGGGCGTTGAGCTCCATGCTCTCCACCATGCTCTTCGCGTACGAGGTGAGGAACAGGTGGAAGACGATGCAGAGCACCGCGATGGAGAGCGCGAAGGCGGTGTTGTTCATGGCCTTGGAGATACCGTCCGACAGCAGCGCCTGCTTCTGCTCCGCGGGCACGTTGCCGAGCGCCTGGAAGGTACCGATCAGACCGAAGATGGTGCCGACGAGGCCCACCAGCGTGGCGATGTTCGCGAGCGACCAGAGCCACGGAATCCGCGCGCCCACGTGCGGGGTGTTCTCGACGAGGGCCTCCTCCACCGCCTTGGCGACTTCAATCTCGCCACGGTTGGCGCGGGTGAGGCCGGCGCGGATGATCTTGGCCAGCGGCGATTTGGGGGCGGCGGCGCACAGCTTCACGGCGCGATCGATGTTGCCGGTCATCACCAGCTTGGTGACCTGCTCCATGAAGGGCGGCGCGTTGAGGTTGTAGCGGAACATGAGCGTCACGATCCGCTCCAGGGCCACCGCGAGCGCGGCGGCCAACCAGAACAGGTTGACGAACATGAAGGGACCACCGTCCTTGAAGAACTTGATGACGGAGTCCACGAGGCCGAGCTTCGCGGGGGCCTGGGTCAGCACCACGTCCAGCAGCTCGCTCACCATGGGAATCATCGCGAAGCAGGTCCTTTCGACGTCCGCGCCTGCCCCGGGGGCAGGCACTGAACTTCTAGAGGACCCGCTGCGCGGGTGTCAAGGCAGGGGCAGGCCATGCCCCTGAAATCCTTGAACTTTCAGCCCCTCAAGCGACCGAGGAGACGTCGGGGCCGCTGGGGGCGGGAGCCGTGGCGGCGGCGGCGACCTCCGGCTCGACGATCTGCCGGCGGTAGTCGCACTCCTTGTTGGGGCAGGCGATGAACGGGCCGTCCCGCTTGGAGTACTTCTGCAGCAGGTAGGGCGACTGGCACTGCGGGCACGCCTCGGCGATCGGCCGGTCCCAGGCGGCGAACTTGCAGTCCGGGTAGCGGTTGCAGCCGAAGAAGATCTTCCCGAAGCGGCTGCGGCGCTCGGTGAGGTAGCCCTGCTTGCAGTCCGGACACGTCACGCCGATGGAGATGGGCTTGGACGTCTTGCACTCGGGGTAGCCCGAGCACGCGAGGAACTTTCCGAACCGACCGCGCTTCACCACCATGGGCTTGCCGCAGTTCTCGCACTTCTCGTCGGTCGTCTCCTCCTCGATGATGACGATCTTCCCCTCGGCGTCGCGCTTGAAGTCCTTGGTGTTCTTGCACTCGGGGTAGTTCGAGCACGCGAGGAAGTGGCCCATCTTCCCCCACTTGATCACCATGACGTTGCCGCACTTCTCGCAGGCCACGTCGGTCTTGACCTCCTCGCGCTTGACGTCGCGCATCTCCGCTTCGGCCTTCTCGAGCGTCTCCTTGAAGGGCTCGTAGAAGTCGTGGAGCACGGCCTTCCAGTTGGCCTCGCCCTCGGAGATCTGATCGAGCTTCTCCTCCATGCCGGCGGTGAAGGCGACGTCCAGCTCGTGGGGGAAGTGCTTGACGAGCAGCTCGTTGCAGATGACGCCGAGGTCCGTGGGACGGAAGCGCCCCTCCATCTTCTCCACGTACTTCTTGTCCTGGATGGTGGAGAGGATGGCGGCGTACGTGGACGGACGGCCGATGCCCCGCTCCTCGAGCTCCTTGACCAGGGTGGCTTCGGAGAAGCGCGGAGGCGGCTGGGTGAAGTGCTGCTCGTTGAGGAGCTTCTGCAGGCCGAGGATGTTGCCCTCGTCGAGCACGGGCAGCTCGCCCACGGCGTCCTCGTCGGACTCCTCACCGGAAGCGCGCGCCTTCTCCTGGGCGGCCTCCTCCTCGGGGGTGAGGCCCGCGCCGTAGACGGCCAGGTAGCCGGGGAACTTCAGCGTGGAGCCCGAGGCCCGGAAGGTGACCCGGCCCGCGGTGATGTCCGCGCTCGTCTGGTCATACACGGCCGGCTTCATCTGGCAGGCCACGAAGCGCCGCCAGATGAGCTCGTACAGGCGGTACATGTCCGCGGCCATGTCGTCGTTCATCGAGTCGAAGAACGACTTCACCTTCTCGGGCGGGTACTCGAGCGAGGTGGGGCGGATGGCCTCGTGCGCGTCCTGGGCGCCCTTCTTGGTGCGGTACACCACGGGGGCCTCGGGCAGGTAGTCCGCGCCGTAGGTGCCACCGATGAAGTCGCGCACCCCCGCCACCGCCTGATCCGACAGACGGGTGGAGTCCGTACGCATGTACGTGATGAGCGCCGTCTGGCCCTCCTCACCGAGCGGCACGCCCTCGTAGAGCCGCTGGGCGAGCGCCATCGTCTTCTTGGCGGTGAAGTGGAGCCGGTTGGCGGCCTCCTGCTGCAGCTTGGAGGTGATGAAGGGAGCGGGCGCGTTGCGGCGCCGCTCTTTCTTGTCCACCTTGGACACCACGAAAGAGGAGCCCTGGAGCTCCGCCACGAGCGCGTCGGTGGTGGCCTTGTCCTTCAGCTCGATCTTCTTGCCGTCCACCTTGGACAGCTTGGCCTTGAAGGGCGGCGGCCCGGCCGGCCCCTCGAGGAGCGCGTCCAGGGTCCAGTACTCCTGCGGGACGAAGGCCTTGATCTCATCCTCGCGCTCGCAGACGAGGCGCACGGCCACGGACTGCACGCGGCCCGCGGACAGGCCCCGGCGCACCTTCTTCCAGAGGATGGGGGAGATCTGGTAGCCCACGAGCCGGTCCAGGATGCGCCGCGTCTGCTGGGAGTCGTAGTTCTCCTGGCTGAGCTGGCGCGGGTGCGCGATGGCCTCCTGGATGGCCGACTTGGTGATCTCGTTGAACATCACCCGGTAGGCGTTGTCGTGGCCGAGCTGCTTGTGGATGTGCCAGGCAATGGCCTCGCCCTCGCGGTCGGGGTCCGTCGCGAGGAAGACCTTGTCCACGCCCTGGGCGGCCTTCTTCAGCTCGCCGAGCACCTTCTCCTTGCCCTTGATGACCTCGTACTGGGGCTCGAAGTCGTGCTCGATGTCCACGCCCATCTTGCTCTTGGGCAGGTCCAGGATGTGGCCCACCGAGGCCTTCACCGTGTAGCCGGAGCCCAGGTACTTCTTGATGGTCTTCGCCTTGGCGGGCGACTCGACCACCACGAGGTAGTGCGGTCCCTTGCCGCGCCGGGAAGTCTCGGACGACTCGGAGTCCTCCGCGGAAGCCTCCACGGTGGCCAGGGCCCCGTCACCGTCCTTGCGGCGAGCGGCCTTCTTGGCGGTCGTCTTCTTGGCGGCGGACTTCTTCGCGGCCGTCTTCTTGGCGGCCGTCTTCTTCTTGGCGGCCGTCTTCTTGCGCGCCACCGGCTTCTTGGCTTCCTGCTCAGGGGCCGCCGTCTCCTCGACCTCCATCTCGCCTGCCGTTGCCGTCTTCTTCGTGCGCGTCGCCATGATTCTCCTCAAACCTTCTCGTACAACCTGCCAGGATGCTGAATGACGAGTCCCGACAATTCGAGTTCCACCAGCGCGCTCGTGAGCGCCGCGGGTGAGAGCCGGCTGCCGGCCAGCACCTCATCAAATGACCTGGGAACCCTGTCCAACACCTGGTAGGCCCCCCTCGCTTCCACCGAGAGCTCCTCCCACGAGCAGCCCTCTCCTGGCGGCACGGTCCGGTCGGGATGAAGCCCCACCGCCCGCCAGACTTCATGAACCGAGAGGCAGGCCCGGGCGTGTCCGTCCCGGATGAGCGTGTTGCACCCGGCCGCCCCCTCGTTCATCACATCACCGGGCAGGGCCAGCACTGGCCGCCCCTGCGCTCGTCCCGCCTCCGCCGTGTAGAGGCTGCCCGAGGCCGCCCCCGCGCGGAGGACCAATACCGCGTCCGATGCACCGGCGATGAGCCGGTTGCGCCGGGGAAATGTCGTCGTGCTCGCCCGGACTCCGGGAGGCAGCTCACTGAAGAACACTCCGCCCCGGGCCAGGAAGTGCGGCAGCAGCTTCGCCTGGGCGGGATCCAGCTCGTCCAGCGCCGAGCCGAGAAAGGCCCACGTCTCCCCGCCCGCGTCCAACGCCCCCCAGTGGCAGGCGCGATCCACCCCCGCGGCCGCCCCGGACACCACCCCCACCCCACCCTCCGCCACCTGCCGGGCGAAGGTCCGAGCAAAGGGCAGGAAGCCCTGATCCGGGTGCCGGCTGCCCACCATGGCCACCCGGCGCCGCGGCGGCCCCACCTGTCCCCGATAGAAGAGGAGCGGCGGCCCGTCCTGGGTCTCCGCCAGCCGCGCCGGGTACGCCCGCTCGCCCCGGAAGGCCACGCCCATGGCCACCGCCGCGCAGCGCTCCAGCACACGTTCGGCCAGCAACCCCAGCTCCGATACCTCCGCCAGCTTGCGCCGCACCGGCGCGGGCAGGGGGGCCTCGCCCACCCACTCCCTCACCGGACAGGCAGCCAGGCGAGCGACATTTCCCCCGGCGTAGGCGCGCAGGCCCTCCAGCGTCCTCGGACCCAAGCCGGGAACCACCCAGAGAGCCAGGAGCGCCTGCTGCTCCGCCGTGTACCTGTTCGTCGCGTCCGCCATACCCGACCCCCTCCTGGGCCCACCTATATAGAAGATGGGTCCGACGGAGAGGGGCGGGACACATAAACACCGGACTGGCGGTGGTCAAGCGGCACGTCCCCTGCAATAGGGGTCAACCGAGCCGCTCCCAGGGGTTCCATCCCCCTTGCGGCCGGCCTTCCGGTCCCGCGTTCGGGTGCGTCAACGCTGGGCGGAGGGCTGCTGGTTCACCCGCATCACCGCCCGGTCCCCGGGGCCAATCTCCTGCAGGGACTGGACGAGGACGCAGTTGGAGGTGCGGTCCTTCACCTCGGTGACCATGCAGATGCCGATGTTCTCCGTGGGCAGCGGCGCCTTGGTCTTGCCCTTCGACGGCTCCAGCTTGAGCACCTCCTGGCGGGCGGGGTCGCCCTGGCGCGTGATGGTGAAGGTGTTGCCCACCTGGACGCCGTCGCTGCTGCCCTTGTCGATCACCAGGAACTGGTGCTCGGCGCTCATGGTGAGGTACGGCACGAGCGCGGTGACGACGAAGCCCTGGAGCTCCTTCTCGTTGCGCCGGGCCACCACCTGCTCCACCAGCTTCTCGCCGTAGGGGCCCACCAGGTCCCCGCGGGAGATGGCATCCCACGTGTCGGAGATCTGCGCGGTGACATAGTTGTCACCCAGCGCCACCACGCGCAGGGCACCGACGAAATCGGTGAGGAAGCCCACCGACTTGCCCGTCACCGGGTGCTTCACTTCCTTCACGGTGTGGAACACCACGTACCGGTCCCCGAGCTTCGCGTCCGCCTTGCGCTTGAAGCGCAGGTAGACGGTGTCCGGGGTGGACAGCATCTCCGCGCCGGTGGAGGCGCCCTCGATCCGCCCCGCCTCGTCCAGCTCTCGGCTGGTGACGAAGGCCTGCCTCATCACCGGACGCGAGGCCTTGGGCTCGTAGCCGATCTTGCCCGTGAGCTGCACCAGCGACTCGCCGTCGGAGTCCAGCTCGGTGGCCGCGGTGACATCGCCCTCGGTCACCATCTCCGCGGGGCCCACGCCCGCCTCCACCCGCGAGGGAACCTCCTCGCCTCCGGGGAAGAAGCGCACGTTGTTGCCCGGGTAGATCCAGTGCGGGTTGGCGATCTCCGGGTTGTAGGACCAGACCTTGGGCCAGTACCAGGGGCTACCCAGGTACTTCTGCGAGAGATCCCACAGCGTGTCGCCCTTCTCCACGGTGTGGACCTCGCCAGGAGCGGACTCACGACCGCCCTGGCCCGGGGGAATGGTGACCTTGTCGGGACGGCCGGGCTGCGGCTCGTCGACGACCTCGGAGCCCTCAGTCTCGTCACCGGCCTCGGGCGCCTCCTGGTCGTCCGCGTTCTGGGCCCACACCGCGGGCGGCGCGAGGACGGTGGCGAGAAGGAGTGAGGAGAGGATCCGCGAGCGCATCGGATGACTTCCTTTCGGACTGCTAGTGCGAGAGGGACGCGAGCCGCTGCTCCGCCTGCGTGGCGGCGGCCGTCCCCGGGAACTGGGTGAGAATGCGGGTATAGAGCGCCCGCGCATCGTCTTTCTGGTTGAGCCGCAGCCGGCACTCGGCCAGCCGGAGCATGCCATCCAGCACGGCATCTCCGGCCGGGTAGCTCTCGATGAGGCGCTCGAAGGACTTCGCCGCGGCGGCGTGGTCCTTCAGCCCCATCTGCCCGAGCCCGCCGAAATAGAGGGCATTGTCCGCGCGGGGGTGACGGGGGTTGTCCTCGGCGAAGCGCAACAGGCGCGCCACCCCACCCTCCACGTTGCCGGTGCGCAGCGCCGCCACCGCCTGGTCGAACTCGGCGTCCAACACGGTGGTGTCGAGCTGCTCCTTCGGCTCGGCGTCGTCCGAGGCACTGGCGCCGCCGCCCTCGGGCGCGGGGCTGATGAACATCTCCATGTCATCGGGCGCGGGCTCGACGACGGCGACCCGGGTGGGCAGAGGGGGCGCGGGCTCGTTGCGCGGCTTGAGCTTCACCACCGTCAGCTCGGGCGTGGCGAAGTCCTTCTCGGGCGCGGGCGCGGCGGCGGAGGACTCCCGAGCCGGCGCGGCGGCGGCGCGGGCCTGGGTCACGCTGGCATGCAGCTCCAGGCGCTCGAGGCGCTTCTCCAGACGCCCCTGGGTCTCGCGCATGGCACGCACCTCGGCCTTGAGCTCCACCAGCTCCGACGAGTGGGCGGAGCCCGTCGTGGAACAGGCGGACAGCGCGCAGAGGGGCGCGATGGCAAGCAGTCTGCGGATGATACGGCGCTCCAACAGGGCCTCGGGGGTTCCCTATGAGGATAGGAAGGGCTGTCGGAGACCGTCAAGAAATCGGCCCGGACGCCGATCAGAACCGGTGCACCACGAAGTTGAGGTGACGGCCCGTGAGTCCCGCGTCACGCCGGTGGGAGAAGAATCGGCCCCCATCGCACGCCGTGCAGTCGGGGAGCACGTCCACGTGGGCCGCCTTCAGCCCCGCGCCCAGCAGCGTGTCACGCACTGCCCGTGAGAGGTCCAGCTTCACCTCCCCGCCCTCGCGGGCCACCACCTCCGACCCGAAGCCGCGGGTGAAGCGCTCGCCCAGGTCCTCGGAGACGACGTAGCAGCAGCGCTGGATGCAGGGGCCCACCGCCGCCAGCAGCCGCTCGGGCCGGGCGCCCCGGGCCGCCAGCGACTCCACCGCCCGCGCCACGATGCGCGCATCCGTGCCCCGCCACCCCGAGTGGACCGCCGCCACCCGCCTACCTTCCGGGTCCACCAGCAGTACGGGTACGCAGTCCGCCGTCCCCACCGCCACCCAGTGCTCCGGCCGCTCCGTCCACAGCGCGTCCGCCTCGCCCGCCTGTGGCCGCAGCCCCCCCGTCCCCTCACCTGCCCCCACCTCTACCACCCGGTCCCCATGCACCTGCTTCACCGTGTGCAGCGCATCGAGCGCCGAGCCCACCGCCCCGGCCAGCCGGCGATGGTTCTCTTCCACCCGCTCTCGCAGGTCACCCACCGCGAAGCCCAGATTGAGCGAGGCATAAGGCCCCTCCGACACCCCTCCGGCGCGCGTGGCGAAGCCGTGAGGGACGGGGAGCAGAGAGGAGAGCACGAAGGACGGGAGCTGGGGGGGCATGGGCGTCTCCAGAACGGGACAGGCTACGCGGCGCGTCAGGCAACTTCTACGTCTTCGGCACCGAATATTTTCTAACGGAGTCCGTTTGACAGCGTGCGTCAGCCGATCTGACAATTCATGAACTACAAGGGGCATGACGGCATCGGGCCGACGGCCCTTGCCTCCAACGACATGGCATCGGGTCTCGACACCGTAGGCAGGAAGCTCCTGTGGAGCGTCGCCCTGCCCGGGCTGCTCGCGGCCCTGTTCGGGGTGGGCTACTTCTGGCGTGAGGCGCGACTGGCGGCGCGGGATGCCACTCACGACGAGTCGCTGGTGCTCGCCGAGTTCGTCGGCTCCACCTTCCGGTTGCCGGCTCCCGAGGGCACGCCAGCCCACTCCCCCGTCACCGAGCTGCTGAGCTCGGACGCCCGGCTCCTGCGCTCCGCGGGGGAGTTGCACGTGCTGTCGCCGGACGGCCGCATCCGCTGGTCCCTCAAGCCCGAAGAGGTAGGCACGCGCCACCCCGAGGCCGAGCGCATCGTGGCGCCCGGCCCCCAGACGACCCACTCGGATCCGCGCCAGACGGAGGTCATCCGCCCGCTCGGCGAGAAGGCCTGCGAGGGCTGCCACGCGGGCGCCGAGTCGACGCGCCTGGGGGTGCTGCACCTGCGCATGGCCGAGCCGGAGGTGCACCGCGAGCTCACCGCGGTGCTCGGCGTCGCGCTGGCCACGGTGCTGGTTCTAGGCACCATCCTGATGTTCGCCACGGGGCTGTCGCTGCACCTGTTCCTCGCGCGTCCCCTGAACCGGCTGGCGTCCGCCATGCGCCGCGCCGAGGAGGGAGACTTCCTGGTGCGCGCCGAGGTGCGCGGCACGGATGAGATCTCCCGGCTCGCCGCGGCCTTCAACGCCATGCTGGCGCGCATCACCTCCATGAAGGCCGAGGAGATCGACACCCACCGGGATCTCCAGGTGACGAAGTGGAAGCTGTCCCTCAAGGAGGAGCTGGAGGAGCGCATCGCCGAGCTGGCGCTGCTCTTCGACGTGGCGCGCTCGGTCAACTCCACCATCGAGCTGTCGGAGCTGCTCGCGCGCATCACCGAGCTGCTGCCCGAGCGGCTCCACATCCCGGACTTCACCATCCTGCTCGTCAACACGGACGGGCTGCTGGAGGTGAAGAGCACCTTCCCGGCGAACCCGAAGCTGGAGGGAATCACCTTCCAGTTCGGCGAGGGCGCCAGCGGGCGAGCGGCGGAGCTACACCGGGTGGTGTACGTGCCGGACATCACCGACCCCTCGAGCATCTTCGCCCGGCACCGGCTGCTGCCGGGGCACGACAGCGGCGCGCTGCTGTGCATCCCCATGGTGCACATGGAGTCGGTGCTGGGGGTGCTCACCTTCCGGCGCCCGGAGGTGGCCAGCTTCGCCCCCGAGGAGCTGGAGCTGCTCGCCGCGGTGGCCGACCAGGCCGCCACGGCGGTGAAGAACGCCATGCTCCACGCCGAGGCGGTGAAGCTCACCATGACGGACCCGCTCACCGGGGTGCCCAACCGCCGTCACCTCTTCGCGAGGCTGGAGCTGGAAGTGGCGCGCGCGCAGCGCTTCGGCACGCCACTGTCCATCCTCATGGTGGACATCGACCACTTCAAGAAGCTCAACGACGCCGCGGGCCACCGCGCCGGTGACGAGGCGCTGCGCAAGGTGTGCGACGTGCTCAGCGCCCGCGTGCGCAAGGTGGACACGCTCGCGCGCTACGGCGGCGAGGAGTTCATGCTGGTGCTGTCCAACGTGTCCAAGGCCGATGCCTACGAGGTGGCCGAGAAGCTGCGGCGCGCCGTGGTGGAGGCTCCCCAGCTCGCCGCCCCCACCCAGCCCGGTGGCCACATCACCGTCTCCATCGGCGTGGCCACCATCCCCAACGACGCCACCACCCAGGACAACCTGGTGGACTGCGCCGACTCCGCCCTCTACGCCAGCAAGCGCGCCGGGCGGAACAGCGTCACCGCCTACGCGCCCGGCATGGAGCAGCACCCGGGACGCGAGCGCGGACTCTCGCGTCCCACGGATCCCTCCGCCCCGACTCCCAGCGTGGCCAAGGCCTGAGTCACCCCAGGGCCCCGGCCACCGGGTCGCTCACGGGATGCGCAGGGCTCGCAGGAAGCGCCCGCTGCGTGGCACCTCCACGCGCAACAGCAACGTGCTGCCCGCCTGCGCCTTGCGGATGAGCTTCGCCAGCTCCTCCGCGCTGCGCACCGGCTTGCGATCCACCTCCACCACGACCATGCCCGGCTCCAGCTCCGCGCGCTCCGCCGGCGAGCCCGGCAGCACGTCCGTCACCAGCGCGCCCTGAGCGGACTGCAGCCCCGCGCGCTCGCTCATCCGCGGGTCCACGTTGCTCAGCGACACGCCCACGCGCGCCTTGGAGGACTGCTCGGGCTCGTTGCTCCGCTTCTGGCGCAGGCCCAGTCCCTCCAGGTCCGGACGCGTCCCGAGCTGCACCTTCAGCTCCTGCCGCTTGCCCTCGCGGAAGAGCTCCAACGTCGAGGTGCTCCCCGGCTTCTTCAACGCCACCGTGCGGGTGAGCTCGCCATCCGAGCCCACCTTCTGCCCGTCGATGGCCACGATGACGTCATCCGTCTTCAGGCCAGCCTTCGACGCCGGGGAGTTCTCGTTCACCGAGGACACGATGGCTCCGCTCGCCACCGGCAGCGCCAGCGCCTTGGCCAGGTCCTTCGTCAGATCCTGGATACCGATGCCCAGCCACGCCCGGGTGACGGCGCCATCCTTCTCCAGTTGCGGCACGAGCGCCTTCACCAGGTTGCTCGGCACCGCGAAGCCGATGCCCGTGCCCCCGCCCACGATGGCGGTGTTGATGCCCACCACCTCGCCCTTCATGTTGAAGAGCGGACCGCCCGAGTTGCCTGGGTTGATGGCGGCATCCGTCTGGAGGAAGTCGTCGTAGGGGCCCGAGTGGATGTCCCGGGCGCGCGCCGAGATGATGCCGCTGCTCACGCTGGAGGCCAGCCCGAACGGGTTGCCAATGGCCAGCACCCAGTCACCCACGCGCAGCGCGTTCGAGTCTCCCAGCTTCACCGTGGGCAGGGACTCCACCTTGCCCTTGAGCCGGAGGAGGGCCACGTCGGTGAGCGGATCCCTCCCGAGGATCTCCGCGTCGAAGCTGCGCCCGTCATCCATGCGGACGCGGATGGACATCGCGCCCTCGATGACGTGGTTGTTGGTCAACACCAGCCCCTTGGAATCGATGATGAAGCCCGAGCCCGAGCCCTGGCGGATGGGCTCGCGCCGCTGCTGGCCCCGGCCTCCGCCGCCGAAGAAGCGGTCCACGAAGGGGTTCTCCCCCTGCCCCATCTCGGACGTGGAGGCCTTGGCCTGCACATCCACGTTGACGACGGCGCCCTTCACCGATTCCACCAGCGGGGCGAGCGAAGGCAGGGCCTGCGATTCCCGGGTGGCCGGCTGGAGGGGGGTGTTCTCGGTGGCCGCCGTCTGGGCGGTCGCCAGCATGGGCAACGACAGAAGGAGAGCGCCAGCGAGGGCGCTCCGCGGAGGGGTCAGTCGCTTGATCATGATGTCTCCCCAGATAAGACGGAAACACTGACAGGCAAGGCGTACCCGCCCCGCCTGCACGGCTGGGAAACACTGGAGCCGCCCGACTCTTCCCGAGAAGGATGGGGGGAGTTGTGGGTGCTACGCGCCCAGCAGCAGGGCGAGCGCCCCGGACTGGCCCGATTCGAGGGCGAAGAGGAGCCGCTCACGCAGCACCTTCAGCTCCTCGTAGCCCATCTCCACCGCGCGCCCGTGGGCGACCGGGTCGCGCAGGCGCTCCTTGGCCTGGGTGACGAAGTCGGCCAGCACGTCGAGCAGGCGCCCCGGTAGCGGGTAACGTTCACCCAAGAACGCTTGGAAGGCGCGCAGGTAGGGCTCCTCGCGTCGCTGGAGGACGCGCGCCACCTCGCCCAGGGACGGAGCACGGCCGGGCCGCTCCGGGTCGAAGGCCGCGGCGAAGTTGTCGAAGTACTCCACCTTCCGGCCGCGCTTCTCGCGCGTGGCGGCCTGGAGGAAGTCCTTGAGCTGCCCCTGGGCCACGAGCCACTCGCGGAAGCGCTCCACGAAGAGGATGTTCAGCGCGCGCTCCAGGGCTCCCGCGTACAGCACCGCCACCGCCGCCGCGGGCAGCTCCGTGTAGAGGGCCTTCTGGTACGTCCGCTCCGCCACCATCACCGCCTGCAGCAGCGGCGGCGGGCACGAGGCCAGCGTCATCCCCAGCCCCCGCTCCACGTTCTCGCGCGCCTTGGCGTCGATCTCCGCCTCGCGCTGCTCCAATTCCTCGCGCGTGCGCCGGGCCTGCTCCGCGCGAGCATCGGCCTGCGCCGCCCGCGCCTCCTCCTCCGCCCGACGCGCCTTCTCCTCGGACTGGGCCTGGGCCGCCCGGAGCGACTCCAGCTCGCGGCGCAGCGCCTCCACCTCGCTCTCGCGGGCCATGAAGCGCCGACGCAAGGCCTCGGACTCGGCCTTGGCCGCCTCCACCTGCGCCTCCACGTTGGCCTGCAACTGCGTGCGCCACGCCTCCCGCCGCCGCGTCAGCTCCAGGCCCCGCTTCGCCTCGGGGTCCTCCGCGTCGATCTCGAGCGCTTCCTGGAAGGACTGCTCCGCGAGCTCGAAGTTGCCCTCCTCCGCCGCCAGGTGCCCCACGTCCACCAGCATCTGGACCCCCAGCCGCCCGTGCGCCTCCGGGTGCTGCGCGGCCCGAGACAATGCCTGGCGCGCCTCCTCACGCCTCCCCAGCAACCGCAGCGCACGAACCCGGGTGGCCTCCAGCTCGAAGCCGAAGCCCTTGTAGTTCTCGCCGGGCGCCTCGCTCGCGGCCTCCAGGTGCGCCAGCGCGTCCTCCGGTCGGTTGCGGAGGTTGGCGATCTGCGCGAAGAGGAGCCGATCCTCCGCCGTGGGCCCGGTGCTCAGCCGCTCGGTGATGAGCTGATCGCACAGCCCCGGCTCCCCGGCGAGCTGGGCGGCGTAGGCCATGTGCCCGAGCTGCTCCGGGGCCAGGGCCCCCGTCTCGCGAAGCTCCTTCAATGACGCCAGCGCGGACGCGGACTGGTTCTGGAAGAGGAGGCAATCGGCCAGCAGGGCCTTCGCCTCCCACCGCGTCTGCGCGGACGCGTCGCTGTCGAGGAGGCTCCGGCACATGTTGGCCGCTTCCTCGTAGCGACCCAGCCGGGCGCGGGCGCGGGCCAACATCACCTTCGCCTCGGGTCCACCGCCCGCCGCCACCGCCCGCGAGAGGGCGCGCTCGGCGGCGGTGTAGCGATCCAGCCGCACCAGGGCGTAGCCGTACTGCACGAGCACCAGCGGCGGCAGCCCCTTCAGGTCGAGATGGCCCATCAGCTCCACCGCTTCCTCGAAGCGGTCCTGGCGGATGAGCACCAGCCCGATGCGGGCCATCAGGTCGCGGTTGCCGGGGAAGCGCGCCAGGCCTTCCCGGTAGGCGGAGGCCGCCGTGTCGTACTCGCCCCGGCCCAGGTGGACGTCACCCAGCGACATGGCCACATCCGGCCGACCCAGGCTGTCATGGGCCACCAGGTCGCGGAGGATCTTCTCGGCCTCGCTGAACTCCTCGCGGGCCAGCAGGGTGCGGGCCCGTTCGTAGAGCTTGAAGGCTTTGTGCTTGGGCAGCGTGGGACTCACTCAACCCGGACGGTAAACCCGATAGTCGATCTCGGGGAAGATGTTGTTCTTGCTCTCGATGTGGGACAGCCAGCCCTCATCGATATTCCCGCCCCGGAGCTCCTCGTGCAGGCGCTGGAAGCGCAGCAGGTGCTCCTGGGTCCGGCGCACGGCGTAGTCCACCATGGTTCCGGTCTTCATGATGAACGCCCAGTCCGAGGACTGCGCCAGCAGGAGCTCGCGCGCGGCCTGGTTGAGCGCCCGCCGATGGAGCGTGGAGGCATCCGGGTAGTCCTTGGCCAGGGCCACCATCTGCCGGGAGCAGTGGTTCAGGTGCCGGTAGATCCAGTCGTTGGAGCCGTCCAGCCACATGTTGGCGTAGCCGCCCGCGCCCCAGGAGCTCAGGGGCGGAGTGGCCACCTGGTTCTCCGGGTGCTCGGCCAGGTCGTCCGAGGCCGTCACCAGTTGGAAGGTCTTCTGGTCGAAGGCCGCCTTGCGGATGAGGGCGTCGAGGAACCACGGGCCCTCGAACCACCAGTGGCCGTAGAGCTCGGCGTCGTAGGGAGCCACCACCACCGGCTTGCGGCCGCCCATCTTCCCCGAGAGCCACTCGAACTGCTTCTCGCGGTTGAAGAGGAAGTTGCCCGCGTGGGTGGCGGCCCGCTCGCGCGCGACATCCGGATCATAGGGCTGCTTGCCCTGCGTCTTGCCGGTGATCCGGTAGTACTTGAAGCCGGTGTTCTTGCGATCCCCGGTGGGCTGGATGAAGGGCCGGATGTAGTCCAGGTCCAGGTCCCAGCCGATGTCCCGGTAGAACTCGCGGTAGACGGGGTCGCCGGGGTAGCCGAACTCGGAGCTCCACACCTGCTGGCTGCTCTCGGGATCTCTCGCGTACGCGGCCACGCCCGCCTCCGTGTAGACGGGAGCGAAGGGCCCGTGCAGCGGCCGGGGCGTGGCATCCGTGAGGCCGTGGGTGTCCACGAAGAAGTAGCGGATGCGCTCGGCCGCGAGGAACTTCTCCACCCCGGGGTAGTAGCCGCACTCGGCCAGCCAGATGCCCGGCGCGTCCCGGCCGAAGGTGAGCCGGTAGTGGCTGGCGGCCACGGAGATCTGCGCGCGCACCGCCTCGGGCGTCTGCTGCATCAGCGGCAGGAAGCCGTGGGTGGCGTTGCAGGTGAGGATCTCCAGGTGCCCCTCGTCCTGGAGCCGGCGGAAGGCGCCCACCAGGTCGCGCTTGTAGCGCTCGCGGAAGGCGCCGCGCAGGGACTCGAAGTGGTCCCGGTAGAAGTGCGCCAGCCGACTGAAGACCGGCTCATTCCGGGTGCGATGGACCTCGCGTGCCCCCAGCTCGCAGAGCTGATCCAGCCTTTGCGCGTAGCGGCCCATGAGCAGCTCGTCGCGCAGCATGGTGACGAGCGTGGGGGTGAGCGTCATCGTCACCCGGAAGGGGACCTTCTCCTCGGCCAGCCGGTCGAAGACGAGCAGCAGGGGAAGGTACGTCTCGGAGATGGCCTCGTAGAGCCAGTCCTCCTCGAGGAAGTCCGGGTACTCGGGATGACGGACGAACGGCAGGTGGGCGTGCAGAACGATGGCGAGCGATCCGATGCTCATGTCATCCCCCTCTCAGCGACCTTGACCGGAGGATGTCGGCATCGTCCAGGCCCGATGTTCGGAGGCGCCTCCCGGGCGCGTCCACACCCACTCCCACCGCTCGGAGGCCCCACCGCGGCCGGCCGACGGGTGCGACCCGGCCCACTGCTCGGAGGCGCCGCCCGGCCTGCCCAACCCGGCCCACTGCTCCGAGGCACCGCCCGGCCTGCCCAATCCGGCCCACTGCTCCGAGGAGCCGCTGGGGCGGGGAATATCCCAGTACGGCTGCTCGGACGAGCCCTCGCCTGGAGCGGCTCCGCCGAGGCGCTCACGCTGACTCTCGGGGATGTCCTCGAACCCCCCACTGCCCGGCAGGGGCACGCGGCGCCAGGTGATGTACTCGCGCTCCTCGACGTCCGCGGTGCGGGTGGGCGCGGTGGCGGCCTGCGCCTCCATGGTGATGGCGCGGGTGACGGGCGGCATGCGCAGGAAGCGCACCGAGGTGTCCGAGGACGGGCCCAGCGGCGGCAGGAAGACGCGGTTGGAGGAGTGGCCGATCCGGCGCGAGCGGCCGCTGCCGCCGACGAAGTGGATCTCCACCCGGTAGGGGTGGCCGGGCGTCATCCCGTGGACGTAGTAGCTGCGCGACTCGAGCGCGACGTCGATTACCCGCAGCAGCGTGTCGCCATCATCATAGACGCGCAGCACGGCGCGCGGCGACTCCAGTCCGGCCAGGGCGCGCTCGCGAGCGGCCTCGCTGAAGTCCCAGAGCACGAAGAGGGTGTGCGGATCGCGCGGCAGCAGCAGGACCGTGTCGTCCGCGTAGTCCATCGGCAGCTCGCCGAGGTTCTCCGCGTAGTCCGGCGCGCCGAGCGCCTCGCGGGGCTGGCGGCGCTGCGACTCGGTGAGGTGGTGGCGGAAGGCCTCCTGCTCGCCCGCCACGCGCGCCACGAAGAAGCCCTCCACCAGCGGCTCCGCGGCGTGCTGGGCCACGTGGGAGGGCGAGGGGGGCTCGACCGGGGCCGGAGGCATGGTGAGGGTGGGCTCGTCATCGCTCAAGAGCCGGCCCGGCCTGGGCTTGGGCGGGAAGGTGACCACCTCGGCGGGCCGGGGCGGGTGACGCACGGGCGTCTTCTCTTCATCTTCCTCGGGCAGGGGCCGCTCCGGGGCGACGGGCTGCTGCGGACGGTCCTCGGGCTTCTCGGTGCGCGAGGCCGCGGAGATGGCCACCGGGGCCTTGCGCGTCCCCTTCACCTTCTCCCGGACCGCCTTCACCTTCTCCTGGACCTTCTTCTGGGCCGAGCTGGCCTTCTTCTCCGGCTTCGGAGCCTCGGTCCTCGCCGCCTTTGCGGTTTTGGCGGCCTTCGAGGGCTTCGCGGCCTTCGGCGCCGTCTCGCCCGCGAGCTTCCCGAGCCCGGGCACCAGCTTGGCGAGTGCCGAGAGGAGGTCTTCCTTGGTCTTGAACTTGCTGTGCCCGCGCCCCAGATGCTTGCGCGCGAGTTCCCGCAGGTACTCCACCGTGACGCTCTTGAGGTCGGCCATAGGCAGGAAGGGGCTTAGGTCGACAGGGCCGGGGGGGTCAACGAGCGATTTCACTTCTGTTCTGGGTCACACCCCACGTGGATGACGGGGGCGGTGACAAGCCGGGAGTCGCCTCTGTATCCTGCGATCCGTCTTGAGCGACCTGCCCAGACTTCTGCTGTGCAGCTTCGACGTCCTCCCCGGCCCGTCAGGATCATCGCGCCGTGTGACGGAGTATTTGAAGGCATTGCCCGATCGGTTCTCGGTGGTGGTGCTGTCGGTCAAGACGCCCGACCACTCGCACATCGAGAAGTACGAGGGCGCGCGCCTGCTCCGGGTGCCGGTGGGCTCGGGGGACCTGGCCTCGCGCATCCAGGCCTTCGAGCGCGCCGTGCGGCGCCAGCTCGAGAGCGAGGAGTACGCGCTCGTCCACTTCACCGACCCCTTCGGCGGCTACGCCCTGTGCGAGCTCAAGGGCGACTACGGCTACCGCCTCATCTATGAGGCCCAGTCCTTCCCCTCCCAGGAGCTGCGCTACACGCACCCGCAGCTCGAAGGAGACCGGAAGTTCCTCTCCAAGGTCCGGCGCCAGGAGCTGTTCTGCCTGATGAACGCGGACCTGGTCGTCACCGGCTCGCCCACGACGCGCTCCTTCATCCACTCGCTGGGGGTGAGCCAGGACTCGGTGCGCGTGGTGCGCGCGCCGGTGGACCTGGGGCCCTACGTGCCCGCGGCGCTCGGCTCGCCGGACGGCACTCCCATGCGGCTGATGTACCTCGGCAGCCAGGTGGCGTGGCAGGGACTGCCCGGGCTGCTGCGGGGACTCGCACTGGCGGTGAAGCAGGTGGATGTGCGGCTCACCCTCGTGGGCGCCCGCCACCCGGACTGGCAACCACACCTGGAGGACCTCGTCTCCGAGCTGGGCCTCAAGCAGCACGTCGAGTTCCAACCCCCCGTGAGCCATGACGACGTGGCCAAGGTGCTCACGCTCGCGGACGTGGGGGTGCTGCCGCTCGATGACGTGGACCGCAACCGCGTGCAGGGCGGGGCACTCTCCAAGCTGTCCGAGTACCTCGCCGCCGGCCGCCCGGTGCTCGCCGCCGATCTGCCCATGACCCGCGAGCTCGTCCCCGCCTCGGCCGGAGTCTTCTACCCGCCGGGAGACACCCAGGCGCTCGCGGATCGCATCATCGAGCTGGCGCGCGACGTGCCTCGGCGGGTCGCCCTCGGGAAGCAGGCGCGTGCCATGGCGGAGCTGTCGCTCGACGCGGGCCTCATCCGGGGTCAGCTCCTGGACCTCTATGACAGCCTGCTCGGAAAGCGTCCGGTGACGATGGACGCCGCCCCGCCCGACCTGGTCCCCCAGGCGACGATGGTGACGGGCACGCCCACCAACCGCATCCTCGCGCTCGCGGGCACGGTGAGCGCGAGCGCGCCGGAGCCCGCTCCGCCCCCGGCCGAAGAGAAAGAGCCCACGAGCGGGACCGCTCCGGACGCCAGTCCAGCCGAGCCCGAGGCCCCACGCGAGGAGCTGCCGCTCGTCGTGGGACACGTCTTCCTGGAAGAGGGCCTCGACACGCGCCTCATCAAGACGGAGCCGGCGGCCTCGCGCTCCGAGGGGCCCCCGGTGGTGATGGGACTGCCCCTGCGCGAGCCCTCCGCCCCGTCCTTCGATTTCGCCCCGACCGAGCACGATTCACGGCCAGGAGCCCCCCCCGTGGTGATGGGGCAGCCCCTGCGCGAGTCCCCTCCCGAGGAGAACGCCTTGACCGAGCAGGATTCGCGGCTGCGCGGGCCTCCCGTGGTCATGGGGTCGCCCCTGCGTGAGCCCACCACGCCCCCGTCCCCGAGCCCGGTTCCTATGAGCCCGGGAGTCAAGCCGCCGCCCCTCGAGAACCGCTCCGCCCCCGAGACCGCGGCACCGCCCCGCCCTCCCGCGCTTCCGCGCGCCCCCTCCCAGATCCGTGGAGCCGCTCACACCCCGCCCCATGGAGACCCCTCCCCGTCTCCGGACGGCGGAACCGCCCAGCCTGACGGAGAAGGCGCGCCCGTCGCTGCCCGCCATCCCCACGTTGCCCTCCCAGGCCCATCCGGCCAGTGGCGCGAGGCCCGTGTCCCCTCCCCCGCTGGCTCGCACCTCCGCACCGGTCGAAGAGCCCGAGGAACTCGCCGAGGCCGAGGCCGAGGAGATTCACGAGGTAGATAGCTCTCCGACACCGCCCCACGCGCACCCACTCTTGGGGGAGCCGGAGGAGATCAGCAGCGAGGAGATCCAGGAGGCCGACTCCGCGGAAGAGGCACCCAAGGAGCCGCCCGAGTCGAGGCTGAACGCATGGTTCGCCCAACTGGCTCACGGGTACTGCCCTCCAGAGGGGACGCAGTTCGCCCGGCACACCCCCCCCACCACCTTCCCCGGACGCGATGAGGAGCCCGGTGTACCCCCTGCCCCGAAGGCGCAGGGAGCATCCCGTGGCAAACCCTCATAATCCGGGACTCGTACAGCAACCAACCGAGCGCGACGCGGAAACTTTCCAAGCCTTGTCGCGCGTGACTAGGATGTGCCGGTTTTCATTGCACTTTTCCTGGGTTAAAGGGCTGCATGGAGCGCCGGGTTCTCATCGTCGAAAGCCAGAACGACTTCGCCCTCAGCATGGCCACCGTGCTCAAAAGCGCGGGTTATCAAACGGCCATGGCGGCAACCGCCGCCGACGCACAGCGTGAGATGGAGAAGCGCCGACCGGACCTTGTCGTCGTCCGCGGCCGAGCTGCCGGATCAGTCCGGCTTCACCCTTTGCGGGCAGATCAAGAAGGGAAAGTGGGGTCAGAACCTCAAGGTGCTGCTGCTGTCCTCGGACACGGGTATCGAGGGGCTCAACCAGCACCGTCAGACGCCAGGAGCCGCGGACGGCTACCTCGTCATCCCCTTCGAGATGGGAGAGCTGCGCCGACATGAGCCACGGCATCATCCCTCCCGGTGAGGACGAGTTCCTGGCGTCCTCGGGCGACGGTCCGCCGGCCATGCCGCCGCCGCTGCGTGCCGCCCCCGCGGGTGCTCCGCCGAAGCTGCCCAAGCGCGAGCGCCGCAGCGCCATCACCGACGAGGACCGCACCTTCCTCGAGCGCTCCTTCCAGTCCATCGCGGACCGCAAGGCCGAGCTGCTCGCCGAGTCCCGCCAGCTCAAGCGTCCGCCCCCGCGGCGCGACCTGATGGGCACGCCCGAGGGCAAGGTCCAGCTCCTCCGCGACGAGCTCAAGGTGCGCGAGTCGCAGATCGCCCGCATCTCGGAGATCTGGACCGTCCGCGAGCGCGAGCTGCTCTCCGTCGAGGACCGGCTCCACGAGAAGGACGTGGAGCTCCAGGGCCTGAAGATGCAGGTGGACGATCTGCTGCGGCGCTTCAACGAGGCGCAGCAGTCGATGCTCCAGAAGGAGCGCGAGCACGGCGCCACCGTCGACGACCTGCTCCTGCAGAAGTTCTCCTGCGAGAAGGACCTCATCGAGGTGGTGGCCTCCAAGGAGAAGGACATCAACGTCCTTCGCCGCGAGGTGTCGCAACCGCGATGACGAGCTGTCCCGCCGCGCCGCGGAGCTGGAGCACGCCCGCGACGAGTACGACAAGCTCGAGAAGCAGCTCGACATCGTCACGCTCGAGTTCGAGGTCAAGGAGCAGAAGCTCACCGAGACGGTGCAGGCGCACGAGGCCGAGTTGGCCCGCCGCCACCAGCGCATCGAGGGCCTGGAAGGCGAGCTGGCCAGCACCATCGGTGAGCGCGACCAGCGCTACGCCGAGCTGAGCGGGGAGATCCAGGCGCTGCAGGAGCGGCTGGCCCAGACCGAGCAGGAGCGCGACACCACCGTGCGCGCCCTGGAGGCTCGCGCCACCGCGGCCGAGGAGCACGGCGCCCAGGCGGACGCGGAGATCCAGCGGCTCATCGAGGAGCGCAACGCGCTCGAGGCGCGGCTCAACGAGCAGATCGCCGACCTGGAGTCGGACCTGACCCGCATGACGGGCGAGCGCGACCAGCTCCAGCAGGACAAGGACGCGCTGGAGAGCGACCTCACCCAGCGGCTCGAGGAGCGCGACGCCAAGATCGCCGCGCTCGAGCGCGAGCTGCCGGAGACCATCGCTCGCAACGAGCACCAGGAAGCCGAGCTCAACGCCAACATCCAGCAGCAGATGGAGCGCGTCGGTGAGCTGGAGGGCGAGGTCGAGGCCCTCAAGGCGCACCTGGCCGACCGCGAGGCCGAGCTCACGGGCGAACTGGAGGCCATGACCCAGGCTCGCAACGAGCTGGAGGCCGCCAAGGACGCGATGGAGGCCGACCTCAACGGCCAGCTCCAGGCGCTCAACGAGGCCGTCGCCGACCGCGACACGCAGATCTCCAACCTGCGCGGCGAGCTGGAGGCCACCTCCCAGACGCTCTCCGAGACGCAGAACACGCTCGCGCAGACCGAGGAGACCCTCGCCACCACCCGCGGCGAGCTGGAGGCCACCTCCCAGACGCTCTCCGAGACGCAGAACACGCTCTCCGAGACCCAGGCCGTCCTCGCCGACACGCAGGGCCGTCTCTCCGCCACCGAGGAGACCCTCGCCAGCACCCGTGGCGAGCTGGACGCCACCACCCAGTCGCTCTCCGAGACGCAGGCTGTCCTCGCCGACACGCAGGGCCGCCTCTCCGCCACCGAGGAGTCGCTGGCCAGCACCCGCGGTGAGCTGGACGCCACGACCCAGACGCTCTCCGTGACGCAGAACACGCTGTCCGAGACCCAGGCCACTCTCTCGGATACGCAGGGCCTGCTCACCCAGACCGAGGAGACGCTCGCCAGCACCCGCGGCGAGCTGGACGCCACGACCCAGGCGCTCTCCGAGACCCAGGGTCGCCTCGCCCAGACCGAGGAGTCGCTCGCCACGACTCGCGGCGAGCTGGACGCCACCTCCCAGTCGCTCTCCGAGACCCAGGGCACCCTCACCGATACGCAGGATCGGCTCGCCCAGACCGAGGAGACGCTCGCCACGACTCGCGGCGAGCTGGAGGCCACCTCCCAGTCGTTCGCGCAGACGCACGAAACCCTCGTCCATACGCAGAGCCAGCTGGCCGAGACGCAGGGAGAGCTCGCCGCCACGCGCGACGCGCTCGCCAACGAGCAGGCCGCCCACGCGCAGACCCAGCAGCAGGCCACCGCCATCCAGGCGGACCTGGAGGCCCAGCTCGCCCAGTCGCGCGACCAGAGCCAGGAGCTCGAGGAGCAGCTCTTCCTCACCAAGCAGGAGCTCGGCAGCCGCGTCGCCGAGGTCACCCAGCTCAGCTCGCAGCTCTCCCAGTCCGAGGACGAGCACCACCGGATGGAGGAGCGCTTCAACACGCTCACCACCGAGTCGCAGCGCCGCATCGAGTTCCTGGAGAAGGACTCGGCCAACAAGAGCCAGGAGCTGTCGGACACGCTCCAGAAGCTCAGCGTGGTGACGCAGGAGAAGGAGCGTCAGCGCGAGGCCCTCAGCCGCGAGGTCGCCGCCAGGACCGAGCAGCTCAAGCAGCTCGACGCCCGCCGCCAGCAGGAGGCGGAGCAGGCGAAGCGTCAGCTCGACGAGCTCACCCGGCAGGGTGCCGCCCTCTCCTCCGAGCTGGACACCGCGCGCAAGCACATCGCCGCGCGTGAGGAGCAGCTCCGCGTCGCGGGCAACACCCAGGCGAAGCTGCAGTCGGATCGCGAGGGGCTGGCCGCTCAGCTCGCCGAGGTCCAGGCGCAGTTCCAGGCGCTCCAGCAGGCCCACGCCCACGAGCGCTCCGAGGCGAAGCGCGCGATGGACGAGCTGGCCCAGAAGCTGGCCCGCTCCGAGGCCCGTGTCGCCCAGGTCACCCAGGAGGGCCAGGCTCGCGTCTCCGAGGCCGACACGAAGCTCAAGGAGGTCCAGGCCCAGCTCACCGCCCGGGCGAAGAAGATCCAGGAGCTCGAGCTGGCGGTGGAGAACGCCGCGGGCACCAAGAGCCGCCTGGAGAAGGAGCTCAACGCCAAGGTGGCCGCGGCCGAGGCCAAGATCCACGAGGCCGCCACGAGGCTCGCCGCCGCCCTCAAGGAGCGCAAGGAGCAGGAGGCCCGGCAGCAGAAGGAGCTCGAGGAGCTGGCCGCCCGTCAGAAGGCGGAGCTGGAGCGCCGCGACGCCCTGAAGGCCCAGGAGATCGCCCGCCTGCAGCAGTCCGTGCAGGAGAAGAGCAAGGCGCTCAAGGTCGCCGAGCTGGAGCTGGCCCGCTACAAGACCAAGGCCCCCGCCTCGCCCAGCACCCCCGCCGCGAAGGCGTCCGCCAAGGCCGCCCCGGTGGAGGACGAGAACCTCAACACCACGCAGGTCAACACCATCGCGCCCGCCGCGCCGGCTCCAGGCCGTGCGGCTCCTCGTGCGGCCGCGAAGAACACCGTGGCCAAGAAGCCCGCTGCGGCTCCTCCGCCAGTCATGGAGGAGGAGGAGGAGGCTCCCGAGCGCACCGTGGTCATGCAGATCCCCACGGCTCCGGGTGGCGCCGACGAGAGCGACTGGACGTCGCTCGTCGACGAGCTGGACAAGTAGCGGTCCACCGGCACGCGCCGCGACTAGAGCGCGGCGCGTGCCTGACGAACCAGGTCCCGGATTTCCACGGTGGCGATCACCGACCGGATGGACACCGGAGTCCCCTGGGTATGGGACTGGAGCCGGGCCATCTGCCAGCGCTCCCGGATGGTCCGTGTGGCGATGTAGGCCACCAGCAGCACGAAGGCCCCGGGCACCAGGGCCACCGTCACCACCAGCATCATCCGCCACAACCAGGACATGACCGCCGCCTCCAGAAACAGAGCGGGGCCTCTTAATGCACGTCGTGTGCCCACGGCGTGGAAATAATTTCGCGAGTTGTTCCGGCCACTTGGAGGGAGAGCAGCCGGCTCGGGTGTGGGGGAAGGGCCACGGGTCTGGCATTTTTGCCGCAGTGGCCTGAAAAACCTTCGGTTAAGTTCAAAGGCGTGACCACCGCCTCCCCTTCGACTGAATCGCGCCCCCTGGCCAGCGTGGACGATGCGCAGACGCGCCTGGAGCAGGTGGGCTACCTGCCCTCCCCGGAGATCGCCACGGCGAGCTTCCTGGCGGATCGGATGGACAAGCCCATCCTGGTGGAGGGCCCGGCGGGGGTGGGCAAGACGGAGCTGGCCAAGGCGCTGGCGCAGTCGCTCGGGCGCGAGTTCATCCGCCTGCAGTGCTACGAGGGCCTGGACGAGGCCAAGGCGCTCTACGAGTGGGAGTACGCCAAGCAGCTCCTCTACACCCAGCTCCTGAAGGACAAGATCGGCGAGATGGTGCAGGGCACGGGGACGCTGGTCGAGGCGGCGGACCGGCTGGCGACGAGCGACGCGGTGTTCTTCTCGGAGCGCTTCCTGCTGCCGAGGCCGGTGCTGCGCTCGCTGCTCTCGGACCGGCCCGCGCTGCTGCTGGTGGATGAGATCGACAAGGCGGATCCCGAGTTCGAGGCCTTCCTGCTGGAGGTGCTGTCGGACTACGCGGTGACGATTCCGGAGCTGGGGACGTTCAAGGCGAAGCACATCCCGCGGGTGGTGCTGACGTCGAACAACGCCCGGGAGCTGTCGGACGCGCTGAAGCGGCGGTGCCTGCACCTGCACATCGACTTCCCGGACCGGGAGCGGGAGCTGCGGATCATCCGGAAGCGGCTGCCGGAGGTGTCGAGCACGCTGGCGGAGCAGGTGGTGGAGGCGGTGGCGGCGATCCGGAAGCTGGACCTGAAGAAGGCGCCGTCGATCAGCGAGACGCTGGACTGGGTGCAGAGCCTCGCGCTGCTCAACGCGGAGTCGCTGACGGCGGACCTGGTGGCGGCAACGTTGAACCTGGTGCTGAAACACGAGGGTGACATCGAGAAGGCGAGGAGCAACCTCGCGCAGATCGCGCAGGCCTGAGCCCCCTCCCCACTCTCCTCGCCATGGGCCCGAGATGACCTGGACCGAGGAATCGCTGAGAGCCGAGGGCTTCGAGAACCCGAAGCGCGCCACCAGGGAGCTCTCGGGGCTGGCGGCGACACTCGGAGCCCCCTCGGCCGAGCGGCTCCACGAGGCCGCGAAGCGGACCTCGGAGCCGGACGAGCTCATCGCGGCCTTCGACCGGAGCCGCGAGGGCCTCCAGGGTCTCCCCGAGCCCACCCTCTCGCGCCTGCTGGACTGGCTCCCGGCGGTCTTCCACACGAGCACCTTCGCCCCGCGCCTGCTGGCCACGCGTCCCGGCCTGCCGCGGTGGCTCGCGGGCTCCTGGACGCTGACGCGCGAGAAAACGAAGGAGCAGTACCGCCGCGAGGCCCTGGCCGCCACACGCCGGGCCCTCCCGACGGACGCGGAGGGCCTTCAGCGCCGCCTGCGCCGCTACAAGTACCGCGAGTTCCTCCGGCTCATGGTGCGCGACGCGGCCCTGCGAGCCCCCATGGCGGAGCTGGGCCGGGAGCAGTCCGCGCTGGCGGAGGCGCTCATCGGAGCCGCGCTGGCCTGGGCGGAGCGCTCCCTGCAGGCGAAGTACGGTACCCCGGACACGCCGGGCTTCTGCATCCTGGGGATGGGGAAGCTGGGAGGCGAGGACCTCAACTTCAGCTCGGACGTGGACCTCATCTACCTGTACCGGGCGGACGGGCACACCACGGGAGGCACGGCGGGCGCACTGCCCAACGTGCAGTACTTCACCCGGCTGGGCGAGGCGGTGACGCAGGCGCTCACGAAGGTGACGGCGGAGGGCTTCTGCTACCGGGTGGACCTGAACCTGCGCCCACAGGGACGGGCGGGGGCCATGGTCCTCTCGCTGCCAGCGTCGCTGGCGTACTACGAGACGTTCGGGCGCACGTGGGAGCGGGCGGCGCTCCTCAAGGCACGGGCGGTGGCGGGAGACGCGACGCTCGCGGAGGAGCTGCTGAGCGAGCTGGAGCCCTTCATCTGGCGGCGCAGCCTGGACCTGTCGGCGGTGGACGGCCTGCGCGACATGAAGGTGCAGATCGACATGCGCGGCAAGGCGAGCGCGGATGACGTGAAGCTGGGGCCCGGAGGCATCCGCGAGGTGGAGTTCTTCGTCAACGCGCTCCAGCTGTTGCAGGGAGGCAAGGACCGCACCCTGCGCGAGCCGAGGACGATGCGGGCGCTGCGCAAGCTGGAGCGAGCGGGCTTCGTGTCGGGCCCGGACGCGGACGCGCTGGAGGAGGCGTACACGCTTCCTGCGGCGGGTGGAGAACCGACTCCAGATGCTGGAGGAGCGGCAGACACAGGCACTGCCCACGGGCGAGCGCGAGCGCCGCCGGCTGGCCACCTCGCTCGGCTACCCGGACTGGGACTCCTTCCACGCCGAGCTGGAGAGACACCGGCGCTTCGTACTGGGAGGCCTTCAACACGCTGCTGGGCCAGACGGCGCGGGATGAAATCCCCGACGAGCCCCTCCTGGCGCTCGCGCTGGACCCGGACGTGCCGCCGGAGGAGCGCCAGGCGGCCCTGGAGAAGCGGGGCTTCGAGGACCCCGAGCGGGCCCTGGCCGAGCTGGAGCGGCTGGCGCGGGTGCCCGACTCCCCCTTCGCGCACGGGGGCGTGAAGGCGGTGCGCCTGCTGTCGGAGCTGGCGCAGACGCCGGATCCGGACCAGGCGCTGTTGCACTTCTCGGACTTCCTCGCGCGGCTGCACCAGCCCGAGGGCTACCTGGCACTGCTGACGAGCATGCCGAGGGCGAGCCGCCGCCTCTTCAACCTCTTCGGGCAGAGCGACTACCTCTCGCGCATCTTCCTGCGGCACCCGGAGCTGCTGGACGCGCTGGTGCAGGCGCAGCTCGACGAGGCACTGAAGTCCCCCGAGCGCATCCGGCAGGAGCTGGGGGCACGGCTGGCTCGGCACGCGGACCCGGAGGAGAAGCACGCGGCGATGCCGCGCTTCAAGAACGAGGAGCTGCTGCGCATCGGGCTCAACGACATTGGCGGAGACCTGTCGGTGCCGGAGGTGGCCGAGCAGCTCACGGCGGTGGCGGACGCCATCCTCGACGAGTGCCTCTTCCTGGCGTTGCAGGAGCAGCGCGAGCGCTATGGCCAGCCACTCGACGCGAGCGGGCAGCGCGAGGGGCTGGTGGTCATCGCCATGGGGAAGCTCGGCGGGTACGAGCTGGGCTACCACTCGGATCTGGACCTCATCTTCGTCTACAGCGGCAACGGCCAGGCGGAGACGAGCGGGGGCAGCCGAGGCCCCCTCACCCACCACGAGTACTTCGCCAAGGCGGTGCAGCGGCTGATGACGCTGCTCCAGGTGCAGCTGCGCGAGGGGCACCTCTACAAGATCGACGCGCGACTGCGCCCCTCGGGCAACCAGGGAGCGCTGGTGGTGAGCCAGGACACCCTGCGCGAGCACCACCAGAAGCGGGCGCAACTGTGGGAGCGGCAGGCGCTCATCAAGGCCCGACCGGCGGCGGGAGACGCCACACGATTCCAGGCCCTGCGCGAGCAGCTCCTCACCCCACTCGTCTACGAGCGTCCCCTGCCCCCGGACGCGGCGGCGGAGATCGACCGGCTGCGCACGCGCATGGAGCGCGAGCTGGCCCACGAGAACGCGCAGCAGCTCAACCCGAAGCTGGGCCAGGGTGGACTGGTGGACGTGGAGTTCACCGTCCAGTACCTGCAACTGGTGCACGGCCGGGAGCACCCCCGGGTGCGGAGCACCAATACCCTGGCGGCGCTGGAGGGCCTGCAGGCCGAGGGCTGCCTCTCCCCCGAGGACGCCGAGACGCTCCGCCAGGGCTACCTCTTCCTGCGCCGGGTGGAGAACCGGCTGCGGCTCATCCACGCCAGCTCCCTGGAGCACATGCCCACCAGCGGCCGACCCCTGGCTCAGCTCGCACGCCGGCTGGGCGTCCTCGGCACCGAGCCGGGAGAAACGTTCCTCGGCCAATATCGAGCGTGCGCCATGCGCGTACGGGACGTGTATGCTCGGGTACTTCGCGCCTCTCCTTGAGTCTGGTCCCCGCCGCCCGTGCTGCTGAAGCAACGCTTTCAAATCCTCCGGCCGCTCGAAGAGATGGAGCTGGCCCTGGTCCGCGCGGCGGTGGACTCGCCGTCGCTGCTGGACTCGCGCGAGGAGACGGTCCTGCGCACCGCGCTGTCCCTGGCGCGCCTCTACAAGGTCCGCCACGAGGGCCATGACCATTCCGTGGAGAACTGGACCGCCCCCTTCCGCGAGGACGTCTCCCGGCGGCTCGGTCCGATGCTGCTCGGCAACCGGCGGCTCACCCGCGACCAGCTCGTGCCGCACGTGCGCGACCTGCGCGGCCACACCCTGAAGCTGCGCGACGAGCTCGTCCACCGCCTGCACGGACAGGTGCCCGAGGAGATCCTCCACCGCGAGCTGCGGCACAAGTCGCTGGTGGTGGTGGCCGCCGGCGGCGGGGGCTCGGCCTACGTGTACATGGGGGTGATGAGCCTGCTGGACGAGCACGGCCTGAAGCCGTCGCTGCTGGCGGGCACCTCCATGGGGGCCATCCTGATGTTGATGCGCTCGCGGATGGCGCGCTTCGACGAGTCGGAGCTCGTGGGCATCATCCGCAGCCTGTCCTGGCGGAAGCTCTTCCGGTTCATCTCCACGGAGAACCGCTACGGGCTGCCGGCGGCGCTGCGCCTGTTCCTGCGCGCGGGACTGGGCCGCTACTTCAACGCGGGGCCGGTGGGCCAGGAGGGAGGCATGCGGCTGAAGGATCTGCCGGTGCCCATCCTCGTCGCGGTGGGAGGCATCCGGCGGGGGATGCTGCCGCGCCCCCTCGAGTACTACGAGCGCCTGCTGGGCACGAGCCCGGTGAGCCTGCTCAGCCCCGCGGGCGTGGCGCGCCGCCTCCAGGCGGTGATGGGCACGCTGGCCGAGTTCTTCACCCGGCCGGAGATCATGGTGAAGCTCCACCTGGGCGCGGACGCGACGACGGCGGGCTTCGACGCGATCGACGCCGCGGGCTTCTCCTCGGCGCTGCCCGGCGTCATCCACTACGACGTGCTGCGCGACGACGCGCACATGCGCGGCCTGTTGGACGGACTGATGGAGGAGAAGGGCATCTTCCGGCTCATCGACGGGGGGCTGGTGGACAATCTCCCGGTGAAGGCGGCCTGGAAGGCGGTGCACCACGGCAACATCGGCACGCGCAACGTCTTCATGCTCGCGCTGGACGGCTTCGCCCCCCGGCTGAGCACGCCCTTCTGGTTGCCGCTGCAACGGCTCGCGGCGATGACGGTGGCGCCCAACCTCCCCTACGCGCACCTCGTGAAGCGCTTCGGCCCCACCCTCTCGCCCCTGGAGCTGGTGCCCTCGGTGCAGCTCGCCACCAAGGCCATGCACCTCGGCCGCAAGCAGCTCCGCGCGGAGATGCCGTTCTTGACGCGGATGCTCGCCCCCCTCCCTCACCTGGGCTGACGAGTTACTTTGAATTAAAACAATCTCCTGGGAGAATCCCCCCGCGTTCTTCCCCCCTTCCCGACCAAGAGGTCCCCCCACATGAGTTCCACCTCCTCCGGCGTCCTACGCTCCGACCAGATCTGGCTCGATGGAAAGCTGGTCAAATGGGAGGAAGGCCAGGTCCACGTGATGACCCACGCCCTGCACTACGGCCTGGGGGTCTTCGAGGGCATCCGGGCCTACCGCACGCACGACGGCCGACTCGCGGTGTTCCGCCTGCGCGAGCACATCGAGCGCCTGCTCGACTCGGCCCACATCGTGATGATGAAGCTCCCCTACACGGTGGAGCAGCTCATGGAGGGGTGCCTGGAGTTGCTGCGCAAGCAGCGGGACCAGTTCGCCAACGGGGCCTACCTGCGCCCCATCGCCTTCATGGGTGACGGAGCCATGGGCCTGGGCGCCATCAACCCCACCCGCGTGGCCGTCACCGCCTGGGACTGGGGCGCGTACCTCGGGGACAAGGGCATCCGCGAGGGCATCCGCGCCAAGGTGAGCTCCTACACCCGCATGCACGTGAACGTGAACATGGTGCGCGGGAAGATCTCCGGCCAGTACGTCAACTCCATCCTCGCCAAGCGCGAGGCCGTGCTCGCCGGCTACGACGAGGCCATCCTCCTGGACATCAGCGGCTTCGTGGCCGAGGCCTCCGGCGAGAACCTCTTCCTCGTCAACAAGAAGGGCGTCATCAAGACTCCGCCCCTCTCCTCCCCCATCCTCGACGGCATCACCCGCGACTCGGTGATCCGCATCCTGCGCGACTCCGGCCGGCACGTGGAGGAGGTGACCGTCACCCGCGACGCCCTCTACATCGCCAACGAGGTCTTCTTCACCGGCACCGCCGCGGAGATCACCCCGGTGCGCGAGGTGGACAACCGCCAGGTGGGCACCGGCAAGCCCGGTCCCATCACCCAGTTCGTCCAGGAGACCTACTTCCGCGCCGTCCGGGGCCAGGAGCCGCGCTACGCCGAGTGGCTCACCTACGTCTGACCCCTGAGCGAACAGGAACTCGGGAGACGTACCGGAAGGGGGGCGGATCGGCTAGAAACGGGGTCCGATGCGCCTCGAGTACGCCGCCACCCCCAATCCGTTCAATCTCGAGAACCCGACCATCCTCGACGTCGCTCCGCCGGAGCCCAAGTCGCTGGAGGAGACGGGGCTGAAGATCGGCCTGCTGTCGGACATCGCCCTCCGGTACCTGTACTACTCGGGAACCGGAACGGGCATGGACATCGCCCAGGAACTGCGGCTGCCCTGGCCCGGCGTCATCGAGCGCGTGGTGGACTTCCTCACCGCCGAGAAGCTCGTGGACCTCCGGGGCGGCAAGGGCTTCGGCCGCGCCTCGGTGGACTTCGTCCTCACCGAGAAGGGCCGCGAGTACGCGCGCGGTGCCATCGAGCGCAGCACCTACGTGGGCCCCGCCCCCGTCCCCATCGAGCAGTACAACGCCGTCATCACCGCGCAGCAGGAGGAGAACCCCGTCATCAGCCGCGAGGACCTGGTGATGGGCCTGGCCCACCTCACCGTCTCCGCGGACCTGATGGACAAGCTGGGGCCGGCGGTGAACTCCAGCCGCTCGCTCTTCCTCTACGGCCCCCCGGGCAACGGCAAGACGAGCCTCGCCGAGGCCATCAGCCGCATGTTCGGCGGCGAGGTCTTCATCCCCCACTGCCTGGAGATCGACAACCAGATCATCAAGGTCTTCGACATCCTCAACCACACCGCCGTCCCGCTCGAGTCCGAGCGCGACGGCTCGGGCCGTCGGCAGACCTTCGAGATGGACAACCGCTGGCTGCTCTGCCGACGTCCGGCCGTGGTGGTGGGCGGCGAGCTGACGCTGGAGACGCTGGACCTCATCTACTCGCCCACGGCGCGCTTCTACGAGGCCCCGTTCCAGGTGAAGGCCAACGGCGGGATGCTCCTCATCGACGACTTCGGCCGCCAGAAGGTCCACCCCACGGACCTGCTCAACCGGTGGATCGTCCCCCTGGAGAAGCGGATCGACTTCCTCACCCTCCACACGGGCAAGAAGTTCGAGATCCCCTTCGATCAGCTCCTCGTCTTCTCCACCAATTTGGACCCCAAGGAACTGGTGGACGAGGCCTTCCTGCGCCGCATCAAGTACAAGATCGAGGTCTCCAACCCGGACGAGGAGACCTACCGGGAGATCTTCGCCCGGGTGTGCGAGGCGGCGGGCATCCCCTACGTGGAACAGGCCGTCACCTACCTCATCGAGCACTACTACAAGCCGAGGAACATGCAGATGCGTGCCTGCCACCCGCGCGACCTGGTGCAGCTCATCAAGGACGCCGCCCGCTACCGGCAGATTCCCCCGGCGCTCTCCAAGGATCTGCTCGACCAGGCGTGCGAGGTCTTCCTCGTCAGCTTGTAGAAGATCGACAGGTGTATCGTTTTAATTGTCCTAAACGCCCGGAATTTCTACAATCCAGAGTACGTTGTCCCCGCCGGTCCGGCTCTTCCGGTCTGACCCACCGGTCATGCCGGGAGCCGGTGCGAAGGAGCGTCAAGTCCGTGAAGGAACGCTACCAAGATATCGACGAGAAGAACGAGACCCTGCGCGACTACCTGGGCATTTTCAAGGACAGGTCCAAGGACTTCCTTGAGCAGTTCGAGATGTCGTGGATCTACCACGACGCGGCGCTCGAAGGGACGGTGTACACGCAACAGGAGTTGCTGTCGGCGTTGTTCCCCGAGCGGGCCAGCATGGACCCGGCGATGATCCCGGTGGTGCTGGAGATCCGCAACCACAAGGCCGCGTGCGACTACATCCGCGAGGAGGCCACGGCCACCGGCAAGAAGCAGACGCAGATCACGCTGACCACCATCAAGCGGATCCACGATCTGCTGTGTGGCAACACGCCCGAGGCGCAGGCGATCCGCGCCAACATCGAGCGGCGGGAGCGAACGGAGAAGGAGCTGGCCAAGGAGCGAGACCGCAGTGGCTACCGCAAGGACATGCCCCTGCACCGCACCTACTTCCACGAGATCGCCCAGCCCGCGAAGATCCAGCCCCTGCTGGAGAAGCTGGTGGACTACACCGGCACCGCCGAGTTCCGCGAGTTCCACCCCATCAAGCAGGCGGCGATGGTCCAGCACAGGTTCATGCAGATCTTCCCCTTCACGGAGAACAGCGGGAAGGTCGGCCGGATGCTCACCAACCTGGTGCTGCTGCGCAACGGGTACATGCCGGCGATCATCCACTCCATCGATCGGCAGCGGTACTACGAGTCCCTACGCGGCGCCGAGGGCGTGTTCCGCGCCCTGTTGATGGATGCCATCGAGAACTCGCTCGACAACGGCGTCAAGTACTTCAGGGACCTGAGCCGCCGTTACAAGGCCATCACAACTAGCCTGTGCGGGTCGGGGCTCACGAATCCATCGCCGGAGGCGTGAGCCGGGCCCTGCGCGAGCCGGTGGCGCTTCCGAGCACCTGACGGAAGCGCCGCTCCCGGACGAGGGAGACGGGGACGCCTGGGCATCTGTCTGTCTGGACACCTGCCATCTGTTCGCGGCCGGGTACGACTTGTCGACGAATGCCGGTTACGATGAGGCGATGACCGCGTGTGACCGGGCAGTGGGGCTGGAGGTGGGCAAGGGAGCGATCGGGCTCACGCCTTTCCGCCGCCTCACGAAGGATCCACGGTTCGTCAACCCCCTAGGAATCCTGGAGACGCCTTTTCCGGAGCGTTACGCAGAAGCCATCGAGCTTCTCGAATCGCTCGGCCGGAGGAAGTAAACAGCGCACCCATGCCTGCTACACCGACAGCCAACAGCCGCAGATCGACGCCCGGAGGCGGAGAGGGTACGGAGCCTCCGGAACCGCGCCTCGCACACCTGCCGGCGCGAGCCAAGCTGGAGCGGCTGCTGCGGGTGGCCAAGGGCCACAAGAAGCTCCTGGTTCTCACCCACGACAATCCGGATCCGGACTCCATCGCGGCGGCGGTGGCGCTGGCCCACCTGCTGAAGGAACGGGCGGGTGTGGAGGGGGCCCGGGTCGGCTACGGCGGCATCATCGGCCGGGCGGAGAACATCGCCTTCGTGAAGGTGCTCCGCCTGCCCGTCACCCCCATCGCCCAGCTCGACTTCGACGAGTACGATCTGCTGGCGCTGGTGGACACGCAGCCCCCCACGGGCAACCACGCCATTCCCCCGCGGCTGCGAGGCGAGGTGGACATCGTCATTGATCACCACCCGCTGCGCGACAAGAGCCTCGAGGCGCCCTTCGCGGACGTGGGCGGCGACTTCGGCGCCACCTCGACGATGCTGGCGGAGTACCTGCGCGCCGCGCGGCTGGAGCCTTCGGTGGAGGTGGCCACCGCGCTCTTCTACGGCATCAAGGCGGACACGCGGGACCTGGGCCGCGAGACGACCCAGACGGACATCGACAGCTACCTGTGGCTGTTCCCGCGGATGGACAAGCAGCTCCTGGGCCAGATCGAGCACCCGGAGCTGCCCGCGCGCTACTTCCAGCTCTACCACACGGCCTTCGAGCGGGCGAAGGTGTACGGGGACACGGCCATCGTGACGGACCTGGAGGAGGTCTACTCCCCGGACATGGTGGCCGAGGTGGCCGAGCGGCTGATGTTCCTCGAGGGGATGAAGTGGTCGCTGGCGTACGGCACGTACCGCAACCAGCTCTTCCTGTCGCTGCGGGTGAAGGACCGGCGCATGAACGCGGGCCGGCTCATCCGGGAGATCTGCGAGGACCTCGGCGGCTCGGCGGGTGGCCACGGCAGCATGGCGGGCGCGCGGATTCCGCTGTCGGGACGAGCCGCGCAGCGCAAGGCGTTCAAGCGCGAGCTGGTGCGCCGCTTCCTCGAAGCCTTCGGAGTGGCGGACGAGCGTCCGGTGGCGCTGCTGTCCGCGCCACGCCGTGATCTACTGGGACTACAACGCGGCCGCGCCGCTGCGGCCGGAGGTGGCCACGCTGCTGGCGCGGGCCTTCTCCGAGGGCGGCTCGGGGCAATGCCTCCAGCGTGCACCGGCAGCGGGCGCGACGCCCGGGCGCGCCTGGACGCGGCGCGCGCGCGGGTGGCGCGCGTGCTGGGCTGCGAGCCGAAGGAGGTGTGCTTCACCGGCTCGGGCTCGGAGTCCGACGCGCTGGCGCTGAAGGGCGCCTTGCTCGCGCGGCCGGACGCCGGCGGCGGCGCGTCGTCGCCTCGGCCATCGAGCACCCGGCGGTGCTGGCCGCGCTGAAGCAGCTGGAGGCGCTGGGCGCGGAGGTGGTGCGGGTGCGCCCGGGGCCCGACGGCCGGGTGCCGCTGGAGGCACTGCTCGAGGCGCTGACCCCGGACACCGCGCTGTGCTCGCTGATGTGGGCGAACAACGAGACGGGCGTGGTGCAGCCGGCGCGCGGAGCTGGCCCGGGCCTGCCGGCAGCGGGGCATCCTCTTCCACACGGACGCGGTGCAGGCGGCGGGAAAGCTGCCGCTGCAGCCTGCGCGAGGTGGACGCGGACCTGCTCTCGCTGTCGGCGCACAAGTTCGGCGGACCGCCGGGCGTGGGCGTGCTGGTGGTGCGCGGGGCGCTCGCGCTGCAGCCGCTGACGCCGGGGCACCAGGAGGCGGGCCGGCGCGGCGGCACGCACAACGTGCCCTACGTGGAGGCGCTGGCGCTGGCGCTGGAGCTGGCCCAGGCCGAGCAGCCGGCGCACGCGGCGCGGGTGGAGCGCCTGCGCGACACGCTTCGAGCGCGAGGTGCGCGCGCGCATCCCGGCGTGACGCGTGAACGGCGGCGGGCGCGCCCCGGGTGCCCAACACCAGCAACCTGTACTTCGAGGGCGCGGACGGCGAGGCGCTGCTCATCGCACTGGACCTGGAGGGCATCAGCGTCTCCGTCGGGCGCCGCGTGCGCCTCGGGCTCGCTGACGCCCTCGCACGTGCTGCGGGCGCAGGGGCTGAGCGAGGCGCAGGCCCGCGCGAGCCTGCGCTTCTCGCTGGGGCCCGAGGCGAGCGAGGACGAGGTGGCGCGGGTGGTCGCCGCGCTGAGCACGCACGTGCCGGCCGCGCGCGCCCCGTAGCCTGAAAGCGCTACCAGTCCTGGTCGGGCAGCTTGTCCTGGCGCACCTCGGGAGGCGGCTCGCCGTAGCCGGGCTCGCCGTCAGCGGCTCCTCGTGAGGTCTCCTTGCGGTGCTCCTGCTCGGGCGGCCTGAGACGCGGCGCTCGGCCTCCTTGCGCGGGGCCTGCTCGGGCTCGGGGTTCTGGGTCTTCGGGGGCCATTCGTGGGTCCTCCTGGCGCCCAAAGCTCGGCACGCCCGCGGGCCGCGCGCAGCCGCACCGCGCCCGGGCAGCGGAGCGGCGGCCTCCCTCACGCGCTCCCCACGGGGCAGGCGGCCGCTCAGCCCTCGTCGCTGGTGCCGAAGAGCCCGCGCACCAGGGCGGCGATGGCCAGCGGCGTGCCCACCCGCTCGTCGAAGTGCGGCGTGAGCGCCTCGGCGTAGGCCTCGGCCGCGGAGGGGAAGCGGTCCTCGACCCGCGCGGCGAAGCCCCGTGCGATGACGGCCTCCAGGGCCTCGGGAAGCTCCGGGCGCAGCAAGCTGCGGCGGGCGGTAGGCGCGGGCGCGGATGGCGTCGAAGACGGCCTCCGGGGTGGGGCCGGTGAAGGGGCGCTCGAGCGTGAGCAGCTCGTAGAGCACGACGGTGGCGGCCCAGAGATCCAGCTGCGGCCCGACCTCGCCCTGCAGCGCCTCGGGCGAGAGGTAGTAGGGCTTGCCCAGCACCTCGCCGCCCGAGAGCGCGCTGCCCACGCGCACGCGGGCCACGCCGAAGTCGCCCAGCTTGATGTCCCCCAGGCGCGAGATGAAGACGTTGGAGGGCGAGACGTCGCAGTGCACGATGCCCAGCGGCTCGCCGCCGGGGACCGCGCGCGCCCGTGCGCGTAGGCCAGCGCCTCGAGCAGCACCTTGGCCAGGTAGACCCCGAAGTCCACGGGCAGGGGATGCCGCGCGCCTTGCAGCGGCGCAGGATCTGGCCCAGGTCGCGCCCGTCCACCAGCTCCATCACGATGAAGTACTGGCCGTCCACGCGCGCCCACCTCGAGCACGCTGGACGATGTTGGGGTGCGTCGAGCTGCTGGGTGAGGTCGGCCTCGCCGAGTGAAGCGCACCACCGTGTCCGCGTCCTCGGTGAGCGGCGGGCAGCAGCCGCTTGAGCGGCCACCGTCCAGCCCTGGCGCGGCCCGGAGCGCACGCGCGCCCGGAAGACCTCGGCCATGCCCCCCTTGCCGAGCTTCGACAGGATCTCGTAGTTGCCGAGGAGCCGGGGGGCCCGCGACGTGGAAGAGGTGCTCACGCGCTCAAGGTCCCGTCTGTTGGCGCCGGCCCGCCGGGTTCTTGCAGTTCACGACGGCCTGGTTGGCGAGGCCCATGAACTCGGGCTCCGAGCCCAGCAGTCTGTCGAGATCATCATCCTGGAACGAGCCCTCGGCGAGAGCGTAGCCGAGCTTCACCGCCTGCCGCAGTGACTCCATCGCCCGAGGCTTGTCGGCGAGCTGACTGTAGGCACAGGCCAGGTGGTAGTGGATGCTGGGCTCGCGCGCGTTGAGGTTGCGCGCCCGGAGCAGCGCGTCGATGGCCTCGCTCGCCTGGCGGCGCATGAGCTGCGCGGTACCCAGCCCGAAGAAGGCCACCCAGTTGCGGTCGTCGTGGGTGATGCTGCGCTCGAACTCGGCCACCGAGCCACTCACGTCCTTCAGCTCCACCAGCAGCCGGTTGGCCTTCTCCAGCGACTCCTTGGCGGCCTCGGGGTTGCGCTTCTCCGTGCGCAGGCGCGCCACGGAGGACACTCCGGTGCGAGCCTGGGTCGCCGCGGGCACCGCCGCTGGGGCCGGCAGCAGCAACAGCAGCCCCTCCTCGCCCAGCACCGGCGACTGGCACCCTTTCCGCGGCCGCACCCAGGCCGTCAGCGAGCGATCCACCGGGCTGTAGAAGGCGAGGATGGGGAGCGTCTCCTCCGCGGGGCACGAGGTCCCCCGCAGGCACACGGTGAGCTGCCCCACCAGCACGTTGCCCTGGAACTCGCCCTCCAGCACCGGACGCCGGCGCCCGGAGCCGCAGGCCCCACCCTCGGTGGCATACGCCACCAGCCGCTCGCGCTCGGTGCTCACCTCCACCCGACCCAGCACGTCCGCCTGGTAGCTCCCCGAAAGGACGACTCCCGCCCACGCGGAGACCGGGGCTGCGGCGATGAGGGCCGCGAGGCCGATTGTTCTAGAAACGGACGTCATGGAGTGGGAGCGGCGCCATCATAGGAGGCAGCTGGCTGGGTTGTAAACGCGCTCCAGATGGCTTGACCCGTTCCCCTGGCGTTCTTATCATTCCTCCAGGCATTCCTGGGTTTTCCCAGGAGTTTCAACGATTTGCAGTTCGGAGAGGTTGAGTAGAAGGGTTGTCCCCTGCGGGGCGCGTGATGCCCAGCAGAAATTCGAACCGATACGTCCATAACGGGGTCCGTTCCGGGTTCCATGAGCAAGCCCTCCCCTCGCGGGATGAGGGAAGCCTACGGCGCCAAGATTTGGTCCCCACCTGGCTTTTCTAGGGTTCAATGGACGCTAGGCACACGGCCATTCGGCGGGGGACTTTTTCTTTCTCTTGGCGGGAGTGGGGCGGTGGCGAGCGAGACGGTGGCACAAGAGGGGGCAGCTCGGAAGGTGTCGCTGCGTGAGGAGCTGACGGCTCGGCGCAAGGCGATGACGCCGGATATCATCGACGAGCGCGGACTGAAGGTTCAGTCACGATTCCTGGCAACGCCCTATTACCAAAAGGCACGGACGGTGGCGCTCTACGCCCCCATTCGGGGTGAAGTGCCCACGCGGGACATCCTCATCGCGGCGCTGCAGGACGAGAAGATCGTCTGCTACCCGCTGTCCCATGTCCATGGACGTATTCTTTCCTTCCGGGCCATCCGGTCCGAGGGCGAGCTGGAGCCGGGGCGGCTCGGAGTCCGCGAGCCCACCAACTCCGCCGAGCTCATCCCGGTGGACCAGATCGACCTGTTCGTGGTGCCCGGACTGGGCTTCACGCGAGACGGCAAGAGGCTGGGCCGGGGTGGCGGCTACTATGACGCCACGCTGAAGGCGGCCTCGGCTCGCAGCCGTCGGGTAGGGCTGGCCTTCGGGGACCAAATCGTCGATACCATGCCGACGAACGCCGACGACGTGGACATGGACCTCGTCGTGACCGAGGCGGAAACATTGCGCGGGCTCTACCGCGACTGGGATTTCCTGGACACGTGAAAGTACTCTTCATGGGCGATGTGGTGGGCAAGCCAGGCGTCATGGCTGTGCGCACCCTCCTCCCCAAGCTCATCGCGCGCCACTCGGTGGACCTGTGCGTCGCCAACGCTGAAAACAGCGAAGGCGGCGCCGGCATCTCCCCTGAGTCGGCCGAAGCGCTGCTCGGCAGTGAGGTCAACCTCCTGACGAGCGGCAATCATTTCTGGACGAAGAAGCAGATCCTGCCCTGGGTGGAGGACAACCCCACCCTGCTCCTGCGCCCGGCCAACTACCCCAAGGGGGCACCGGGCAGGGGGCACACCGTCATCCAGACGCCGGACGGGCGCAAGCTCGGGGTGCTCAACCTCGAGGGCCGTACCTTCATGAAGCCGTTGGACAACCCGTTCACGGTGGCGGTGGACCTGGTGGCGGAGTTGCGCAAGCAGACGCCCTGCATCCTGGTGGACATGCACTGCGAGGCCTCCAGCGAGAAGAACGCCATGGGGGCCCACCTGGACGGCAAGGTGTCCGCGGTCGTGGGCACGCACACGCACGTGCAGACGGCCGACGAGCGGATTCTCCCCGGCGGCACCGCCTTCATCACCGACGTGGGCATGTGTGGCCCGCTGGACTCCGTCATCGGGGTGAAGAAGGAGCTGTCCGTCGAGCGCTTCATCACCCTGCGCAACACCCCCTACGAGGTAGCCAAGAATCTCGTCTACCTGCAGGGCGTGGTCATCGACATGGATGACAAGACGGGGAAGGCGCGGAGCATCGAGCGCGTCCGCGAGCACCTGCCGGGCACCTGATTCCGCGCGTCTCTCCGGTGGTTTTCGGTTAGGTTTCCCGCGTCATGTCCGAAAACCCGCTGCGCAAGGCGACTCCCCAGGAGCAGTTCGACGAAGTGACCCGCGGCACCGTGGACATCCAGGTGCCCGAGGAGCTCAAGAAGAAGCTCGAGCGCTCGTACGAGACGGGCAAGCCGCTCGTCATCAAGGCGGGCTTCGATCCGAGCCGCCCGGACCTGCACCTGGGCCACTCGCTGCTGCTCACGCGCATGCGGCGCTTCCAGGACTTCGGTCACCAGGTGGTGTTCCTCATCGGTGACTTCACCGCGCTCATCGGTGATCCCACGGGGAAGAACACCACGCGCCCCGCCCTCACCCGCGACGAGGTGAAGGTCAACGCCCAGACGTACCAGGAGCAGGTCTTCAAGGTGCTGGACGCGGCGAAGACGCAGGTGCGCTTCAACTCCGAGTGGTTGGACAAGCTGGGCACCGAGGGGATGATCCGCCTGGCGGCGCGCTACTCGGTGCAGCGCATGCTGGAGCGCGATGACTTCAAGAAGCGCTTCCGGGAGAACCGCTCCATCGCCATCCACGAGTTCCTCTACCCGCTGCTGCAGGGCTACGACTCGGTGGCGCTGAAGGCGGACGTGGAGCTGGGCGCGACGGATCAGCTCTTCAACCTGCTGGTGGGCCGGCAGCTCATGAAGGAAGAGGGCATGGAGCCGCAGGTCATCATGACCGGGCCCATCCTCGAGGGCCTGGACGCGAAGATGGTCGACGGGAAGATCGTCGGCGACAAGATGTCCAAGAGCCTGGACAACTACGTGGGCATCAGCGAGGCGCCGGAGCAGATCTACGGCAAGCTGATGAGCATCACGGACGACCTGATGTGGCGCTACTACGAGCTGCTGTCGTCGCGGTCGCTCAAGGAGCTCGCCGAGCTGAAGGCGAAGGTGGCGAGGCGGGGAGCTGCACCCGAAGGCGGCGAAGTCGGGGTTCGCGCAGGAGATCGCCGCGCGCTTCCACGACGAGGAGTCGGCGCGCAAGGCGATGCAGGCCTGGGAGGAGCGCTACTCGCAGAAGAAGATCGTCGCCGAGGACCAGCCGCTGGCGGAGGTGTCGCTGGGAGGGGCGCCGAAGATGCCGCTGGCGAAGGCCCTGGCGGAGGCGAAGCTGGTGGCATCGGTGACGGAGGGCCGCAAGCTGATGGGCCAGGGCGGCGTGCGGGTGAACGGGGAGAAGGTGTCCGACTCCAAGCACGAGCTGGAGGCCGGCGAGTACCTGGTGCAGGTGGGCAAGCACAAGTCCGCGCGCCTCAAGCTGGCCTGACGCAGGCAGCCGCCGGCGGGTGTGCCGCGGCCTTCATCGAAGACGCGATATTCGAACCCGTGGAGGACACTCCGACTCCACGGGTTCAAATCCCGCCCCGCCCTACCCGCTCACCAGATGCGCACGCGCTGCTCGGGAGTGAGGTAGAGCGACTGCCCGGGCGCGGCGCCGAAAGCCTGGTACCAGGCGTCGAGGTTGCGCACCGTCGAAGCGCGGTACTCGCCCGGCGAGTGCCCGTCCGTCAGCAGGGTGCGGCGGAGGAACGGCTCGCGGTACTTGTTGCGCCAGACCTGACCGAAGCCGAGGAAGAAACGCTGGTCCCCGGTGAAGCCCTCGAGCACCGGTGCCGGCTTTCCGCCCAGCGACAGCCGGTAGGCATCGTGGGCAATCGCCAGACCGGCGACGTCGGCGATGTTCTCACCCAGGGTCAGCTCGCCATTCACCGCGACGTCGGCCAGCGGCTTGTAGGCGCTGTACTGCGCGACGAGCGCCTGGCCGGCGGCCTTGAACTTCGCCGCGTCCTCCTTCGTCCACCAGTTCGCCAGCTTGCCCCGAGCGTCGAACTGCGCGCCGACGTCGTCGAAGCTGTGCACGATCTCGTGTCCGATGACGGAACCGATGCCGCCGTAGTTCACCGCCGGGTCGGCGTTCGGATCGAAGAAGGGCGGCTGCAGGATGGCCGCGGGGAAGGTGATGGAGTTCTGCTGCGGAGAGTTCAGCGCGTTCACGAGCTGCGGAACCATGAACCACTCCGACCTGTCCACCGGCTTGCCGAGCTTGTCCAGGTTGCGCCGATACTCGAAGCGTGACGCGCGCTCGGCGTTGCCGTAGGCGTCCCCGCGCACGATCTCCAGCCCCGAATAGTCACGCCACTTCGCCGGGTGGCCGATGCCCACCTGGAGGGTGGCCAGCTTCTCCTTCGCGCGCGCCTTCGTCTCCGGGGACATCCACGCCAGCGAGTCGATGCGCTGGCCGAACGCCGCGATGATGTTGCGCACCATCTTGTCGGCCTCCGCCTTGGCCTCCGGCGGGAAGTACTTCTCGACGTAGAGCTTGCCGATGGCCTCCCCCAGCGCCATGCCGGTGAAGTCGACGCCGCGCTTCCAGCGCTCACGAATCTGCTGCGCGCCCGAGAGCACGCGGCCATTGAACGCGAAGGACTCGTCCACGAAGGCCTTGGGCAGGAGGGGCGCGGCGCGCTTGATGGCGTGGAAGGCCAGGTAGTCCTTCCAGGTCTGCACGGGCTGGCTACCGACGAGCTTCGCGATTCCCGTCACCGCGCTCGGCTGCCAGACGATGAACTCGCGCTGCTGCCCGAGGCCCGCGGCGCCAAACCAGGCATTCCAATCGAGGCCGGGCGCGCGCTTCGAGAACTCGTCCCGAGGCCAGGGGTTGTTCACCTTGGCGACGTCCTGCGTGTCCACCTGGGCCCAGTGGACCCGAGCGATCTCCCGCTCGAGCTCGAAGATGCGACGCGCCTTGGCGTCCGCGTCGGAGATGCCCGCCAGGCGCAGCATGGCCGCGATGTGCTGCTGGTACTTCTGGCGCACCTCCGTGAACCGGGCGTTGTCGACGAGGTAGTAGTCGCGATCCGGCAGGCCCAGGCCACCCTGCAGCAGATAGGCGGCGTAGCGCGACGGCTCGTTCAGGTCCTCGGTCACCCAGAAGCCGAAGAGCCGATCGGTGGTGACTTGGCCGGTGTTGAGCGCATCGACGTCGGCGCGCAGCGTGTCACCCAGCACGGTGGCGAGCTCGCTCCGGGTGGAGATGGCGGCGATGCGGTCGAGCTCCGGCTTGAGCGGCGACACGCCCTTCGCCTCGATGGCCGTCTCGTCCATGAAGCTCGCGAAGGCGTCACCCAGCTTACGGACCTCGCTGCCCTCGGGTGCGTTGGAGCTCGCGGCCTCCTCGATCAGCGCGCGCGTACGCTGGCCCGCCTCTTCCGCGAGCCTCGTGAACATGCCGTAGCGCGACTGGTCCGCCGGAATTTCCGCCTTCTCGAGCCATGTGCCGTTGACGAAGCGGTAGAAGCTGTCGCCGGGCGCCACGGACCTGTCCATCCCGGCGGTGTCGATACCGAAGCCGCCGTAGGTGGGCTTCGGGCCAGGCGCCGGGGCGGCTGGGGCCGCGGGAGGCGGCGTCACCTGCGTCGGCGCGGTCGCCTTGTCCATCGGCGTGGACGTGGCACACGCGGCGAGCAACGCGGATGCACTGGCCGAGAGAACCACGCGCGCGGCACCCGGAATACGTCGGAACTTCGATGTCATTGTGAAAGCCCCTCCTGAACATGCCACTCGAACGAAGGAGGACGAGCGGCCGAAAACCCGGGGCCCCCAACAGCAAGGACCGTTGCTTAATCCCGAGCGTCGAGTCCGGGACAGAAAGCCGGAACCGCTGGACAGATACCACTCCCTACTCGCCCCCCCTACCTCTGCACCCCACGCCAATGCCCTGGCTCGTCCCAGGGGGAGGGTTCGGTGTTGCGATACGACCGGTCATGGCTCAGGTATGCCCTGGGTTCCATCTGTGTGTTGACGGGCATGGCGTTGTTTCTCGCGACTCCGGGAGCCAGAGCCACCGCTCCAGCCCCCCTGGCCCTGCCGGGTGGCTTCACCCAGGAGGTGATCGCCTTGGGACTGAACCTCCCGACGATGTTCGCGCCCCTCCCGGATGGCCGCATCCTGATTGCCGAGAAGGCAGGCGTGGTGAAGGTCTTCAAGAACGGGGCCATCCTGGGCACGCCCTTCATCGACCTCCGGGCTCGCGTCAATGACTTCTCCGACCGCGGGCTCCTGGGAATGACCATCGACCCGGACTTCGCGAGGAACGGCTTCGTCTACCTGCTCTACATCTACGAGAACGATCCGAACGACTACGAAGGGCCCAAGACGGGACGGCTGGCGCGCTATACGGCCGTGGGCGACATGGCCTCGCCGGACAGCGAGGCGGTGCTCCTGGGCACCACCGTGGGCCGCTCCTGTTTCGACTTCCCGGCGGGCACCGACTGCATCCCCGCGGACAGCGCGTCCCATTCCGTGGGCAACCTCAAGTTCGCTCCCGATGGCAGTCTCTTCGTGACCCTGGGCGATGCGGCCTTCTCCGTCGTCGACCCCAACGCGCTCAGGTCGCAGGACCTCGACTCCCTCGCGGGCAAGCTGCTCCGCATCACGCCGAGCGGCTCCGGCCTGCCGACGAATCCCTATTGGAATGGCTCCGGCAACGCCAACCGCTCGAAGGTCTGGAGCCTCGGCCTGCGCAACACCTTCCGGTTCAACCTGCGTCCGGGCAGCGGAGTCCCCTACCTGGCCGACGTCGGCTGGAATGACTTCGAGGAGATCAACGTCGCGACCCCGGGGGCCAACTTCGGCTGGCCGTGTTACGAGGGCTTCCAACGCCAGAGCGGCTTCGAGCCCTTCGCGGAGTGCCAGGCCCTCTATGCGCGCGGCCCGTCCGCCGTGAAGATGCCGCTCTTCGTCTATGATCACGGCGGCATCGGCGCGTCCATCACCGGAGGGGTGTTCTATTCCGGTACCGCCTACCCCACCCTCTATCAGGACGCCTTCTTCTTCGGGGACTTCGCACGAGGCACGATGCATGTCCTGAAGGTGGATGCCAACGACAACCTGCTCAGCGTGGACCCGTTCGCGACCGGCATCGACGGGATGGTCAGTCTCGAGCTCGGCCCGGACTCCAACCTCTACTACCTCTCCGTCTTCCAGGGAGAGCTACGGCGCATCCGCTACGTGGGATCCAACTCCCCGCCTGTCGCGGCCGCCTCGGCCACTCCGACGAATGGCACCGCCCCCCTGAGCGTCCAGTTCTCGAGCGCCGGCTCGGAGGATCCAGAAGGCACGCTCCTGAGCTTCACCTGGGACTTCGGGGATGGCACGCCCACGACGAATCAGCCCCATCCGTTGCACACCTACTCCAGCAATGGCACCTACACCGCGCGGCTGATCGTGGCGGATGCCCAGGGAGGCACCAGCTCGGCCGTGGTGGTCATCACCGTGGGCAACACCGCCCCCACCGTGACCATCCACTCGCCCGATGCCTCTCTCCGGTTCAAGGTGGGAGACGTCATCATGTTCTCCGGCTCGGCGACGGACCCAGAGGACGGCGTCCTTCCTGATTCCAGCCTGGCCTGGACCGTCATCCTGCAACACTGCCCCGGCGGTGACTGTCACCCCCACCCGCACCTCTCGATCACGGGAGCGCAAGGCAGCTTCACCATCCCGGATCACGGGAGTGATTACTTCTTCGAGCTCCGGCTCACCGCCACGAACGCCAGCGGGCTGTCGGCCACCAAGAGCGTACTCCTCCAGCCCCAGACGATGCTGCTCACCGTGGACACCTTTCCCTCCGGGTTGCAGGTGGTGTACGACGGCACGCCCGGAACGGCGCCCCTGACGCGCACGGCGATCGTCGGCACCCGCCACACGCTCTACACGCCGACCCCCCAGGAGGAGTTCACGTTCGAGTCCTGGTCGGATGGGGGCGGGTTGCAGCACGACGTGATCGCCGGCACGACGGATACCACGTACACCGCGACCTTCACCGCGCCGTGGCCCGAGTCATGCCCGGTGGGACAGTTCCGCGCGGAGTACTTCAACAATACCTTCCTCGCCGGCCCTCCTTCACGCGTCCGCTGCGAGCCCTCCCCCGTCGACTACGACTGGGGAGAGGGTGCACCACCCGATACCGGACTCGGGCCGGACGAGTTCTCGGTCCGCTGGACCGGGCGCATCTCCTTCTCCTCGGGCCTCTACAGGTTCACCGCCCGCGCCGATGATGGTGTGCGACTCTGGGTGGACGGTGGCGCACCGCTCATCGATGCCTGGAGGGATCAGTCTCCCACGCAGTACCGCGCCTACCGCTACCTCTCCCGAGGTGAGCACACGGTGCAGCTCGAGTACTACGAAGCGGGGGGGGGCGCGGTCTGCCAGCTCCGCTGGGCCAGGACCTGGTAGGGAGGGACACGGTGGAAGAAGGCCGGGGTGAGGGTATCCTGCGCGGGCGATGCGGCTCCTGACCCTGCTCCTGATTGGCCTGTGTACCCTCCCCTTCCGCGCCCACGCCTCGGGCGCCTTCGTCTCCGGCGTTGCGCTGGAGGCGGTGGACCAACCCGAGTCCACGAAGGTCGTCTTCACCGTCGAGCCGGACACGGCCTACCCGGTCCTCAAGAAGGGAGGCCCCGGCCGTGAGTGGTGCAAGCTGAAGGGGGCCACCGGCGAGGGCTGGGTGAAGTGTGACGGCACGGCGGACCTCCCGGAGAAGCCGCACCTCAGTGGAGAGTTCCTGGCGTCTCGGGATCGGGCTCCCGAGGCCGCTCCCCTGCCCTCCGATGTCCCCGCGGCCAAGGGCTGCGCCACCACCTGTGCCACCCCTCCCCTCTTCCGCCAGACACCGACGCTCAGCCCGGTGGACCGCGAGGTGCTCGGGATGTGCCCGGCGCGCCCGGACGCGTCGGTGAGCCGGGGCGACGTGCAGCGCTTCATGTCCGCGCACTACGACGACCCGCGCATCCAACGCGCCCTGTCCGCGGCGGGACGCCCCGGCGCGCGCCAGGCGAACATCGAGTGGCTCACGGGTCTCTGGGTGAGCACGGGCCCGCGCAACGCCTTCACCCACGTCTTCTGCGGCGACGACTGGACGACCCGCACCATCGGCGGGCTGCACTACCTGCCGCGCTACGCGCAGCTCGAGTCGGAGGGGAAGCTCTGCTTCGCCGGGCCCGGCCCGGGCGGCAAGGCGCTGCAGGGCTCGCAGTACCTCATCCGCTTCCGGGGCGTGGCACCGTGGTCCTGCGCCGAGAAGAAGCTCGGGGGCTTCTCCGGGGGCGAGGACCCGGTGGCATGGTGGCCATCGGCACCCGGGCCTTCGCCCGCTGCTGCACGCGCGGTGGGGCGAAGAAGGAGGGCGGCGTGTACTCGGTCCGGACCTCGGCGGCACCTCGTGGCAGATCTGGTGCGGCACGCGCAATGGCACCTACGGCATCGCCAGCCTGTACCCCACCGACGACAAGCCGAACTGCGGCGAGTGAGAGGAAGACACCATGTGTGGCCGCGTCACCATCCAGACCCCCGCGTTGGCGCTCGCGCGTGCGTTCGCCCTCACCGGCATCCGCACCGCGCTCGAGCACCCCCGCTACAACCTCGCCCCCACCCAGTCGATGCCCGCCGTGGTCATCAACGACGGCGCGCGGATGCTGGACGCCTACCGCTGGGGCCTCATCCCCTCGTGGGCGAAGGACGCCTCCATCGGCAACAAGCTCATCAACGCCCGCGGCGAGACGGTGGCGGAGAAGCCCAGCTTCCGCTCCGCGCTCAAGCGCCGGCGCTGCCTGGTACTCGTGGACGGCTGGTTCGAGTGGAAGCAAAGCACGAAGCCCAAGACGCCCTTCCTCTTCCGCCGCAAGGACGGCCGGCCCCTGGCCTTCGCCGGGCTGTGGGAGGAGTGGAACGCCCCGGACACCGGCGAGGTGCTGCGCACCTGCACCGTCATCACCACCGGCCCCAACCGGCTGATGGCCCCCATCCACGATCGGATGCCCGTCATCCTCTCCCACGAGGGCCAGGAGGTGTGGCTGCGCCCGGAGCCTCAGGAGGCCTCGGTGCTCCAGCCCCTGCTCGTGCCCTGTGACGACGGGCCCCTGGAGGCCTGGGAGGTGGCGCGCGTGGTGAACTCGCCCACGAACGACGTGGCGGCCTGTGTGGAGCGCGTGGCGAGTCAGGCCTCACTCCTCTCCTGACCCGCGGGTGACGCTCAGGTCGCGGGCGAGGCCCTGCGGCGCAGACCCACGAGGTACACCTCCATGCTGCGCGCCGCGGGTGGCCTCGGGACGCACCACCTTCACCTCCTCGAAGCTGGCGCGAATCTCGTTGCGGAACTCCTCGAACTCGCCGCCCATGAAGAGCTTGGCCACGAAGGCCGAGCCAGGCCGGCCCCGGGTGACGGACACCTCGAGCGCCTTGCGGGCCAACCGCAGGCTGCGCGCCTCGTCCGTGGTGCGGATGCCGCTCGTCTTGGGCGCCATGTCCGAGATGACCGCGTCGAAGGGCCCCTCGTACATCTCGAGCAGCTTCGCGTCGAAGTCGTCGGCCAGCACGTCCAGCACCGCCGTCTTCACGTACTGCTGGGAGAAGGGGCGAATGGGTACGATATCCACCCCGATGACCCGACCATTGGGGCCCACCGCGTCGGCGAGGATCTGCAGGAAGCCGCCCGGAGCCGCACCCAGGTCGAGCACCGTGGCGCCCTTCTTCAAGAAGGGGAAGCGCTTGAGGATCTCGTCCACCTTGAAGGCGGAGCGGGCCCTCAACCCTTCTTGCTTGGCTTTCTTGAAATAGTGGTCTTTCGGACGGTAGGGCTTGCTCATGGAGGAAGCGGTCCCTACCATCGGCTACTGTCTTCGGAAAGTCGAGCAGCCCGGGTGTCGGGCACCCGAGGAATCGCGCGGTCCGGAGGGGTCATGCGACCAATCAGCGTGACGACGGCGGTGTGCATCTCCCTGTTGTCCGCGGCGTGCGCCGTGGGGTGCTGGTACCGCGCCGAGGGGCTGCGCTCGGAGGCGGACTGGCTGCTGGAGCGGAGCAGGGCCCAGGCGAGCGAGTACGCGCACAGCCTCAAGGACACCCTGGCCACCCAGGAGCTGGAGACGTTCGCGAAGCGCCGGGCGGTGCTGGAGCGGGCGCACGTGTGGCAGCGCGGGCAGACGCTGGGAATCCTGGTGGCGGTGCTGGCGGCGGCGAGCGCGTGGGTGCTGCGCGTGTGGCGTCGGCTGAACGGGGAGCTGGACGAGGCCGCCGAGGGGCTGGAGTCGCCCCAGGCCGGCGAGCCGGTGTCCGTGCGTGCGGCCATCCGGCCCTCGCGCACCTAGAGGACTCGCGACGTCGGGAGCGCGCTGGTAAGACTGCCCCACCCTTGAGCGAGAGGTGGAGCATGCCGGGCTGCGCGCACTGCGGAGGCAAACTCGACATCGTGGGCAACCAGGTGGGGCGCCGGGACACCTGCCCCCACTGCGGCGAGGAGCTGCGCTCGTGCCGCAACTGCCGCCACTTCGACGAGACGGTGGCCAAGCAGTGCAAGGAGCCCTTCGCGGAGGTGCCCTCGGACAAGGACGGGGCCAACTTCTGTGACCTCTTCCAGATCAGCGAGGGTGGCCTGAATGCGAAGCAGGCCAAGGACGACCTGCTGTCCGCCGCGGAGGCGCTGTTCAGCAAGAAGTAGCGGCAGAGCTGATGAGCCAGGGCCACATCCCGGCCTGACCTGACCGCACTAGGTGGACGGGACGGAGGAGGACTGCCGATTCTGGTAGAGGCGGTAGGCCCCCCAACCGGCGGCGGCGATCGCGGCCACCTTCGTCAACCCCTTGAGTCCCTTCCAGCCGACGTAGCCCTTGACTGCCTTCTTCCCGATGCGACGGTAATTCATCGCGTGCTCCTTCCGCTGCGGTTCCACTCGGCAAGATGGGATTGGGGACACCCAGGCGCTGCCTATTCAACTGACGTTCGCATGCCTTCCTGCCTGGAGGGCGCAACTGCCGCCACTCCCCCTGCCCGCGACGCCCCTCGTGGCACCGCGTAGAATAGGGGAGCCGCTGGCTGGACATGCCACGGGGGGAGTCCTCCCTTTCCTGGGGGACTGATGCAGCAGAGCCGGTGACGGAACTGAACACCGACTCATGACGTCTGCTGCCTCCTCCGGACCCCGTACCTCGCTCGCCCGCTCGACGCTCCTCGACATGGGCGTCCGCATCGCGCTGGTCATCGTCCTGACCACGGTCGTCAGCTACTTCCACATCCTCCGCTCCATGCGCGGCGAGAGCCTCATGCAGCTCGATGCGGTATGTCTCGGAGCGGAGCCAGCGCGAGCAGGCCATCTTCGTCCTGGCGCAGGACAACCACGCCCTTCTCAAGAAGGCCCTGGAGGAGCGGATCCGGGCCTGGCGCCAGACGGACCCCGATGCCCGCTTCGACAGCCTGTTCGCCCGGCTCCCGGATGGATCCATCCGCGACCGCCCCCAGGGCTCCGATGGGACGGGACTGCCCTGTGCCTTCGTCACCCGGAGCGTGACGGAGGACCCCGACTTCCGCCGCCGGCTGCTGGCAGCCCATGAGGTGGTGGCCCAGTACGGGCCCGCGCTCCGCGCCCGCTTCATGGACACCTACGTCATCCTGCCGGAGGGCGCCGAGACGGTGTACTGGCCGGAGGACCCGACCTGGTGTCAGGACGCCAGTGCCGACTTTCCGCTCGTCACCTTTGACTTCTTCACCCTCAGCCAGCCCGAGCGACAACCCTCGGCGGCAGACAGCCTGGACGGGCATCTTCGAGGATGTGCCCTCGAAACGGTGGATGGTCTCGGTCATCACCCCGCTGGACATGGACGGTCGCCATGTCGCGACGGTGGGTCATGACGTGCTGCTCGACGAGCTGATGGCGCGCACCGTCAATGAGTCACCTGCCCGGCGCGTACAACCTCCTCTTCCGCGACGATGGACAGCTCATCGCCCACCCCGAGCTGAAGATGGAGAGTGGCGGGGCCGTCCACAACATCCTGGATGCGGAAGCGAGGTCCGCCGGCTCCGAGGCAGCAGCGGGCCCACCTGCGAGCCATCTTCGAGCGGGTCCGCGACCGCGAGCCCGAGCAGACGGTGCTGGAGCTGCCGGAGTATGGCGAGTACCTCGCCGTGGGACGGCTGGAGGGGCCTGGTTGGAACTTCATCACGGTCCTGCCCGAGCGTGTGGTGTCCTCGGCGGCCTTCCAGGCGGCGCGCTACGTGCTGCTCTTCGGAGTGGCGTCGCTGCTGGTGGAGCTGGTCATCATGTACTGGGTGCTCCGGCGGCACATCACCCGCCCGCTGCTGACCTTCTCCGGGGCGGCCACCCAGGTAGCGGCCGGGGACTTCCAGGTGTCGCTGGAGATGAAGCGTGACGACGAGCTGGGGCAGCTCGCCCGGGTCTTCCAGCAGATGGCCCATGAGGTCCAGCGACGCGAGGGGCGCTGCGGACAGGCCAACGAGGGACTGGAGCACCGGGTGGAGGAACGCACCCGGGAACTGAAGGAAGTCCACGAGCGGCTGGTGGAGACCGCGCGTCGGGCGGGCATGGCGGAGGTGGCCACCAACGTGCTGCACAACGTGGGCAACGTGCTCAACAGCGTCAACACCTCGGCGCTCGTGGCCAGGGAGCGGCTGGAGGGGTTGAAGCTCGATCAGGTGGGCCGGGTGGCGGGCCTGCTCGAGGAGAACCAGACCGACCTGGGCCGCTTCCTCGTCCAGGACGAGCGGGGGCGCAACGTGGTGCCCTTCCTGAGCCGACTGGGACAGCACATGCGAGCTGGGCAGCAGGAGCTGCCTCACGCTGCTCGAGGACGTCAGCCGGTACACCGACCACATCGCGGCCATCATCCGGTTGCAGCAACGTTACGCCAGGACACCGCAGCACCAGGAGGCGGTCTCCCTCTCCGAGTTGGTGGAGGATGCCCTGCGCATCAACTCGGCCGGGCTCACCCGCCACGCGGTGAAGGTGGAGCGGGACCTGGCGTCCCTCGCGCCGACGATGACCGACAAGCACAAGGTGCTGATGATCCTGGTCAACCTGATCAGCAATGCCAAGAACGCCATGGACGCCGTGCCCGAGGAGCAGCGGCGGCTGCTCGTGAAGCTGGTGCAGGCCAGCGACGACCGCGTGCGATTCGAGGTGCGCGACAACGGCGTGGGCATCCCACCGGAGCTGCTCACGCGCATCTTCCAGTACGGCTTCACCACCCGGGAGGACGGGCACGGCTTCGGCCTGCACTCCAGCGCGCTGGCGGCCCAGGAGCTGGGCGGCTCGCTCCAAGCCCACAGCGAAGGGCCGGAACGTGGGGCCACCTTCACGCTGGAGCTGCCCTACCACCCGGATGGGGAGCAACAGGAGCCAGCGGACGCTCCCGGGCAACGCGCTGAAACGCGCCGGCCGTGAGACGCCACGGCCGGCGCGGGTGCGTCACTGGCGGTTCTGCATCCGCTGGCGCATGGCTTCGTGCCGGCGCTGGTGCTCCTCACGCTCCTGAGTGATGAGTTCCCGGCCGCGCGCCTTTTGCGTGTCGCTCAGAAGCTTCTCCGCCTCCTGGTAGGCCGCGTCGTCGTTGGCTCGCAGCTCGGTGACGATGGGCTCGATTTGCTGCATCCGCTCGCGCATCGCCTCGGAGTTGGGCGGCGGCCCGTTCATCCTTTCCGTGTCGCTGGGAGGTGGCCCCGACGGGCGCGGCGGACGCAGTGTCTTCAGCTCCTCCAGGAGCGGTGCGTTCTTCTGATCCAGCGCCGCCTGCAGCTCTTCCAGCAGGGCTACCTGCTCGGCAGTCAGGGCCAGTTCCTGCTGGTTCTTCAGCAGCAGTTCCAGCGACGAGGGCGGCTTGCCCTGGGCTCCCCCGGGTCCTCGTGGGCCCTGCGCGCCCGCCAGCAGCGGGACGGCCAGTACCAGTACGAGTGGCATCATCTTGAGAAACATGTTCTTCCTCCTGTTTGCCTGTTTGCGTCCCGATCGGGCCTGCCTTCCAGCGTCTGCCTTGCAGGCTCCCTGACGCGTCAGGGTTCAATATGTCCGCTCCCCATTTCCCGTGGATGACACCCGTATTTTGATATGTTTTGGAGCCCCCGCGACGAGACCAGCGCCCCCCCTCTTGCGGCTCTCGCCTCCCCGCCCGAGAGGACCGGGTCGCAATCTTTCGTCATGAAAGGGCAATGGGCGCGAAAGAAGTCGGGTGTGTCCTGTCGGGATGGAACTCCAGGTCAAGAAGGGCCATGTGGAAGTCAGGCGGTATTCCCTCCGGGAGCGTCTGCTGGGAGCCTTCATCGCGCTGGGACTGTTCTACTTCACGGGCTGTGGCACTTCCCGTGAGGCGACCCTCCCACCGGGCTCGACGCTGACCCAGGACACGTCGGCGCTGTCGGTTCCAGAGCGGGTCTGCTCGGACGCGGCGAACTGCCGTGAGGCCCTGCGGGAGTTGCGCGAGGTCACTCCCGAGTCCTCCTGCGCGCTGCGCGAGCGGCTCGGGGTCGCCCGGAGTGCTTGTCTCCTGGGCGTCGCCGAGGGTTGCACCGAGCTCGGCCGGGCGGAGCTGTGGAGGGCCGAAGCCGGGGATGGGGCCGCGCTCCACACCGCGCGAGCCCTGTTCCAGCGGGCCTGTGAGCAGGGGGATGGGGAGGGGTGCGCTCGCCATGCCCTGATGACGCTCCTGGGCCAGGGGGTTGCTCGGGACGAGGCCGCGGGCCTGGCCGAGCTCCAGGACGCCTGTGACAAGTCCCCGGAGGTAGCGTGTGGACTCGGGGCCAGCGGGCTCGGCGAGGATGCACGTCGGCGCGAGGTCTCCCCGGAGCACGAGGTGATCGCCCTGTATGCGCAGCGAGGCTGCGACGCGGGAGACGGGCTCTCCTGCCGGGTTCTCGGGGACGCCTTCCGCGAGGGGCACGGCGTTTCCCAGGATCTCGACAAGGCCATCGGGCTCTATCAGCGCGCGTGTGAGGCGGGGAATGGCACGGCGTGCGCGAGGGAGGGCGTGCTCTCGCTCCAGTTCCAGGGCTTACCCGGGGCTCCGCGCGCCGATGACCTCTTCTCCCGAGGGTGCGAGCTCGGCTCCTCCGAGGCCTGCCGGATGCGCGTCCTGATGACCCTCCAGCAGCACGGGGGCGAGGAGGACGAGGCAGCGAGGCAAGCACTCTTTCGTCAGGCGTGCGACCGGGGCGCGGCGGTGGGCTGTCTCGCCCTCTATGACGTGCTCCGGCACAAGCTGCCCGAGCCCGGGGTCGCCCTCCAGCTGCCGGGTCTCCTGAAGCGCGCCTGCCAGTTCGGAGAGACCCAGTCCTGCGAGTTCCTGGAGGCGCTCTCCCGTGTGTCCCAGGAGAAGTGCGAGGCGGGCTCCGCTTCCGCCTGTGGTGTGCTCGGAGGGCTGCTGGTCAGTACGCCCGCCCTGGAGTTCGAGGCCGTCGAGGGAATGCAGCTCCTCCATCGCGCCTGTGGGGCGGGCGATGCGGCAAGCTGCGAACTGCTGCGCGACGCGACACCCCGCTCGGACGAGCGGACGTGTCGCTCGCCCTGAGTGGGGCCTCGGGGCGCCTCACTGCTGCGAGCGTGCGTGCACCAGACCATGTGGAACACTGATTCCGGAGCATGTGGAACGCCCATTCCGGCCAGTGGAACACTGATTCCGAGCAAGTGGAACGCACCCTGAAAGTAGGGAGCCCGGGAAGGTGTCAAAGGATTCGTTCCGGCTCCCGGCCGAGTGAGCCATGCGGAGGTACGGACACGAGGGGATACCCAAGAGACCGCGCCTCAACTGCCTCGCCCTCCTCTGGACCGCCCCCGTGGGCCAGCCACATCGCGGGGAGGAGATTGCCCTCGTGCCTTGTTACTCTCCGAACGACGCGGCCAGTTATGGCCCGCCTGGATACGCCGCGAACCCCGGTTCATCGCGCGCACTCGTTGGGAGGGAGTCTTGCCGCAGACGGATGAGACGGGGTTCTTCGCCTGGGTCACACGCCTCGTGCGGGAGCATCGGTCGGAGTTGGCCGCCGTCGCGCGGAAGGAAGGGTTGCTCGCCGAGGAGGCATTCGACGCCGTCCAGGAAGCGTTCACCACCTTCCTGAGGCTCCCGCATTCGCGGCGTCTTGCGAACGAGGTCGAAGACAGCCGCAACCTGCTGGCCGTTCTCGTCCGGAATCACTCGCGCAACCGCCGTCGTCGCCACGACCGGGCGCGGCCGCACCTCACCGAGCCCGAGGTCGTCGAGAGCCTGGTGGACGTTCAGGAGAGCGTGGAGTCCCTGATCAGCCAGGCCGAAGCGCATGTCCTGGCCTTCCAGTGTGTGGAGCTGCTCGGGGAGGTTCAGCGGAAGGTCGTGACGCTTCGGCTACTCGAGGAGCAGCCAGGCGAGAGGGTGGCCGAGCTGCTCGGCACGACACCTGGGAACGTCGCGGTGATCCTCCACCGCGCGAAGCGCGAGCTGCGCGCATGCATGGACGCCTGAGCCGCCAGCGTACGGCATCAACTGGCGCCGAGTGTCGCGGGCGCACCGCTCCGAACACGTGAGGTGCGCGCCAGATAGGTCCGCGCCGAGTCGGCCATGGTGACGATCGCCGCGCCGAGCATGATCGCATCCTTGATGACCAGCCTGCCCCGGCCGCTCAGATAAGGAAATCCGTGGTGAGCGTCTCCGAGATTGGCGACCCAGCTCTCGGGTGTCGTCACGAGGAAGGACAGCGTGACGAAGGACATCCCGAGCACGAGGAAGCTTCCCAGCGCACCGAACTCCGGCCGCCACCAATGCGCCGCGACGAGTAATCCCAGCAACACGATGACGCTGCCGAGCAGATACGAGAACCAGTACGTCCCATTCGCCTGGTGCCACGCGCGGTTGGCTGGAATGAGCTCGCCCTCCCGGTTCTGGTGCTGCCGGTAGTCGGGCGCGTCGTAGGCATAGAAGAAGCTCATCACCGGGCTGTTCGCCACGAAGGGAACGATGCCGTCGGCTTCGTAGGGGGTCACCTTCAGTGCGCCGATCCAGACCAGGACAACGATCAGGCCGGCGCGCAGCACGTTCATGCCGAGTTTCTCCGCGCCGGCAGCGGCGCGGAACAGAGAATCCAAGCTGGACAAGGGCAAACTCCTGCGATCGGGGATGAACGGAGGGCCCCGAATTGGGCCCCCACACACCGATCTGGCCACCGGTCAGGTTCCGACGGGCCCTTGCATTACAAATGAAGTAGATCCAGCAGAGCCGCTGAGCGGCCCAGCGCTCGGGCGTGCAGCGGCCGAGGAAGCGAACCACCTGCCGCCCGATGCACGGGCCTACGCGGGCGCAATCCGGTTGTGATTAGAAGCCAGACATCTTGGAGAGGATCTCCTTCATCACCTCCGAGGTGCCACCGCCGATGGTGATGAGCCGGATGTCGCGCCAGGCCCGAGCGATGTGCGTCTCCTCGATGTAACCCATGCCTCCGAAGAACTGCTGGACGTCGTAGGCCACCTTCTGCGCCAGGTCTCCCGCGAACAGCTTCGCCATGGAGATCTCCCGCACCGCGTTCTCCTTCGCGTTGAAGACGTCCACCGCGTGGTACGTCAGCCGCTTCGCCGCCTCGATGGCCGCCATGTGCTCCACCAGCTTGTGGCGCCACACCTGGAAGCCCAGCAGAGGCTTGCCGAACGCCTGCCGCTCCTTCCCGTACTGGAGCGCGTCTTCAATCATCCGCTCCATCCCGCCCACCGCCGACAGCGCTCCCACCAGGCGCTCGCCCTGGAAGTTCGTCATGATGTGGTAGAAGCCCTCGTTCTCCTCGCCCAGCACGTAGCGGCGCGGAATCCGGCAGTCCTCGAAGTAGAGAATCGCCGTGTCCGAGGACAGGTTGCCCACCTTGTCGAGCTTCTTCGACACCCCGAAGCCCTTCACGTCCGTGGGGAACGTCACCAGCGAGATGCCCCCGTACCCCGGCCCGCCCGTGCGCACCGCCAGCGTGATGAAGTCCGCCCGCGTGCCGTTCGTAATCCACATCTTCGAACCGTTGATGACGTAGTCATCCCCATCCCGCCGCGCCGTCGTCTGGATGTTCGCCACGTCCGAGCCCGCCCCCGGCTCGCTCACGCCCAGCGCGGCGATCTTCTCGCCCGCCAGCGCCGGCGCGAGGAACTCGCGCTTCTGCTCGTCCGTGCCGATCTCGTTGATGATCGGCGTGGCCATCTGGCTCTGCACCAGCAGCGCCATGTTCACGCCCGCGTTCCGGCTGCGCGTCAGCTCCTCGGTGAACGCCGTCACGTACCAGTAGTCCAGCCCGCTGCCGCCGTACTCCGGAGCGTGGTTGATGCCGAAGAAGCCCAGCTCGCCGCACTTCTCGAAGATCTCCCGCGGGAAGATGCCTGCTCGGTCCCACTCCAAGGCGTGCGGCGTGAGCTCCTTCTCCACGAACGTACGCACCGTCTTGCGAAAGGCCTCATGCTCCTCGGTGAACGGGTTCAGCATGGTCGCTCTGGCTCCTCGGCGTGATTGATTGGGGAGTCAATAGTACAAGGGTCGTTCTCGCCGACAAGGACGACACCATGGCTTCTGTCACCCTGGCGCTGATCGCGCTGCTCTCGGCCACTCCGCCCGCCCGCCCCTCGGCCGAGGAGATGCTCCGCGCACAGTGCCGCACCTGGGCCTCCGAGCCGAAGAACCCCTGGGCCCTCGCCCACGGCATCGCCCTGGAGGGCCGCGCCTTCAAGGCTCGCGATGGTCGCCCCGCCGCGGACGTCATCATCGCGGACTTCCTCCGCCGCGAGGGCACCGCTCCCCCCGTGGAGCTCCGCTTCGAGTCCTTCGCTCCCGATGGCACGCCCGTGGAGCCCCACCCCAACCTGCTGGTGAAGACGTTGCTGCTCTCGGGCCAACCGCTCTCGCGGAGCTTCCGTGCGAGCTGGGGTCCCGTCACCCTCGGCGCGCTCGTGGAGGACCTGAAGCGCGACTTCCGCCGGGACTCCGCCCTCTCGCCCCATGGCGCCTGGACGCTCGACGCCCTCTCCCACGCACTGCCTCCCGGCGCCACCTTCACCAACGGCGCCGGAGAGACGATCCGCCTCGATGCGGTGATGGACGAGGCCCTCGCCCTGCTCGAGCGCGAGCAGGCGGAGTTGCTCGCCGGCATGAAGGCCGGACTGCCGCAGGTCCCCAAGCGCAAGCAGGGCATCTACACGCACCCCTGTGGTGGACTGCACCTCTTCCAGGCCGTCGCCACCCACGCGCGTCACGCCGCGGTGCGCAAGGCGTGGGGCCCGCGCCTGAGCACCCAGGTGGACGTCCTCGTCTATCGGCTGGGCTCCGAGTCCCGGCAGTACGACGCCGCCCTCACCTCCGCTCCGCCCTCCTATCGACTCCCCGTGCTCGTGCAGATGGTGAAGTTCTACGGGCACTTCCTCGAGGCGCTCGGGCGCTACCGCGAGGAGACGGGCTGGAAGCCCTCGCCCGAACAGGCCCGGGCGGTGGAACAGGCGCGCGGGCTGCTCGATGGCGCAGTGCGTCGTCTCGATGCGTCAGGCGCATTCCGAGACATGGAGTCACTGAAGACGACGCAGTACCAGCTCTACCTGGACCTCATCGGAGACTCCTGCCACGCCGCCCACGGGCTCGGCTACTGGAGGAACCACCTCGGAGGTTGATACAAACGTCAACCATGTCCTCCCCCCTTCGCCTCCTGGCCCTGTGCCTCGCGCTGGCCGGGCTCACGCTCGCCGGCTGCAAGAAGGAGAGCTGCCTCGGCAATGAAGATGGCTGCCGTGTCGTCAGCCCCTGCGAGAAGCTGAGCTACTCCTGTGAAGCCGCCTCCGGCTCGAAGCTGGAGCTCCGCACGCTCACCCCCGAGGATCGCCGCGCCGGCAGCCACGCCCCCGGCACCGGGGTCGATACCGTGCCCGGCGGTCTCAACGCCCTCGGCGCTCGCGGTGACATCCTCCTGGGCAACGAGCGGGCGGTGGCCGTCATCGCCGGCATCGGCAACAACAACCTGTTGGATCCCAACGGCGGCTCGCTGCTCGACCTGAGCGCCCGCGGCAAGGACAACGACGGCCTCAACCAGGTGCTCCAAGTGGTGGGCATCCTCCCCGGGGACGCCGTGCGCTACACCTCGGCCGAGCTCATCGACGAGCGCCCCACCCGCGTGGCGGTGCAGCTCCGCGGCACGCTCGACGGCAAGCCCGAGTTCCCCGTCCACACCGTCTACGAGATGCGCCCGTGCGAGCCGGGCATCCGCGTGCGCACGGAGATCCTCAACACCTCCGTGGATCCGCAGCTCTGGGCGCTGTCGGACGGCTTCTACTGGAGCGGCCGAGAGGCCCTGCCCTTCACTCCCTCGGCGGGCACGGGCTACCAGCACCCGTCCTTCAACCTGCTCACCATCGGTGACGCCTTCGGCCAGTTCCCCTACCTGACGGCCGCGATGGCCTCGCGACCCGGCCGCCAGCTACGCCGAGGTGGCGTGCGGTGAGGCGAACCTGCTCGAGGGCTTCCAGAGCGATCAGATCTCCTCCTCGGGCCTGCCGCGCACGGTGGTGCAGCCGCGCGACTACCTCGTCTACGAGCGCTTCCTCGCCGTGTCCGAGCGCGGGGACGTGGGCGCCGCCGCGGACCTGGCCCTGGAGGCCCGGCAGCAGCTCCATGGCGAGAAGTACGTGACGCTGCGCGGGACGGTGCAACGGCTCGGGGCGCCGCTCGGCGCGGGCCGTGAGGCCAGCGTCCTCATCAGCGAGGGTGAGCTCGCCGCCGACCCGAGCACCCGGATTCCCTGGACCCAGGTGACGCCGGACAAGGAGGGCCTCTTCCAGGCCCGCGTGCCCGCCGGCCGTAACTACGTGGTGGAGCTACACGCCTTCGGCCGCAAGGTGGCCGATCGGCAGCTCGACCAGGTGGATGCGGACACGGACGTGGGGACGCTCGCCGTGTCCTCTCACTCCCGGCTCACCGTGAGGGTGGTGGATTGGATCACCGGCGAGCCCCTCGATGCCGAGGTCTTCGTCGTCCCCGTGGACGACATCACCCAGAAGAACACCGAGGGCACGCTGCACGGCCGCTTCGGCACCTGCGCGCCGTGGCTCGGTTCGCCCGCGGGCTCCTCGCCCGCCTGCAATCGCTTCCTCGTCGCACAACGGCACCGCCACCGTGGACGCCCCCATGGGCCGCTTCTACCTCTACGCTTTCAAGGGCCCCTTCTGGACGATCGACCGGGAGACCGTGATGCTCGGCGCCAGCGACACCACCGTGGACCTCGTCCTGCACAAGCTGGCGCTCCAGCCCCTCGGTACCGTGGGCGCGGACCTGCACGTGCACGGCGCCGCCAGCTTCGACAGCTCCCTCCCCGACATGGACCGCGTGCTGTCCTTCGCCGCCACGGACCTGGAGGTCATCGTCTCCACCGACCACGACGTCATCTACGACTACGGGCAGATCGTCCGCGCGCCTCGGCCTGCAGGACAAGATGAGCACCGTGGTGGGCCTGGAGACCACCGGTCACATCCTCTGGATGAAGCGCCCCGGCTCCACCCTTCCCCTCGTGGTGGGCCACTACAACTTCTGGCCGCTCGAGTACGACCCGACGAAGCCGCGCAACGGCGCCCCGTCGGACGAGCTCGTCGAGCCCGGTGAGCTCTTCGACCGCGTGAAGGCCAGCGCCCCGCGAGCCTGCGCGACCAGTTCCTCGTGCAGCTCAACCACCCGTGGGCGGATGCCGAGTTCGGCCGGGACCTCGGCTACCCGCGAGCGCTCGCGCTCAACGCGCTGAAGAACCTGCCCGCGACGGACGACGGCACCAACGCCGGCATGTACGTGCGCTCGCCCAAGGGCGGCTTCGCCAACAACGGCCAGCACGCCCAGGAGGTCATGAACGGCACGCAGAACGACATGCTGCTGCCCTACCGCGCCTTCTGGTTCTACGGGCTCAGCCAGGGCCAGCTCGTGACGGGCACCGCCAACAGCGACTCGCACAGCCTCACCGACAACACCGTGGGCCTGCCGCGCAACATCGTCTACGCGGACACCAGGCCGGGCCCCGGGTTCGACACCGCCCGCTTCAACGCCGCCCTGAAGGCCGGCGCCTCGTTCGGCACCAACGGCCCCGTCATCGAGGCCACCGTGGACACCGCCACGCGGGCCCCAGCGCTACGGGCTCACCTCGCTCGTGCCCTCGGCGGACGCGAAGCTGCACCTCAAGGTCTCCGCCGCCCCCTGGGTGCCCGTGGAGGAGGTGCGCATCATCGTCAACGGCACCGTCGTGAAGACGCTGGACGCCTCGGCGCTCTCGCACCCGGCGGACCCGTTCGGCGCCGAGGGACTCGTGCGCTACGACGGGCACGCTCGCCCTCTCCGAGCTGGTCACCCGCTCCGGCGACGCGTGGCTCGTGGTGGAGGCCGGGCCGCCGCCTGCCGCTCGCCGCGGACTTCGGTGGCCCCGGTGCCGACGCGCCGGACGGCATCCCCGATACCGGCGACAACAACGGCGACGGCGTGGTGGACCGCGACGACATCGCCAAGGACTCCACGTACGGCCCGCTGAAGACGCCCGCGCCGCCCTCCAGCGAGGCGGACCCGCTGTTCCACTTCGCCCAGGTCGTCACCGGTGGCTACCCGATGGCCTTCACCAACCCCTTCCTCCTCGACCGGAATGGCAACGGCCACTTCGATGCCCCCGGCGTGGCCGCTCCGTGAATCGAGGGAACACCGTGAACATGTCCCGACTCTTCGTCGCGCTCGCCGCCCTGCTGCTCGTGCCCGCCTCCGCCCGCGCGGAAGGCGCGTGTGAGCAGTGGATCGCCCCCGCGCTCGCCGAGGGCCCCATCCCCTTCGGCTACCTGTCCGCCGATGTCGCCACCGGCCGCCGGGCCTGCCCTCGCACCGAGGCGGGCCTGGGCCTCCAGGGTGGAGCCATCGTGGAGACCGCCAACTTCTACGGTGCCATCACCGCCGCCGGACTCGTGTCCGGCAGCTACGCCGTGCGCCCGGACCTGGAGGTCTTCGCCACCCTGGAGGTCCCCCGCTTCCAGTTCGTCCAGAACGCCACCCTCACGGGAACCCGGCTGACGCTCGGACAGCTCACCGCCGGGGCCACGTACGTGGCGCTGACGCGTGGCGCGTTCGTGCTGTCCCCGAGCGTGCGGCTGCAGCTCCCCACGTCCTTCGCGAGCCCGCGCACGCGGACGCTGGGCGGGGAGCTCGGGGCCGCGGTGCTGTACCGCCCCACGGACCGCTTCGAGGTCCACGGGTACGCGGGCGCGGACGTGTCCGCGGGCCTGGGTGCCGCGGCCGCGATGCCGCGCGCCGGCTTCCTGGTGAACGTCGGCTCCGAGTACGCCCTCTGCAGCGGCTTCGCCGCCGTGCTCGATGCCAACGTCCACTTCGGGCACCGGGACGTGCTCGACTACGTGGCCCCGGCCATCGGGCTGCGGTTCCGCGCGGGCGAGCACTTCGGCGCGGAGCTGGGCGCGAGCCTCCCCCTGCTGGGCGCCGAGCGGGCGCTCGCCATCGGCGGGCTGAAGCTCTCGTACCGGATGTAACGGTGTGCGGGGGACGGAGTGCTCGCAGGAAGCACTCCCCTCCTCCGACCGGGAAGGCCCTGCCTCCCCCGTCCGGTAGCCCATGACATCCACCGGCAGGGTGCACGGCGGTCAGGGCTGCATTAGCGCCAGACAAAAGCTGAACAGGTCAGCCTGCCCCCACTGCGAGTAGAGGCTCGACCCTCCCCACACAAACGTTTGCTGGAGACTTGCTGGCAGGCAATTCCTCGCATAGTCCCACGAGGAATTCCCGTGACCGGATTCGTGTCACACCTGTCCCGGCTGATATGTCCATGGCAGGAAAAGCCAGGACGGCAAGTCTACATGCAACCTCATTCCAGTCCCCGAGCCCCCCTGGCCCGATCGACGCTCCTCAAGATGGGTGCGCGTGTCGGGGTCATCATCGCCCTCACCACCCTCATCAGCTATCTCCACATGCTGCACACCCTGCGCATCGAGGCTCTCGCGCAACTGGAGCATCATGTCTCGGAGCGCAGCCATGGCGAGCAGGCCCTCTTCGTGCTGGCGGAGGACAATCACGCCGTCCTCAAGAAGGCCCTGGAGGAGAGGATTCGAGCCCTCACCCTGGAGGAGGTCAACGCTCGCTTCGACCGCCTGTTCGTGCACCTGCCCGATGGCACGGTGCGCAACCGTCCCGAAAGCTTCGATGGCACCCGCATGCCGGGCATCTTCGTCCCCAGGGGAGTGAGCCTGGACGCGGACCTGCGCCGCCGGATCCTGGCCTCGTATGACGTGCTCTCCCATTACGGGCCTGCCTTCCATACGCGCTTCACGGACACCTACGTCACGCTGCCGGAAGGGCCGCTCATCCTCTACTGGCCTGCTCGCCCCTCCTATACGCAGGACGCCGCGCCCGACTGGTCGCTCATCACCATGCCGTACTTCCCCAGCAGCCGCCCCGAGAACAATCCGGAGAGGAAGACGGACTGGTCCCAGGTCTTCGTGGATGAGGTCGCCCAGAGTTCGCTGGTCACGGTCTCCACACCGCTGGACCTGGATGGCCGCCATGTCGCGACCCTCAGCCACGACGTCCTCCTCGAGCAGATGGTGGCCCGCACCGCCAACAACCGGCTGCCCGGCGCTTACAACATCATCTTCCGCGACAACGGCGATCTCATCGCCCATCCCGAGCTGGTGACGACTGATGCCACCGGCGTCTACAACATCCTCGCCGACTCCGGGCCATCGGACGGCGCCATGCGGCTCGGTACCCCGGAGCAACAGGCCCACCTGCGAAACATCTTCGAACGGGTGAAGAACCGCTCGCCCAATCAGCGCGCGCTGGAGCTGGCGGAGCACGACGAGCACCTGGCCGTCGCACAGCTCCAGGGCCCCGGATGGAACTTCGTCACCGTGCTGCCCGAGAGCGAGGTATCCCGGCCCGCCTTCCAGGCCGCGCGTTACGTCCTGCTGCTCGGCGTGCTCTCGCTGCTGCTGGAGCTGGTCATCATGTACTGGGTGCTCCAGGAGCAGATCACCCGTCCGCTTCTCGCCCTGACCCGAGCCACCGACCGGGTGGCCGCTGGAGACTTCAAGGTCGAGCTCGACACCTCACGCAAGGACGAGCTGGGGCAGCTCGCCCAGTCCTTCCAGCTCATGACCGACAAGGTCCAGCATCGCGAGGAGGAGCTGCGCCAGGCCAACGAAGGATTGGAGCAGCGCGTCGAGGAGCGCACCCGCGAGCTCAAGGACGTCCATATCCAGCTCGTCAAGACGGCCCGGCAGGCCGGCATGGCGGAGATCGCCACCAACGTGCTGCACAACGTGGGCAACGTGCTCAACAGCGTCTACACCTCCGCCCAGGTCGCCAAGGAGCGCATCTCCGGCATGCGCCTGGAGCACGTGGGCCGCGTCGCCAACATGCTCCAAGAGCGCCAGAGCGACCTCTCCACCTTCATCACCGAGGACGAGCGGGGCCGCCACCTCATGCCCTTCCTCAGCAAGCTCGGACAGAACCTGGTGGATGAACGCCAGGAAATCGTCTCGCTGCTCGATGACGTGGGCCGCTACACCGAGCACATCGGCGACATCGTCAAGGTGCAACAGAATTACGCCAAGGTTCCCCGACTCCACGAAGCGGTCAATCTGGCCGACCTGGTGGAGGACGCCCTGCGCATCAACTCGGCCGGGCTCACCCGCCACCAGGTGAAGATTCAACGCCACCTGGCCTCCCTCCCCCAGGTGCTGACCGACAAGAACAAGCTGCTGATGATTCTGGTCAACCTGGTCAGCAACGCCAAGTACGCCATGGACGATGTGCCGGTCGCCGAGCGGATTCTGGACGTGAAGATGGAGCACCTGCCCACCGACCGCGTCCGCATCTCCATCCATGACGATGGCATGGGCATCGCACCGGAGATGCTCACGCGCATCTTCCAATATGGCTTTACCACCCGCGAGGAAGGACACGGCTTCGGCCTGCACTCCAGCGCCCTCGCCGCCCAGGAGTTGGGCGGCTCCCTGTCCGTCCACAGTGACGGGCCTGGCAAGGGCGCCACCTTCACGCTGGAAGTTCCCTTCTATCCGTCCAGCAAGTAGAGCAAGCAGGCTCGCCATGCTAGGTTCCCCAGGAGGCCTCGTGACGAGCAATCCCTTGCATGCTCCCATGAGGAATTCCAATGACGGGTTCTATGTCAATTGGGTCATCGTCGACCGACCGAGGGACATGCACTGGCTTACGCAGGGGGCGCCAGACCCGCATGCCCGCGGACAGCGAAGCCATGTCGGCAAGTCGCCATGCATCCTTCTTCCAGCCCAACAGCGCCCCTGGCCCGCTCGACACTCCTCAGGATGGGCGCGCGCGTTGGAGTCGTCATCGCGCTGACCACCCTCGTCAGCTACTTCCACATCCACCACTCCCTGCACGCCGAGGCCCTCGCGCGGTTGGAGCAGCACGCCACTGAGCGCGGCCAGCGAGAAGAAGCCATCTTCCTGCAGGCCGAGGACAATCACGTCGTCCTCAAGGAGGCCCTGGAGGAGAGAATCCGAGCCCTCTCCGAGGAGGAGATCAACTCCCGCTTCGACAAGCTGTTCGCGCGGCTACCGGACGGCACGATCCGCCGCCACCGCGAGGGCTTCGACGGCACGCGGATGGTGGGCCTCTTCGTGCCCAGGGGCGTGAAGGTGGACACCGACATGCGCCGCCGGATCCTGGCCTCGTATGACGTCCTCACCCAGTACGGGCCCGCCTTCCATGTCCGCTTCACCGATACCTTCATCACGCTGCCGGAAGGGCCGCTCATCCTCTACTGGCCCTCGCGCCCCACCTTGACCCTGGATTCCGCGCCCACGGAGTCGCTCATCGCCCAGGAGTACTTCCCCATCAGCCTCCCCGAGAACAACCCGGAGAGGAAGACGGCGTGGTCCGGCATCTACATGGATGAGTTCGTCAAGAGCTCGCTGGTCACGATCTCCACGCCGCTGGACCTGGACGGTCGCCATGTCGCGACGATCAGCCATGACGTCACCATCGAGGAATTGATGGCGCGCACCGTCAACGACCACCTGCCCGGCGCCTACAACGTGCTCCTTCGCGACAATGGCGAGCTCATCGCCCATCCCTGGCTGAAGCTGAAGGGGGCCACCAGCAACGCCGCGCAGCCCGGGGTCTCCCCCGTGCAACTCGACACCCCGGAGCAGCAGGCCCACCTGCGAAGCCTCATCGAGCAGTTGAAGAACCGCTCGCCCGAGCAGCGCATGCTGGAGCTGCCGGAGTACGGTGAGTACCTCGCCGTCGTGCGGCTCCAGGGCCCAAGATGGAACTTCGTCACCGTGCTGCCCGAGAGCGAGGTATCCCGGCCCGCCTTCCAGGCCGCGCGCTACGTGCTCCTGCTGGGTGTGCTGTCCCTGCTGCTGGAGCTGGTCATCATGTACTGGGTGCTCCAGGAGCAGATCACCCGTCCGCTTCTCGCCCTGACCCGAGCCACCGACCGGGTGGCCTCTAGTGACTTCAAGGTCGAGCTCGACACCTCACGCAAGGACGAGCTGGGGCAGCTCGCCCAGGCCTTCCGGCTCATGGCCGACAAGGTCCAGCACCGCGAGGAGGAGCTGCGACAGGCCAATGACGGACTGGAGCGGCGCGTCGAGGAGCGCACCCGCGAGCTCAAGGACGTCCATGAGCAGCTCGTCAAGACGGCTCGGCAGGCCGGCATGGCGGAGATCGCCACCAACGTGCTGCACAACGTGGGCAACGTGCTCAACAGCGTCTACACCTCCGCCCAGGTCGCCAAGGAGCGCATCTCCGGCATGCGCCTGGAGCACGTGGGCCGCGTCGCCAACATGCTCCAGGAGCGCCAGAGCGACCTCTCCACCTTCATCACCGAGGACGAGCGGGGCCGCCACCTCATGCCCTTCCTCAGCAAGCTCGGACAGAACCTGGTGGATGAACGCCAGGAAATCGTCTCGCTGCTCGACGATGTGGGCCGCTACACCGAGCACATCGGCGACATCGTCAAGGTGCAACAGAATTACGCCAAGGTTCCCCGACTCCACGAAGCGGTCAATCTGGCCGACCTGGTGGAGGACGCCCTGCGCATCAACTCGGCCGGGCTCACCCGCCACCAGGTGAAGATTCAACGCCACCTGGCCTCCCTCCCCCAGGTGCTGACCGACAAGAACAAGCTGCTGATGATTCTGGTCAACCTGGTCAGCAACGCCAAGTACGCCATGGACGATGTGCCGGTCGCCGAGCGGATTCTGGACGTGAAGATGGAGCACCTGCCCACCGACCGCGTCCGCATCTCCATTCATGACAACGGCATGGGCATCGCACCGGAGATGCTCACGCGCATCTTCCAATATGGCTTTACCACCCGCGAGGATGGGCACGGCTTCGGCCTGCACTCCAGCGCCCTCGCCGCCCAGGAGTTGGGCGGCTCCCTGTCCGTCCACAGTGACGGGCCTGGCAAGGGCGCCACCTTCACGCTGGAAATTCCCTTCTACCCGGCCCAGGAGACGAAATGAGCAACTGTGACAACAAGAGGCGGATCCTCGTCATCGACGATTCCGAGGCCATCCACACGGACTTCCGCCGGATCCTCTGCTCGGAGCAGCGCAAGGGTCAGGACGATCTCGACCTGTTGGAAGAGGCGCTCTTCGGCACGGCTCCCTCTCGCGGCGATTCCTCCAACGATCCGGAGTTCGAAGTGGATTCGGCATTCCAGGGACAGGAGGGGCTTACCAAGGTCCGGGCGGCCCTGGAGACGGGCCAGACCTACTCCCTGGTCTTCCTCGACTACCGGATGCCGCCCGGCTGGAACGGCGCCGAGACCCTACGGCGCCTGCGGCAGGTGGCTCCCTCGCTGCGGGTGGTGCTCTGCTCGGCCTACTCCGACTACTCCTGGGAGTCGATGCTCAAGGAGTTCGGCCAGTCCCAGTTGCTGAAGGAGCTGCGAAAGCCTTTCAACGGCCAGGAAGTGCGCCAGTTGGTGCACAACCTCACCGCGCAGCAGGGCGGCTCTCACGCGCCGGCGTGAGCCAGTAGCGCTGACGCTGGAAGGGATAGGTGGGCAGGGTGACCCGACGCCGCGCATACGGGGCGTCGTAGGCCGCCCAGTTCACCTCCACGCCCCTCACGTACAGCCCGCCCAGCGTCTCCAGGATACGAGGCCACTCCGCACGAAGCTCCAGGCACACGTCCACGCCGTGGGCCTTCAGCACCTTCTCCGCCTCTTCCCACTGCGCCGCCTGCTGCCCTCGCGCCCTGCGCCAGTACTCCTCCTGGCTCGCCTCCGCTCCGGGCGCCGTCCCACTCTCCGCGCTCACCAGCAGCACCTTCGGCACCGCGTACGGCCCCTGCTTCCCCGGCTTGCCCACCGCCAGTCTCAGCCCCTCCTCCAGGCTGAACACTCCCGCCTCCACTCCCGCCACGTACTCCCCTACTCCCTGCCCCACCACCGCCCTCGGCTCCACTCCCCACTCCCTCCACATTCGCGCCTGCGCCCACTCCAGCGCGAACACCGCCGCCTTCCCGTATCCCTCCTCCTTCAGCAGCGCTGACTCCTCCCCGTACAGCACCTGCTCCAGCCGCTTCTCCAGCACTCCCTTCAGCCCCTGCGCACACCTCTCCACTGCCTCCCTGAACGCAGGCTGCGTCTCGTACAACTCCCTCCCCATTCCCGCGTACCGCTCTCCCTCTCCTCCGAATACGAAGGCCACCTTCGGCGCCGTGGCCCCCGTCCTCCCCGCCACCACTCCCTCCACCTCTCGTCCGCTCGCCGCCGCTTCCAGCCTCTCTCGCACCTGCTGCGCGCTGCCGCCCACCACCGCCAGTCGGTGCTCGAAGTGCGCCCTTCCCGTCGCCGCCGTGAAGCACACGTCTCCCACCTCCGCTCCGCCCTCCGCCAGCGCCCGCGCGTAACGGCCCGCCTGCACTCGCAGGGCCTCCGCGCCGCGCCCCGATACCACCAGCACGTGCTCCGGCCTCTCCACCTCCCGCGTCCGCACGGGCATCGACGGCGCCTCCTCCAACACCACGTGTGCCAACGTGCCGGTCCTCCCGTACGAGGTCACTCCCGCGATGCGCCGGCCCTGCGTCGGCTCCCACGGCGTCAGTTCCACCGGCACCTTCACCCCCATCCCCTTCCAGTCGATGTTCGGATTGGGTTGCTTCAGATGCAGGTGCGCCGGCAACTGCTTGTGCTGCATCGCCAGCACCACCTTCATCATTCCCACCACGCCCGAGGCCGCCTCCGGGTAGCCGAGGTTCGTCTTCACCGAGCCCATCCACAGCGACTCCCCGCCCTTCCTCCCCTCCTTCAGCACCGACCACATCGCCTCCGCCTCGATGGGGTCTCCCAGCGCCGTCCCCGTGCCGTGCGCCTCCAGGTAGCTCACCTCGGCCGGTGACACTCCCGCGCCCTGCAATGCCTGTCGGATGACGGATTGCTGTGCCACCCCATTCGGCACCGTGAACGAGCTGCTCGGGCCGTCATGCCCCACCGCCGAGCCTCGAATGACCGCCAGGATGTTGTCTCCCTGCGCCTGGGCCTCCGACAGCCGCTTGAGCACCAGCACGCCACAGCCCTCGGCTCGCCCGAACCCATCCGCCGAGGCATCGAAGGTCTTGCAGCGTCCGTCCGCCGAGAGCGCCCCGCTGCAGGAAAGATAGACACTCACCTCCGGCGAGAGGATGAGGTTCACCCCCGCCGCCAGCGCCACCGCGCACTCGCCGTTCCGCAAGCTCTGGCAGGCCAGGTGCAGCGCCACCAGCGACGACGAGCACGCCGTGTCCACCACCAGGCTCGGCCCCTGAAAGCCAAACAGATACGACAGCCGCCCCGAGATGGCGCAGTTCGCTCGCGCGCCAATGAAATACGGGTCGATGCCCTCCAGGCCCCCCGCCTCCAGCGCGAGCTGCCCGTAATCGTTGTTCATCGCCCCCACGAAGACGCCCACCCGCTCGCGCCGGCCTCGCTCCACCGCGTGTCCGGCCCGCTCCAGGGCCTCCCAGGCCACCTCCAATACCAGCCGCTGCTGCGGATCCATGCTCTCCGCCTCGCGCTGCGAGAGGCCGAAGAACCGTGCGTCGAACCGGTCCACGTCCTTCAGGAAGCCGCCCCGCCGAGTCCGCATCCTCCCCTTCGCCTGGGGATCCGGATCGTAGAAGGCCTCCGCGTCCCAGCGCTCCGGGGGAACCTCGCTGGTGGCATCCACTCCCTTCACCAGCAGGTCCCAGAGGGCCTCCGGGCTCTCCACTCCTCCGGGTAGCCGGCAGGCCATCCCGATGAGCGCGATCGGCTCGCGACGGGCGGCCTCGGCCTGCTCCACCCGCGCCTCCAGCTTGCGGATCTTCACCAACTGCTGCTGCAGCAGTTGGCGATAGTTGATTTCCTCGGACATCTCCGACCTCACGAATCCTTGGCGAGATCCTCCGCCACCATGCGCGCCAGCTCGGCGTCGGACAGCGCGTCGAGCTCCTTCTCCATGGCGTCACCAGCTCTGGCGGCGGTCTCGGGCTTGAGGGTGACCTCGGGCTTGCGCTCGGGGACTGGCTGCGCTTCCCGGGTCTCGGGCTCGAGCACCTCGTCCAGCAGGTGGCGCACCAGGAAGTCGATGGTGGGGTGGTCCAGCGCCACCGTCGCGGGGATGTTCCTCCCGAGCCCCTTCTGCAGCACGTTGCGCAGCTCGATGGCCATCAGCGAGTCCATGCCAAGCTCGGCGAACCCCTGGCGCCAGTCGACCTCCGTGGAGCTGTCGAGCCGCAAGATGCGGACGACCTCCTCCTGGAGGATCCGGGTCAGCACCGCCGCACGCTCGGAGGGCAGGGCCGCCTGGAGCCGCTCCGCGAGCGGGTAACGCGGCTGCATGAGCTGCGGCGTCGCGCGGGGCTCGGCCTTCCCAGTGGGCGCCAGCGCCTCGTAGAAGGACGAGCGACCCAGAGCCCCCAGTCCCTCCAGGTACACCGGCCACTGGATGGACAGAAGCGCCACCTGCGGCCGGCCTCCCGCGAGCGCCTCGCCGAACAGCGCGAGCGCCTGCCGGGCCGGAAGCGGCCGGATGCCCCGGCGCTCCAGCGCGCGCGCCACGGGCCCGCCCGCCGCGCCCACCATGCCCGTGTCCGCCCACGGGCCCCAGTCGAGCGACTGCGCCACCAGCCCTCGCGCGCGCCGCTCGTGCGCGAGCGCGTCCAGGAAGGCATTCGCCGCGGCGTAGTTGCCCTGGCCCGCCGAGCCGAGCGTCGCGGACGCCGAGGAGAAGAGGACGAAGAAGTCCAGCGATCGGCCCTCGGTGAGCCGGTGCAGGTTCCACGCTCCCGCCACCTTCGGCGCCATCACCCGCTCGAAGCGCTCCAGGTCCTGCTGGAGGAGCGCTCCGTCATCCAGCACGCCCGCCGCGTGGACGATGCCGCGCAACGGCGGTGCCTCCACGTCGAGCTGCTGGAGCAGCCGCGCGACCTCCACCTTGCGCGAGACGTCCACCGCCGCGAGGGTGACCTGGGCTCCCGCCCGCTCGAGCGCACGCACCCGCTCGGAGGCCGCAGCCGATGGCTCACGACGCCCCACCAGCACCAGGTGACGCGCGCCCTGCTCCACCATCCACCGGGCCACCTCCAGGCCCAGCCCACCGAGGCCACCTGTGATGAGGTAGGTGGCATCCGCCCGCAGGGGCGGCGCCCCGCGCGAGCCCGTGTCCCGCCGCAACGACGGGTGCAGGCGCACTCCGCCACGGAAGGCCACCTCCCGCTCGGGCGTGCTCCCGTCCTGGCCCAGCTCGGAGTACAGGAGGGGGATGCTGCCCTCGAGGTCCTCGGGGTCCAGGTCCACGCGGTGGCAGCGCAGCTCGGGGTGCTCCTGGTCGATCACCCGGCCGAGCCCCCACAGCGGCGCCTGTGCCAGCGCGAGCGTCGGGCGTTGCTCCTTCACCGCCTGCGCGCCACCGGTGACGAGCCACAGCGGCGCCACGCTTCCTCGCTGGCTCGCCAGTGCCTTCACGAGGTGCAGTGCACCGCCACACGTCTCCAGCACGGCGTTCTGCACCCCGTCCGCGGAGGATTCCTCCACGCACGGCCGGTCCAGGCCCCACAGGTAGACGACTCCCGCGCAACCGCCTGGCCCGAGGGCCTCGCTCCACAGGCGCGTGAAGTCCTCCGGGCGCCGCGCATCGAGCTCGAACGCTCCAGCCCCGAGCGCTCGGAAGCTGGCTCCCGGACGGACGCGGACCACGGGCGCGCCGTGCTCCTCCAGCATGCGCCCGAGCCGCTCACCCGTGCCCCGCGCATCCATGCACAGCACCCAGGTCCTCTTGTCCACCGGGGGTGTCGAAGCGGGGCGGGGCGTGGGCTCGGGCCGCCAGATGACCTCGTAGCGTGCCTCCTCGCGCCTCGCGTGCGTGACGAGGCGCACGGCCTCCCGGCTCGCCAGCCGGCCTCGGAAGCCGAGGACCTCCGCCACCAGCCCCTCCTCGTCGAGGATCCGCAGATCCCCCCCGATGGGCTCATCCACCGAGGCCCACTCGCTCCTCTCGATGCGCGCGTGGCACCACACCGTTCCTCGCGGCCGCCTGTAGACGGTGAAGCGCGAGATGCTGAACGGGATGAACAGCGAGTCCGGCACCTCGAGGTCCAGGGCCCAGCTCGCGAGCACCTGGAAGCACGAGTCCACGAGGCCCGGGTAGAGCGGGTAGTCCTCCAGGCTGTCCGGCAGCGCGGGCAGCCGCATCTCCCCGAGGAGCTCGTTGCCCTGGCGAGCCACCGAGCTGATCCACTGGTATCCCGACCCCAGCGTGTAGCCCCGCTCGTTCATGAGCCGGTAGAGCTCGTCTCCCGAGCGCCGCGTCTGGCACCGGGCCCGGAGCTCCTCGCGCGAGGGCAGCGAGCTCGGCGCGTCCACCCTCCCCACGCGCAGACCGCCGAGCGCGTGCAGCACCCATGTCTCCGCGCCGTCGGCATCGCCCAGCGACTTCACCTCGAACGAGTGGCCTCGCTCCTGCGGGGTGATGATGACCTGCAGCGTGCGCTCCTCGTTGTCCGCGAGCACCAGCGCCTGGGGGAAGGCCAGGTTCTCCAGCGTGCACGCGGGTGAACCGTAGGCGTCCTCGACGGCGGAGAGAACCAGTGACACGTGCGAGGACCCCGCCGCCACGAGCGTGCCGAAGAGGCGGTGATCGTTGAGGTGCGCCGGTCGCGAGGGCCCGTAGGTCGTCTCGTACACGAGCGCCTCGAGCGCCGGCGAGCGCAACCGCCGGCCCAGGTGCGGCTTGATGCCCGTCTCACCTCGGGGTGCCGCCGGGCGAGGCGTCGCACCCCGCCACCAGTAGCGCTGGCGCTGGAAGGGATAGGTGGGAAGTTGGACCCGACGCCGCTCGTACGGCGCGTCGTAGGCCGCCCAGTCCACCTCCACACCCCTCACGTACAGCCCGCCCAGCGTCTTCACCACCTGCGCCCAGTCCACTCCGTCCCGGCTCGCCGTGGCCAACCACCCCGTCCGTCCCACCTGACGAGGCCCCACCTCCAGGCACACGTCCACGCCGTGGGCCTTCAGCGCCTTCTCCGCCTCTTCCCACTGCGCCGCCTGCTGCCCTCGCGCCCTGCGCCAGTACTCCTCCTGGCTCGCCTCCGCTCCGGGTGCCGTCCCACTCTCCGCGCTCACCAGCAGCAGCTTCGGCACCGCGTACGGCCCCTGCTTCCCCGGCTGGCCCACCGCCAGTCTCAGCCCCTCCTCCAGGCTGAAGACTCCCGCCTCCACTCCCGCCACGTACTCCCCTACTCCCTGCCCCACCACCGCCCTCGGCTCCACTCCCCACTCCCTCCACATTCGCGCCTGCGCCCACTCCAGCGCGAACACCGCCGCCTTCCCGTATCCCTCCTCCTTCAGCAGCGCTGACTCCTCCCCGTACAGCACCTGCTCCAGCGGCTTCTCCAGCACTCCCTTCAGCCCCTGCGCACACCTCTCCACTGCCTCCCTGAACGCAGGCTGCGTCTCGTACAACTCCCTCCCCATTCCCGCGTACCTCTCTCCCTCCCCTCCGAACACGAAGGCCACCTTCGGCGCCGTGGCCCCCGTCCTCCCCGCCACCACTCCCTCCACCTCTCGTCCGCTCGCCGCCGCTTCCAGCCTCTCACGCACCTGCTGCGCGCTGCCGCCCACCACCGCCAGTCGGTGCTCGAAGTGCGCCCTTCCCGTCGCCGCCGTGAAGCACACGTCTCCCACCTCCGCTCCGCCCTCCGCCAGCGCCCGCGCGTAACGGCCCGCCTGCACTCGCAGGGCCTCCGCGCTGCGCCCCGATACCACCAGCACGTGCTCCGGCCTCTCCACCTCCCGGGTCCGCACGGGCATCGACGGCGCCTCCTCCAACACCACGTGTGCGTTCGTCCCGCTGAAACCAAAGGAGCTCACGCCCGCGAGGCGTCGACCCTGTGTCGGCTCCCACGGCGTCAGTTCCACCGGCACCTTCACCCCCATCCCCTTCCAGTCGATGTGCGGATTGGGTTGCTTCAGGTGCAGGTGCGCCGGCAACTGCTTGTGCTGCAGCGCCAGCACCACCTTCATCACTCCCGCCACGCCCGCCGCGGACTCCAGGTGCCCGAGGTTCGTCTTCACCGAGCCCATCCACAGCGACTCCCCGTCCTGCCTCCCCTCCTTCAGCACCGACCACATCGCCTCCGCCTCGATCGGGTCTCCCAGCGCCGTCCCCGTGCCGTGCGCCTCCAGGTAGCTCACCTCGGCCGGCGCCACTCCCGCGCCCCGCAGCGCCTGCCGGATGACCGCCTGCTGCGCCAGTCCGTTCGGCACCGTCAGCCCGCTGCTCGGCCCGTCCTGGTTCACCGCCGTGCCGCGAATGACCGCGAGGATGGTGTCCCCCTGCGCCTGGGCCTCCGACAGCCGCTTGAGCACCAGCACGCCGCAGCCCTCGGCCCGCGCGAAGCCATTGGCGGACGCGTCGAACGTCTTGCACCGCCCGTCCGGCGCGAGCATCCGCGCCCTGCACCCCGCCACCGTCGGCTCGGGCGACAGGATGAGGTTCACTCCCGCCGCCAGCGCCATCGTGGACTCACCCGCGCGCAGGCTCTGGGCGGCCAGGTGCAGCGCCACCAGCGAGGACGAGCACGCCGTGTCCACCGCCATGCTCGGGCCCTGCAGTCCGAGCGTGTACGACAGGCGCCCGGCCACCACGTTCAGCGACGTCCCCGAGGCGAACCACGCGTCGATGTCCTCCGGGTTCCCCTGGAGGATGACCCGCCCGTAGTCGGACGTGGTGACGCCCACGAAGACACCCGTCCGCGTGTTTCGCAGCTCGGACGGATTCTGTCCCGCTCGCTCCAGGGCCTCCCAGGCCACCTCCAGCACCAGCCGCTGCTGCGGATCCATGCTCTCCGCTTCGCGCGGCGAGATGCCGAAGAACTGCGGCTCGAACCGGTCCACGTCCTTCATGAAGCCGCCGGCGCGGACGTACATCTTCCCCGGTACCTCGGGGTCCGCGTCGTACCAGGCGTCCACGTCCCAGCGCTCCGAGGGAATCTTCGAGATGGCGTCCGTGCCCTCGCGCAGGAGCTTCCAGTACGCCTCCGGGGTGTCCGCTCCACCGGGCAGCCGGCAGGCCATGCCCACGATGGCGATGGGCTCGTCCGACCGGGCCTCGCTCCGGGCCGCGGGCGCGGCGGTGCTCGATGCGTCCACCTCGACCAGCGAGGAGATGTGCTCCGTGAGTGCCCGCACGTTCGGGAAGTTGAACGCCAGGGTCGCCGGCAACGTCACGCCCAGCGCATCCTGCAGCCGCCCCTTCAGCTCCACCGCCATGATGGAGTCCATCCCCAGCTCGGTGAAGCCGCGCTCGGGCTCCAGCGTGCGGCCGGGCTCCAGGCCCAGGGTCCGCGACACCGTCTCCTGCACGAAGGCTCGCAGGGCCTCGCGCCGGGCCGAGGGCGTCGCCGCCTCGCGCCACGGTGCCGGGAGGCTCTGCTTCGCGGACGTCTCCCGAGGCTTCGAGGCCTTCTCGGTATGCAGTCGCTCCAGGAGGGGCCGCTGGCCCCGCGTCTCGAAGATGGGCTGGAAGCGCTCCCACCGAACGCTGGCCACCACGGGCTGCGGCTCGCGCGAGCCCAGCAGACGCTCCAGCCAGCCCAGCGCGGCCTCGCGGTCGAGCGCATCCACGCCCACGCTCTCCAGCCAGAGCTGCTCCTCGGGAGTGGCCACGCCCCGGCCCATCCACGGGCCCCAGTTGATGCTCGTCGCCACCAGCCCCTGGGCCCGCCGGTGCGCCGCGAGCGCATCCAGGAAGGCATTGGCCGCCGCGTAGTGCCCCACCCCCGCCGAGCCCCACACCGCCGAGATGGACGAGAAGAGGACGAAGAAGTCGAGCGGGTCCGCCCGCGTCAGCTCGTGGAGGTTCCAGGCGCCGTCCACCTTCGGCGCCAGCATCGCGCCGAGCGTCTCCACGTCCAGATCCCTCACCCGCGCGTGCGAGGGCACCGCCGCCGCGTGGATGATGCCGTGCAGCGGTGGCATCGAGGCCCGCATCCGGTCGAGCAACGCCGCCATCGCGTCGCGCTGGGACACATCCGCCCGCGCCAGCAGCACCGTGGCCCCCTCGGCCTCCAGCTCGCGCACCACGGAGATGCGCTCGGCCAGCTCGCCGCCCTTCGCCTCCAGTGCCTCCCACTGCTCCCGCTCCGGGAAGGCCCTGCGCGCGGTCAGCACGAGGTGCCGGGCCCCTCGACGCACCAGCCAGCGCGCCACCTGGAGCCCCAGCTCGCCCTGGCCTCCGGTGACGAGGTACGTGGCCTCCGCCTTCACCGGCACGGGTCCGGCCTCCGGGGCCTCCCGCTCCACCAGACGCGCCACGTACCGCTGGCCCCCTCGCAGGGCCACCTGGTCCTCACCTCCGGTCGCGCGCAACTCCTCCCAGAGGGACTCCGCTCCATCCTCGGAGCCCAGGTCGATCAACCCGCCCCACCGGCCCGGCTCCTCCAGTGCCACCACCCGCCCGAGGCCCCACAGCGGCGCCTGCGCGGGCTCCACCTTCACCGCGCCCGCGGCCTGCGCCTCCCGGGTGACGATCCACAGCCGCCCGCCCGGCTCCAGCGCGGAGTCCAGGGCGCGCAGCGCGGTGGATACGCCCAGGCAGGCGTCATGGATGCCCGAACCTTCCACGCCGCTCACGTCCAGGCCCCACAGGTTCACCACACCCGCGCAGGGCGTGCCCGCGGTGAAGCGCTCGCGCCAGAGTTGCTCGAGGGCCGCGACATCCCCCGGGGATACCGCGAGGGCCTCCGGCCGGGGCGCGGTCCCCGCGTACACCTTCACGCACGCCAGGCCCTGCGCCTCGATGAGCGCGGCCAATTGCTCGCCCACTCCGCCGCGATCGCACAGCAGCAGCCACGTCCCGCTGGCCGGCCCGGTGGCGGACGTCGTGCGCGCCGCGGGCACCCACTCCAGCCCGTACAGCTCGCCCTTCGCGCCCCGAGCCCCCTCGGTGGAGGGTGCCCCCAGCGCCTGCTGCGGGGTCCTCCTGACGGACGCGTCCGCCGTGAGGGCCCAGTGACGCTGGCGCTGCCAGGGGTAGCGCGGCAGCACCACCTTGCGGCGCGCCGGCTCGGGGTCCACCTTGCTCCAGTCCAGTACGTGGCCTCGCACGTAGAGGCGACCCAGGACGCTCAGCATCTGCTCCTGATCGTCCTTGCCCTTGCGCAGCGAGGGGAGCCACTCCAGCCCCTCCCCCAGGCACGTCTTGCCGATCCCCAGCAGCGTGGTGTGCGGGCCCACCTCGATGAAGGTGTCGATGCCCAACCCCCGCAGGGACTCCATGCCCGCCTGGAAGCGCACGGCCTCGCGCGCGTGGCGGCGCCAGTAGCCCGACGCGCCCAGCTCGTCCGGTCCCACCACCCGGCCGGTCACGTTGGAGACGAGCGGCACCTTCCCGGGCGACCGAGCCATCCCCGTGGCCTTCGCCTCCAGCGCGCCGAGCATCGGCTCCAGCAGCGGCGAGTGGAACGCGTGCGAGACGTTGAGCTTCCGCACGGCGATGCCCTGCACATCCAGCGCCGAGGAGATGTGCTCCACGGCCTCGGCCGCGCCGGAGATGGTGAGCTGTCCCGGCGCGTTGTACGCGGCGATGGACACCCGGTCGCTGTATCGGCGCGAGCAGCGGCGCCACCTGCGCCTCGGTGGCGAACACCATGGCCATGACGCCACCCGAGGGCAGCGCCTGCATGAGCCGCCCGCGCTCGGCGATGAGGTCCAGCGCGTCCTCCATCGAGAGGATGCCTGCTACGCACGCGGCGGCGAACTCGCCCACGCTGTGGCCCATCACCGCGTCCGGCACCACGCCCCATGAGCGCCACAGCTCGGTCAGCGCGTACTCCAGGGCGAACAACGCCGGCTGGCTGTACGCCGTCTGGTCGATGGGCGAGGGCGTCCCGTCCTTCGGATACAGCACCGCCAGCAGGTCCATCCGCGACTTCAGCCGCGCGGCACAGCGATGGATCGCATCCCGGAAGACGTCGGACGTCTCATAGAGCCGCCGGCCCATGCCTGCGAACTGCGCGCCCTGGCCGGTGAAGAGGAAGGCCACCTTCGGCGGGGTGTGTCCCGCTTTGTCGTGGGCCACCTGCTCCGGCTTCGCCCCCGAGGCGAACGCCGACAGGCCCGCGGCCAGCGCCTGCGTCGAGCCTCCCGCCACGGCCAGCCGGTACGGCATGCGCGTGCGGATGACGTTGGAGGTGAAGCACACGTCCGCCGCGTCCAGTTCCGGGTGGGCGGTGAGGTACTCGCCGTGGCGGCGCGCCATGGCCACCAGCGCCTCCTCGCCTCGGGCCGAGAGCGTCAGCAGGTGCGCGGGACGTGGGGCGGGCACCTTCGCGGACGCGGCCGGCGCGGGCGCCTCCTCCAGGATGATGTGCGCGTTCGTGCCGCTCATGCCGAACGCGCTCACGCCCGCCAGCCGGGGCGCCGCCGAGCGCTTCCACGGCTGGAGCTCGGTGGGCACGAAGAACGGGGTGCCCTCCAGCCGGATTCGAGGGTTGAGCCGGCTGAAGTTCAGGTGCTTGGGGATGGCCTCGTGCTGGAGCGCCAGCACCGTCTTCATGAGACCGGCGATGCCCGCCGCCGCCTCCAGGTGGCCCAGGTTCGTCTTCACCGACCCGAGCGCGCACCGCGAGCCGTCCGACCTTGGCCTGCCCAGCACGTCGACCAGCGCCTCGACCTCGATCGGGTCGCCCAGCGGGGTGCCGGTGCCGTGCGCCTCCACGTAGCCGATGGCGGAGGGCTCCACCTCCGCGTTCGCCAGCGCCTTCCGCAGCAGGGATTGCTGAGCGAGCATGTTGGGCGCGGTGAGTCCCTGCGACCGGCCGTCCTGGTTGATGGCCGAGCCGCGAACGACCGCGAGGATGGTGTCCCCCTGCGCCAGCGCGTCCGACAGCCGCTTGAGCACGACGAGACCGCAGCCCTCGCCCCGCACGAAGCCGTTGGCCCGCGCATCGAAGGCGCTACACCGGCCATTCGGGGAGAGCGCCTGCATGCGCACCAGCGTCTCCGTGACGAAGGGGTCCAACACGAGGTTCACGCCGCCGGCGAGCGCCACATTGCACTCGCCGATGCGCAGGCTCTGGGCGGCCAGGTGCAGCGCCACCAGCGAGGACGAGCACGCCGTGTCCACCGCGAGGCTCGGCCCCTGCAACCCGAGCGCGTACGAGACCCGCCCTGGAGGAAAGCAGTGACCATTGCCGGTGGCGAAGTAGGGATCGATGCGCTCCGGCTCGGTGGGCAGCAGCCGCCAGTAGTCGTCACCGGTGATGCCCACGAAGACGCCCGTGGGCGTGTTCACGAGCCGCTCCGGATCCTGCCCCGCGTGCTCCAGCGCCTCCCAGGCCACCTCCAGCAGCAGGCGCTGGTGGGGGTCCATGCTGGCGGCCTCGCGCGGCGAGATGCCGAAGAACTCCGCGTCGAAGCCGCTCACGTCCTCCAGGTAGCCGGCCCAACGGGGCGCGCCCGTGTCCGGACCGATGCGGCGCGAGGACGGCTCCCGGCGGACGGCATCCCGCCCTGTCGACAGCAGCTCCCAGTACGCCTCCGGCGTGTCCGCGCCGCCCGGGAAGCGGCAGCCCATGCCGATGATGGCGATGGGCTCGGTGCGGGCCCGCTCGAGCGAGTCGATGCGGGCCTGCATCTTCTGCATCGCCATGACCGCGCGAGCCAGACGCTGCTTGAGCTCGTCCTTCACGTCCTCGGTCACTTCCCGTCCTCCCAGGCCGCCAGCGCGTCATCCACCATCTCGAGCAACTTCCCCTCGGAGAGCTCGGCGAGCTGAGCCGCTTCGATCTCCTTCGAGTTGGGCCGAGCCGTCGCGTTCGACGGCTCCGCCGGGGGCTCCCCGTGCTTGGGCGCGAGCCCGAGCTGCTCCAGCAGGTACGCCGCCAGTGCCGTCAGGGTGGAGTGCGCCCACAACAGCGTCACCGACAGCTTCAGCTCCAGGGCGGCCTCGATGCGATTGCGCAGCTCCAGGCTCATCAGCGAGTCGAGCCCCAGGCCACGGAACGGCTCGTGCCGCCCCACGCGCGACGGATCAATCCGCAGCACCTGGGCGAGCCGCTCCCGGAGGTAGCCCTCCAGCAGGCCCAGCCGCTCGCCCGGAGCGGCCCGCCGCAGCCCGGACAGGAACTCGGACCGGGAGCGGGGGCCCTCGCCGTAGCGCTCCGAGGCCAGCTCCTCCCAAACGCGCAGCGAGGCCGCGCTCGGGAAGAACTCCAGCCACTGGCGCACGTCGAGCGACACCGCGGCCACCTGCACGGCGCCCTCCTCCAACAGGCGCTCGAGCAGCGCGTGGCCCTGGCTCGTGGTGAAGCTCGCCATGCCCTGGTACGCCAGTCGCTCGCCCCGGTTGGAGTGGGCCGCGGCAAGGCCCACCTCGGCGAAGGGCCCCCAGTTCACGCTCAGCGCCGGCAGCCCCTGCTGCCGCCGGTAGTGCGCCAGGGCATCCATGGCCGCGTTCGCCGCCGCGTAGTTGCCCTGGCCCGGCAGCCCCAGCAGCGAGGCCATGGACGAGTAGAGGATGAAGAAGTCCATCGGCTCGTCCCGGGTGAGCAGGTGCAGGTTCCAGGCGCCTTGAATCTTCGGCGCCATGACCGTGCGGAACCGCGCCGGCTCCTGCTGCTCCAGGATGCCGTCGTCGAGCACGCCCGCGCAGTGCAGCACGCCCCGCAGCGGCGGCAGCTCCGCGCGTGCCCACTCCAGCACCTCGCCCAGGCACCGCGCATCCGCCACGTCCGCCTTCACCACCTCCACGCGAGCGCCCTCGGCCCGCAGCGCCTCCAGCTCCGGAAGGATGGCCTCGGACACGGTGCCACGCCCCAGCAGCATCAGGTTGCGCGCACCATGCCCCACCAGCCACCGGGCCGCCGCCAGCCCCAATCCGCCGAGGCCACCGGTGATGAGGTACGCCGCGTCCGCGCGCACCCGCAGGCCCGGCCGCGGCGGCACGAGGCGCAGCTCCGGATCCTCCATGGTGACCACCAGCTTGCCCACGTGCTGCCCCTGCGCCATGTCGCGGAAGGCGTCGGAGGCCCGCGACACGGGAAAGGCCTTGTGCTGCACCGGCCGCAGCGCGCCCGAGGCCATCTGCTCCACCACCTCGCGCAGCAGCCGCGAGCACAGCGCCGGCCGCTGCTCCCGCAGTCCCACCAGGTCGATGGCCGCGTAGATGAGGCGGCGGCGGAACTGGGACAGGTCCAACGCGCGGCCGTCGTAGATGTCGCGCTTGCCCACCTCCAGGAAGCGACCGTCTGGAGCCAGCACCTCCATGCTCCGCGCGATGGCGTCACCGGAGAGCGAGTTGAGCACCACGTCCACGCCCTCGCCGCCGGTGGCTCGCATCACCTCGTCCGCGAAGGCGAGCGTGCGCGAGTCCATCACGTGCTTGATGCCCAGCGAGCGCAGCAGCTCCCGCTTCTCCGGCGTACCCGCGGTGGCGAACACCTCCGCCCCCACGGACTGGGCGAGCTGCACCGCCGCGAGCCCGAGCCCTCCCGCGGCCGAGTGGATGAGGATGCGCTCTCCCTTCTGCAGCCGCGCCAGGTGTTGCAGCGCGTACCAGGCCGTCATGAAGACGCTGGGGATGGAGGCGCCCTCCGCCGCGCTCATGCCCGGGGGCCGGCGCACGGCGAAGCGGGCATCCGTGACGACGTGGGAGGCCATGGCCGCCGGCGTGAAGGCCAGCACCTCGTCTCCCACGGCGAGGTCCATCACCCCCTGCCCCACGGCCACCACGCGGCCCGCGCAGTCGAGCCCGAGCGGCAGCGTCCCCAGCGGCATCCCGGGCGACAGGCCCATGGTCTTCATCACGTCGATGAAGTTGAGGGACGAGGCCTCGATGGCGATCTCCACCTCACCCGGGCCGGGCTTGCGCCGCTCGGCCATGCGCACCACCACGCCGCCGAAGGAGCCCGGCGGAGGCGTCTCCACCTGGAAGGGCCGTCCCGCCGCGGGCAGCAGCGGCTCCATCAACAGCTCCTTCGCGCCCGAGCGCCGGACGAGCCGCGCCGCGTAGCGGGCCCCTCCGCGCAGGGCGACCTGCTCGTCATCCGCCCGAGCGGCCAGCTCGCGGCCCAGCGCCTCCACGTCCACCAGCGGCGACAAGGGATCGAGGTCCACGCACGTGGCATGCAGCTCCGGGTGCTCGTGGCCCACCGCTCGGCCGAGTCCCCAGAGCGCCCCCTGGAGCGGCCCCGTCACGGGAGAGCCCATCACCGGCCAGGCGCCCCGCGTCACCATCCACAGTCGCGGCGGATCCCTCCACCCGAGCCGCAGCACCTCCTGCACCACGCGCAGCGCGCCGCCGCAGGAGCGCACCGCCTCGTCGAGGGCGCGGTCCCCCGGGATGTCCGAGGCCGGCAGGTCCAGGCCCCACAGGTACGCGACGCCCGTGCAGGAGCCGCCCTCCGGGAAGCACGCCTGGAGCACCGAGCGCAGGTCCTCGCGTGAGCCGGGGGCCACGGCGTAGTGCCGGGGCCCGAGCTTGCGCAGGCCCGCTCCCGCCTCCACCCGGACGCAGGTGCCGCCCCACGACTCCAGCATCTCCACGAGCGCGCGGCCCACGCCCGACTCGTCCATGAGGACGAGCCATGGCGCGCTGGACGTGCCCGGCTCGAACACCGCGGGCAGTCCCACCCGGCGCCAGGCCAGCTCGAAGAGCGAGCGATCCTGCTCCGCGCGTGCGCGGCCATAGCGTGCCGGCAGCGCCGACAGCACCAATCCCTCCACCTCCGCGAGGACCTGGCCCTGCCCGTCGAGCAGGACGACGTCCCCCTCGAGCATGGAGCTCTTGTTCCAGGGCTCCCGCGGCGCCACTCGCGCGTACGCCCACTGCAGCGTGCCCCGGCGCAACACCTCGAAGCGGCGCAGGCGGGTGGGGACGTAGGTGGTGTCTCCCGCGGGCGCCGCCTCCAGCAGCACCTGCAGCGCCGCGTCGAGCAGCGCGGGGTGGAAGCCACCCGCCGACTCGAGCGACTCGGGCGCGGCGATGCGGCCCACGGCCTCACCGTCCAGGCGCCACACCTCCTGCAGACCTCGGAAGGTGGGCCCGTACTGGAGCCCGCGCTGCTCCATGTCGTGGTAGTGCACTTCTCCGAGGCGCAGGTCCGTGGCGCGCCGCTGGACGTCCTCCAGGGAGAAGAGGGGCAGCGAGCCGCGCCCGGGGGTCTCCGAGGAACGCACGCGCCCGTTCGCGTGGACCGTCCACACCTCCGCCCCGCTGCCGCCCGGCGTGGGGATGAAGCTGGACACCTTGAAGGAGCCACCGCCCGTGGAGCCCGTGTCCAGGAGCAGCTCGGCCAGGCGCGTGCCATTGCCCAGCAGCGCCAGGGCCTCGTCGATGCGCAGGTCCTCGAGCACCCACGGCCCGGGGCCGAGCGCCGACTGCACGGCCGTCATCACCCAGTCCAGGTACGCCGTGGTGGGCAGGAGAATGGTGCCCTGCACCCGGTGGTCCGACAACCAGGGCAGGTTCTCCGCGCCCACCTCCACGTCCCAGAGGAAGGCTCCGGGCCGCAGCGAGGAGCGACGCACGGGGCCGAGCACCGACTGGCCACGGCCCTTCGTCTGGGCCACCACCGGGGCGGGGCCCGTCGCTCCCGGCTGGAACCAGCAGTGCTGGCGCTGCCAGGGGTAGTCGGGCAGCCGCACCAGCCGGCCACCGCTCACATGCAGCGCCTTCCACTCCACCTCGCGTCCCGTCGCGTAGAGGCCGCCGAGCGTCTCCAGCATCACCTCGCGCTCGGGCTGCTCGCGCCGCAGGGACGGCAGCACCGTGCCCTCCATGCGCAGGTGGGCGATCGTCTGCTCGATGGAGGGCAGCAGCACCGGGTGCGGGCTCACCTCCACGAAGAGCGAGTGCCCGTTGGTGGCCAGCCGCTCCACCACCGGCGCCAGCAGCACGGGCTCGCGCAGGTTGCGCACCCAGTAGGCCGGCTCCAGGTCCGCGCCGTCCGTCACCTCGCCCGTCACCGTCGAGTACAGCGGCACCTCGCCCCGCCGGGGCGCCAGTCCCTCCAGCGCCTGGAGCAGGTCCTCGCGCAGCGGCTCCATCTGCGGGCTGTGCGAGGCCACGTCCACCTTCACCCGGCGGCAGAAGACGTGGCGCGCCTCCAGCTTCTCCAGCACCTGGGCGAGCGCGGTCGGCTCGCCGGAGAGCACGGTGGAACGGGGGCTGTTGCTGGCGGCCACGGAGAGGAACTCCTCCAGGCCGCGGATGGCGACGCGCGCCTCCTCCAGCGTCAGCTCCACCATGGCCATGCCGCCCTGGCCGCTCACCCGGCGCAGCAGCAGGCTGCGGCGGCAGATGATGCGGGCCGCGTCCACGAGGTCGAGCGCCCCGGCCACGTGCGCCGCCGCCACCTCGCCCATGCTGTGGCCCACCACCACGTCGGGCACCACGCCCCAGGCGCGCCACAGCCGCGCCAGCGACACCTGCAGGGAGAAGAGCGCGGGCTGCACCTGGTCGATGCGCTCCATCCACCCCGCGTCGTCCGAGGACAGGAGCTCGATGAGCGACCAGTCCACGAAGCGGCGCAGCGCGGCGTCACACTGCTCGAGCGCCATGCGGAACACGGGCTCCTCGGCCATCAGCCGCCGCCCCATGCCGAGCCACTGCGAGCCCTGGCCCGGGAAGACGAACACCACGGGCTGGTGCCGGCCATCCGCATGGCGGGTGACGGAGAGCCCCGGGCGCATCTCGCCGCGGATGAAGGCCGAGAGACCATCCCGGGCCTCGGCGGTGGTGCGGGCCAGCAGCGCCATGCGGTGGTTGAGGTGGCTGCGATGGACGGAGGCCGAGTAGCTGACATCGTGCAGCGACAGCGGGCGCTCCTCCAGGCGAGAGATGAGCTGGCGCGCGGCGTCCACGAGCGCCTCGGGCGTCTGCGCGGACAGGGGCAGCAGCTCCGTGCGTCCGGGGGCCTCGTCCCGCCGCTCCGCGGAGGGCACCTCGGCCACGGGCACCTCGGGCGGCGGCAGCGCCTCCCAGCGCACCGGAGTGCCCCGGGCGTGCAGCGAGCCCAGCGCCTCCAGCAGGGCGGCGCGGGCCTCGTCCCGACGCAGCGAGCCCACCACCACGCCCGTCTTCCCGGCCTTGCGCAGCAACTGCTCCACCGGGCGGCACAGCACCGGGTGCGGGCTGAGCTCCACGAAGGCGTCGAAGCCCTCGGCCACCAGCCGCTCCACGGCCTGCGCGAAGCGCACCGGCTGGCGCAGGGTGCGGCAGCGCGCGTCACCCGTGCGGCCATCCGGCCCCAGCTCGCGCGCCACGGTGGACATCCAGCGCCCGGCCTGGCCCCGCGCCCGCAGCCTGTCCTGAGCCGCCTCCAGCTCGTCGCGCAGGGACTCCCACTGCCGCAGGCGGCTCGCGCGATACACCATCCACACCGCGTCCGAGGCCTCCAGCCCGCCGGCGATGCACGCGGCGGCCACCTCGCCCACACCGTGGCCCACCACCACCTCGGGCTCCACGCCCCAGGAGCGCCACAGGGCCGCCAGCCCCACCTGCACCGCGAGCGTCAGCGGCTCGGCGGCGTCCTCGTCCGACAGCGCCTTGGCGTGCGGCTCCCGCAGCGCCTCCACCAGCGACCAGCCGGCCAGCGGCATGAAGGTGGTGTCCAGCGCCTCCAGGCGGGCGCGGAACACCGGCTCCGTCGCCAGCAGCTCCCGCCCCATGGCCGGCCACTCCGAGCCCTGGGGGGCGCAGATGAAGGCCAGGCGCGGCGGCTCGCGGGTGTCCCCCGTGAAGAGGCCCGGACGGCGCCGGCCCTGCCTCAGGGCCTTGAGCTGCGCGGCCAGCTCCGCGCGAGTGCGGAACGTGAGGGCCGCGCGGTGACGCCCCTTCCCCACGTGCGGGGCCCAGGTGCGGCACAGGTCGCGCACGCACACCGGGTCCTCCTCGTGCAGCACCAGCGCCTCCGCCTTCGCCGCCTGGGCCAGCAACTCCTCCTCGGTGGCCGCCGCCAGGGGCAGCAGCTCATCCCGTCCCACCGGCGACTCCTCCAACACCACGTGGGCGTTGGTGCCGCCCCAGCCGAACGCGCTCACGCCCGCCGTCGCCGGCTCGTCCTCGCTGGGCCACGGCGTCAGCTTCTGCGGCAGGCTCAGCCGCAGCTCGCCGAAGGGGATGCGCGGGCTCACCTCCCCATGCATCAGGTGCGGCGGCACCAGCCGGCGCGACAGCGACAGCGCCACCTTGATGAGCCCGGCGATCCCCGCCGCGCCCTCCAGGTGCCCGATGTTGGCCTTCAGCGAGCCGATCATCAGCGGCCGATCGATGGACCGGCCCTCGCCGAGCGCGGCGCCCAGGGCACTCGCCTCGGTGGGGTCTCCCAGCGCCGTGCCCGTGCCGTGCGTCTCCACGTAGTGGACGCGGCTCGGGGGCACACCGGCGCGCGAGTACGCCTCGCGCAGCAGCGCCGCCTGTCCGGGCACGCTCGGGGCGGTGAGCCCGTTGCCCGTGCCGTTGTTGTTCACCGCGCTGCCGCGGATGATGCAGTAGATGTGCGCGCCCGACGCGAGCGCGGCCGATAGCGGCTGGAGCACCACCAGGCCCGCGCCCTCGCCCCGGCCGAACCCGTCCGCGCTCGCGGCGAACGCCTTGCTCCGGCCGTCCGGCGACAGCCCGCCGAACTTGGACAGCAGCACCCCCGACTCGGGCGAGAATATCAGGTTGACGCCACCCACCAGCGCCATGCGCGGCCTCGCCGCTGCGCAGGCTCTGGCAGGCCAGGTGCACCGCCACCAGCGACGAGGAGCACGCCGTGTCCACCGTGAGGCTGGGGCCGCGCAGCCCCAGCACGTACGAGAGCCGGTTGGCCACGATGTTGAGCGACTGGCCCGTCGCGCTGTGCAGCGTCACCGCCGCGTGCTCGCTCAGGTGCCGGTCCGCGTACTCGTGCCAGATGGTGCCCATGAACACGCCCGTGCGCGAGCCCTTCAAGCTCGCCGCCGACACGCCCGCGTCATCCAGCGCCTCCCAGCACACCTCCAGCATCAGCCGCTGCTGCGGATCCATCTCCGCCGCCTCGCGCGGCGAGATGCCGAAGAAGAGCGGATCGAACCCGCTCACCCCATCCAGGAAGTACCCGTGCCGGACGCTCATCTTCCCCGGCGCCTGGGGATCCGCGTCGTACCAGGCGCTCATGTCCCAGCGATCCGCGGGCACCTCGCGCAGCAGATCCTTCCGCTCGCACAGCAGCTTCCAGAACGCCTCGGCATCAGGTGCCCCTGGGAAGCGACACGCCAGCCCCACCACCGCGATGGGCTCCGACTCCCGACCTCCCTGCCCCGCCCGGCTCTCCCCCACCAGCTCCTGCTCCGCCTTGTCCGCGGAGCGGGAACCGAGCCCCGGCTGGATCTCGCTTTCCGTCATGGTGATGCCTTCCTGTGTCCGTCAAAGGTCCACTGCGCACTTGGCGAGTGTCAACCAGCCCAACTGTCAATGAATTACGACCCTCACGGGTTTCACTGGATTCACACGCGCGGTGCGTTGATTCCTCTCACGGATGCTCATCCCCCCACCTTGCGGCCGAACACTCACGGACAGAGACATGCACCGTCCGGAATTGGCCCGCTTCAAAATCGCATGTCTCTGTATTCCTGGGTAGCGGGTAAAGACAGACCCCCATCCTTTACGGGAGATCCGGGAATACTGACGCACCCGGACATCCCGCCCACACTCCCAGCCAATTCCTGGCAACACTCAGTTAACTAGTTTTTCAATTTCTTCCGGGCTAAAGCCTGCCTCGGCGAGAATTTTGTGATTGTGCTGTCCAAGCGAGGGCGGCGGACGCAAAGGCGTTTCACCCAGACGCAGGGGCGTGAGCAGGTGGGTCACCTTTCGCCCACGTTGGGTGTCTTCCGACTCCACGAAGAGGCCGCGCGCGCGGAGTTGTGGATCCTCCAATACCTCGTCACCTTCGAGCACCGGCTCCACGCACAGGTCCTTCCCCGCGAAGCGCTCCTTCCAATGCGCCAGCGGGTGCTCGGCGAAGAGGCGAGCGAACTCCGCCTTCACCCGCGCGCCGGCCTCGCCCAGGTCGTACGCGTCCGCGAGCAGGTCTGGCCGTCCCAGCACCTCGCACACACCGGCGAGGAACTTGGGCTCCAGCGCGCCCACCGACAGGTAGCGGTCGTCCTGGGTGCGGTACAGGCCGTAGCAGGCGTAGCCACCGTTGAGCGCCTCGCGGCCGCGCCGCAGCGGCGGGCCCTGCTCGCCCATCACCAGCCGCGCCGCCAGGTGCATGTGGAGGAAGGCCATGGCGCCGTCCGTCATGGACACGTCCACGAAGCGGCCCTGCCCGGTGCGCTCGCGCTCGTGGAGCGCCGCGAGGATGCCCACCAGCGCGAAGAGGCTGCCGCCGCCGATGTCCCCGAGCTGCACGCCCGGGAAGGCCGGGGCGCCGCCCGCCTCGCCCCCGTAGGCCAGCACGCCCGCGCGCGCCGCGTAGTTGAGGTCGTGCCCGGCCTTGAGGCGGTCCGGCCCCGTCTGCCCGTAGCCGGAGATGGCGCAGTAGATGAGCCGCGGGTTCTGCTCGTGCAGCACGGACCAGCCCACGCCCAGCTTGTCCATGACGCCGGGGCGGAAGCTCTCCACCAGCACGTCGTAGCCGCGCGCCAGCCGCTTGAGGGCCTCGCGTCCCTCGGGGGACTTGAGGTCCAACACCAGCGAGCGCTTGTTGCGGTTGAGCCCGTAGTAGAGCGCGCTCTCGTCGTCGCGAATCGGCGGCATCTGGCGGATGTAGTCGCCGCCGTGGGGGTCCTCGAGCTTGTCCACCGTGGCACCGAGATCGGCGAGCACCAGCGTGGCGTAGGGGCCTGGCAGCAGGCGCGACAAATCCAGGACCTTCAGTCCGGAGAGGGGGAGCGTGTTCATGGCGGAGGGGGGGAGTCTCAGGGGGGAGGTAAAAGAAGCGGCGCGGCCCCGGAGAGGAGCACGCGCCGCCCGAGGAGCACGCGCCCGAGGGCGCGTCTCCGGTGAGTCTAGCCCAGCAGCTTCGCCAGCTTCATGGCGAGGCCCATGTCCATCGGCTTGAACTTCAGCTTGCCCTGCATGGCGGCCATCTGCGCGTTGAGCTGCTTGGCGCGGATCTTCACGAAGTCTGTCGTCGCTGACGGTGATGGTCATCTTCGGGGTGCCCTCGGCGCCCTTGGAGACCCAGTTCTCCGTCTTGGTGCAGTCCAGCGTCCAGGTGCCGCCGTTGTCGCCGGTGATGTTGAAGTGGATGACCGAGTTGATGTCCTTGGCCAGCTCCGGCTTCTGCTGCAGCGTCGCCGGGATGTCCTTCTCGAGGATCTCCTGGGAATTCGCCATGGCACTCTCCGTTTGATGGATTGACTGGTGAATCAACAGTCGGATGGGACCGTAGTGACGAGGGCTGGGCAGGTCAAGCGCGCGGAAGCATCACCGCCCGGTAGTGGCCGCCCCCTGGCTCAACGCGCGCCGGACCATGTCCAGCAGATCGTTCAGCTCGAAGGGCTTGGCCAGGTGCCCCACCGCGCCGATGTCCGTGGCCTTGCTGCCCACGTTGCGGTCCGCGCTCAGCACGATGAGCGGGATGCCCGCCACCGAGGGCCGCTGCCGCATCCGCTGGGCGAACTCCCAGCCGTCCATCACCGGCATCATCAGATCCAACAGGATGAGCTGGGGGGATCCGGCTCGAGGCGATCCAACGCCTCCTTCCCGTTGCGTGCGCGTCGGATCTCGAAGCCCTCGGCCTCGAGAATCTCGGAGAGGGCCTCGAGGATGTCGGGGTCGTCATCGACCACCAGCACCACGTGTGAACCCGAATCCTTGAAATTGGATGAAGACAGATCTTTCTCCTGGGGTTGCGCACCCCCATTTTCACCCAAGGGAGGGCAGATGTGCGGAAGAAATCAACCAGCTCGTGGGGCAGCGCGGCAGGCTCGTTGCAAAATCGACAGCGCCTCCCCACCGTTCTCCTAACCCATGGACGAGGAGACAGCAGGCGTGAGGGACGAGGGTCTGCGAGGACTGGGGGCGAGCTGGGAGGCACCCGGACTGGCCATGCTCTCGCGCCGGGGCCACCTGAGCGAGCTGGATGGTCGGTTGCATGCCCACCTGGGGGTGGAGCAACTGCCGGAGCGCGTGGGCTCGGTGGAGGAGCTGCTGCTGGCGGCGGGCTTCCAGCGGAGGCCGGGTGCGGACGTGTGGGAGCGCGAGGGACGGCTGCTCCGGGCCGGCGAGAGCCCCCTGGAGGACGGCGCGCGGCTGCTGTGGACCGTCCCCCTCGAGGGGGACGAGGAGAGCGCCCGCCGCCGGGTCCGCTATCTGGGGATGGCGTCTCATGACTTGCGAGGCTCCCTGGCCAACGTGCGCTCCTACGCGGCCCTGCTGCTCAATGGCCGCATCCCGCTCGAACCGAAGGTGAAGCGGGGATTGGAGACCATCCTTCGGAACACGGACAAGGCCCTCGCCTTTGCCCAGGACTTCTTCGATTCGAGCCGGGCCGACCTCGGCCTGCTGGCCTGCGAAAAGGAGCGGCAGCCGCTCGAGCCCCTGCTGGCCAACGCGGTGGAGCACCTGCTCGAGGCGGCGGGCACGGCGAGCGTGGCGCTGAGCCTGGAGCTCCCGAGCGGACCCCTGCCCGAGGTGGACGTGGATGGAGGCCGCGTGCAGCACGCCGTGGAGGCCTTCATCCGCCACCACCTGCTGTACGCCCAGCCGGGGGAGCAGCTCCGGGTGCGGGCCCGAGCGGACGACGGTGGGGTCCGGGTGGAGGTGCGGCGCGACGGCGTGCCCCCGTCCGAGGGGGATACCGCGCTCACCTTCGCGCGCGAGGAGCGTGCCTTCCGGGAAAAGAAGCTGGAGGATCCGCTGCGCCTGTACCTCGCCCTGCAGGAGGTGGAGGCCCTCGGCGGAACCGTCGGGGTCACAACGGACGCGGGCGGAATGACCCTCTACCTTACAGTGCCCATCGCGCTCGCTACCTCGGCGGGCATGCAGCATTGACCCTCCCTGTCGTCGTGCTGGCGACCCGAGCCCTCCGGGGCTATTCTGCGCACGCCTTTGCAAAGGAGTGCGCGATGGGTCTGAAGATGTCCGAGATTCTGCTGATCATGGGGGTGCTGCTCCTCCTGTTTGGAAGCACGCGCCTGCCGCAGCTCGGCTCCGCGCTGGGCAGCGCCATCCGCAACTTCAAGCGCGGCTTCGGCGGTGAGGAGACTCCCGCCACCGACAAGAAGCAGCCGGAGACGCTGGCCAGCAGCACCACGGTGGAGAAGGACGTCAACGCCCGCAGCAGCCATCACAGCTGAAGCGCCCCGCTGGCGGTCCCTGCGCACCACGCCCGATCGGCCTTCCCCCAGGGGAGAGGCGGACCGGGCGTTGTCGCGTTTGAAGCAGCCGGCCGGCCGAGGGCTCCTCAGTCCGAGCGGCCTCCCTCATAGAGGCCGTCCAGCACCTGCTTGTACTTCTGGCTGACGAGCTTGCGCTTCACCTTGAGGCTCGGTGTCAGCTCGCCGGACTCCTGGCTGAAGTCCGAGTTCATCACCGCGAAGCGCTTGAGGGTGCTGTAGGAGGGCAGCTCCGCGTTCACCTTGTCGATGACCTCCTGCACCGCGGCCCGGATCTCCGGCCGCCGGCAGAGCTCGGCGTAGGTGCCGGGCGTCACGCCCTTCTCCGTCAGCAGCTTGCGGGCCGACTCCTCGGCCACGGTGATGAGCGCCACCAGGTACTGGCGCTGGTCGCCGTGGACCACGGCCTGGCTGATGAGCGGGAACGTCTTCAGCGCGCCCTCGATGTTCTGCGGCGCGACGTTCTTGCCGCCGGCGGTGACGATGATGTCCTTCTTGCGGTCGGTGATGCGGACGTAGCCGTCCACGTCCATCTCGCCGATGTCACCGCTGTGGTACCAGCCATCCGCCTCGAGCTCCGCCGCCGTGGCCGCCTCGTTCTTGTAGTAGCCCTTCATCACCCCCGGGCCGCGGATGAGGACCTCCCCGTCGGGGGCGATCTTCACCTCGGAGCCCGGCAGCGGCGGGCCCACGGTGCCGATCTTGATCTTCTCCGGCAGGTTGACGCAGGTGGCGGCCGACGTCTCGGTGAGGCCGTAGCCCTCCAGCACCTTGTAGCCGAGCAGGTCGAAGAACCAGGCGATCTTCCGGGACAGGGGCGCGCCGCCGGAGACGAACAGGCGCATGTTGCCGCCCAGCTTCTCGTCGAGCGCCGCGCGCACCTTGCTGAACACCAGCTTGCGCGCCAGGGAGAGGCCCAGCATGGGGGGCTCGCGGCCCTGGTTCTTCGCCTCCACGTACTCGTCGAAGAGCGAGAAGGCCCAGCGGAACAGCCGGCCCTTCACCCCGGGCGCGGTGGAGCCGTTGGCCACCACCCCGTTGTAGACCTTCTCGAAGACGCGCGGCACCGCCGGGAGGATGGTGGGGTGCGTCTCCATGAGGTTGCCCATCAGCTTGTCCACCGACTCGGCGAACACCATCCGGAAGCCCATGGAGAGCCACGCGGCCTTCACCACCTGCCCGAAAGAGTGCGCCAGGGGCAGGAACATCATCACCGAGTCGCTGGGCGTCATCACCCCGATGTTCTTCACCCCGTTGGCCTCGTAGGCCCAGTTGCCGTGGGTGAGGAGCACGCCCTTGGGGTCCCCCGTGGTGCCGGAGGTGTAGATGATGCAGCAGGTGTCATCCGCCTTCACGGCCCCCACCCGCTCCTCGAAGTCACCGGGACGGGCCTCGTGGGCCTCGCGCCCCCGGGCCAGCAGGTCCGCGAGCGTCAGCTCCGCGTCGCCGCTGGCCGTGCCCTCGAAGAGCACCACCCCGCGCACGCTGGGGCACTCGGCGAGCTTCTGCCGCAGGCGGGTGATGCGCCCCGTCTGCTTCGCCGTCTTCTCGTCATGGTCCACGAAGACGAGCGACGCCTCGGAGTGGTCGAGGATGTAACGGACCTCGTCCGGAGTGTTGGAGGCGTAGATGGGGACGGTGATGGCCTGCGCCGCGGAGATGGCCAGGTCGCACACCACCCACTGGAGACTGGTATCAGCGAAGATGGCCACCCGCTCTCCGGGCTTCACGCCCTGGGCGACGAGGCCGGCGGACAGCGCCTTCACGTCCTCGAGGATGCGCGCCCCAGGTGACGTCCTCCCAGCGACCGCCTGTCTTCCAGCTCGCCGCGACCTTCGTGGGAGATTGCGCCCGTTGAAGCAACAACTCGACGAGATTGCGCGCCTGGGCGCTGGGAGTGGCGAGCTGGGTTTCCGCCCTCATTTGAGCTCCTCCTCGATGGCGGCCTGGACCTTCTTCGCCCACCCCTGGACGCGCTGGCCCTCGGCCGGGTCATACCCCACGCTCCCCTGGGGCACCTTGAGGATGGCCTCGTGCGCCTTCTTCTCCTCGCCCTCCGCGAGCTGCGTCTCGGCCAGGTACAACGCAGGCCCTCTGCTGCTCGGGGTGCTTGGCGATGACCTTCTGGAAGAACGAGGCGGACTTCTTCAGGTCCCTCTTGGGCCAGGGTAGCTCATAGTAGTAACGCCCCTTGGCCAGCAAAGGTCCCCCGCGCTCATACATCGGGTCGATCTTCAGCGCGGCGTCCAGGCGCTCGTTGTATTTGCCCTCCAGCCCCTGGCCGAGCGCCGTGAGGATGCCCACCGCCTGCGAGTAGGCGCCGACGCCCAGGGCCGCGAAATACTGACCCTCGACGCGCTCCGGCGCGAGCTTCCGGGCCTTGTCCCCGAGCTCCCACGTCTGCTTGCCCAGGTTCTTCTTCACCTTGGGGTCCGAGGCGTTCCCCTCCGCCTGCCAATTCCGGAGGCGAGCCGCGCGCCACAGCACCTCGAAGTCCTCGGGCGAGGCCTTCAGCGCCTGGGTCAGGGCCTCGTCGAGCTGCTTCACCGCGGCGGCCTCACCCCGACGGGCGTACAGCGCGTCCCACGACGACAGCTCCTCAGGGGTGGCGGCCAGGGCCGGCAACGTCACCAGAACCAGAACAGCAAGCAAAATCGAGCGCATAAGCGGGTGTTAGCATGCGCTTTCGCTCACCAGCAATACGAGCAACCAGACGACAGAGGCGGTACCCGTGGTGCGTGAAACACCTCAGGTACCGCCCCGTTTGGTAGCGGACATGGACCCTGTCCTCGCGGTCAGGCCGCGTCCACCGCCGACTCAGGAGAGGGCTGCTCCTCGTCCTGGTTGAAGGCCTCGAGGTAGCGCTGCGAGGAAGTGCTTCGTCTTCAGCTCCACCTGGCGCACGCGCTCGCGCGACACGCCCCAGCGCTGGCCCAGCTCCTCCAGCGTGCGCGGCTTGTCCTGCGTGAGCCGCTCCTGGAGGATGTCCCAGCCCAGGTCGCCAATGCGCTTGCGCACCTTGGCGAGCGCCTCCTGGACCTCCGTCGTTCTGCTCGCGCGACCAGGAAGATGTCCTGCGGCGAGGGGCCGCCGTCCTCGAGCCGGTCGAGGAAGGTGGTCTCGCCGTCCTCGTCGATGGTCGCGTCCAGCGAGAAGTCCGTCATGCTGCCGCGCTCGGCCTCGCCGCCGCGCACCTGGCTGCGGTTGTCCTTGAGGTAGCGGGTGATGTAGGCGCGGATCCACCACACCGCGTAGGTGGCGAAGCGCACGTTCTTCTTCGGATCGAAGTGCTCGATGGCCTTCATCAGGCCGACGTTGCCCTCCTGGATGAGGTCGTCCAGGCGGGCGCCGCGGTTGGCGAACTTCTTCGCCACCGCCACCACGAAGGCCAGGTTGGACTGCGCGAGCATCTGTCGCGCGGACTCGTCGCCCTTGCGGGCGCGCCGGGCCAGCTCGTACTCCTGCTCGCGCGTCAGCTGCGGGTGGCCCCCGAGGTGACGCAGGTAGTGCGACAGACCCTCTGCCGCGTACTTCTCGTCGTGTTCGCCATGTTTCGCGTCCTCCGTTCCCTGTCGTAGCGGACGCGCTCGCCCCCAGGTCCGCGTCCACATCCTCTAGGACGCTCAACGGGCGAATGGGTTTCTCATTCCGTTCCAGGGTATTTCGCCCGCTTACCCTGCACAAGCAGGTCAGGCCACGGCCGGTCGTCACGATGGCGTCACGGCCCCGGGGGCATCGCGCATCCGCGTACGACTAAGAACGCTCGGGCGCGGGAAAGATTTTCCTCGGATTGAGCAGATCCTGAAGGATCGAAGAAGCCCTTCAGCCGGCGCTGCAGCTCGAGGACGGCTCGGGCTGCTCCAGCGCGAGGTAGTCGCGCTTGGCGTGGCCCACGCCGTGCTCGCCGGTGATGGTGCCGCCCATCTAGACGGTGAGCTCCAGCATGCGCTGGATGGCCGTCTCCACCAGGGCGCGCTGGTGCGGGCCCTCGTAGAGGATGTTGGCGTGCAGGTTGCCGTCGCCGGCGTGGCCATACGTGGCCACGGGCAGGCCCAGCTCCTCGCCCATGGCCTTGAGCGCCTCGATGATGTCGGGAATGCGCGAGCGGGGTACCACGATGTCCTCGGAAATCTTGTGGGGCCGGAGGGTGCGCAGGGCGCGGGAGACGACGCGGCGGGCGGCCCAGAGCTTCTCGCGCTGGGACTCGTCCTGGGCCACGAGCACCTCCTTGGCGCCGTGCTGCTCGCAGATCTCCCCGAGCTGGGCGAGCTCCGCGAACAGGCCCTCCTCCATGTTGCCGTCCACCTCGGCGATGACGGCCGACGCCGGCGCCCGGCGGGAAGTGGAAGCCGCGACCGTCCACCGCGCGCAGGGCCACGTCGTCGATGAGCTCCAGCGTGCGCGGGAGGATGCCGGCGGCGAGCACGGCGGACACGGCGCGCGCGGCGGTCGAGCACCGAGTCGAAGACGACCAGGGCCGTCTTCACGTGCCGCGGCAGGGGGATGAGCTGGAGGGTGATCTCCGTGGCCACGCCCAGCGTGCCCTCGGAGCCCACGAAGAGGCCCACCAGGTCGTAGCCGGCCACGCCCTTGATGGTGCGGCGGCCCACGCGGAGCACCTCGCCGTCGGGCAGCACCCACTCCAGGCCGATGACGTAGTCGCGGGTGACGCCGTACTTGAGCGCGCGCGGGCCGCCGGCGTTCTCCGCCACGTTGCCGCCCAGCGTGCAGAACTCCCAGGAGTTGGGGTCCGGCGGATAGAAGAGGCCCTGCGCCTCCACGGCCTTCATCAGGTCGCCGGTGACGACCCCCGGCTCCACCACGGCGGTGAGGTCCTCCGCCGGAGACGGAGAGGATGCGGTTCATCCGCTCCAGGCTCACCGACACGCCGCCCATGCAGGGGCAGCGAGCCGCCGCTCTTGCCGCTGCGCGCCCCACAGGGGTGAAGGGCACGCCGAGCGCCTGGCACGTCCGGAAGACGGCGCGACACCTGCTCGGCGCTCTCGGGGAACACCACGAGGTCCGGCGGGTAGACGCCGGTGTCCGACTCGTCCTTGGAGTAGTTCCGCGCAGGGTGGCCTCGTCGCGGCGCACCTGGCCGGGCGAGAGCACCTCCACCAGCGCCGTGCAGGCGCGCTCCAGGAGCGGCGGGCGTCGACGCGGGGAAACTGCGCGCTCATCGCTTCGTGGCCCCCAGCCGCGCCCACAGCTCGCGGCGCAGGGCCCCGTCGCGGCGCAGCCGGCCCTCGTAGGCCTCCGCGTGGGTGCGGGCGTCGCGCTGGCGGTCTCCCCGGATGCGCAGGCACGCCTGCTCCGCCTCGATGATGCAGGCGGTGGCGGGGCTGCCCAGCACGCGCGCGAGCGACGCGGCCACCTCGCGCGCCAGGTCCTCCTGGAGGATGAGCCGGTGCGCGAAGCAGTCCACCAGCGCGGACAGCCGGCCGAAGCCCACCACCCGCTTCGCCGGCACGTAGGCCACGTGCGCCCGGCCCTCGAAGGGCAGCAGGTGGTGCGGGCACATGGAGTGGAAGCGCAGGTCCGTCACCACCACCATCTCACCGGACGAGCTCGGCGGCGCCGGGAAGGTCTCGCCCAGCGCCTCCTCGGGCGTCCGGGCGTAGCCGTCGAGGAACTCGCTCCGCCCAGGCCTCGGCCACGCGCTCGGGCGTGTCCGCGAGGTTGGGGTCGTTCTTCAGCGGCAGGCCCGCCGCGCGCAGGAAGTCCTGGATGGCGGCGGCCATGGCCACGCGATCCGGCTTTCGGGGGTTTCGCACGGACGGAGCTCCTTGAGTCCTCTGATGCGTGATGCTTCCTCGATGCTTCAGGGGGCGCGCAACCTACCCGAAGCCGCCACCTGAATCTCGTCCCCGATGACACGCACCTCGTAGATGCGCACCCGCGCGCCGGGATTCGTCGGACTGTCGCCCGTGCGGACGTCGAAGGCCCAGGCATGCAGGGGACAGTGGAGGAGGCACCCGTCCTGGTCCCCCTCCGACAGCGGCCCGCCCCGGTGGGGACAGGCCTGCTGGAGGGCATGCAGCCGACCCTCTACCCGGACCAGCGCCACCCGCTCCCCTCCCACCTGCATCACCGCCCGCCCCCGCTCGTCGAGGTCCGCGAGGCGCGCCACGGGAATGAAGTGCTCGTCCGCCTGTCCGTTCATAGGCTCGTTCCTCAACGCACCGAGGTGGCCATCCCGTCCCCACATGAATGCGGCGCGAGGCCCATGCGTCGCTCCCTTGACACCTCTGGAGGGGACCAGTAGAGCAACACAGTTACCGTCATCATCCTGCCTGATGCGACCTCGAGCCCATATCGCCGCCGCTGGACGCCTCGCCGCCACGTTGCTGGTGGTGATGTGGGTTGCCCAGCCGCTGCTCGGCATCGCGCACACGCAGGAGCATGTCCACCGCTATTGCCCGACGCACCGGACCTTCGAAGAGGCCTCGGCGGGTGGGTCCACGGCGCGTGTCGCGCAGGTCCGGGACTCGGGGGCCATCGAGAAGCTGCCGCCGGCCCCCGTCGGGCCGCTGCACCATGAGGAGTGTGCTTTCTTCTCGGCCAGCACCCGGGATGAGCTGGTCGGCCGCGCCGACGTGCGGCCCGTCGTCCAGGCCTGCCTCGAGGTGAGCCGTCCGGCCACCGCGCCGCCCCGGGCCCTGCACTCCCTCTCCGCCCTCGACACCGCCCCCAAGGCCTCGCCTCCGGCGCACACCTAGCGCCGTCGAAGCGAAGTCGTGGTGCGACGTCCGCCCTCGCGGGGCGTCTGTGGTTTCGAGGAGCCTCTACCTGTGTCACCTACATCGTGCCGGCTCGCCGGCCTCGCCGTATCCCTCTCGCTGTGTCTCTCCCCCTTCGCGTGGGCCCAGACGTCGCCCGACGCGGGCACTCCTCCCGGGGACTCCAACGCCGACGCCGGCACGCCCGCTGAAGGGGCCTCCGAGGAGATGTCGGCCGAGGACCTGAAAGCCATCGAGGAAGCGCTCGGGTCGGACGCCGCCGCGGCCACGAGCACCAGCAACGCGCCCGCGCCCGCCGGGGCCACCGCCTCGCCCACGTCCTCCAGCGATCTGACGCTCAGCCCGACGAACATCAGCTACAAGGGCCTGGAGCTGTCCTTCGTCCTGGACGTGGCGGCGGCCGCCTTCACCTCGGAGGAGCCGCTTCAGACGGGCGGGCACGATCCCTCCGCCAACGGCTTCAACTTCCAGCAGTTGGAGATGTCGCTCGGCACGTCGGTGGACCCGTACTTCCGCTTCGACCGGCAACATCGTCTTCAGCCAGTTCGGCGTGGAGGTGGAGGAGGCATACGCCACCACCACGAACCTCCCCGCCAACCTCCAGGTGCGCGCCGGCCAGTTCCTCACCCGCTTCGGCCGCATCAACCCCACCCACCCGCATGCCTGGGACTTCGTGGACCAGCCCTTCGCCATCGGCCGCGTCTTCGGCAGCGAGGGCAACCGGGGTCTGGGTACGGAGCTGTCCTGGCTCACCCCGCTGCCCTGGTACGTGGAGGTGCTCGGCTCGGTCACCGACGCCAGCGGTGAGGGCTCCGCGCGCAGCTTCCTCGGCAACGACACCAGTGGCGTCACCTCGCCCTTCGACTTCCAGTTCACCGGGGCGGTGAAGCAGTTCTTCCCGCTGTCGGATGACCTGTCGCTGCTGTGGGGCCTGTCGGGTGCCAACGGCCCCAACCCCACCGGCTACCACAACCGCACGGACGTGTACGGCACGGACGTGTACCTCAAGTACCGGCCCCTCAGCGGAGGCTCCTTCACGACGATCGCCCTCCAGGCCGAGGTCCTCTACCGGCGCCGGCAGGTCCCCCAGGACGTGCTGTCGGACGTCAGTGGTTACGGGCAGCTCTCCTGGCGCTTTGCCCAACGCTGGGCCGCCGCTGCCCGCTACGAGCTTGGCACTCCGGCGCGCAACATGGATGGCGGCCTCGCGGTGGATCCGCTCGACAGCGAGTGGACCGACGACCGCCAGCGCATCTCCGCCAACGTCACCTTCTGGCCCACCGAGTTCTCCCGCCTGCGCCTGCAGGGCGCCACTGACCTCGTCGGCTGGCGAGATCGTCCGGACTACTCGGCCTTCCTCACTCTCGAAGTGGTGATGGGCGCGCATGGCGCCCATTCCTTCTGAAAACCCTTTCGCTCCAGGAGTCCTCCATGAGCCCCTCTCGATTCCTCGCGGCCCTGAGCGCCGCCCTCCTCTGCCTCCTCGCCCTGCCCGCTCGCGCCGACCTGCGGGTGGTGGCCAGCACGCCGGACCTCGCCGCGGTCGCCAAGGCCGTGGGCGGCGACAAGGTGCAGATCATCTCGCTGGCGCTGCCCACGCAGGATCCGCACTTCGTGGACGCCAAGCCCAACCTGGCGCTCGAGCTCAACCGCGCGGACCTGCTGCTCGCCATCGGCCTGCAACTGGAGATCGGCTGGCTGCCCACGCTCCAGAATGGCGCGCGCAACCCGCGCATCATCGCCGGCGGCCCGGGCTACCTCGAGGTGTCCCAGTTCATCCGCCCGCTGGAAGTGCCCACCAACACGGATCGCAGCCAGGGTGACGTGCACCCGGGCGGCAACCCGCACTTCCTCTACGACCCGAGGGCCATGCTGCTGGTGGCCCGGGGCATCGCCGACCGCATGGCCTCGCTGGACGCGAAGAACGCGGACGTCTACCGGGCCAACCTGGCGAAGTTCACCGCCGACGTGGAGAAGGCGCGCGCCGGCTGGGAGCAGCGCCTCGCGGGACTGAAGGGCGTGCCCGTGGTGGCCTACCACCGGACGACCGCGTACCTGGCGGACTGGCTGGGCTTCGAACCCATCGCCTTCCTCGAGCCCAAGCCCGGCATCCCGCCCAACCCCGCCCACGTGGCCCAGGTGCTGCGGATGGGGCGCCAGCGCAAGGCGAGGATGGTGCTGCAGGAGGACTACTACCCGAACACCACCGCCCGGCTGGTGGCGAGCAAGATTCCCGCTCCCCTCGTCGTCATGCCCGCGGGCACCGACGTGCGCGGCGGGCAGACGTACATCCAGCGCATGGAAGAGCTGGTGAAGCGTCTGGAGAACGGCCTGAAGGGCCAGGGGACCTGAGCCATGCGGCGCGAACTCCTCCTCCTCTCCTTCCTCTCCCTGGGTGGCTGCGCGTGGGACGCCGGCCAGGGCTTCGCGGTGGTGGAGCCCACCGTGCGAGCCACGTACGAGACCCTGCCCGAGCGCGACGCGGGAGACCGCTACCAGCGGCTGAGCTCGGACTACCAGGTGCGCGTGAACTCGGGCTCGATGCGACTGTCCGACATCGAGCTGCTCTCCCTCAGCACGGGAGGCTCCGGCGGAAGCTTCGATCCGGCCAACCCTCCCCCGCGCTACTCGCTGTGCCACGGCGGCCACTGCCACCGCGACGACGGGGCGCTCATCCCCTACGAGCAGATCATCGCGGAGATGGGCGGGGGCGGCGGCTCCAGCACGGTGGTGACGCTCCCCGTGGATGAGCCGTTCGATCTGCTGGCCTCGGAGACGCGCGCGGTGGGCTGCACGCCGGACTGCGCGCTGCCCAATACGCAGGTGTCCCAGGGTCGCTGGGGCGTCGAGGCGCTGCGGCTCGAGGGCACCGTGCGTGACGGGCGCCCCACCCCGCGATTCTCAGGCGAGCGCCGCTTCCGGTTGGACCTCCCCAAGCCCACGACCCCTGACACGCCGGTAGCGGTGCTCGCTGGCGAGGTGGATCTGCCCTCGAACCGGGAGGACCCGCCGGAGGCCCGGCTGGCCCTGGACCTGGCCCTGTCGGCCACGCTGTTCGATCCCCTGGACTGGAGCACGCTGGCGTTGGGGATGGACGGCGTGGTGGACTTCAATGACCCGGCCAACGCCGAGGCACTCCAGGTGCTCCTCGAGCGGCTGGCGCAGGTCTCGCCCGAAGCGGAGGTGACCCGTGGATGACCTCAAGCATTCGCATCCGCAGCCCCACAAGCACACGCACGACCACGACCAGCACGAGCACCACCACCAGCACGAGCACTCGTCCGACCTGCTCCTGTGCTGTGAGGACCTGGTCGTCGGCTACAACGGCAAGCCGATGCTGCCGGCCATCAGCCTGCAGATCCGCCGCGGCACCTTCCTGTCGGTGATCGGCCGCAACGGCTCGGGCAAGAGCACCTGGTTCAAGACGTTGCTGGGCATGCTCCCCCCGGTGTCCGGCTGCGTGGCGCGCACCGGTGAGCACGTGAAGAGCGCCTATGTGCCCCAGACTTCTGGCATCGACGCGCTGCTGCCGGTGCGCTCGAGCGAGATCGTGCACTGGGGGCGACTGTCTGGGTGGAACTTCCTGTGGCCCTTCGCCAAGAAGCAGGACCGGCATCTGGTGGACTCGGCACTGGACTCGGCCGGAGCCCGGGTCATCGCCAACCGTCCCTACCGCGACCTGTCCGAGGGCCAGAAGCAGCGCGCCCTGCTGGCGCGGGTGCTGGCCACCGAGGCGGACTTCGTGCTGCTGGACGAGCCCACCGCCTCCATGGACGCCGTGGCCGAGCGAGAGACGATGCAGCGCCTCGCGGAGCTGACGCGCGGGCCGCGACGCCTCGGGGTCGTGGTGGTGAGCCACGACCTGGAAGTAGCCGCTGAGTTCTCCGATCAGATCCTCTTCGTGGACAAGGACGCCCCGGCCATCGTGCTGGGGGACGCGAAGACGGTCTTCTGCCACCCTGCCTTCCGACACAAGTACGGCGATGACTACTGCCCTGTCCACCCTCGCGCCCATCCTCCCCAACCAGGAAATCCGATTGGACCCGCTGCCGATTGAAACCTCCTCCTGGTCACAGTTCTGGGACGCCTACGAGCTGTTCCGGGACCCGATGCTGTGCGCCCTCATCGCCGGGTGCGTGCTGGGCTTCCTCAGCATGTACGTGGTGCTGCGGCGCATGGTGTTCGTCAGCGCCGCGGTGACGCAGTCGGCCGGCCTGGGCGTGGCACTGGCCTTCTTCGCGCAGATCCACCTGGGCTTCCACGTGGAGCCCACGCTGGGCGCCGCGGGCATGGCGCTGCTGGCCACGGTGCTGCTGATGATGGACCCGTCGAGGATGCGACTCACCCGCGAGAGCCTGCTGGGTCTCGCCTACGCCCTCACGGGCGGCGCGGCCATCCTGGTGGGAGACCGCATCTCGCAGGAGGCCCATGACATCCAGGGCATCCTCTTCGGCACGGCGGTGCTGGTGGAGCGGCCCCAGCTCATCGCGGTGGCGGTGGTGGGAGGCGCCACCCTCTTCATCCACCTGTGGTGGTTCCGCGGCCTCACCTTCGCCAGCTTCGATCGCATTGGAGCCATGGTGCAGGGGCTGCCGGTGCGGCTGCTCGACGCGGTGGTGATGATCTCCATCGGCCTGATGGTGGGCGTGTCGGCGCGAGCCCTGGGCGCGCTGCCGGTGTTCGCCTTCTCCACCCTGTCGGCCATCGCCGCGCTGATGCTGGACCTGCGGCTGCCGTGGACCTTCCTGCTGGCCACCCTGGTCGGAGCCATCTCGGGGCTGGGCGGCTACCTGTTCGCCTACTTCTACAACTTCCCCGTGGGCGGCTCACAGACGGTGCTCGCCAGCGTGCTGGTGCTGCTGGCGCTGCTCGTGAGGACCGTGCGGCAGCTCGTCACCCACGGAACAGCGCGCTGATTCACCCCGGAACCTCTAACGGACCGCGGCGGAGACCTTCTTGAACTCGGGTGTGCCCGCGCACCCGAGCAGGTCGAAGAGCGCGGCCTCCACGGTGACGATGTGCGCGCCCGCCTCGCGGCACATCTCCAGGCCCACGCGGCGATCCTCGGGGTTGCGCGACATCACCGCGTCCGCGCAGAGGAACGGGGTGAAGCCCTTCTCGACCAGGTCGCGCACCGTCTGGAAGACACAGACGTGCGTCTCCATGCCGATGAGGATGACCTGCTTGCGGTTGCCGAGCCGCGTGGCCACGTCCGGCACGCAGGCGCTGAACTCGAGCTTCTCCACGGCGGAGTAGTTGCCCAGCCGCATCTTCACCAGCGAGTGCGTGGGCCCCAGGCCCTTGGGGTACTGCTCGGTGACGAGCACGGGCAGCTCGAGCGCCTTCGCGCCCTCGATGGCGGCGTTGGTGCGGTTGAGCACCCGGTCGAGCGCGTCCCGCTCCATGGCGGCGCACAGGCGCTCCTGGATGTCCACGACGAGCAGCGAGGCCTGGTCTCTCTTGAGTCGGAAGGTGGGCATGGAGGCCATTCCTCCGAAGCGGCGCCCGCTCGTCAAGCACTCCGCACTCGGAGTACGCGAGCTGCCGGGATGTGGACGCACCGAACGGCGGGAGATTGACGCATTCCCGCCCCCCATCGAAGCTCGGCGACATGAAGGGACACGCCCGCAACCTGATGACCGCTCCCGTGAAGTCCGTTTCCCCGGAGACCTCGCTCCGGGAAATCGCCCAACTGCTGGCCGAGGAGCGCATCGGTGGCGTACCGGTGACGGACGCCGAGGAGCGCGTGCTGGGCTTCGTGAGCGAGGCCGACATCATGAACGCACTGCTCGCGGGCCGCTCGCTGCGCACCCTGGCGGAAGAGGTGATGTCCTCGCCCGTGCACACGGTGGACGAGTTCGACCTCTCCGACGAGGTGATGGAGCTCTTCCGCAAGCACCGCATCCACCACCTGCCCGTGGTGCGCGAGAAGAAGCTGCTGGGCATCATCACGCCCTCGGACGTCATCCGCTTCCTGGCGAGCACCCTCCCGGACGGCCCTCGGGCGGGCTGACGGAGGAAGACACCCGGGGCCGCGTGAGGTATGCGGGAGCGCGATGAGCGACTCCCTGCACCTGGATGACTGGGGCGGTACCGGCCCGGTCCTGCACCTCGCGCACGCCAATGGCTTCCCGCCGGCCACCTACCGCAGGCTCATCGAGGTCCTGAAGTCGCGCCACCACGTCTTCACCCTCCGGAGCCGCTGCCTCGTGCCGGGGACGGACCCCCGGACGATGCGCGACTGGGATGACATGGCCGATGACCTGGCCCAGGCGCTGCGAGCGCGCGGGCTGGAGAACGTGGTGGGAGTGGGCCACAGCATGGGCGGCGTGGCCACCCTGCTCGCCTCGGTGAAGAACCCGGGGCTCTTCCGGGCCGTGGTGATGTTGGACCCGGTGCTGTTCACGGGCACGCGCGCCCTGGCCATTCAGGCGATGAGCCTGCTCGGCCTGCGGAGCCGGATTCCCCCCGCGAGCCTCGCCCGGCGCCGCCGCGAGCACTGGAACTCCCGCGAGGAGGCCGCCGCGAGCTACCGCAAGAAGGCCCTCTTCCGGCACTTCGACGCCGAGTGCTTCCAGGACTACATCACCCACGGCCTCACCGAGGCGCCCGGCGGCGGCTTCCGCCTCACCATCCCCACGGCCTGGGAGGCCCGCATCTTCGAGACGTCCCCGCACGGCGTCTGGCGGCGGATGCGCTCGGTGACGGTGCCGACGCTCGTGCTGCGCGGGGCGGACTCGGACACGCTCACCCCGGCCGCCCTGGAGCGCGTCCGGCGTACCCTGCCCGGTGTGCGCACCGAGGAAGTCCCCGGCACCCACCTCTTCCCGCTGGAGCAGCCGGAGGAGTGCGGACGGCGCATCCTCTCGTTCCTCGGCGCGGAGGGAGAGCGGCCCGCGACGTCCGAGCGAGCGCCTACGCGGCACCGGGCCTGAGCGCGCGGGTGCTCAGCACGAGGCGTTCTCCACGGCCCGCAGGGGAATGACGTTGGCGGGCATCACGCCCCCCACTTCGAGCCGCCCATGGCTCACGAGGAAGGTGCGGGCGCGGCGGCTCTCCGGCAGGTGCGGATCCGCATCGCCCCAGCACTCCAGGAAGGAGGCGAAGGCATGGGCCGCCTCGGTGAAGGACTCCCGGGCGACGTGGACCTCGGCCAGGAGGAACCAGGCATGGCCGCTGCCGGGCCGCTCCTTCACGAGGGCCTCGACCAGTTCCACCGCCTTGTCCTCCCGACCGAAGCGGATCCGCGCAGCGGGCCAGCGTCTCACGGGCCGAGCGGGAGAAGGCCGGGGGACCCACCGCCCGCAGCCGGCGCTCCAACCGCATGGCCTTGATGAGCGTGGCCTCGGCGCGAGCGTACTCCCCCTGACGCGACTCCAGCGAGCCCCGCAGCTCGCATGCCGCCAACTCCACCACCCGGGCGACATCTCGCGGGCAGAGCGCGCGGCCCTCGCCCTTGCGCTCGTCGGCCAGCGGCGGGTGCAGCGCCTCGAGCTCCTCGCACGTCCGCTCCGCCTCCACGAGCTTGCCGGCCTCCAGCGCACGCAACCCCCGGGCGTACACCTCCATGGCCGAGAGCAGCGCGCGCTCGGACAGACTCGCCTCCGGGCCCAGCTCCACGCGGAGGTCCACCGCCGCGCGCGAGAAGCCGAAGCGCAGGTGCAGATTCGAGAGCGCACCGGCCGCGAACACGAGCGCCTGTCCCGAGTGCGGCTTCACCGCCTCCACGCGGGTCCGCAGGCGCCGCGCCCAGGCCTGGGCCTCGCCATACCGTCCCGCGTCGGCGCATGCGACCGTGAGCAGGCGCAGCGCGAGGCCCGCCACGGGCGCGGCGGACTCGGGCAGGGACTCCTGGGAGAGCCAGGCGTCGTCCACGGCCACCGCCGCCTCCAGCACCTCGCACGCCTCGCGGGTGTGGCCGGTGCGCAGCAGCAGCCGGCCGGAGCCGAGCAGGGCCGTCCCGGCGCGAGGCGCCAGCAGCCGCAGGCGACGTGCGCTCTCCAGTGCCACCTCGGGGCGCCCGCTGCCCACCATCACCTGCACCCAGGCATGGTGGACGCCCTCGTGGTGCGGGTGCGTGCGCAGCAGGTCGCGCAGCAGCGCCTGCGCATAGGGCTGGCTCATGGTGGGGCGCCCATCCGGCTCGTACCCCTCCGAGAGGAAACCCGCGAGCAGCAGGCGCGCCTCGGCGTCCTCGGGGAAGCGGTCGATGAGCGCCTCCATCTCACGCATGAAACCGTGGCGACCGTTGGCCGGGCCCTTGTCGGCCAGGAAGGTGGCCGCGACGATGTAGCGCTGCTCGGCATCCGTCACGCCCTCGCTGAGCGCGAGCGCCCGGTGGATGGTCTCCGCCCGAGCCGTCGCGTAGCGCGCCCCGGCCCCCCGCGTCAGGGCCAGGCCCCAGTACGCCATGGCGAGCCCCGGATCCAACCGCGCCGCCTCCGCGAAGGAGCGCCGCGCCTCGGGTCCCCACCCGAGGTGCAGCAGACGCAGCCCCTGGTCGAAGTACGCCTGGGCCAGGGGCACCTGGGTGCTCACCCGCAGGTGCGCGCGTCCCAGCCCCTCGCGCAGCGGAGGCGTGGGCAGCTCCGCGTCCGGGACGTCGTCCCAGGGACCGGCGGGGAAGAGGGAGGGCTCCTCGGCTCGAAGGTGTCGCACCAGCATGGTGACCTCACTCACGCCCCGACGAGCGGGGCAAACGCTTCATCCACAACGGGCTGCTCCAGCGCGGCCACACGCTCGGCCAGCCGCCTCCACTCCGCCGCCAACAGCTCCACGGGGACCGGCGAGGCCTTGCGTCGTGCCGCGAGGCACTCGTGCCGCCAGCCGGAGCCCGTCGACTCCACGACCCACTCCTCGTACCCGGCCAACCAGCCGGCCAGCGCCACCACCGCGACGCGCGCGGCCTGGTGCTCGCACGGGGTGGCCGGCTCGCGCAGGGCACCGCCGAGCCCCGACGCATGGAAGACGGGCCACGCCACCCGGGCCTCGTCCACCAGGGCCGGGGTGAAGCCGTCACGCGGGACGTAGACGGCCTCGCCGCACACTCGGCACAGCGCCCCGAACCCCCACAGCGTGAAGGCCCCTCCCCCGGGCAGCACGCCCGAGTAGGCGCTGGTGCCCTGCTGTCCCGCGGGAATCCGCTCGCGGGAGAGACCACGGCGCAGCAGCAGGTTGCCCTCGTGGGAGACATCGCGACCGATGCACCACATGGACACATCGAACAGCCGCTCGCCCTCGCGTCGCATGTCCAGCGGGAGGGCCTGGGGAAGGGAGGAGCCCATCACCATCGTCGTCTCCTGTTCTTTGAATCGGGTGGGGACAGCGGAGCGGGGGGCGGCCAGCACTCCCCCGCTCCGAGTCCGTTGAGCAGGGACGCTCAGTCCGCGTGCGCTTCGTCGTGCGCCATCTCCTCGATGACGAGCGAGACGCTGGCCTGCGAGGTGGGGCCGAAGGTCAGGGTGTACGTGCCCACCTGCAGCGGCACCACGTGGCGGCCCTTGACCTCACTGCACTCCTCCGAGCGCGTCGCGGTCTCCTCGAACGTCACCTCCGCACCGGCGGAGCTGGCGACCTTCACGGGCACGTCCGCGCCAAGGAAGAGGACGTAGTCGGTGGCCTCGGACACGGCGAACGACACCGAGCCGACATTGCCCCCGGTGCCCGCCGGCAGCGTGATGTCGTAGCGCTTGTGGTCGTTGCTCACGGCGGGCGCGCCGCTCGTCGAGGCCGTCGCGGTCACGGCGGCGCCGGGGCCCTCCTGGAGGTGCTCGCAACCCTCGACATCGGCAACGTTGGTATCGCCGCAGGCAATGAGCAGCGCGCTCGACAGCAGGCAGGCGGACAGCAGCTTCTTGGTCATGGCGTGTGACTCCAGATGTGGACAACAGGGTGGTGCTGCGAAGCCCTCGCGCTCCCGTCCCGAGAACGGACAAGGACGCCGGAGCGAGAGGGAAGGTGTGCGCGGGCGCACGGCGGGAGGGTATCGCGCTCGCGCACCGGGGCCCGGGAATCGGAGCTCCGGGTGCGTGCACGGCCGCGGACCAGGCACCTCACGTGAGGCGCGGGGACACGTCCGGATGCACGGAGGGAGTCTCCGCGGCCTGAGTGCGCCAGGGCGATGCGTGGAAGGTGCAGGAGCTCTGGCCCGACCCTCCCGGGTCCCGATCAGGCCCGCGGCGGTGAGGACTTGGGTGCCATGTGGAGCCACGCCACCGGAGGCTCCCAGGCCTCGCTGTCGGCCTCCAGCACGGACCCCGACGGGACCGGTGCTTCCAGCGACAGCATCACTCCGACGGGCGGCGGCGCCACCCGGCGGAGGAAGACGTGCGCGCAGTGCGCATCCGCGCCGTGCGGCACGGAAGCCATGGCATCCGCGCGCGTGAGGCGCTCGTCCGAGAAGGACGCACGCCACCTGCACCGGCGCGTCACCCGGCCCGACCTCGGCCTCGTGCAGCAGGTCGCCGTGCTCGACGCACGTGCCGTGCCGCACGAGGAAGAAGTGCGCCGCGCTTCCCAGGTACGCCAGCGCGCAGAGCAGCACCAGCGGCAGCGCCAGCAGGCGGGACCGTCGGGGCATCACTGACTCTGGGCGGCTCTGGCGGCTCACGGGAAACACGGTTTCAACGAAAATACAGGTATGCCCCTGCGTTGTACGCGAGGGCGCCCGCACGCGCAAGCAGTAGTGACACGCGGAAGCACCTGCAATCGAGTTACATCAGACCGCGTACCCCATGGCGCCCGCCTTCACCGGCGCCTCGGGGTCGAGCATCACGTTGACGCAGGCCACGGTGCCGCTGGCCACCGCGCGCTCGAGCGCCGGGACGAATCTGCGCGGGCTCGGTGACGAGCTCGCCGTGGCCGCCCAGGGCCTCGACCACCTTGTCGTAGCGGGTGGGCGCGAGCAGCGTGCGCCGGGCGACTTGTCCTCGCCGAACATGCTGCACCTGCGGAAGGCGGATCTGCCCCCAGGCGGCGTCGTTGCCCACCACGCACACCATGGGCAGCTTGAAGCGCAGCGCCGTCTCGAAGTCCATGCCGTTGAGGCCGAACGAGCCGTCGCCCTGGATGATCCAGATGCGTGCGCTCGGGGTGCAGCACCTTCGAGGCGATGGCGAACGGCGCGCCCACGCCCAGGCACCCGAGCGGCCCCGGATCGAGCCAGCGGCCCGGCTTGCGCAGCTCGATCACCTTGGCCGCCATGGCCACCCAGTTGCCGCCGTCCGCGATGAACACCGGATCCTGCCCCGCCGCGTTGGCCACGTCCGACATCTCCTTGGCCAGCCGGTAGTGGTGGATGGGCACGCTGTCGTCCTCGTCCACTGCCTCGAGGTCGCTTGCAGCTTCTTCTGCTCGCGGCCGCGCAGCTGCGCGAGGAACGCGTCCCGCTTCGCCCGGGGCGCCGCGTCCGCGAAGGCGGTCGAGCGCGCTGTAGCTGTCGCGCGATGATGCCCACGTCCACCGCGCGGTTGCGCCCGATCTCGGTCGGGTCGATGTCCACCTGGACGATCTTCGACTCGGCGCTGAAGGTGGGCTCGGCGCCGTAGTTGAGCCGGAAGTCGAACGGGCGTGCCGATGACGAACACCACGTCCGCGCCGCTGAGCGCCTCCTTGCGCGTGTGCTGGAAGAAGAGCGGGTGGCTCGCCGGCAGGCAGCCGCGGCCCGCGCCGTTGAGGTACACGGGCATCTGCGCCGTCTCGCAGAAGCGCCGCAGCGCGTCCCACGGCCCCGTCCCAGTACACCGACGAGCCGGCGATGACGGCGGGGCGCTCGGCGGACTTGAGCAGCGCCATGCGCCTCGTCCACCTTGCGCGGATCCGGCGCCTGCGCGCGCGTCCGTGCGGTAGCTCGCGGGCAGCTGCAGCGCCGGCCTCGTCCGCGCGCGTTGCAGAGCACGTCCCAGGCCAGCTCCAGGAACACCGGCCCCGGCCGCCCGGAGAGCGCCACCCGGAAGGCCTTGGCCAGGTAGGCGGGCACCAGCTCCGGCGTGGGGACGCGGTCCGACCACTTGGTGATGCGGTGGAAGAGGTCCACCTGCTCCATCTCCTGCAGCGAGCCGCGGCTCTGGTTGAAGATGGGCGCCGCGCCGCCCAGGAGGATCATCGGCGAGCTGGCCGCGTAGGCGTTGGCCACGCCGGTGAGCGCGTCGGTCACGCCCGGGCCCGGCCGTCACCACCGCCACGCCCACCCCGCGCGTCACCCGGGCGTAGGCGTCCGCCGCGTGCGCGGCCGCCTGCTCGTGGCGCGTGTCGATGACCTGGATGCCCTCCTCCACGCAGCCCGCGTAGATGGGGGCCACGTGCAGGCCCGAGAGGGTGAAGATGTGCCGGACGCCCTCCTTCTTGAGCATCCGCGCGACGAGCTGCCCGCCGGTGACCATGTCGCCCATGACGTGCTGCCTCCTTATGAGGGGAACCTCGAAAGTCCGGTCATCATCGCCGAATCAGGCCGCCCGGGTAGCCCCTGAGCGCCCGGCCGCTCCCAGGACCGGCGTTGCAACCCCCTTCCTGGCATGTCGAAGACACTCCCCGGACGCCATCGGCCGGAGTAGGAAGGGCCGAGAGAGAAGGATCCCCGTGCAAGAACTCCTGGAAGTCCTGCGGCGCCAGGCGGTCCACTTCGGACCCGAGCTGGCGCGCACCGCGTACGCGCGAGGCCTGGCCGTCACCCAGAAGGACGGCTCCACCCGGCCCATCCCCGTCACCGCCACCCCCGTCATCCTCGACGCCGCGGAGATCCGCCGGCGCGCCGCGCTCTCGGCGCACCTGGCCTCGGCCACCGTGAAGATGACGCGCGCGGTGCTCGCCGGAGCGCAGCGCGAGCTGATTCTCGGCGGCCTCTCCCCGCTGGAGCGCGCGCTCACCGAGCGCACCTGTCGCGAACGTGTCGCGCCTGGCCACCACGCGGGTGGACTTCTTCGTGGACGCCACCGGGCCGCGCGCCCTGGAGGTCAACGCCACCATTCCGGCCATGCAGGGCTACTCGGACATCGCGGCGCGCACCTTCATCGAGGTGGTGGCCCGGCACTTCGCGCTACCCCGAGAAGGCCCTCTACGCCGTCATCTCCGCCAACGGCAGCAACACGCTCGCCCTCTACCGCGCCCTGCTGGACGGCTACGCGGCCGAGCGCGACGGGAAGCATGCCGGACACCATCGCCCTGCTCTGCCGCCGCAACGACGCGCAGATCACCGAGCAGCGCTACCTGTGCGAGCGCTTCCGCGAGTTCGGCGCGGACGCGGACGTCGTCCACCCGGACGAGGTCTCCGGCGACGAGTACTTCGAGGTGCGCGGCAAGCGCTACGACCTGGTGTACCGGCACCTCTTCGTGCGGCGGCTGGAGGAGACGCCCGCCCCGTGGGTGCAGGACTTCTTCGGCACGGTGCCGGGCCGCAAGGCGGTGCTGCTCAACCCGCCGGCCTCGCAGGTGGAGGTGAAGACGACGTTCGCCCTGCTCTCCCAGGCGCTGGTGGAGCCCGCGCTCGCGGAGGCCGCCGGGCTGTCCCCGGAGGAGCTGGAGGCGATCCGCGCCTCGGTGCCCTGGACGCGGCCCTTCCGGCACGGCCCCGGCGTGGGCCCGGATGGCGCGCAGCGTGGAGGACCTGGTGGCGCGGGTGGCCGCGGAGCCGAAGCGCTTCGTCCTCAAGCGGGCATGGGACTACGGCGGCCGGGCGGTCTATCTCGGCCGCTCGGAGGGCACTCCGGCATTCGAGGAGCGCGCGCGCGCCGCCTACGGCACCGTGCCCACCTGGGCGGAGCTGTGCGAGCGGGCCTCGACGGATCCCGCTGGCGGCGGCTTCGTGGTGCAGGAGGTGGTGGAGACCACTCCCGAGGAGCACCTGCTGTGCGAGGAGAGCGGCCTGACGTCGCTGCAGCTCCACGTGGACTACTCCGCGTATGCCTCGGTGGGACTGGAGAAGCAGCCGGCCTGGGGCGGCGTGTGCCGCGGCTCGACGTCGGAGATCGTCAACATCGTGGGAGGCGGCGGCGTGCTGCCCCTCATCACCACCGAGGTCGCCCAGAAGCTGCTGATGGCCTGGAAGGCGATTTAGTCACTGACACCGGACATCCGGGAAGGGATGCCCGGCGCGGCTGTTCCGGACGCGCTATAAAGACGACGCCGGGTGGGAATTTCCACCCGACACAAGGAAAGGAACCAAAAATCCATGGCTTGGGAAACCCCCGGTTGGCAGACGACGGCTCGCGCCGAGGTCAGTGACGTCCTCGTGCAGGAGTCGCAGCGCGCCTTCATGTCGCGCGTGTACGGCTGGATGTTCGCCGGGCTCTCCGTGACCGGCCTGGTGGCGATGTTCACCGCCACCAACGAAGCGGTCCTCATGCAGGTCATCCAGTGGCGGTGGGGGCTGTTCCTCGCCCAGCTCGGCCTGGTGTTCGCCCTGTCGGGGATGGCGCACCGGCTCTCCGAGCGCGGTGGCCTCGGCGCTCTTCCTCGGCTACTCGGTGCTCACCGGGCTCACCATGTCGGTGATCTTCCTCATCTACACGTCGGCCTCCATCGGCAGCGCCTTCCTGCTGACGGCGGGCACCTTCGGGGCGATGAGCGTCTTCGGAACGGTCACCAAGAAGAACCTGAGCAGCTGGGCCACCTTCCTCATCATGGGTGCCATCGGCATCGTGCATCGCCAGCATCGTGCAGGTCTTCATGCAGAGCCCGATGCTGAACTTCGTGCTCGGGTGCGCGGGCGTGCTCGTCTTCGCGGGCCTCACCGCCTACGACACGCAGAAGCTGCGCGAGATGCACGCCGGCTCGGGCTACAGCTCGACCGCCACGCTGAGCATCGTGGGCGCGCTGGTGCTGTACCTGGACTTCATCAACCTCTTCATCTCGCTGCTGCGTCTCTTCGGCGACCGTCGTCGCTAGTCGCACTCTCGCGGGATGAGACTCAGGCGGTGGGCTCCCGGGCCCGCCGCCTTTTTCTTTTCGCACACGCCAGCCACGCCTCCCGTCGGCCTCCCGGCCGCACTTCTCGGAAACCTGTCCGACAGTCGGACAGGTTTTTGAAGACCGCGTCCGGCGCCCCCTCCCTCACGGATTTTCTTCGGATAGGCTCTCCGGCATGAGCCACGAGCACGGCCGAAAGCCAGATGACAGCGGGTTGGAGCTGGACTGGAAGGGGCGCACCACGCCGGAGGAGCGAGCCCTGGCGCCCGCGCCTGGGCTCCCCGAGGCACAGGCGGGCCGTGGAGCCCCGGGGGAGCCGCGCTACATGAGCATGGAGCTGCGCACCGTGCTCGCCCCGCTGTTCGAGGGTCCGGGCCTGCGCGTGCGCCAGTTGCGCGAGTGGCCGGAGATGCTCGTCGGCTGGGAGACGCGCAACCGCTACGAGGCCATCGACCTCGACGGACGCTTCATGCTGTACCTCGGCGAGACGGGCGAGGGCTGGGGCAACGCGCTGCTGCGCAACTTCTGGCCCTTCCGCCGGGTGGAGATGGAGTGCGTGACCCAGGGGGGCACGCGGGCCCTGAGCCTTCAGCAACCCTGGACGTTCTTCTTCAAGTACGTGGAGGTGACGGCCTGGGACGGGCGCCAGCTCGGCTACATCCAGCAACGCTTCGGGGTGTTGCGCCGAACCTTCGACCTCTGCACTCCGGCCGGCGTGGTGATGGCCACCCTGGAGGGCCCGCAGTGGCGACCGTGGACCTTCTACGTCAAGCAGCGCGGCGAGGAGGTGGCCATCATCCGCAAGCAGTGGAGCGGGTTCGGCACCGAGGTCTTCAGCGACGCCGACAACTTCGGCGTGGAGTTCAAGCCGGGGCTCACCGACCCCCGGCTGCGGCAGATGGTGCTCGCCGCCACCCTGATGGTGGACCTCCTCTACTTCGAGAACCGCGAGAGCTCGGGCAGCGGCGTGGGCCACCTGCTCAGCTTCTTCGACTGAGCCGGCCCTACTCCGCGGCCTTCTTGCGCGAGAACGGCATCAACAGCCGCTCCACGGGCTGGCCGCCCACGAGGTGCTCGTCGACGATGGCGGGCACGTCCTCGGGCTTCACCCCGCCGTACCAGGTGCCCTCCGGGTAGACGACCACGGAGACCCCGAACGTGCAGGTGTCCAGGCACCCGGCCGCGTTGGCCCGCATCTGTCCCTTGAGGCCGCGCTTGTCCAGCTCCTCCTTGAAGCGGGCGCGGACCTCCTCGGCACCCTTCGAGGCGCAGCAACCCTTGGGGTGCCCTTCGGGGCGCTGGTTCGTGCAGACGAATACGTGACGCTTGAAGGGAGGCATGTCGCCCTCCTAACGCGGCTTCCGTCCAAAAGCGATAACCCGTCCGTGACCCGCCTGTCCCTTTCTTGCCTCGGACCCTAGGCAGCCGGACGATCCGTGCACAGACTCTCAGCAAACATCCGCTAGTGATCACCGGCCTTTCCGCGGGAGTGACGCTACATGACTGGTCAGCCAAGGACACTCCACCATTCAAGAGAGTTGATCGGCGGCCGGGCAGGCTTTAGATCGGCTCCCTCGCCGCGGTCCGGGACCGCGGGAGTCGATCCGGACGTGCGCTCTCGGAGCGTTCACCGTCCCCTATTTGTAGGTGTCTCAATGGCGGCGGACACAAGATCTGGGGGGCACGGAACCTTGACGAGCCCGGAACGAAGATCGTACCTTTGCTTACCTGTTTGCCCCTCTCGCGGGCGGGCAGGACCCCAACAAACGAGAATTTGACCCCGCGCCACGCACCTCTCCCTACCTGGGAAGAGCGCGTGCCGTATTGAGATCACTTGATCCCAAGAGATCTCGCGGGCTTGGCTTTTTGCAAATTTTGCAGTCGCACAGCGAGTGAAAGCAGTACCGGAGGGTGGACCATGGAGCAGAAGGTGAGCGCCACGGCAGGTGCACTGGACAGCAAGGAGCTGGGGGCGGGACTGAAGCGGGCCCCCTCTGTTGGTGGACTGACGGTGGAGCGGTTCTTCACGACGCCGGGAGTGGATCCGGCGGATGAGCTGGCCTGGGAGCAGCGCACGGCCTCCATCTCGGGCGAGGACGGCAAGTCCGTCTTCGAGCAGAAGAACATCGAGGTACCCAAGTCCTGGTCCATGCTGGCCACCAACGTGGTGGCCTCGAAGTACTTCCGGGGCACGCCCGGCACCCCCGAGCGCGAGACGAGCGTGCGCAAGCTGGTGGGCCGCGTGGTGGACACCCTCTCCCGCTGGGGCGCCGAGGGCGGCTACTTCGCCACGGCCACCGACCGCGACACCTTCCACGCCGAGCTCACCCACCTGCTGCTGCGCCAGAAGGCGGCCTTCAACTCGCCGGTGTGGTTCAACGTCGGCGTGGAGGAGCACCCGCAGTGCTCGGCGTGCTTCATCAACTCGGTGGATGACTCCATGGAGTCCATCCTCGGCCTGGCCAAGACCGAGGGCATGCTCTTCAAGTACGGCTCGGGCACGGGCAGCAACCTGTCCTCCATCCGCTCCAGCAAGGAGCTGCTGGCCGGCGGTGGCACCGCGAGCGGCCCGGTGTCCTTCATGAAGGGCTTCGACGCCTTCGCCGGCGTCATCAAGAGCGGCGGCAAGACGCGCCGCGCCGCGAAGATGGTCATCCTCAACGCGGACCACCCGGACGTGCTGGACTTCGTGCGCTGCAAGTCCAACGAGGAGAAGAAGGCCTGGGCGCTCATCGAGGCCGGGTACGACCCGAGCTTCAACGGCGAGGCCTACTCGTCCGTCTTCTTCCAGAACTCGAACAACTCGGTGCGCGTCACCGACGAGTTCATGCGCGCGGTGGTGAACGACAGTGCGTGGACGACGCGCGCGGTGCGCGACGGCCGCCCCATGGACACCCACAAGGCGCGCAACATCTTCCGGGAGATCTCGGAGGCGGCGCACCTGTGTGGTGATCCGGGCCTGCAGTTCGACAGCACCATCAACGCCTGGCACACCTGCTCGAACACGGACCGCATCAACGCGTCCAACCCGTGCTCCGAGTACATGTTCCTCGACGACTCGGCCTGCAACCTGGCGTCGCTGAACCTGATGCACTTCCGCACCATCGACGGCGACTTCGACGTCACCGCCTTCAAGCACGCGGTGGACGTGGTGCTGCTGGCCATGGAGATCATCGTCGGCTTCTCCAAGTACCCGACGGAGAAGATCGCCAAGAACAGCCACGACTTCCGGCCGCTGGGCCTGGGCTACGCCAACCTGGGCGCGCTGCTGATGGCCACGGGCCTGCCGTACGACTCGGACGCGGGCCGCAACTACGCGGCGGCCATCACCTCGCTCATGTGCGGCGAGGCCTACGCGATGAGCGCGCGTATCGCGGCGAAGAAGGGCTCCTTCGCGGGCTACCAGAAGAACGAGGAGCCGTTCCTCGGCGTCATCCGCAAGCACCGCAAGGCCGCCTACAACGTGCAGCCCGAGGGCTCCGGTACCGAGCTGTTCGAGGCGCAGAAGAAGGCCTGGGACGAGGCGCTCGCGCTGGGCACCGAGTTCGGCTTCCGCAACAGCCAGGTGACGGTGCTGGCCCCCACGGGCACCATCGGCTTCATGATGGACTGCGACACCACCGGCATCGAGCCGGACATCGCGCTCATCAAGTACAAGAAGCTGGTGGGCGGCGGCATGCTGAAGATCGTCAACCAGACGGTGCCGCAGGCGCTGGAGAAGCTCGGCTACCCGCAGACCCAGGCGCAGGACATCATCGCCTACCTGGACAAGCACGAGACGATCGAAGGCGCCCCGCACCTCAAGCCCGAGCACCTGCCGGTGTTCGACTGCGCCTTCAAGCCGGCCAAGGGCCAGCGCAGCATCCACTGGATGGGCCACCTGAAGATGATGGGCGCCGCGCAGCCCTTCCTCTCGGGCGCCATCAGCAAGACGGTGAACATGCCGTCGGACGCCACGGTGGAGGACATCGAGAAGGCGTACCTCGAGGCCTGGAAGCTGGGGCTGAAGGCGGTGGCGGTGTACCGCGACGGCTGCAAGCGCACCCAGCCGCTGAACACCTCGAAGGACAAGGTGAAGGACACCAAGGTGACGGTGGCCGAGCCCGCGCTGGCGGCGGTGAAGGACGCCAACGCCATGCGTCGGCGGCTGCCGGACGAGCGCCGCGCCATCACGCACAAGTTCTCCATCGGTGGCCACGAGGGCTACATGACGGTGGGCATGTACGAGGACGGCACCCCGGGCGAGCTCTTCTGCGTGATGGCGAAGGAAGGCTCGGTGGTGAGCGGCCTGATGGACAGCTTCGCCACGGCGGTGTCGCTGGCGCTGCAGTACGGCGTGCCGCTGCAGGTGCTGGTGGACAAGTTCAGCCACACCCGCTTCGAGCCGAGCGGCTTCACCGGCAACCCGTCGATTCCGATCGCCAAGTCGATCATCGACTACATCTTCCGGTGGCTGGCGCAGAAGTTCATGCCGAGCGAGCAGGCCGACGGCATGGAGGCCGCGGTGGAGAAGCAGGTGGTGGCGGCCGAGCCGAAGCCGGTGGTGGCCCCGGTGGCGGCGCTGCCGATGTCCACGCCTCGCAAGACGTACCTGAACCAGGCCGACGCCCCGCCGTGCCACACGTGCGGTGAGATCATGGTGCGCAACGGCGCCTGCTACAAGTGCAGCAACTGCGGCACCACGAGCGGCTGCAGCTGATCCCCCTGCCCTCTCCCCTCGGGAGAGAGGGCCGTGAGGGAAACAGGTGAACTCGGGTTCAACCCCGGCCCTTGGATCAAGGGCTGGGGGTCAAGGTGCCCGTTGGCTCCTGACGTGAACCCGAAATCGAGGCTCCGGTGCCTGCGCACCGGGGCCTTTTTCATTTCGGAGAAGCCCCCGAGGGCACCTCAGCGAGCGCCGTCGTTCAGCCGGCCGTAGACCTCGGAGGCCTCCGCGATGAGCTGCTCCAGCTCCTGGAGCTCCTGGGCCCTGAACGGAGACGGCCCGCCGTCGATGACGACGAAGCCCACCGTGCCCTGGTTCAGCCGGATCGGCGCGGCCAGCAGGTGCGAGAACGACTCGCCCAGGGCTCCGAAGAGGATCTCGTCCTCCTGGCTCTCCGGAACGCTGGAGATGATGGGCCTCCCATCCGCCGCGGCCTTCGCGAGGATCGACGGAGCCTCGAGGTCCACGTGCAGCGCCGAGACCGCGTACTTGTCGCTGCCAGCGCCATACGCACGCCCCACCCGGGCGAAGCCGAACGTCTCGCCCAGGAGGAAGCCTCGCGGGAATCGCCCATGGCAGTAGGCCAGCAGCGCCTTGCCCAGCGCGCCCCGCGTCGTCGCCTGCCGCAGGGCCTCGAGTGCCTCCTGGAACTGCAAATGTCGGGCGCCCGCGTCCTCGGTCGACAAGCTCCCGGCCCACGCGCCACCCGCATACGCCGCACCCGACTCCGGCTCGGCCGAGGGCTGCCAGGACGGGATGAACTCGTGGACGGAGGCCAGTGGGACCTCGTCTCCCTGGAAGGAGAAGTCCGCCCCCGTGGAGCTCGCGTCGTTCGTCGAGAAATCCACCTCGATGGCTCGCCGCTCCCAAGGAGACGTGGGCGCCTGACGCAGGTTGGCCTCCGCCCCACCCTGGTCCATGGCGTCCCAGTTCGATGACACCTCCATCTCCCCAATGGGCATCGGCGGCAGCTCGACCGGTGCCGAGGGAACAGCCTTGACCTCACTCTCGATGGGCGCCTCGGGGGCCACCTCCACCGTCGACTCCTGCGTGGGAGCCGGAGTGGCGGAGCCAGCGTCCGCCATCATGACCGGAGGCGACTCGCTCACGGGGGCCGGTGCCACGGCGTTGCTGGGAGGCGCGGCGGAGACAGCCACTTCCGAGGGCGGGACCTCCGAGAAAACGGACGAAAAAGACTCGGCCTGCGCGGCGGCAGGCACCGGAACCTCTGGCAGAGGAGCCACTTCCACGAGCGGCTCGGGCTCGCGCGAAACGTCCGCCAGGGCCACTGGAGGTTTCGCCTCGGGCACCGGCGCGGCGGGTACGGGCTGGGCAGGAGGCGCGGCGGCTGTTGTCCCCTGAGTCGGCGCGGGCTGCGGCTGGCTCACGCCCGAAGCACCCGTCGCGGGAGCCGTTGCCGGAGACTGGCCAGCAGGAGCCGCCTGGGTCGCGCTCTGCGTCGGCGAGGACGGAGCGCCCACCGGGGGACGCATCGCGGGCGCGCCAGGAGGAACCTGGGCGCCAGCGGGAGCCGGCGGCACACCAGGAGCCGGAGGACGCGCCGCGGTGGCCGGTGCCGGCGGACCCGCAGGAGGACGCGCCACTCCCGGTGCTTGAGGCGCTCCCTGCGCCATTCCCGCTCCGGCGCCGGGCGAAGTCCCCGCCGAGGCAGCAGGAGCCGAAGGGGCGCCGGGCTGGGACGACCCGGGAGCGCTCCGAGGCATCATGCCCGGAGGCAGGTTCTGCCCGGCCTGCGCGGGCCCACCCGGCACGGGCGCGGGTCCCACCGGCCGGGCCACCGGCTGTGCACCCGGGGAGGCGGGCGCTGCGGGTGACGAGGGTTGTGAGGGCACCGCGCCGGCCGAGGCGTTCACGGGAGCCGTCGGCCCGGCGGACGGTTTCGCGGACACCGGAGGCTGCGGCAGCACGGCCCCTCCCGGCGCTCCAGCGGGAGACCCCGGCACTCCGGGCGCGGCAGGAGCCGCCGCCGGCCGAGGAGGCACGGCCGCGCTGGGTGCCCCGGGTGCTCTCATGGCCACCGGCTGCGGAGGCTGCGCGGGCACCGCTCCAGCCGGTGCATTGCCCGGTACCGAGGGCGGTCCAGACTGCGGCCGTTGAGGCATCGCCACACCCGCCCCAGCTCCGGGCGCCGCCGGAGCCGCGGACATCCCCGAGGCCGGCGAAGGCTGCGGTGCAGGAGGAGCTCCCGCCGGAGCACTCCCCGGCGCGACGGGCGAGGGCTGTGGCCGTGGCGCCATGGCGCCAGCAGGAGCCGCCCCAGGAGCGCCCGGCACCGGAGCGCCCATCGGAGCCGAGGGAGGCCGCGCCGGCACGGCACCAGGCGCCGCACCACCGGGCGCACCCGGCCCTGGCCCGGCAGGCGTTCCCACCGCCATCGGCGCGGGCTTCGCGGCAGCTCCAACCGCCGAGGGCTGTGGAGCCGCCATCGGCGCGGGCCGCATCCCAGGAGGCTGACCCTGAGGACTCGCCCCGGGGACGGCGCCGGAAACGGGCGTGGGCGGAGCGGGCCGTACGGCGGCGGGAGCCGCCGCGGGCGGAGGCTGTATCGGGCTCGCGGCAGTCGGCGGAGTCCCAGGAGCCGGGCGGGGCGCCGAGACCGGAGCCGCCTGGACGGGAGTCGGCTGCGGAACCGTCGCGGAAGCCGGAGCAGCCGAGGGAGCCGGTCGCGGCGCCGCCGGAGACGGCTGCGGCGAGCTCGGAGCCCCCTGCGTCGGAGTCACAGGCGGCAGAGGACCCGTGGGACGCTGCGGAACCGGAGCCCCCTGCCCCATCGGAGGAGCCACCCGCGCCGCGGGCGCCTGTGCCCCGGCGACAGGTCCGGCGGGGCCGTTCGGAGGCGCTGCCGGCGCGGCCACTGGAGCGGGAGCGAGCGGCGGCGCGACCTTGGGTTGAACCGGGCGGACGGGGCGCACCGGCTTGGGGATGCCGTAGTACTTCTCCAGCAGGGAGAAGAGGCGCAGCTCCGGCACGATGGAGGGCACGATGCGCATGCCCGTGGCGAAGCCGAGCGCATCGACGTGCTTCGGCTCCTGCGGATTCACCATGGCCACGCGCAGGCGGCGGCCCTCGAGCGCGATCGGACACGACAGGTGGTTGCGCGCGAGCTCGGGCTTGAGCGCCGCCAGGGCCTCGGGCGAGACCACCTCCAGCTCCGCCTCCGTGGCGAGCGGATAGTGGTACGCATCCGACAGCACCTGGCCCAACGTGCCCAGGTCGAGCAGACCCAGCTCGACCAGGTTGGTCCCCAGGCTGGCGCCGTAGATGAGTTGAGACTTCAGGGCCTCATCGAGCTGCGACTGCGTGATGAGTCCCTTGCGGACCAGAAGCGCTCCGAGCTGTTCGACCATGTCGCGCCGATTCTAGTCCGGCCTCCCCCGAGAGAGCAGCGTGCTCGCCCAGAAGGCGTGAATCAGCGCACACACTCCCGAGTGTCCACGGTCGTACCTAGTAGGCGTTCTTCGACAGGAAGCCGCCGAGTGCAGTCCGGATGAGAATCTTCAGGTCCATCAACAGCGACCAGTTCTCGATGTAGTACAGGTCGTACTCAATCCGCTTCTGGATGGACGTCTGACCGCGCAGGCCGTTGATCTGCGCCCAGCCGGTGATGCCGGCCTTGACCTTGTGGCGCAGGTGGTAGCGGGGAATCTGCTTCTTGAACTCCTCGATGAACACGGGGCGCTCGGGCCGCGGGCCCACGAGGCTCATGTCACCGAGCAGCACGTTGAAGAACTGGGGCAGCTCGTCCAGCGAGTACTTGCGCAGGAAGGTGCCGATGGGCGTGCGCCGCGGATCGTCCTTGCTGGCCATCATGGCGCCCGTCACCTCGGCGTCCACGCGCATGGTGCGGAACTTGAGGATGGGGAACGTCTCCCCGTCCATGCCCATGCGCTCCTGGGCGTAGAGCAGGGGCCCGCGGCTGGTGAGCTTCACCGCGATGGCCACCGCCAGCATGATGGGCGCGCTCACCACGATGGCCACCAGCGCGAAGAGGATGTCGAAGACGCGCTTGGCCACCATGTTCCAGCCCGTCATCGGATCGCCCTGGAGGCTGATGATGGGCAGCCCGCCGAACTCCTCGAGCCCACCGTACAGGGTGACGTACTGATAGAGGTCCGGCACCACCTTCACGTCCACCGTGCGCAGCGCGAGCTGCTCCATCAGCGGCTTGACGGCGGCCTGATCCTCCAGCGGCACCGCGATGATGACCTGGTCCACCGGGCGCGCATCCAGCACGGCGTCCACGTCCTTCACGTGGCCAAGCACCTGCACGCCCCGCACCTGCTGGCCCACCTTCTCGGGCCGCAGGGTGAGCAGGCCCTCCACGCGGAAGCCCAGCTCGCGGTGGCCCTCCACCGTCTCGATGACGCGCTGGCCCAGCTCGCCCGCGCCGATGACCAGGATGGACTTGAGGTTGAAGCCACGCCGGCGCACCTCGTTGAGCACCGCGCGCAGCACCAGGCGCACCAGCGACACCAGGATGAACGCGTAGCCAGCGAAGAAGGCCAGCATCAGACGCGAGTAGCGCTCGCGCGTGAAGTACGTCAGCGCCACCACGATCAGCGTGGCCATGACGGTGGCCTTGAAGACCTCGAACACCTCGCCGATGTGCGTGCGCGCCCGGTTGGTCGACGTACAGCCGCGACTGGCGGTAGGTGACGGGGAAGACCACCAGCACCGTCGCCAACGAGACCAACGTCTCGTCCAGGGGCGGCAGTCCGTAGTGGACCGGGATGGGTCCGTCGAAGCGGGTGACGTAGGCGAGCACGAAGGCCACCGTCAGCATGACCACGTCGGCGGCGACCTTGATGGACGTGTAGAAACGCTGGAACCGGCTGAACACGCGGGCCTCCTTACTGTGGCCTGCAAAACGCTCGGCCGCGACCTGCAATCATCGCACCCTGCCCCCACGGGCCGTCCTGTACTGGACAGCCCACGCGGCCGGAGCGCTCGTACCACGAAAACCCCCCGGAATCCAAGGGGTTGCCCCGGCTTGTGACCCACGGTGCGAGCCCCTCCGCACAGGTGTGTCCCCCTCGGAAAAGCCCTCCACCAGGGCAGCGGTGTCAGGCCCGCGAGCCCATCAGCGCGTCCACCTCGGACTGGATGGCGCGCAGGAAGGTGGCCCGGCTGAAGCGCTCGGCCTGGGCGCGGGCGTCCGCCGGATTGAAGGCGGGCTCCCACTGCTCGAAGCGGCGCACGGCCTCCACCAGCGCGGCTGGCGTCTGCTCGTCGAAGAAGAGGCCCGTGCGAGGGCTGACCGTCTCCAGCGCCCCACCCCGCCCGTAGGCGATGACGGGGCGACCGCTGGCCTGGGCCTCGAGCGGGACGATGCCGAAGTCCTCCTCGGGGGTGAAGATGAGGGCGCGCGCGTCGCGGTAGAGGCCGGCGAGCGCCTCGTTGGGCACGGGCCCGAGGAAGCGGATGTGGGACGGCAGCGCCCCCGAGGTGAGCTTCGCCGCCTCCTGGCCGGTGCCCACCATCCACAGCGGCGCATCCAGGTGCCGGAAGGCCTCCAGCGCGATGTCGAGCCGCTTGTACGGGGCGAAGGCACCCAGCCAGAGGTAGTAGCCGCCCTGGCCGAGCCCCTCCAGCGGGTGCTGGCAGAAGCGCTCCAGGGCGATGGGCGGGTACACCACCGAGGCCTCGCGGCCCCAGAAGCGCTGCACCTTGCCGGCGATGTGCTGGCTGTTGACGAGGATGCGGTCCACCCCGGCGGTGCTCTCGCGGTCCCACTTCTGGAGCCAGGGCCGCACCGCGTGCGCCGCCGCGCGCACCGGCAGCGAGGCCCGCCCCGGCCCGAAGTAGTCGTCGAACAGGTCCCACATGTACCGCATGGGCGCGTGCACGTACGCGAGGTGCTTCGCCCCGGGCGGCTTGCGGATGCCCTTGGCCACGCAGTGGCTGGAGGAGATGACGAGGTCATACCCCTCCAGGCGCATGGACTCGATGACCTGGGGCAGCACCGGGAGGAAGTGCCGGTAGAGCTTGTGGATGCCGGGAATCCGCTGGAGGACGGAGGTGTGGATGGGCCGCGACTCGATGCGCGGGTGCACGGCGCCGGGGCGGTGCACGAGGGTGTAGATGTCAGCCCGCGGGAACAGCTCGCACATTGCCTCGAGCACGTGCTCGCCGCCGCGCTGGGTGACGAGCCAGTCATGGACGAGGGCGACCTTCACGGGCGGGCCTTGTACCACCGCTCGGTCCCGATGCCGACAACCAGGCAACCGAGCCCCCCATCCCGCCCGCGCGTGTGGTAGTGCCTCCCCCGTGGCGAGCGTCCTCATCGACCTGCGCATGGTCCGTGGCCGGCTGCACGGCATCGCGCGTTACGCGCTGGAGCTGGCGCGCCGGTTGCCCGCGCTGGCCCCCGACCTGGCGCTTCAGCGGCCTCACCGCGCCCGAGGGACTGCCCGACGGGCCTGGGCGCCCTCACCCCGCGCATCCCCCTGCACCGCTGCCCGGCGGGCTTCCTCTCGCCACTCGAGCAGCCGGCGCTCGCCGCCTCGCTGCGCCCGGCTGGGGCCGGACCTGTTCCACGCGACCTCCTTCTCGGTGCCGGCGCTGTGGCCCGGGACGGCTGGTGGCCACGCTCCACGACGCCAACCACCTGGCGCTGTCGGAGCAGTACGGCCCGGGCCGCCGCGCCTACTACCAGCTGATGGTCGGACCCCGGGCCGAGGACGGCCCAGGCGCTCATCACCGTCTCCGAGTTCTCCCGCGCGGAGCTGGCCGAGCACCTCGGCCTGTCGCCCTACAGCTTCCAGGTCATCCCCAACGGCGTGGACGCGCGCTACCAGCCCTCGACGGCCTCGGAGCTGAAGGCCTTCCGCGAGCGCCGCGGGCTGCCGCCGCGCTTCTTCGCTCGCGGTGGGCAACACCAAGGCCTTCAAGAACCTCGGGCTGCTGGCGGACATCGCCCCGTCCCTGCCCGAGCCCATCGCCCTGCTGGCCGGCAAGGGCGCGGCATGGGAGCTGGGCTTCCCGGAGTCCACCCTCGAGCTGGCCGATCTCCCCGAGGATGACATGCCGCTGCTCTACGGGGCCGCGACCGCGCTGCTGATGCCCTCTCGCTACGAGGGCTTCGGCCTGCCCGCGCTGGAGGCCATGGCGTGCGGCCGCCAGCGGTGGTGGCGCGCACCACGTCCCTGCCGGAGGTGGTGGGCGATGCCGCACTGCTGCTCTCGCCCGACGATGCCAACGCGTGGCGGGAGACGGCGCTGAAGCTGCTGCGCGACGAGGCCCTGCGCCGGGAGCTCTCGGAGAAGGGCCGCGAGCGCGCCGCGCTCTTCACCTGGGACGACTGCGCCCGGCGCACCCTGGCCACCTATCGCCGGGCGCTCGAGTCTCGCTGAGCCACACGATATGCCGGAGCCGCTCAAGACCTTCTTCAGCCCGAGTGTGGTGGAGCGCATCGCCACCATGCTTCGCGCCGCCCACCCGTCCTTCCCGGAGCAACGATTCCTGGCCGAAGCCAGCGACGGGCTCGAAGCGCATGAGCTCCTGGGCCGTGCCCGTCACATCATGCAGGCCATGCACCGGGCCCTCCCCCAGGACTTCGAGCGCGCGGCCACCATCCTCCTGCGGTCGCTCGGGCCGGAGCACGAACGCGCGGAGCTCCAGGGCATGGGGGTGTTCCTCTACCTGCCTCACACCATGTACGTCGCGGAGCACGGGCTCGGCCATTTCGAGACGTCCATGAGCGCCCAGTACGAGCTCACCAAACGCTTCACCGCCGAGTTCTCCATCCGCCCGTTCCTCGAGCGCCATCCACGCGAGACGCTGGAGCGCCTCCATCAGTGGGCTGGAGATCCGAATGTCCACGTCCGACGGCTCGTCTCGGAGGGCACGAGGCCCCGGCTGCCCTGGGCCCCCCGGCTCCGCGCGTTCCAGGAGGATCCGCGCCCGGTGCTCACGCTGCTCGAGCTCCTCAAGGATGACCCGGAGCTCTATGTCCGGCGCTCCGTCGCCAACAACCTGAACGACATCGGCAAGGACCACCCGGACGTCCTGGTGGACACCTGCGCGCGCTGGAAGAAAGGCGCCTCGCCGGAGCGGCTGTCGATCATCCGCCATGCGCTCCGCTCGGCGGTGAAGCGCGGGGACTCACGCGCGCTCTCGGTGCTCGGGTTCAGCGGAGGCAGCGAGCTCGAGGTCACGGCCTCGTTCCAGCCGAAGCGGGTCCGGCTCGGCGAGAGCGTGGGGATCACCCTTTCCGTCACCAACCGCGCCCAGACACGCCAGAAGGCCGTCATCGACTTCGCCGTGCACTTCATCAAGGCGAACGGCTCGGCCCGCCCGAAGGTCTTCAAGGGCGGGAAGGTCGAGCTCCCAACCGGCGCGTCGTGCACCTTCGAGAAGACGATTTCCTTCGCTCCGATGACGACGCGCAAGCACTACGCGGGGACGCACCGGGTCGAGGCGCTCGTCAATGGCCAGGCCACGGACCTGGGAAGCTTCACCGTTACCGACTGATTCAGTAACCAGCTCCCCGCCGAGGGCTCGTCCTACGCCGCCCCGCGGGGCGGCACCGCCGCGAAGTTGCCTGACTGCCGCGTCACTCGCGAACCGGCTGGCCGGCTGGGGAACTCGAGCCGCAGGCGAGCCCCGCCCTCGGGCCTGTTATCCGCGGTGAGCACGCCGCCGAACTGCGCCACCAACTCGCGCGACAGGGGCAGGCCCAGTCCGGTGCCCTTGTCGGGGCTCTTGGTGGTGAAGAAGTTCTCGAAGAGCCGCGACATCACATGCGGGGCGAAGCCCGGTCCGTTGTCCTCGATCAGCAACACCACACGATCGCCCTCGGCCAGACCCCTCACCCATACCTCGCCCTGAAGCACCTGGTGCTCCTCCAGCGCGTCCCCCGCGTTGACGAGCAGGTTGAGCACCACCTGCGCCAGCTTGCGACGCACGGCGAAGACCTCGGGCAGCTCCTTGGGCACGTCCACGTTCAGCCCGGCCACGTGCTTCAGCCGGATCGACGCCAGCTTCACCGCGTCTCCCACCACGTCGGCCAGCGCGCACTCCGAGGGCTCCTCGGTGTCCATGCGCGAGAAGCCCTTCAGGTCCGCGGCGATCCGGTGGATGTGATCCACGCCCTCGCGCGTCTCCGCGATCACCTCGGCCACCTCGGCCTTGTCCGAGGGGGTTTCCGCGAGCATCTCCCGCTGGAGGAAATCGAGGTTGGCGCGGATATAGGACAGCGGGTTGTTGATCTCATGCATCACGCCCGCGGCGATCCGTCCGATGATGGCCAGCTTCTCGGACTGGGTCCGGCGGCGCTCACTGAGGGCCAGCGCCTCGAGGGCCTCGCGGCGAGTGCGCTCCAGACGGGCCTGGTGCTCCGCCGCCTGCATCTTGAAGAGCCAGGAGGAGCAGTAGAGCCCGAAGAAGGTACAGGACACCACCATCGTGCTCCACGTCAGGGACTCGGAGATGGAGCGACCATCCGCATGCATGAGCATGAAGGCCCCGATGGCCCCCACCACCCCGCTCGTGATGATCTCGATGATGCCCCGCTGGTACAGCAGGGTGACGACGAGCTGCCAGCCCGGGAGGAAGGCCACGTAGGGACTGTTGACGCCTCCCGCGAAGATGGCGAGCGCCAGACCGGCGCCTCCCGAGAGCACACCGTGGAAGGCCGCGAGCAGATGCGCCTGCCAGGCGGAAGACCGCTTGAGCATCCACGGGTAGACCGCCAGGAGCGCGGCCCAGACGACGCGGACCGCCAGCATGTCGAGCCGGAAGCCCCCCACGACGATGACATCCAGCGAGTACAAGCCCAGGACGACCACGGGGAACACCCGGGGAACCTGGGTGCGACCCAGTCTGTACACCTCCGCGGACTCACCCGGGTCTTGCTGCCCCGAGGGGCCCAGCCCGTCCTGCTCATCTCCAGTAGTCGAATGAAGCATCTGCATGACTCGCGAGAACGAGGGAAAGGGCATCGGTCACACGGAAGAGGCTGCGGGTCTCGCCAGCCTAACATGCGAAGGAAGCGGAGCCGGAACCACTCCACCATTTCCGCTCCAGTGTTTCCGTGTCTAACCGGGAGTTCCGTTCTCTGTGCACTCCATGTCTGATCGGGTGGGATTGGGGGCGGAATCGGTCCGCTCCAGCTCGGTGGGATTGAGGCGGAACCAGCGGGCGACGAGCAGGACTTCCTGGGCCTCGTGGGCGCGCAAGCCGACGGTCCTGGCCTCCGGCCGCTCGAAGACCTCGCCCACCTTCTCCCGCAGTGCGCGGTGCTCACTCGGAGTGCGTGGAGCGGCGAGCTCGGCGCGCACGCTGCCCCGGCGGACGATGTAGACGCGGTCGTCCCCGCCATGGCCCGGGACGGTGTAGACGAAGGAGAGGCGCTCCACGGTCTGGCCGAGCTGGATGAGCTCGGTCTGCGCGCGCTCCAGCGTCGCCGCGCGGTCGCGCAGCTCGGCGGCGTACTCGAACTGGAGGCGCCGGGACGCAACGGTCATGCGCTCGCGCAGCAGGGCGAGCGGCACGTCCGAGATGCCATTCAAGAAGTCTCGGGCCTGGGCGATGCGCGCGAGGTACTCGGTGCGCGTGCAACCGCCGGCACACGGGGACAGGCAGCGGCCGACCTGACCGCGCATGCACCGCGGATCCGCTCGGAGGCGGAAGAGCTCGATCTGATCCGCGAGCCGCATGGGCGTGTCCGAGGGGCAGTCGCGCAGCTCCAGCAGATCACACACGGCCCGCACCGCCTCGGTGACGCCCTGCCGACCCCGGAGGGGACCGAAGTACTCGGCGCCATCGTTGATGACGTGGCCCACGACGAGCAGCCTGGGCACGGGCTCGCGGGTGAGCTTGATGAAACACAACAGGCTGTCGCGCTTGTGCTCCACGTTGAAGAGGGGCCGCCAGCGCTTGATGAGCCGGAACTCCTGCAGCAGCGCGGCGAACTCGCTCGGGACGTACTCCCACTCCACGTCGTGGGCGTGCCCGATGATCTCCGCGGCCTTCTCTCCCCGCGGAGCCCGGAAGTAGGAGAGCAGCCGCGTGCGCACCCGTACCGACTTGCCCACGTAGAGCACCTCTCCCGAGGGACCGCGCATGCGGTAGACCCCGGGCCGGTTCTCGGCGCGGGCCCGGACCTCTGCGCGGAGTTGATCGAGACGTGGGCTCATGCGGCGGAAGCCCGGCGCGGAACACACCGGGACCGCCAAAGGTACAGCGGAGCTACGGGTAATTCGGACAACCGACGGAGCGTGCGCCTCTGGTCTGGCCCTGGAGGGAGCGGCGGGACGAGCGGTTGAACCCCCTCACCCGCTCAGTTCCGACCCCATCCAGGCCCGGGGCTCACGTCCTCACTGGTCGTCACACGGGGTGCCCAGACGGTCACCCGTGTACACCCCCAGCTCGTTGTAGATGAGCGGGAGGTTCTCGGCGACGGGCACCGCGCGCAGCTCGATCTTCTTCTTGTTGTTCTCGATCCACGTCGAGGGCGCCTCCTTGTCCAGCACCAGCCGGAGCTCGCCCTTCTCCGTCGAGAAGATCTCCCCCTCCGAGTCAGCGACGATGTCCGTCATCTTCTGCTGCTGGAGCTGGCCCTTGGGGCCGATGGACACCCGGAAGTTCCGCTCCTCGGACGGCTGGAAACCCCGCTCCACCAGGTAGTAGCGGCCGAGCTGATCGCGAAGCAGCGCATGGGGCACGTACTTCTGCGGGTTCGGCTCGAAGGTGGCCTTGCGCACCAGCTCCTGCGCCTGCTCGGACTCGACCAACGTGAACGGGATGGTCCGCTCGCCGCACCGCACCGCACAGGTCTTCTTCTCGTCGTCCAGCTCCACCTCCGAGTACACGCGCATGTCGAGCCCGCGGAACGAGGAGTTCATCGTCTTGTTGAAGAAGCGAGGCTCGAGGAAGTGGTAGCCGCTGAGCACCCAGGGTGGAGGGGCCACCTGGACGAAGCGCTTGCCGTCTCCGTAGGCGAGCTGCACGCTCTGCCGCTCATGGGGCATCGCCGCCACGTAGTGCCCCTTGCCATCCGTGCACATGCGGACCTTCTCCAGGCGCAGCCGCTCGGCCAGCTTCTCTCCCTTGCCACGCGCGGACTCGAGGTTCTCCTCGAGGTACTTCGTGGCGAACTCCTCCTGGTTCGCCGCGTCCTTGGCGGTCGTCCAGGAGACGCGGCCCGCCTGTACCTCCAGCTTCAGGGCGTCGCCGAAGCGGCAGGTGAACTCCCTGGCCTGGGCCTGAATGGCCTTCTTCCCCTCGGCGGAGGCGCACAGCTTGCTCAGCGACTCCAGCGGGGACCCACAGTAGGAGGGAATGCTGTACGTCTTGAGCAGCTCGTCCGAGATGCTGCTCCAGTCGATCGTCGCCTTCACCGAGGTGCCGCACGCCGCGTTCAGGGACTTCACCGACTCGGCGAGCGTCTGCTCGGCTCCGGCCATCTCGCCCTTCCGGTCGAAGGCCATCAGCCGCGTGAGCGTGCCATCCGCCTGCTGCTTCTGGTGCAGCGCGTACACCTCCTCGGCCTTCAAGGTGTTGGTGCGCGCTTCGTCGAAGGAGACGGTGATGCCGTCCCGTCGGTTGGGCACGTAGAGGGTGTACCTCCTGCGGCCCCCGCTCGAGCGCACCACGAGGGTGGAGTAGCCGCGCCCCTGCCGCTGCGTGGTGTAGCGCACGTCGTCGCCCGACTCATGCACCTCGTAGGGAAGCACCTTGCCGTCGAGCTCGCTGTCCGTCCCCTGCACGTGGAGGAGGGCCTTCTTGCTCTCCACGGGGCTGAGCGGAACGACCGCTACCCGCTCCCCCTCCGGACCGGAGAACACCTTGCCTGCTTCCACGGGCGCCGCCGCGCGGGCGGGTGCTCCACCCAACGCAGCGACCACGATGACCGTCGCCAGAATGCCTCTCACGTCTGCCTCCTGTGGGCGCGCCAGGGCCCGAGCCGGGCTGGCGCGAGCGTTCACAAATCCATGCCGTACTTCTTGCAGTACTGACTCACCCGGCGCCGCTCCGCGGAGGGCAGGAGCCTCCACTGCGCCTTGGCGTTGGAGAGATCGAGTCGCCGACAATAAGCGCGAGCGAGCAGGAAGACCGCCGCCTGGGTCTTCTGCTCGCGCTGGCTCCGGAGGGCGAGACGGATCGCATCCTCGAACTGGCCGGCGTCCAATGCGCGCTCCGCCTCGTTCAGGACCGCCTGCACCGCCTCCGGAATGACCTCGCGCTTGCCCTGACTCGCCAACTTGGGCGTGGGCTTGCTCTCGACGACAGCGGGGACGACCGGTGTTGCGGGGGTGGCAACGGGCACCTGCGGCACGGTCTCGGGAGCGGCCGGGGGCGTGGGTGGAGCCTTCGCCTCGGGAGGGGGCTCGGGCGTGGGCGGGGCCTTCGGGGCGAGAGCGGGCACCACCACGCTCTCCGGCGCGTTGCTCGCGGGACACGGGTGCGGAGCGAGAACCGAACCACGCATTCACGACGGCCACGCCGAGGAGCACCACCATCGCGCCGAGCGCTATGGGGATGATCGGCTTCGCACGGGCCGGTCGAAGCTCCGGGGCCACGGACGGAGACGCCACGACCTGGGGAGGAGAGGTGGGAGCGGGACTCGCGGGTGGCGGCTCCGCCACCGGGGCCGGCATGCGCGCCGTGGACGAGGGCACGAGCGTCGCGGCGAATCCAACGTCATCCGTCGCGGGAGCCGGGAAGCGCGCGGTGGACGAGGGCATGTGCGTCGCGGCGAGTCCGACGGCCTCGCTCCAGCGACCGGCGCGGGAGCCGGGAAGCGCGCGGTGGACGAGGGCACGTGCGTCGCGGCGAATCCGCCCTCCTCCGCGGAGGACGGTGCGACCCGGGAGAAGGACGGGGCCGGAGCCGTTCCGGGGAGGCTCTGGAGGGGGCTGCCGGTCAGCTCGGCGATGAAGGACGCGACATCCGGATAGCGGTCCCGCGGGCTCTTCGCGAGCGCCCGCTCCACCACCGAGAGGACCTGCTCGGGGAGGTCCGGACAGCGCGTCGCCAGGGGCTCGGGCTGCGTGTGGACGATGCGGAAGATGATCTGCACGATGCTCCCGCCCTCGCCCGCGAACGGCGGAGTCCCGGACAGCATCTCGTAGACGATGCACCCGAGGGCGAAGAGGTCCGTCCGGGCATCCACCTCGCTGTTCTTCCCCAGTGCCTGCTCGGGCGCCATGTACTGCGGCGTGCCGATCAGTACCGCGTCCTGGGTCTGCAGCGTCTGCGAGTCGAGCATCTTCGAGATGCCGAAATCGAGCAGCTTCACCCGCTCGCCCACCACGCCCCCGGAGTCGGTGGGCACGAGGAACACGTTGGCGGGCTTGAGGTCGCGGTGGACCACTCCGGCACGGTGCGCCGCCTGGAGGGCCGAGCCGATCTGCCGGGTGATGGCGAGCACCTCGGTGAGCGGGAGTCGTCCGCGCAGCAGCCGCTGTTCGAGGCTCTCGCCGCGCAGGTACTCCATCACCAGGAAGGGCGTGCCGTCCTGGAGGGTGTCGAAGTCGAGCACCTCGACGATGTTCGGGTGGCCGAGCTGGGTGGCGATCTCCGCCTCGCGGCGGAAGCGCGCATACAGCTCCGGGTTGAGGCTCGCGCTGTTCTGGAGGACCTTGACGGCCACCTGTCGCCCGGGGAGCCGGCGGTGACGGGCCAGGAAGACCTCGCCCATCCCCCCCTTTCCGAGCAGAGAGGTGATCTCGTACGTCTCCTGCAGGACCGCGCCCACGCGAATTTCACTGGCAGCCGGTTGGGTCATGGGGGGCATCGGGCCGAGCTGGGGCCCGGGTCATGACTTAGCCCGCTTCGACCCCACTTCGCCAGTCACCTCCGCGAGACCGGAGGCTCGAGCCCCGCCCCCAGCACCAGCGCGAAGGCCTGCGAGGCCTGCACGTGGAAGAGCGGATCGTGCAGCAGGGAAAGCAGGCAGAAGAAGGCGAGCGCCCCCAGCGCGCCCAGGCCCTCGGGCCGGGACAGGGGGAAGCGCCAGGCGAGCCAGCCGAGCAGCACCACGAAGAGGATGGCGCCCGGCACGCCCGTCTCCGCGGCCATGCTGAGGTACTGGTTGTGCGACTTGCCCGGGTGCTCGCGCGCCTGCTGGGGCATGTCCGGGGTGGCGTAGAGACGGGCCTGGAAGCGCCCCGGCCCCACTCCGGTGAGGGGGCTCGAGCGCAGCGCGCACAGGCCCGTCTCCAGCAGCGCGGAGCGGCTCCCCGAGCCCTTCTCCGTGGCGCTGTTGAGGAAGCGCTCGCGCAGGGGCTGGTTGAGGGCCAGCGTCAGCGCCGCCAGTCCCAGCACCGCCGCGCACGTGGGCACCGCCACGCGCCTCGGCAGGCCGAGCAGCACCACCAGCCCCATCACCGCCACCAGGGCCACGCTGGCCGCTCGCGCGTACGGGAAGAGGCCCACCGAGACGAGCCCCACCGCCGCCACCGCCAACGCCGCGGCACGGCGCCGGCCCTGGAGGCGCAACCCCATGCCCAGGGCGAAGGCCACGCCCATGCCGCCGATGTGCGAGAACTTCAGCCGGTGGAACAGCAGTCCTCCGGCCATGAAGCGACTCTCCGTGCCGGGCACGGCCTCGTAGACGCGGTCGAACGGGAGTCGCGTCCACGCGAGCGGCGCCCAGGCCTCCGGCGCGGGCCACACGCCGAAGTGCTGCAACCCCGCCACCGCGCACGAGACGACGAACACGCCGCCCAGCACCCACGCCAGGCGCACCCGCCGCGCGTCCGACAGGTGGCCGATCGCCACCGCCGCCACGGGAATGCCCGCGAAGTCCAGCAGGCGCGCCACACCGGTGCCGCTCGGCGGGTGGCCGGACAGCAACGGCGCCAGCAGCGCCCACGCGAGAAAGACCACCAGGGGCGCCCACGCGCGCAGCGCTCCGCGCACGGTGACGCCGTCCCGCCGGGCCGCCACCAGCGCCACCAGCGCGCAGCCCGCGAGCCCCACCGCCGCGAGCGCCTCCAGGAACAGGCAGCCCACGCCCCACAGGGCCAGGCACACCAGGAACCCGCGCTCGAGCACCTCGGATCGGACGTTCACGCGCCGCGTCTCCCCAGCCGGCCCTCACCGCGCAGCCACAGCAGGGCGGCGGCCACCACCAGCAGCGCGGTCGGCATCCACGCGGCCACCACCGGCGTCAGACGATCGGTGAGCACCAGCGTGCGGGCCACCACCATCAGGCCCCACATCGTCACGGAGATGAGCAGGCCCTCGACGATGGCCACCGTCAGGTGCCCCTTGCGTCCCGGGCGCAGCGCCAGCCCCACCGCCAGCATCGCCGCGGGGAAGCCCGCCAGCGGGTAGGCGAAGCGGTTGTGGAGCGCGAGCGAGAACTGCCGGAACTCCAGCCCCACCTCCTCGCGCACGACGATCTGCTCGCGAAGCACGGGCAACCGCATCTGCTCGGGCCGGCCGGGGCGGATGCGGAACGTCTCCGCGGAGACGCCCAGGTCGTACTCGGCCTCCTCCAGCTCACGCACCGGGGACTTGCCGCCCTTCGTGAAGGAGCGCTCCACCACGCCGCTCAGCTTCCAGCGGGTGCCCTCCACCGAGTGCATCGCCTTCGCGTCCAGGCGCCGCGCCAGCCGGAAGTCCGGGGTGACAGTGAGGATGGACACGTTGTCGAAGCCGTCCTGCGCGCTGCCGCCTCGCAGGTAGAAGATGTTCTCGCCCCGGCGGAACCACTGCTTGGGCGAATGGTACAGGCCCCAGTCCCCCCAACGATTGAAGCGCTGGGTGGTGATCTCCTCCACGCGCCGAGAGGCCGTTACGCTCACCCACTCGTCGAAGGCCACGAGCCCCACGCACGCGAGGCCCACGCACAGGGCCACCGGCAGGTAGAGGGCCGAGGGCCCGAAGGTGAGCGACTGCATCGCCGTCACCTCGCCGCGCTTGCGCAGGGAGGACACCGCGGCCCCGGCCGCCAGCAGCAGCGCCGCCGGCCCGAGCTGCTGCGTGACCACCAACGCCTTGTTGGCGTACAGCAGCATCACGTTCCAGACCCAGCCCTCGCCGGAGTAGTTCCGAGCCCGGTCCACGAAGTCCACCACCAGGAAGATGGTGAGCACGGCGGCGAAGATGCCCACCGCGAACTGGACGTACGTGCGAGCCACGTAGCGGAAGAGCGTCCGGTTCACCGCACCGTCCCCGAGCGGCTGACGCGGTACATGGCCACGAGCCCCGCCGCGCAGAAGATGATGTTGGCGAGCTGGCCTGCCAGGAGCACCGGCATCTTCCCCTGCTGGCCCATCTGCTCGAAGAAGCGCATCAGCAGGTAGAAGAGCACGTAGCCGCCGAGCGTGAGGAGGTAGCCCCACGCGCGCCCGCCCTGCCGACGCCCGATGGCCAGCGGCGTGCCCAGCAGCGCGAAGGACAGCGGCGCGAGCGCGTTCCCCAGCCGGTTGTGCAACGCCATCAGGAAGGAGCGGGGATCTCCCCCGGTGCGCTCGGCCTCTTCCGCGGCCTGCAGCAGCTCACTGGGAGTGAGCTCCTCCTTGGGCGAGCGGAAGCGGTTGCGCCGCCCCATGGAGCCCTCCACGCCCACGGCGATCTCCCCCGTCTGGAAGGTGACGACCGAGTAGTTCTCGGTGCCCCGGTTGGCCCGGTGCGCCTCGCCATCCCCGAGCACCAGCGTCAGCACCTGCCCGGCGACACTCGTGTTCACCCGGCCCTCGCGCGCGAGCATCAGCAGCGGCGCGGACCGCTCACGGTCGTCGTGGAGCAGCACGTTGGTCCACCCGCGATCCTCGCCGTCCACCTTCTCGGCGTAGAGCGTGAGGTTGGAGAGGTCCTCGTAGAAGACGCCGGACTTCACGTCGCCCACCACGTTCTTCTTGATGATCTCCGCGACGAATTCCTTCACGCCGGTGAGGCCCCACGGCTCGACGGTGGAGGTGATCAACACCATCAACCCGGCGAGCACCGCGCCAATGGCCAGCGGCCCGGCGAGCAACTGCACCGGGCCGATGCCGAGCGCCTGCAGCGCGGTGAGCTCGCGGTCCTCCGCCAGCCGGCCCAGTCCCAGGAGGATGGCCAGGAGGAAGGCGATGGGCAGCGCCATCATCAGGAAGTGCGGCGCGAGGTAGCCGAGCAGCCGCCCGATGTCCCCCAGCGTCACGGCGGACCCGAGGAGCACGTCCGTGCCCCGCAGGAACTGCATGACGAAGAGCAGCAGGAAGAGGAACGCCACCCACACCCCGAGGGGGATGACCAGTTCCTTCAGCAGGTAGCGGGCGAGCAGCTTCACGGCGTCGTTGCTGGCGCCCGAAGTCCCTTGGCGCCGATGTCCCGGCGGAAGTGCATGCCCTCGAAGCGGATGCGGGCCGTGGCGGCGTACGCGGTGGAGCGGGCCTCCGCCAGGTCCGCCCCACGCGCGCATACGGTGAGCACCCGGCCACCGGCCGTGAGCCACTGGCCGCCCTTCTCCTCCACGCCCGCGACGAACACGGGGGCATCGGCCGGCACCGAGTCGACACCCTCGATGCGATCACCCTTCCGCGGCGCCTCCGGGTAGCCGTGGGCGGCGAGCACCACGCCCACCGAGGCCCCCGGATGCACCGCGAGCGGACGCGACTCCAGCCGGCCGCGCGCGCACGCATCCAGCAGCGGCAGCACGTCCTCCGCGAGCTGCATCATCAGCACCTGCGTCTCGGGGTCCCCGAAACGCGCGTTGAACTCGAGCACCTTGGGGCCACCGCGCGTCAGCATCAGCCCCGCATACAGCGCACCCTTGAAGGGGATTCCCCGCCGCCGCAGCGTCGCCAGCGTCGGGGCGATCACCTGCTCGCCCACCGCGGAGAGCTGCTCCGGGGACAGGAACGGCGCCGGTGCGTACGCGCCCATACCGCCGGTGTTGGGACCCGTGTCGCCCTCCCCCACCCGCTTGTGGTCCTGCGCCGGGGGGAGCAGCACGTAGCGCTCGCCGTCGCAGAGCGCGATGACGGAGACCTCCTCGCCCTCGAGCAACTCCTCCAGCACCATCCGCTGGCCCGCCGTGCCCATGGCGCCCACCGCGCGCACGGCCTCGCGGGCCGCCTGCGCGTCCTGCGCCACGATGACGCCCTTGCCCGCGGCCAGCCCGTCCGCCTTGACGACGATGCGCCCCTGCGCCACCGCGTAGGCCTCGGCCTGGGCCACGTCGGTGAACACCTGGAAGCCGGCGGTGGGCACTCCCGCCTCGGCCATGATCTCCTTGGCGAAGGCCTTGGAGCCCTCGATGAGCGCGGCTCCGGCCACCGGGCCGAAACACGGGATGCCGGCCGCGACGAGCGCATCCGCCACACCCGCCACCAGCGGCGCCTCCGGGCCCACCACCACCAGATCCACCTGCTCCTGACGGGCAAGCGCCACCACCGCATCGGGCGCGTCCGCCTGGAGGGGGACGTTGGTGCCCACGCGGGCGGTGCCGGGATTGCCCGGGCCCACCAGCAGCTTCGTCAGCAGCGGGCTCTGGGCCAGCTTCCATGCGAGCGCGTGCTCTCGCGCGCCGGAACCGAGGAGAAGGACCTTCACGTCAACCTCGTTTGTCGAGCATGTAGAGAACGCGCTTGGCGGGCAGGTACGAGGGATCGATCCCCAGCAGCCGGACCAGTCGCGAACGGACCGAGTCGCGGCTGGTGGCCGCCTCCAGCTCGGCCAGCTTCACCTCCGCCGCGTACAGCTTCGGAGCGAGCGTCACCGCCTCGCGGAAGGCCTTCTTGGCCGGCTCCACCTGCTTGGACTCCACCAGCACGAGCCCCTGGGCGAGGTGGGCGATAGCCACCTGGCGCCCGCCCGCGACCGCGCGACCGGCATGCCCCTTCGCCGCGTTCAGGTCCTTGCGACCGCCCAGCAGGCCCAGCGAGATGAACGCCCGGTAGGCGAACGCGGGAGCGTTGTTGGAGTCCACCTCGTTCACCTGCTTCAGCATCTTCTCGGCCGCGGCGACATTGCCCTGGTGGAAGCGCAGGAGCCCCTCGTAGAGGTGGGGCAGGATGTCGTCGTCGCCCCGGGCGATCCCCACGATGGAGCCCTCGAGCCCATCGAGCAGATCTCCCGGCTGCAGGTAGAAGGACGTGACGACCGGCCTCGGAGCCAGTCGCAGCGGATCCGCCTGGAGCACCTGGGCGAGCACACGGAAGGACTCGTCCCGACGCCCGTCCTGGGCGGCGGCCACTCCGGCCAGCAGCAGCGCGTCCGCGCGACGAGGGTCCGTCCGCGCGACTTCCATGAAGCGCTCGATCGCCTCGGTGGGCTTGCGCTCCAGCAGTCGCAACCGGCCCTCGAGCAGCTTCTCCAGCTCCGGCTCCTCGAGTTGACCCCGCAAGGAGGCAAGATGGCCGGCCGCCGCCGCGGCATCCTTGCGTGCCAGCGCCACCAGGAAGAGCTGGAGCTGCGCGGCCGGGTTGTCCTTCACCAGTTCCAGGGATTCGCGAGCCGCCTTGGCCGCCGCGTCCAGGTTGTTGGCCGAGCGCTCCGCGGCCGCCAGGTGCAGCAGCAGCTCCGCCACCTCGCGATCCTCATACTTCTCGCGGTTGCGCAGCATCCCGCGCAAGGCCCCCAGCGCACCGGGCAGTCCGCCTTCCACCTGGTAGCGCAGCACCGCGAGCGACAGGAGCGTCTGGAAGTCCCCCGGCGTGCTCTTGAGACGCGTCTCGTAGAGTTGGCGCGCCCGCTCCACTTCCCCCACCTCCAGGAAGATGCGGGCGAGGGTGATGCGGGTCTCCCAGTGATCGGCATCCTGCGTGAGCCGCTTCTCCAGGCGGTCGATCGCCAGCGAGAAGTCGCCCGCCGTCTCATCGGCCAGCGCGCGGTAGTAGTGGACGCGCTGGAGGTCCGGCGCGAGCGCCAGCGCCGAGTCGAAGTGCTGGTTGGCCAGCTCGCGCGAGGACGTCAGGAAGACGCGACCCAGCACCAGGTGGGCCTCGGCCTTGGGCGCCGTGGCATCCTTGGGACTGGCCAGCACCTCCTCGGCGAGCTTGCGCGCCTGCTCCACGTTCTCCGACTGACGCGAACGGGCGAGCAGGAGGTTGGCATGGGCCGCCAGCAGCTCCGCGCCCCGGCTGGACCGACTCTCGGCGGCCTCGATGAGGGAGCGCGCCTCCTGGAAGGTCGCATCGTCCATCCGCGCACCGTGACCCAGCGCGAGCGCCTGGACATAGCCGCCGATGGCCGCATCGCTCTTCGGATCCAGCAACAGCGCCCGCTGGAAGGACTCGGCCGCCTGTGCGTAGGACAGACGCTGGTCCTTGACGAGCAGCGACTGCCCCTCGGCGAGGAGCTGCTTGCTGTCACCGCTGCCAGCATCCACGAACATGAGCTGCCAGCGTGGCAGCACCGCTTCCACCGCGGGAGGCAACGTGACGGTCGTGGGATGATCCGACGGGGTCTCGGTCTCCCCGCCTCCGCCCACCAGCGCCTTCACCTGGGGAACGAAGACGTACGCGGACCCAGCGACACCGACCACCAGCAGGAGAACCACGGCGCCCACCAGCGCGCCTCGACCCCGCCCGCTGGAGGCGGACACGGCCACTCCCGTCATGGCGGGGGAGCGCTGTCCCGTGGGACGGACAGCACTGCGAGGCTCGGCCGCCAGTGAGGGCGGAGCCCCGGCGGAGCGTCCACCGCTGTCCGGCTCGGGCGGCAGCGACGCGTTCCCCGACGCCCCATTGCCCATGGGAGGCAGGTCGAGGATCTCCACGGACCTGGCCGCGGGCGGGGGCGAGGAGGACGGCTTCGCACGCTGTCGGCAGTCCTCGCACGCACCGAGCGCCTGATCGAACGGATCCACCAACGACTTGCCGCACTCACGGCACGCCTTCGGCGCGGCGTCGAACGAGGGGGCCGCGGGAGCAGGAGTCGAAGCCTTGACGGGAGCCGAAACGGGCGCCTGTTGCGGCTGCGAGGTCGGCGCTCCGAAGAAGTCGAGGAGCGGATCGCCCTCGGGAGCCGCCGCGACCGGGGCCGCCGACTGGGGCGGCGCATTGAAACCCGGAGGCGAGTTGAAGTCGAACAGCCCGTCGTCCGCTGGCTCCGGGATCGCCGCGACAGCCGGCTTCGGCTGAGGCGCGGGAGCCGCCGGCTTCATCTGCACCGGAGGCGCGGCCGGCTTCGGCTGAGGCGCGGGAGCCGCCGACTGAGGCGGCATGCTGAACCCGGGAGGTGCGTTGAAGTCGAACAGCCCGTCGTCCGCTGGCTCCGGGATCGCCGCGGCAGCCGGCCTGGCCTGCACGGGCGACGCGGCCGGCTTCGGCTGAGGCACGGGAGCCGCCGGCTGGGGTGGCGCATCGAACCCCGGAGGCGAGTTGAAGTCGAACAGCGCATCGTCCGACGGCTCCGGGAAGGCGGGGGCCGCGGGTTTGGGTTGCACTGGCGCGGCGGGCTTCGCCTGCACCGGCTTGGGCGCGGGCGGAGCGATGTCGTCGAACAGCAGATCGCCCGACGGAATCGAGTACCCCGGCGTGGCCGGCCTGTCCTGGGCCGGATCGGACGCGGAGAGGTCGATGTTGTCGAACAGCGGATCGCCCGCTGGCCCCGAGGAGATCGGGTTGGACGGAGACGACTGGGTGAGCTCCGCGAGATCGCCGAACAGCGAGTCCTTCGACAGAGCCGGAGAGGCCGCGGCCGGAGCCTTGCCGATCGCGGCGAGGTCTCCCATCAGCGAGTCGGACTCGGCCGCATCGGCATCCGGCGCCGGCTCCATGTCTCCGAGGTCCCCGAAGAGCGAGTCGGACAGGGTGCCCGACGGAGTCGTCGGAGCCGAAGCTGGCTTCGCCGCCGCCGCGGGCTTCGCGACAGCGGGCTTCGGCGCGGCCGCGGGCTTCGGCGCCGGAGCCGTGGCAACAGGAGCGGGAGCACCCGGTTGGGCGGGAGCGTCCTCCCGCTTCACCAACTGCAAATGGCGGCAGCGCGGGCACTGCGCGCGCACACCCTTGGGCGTGATGACCCGATCATCGATGGCGTAGGCCGCCGCACACTTTTGACAGACGATCCGCATGGTTCAGTGCCGGAAGTGTCGCACTCCGGTCACCACCATTGCCATTCCATGTTCATCGGCGGCGGCGACGACCTCTGAGTCGCGGACCGAGCCGCCAGGCTGGATGACGCAGGTGGCCCCTGCCCGAGCGGCCTCATCGAGCCCATCCCTGAAGGGGAAGAAGGCGTCCGAGGCCACGGCACTCCCCTTGAGGGCTTCGCCTCCACGTGCAGCGGCAATTTTCACCGAATCCACACGGCTCGTCTGGCCGCCACCCGCGGCCAGGAGCTCGGAGCTATTGGCGAAGACGATGGCGTTGCTCTTCACGTGCTTGCACACCCGCCAGGCGAAGCGCAGGGCCCGCTCCTCGTCGGGTGTGGGGGCGCGCTTGCTGACGACCTTCCACTCGAGCGGGGGCTCGACCGCATCCTTGTCCTGCAGCACCAGGCCGCCGGACACGCTGCGGGCCTCCAGCTGGGCGCGGGGACGGGCCTGGGGCGAGGCCAACGCGGAGCCGGCCTCCAGCAGGCGCAGGTTCTTCTTGGCCGACAGCACCTGCAGGGCCTCGGCCGAGTAGGACGGGGCGATGACCGCTTCGAGGAACGTCTCGGCGAGCGCCTCGGCGCAGGTGCGGTCCACCTCGCGGTTGAGCGCCACGATGCCACCGAAGGCGGACACCTCGTCGATCGCGCGCGCGGTGCGGTAGGCCGTGGTCAGCGACGTGTCCACCGACACGCCGCAGGGCGTGTTGTGCTTGATGATGACCGCGCAGGGCTGCTCGGGGAACTCCAGCACCAGACCGAGCGCCGCATCCAGGTCCAGGATGTTGTTGTAGGAGAGCTCCTTGCCCTGGAGGATGCGGGAGAAGGCCACGGTGGGCTCCGCGGGCGCGGCGTGCTCGCGGTAGAAGGCGCCGCGCTGGTGCGGGTTCTCGCCGTAGCGCAGGTTCTGCACCTTCTGGAACGCGAGCGTCTGCTCGTGGGGGAACGGCTCCCCGGCCTGGGTCGACAGCCAGCTCGCGATGGAGGCGTCATAGGCCGCGGTGTGCGCGAAGGCCTTGCGCATCAGCCGCCGGCGCGTCTCCTCGCTCGTGGCGCGGGACTTCTCCATCTCGGCGAGCACGGCCTCGTAGTCGTCGGGGTCCACCACCACCGTCACGTGGCGGAAGTTCTTCGCCGAGGCGCGCACCATGGCCGGCCCGCCGATGTCGATCTGCTCGATGACATCTGCCTCGGCGGCCCCGGAGGCGACCGTCTGCCGGAAGGGGTAGAGGTTGACGGCCACCAGGGAGATGGGCGCGATGCCTTGGGAGGCCATCTCCGCCTTGTCGCTCTCCACGTCCAGACGGCCGAGGATGCCGCCATGGATGCGTGGGTGGAGCGTCTTCACCCGGCCACCGAGGATCTCCGGACTCTGGGTGTGCTCGGAGACCTTCTTCGCGGGGATACCCGCGGCTTGGAGCGCTGCGAGGGTGCCTCCGGTGGAGAGCAGCTCGAAGCCGAGCCGGACGAGTCCTTGAGCGAAGGGGACCAGACCGCGTTTATCGGAAACGCTGAGGAGAGCCAGCACGGGTATGCACGCCTCTGTCTGTAGGAGAGGCGGCCCGTCTAGCAACCACCCCTCTGGGTGTCAACGAAGCGTGCGACCCGTGTCCATCAATGGTTCCGCGCCCGATTTTCAGGGCTTGCGGGCGGACACGGGGGGCTCGGCCTCGGTGGCCTCGCGCAGCTTCATCAGGCCGCGCGTCTCCACCTGGCGGATGCGCTCGCGGGTGAGGTTCATGATGGCCCCCACCTCCTCGAGCGTGATGCCGCCCTTCTCCGCCACGTCCAGGGCGCAGGTGTGCTCCAGCTCCCAGATTTCCTTGTCCGGGAAGTTGAGCTTGATGGACCCGGTCTCCGGGTTCACGTCGAGATAGAGGTTGTGCTTGCAGGACACGAAGAGGCACGGACGAGCACCGTTCACACAGTCCGCCCGAGTCTTCGGTCGCTCCGAGTCGACGGCGTTGAGCAGATCCGACTCCTCGGGGTCGATCTGGCCCGTCAGCCGACGGCGCCGCAGGTCGCGCGCCATCTCCTTCCGCGACATGGTCTTCGAGCGACGGCGCTCCGCCCCACCCTCCGCATCCGCTGGCGCCTCCTCCTCCGGCCGCTGCTGCTTCACTTCAGACATGTCCTGTCCCCTCCAACGATATTTCCACTCTACCCGTTCCCCTCCCCCCCAGCCTATTGCGAATGGAGCTTTTCGTCTCGGCGCGCGGTGACCGCGCTCCCCAACCGGGCCACGTCCCGGACCAGATCCTGGGCCCTGCTCCTCAACGTGACCAACTCCTCCTCCAATGTGCGCCGGTACTCCGCACCGAAGGCTCGCTCCCCCAGTTGATCCTGAAAACCCTCGAACACCTCGGAGAGATCCCGCTCGAGCTGATCGATGTGATTCTTATGGAACAAGAATGAGCGCTTGATGTCCTCCAGGGTGTGACCTTCCGCCATCATCTTTTTGATGGCGTTGATCCGCCGCACCGCTTCCACCGGATACAGCCCCCGGCTTCCCTGGTGCTTCCCCTTGCGCCCCACTCGGCGGCTGCGAGGTAGCAGTCCTACCTGCACATACTTGCGGAACGTCGCCTCGGAGAGCTGAACGCCGCGCGGACGGAAGATCTCGACGATCTCCCTCGCGGGCAGGCCACCGGCGAAGTCGCGTTCGATGCGCTCGAGCTCCTCGGGTTCCAGCAACCGCGTCCCTTCCATTGAATATACGCTACTGAATGGGCGCCCTTGAATGCCAGAAAGCTCGCGAAGGTGTCAAGAAGAGCCTGTAGCGGCCTGTAGCGGTGGGCGCACGAAGGCCGGGCGCTGCGGGCGGGCCGAGGCGCGACGCGGGGTTACGGGAGCTGGCGAAGGACGGCCGACGTCGGCGACATCAACTAGCGCTTGCGCGCGTCGAAGCTCTTCGTCACCGAGCCGTTGGGCGTGATGGAGACATCGAAGGTCTTGGAAGCGCCCGAGGGGGGCTGGAAGGTGACCTTGTAGGTGCCCGGCGGGAGCGAGTACCTGGAGGTCCCCTGCACTTCCCGGGGCTTCTGGCCCGTGACGAGGACGGTGGCGTAGGGCCTGGCGACCACGACGAGGGTCCCCTTGGCCTCGACGGGCGCGGCCTGCGCCACGACACCGGCATCGGCCACCTCCGTGGGGGCGGGCCCGGCATCAGGCGGCGTGGGCACCGCGACCTTCACTTCGGACGGAGCAGCGGTCCCCGTCGGAGGAGCCGCGAGGGGCTCGGCGGGCCTGGCGGTCGCCGGGCTCGGCGCCCCCGAGCTCGTCGACGAGGAAGCACCCTGCACGGCGGAAGGGGTCGTGGGAGCCGGGTCCTTCGACGGCAGCACCAGGGCCGTCGCTCCACCGATGAGGACCAGGGCCACCACGCCCACGCCCACCCAGAGGCCCTTGCCCCTCCCCTTCGCTCCGGCGGTCTCCTGCGCGGAGGTGACCGCGGGCATCACCTGGGCCACCCGCACGGGGGCGACGGGCTTCGACGCGCGCCCCTTCCCCTCGGGGCTGGCCACCGGACACCGGGCGTGAATCCCTGGCGTCCGGGACCGAGGGCATCGGAATCGTGGGGCGCTCGGGAAGGTCGGACGGAGCGGACCGCGTCTCTCCTTCCCCCTCCAGGTCACGAGGCAGCACCATGGTGGACGCGGAGACCAGGGACTCCTCGGGCGAAGCGGTGCGCACCGACTTGTTGCGCTCCGAGGACGAGCCGGTGTTGCGCGGCAGCACCGCGGTGGGCTCGCGGGTGGAAGAAGGCGCGGGCGACTCCCCCGTGCGGCTCCGGGCGCGTGTTCCCGAGCCCGTCACGGGCGTGCTGCCGGAGCGGCTCCGCTGCGGGCGATCCATCAGCGCGGCCGGAGTCGGGATGAACTGGGTGAGGGGCGCGTCGAGCAGCCGCCGCACGAAGGTGGCCACGTCCGTGTCGTCCACGCTCCTCGCGTTGCGCAGCACGCACTGGGCGAGCGCGCGCTCCAGCTCGCCGGCGGTCTGGAAGCGCGCCTCCGGGTCGCGCTCGAGCGCGATGGCACCACCTCGTCCAGGTCCTGCGGCACGTCCGGGTTGAGGCGGGCCGGCGAGGCGATGACGCTCTCCTGCACCGCGCGCAGCACGGCGATGTCCGAGTCACCGTCGAAGAGCCGGCCGCCGGTGAGCATCTCCCAGAGCACGATGCCGAGCGCGAAGACGTCGGTGCGCGCGTCCACCTCCTCGCCGCGCGCCTGCTCCGGGGACATGTACGCGAACTTGCCCTTGAGCATGCCCGACTGGGTGGCTGGTCGCCGCCTTGGCGATGCCGAAGTCGGTGAGCTTCACCGCGCCGTCGAGCGACAGCAGCACGTTGTGCGGGGTGACGTCGCGGTGCACCAGGCCCAGCAGCTCGCCGTCCGCGGACTGAGCCGGTGCGCGTAGTGCAGCCCGCGCGCCACCTGCGCGCCGATGTGCGCCACCAGCGTCGGAGGCACCGCCACGCCCTTCTCCCGGCAGCGCTTGCGCAGATCCCACAGCGAGCAGCCGCGCACGTACTCCATCGCCAGGTAGTACGAGTCGTCGTGCTTGTCGAAGTCGAAGATCTGCACCACGTTGGCGTGGTTGAGCCGCGAGGCCAGCCGCGCCTCCGCGATGAACATCTGCACGAAGCCCTGGTCATCCGCGAGGAACGCGCGCACCCGCTTGATGACGACTTCCTTCTCGAAGCCCTCGGGGCCCATCGCGGTGGCCAGGTAGATCTCGGCCATGCCGCCTTCGGCGAGCTTGCGCTTGACGACGTACTTGCCGATCGGTGTGCCTGCTTCGATTGTCACGGCGGAGATCCAAGGGTCTAGAACTGCACGACCACGATGTTGGGAATGTTGGGCTTCACCTCGACACGCCGGGTGCGTGTGCCCTGGTCCGGATTCGAGAACTTGCAGTCATAGGTGCCAACGGTCATCTGCACGTCCCGGAAGGGCGTCTCGCCCATCTTGGTTCCATTGCACGAAACCTCGGCCCACACTGTGATCGGCTTCACAACGAAGCGGACCATGGCCTTCCGCGACTCCTGCGGACGGGTCTCCCGGACTCTCCGCCACGACGGCCCGGGCGGGCTCCGGTTTGCGCTCGTCCTTCGGGGTCGAAGCCACGGCCTGACGCGGGACCCGAGCCTCCCCGGTCGACGCCTGTCCGGTGGAGAGGCCGCCCCCCGAGGCCACCACCTGGGCCTTGACGACCGCCGGCGCCTGCTCGGGCTCCGTGCGCGGGGTGGGCGGGGCCGAGACGACCACGGCGGGCTTCGGCTCCTCCTTCGGGGTCGGCTTCGGCTGCGTCACGGGCTTCGCCGTCGCATCCGGAGGCACCTGGGAGGGCGCGGGACGCAGCGCCCACCAGGCTCCCCCAAGCAGGCTCACGAGGATTCCCCCCGCGATGAACCCCACCACCAGCCGGTTCGACTTCTTCTGGGGAGCGGGCGCGGGAGCCACGGGGGCGGAGGCAGGAGCAGCGGGGAGGGCTGGCTGCCGTGCCCGGCTCGGCCTCGGCACGGGTCTCTCGGCGGAGCGCGGCTCCTCTCCGAGCTCGGCGGTACGGCGGAGGCTCCCGGTGCGCCGGGGCTCCTGCGCCTTACGCCCCGAGGAGCCACCGCGCGGCTCGCTCCGGGAGGCCCGGGGCGGTGTACGCGACGGCGGCGTGCGCTCCAACCGATCCGTCGACTCCCGTGCCGCCGGTGCCACGCCCGAGTCCACCTGACGCGGCGCCGCCTTCGTCTCGGCGGACTTGTCGGACGACCTCGCCTCGGACGGAGAGAGGGGCTCGGAGTCCTCCACGAGCAACTCGCCCAGCCGGGACTCCTCGGCCAGCCGCGCGGCGTAGAGATTGTTCATGAAGTCCGCGACGTGCGCCGAGGACGACGCATGCTGGTGGGCGACGAGCCAGTCCTCCAGCGCGAGCTGGAGCTGCACCGCCTCCGAGTAGCGGTCCTCCGGGCTGCGCGCCAGCGCCTTCATGACGATGGGGTCCAGGTCCTCCGGCACGCGCGGGTTGACCTGGGAGGGCGGAGGAATGTCGCACTCGGCCACCGCCTGCAGCGTGGCCATGTCGCTGGGCCGCTTGAAGAGGCGGTTGCAGGTGAGCAGCTCGTACAGCACCACCCCCAGAGCGAAGATGTCGCTGCGCCGATCGACCTTCTGCCCGGCGGCCTGCTCCGGCGACATGTACGAGTACTTGCCCTTGAGCACCCCCGAGCGCGTGACGGTGGCCTGGTCCGCCGCCTTGGCGATGCCGAAGTCCACCACCTTCACCCGCCCGTCGAACGTCACCAGGATGTTCTGCGGCGAGATGTCCCGGTGGACGATGTTCAGCGGCTTGCCGGCGGCGTCCGTCTTCTTGTGCGCGTAGTCCAGGCCGGCGCAGGCCTCGATGATGACGCGGCACACCAGCGGCACTGGAATGGGCGTGTCCGCCCGGTCCGCGCGCTTCCACACGCGCCGCAGGTCCTCACCATGGATGTACTCCATGGCGATGAAGAAGCTGTCGTCCTGGGCGCCCAGGTCGAAGATCTGGACGATGTTGGGGTGGTTGAGCCGGGCGGCGATGCGGGCCTCGTCCAGGAACATCCGGACGAAGTCCTCGTTCTCCGCCAGGTGCGGGAGGATGCGCTTGACCACCAGCCGCTTCTCGAAGCCCTCGGGGCCCCGCTGGCGCGCGAGATAGATCTGCGCCATGCCGCCCATGGCGAGCTTCTCGAGCAGCTGGTAGTTGCCGTAGTTCTCGATCGACACGGTGCGACAAGCCCCTTTCCACGGCAGGGCAACCGTGGACGGAGGCACCCGGGTGCGGAAGGACCCGAGCGTAAGCGGCCCGGCCGGGAGGGTCAAACCCCCTGTCGATCGTCCCCTCTCCTACCCCCCGCGGCGGGCGGGGGCTCGGACCTGGCGGGTCTCGCGCATGAGCGCTTCCAGCTCGTCCAGGTGCCGCCGCAGCACGGGCATCAGCACGGGCGCGGCATCCACCCGGTCGAAGAGGTCCAACACCCGGTCCACCTTGCGCTCGATCTCCTCGGCCCGGGCCGGGGAGATGCGGCGCAGCAACAGGTCCACCGCCGCCTCCATCATGGCCCGAGCCACCGCGTCGCGAGAGCCGAGCGGCTCGTCCTGCCGGCGCTGCCCACCGCCCTCGATGACGCGCAGGCCGCCGGGCGGGCGGACGGGCGCGGGCGTAGAACGGGTGAGCGGACGCTCGGAGGTGGAGTTGTCGTCGTGCTGTCGGGAGCTCACCGTCGCCTCCTGCTGCGGGGATGCCCTCAGGGTACTCAGCATGGGTTGCCCTCCAATTTTCCGGTCAACCGCACAGACCGATGCAGAGCTGTAGCACTCGCGTCCGACATGTCGCGCCGGAGGCCGGATTCTCGGCCCCAGCGCGTTTCACCCCACTCTCAGCGGCACACGCGGCGGTAGTGGATCTCCACCTTCGCCCCCGGCGCGGGAGCCGTGGAGAAGACGACGCTGTTGCTGCCGCCGTCATAGGACCAACCGCTCGTCGCCGGAGAGCCGTTCACCTGCACCGTGATGCTGCCCGCGTCTGGCTGCTCGCTGAGCGGGAAGCGGTCCTGCGCGGAGAAGGCCTTGTTGGCCACCGCGCGCAGCAGGGGCGCGTAGTCGGCGGTGCACACGGAGAGCACCTCGCCGCCGGTGCGGGCCGCGGCCTCCGCGTAGCGCGTCCCGGCACCGCCCGAGGTGGGGCACCCGGAGGCCGTGGGCGCGATGGCATAGATGGTCATGCGCTGCGGCTGGTGCTCGCCCTTGCGCTCCTGGAGGAAGTGCACGTAGGTGTCCACGCTGTCGGGCGAGTGGTCGTCCTCGTCCCCCATGAAGACGACCACCAGCGCCGCCTCGTCGCGCAGGAAGCCCCGGTTGCCGTCGTTCTTCTGGGGCGTGCGCGGATCATCCGCGCTGCCCACCAGCGGCTCCGATAGAGCGCGGCGCACGGCCTCGAAGCCCTGCTCCACCACCGCGCACTGGCCCACCGACACGTTGCGCTGCAGCACCGTCCCCAGGTCCGCCGTGCGGTTCGTCAGGAGGCGCGGTCCGCTGTTGTTCACCGGGAAGAAGCGACCCGCCTCGCCGCCACGGGCCCCGCCGGGACAGGCGTCGGAGATGGGATCGATTCCCGTGGTGGTGACCGCCACGTGCATGTCCACGCCCGTGGCCAGCGCGGCGTCGGCGAAGGCGGGCATGGCCGACACGATGCGTGGCTGCTCCTCCACCATGGACGCGGTGTTGTCCACCACGAAGAGGACGTCCACCTTGGAGCCGTCCTGCTGCACGAAGGTGTCCGTCTTCTCCACCCGCTTGGAGGACTCGCCGATGAGCGGCACGAGCAGCGGCTCGGGCAGGTCCGACACGTCCACGAAGAGCGGCGACATGTTCAGCCCATGCACCTGGGCCAGGTAGCCCACCTCCACCGTGAAGGCCTCACCCGGAGCCAGCGTGAAGGGAGTGCCCGGCGCGTCCTCCGAGCTCGAACTCGCCATCCGTGGTCCCCGCCCCGATGTGCACCCCGGACACCGTCACCGGAGTCCGGCAGGCGTTGAGGAAGTTCACCTCTCGCGGGGGCGGCGGGCAGTCCGGACGCGCCACGCCGTAGTCCAGGTAGCGCGGCGAGGCCACCAGGCACGCGGCCTCCGAGTGGGCCATCAGCGGCACCAGCACCAGCGGGTTGGTGGGATCCGCCGGCTCGAGCTGCACCATGCCCGTGAAGTCGCCGCCCGCCGCCGGGGCAATGAAGGCCACCATGAAGCTGAACCAGTCCCCCGGCCACATGATGAGGCCGTCCAGCTCGCCGCCCGGCATGCTGAACACCCCGCCCCCGTTGTCGCGCAGGCGGAGGTTCTTCACCGCGCACAGGTCCGTGCCCTGGTTCTCCACCTTGATGCCCAGCACCGCGCCCTTGCCGGGCACCACCGTGCCGAAGTCCACCGCCATCGGGGTGACGGCCACCTCGCACGGCGCGTGCCGCTCCGCGAAGCCCGTGAAGTCCAGCTCCGCGGTGATGCCCGTGTACACGTTCGTGGTCATCACCAGCCGACCCGCCGCGGCCCCCACGCGCGTGGGCTCGTAGAAGACCTTGAAGTTCACCTCCTCGCCGGGCAGCAGCCGGTACGGCAGCGCCAGCGGCGGGGTGTTGAACTGGATGTCCGCGTCCGGGTGCCCATCCATCGAGTGGAACTCGAGCCCGTAAATGGTGAGCGGGCCCCCGTTGGAGGAGCCGCAGTTCTTCACGTTGACCACCACGGCCGTCTTCGAGCCGAGCGGCTGGCGCCCGAAGTCATGGGAGAGCGGCGACACGCACAGCTCCGCCGCGCCGCCGAAGCCGCGCAGCCCCACGTCCGTGGTGGGGTTGCGCTTGCTCTCCACATGGAAGATGGCCTTGTCCTCGGCCGGCCCCATGTGACCCGGGCTGTAGCGCAGCTCCCAGGTGCGCGTCTCACCGGGCCCCAGCACCAGCGGCAGGCCCGGGGCCCCATGGCTGAAGGAGGCGTCCTTGCCCTCCAGGTTCAGCGCCGTCACCGTCATGGGCTCGGTGCTGATGTTGTGCAGGCGCGCCAGCCGGAAGCTGTCCTTGTCCACCGGCACGGAGCCGAAGTCGAGCTCGGGCGGCTCGGCCACCACCGCCCGATCCAGCGCCTCGGCCACCACCTGCACCGCCACGTCCGAGCACCCCCGGCACGGCGACACCGCCAGCGCCACCTGCTTGCGCCCCACCCTCCCGGGCGAGAACGTGAGTGGCACCTCGCGCTGCTCCCCCGGCCCCAGCGTCAGGGGGGCCACGGAGAACTCGTCCCGGTCCGCCCCCAGCGGCTTCGGCGTCACCTCCACCGGCATGTCCGTGGGGTTGTTGACGGTGAAGCTCAGCGTCTTGGAGGACTCGGCCTCGATGCGCCCGAAGTCCAACCGCCGCGGCGACACGCGCGCCCACGCCTCCACCCCCATGCCCTGCAACGGGACACGGATGAGCGGCCCCCGCTTCGCGTCCGAGCGCACCACCAGCGTGGCCGGCAGGGGCCCGGACTCCAGCGGAGTGAAGCGCACCCGCAGCGCGCAATCGCCGCCGGGGATGAGCGTGTGCGGACCCTCGTGGGTGAAGTCCACCCTCCAGGAGCCCGCCGGCCCTTCCACCCAGGCCTCGTCCACGATGATGCGCGCACGACCCACGTTGCGCAGCACCACCTCCGCCTCGCGCCCGTCGAAAATAGCCACCCGCTGGAAATCCAATCCTCCCGGCGTTGCCGTCAGCCGACCGTCGGCGATGGTCGGTCGATCGCGATCCGCGCACCCCGCCAACACCACCAGCACTGCGAGGGCCCACAGGCCCCAGCGCCCGCTCATGGCTCCCCTTCCCCTTCCCACGCCCACCACCCCACCCTGGAACCCACACGAGGGACCTACGGGATCAGGGTGCGAAGCTAGGCACCCACGGTGGGGGGAGCAACGGCCCAGGAAGGAGCGAATGTCCGCCACGAGAACACCTCTCCCCCCCTCCCACCTCCGCGCTGTCACCATTCGGAGCGCGCTCCCGGTCCCTCCCCGCCGGGCGGCACGTCGCTTGCTGTCCTCTTGAAGCAGACCCCTACGGGAGGACGAGTCATGAACGAGCAGCAGATGCGCGACTGGATGAAGGAGAACCTCGGTCGGCTCAAGACGCTGCGCGATGAGATTCGCGTGGACATCCACCTGGCCAGCATGGACGCCAAGGACAAGTGGAAGGAGCTGGAGCCCGTGATGCGCGACGCGGAGAAGCTCGCCGATGAGGTGTCGGACGTCTCGCGCCGGACCATGGAGGAGCTGGTGGAGAAGTTCCGCCACTTCCGCGAGTCGGTCCGCTACCACCGGCCAGGCGGGCAGCCGTAATCCGGAAGGCACGGCCCTGACGCGGCACACGCAATTACTGCGGACCGCCGCACCGGAGCCGCAAGCACTGCACCCACGCCCCGGCTGGCCGAGCCCACTCCCATGCCCCATGATGGGAACCCTATGAACGTGCGGCCCGCGGAGCTGCAATCCCTGCTGGGGCGGGCCGGACGCCGGCTCGCCTCCGGATTGGTGGAGGGTTCCCTGGAGCACATGCGCTCCGTTCCCTTCCGGGACGCGGGCCACGGCTACGACGTCTTCGGGTACGAGCCCCTGCACGCGGCCTGTATCCTGCCCGTACTGAAGACCCTCCACCGGCACTGGTTCCGAGTCCGCTCGCACGGGACCGAGCACGTGCCCGCCCACGGCCCGGCCATCGTCGTGGGCAACCACTCGGGCACCCTGCCCTTCGATGCGATGATGTTGTGGACGGACATCGTCCTCCGGTGCCGGCGCCTGCCGCGTACGGTGGCCGACTACTTCGTGCCCGCCCTGCCCTTCATCGGCACCCTGTTCGCCCGAGGCGGCGTGGTGGGAGGCACGGCGGGCAACCTCCGGGTGCTGCTCGACGCGGGCGAGTTGCTGATGATCTTCCCCGAGGGCGTCCCCGGCATCGCCAAGCCCTTCCGCGAGCGCTACCAGCTCCAGGAGTTCCGCGTGGGCCACGCGGAGCTGGCCATCCGCCACCAGGCCCCCGTCGTGCCCGTGGGCATCGTGGGCGCGGAGGAACAGATGCCGCAGTTCGCCCGCCTGCCCGTCCACGCCTTCGGCATCCCCCATCTGCCGATCATGTTGACGCCCCTGCCCCTGCCCGTGCGCTACCACTTCCACTATGGCGAGCCCCTGCGGCTCCACGAGGGCCTGCGTCCCGAGGACGCCGATGACCCGGAGGTGGTGCGGCGGGCCTCCGAGCGGGTACGTCACGCCGTCCAGGCGCTCGTCAACCGGGGCCTCCAGCTGCGCAAGGGGGTGTTCCGATGAGCGCGCGCTCCGGCTGGCGGTCCCCGAGGGGCGTGCTGGTGCTGGGCGCGAGCACGCCGCTGGGAGAGCGCCTGTGCCGGGCGCTGCTGGCGGACCCCTCCCTGCGCGCGGTGCTCGCCGTGGGCAGGGAGCCTCGCGAGCAGGTCCACCTCCCGGACGACGCGCGGCTGACGTACCAGCCGGTGGACATCACCCACGCGCGGCCGGTGCACGACATGCTCTTCGGCACGGCGAGAGACCTTGGGGTCGACGTGGTGGTGCACCTCGCCATGCACCGGGCCAACGACTTCGGTGACCAGGTCCACATGCAGAACGTCGAGTCCCTGCGGTGGTTGCTCTCGCTGTCGGACCGGCACCCCACCCTGCGGCGGCTGGTGTTCCGCTCGAACGCGGACGTGTACCGCGTGGAGCCCGGCCTGCCGTCCGTCATCACCGAGGACCACCCGCTGGAGCTCTCTCCCGACGCCCCCCAGTGGGTACGAGACCGCGTGGAGGCGGATCTGCTGGCCTGCGCGCGGATGGGAGTGGCGGCCGGGCTGGAGATCGCCGTGCTGCGCTGCGCGGAAGTGCTCGCGCCCAACGAGGGCTCCCAGCTTCACGACTACCTGTCCGCGCCGGTGTGCCTGCGCTCGGCGGGCTTCAACCCCATGCTCAACGTGCTGTCGCTGGAGGACGCCACCGAGGCGCTCCGGCTGGCCGTGTACGCCGGCGGCACCCAGGGCATCTTCAACATCCCCGGCGCGGACACCCTGCCCCTGTCCGGGTGCATCCGCCTGGCGGGCCGGGTGGACGTGCCGGTACCGGGGCCCCTGCTCGCGCCCGTCTACGAGGCCCGGCGCCGCCTGAGGGGGGCCCAGTTCTCCTACCGCATCAACCGGGGCCGCTTCCACCTCGCGGCCGTGCTGGACGGCACCCACGCCCGCCGGCTGCTGGGGTACGAGCCCCACCACCCGGTGGATTGGAAAGAAAGCGGCGAAGGTCGCCAGATGCGATAAGCCAGGGGGTCCACGCCCCCCCAGGGCCCCGGAGGGACCGCATGCCGACGGAGTCGCAGCAGAAACGTGAGCCGCGCCACTTCTCGATGATCCGCACCTTCACGCCCGCGGACTTCGTCACACTGGGCAATGCCTTCTCGGGGGCGGGAGCCATCCTGGCCCAGATGCAGTACCTGGCCACCGGGCAGCCGCGCTGGCTGTGGCTGGCCTTCGGGCTCATGCCGCTGGCCTTCCTCCTCGACGCGCTCGACGGGCGCGTCGCGCGCTGGCGCTTCCAGTCCTCGCCCCTGGGCGCGGACCTGGACTCGCTGGCGGACGTCATTTCCTTCGGCGTGGCGCCCGCGTCGCTGGCCTTCTCGGTGGGGCTGCGCGGCGCGCTGGACGTGGTGGTGCTGCTCTACTTCGTGGGCTGTGGCGTCAGCCGCCTGGCACGCTTCAACGTCACCGCCGCCTCCCTCGCGGATGGCACCGGCAAGGTGAAGTACTTCGAGGGCACCCCCATCCCCACCAGCCTGGCGCTCGTGCTGGTGCTGGCCATCCTCTTCTGGAAGGGGCTCACCGGGGAGGCGCTCCCCTTCGGGGTGTGGAACATCGGGGCGTTCCAGCTCCACCCGCTGGTGCTGATGTACTTCGCCAGCGGCAGCGCGATGATCAGCAAGACGCTGCGCATCCCCAAGTTCTGAGCTATCGGATGACGGGCCACCACTGGCGCCGGGTGAGCGCCTGGCAGGTACCGATGCCGGCGGCCAGCGCTCCGATGCGCAGCGCCGTCTGCACCAGGGTGGCGGTGCCCGCGGAGTAGTCCTGCTCGGCCAGTTCCAGCACGGAGCGGAAGGCCAGCACGCCGGGCACGAGCGGGATGAAACCCGGAATGACGCAGATGCTGGTGGGCATGCGAAGGGCGTACGCGATGGGCTCGGACAGGAGCACGATGCCGAACCCCGCGAAGAACATGGCGCCCTCGGGAGGCATGGCCGGGGCGAGCAGCGCGACACCCCCTCGCAGGGCGTAACCCACCGCCCCCACGAGCGCACAGGGCAGCAGCGCGCCGCGGGGAACGTCGAAGAGCACGGCGAAGCCGGTGGTGGCCACGAGCGCCAGCAGGGTGGCGGGGATGAGCGGCGGTGACGTGCTGGTGGCGAGCGCCAACTGGACTCCGGAGACGAGCAGCACCACGTACAGGCCGGCCCCGACGATGATGATGATGAGCGTCGCGGACAAGGCTCGGGCCATGCCGGAGAGGGTGTCCCCTCGGAACAGATCCGCCACGGAGCTGACCATGAGGACGCCGGGCACCAGCAGGAGCACCGAGGCGGCCAGGACGAGCCCCGGCTCGGCGGCCCCCAGCACGCGAGCCCCCAGCAGCCCGAGGCCGGCGGCCACCACCGTCACCAGGAAGGTCATCGCCATCCGGCCCACCTGCAGGCGGGCCAGCAACTCGCGCAGGGCCTGCCCCACGCCGGCCGCCACGCCCGCCACCACTGCCTCCAGGGCATTGCCGCCGAAGAGGAGCGCGAAGCAGGCGCAGGCGGCTCCCACCGCCAGGATCGTGATGACATCCCCGTAGAGCCGGGGCGCGCGGGCGATGCGCTCCAGCTCGTCGCGGAGCTGCGACCGACTCAGCTCGCCGGAGCCCGCCCGCTCGGCGAGCGCGTTGACGGCGGCCACCCGGTTCAGGTCGATGCCCGTCTTCACCACGCGCACGATGCGGGTGCGGTGCTGCTCGTGGGAGATGGCGGTGCTCACGATGCCGGTGGGCGTGGCGAACACGTCCAGCCGCTGGGCGCCCAGAGCCGTCCCGAAGCGGGTGACGGCCTCCTCCACCCGGGCCATGTTGGCGCCGTTCTCCAGCATGATCTGCCCGGCGCGCAGCGCCACGCCGAGCACCTCGCCGAGCTCCTGGTTGCTGAGGGGATGTGTATCCATCCGTGCTGGGGGCTACCTTCCGAGTGGTTTGGTGTTGGAGACCTGGAGACCCGCTTCCGAGACCTGGACGAACACCTCGCTCGCGGCGGGGACGTCGATGAAGCCGTGCTGATCCCTGCTTCCGAGCCCGAAGCTCACGTCCACCCGGTGGCGACCCGGTGTCACACCGTGCAGGGTGAGGGAGCTGGAGCTGCCGGAGATCCTACGCGCGTAGTCCATCGTGATGGTGCAGGGCCTATGGCAGCGGAGGTGGAGGAGCGAGGTGTCATCCTTGCTCCGCTCGGGGGGAGGCGCCTCGGGAGGTGCCGCGGGCTTCGTACCCGCGTCGGGCCTGGAGGAGGAAGACGGCCCCGGGGAGACGCCCAGGCGCATCTTCGAATCGATATACACGGTGGCCTCGGGGGCCTCCGGGATGTCGACGTAGCTGGACACCCTGGGAAGACCGAGGACGCCCTTGATCTCGATGCGCCGCCTGCCGGGGGGCACTTCCTTGAACTCCCACTGGGAGTCGCTCACCCGCCGGCCGGACCTGCCCTCGAGGAGCACGGAGCAGCTCTCCCGGCAGCGGACCGTGACGGTGGTGCCCTCGGCGGCGAGGGCCACCGGGGAGACGAACAGGAGGAAGAGGCAGAGCGCGCGCATGGCAGACCGGAGAGGTCTACCACTTCCGGCATCGGGCGCGCCCTCAGTCCTGCTGCGGAACCTGGCCGCCCAGTTGGCCGAAGCCCTGGAAGATGGACGCCATGGTGCCCATCAGGAAGGAGCGGGACATCTCCTTGAGGGCCGTCATCTCCTTGCTCTCCCCGACCGTGCCAGCGGAGGAAGTCGCGTCCTTCTTCGCCTCGGAGATGGCCGTCGAGACGATGTCGCGACCGGAGACGAGCGGGGCACTCACCGGCTGGGGCGCCGCGCCGGAGGCACCGGCCTGCACGCGCGAGAGAAAGCTCGTACGGGGGGCCTCCTGTGCCGCGGACGGAGTCGAGGTGGGCACGCGGGGACCGGTCAGACCGTTGATGGTGGACATGGAGCCTCTCCAGGGGGACCTCCCCTGGGGAGGGACGTCCGTTCCCCATTATCGCCCAAGGCCCGCCGAAGTTGCGTGGGAGAATTCCTCCGGACCCGGCCGAGGCATCCCGCCGGGTTGGGCATCCACGCCTTCGGGCGTATCCTCCCCCTCCCTTCAGGAGAGACAACAGAGGATGGAGCACCCCAGGAAGGTAGCGACGGCACTCACGATCGCCGGCTCGGACAGCGGCGGTGGCGCGGGCATCCAGGCGGACCTGCGGACCTTCGCGTTCCATTGCGTCCACGGAACCAGTGCGATCACCGCGCTGACGGCCCAGAACACGCTCGGCGTCACCCGGGTGGACGTCATGCCCGCCGAGTCGGTGGCGGCCCAGATGGACGCGGTGGCCACGGACATCGGGGTCGACGCAGCCAAGCTCGGCATGCTGGTCAACCGGGAGATCATCTCCACAGTGGCCTCCCGCCTCCAGGCGCTGGGCATCACCCGGGTCGTCGTGGATCCGGTGATGGTGTCGCGGGCGGGCGCCCGGCTCATCGACGACGAGGCCGTGGAGGCGCTGCGGGAGCGACTCCTGCCGCTGGCCACCCTCGTCACCCCCAATCGGCACGAGGCGCAGCTCCTGGCGGGGATGGAGCTCCAGACGCTCGACGACATGCGGGAGGCGGCGCGCCGCATCCACCGGCTGGGGCCTGGGGCGGTGCTTGTCAAGGGAGGGGCGATGCCGGGCACCCTGCGCGGCACCGATGTCTGGTTCGACGGCCAGCGCCTGGAGACGCTGCACCTGGCCTCGGTGGAGACGCCCAACACCCACGGCACCGGGTGCACGCTGTCGGCGGCCGTCGCCGCCAACCTGGCCCTGGGACACGAGCTGCTCGATGCCACCCGGCGCGCCAAGGAGTACGTCACCCGGGCGCTGCAGCACCCGCTCGCGGTGGGCCGGGGCAATGGTCCCATCGGCCACTTCTTCCCGCTGCTCGGAGCCTGAGCGAGCACGCCAGGGAGCCCAAATCACTGGATGCTTGTTTTCTGAACAGGCATGCGGACCGGACTCCTTGCTACAAACCGGGAGCTGGGGCTCCAGGCCCCGCCGCGCTTGGGGTAGCATGGGAGGAAGAGGTGCGCACGGCATTGGACCATCAGAAAACGGGCAGTGGTCCGGTGTCCCAAGAGCTCCAAGCCAATAATCGGCTTCTCCACGCACTCACCGTGGCCCAGCAGGAGTTCATCCAGGGCAGTGACGCGCGCAACCTCTTCAACAAGCTCCTCGAGGTGCTGCTCGAGCTGACGGCCAGCGAGTACGGCTTCATTGGCGAGGTGCTCCGCGACCCGCAGGGCCAGCCCTATCTCCGCACCTACGCCATCACCAACATCGCCTGGACGGACGAGCTGCGGAAGTACTACGCCCAATACGCCGAGACGGGCATGGAGTTCCGCAACCTCCAAACGCTCTTCGGCACCGTGCTCCGGACCGGGGAGCCCGTGCTCACCAACACGCCCTCGTCGGATCCCCGCCGGGGTGGGCTCCCCCACGGTCACCCCGCCATGCACGCCTTCCTGGGGCTGCCCTTCAAGTCAGGCGAGGAGCTGGTGGGGATGGTGGGCATCGCCAACCGTCCCGGCGGCTACGGCCCCGACCTCATCGAGTTCCTCCAACCCCTGCTCGCCACCTGCTGCGCCATCATCCTGGGCTGGCGCAGCGAGCAACGCCGGCGCCAGGCCGAGGCGCTGCTGCGCCAGCGGGAAGAGGAGCTCCAGCGCCATCGCGAGCATCTGGAGGAGCAGGTGCAGAGCCGCACCGCGAAGCTGCTCCGCACCACCCAGGAGCTGGAGAAGCGGCAGGTCCAGCTCATCCACTCCGAGCGGATGGCCTCGCTGGGGCTGATCGCCAGCGGCGTCGCCCACGAGATCAACAACCCCCTGGGCTACATCACGAGCAACCTGGCCACGCTCACCCAGTATGTCTCGGTCTTCACACAGCTCCTGCGGCTCTACCAGGAGCTCGAGGCGGCCCTCGGGCCGGACCGCCCACCGCCCACGGCCGAGCTGCTCGCGCGCATCCACGCCCTGCGAGAGCAGGAGGATCTGGAGTACCTCCTCGGCGACGTGGACGATCTGCTCAACGACTCCCGCGAGGGTGCGCAGCGCGTGAAGGAGATCATCCACAACCTGCGCTCCTTCGTTCGGGAGGACTCGGGACGGCAGCAGCTCGTCGACGTGAACAAGGAGCTGGCCGCCACGCTGAAGCTGGTGTGGAACGAGCTGAAGTACCGGTGCGAGGTGCGGTGCGACTACAACGAGGTGCCGCCCGTCCTCGGCAACCCCACCCAGCTCAACCAGGTGTTCACCAACCTGCTGCTCAACGCGGCCCAGGCCATCCCGGAGCGAGGGGAGATCCGCATCACCACCGCGCACGAGGCCGGCGAGGTGCTGGTGCACATCGCCGACACGGGGCACGGAATGACGCCGGAGGTGCTCTCCAAGCTCTTCACCCCGTTCTTCACCACCCGGCCCGCGGGCAAGGGCACGGGGCTGGGTCTCTCCATCAGCCAGGACATCGTCACGCGCCACCAGGGCCGCATCGAGGTCCGCAGCCAGCCCGGTGAGGGCAGCACCTTCACGATCCGGCTCCCCGTCGCACGAGACGCCTGAAGCAGCGCCCCGTCCGCACGCCCGCCCTCCAGGCATCCGCGCTTCCTGGAATGTGACAGACCCGGTCTGGGGGCATCTCATCCAGGAGAGAGGGAGGCACCGATGCGGGAGAACCCACGTCACGAATGGAAGGTCCTGCTCATGGCCGGCGTCCTCGCGCTTCCCGCGTGGGCGGCGGACAGGCCGGAGCCCGGAGCACCCCTGCCCTCCTTCACGGCGAAGGATCTCCTGGGACAGGAGCACTCCAGCGAGGAGTACCAGGGCCAGCGCACCCTGCTCGTCGCCATCACCGACAAGAACGCGGGCGACGGGATGCGGAGCTGGTTCGAGGCCGCCGACGCGCACGCCCCCGAGAGCGTCCAGCGCGAGTCCATCATCTCCCTCCATGTGCCCTTCTTCGTGGGCATGGGGACGGTGCGCCACCGCGCGCAGTCACAGGTACCTCGGCAGTTCTGGGACGACACCCTGCTCGATCGCAATGGCGCCATGGCCGACACGCTGGGGCTCGCGTCCAGCAAGCAGCCCTACGTCTTCGCCCTCGACGAGCACGGCCAGGTCCTCGCCAGCGCTCACGGGCCTCCAGACTCCCCGGAAGCCCAGCGCATCTGGTCTTCCCTGTCCGGTCGGAGGGCGACAGGCACTCCGTCCGCCCCCGACACGGCCACATCCGCTCCGGAGAGCCCACACGGCTCCGGCGAAAAATGAGTCGCATGAGAAGAAGACGCAACCCAAGGATCATGACTTGCGATAATCTTATCGACGCCTTTCTTGGCTCTTGAGACCGGAGGCTCACGCCATGTGGATCGAAACCATCGTCATGCCCCGGGAAGAGCCAGCGCACTACAGCAGCCCCTCGCCCCGGTACGATCGCGAGTCCGGACAGCAGTCGGCGTGCGCCCTGGGCCAGCAGTTCCGTGACACCGTCCTCAGCTATCTCCAGAGCAACCAGCTCATGGGCGCGGTGAAGTGGATCAGCGAGCCGGGGAGCATCCCCATGGTGACGCTGCACTGCACCTCGCTCGTGCTGGAGCAGCTCCAGCAGTCCTCCGAGTTCGAGGCGGGCCGCACCCTGTCCCTCTCGGGATTCTGAAGGGCTCGGGTCAGGTCGCTCGTCGTCGACCTCGGGCGATGTAGGCAAGAACCCCACCTCGTTCGTCGTCGACGAGGAGTGGGGTGTGCGACAGTCCACTCGACATTGCCACGCATTGGACGAAGCCAGGGACCGGCATGTCACGGCTCCGGTGTCGGGCGGGACGACGGGGGTTCTGTTATTCAGAGGGCCCATGACGGACACCCTCCGATACGTGCCGAGCGACACCGCCGTACCGAACACCAGCGTGGACGCGACCCTGCTCTCCCCGAGCTCGCGAAACGAGAGCCTCCCGGCCCCCGCGCAAGCTCAGGCACGGCGCAGCACGGTGCTTCCCCGCGTTCAGTGGAACGGGGATCGGCACGACGTGGTGCCCTTCCAGCGCGAGCGCTTCGAGGAGGTCCGTCCCCTGGGCCAGGGCGGCATGGGCGAGGTGGTGCTGCTCAAGGACAACGACATCGAGCGGCTGGTGGCCCTCAAACGCCTGCCGGAGGCAACCGACGTTGATCGCCTGCTGCGCTTCGTGGAGGAGATCCGCACCGTCGGGCAGTTGGATCACCCGAACATCGTCCCGGTCCACGACGTCGGCATCGACCACCTCGGTCGGTACTACTTCGTGATGAAGCACCTGCAGGGAGACACGCTCGAGTCCATCATCGAGAAGCTCCGCCAGGGAGACCGCGCCGCGCACGCGCACTACACCTTCCCGATGCGGGTGCAGCTCTTCATCGGCGTGCTCAACGCGCTGGCGTACGCGCACCGCAAGGGCTTCATCCACAGGGACCTCAAGCCCGCCAACATCATGGTGGGGCCCTACGGCGAGGTCACCGTGATGGACTGGGGCCTGGCCCGGCGCATCGACACGTCGGGAGACACGGCCCAGGCTCCGGGGTCCGCCGGAGCGCCCGCCCGTCGGCCCGCGCGAGGCGGCCTCGCTGCGCACGCAGGCTCGGCTCCGTGGTGGGAACGCCGCTCTACATGTCGCCCGAGCAGGCGCGAGGCCAGCACGACCAGGTCGACGTGCGCAGCGACACGTACAGCCTGACCGTGCTGTTCCACGAGTTCCTCTACCTGCGCCACTACCTGGAGGGCCGCGAGTCGCTGACCGACGTCCTGGAGGGCGTGCAGAAGGTGACGCCCGACCTGATGAGCATCTGGAAGCATGCGCACCAGCCGGCCGTGCCCGCTGAGCTCTCCTGGTTCCTCGCCAAGGGATTCCAGAAGGATCCGGCGCGGCGCTACCAGTCCGTCGAGGAGATGATGGACGTGCTCCAGGGCGCCATGGATGGGCGCATCCACGTGCAGTGCCAGCGCACCATGCTCAAGCGCGGGCTCCACAAGATGCTGCGCATGGTGGATGAATCCCCGAACACGGTCATCATCGGAAGCACACTGGCAGTGGTGGTGGTGCTCGCCGCGCTGGGGAATCTGCTGATGGCGCTCTTCTAGCGCCCCCCCACTTTGAGCTAGATTCCCACGCCCGGGCGCCCTACCGCTCTCCCCGAGGTCCCGCCGCATGCCCTCACTCCCCAAAGACTCAGGTCCGGGCTCCCGGGAGTGGCCCGGTGTGTCCGCCAGTGGACCGGGCGCCGCCGAAGAGGAACTCCGGGCCAGCAACCGCCTGCTGCGGGCGCTCAACGAGGCCCAGGCGGACTTCATCCGGGGTGGTGACGCGGCCGCGCTGTTCGAGCGGCTGCTCGCGGTGCTGCTCGAGGTGACGGGCAGCGCCTCCGGCCTCATCGGCGAGGTGCTGACCGCCTCCGGGGGAACGCCTTCGCTCCGGGTCCTCGCCAGCACGCCGCGGGACTGGACGGACGCGCTGAGGGAGCACCCCGCCGGGCAGGACGCCGGGAACCCGGAGCCGCGAGACCTGCGCACGCTCGTGGGCGTCGTCCTCACCACCGGCCGGCCCGTGCAGTCCGGGGATGTCGCCCCGACGGCCCACGGCACCCCTCCCGACACCTCCCTGCACACCTTCCTCGGCCTGCCCCTCGAGTCCGCGGGCGAACGGGTGGGACTGGTGGGCCTCGCCAACCGCCCCGGCGGCTATGACGCCCGGGTCATCGAGCTCCTCCAGCCCGTCCTCTCCACGTGCGGCAACATGCTGCTCGGCCGGAGGAACGAGCACCGACGGCGCCAGACCGAGGAGGAGCAGTGCCGCGCCCTCGCCGAGAGCGCCGAGCGGATGCGGCTGACGCTGGACAACGTGGAGAACGGCTTGTGGGATTGGGACATCGCCACCCAGAAGCTGTACATGAGCCCGAAGTGGCTGGGCATGCTGGGATACCAAGAGGGGGAGCTGGAGCCCTCCATCGAGGTGTGGAGGTACCTGTGCCATCCGGAAGACCTGGCCGAAATGAACCGGCGCTTCCAGGCGTACCTGTCGGGGACCACTCCCCTCTACGAGGTCGAGTACCGCGCGCGGTGCAAGGGTGGCGGGTGGAGGTGGATGCTGGGCCGAGCCAAGGCGGTGGCGCGCGACGAGCAGGGCCGTCCGCTGCGCATGGTGGGCACCAACCTGGACATCGATGCCCGCAAGCGCGGTGAGGAGCGCCTGCGCGCCCTGGTGCGGGCGATCCCGGACCTCATCTTCCGCAACAGCGCCGACGGCACCTACCTCGACTTCGAGGTCAACAACGACCGCCTGCTGGCGCCCGCCGAGTCCCTCATCGGCAGCAATATCCGCCAGATGCCGATGCCGCAGCCCGTCATCGAGAAGAGCCTCCTGTACATCGGGCGCGCCATCCAGCAGGGCACCCTGCAGGTCTTCGAGTACACGTTGGAGCAGCCGCAAGGGCCCCAGCACTACGAGGCACGCATCTACCGGAGCGGGCCGAACGAGGCGGTGTCGCTCATACGCAACATCACCGAGCGCAAGCAGACGGAGGAGCGCCTGCGCCAGCAGGAAGAGGAGCTGCGGCGCCACCGCGACAGCCTGGAGGAGCTGGTGCGCACCCGCACCGAGAAGCTCCGCATGGCCACGCTCGAGCTGGAGGATCAGCAGGCCCAGCTCATCCAGGCCGAGAAGATGGCCTCGCTGGGACAGATGGCGGCCGGCGTCGCCCATGAGATCAACAACCCGGTCAGCTATGTGATGAGCAACCTGGGCACGCTCGACGAGTACATCTCCGTGCTCACCCCGCTGCTCCAGCTCCAGCGCGGGCTGCTGGACAGCCAGGAGCCGGGGGCCGAGGGCACTCGGGAGGAGCTGCTCGCTCGCATGCGCGAGCTGTGGAATCAGGGCGACCTGGACTTCATCCTCTCGGACATGCCCGAGATGATCCAGGAGTCGCAGGCGGGCACCCGGCGCATTCAGGAGATCGCCCAGGGCCTGCGCTCGTTCGCCCGCGAGGACTCCGGCGCGCCGCAGCCCGTGGACGTGAACGCGGAGCTGTCCTCCACGCTGAAGATGGTGTGGAACGAGCTGAAGTACAAATGCGAGGTGAAGCGCGACTTCGGGCCGCTGCCCCCCGTCAACTTCCACCCCACCCAGCTCGCCCAGGTGTTCACCAACCTGCTCGTCAACGCGGCGCAGGCCATCGAGACGCGCGGGGAGATCCGCATCCGCACGCGGCACGAGGGCAATGACGTGGTGGTGGAGATCGCCGACACGGGCAAGGGCATGACGCCGGAGACGCTCTCCAAGCTCTTCACGCCCTTCTTCACCACCAAGCCACGCGGCCAGGGCACGGGGCTGGGGTTGTCCGTCAGCTACGGCATCATCACCCGTCACAAGGGCCGCATCGACGTGCAGAGCGAGCCCGGCAAGGGCAGCACCTTCATCCTCCGCCTGCCCACCTACCCGTGAGCCTCAGCGCCGGACCCCGGCCCCGTTCAACGGCAGCCGCAGCCGCGCACGGCACCCGGGGCCCTCCGTCCGGTTCTCCAGACGCAGGCTGCCGCCGTGCGCCTCGGCGATCTGCCGGCTGAGCGCGAGCCCGATGCCGCTGCCGTTGGGCTTGGTGGTGAAGAAGGGCACGAAGAGGTTCGCCGTGTCCGGCAGACCCGGGCCCTCGTCCTCCACCCACACCTCGAGCCGCGTCCGGCGCAGCCGCGGTCCACGACACCCACACGCCCCCGCGCGTCTCCAGCGCCGCGTCCACCGCGTTGCGCACCAGGTTGATGAGCAGCTGCTCGAGCTGATCGCCGTCCGCGCGCAGCGTGAGCATCGGGCCCCGGGCGACACCTCCACCGGCAGCCGCGTCTCCAGCGCGGCCACCCGCCGCACCCAGGGCTCCACGCTCCACGGGCGCGAGCAGCGGCGGCGGCAGCCGCGCCAGCCGCGCGTACGCGGACATGAAGCGCGCCCGAGCGCCTCGCTGCGCGCGCGCGATGACCGCGAGGCCCGCTCGTCGCGTCCTCGCTCCCAGTCCGACGGCTCGCGGCGCTCTGCGCCAGCGCGTCCTGCAGCGACTGCGGCGATGGAGTGGATGGGCGCGAGCGAGTTGTTGATCTCGTGGCTCAGCACGCGCACCAGCCGCTGCCACGCCTCGCGCTCCTCCTCGCGCAGCGCCGCCGCAGGTCCGTGAGCACCACGCAGCGTGGTGCGGCAGCCCGTCCTGGCGGAAGGTGCTGCGCCGCAGCTCGTAGCGGCCCGCCCTCGGCACCGCGGAAGGTGCGCGTCGAGCCGCCGCGGCGCCGCGCCCTCCAGCAGCTCGTCGAGCCCGAGCGCGTCGGCCTTCTGGCCCAGCAGGCGCGCGCGCGGCCGCGCCGAGCAGCCGCTCGCCCGCGCGGTTCACCAGCCGCAGGCGCCCGTCCTCGTCGAAGGCGAGCACCGCGACGTCGATCTCCTCCATCACCTGCGTGAGCAGCGCGTCCGGCCTCCAGCGCGCCCAGCCGCTGCTCGCGCAGCGTCTCGCCCAGCGCGTTGGCCTCGAGCAGCACCTCGCCCAGCGGATCGTTCGCCGCGCGCGCCGCGCCCGCGCACGCGAGTAGTCGCCCTCGCGCAGCGCCGCGCAGCAGGTTGGCCACCGTCTGCAGGGGCCGGGACACGCGCTCGCGCACGACGAGCGCCGCGCACCAGGCCCACACGCAGCACCACCAGGGCGGTGAGCGTCCAGCGCACCTTCGGGCTCGCAGTCCCCCGTCCACAGCAGGATCGCAGCGCGGTGAGCGAGCCCGGCAGCCCCGCGAGCAGCGCCAGCGAGGAGGACGTGCACGGTCGTGCGTGAAGCGGCTGGCGCCGACGGCTCATCCTCGCCGCCCTTGATGGCCGTGAGTACTGCATCCGGCGGTAGAGCGCGCTGCGGCGACAGGCCGAGCGCGCTGCGCCGCGTCGCTCACGTTGCCCTCGTGCCGCGCCAGGGAGCGCTTCGGATGAGGTAGCGCTCCACCTCCTCCAGCGTCATCTCCTCGAGCCGCGCCTGGCCCTCGCGGCTCCCACCGCCGCGCCGCAGGAGGAGGTCCTCCGCCGTCACCGTGTCCCCGCTGGCCATGAGCAGCGCGCGCTCGACCGCGTGCTCCAGCTCGCGCACGTTGCCCGGCCAGGGGTAGGCCAGCAGCGCCTCCAGGGCCGACGGCGCGAAGCTTCATGCCGGCTTGCCGTAGCGTCTGGCCGTGCACGTCCGAGGAAGTGCGCGGCGAGCAGGGGGATGTCCTCGCGGCGCTCGCGCAGCGGCGGCAGCTGCATCTCGACCGTGTTGAGCCGGTAGAGCAGGTCCTCGCGGAAGCGGCCCTCGGCCACCGCCTTGCCCAGGTCCACGTTGGTGGCGGCGACGACGCGCACCGACACCCGGCGCACCTTCGAGGAGCCCACCGGGTGCAGCTCGCCCGTCTGCAGCACGCGCAGCAGCTTCGCCTGCTGCGTGAGCGGCATGTTGCCGATCTCGTCGAGGAAGAGCGTGCCGCCGTCGGCCAGCTCGAAGCAGCCGATGCGGTCGCGTCTTCGCGTCGGTGAAGGCGCCCTTCACGTGGCCGAACAGCTCGCTCTCGAAGACGCCCTCGGAGAGGCCACCCGCGTTCACGGCGACGAAGGGGCGCTCGGCGCGCGACCGGAGGCGGCGTGCAGCCACCGCGCCACCACCTCCTTGCCCGTGCCGTGCTCGCCGGTGATGAGCACGTTGGCGTCCGACGGCGCCACCCGCTCCATGAGCCGGCGGACGGGCTGCATCGCCCGGGACTCGCCGACGAAGGACGGACGCTCCCCGCCCTTGCGCAGGTGGATGTTCTCCTCCTCCAGTCGGCGGGAGCGGCGCAGCGCCCGGCCCAGCTCCAACTGGGTGCGCAACGTGGCGAGCAGCCGCGTGTTGTCCCACGGCTTCTGCACGTAGTCGCGCGCCCCGCGGCGCATGGCCTCCACCGCGCCCTCCACGCTGCCCCACGCCGTCATCACCACCACCGGCAGCGTCGTGTCGTGCTGGCGCACGCGCGCGAGCAGATCCAACCCCTCGCGCCCGGACGTGGTGTCGCGCGCGTAGTTGAGATCCATCAGCAGCACGTCCACGTCCTCGGACTCCAGCGTGGCCAGGACGCCAGCCGGGGACTGGGCGGTGAGGACGGCGTACCCGTCGCGCTTCAACAACAGGCGCAGCGCCTCCAGCACGTCGATCTGATCATCGGCGATGAGGATGCGCGCCTGTGAGGCGCTGGGGGAGGGAGCGATGGGAGCGGGCTCGGACACGACGGACACCTGGGAGGAAGAGACTCTGCCAGAAGCAGCGGGCGGGAGGGGAACCGGAATGGGCCCGTCCGGTCCGCCTCCTCGCTCCCCCTACGCTCAGGCGGGATTAGCGGAGACGCTCGTCCTGGACGACGCGGCCGTCGAAGAGGCTCACCGTGCGCGTACCGAGCCGCGCCTGGTTCGGATCGTGCGTCACCATGATGAGGGTGGCGCCGCCCTTGTGGAGCTCGGAGAGGAGCTGCATCACCTGCTCGCCATTCTTCGAGTCCAGGTTACCGGTGGGCTCGTCGGCCAGGAGGATGAGCGGCTCTCCCGCCACGGCGCGCGCCACGGCCACGCGCTGCTGCTGACCGCCGGAGAGCTGCCCCGGCATGTGCCGCGCACGGTGGCCCATGCCCACCCGCTCCAGCGCCCGCTCCACCCGCTGACGACGCTCGTCGGTCGGCATGCCGCGATAGGTGAGCGGCAGCTCCACGTTCTCGTAGACGGACAGGTCGCCGATCAGATTGAAGCTCTGGAAGATGAAGCCGATGTGCTTGTTGCGCACCAGCGCCCGCTCTTCCGGGGACAGGTCCAACACCGACCGACCATCCAGCAGGTAGGTGCCCTTCGAGGCCGTGTCGAGCAGCCCCAGCACCGCCAGCAGCGTCGTCTTCCCCGAGCCGGAGGGCCCCACGATGGAGACCCACTCCCCGGACCGCACCGTGAAGTGCACGTCGGAGAGCGCGTGCGTCTCCACCTCCTCCGTCTCGAACACCTTGGTCACGCCCTCGAGCTGGAGGAGGACCTTCTGCTGCGCCATCTCAGGGCTCTCCACGTGAGCCTTCTCCTGAGCCTGAACCGCCGTCATCGTCGTCATCGCAGCCTCACCCGCTCCACCGCGTCCCACGCGGTCATGTCCGAGAGGATCACCTGCTCCCCCTCGGCGAGGCCCTGGACGACCTCGATGGAATTCACCGAACCCCGGCCGAGCAGCACCGGGACGCGCACCGCCTCGTCACTGCCCGCCACCAGCCGGAAGAGCGACACCGTGGCGTTGGGCTGCGCGCCCGCGGGCCGGCCCACGGACAGCACGTTGCCCAACCGCTCCAGCTCCACCGTGCCCTCCACGGTGAGGTCCGGACGGGCGCCCTTGGGCAGCTCGCCCGTGAGCGTCACCTCCACCCGCACCGTACCCTGGCTCGCCGACGGAGCGATGCGCGCCACCACGCCCTCCACCACCCCGTTGCGCGTGTCCACCTCCGCCCGCTGGCCGAGCTGGATGTCCCGCGCCTGCGTCTCCGCGATGCGCAGCTCCGCCTTCAGCCGCTGGGGCTGCACCACCTTCGCCAGCACCGTGCCCGGCGTCACCCACTGCCCCAGCTCCAGCGGCAGCTCGGACAGCACGCCGGGCTCGCCCGCCTTCACCTGCATGGACTCGACCTGGGTCCGGCGGAAGCGCGCCACCGCCTTCAACCTCTCAATCTGCCCCGCCTGGGCCGCGAGCTGCTCGCGCGTGCTGGACTGGAGCACGGCCAGGCGCTGGCGCTCGAGGCTCAGTCGCGTGGTCATCTCGCCGGCCTTGCCCTTGACCTGCTGGACCTCCAGCTTCGGCACGAAGGAGCGGTCGAGCAGCGCCACGGTGGCCTCGGCCTGGCTCTCGGCGTTGAGGGCCTCGGCCTGCAGGGTGGCGATCGCGGCCTCCTGGGAGATGCGCTGCGTCTCCAGGTTGGTGCGCAGGGCGATGAGCTCCGCCTCGGCGCTGGCCAGTTGGCGCTCAGCCTCCAGGGCCTGGAGCTGGACGTCCGGGTTGGACAGCTCGAGCAGGATCGTCCCCGGCTCCACCGCGGTGCCGGGCCGGACGTGGATGCGCTCGACGCGGCCCGCCGTGTCGGCGGTGAGCCAGCGGATGCGCTCGGGCACCAGCGAGCCCGCGCCCTTCACCTGGCGGACCATGGGCCCGCGCTTCACCGTGTCGAGCCACACGCCGCCGCGCTCCACCGTGGGAGCGGCTGCGCGCAGGCGGGAGAGGCCCTCCGTCACGCCTGCCAGCAGGAGCACGCCGAGACCCATGAGGAGCCAGGGCTTCTGACGGGATCTGGGTTTCTTGGGGATGTCCACGTTCCGGACTTTAGCGAAAATCGTGCCAGGACAAAGCGTACCCTCAAACCCCTGGAATCACTCGGAGGGCGAGGGGGGCCCCAGAGGATGCTGCCCGGTTGCGAAAAGTGTCGTCCCAGAAACGGACACGCGCCCCGGCCGAGGGTGAGCGACCTGCGGCGCCCTTCATCCAGCCCGGAGGCCGTGATGAAACCATGATGAAGAGCGGAGCCCCGCATGAAGCACGATGCGGACCGCATCTGGATGATGGGTCGCATCCCGATGCCCGAGGTGGCCTCAACGATGAAGCCCATGCTCCAGAATATCCTCTGCTGTGTCCTCCTGCTCCTCGCCATGCCGACCCCGGCCCTGGCCGACAGCGTCATCGTCGGACTGGTCGTCAGCGCCGAGAGCAAGAAGCCCATCCCAGACGTGGTCGTCACCGCGACCTCGCCCAGCCTCCGGGGTGAGCAGATCGTGGTCACGGACGCCCAGGGAGAATACCGCATCCCCCAGCTCCCGCCGGGCGTCTACTCCCTGCGGTTCGATAAGGAGAGGCACAAGCCATTCGTGCGCGCGGAGCTCCAGCTCCGTCCGGACCGCACCATCCGCGTGAACGTGGAGCTCCTCCCCGAGCCCTTCACCGAGGAGACCTCGGTGAGCGGCAAGCCCCCCACCATCGACGTCGGCTCCACCAACACCGGCGTCAACGTCGACCAGGACTTCATCAAGCGCATCGCGGTGAACCGTCCGAGCGGCAAGGGAGGCGCGGCTCGCTCCTTCGAGAGCCTCTCCGAGCTGGCCCCGGGTGCCGATAGGACCCCCCGGATCCAGATCGGCAACTACCCGAGCCTGCACCAGACGCCGCCTCCCGAGCGCACCGTGGCGCCGCCTCCGCCTCCCGAGCGCACCGTGGCGCCGCCCCAGCAGCCCATCTTCGACATGTACTTCAAGGGCTACGGGGTGAACCCGACCATCGACACCGAGGAGGAGCGCTTCTCCACCTTCTCCGTGGACGTGGACAGCGCGTCCTACTCGCTCGCGCGCAATTTCCTGGAGCGGGGCTCACTTCCCGCTGAGCAGGCGGTGCGGGTGGAGGAGTTCGTGAACAGCTTCAACTACGGCTATGCGAGCGACCCCGAAGCCCCCTTCAGCGTGCATGTGGAGGGCTTCCCGTCTCCGAGCCGCAAGGGCTACCACGTGGTGCACATCGGGCTGAAGGCGCGCGAGGTGAGCCACCAGGAGCGCAAGCCCTCCCACCTCATCTTCGTCATCGACGTGTCCGGCTCCATGAACATCGAGAACCGGCTCGGGATGGTGAAGCGGGCGCTGCTGCTGCTGGTGAACCAGCTCGACGAGCGCGATCGGGTGTCCATCGTCGTCTATGGCTCGACCGCGCACCCGGTGCTGGAGCCCACGAGCGCCACCGAGAAGAAGAAGCTGCTCGCCGCCATCAACAGCCTCACCCCCGAGGGTTCCACCAACGCGCAGGCCGGCATCGAGCTGGGCTACCGCCTCGCCGCGAGCCACTTCATCGAGGGCGGCATCAACCGCATCATCCTGTGCTCGGACGGAGTGGCCAACAACGGCATCACCGACGCGGACGGCATCTGGGAGCGGGTGCGTGGCCAGGCCGCGAAGGGCATCACCCTGACCACCGTGGGCTTCGGCATGGGCAACTACAATGACGTGCTGATGGAGCGGCTGGCCCAGGTGGGCGAGGGCAACTACGCGTACGTGGACCGGCTGGAGGAGGCGCGCCGCATCTTCGTGCAGAACCTCACCGGCACCCTCCAGGTGGTGGCCAAGGACGTGAAGCTGCAACTGGAGTTCGACCGCCAGGCCGTGGCCCGCTACCGGCTGGTGGGCTACGAGAACCGGATGCTCACCAAGGAGCAGTTCTCCGATGACCGGGTGGATGCCGGCGAGGTGGGCGCGGGACATGCCGTCACCGCCATCTACGAGGTGAAGCTGCGCGAGCCTGGCGCCTCCTTCGGCACCCTGCGCATCCGCTACAAGGCGCCGGAAGGGGGCGACTCGCGACTGGTGGAGAAGGTGCTGCCCTCCAGCGTGCTCCGGTCGGCGTACAGCCGCGCCGCGCCTCCCACGCGCCTGTCCTACGTGGCGGCCGCCTTCGCCGAGAAGCTGCGGGGCTCCTACTGGGTGCGCACGCTCTCCTACGCGCAGCTCCTCTCGCTGTGGGACGAGCTGGGCCAGCCCCTGCGCGACCGGCCGGAGGTGAGGGAGCTCGGGTCCCTCATCGTCAAGGCCCAGGCGCTCGACCGGCGCGCCGACCGCTTCGAGCAGTTCGCACCGGTGAGCACCATGGACTTCGACCGCGTCCCGGTCATCAAGTAGGCCCCTCGCATGCTCCGCAGGCTGCTGCCCACCCTGGTTGCTCTCGTGCTCGGCCTCGCCGGGCTCGGGTGGGGTCTGTGGAACCTGCAGCGCATCTTCGCCACCGAGCGCGACGATGCCCGGGCCTCGCTCCGCTCCCGGCGCGAGGCCCTCGAGCAGTACGCCCTCGCCTCCCTGAGCCAGACGCTGAGGGAGAGGCTGGAGGCGGCACGGCCCCGGCTGGAGCTCGCCGCGACCGACCCGCTCGCCCCCGCCGAGGGACTCTACCTGCGCGAGCGCGGGGAGCAGGCACTGCCACGGCTGGCCCACAACGACCCGGGGCAGGACACCCCCGCCCGGGACCGGTACACGCGGCTGCGTGCCGGCACGGAGGCTCCCGACGAAGACGAAGGCCCGTGGGTGGAGCGACTCGCCCTGGTCATCACGGTGGAGCGGGCGCTCGTGCGGGAGGACGGGCGGACCACCACCGCGGCGCTCCTGGCCTTCCTCCAGCACCGGGCCCGGTACGTGCTCGCCTCCACGCGGGACGTGCCCTCCCTCCTCGTGGTGCTGGAGGCGCTGGCGGAGCGGGCCGACCCGATACCGGAGCTGATGCGGGCCCTGGTGCGCGAGGGGATGGAGGATGGGCAGGGGGGCCGACTGGACGGGCTGCAACGGCTGCTCCTCCTCAAGCGCTCGCGCTTCACCCGCGCTGACTTCGACTTCCTGCGCGAGCGCGTGGTGGCGCTGTCCACGCGGACGGGGACGCCGGTGATGGACTTCGAGGCACGCACCACGGAGCTGACCGCCGCGCCGCTGCCCCTGCCCGAGTCGCTCCCCGGCCCGGCGCTGGTGCGCTCCGGCTGGTACCTGGAACCGAAGGGCGAGGGCCATGCCCGGGGCGTGGCGGTGTCACCCGAGGCGCTGCTGGAGACACTCACCCGGGAGATGCGCGAGCGCGGCCTGCTCGGGCCCGAGGGGAATGTGCGCCTGCTCGGGACGGAGGAGGTGCTGCCGCTCGCGAGCCTGCGCCTGGGGGTGGAGACGCCCATGTGGGCGCGGGAGGAGTCGGCCCTGGAGCAGCGCTACCGGCTGAAGACGGGCATGGTGGGGGTGTGCGCGGTGCTCGCCCTCACCATCGCCGCGCTCGCCTTCCTCGGCCAGCAGCGCAAGTCCCGCTTCCTGGAGCTGCAAGAGCGACTTCGTGGCCACCGTCTCGCACGAGCTGCGCACGCCACTGGCCTCCATCCGGCTGCTCGCGGAGACACTGGAGTGGAGGCTGGCACAGGGCACCGAGGCCCGCGACTACCCCGCGCGCATCATCCACGAGGCGGACGGGTTGGGGTTCCTCGTGGAGAACCTCCTGTCCTTCAACCGGATCGACAAGGGTCGCTGGGTGCCGCACCTCTCGCGCGTGCGGCTGGACGAGCTGGTGGCCACGCTGCGGCGCGACGTGGAGGCATGGGCTCAGGTGCCGGTGGAGCTGACGGCCGACGTGGGCGAGCGCGAGCTGAACGCGGACCCCCAGCTCCTGCGACTGCTGCTGGCCAACCTCGCGCGCAATGCCTGCGCCTACAACACGCGCAGCCCGGTGCGCCTGCACGTGGAGGCGCTCGCGGACGGACGGGTGCGCTTCTCGGACAACGGCGTGGGCATCCCCCAGGCGGAGTGGGAGCGCATCTTCGGCGAGTTCTACCGGCTGCGCGGCCAGGGGCGTGAGGTGCCCGGCAGCGGACTCGGCCTCGCCCTGTGCCAGCGCATCATGCGCCTGCACGGGGGCACCCTGCGCGTGGCGACCTCCAGCCCCGAGGGCACCACCTTCGAGCTCACCTTCCCGGAGCGGCGCTGAATGAACTCCCCTGCCCCCGCCATCCTCCTCGTGGAGGACGACCTCAACCTGCGGCTCGCGCTGCGCGACAACCTGGAGAACCAAGGTGGATACGCCGTGGAGGAGGCGGCCACCGTGGCCGAGGCCCGCGCGCACCTGGCCCGGCGCATCTTCCAGCTCATCCTGCTGGACGTGATGCTGCCGGACGGGGACGGTTACACGCTGTGCCGGAGCCTGCGCCAGGAGGGGGTGACGACCCCGGTGCTGATGCTCACCGCGCGCACCCTCGAGGACGACGTGGTGCGGGGCTTCGAAGCGGGCGCGCAGGACTACCTGGGCAAGCCCTACCGCCTGCGAGAGTTGCTCGCGCGCGTGGGGGCGCTGGTGCGGCGCGGCGGCGGAGTGCCCGTGCAGATGCTGCGCTTCGCGGGTTATCGGATGGACCTCGACCGGCGCAAGGTGGAGACGCCCGACGGGAAGGCGGTGGAGCTGACCCGCACCGAGTTCGACCTGCTCGCCTTCTTCGTGCGTGAGCGCGAGCGCGTGCTGCGCCGGGATGAGCTCCTGGACGCGGTGTGGGGCCGCGACGTCGTCGTGGACCCGCACACCGTGGACAACTTCGTCTCCAGCCTCAAGCGCAAGCTGGGATGGAACAGCGCCTCGCGATTCGCCCTCCAGACGGTGCGCGGCGTGGGCTACCGCATGGAGATAGAGGGCTCTTGAGTCCCTCCTGGGGGTAGCATGCGCCCCGTGAGTACGGCGGGCGCCCTCCTCTTCCTGCTGCTGCTGGCCCTCCTCCTGGCGGGGATGCTGTCCATCGTCTTCCACTCGCTGCGGACCGGCATCTCCCCCATGCCAACCTCGGGGAAGGTCCGCCGCCAGTTGCTCTCCCTGCTTCCCCCGGACCTGGAGGGCACCGTGCTCGAGCTGGGCTCCGGCTGGGGGACACTGGCCTTCGCGCTGGCGGACCGCTGCCCTCGCGCCCAGGTGGTGGCCTTCGAGCTGTCTCCCCTCCCCTACGCCTTCTCGCGGCTGCGCCAGCGCCTCGCCCCACGCGCCAACCTCCGGCTCGCGCGCGAGGACTTCTTCCGCGCTCCCTTCTCGGGGGCCTCGGTCGTCGTCTGCTACCTCTTCCCCGGCGCCATGACGCGGCTGGCGCCCAAGCTGTCCGGGGAGCTCGCCCCGGGCACGCGCATCCTCAGCCACACCTTCGCGCTCCGAGGGTGGAAGCCCCTCCGTACCCTCGTGGTCGACGACCTGTACCGCACCCCCATCTACCTCTACGAGGTGCCGGCCCGGGAGGGCGGTTCCGAGGCACCTGGCGCCGGACCTGGAGGGTAGCCCGCGCGTCCGACTTCCCTCGGAGGTCAGGCGGCGAATCCGCCCTCTCCGGTCCTCTATTCATGTCAGACCCAACGGATACGATTCCTCTCGTCGCCGCGAGGGAAACGCGGCGCGCAAAGGGAGAGACTCGTGGCTGACATCGCGGACGGCGCCCAGGTCGAGATGCAGGGCTCCGGCGCCAAGCCGTACGTGCTGAAGAACGTCGGCGGCGTGTACTCGTGCACGTGCCCGGCCTGGCGGAACCAGTCCGTCGCCATCGAGCGGCGCACGTGCAAGCACCTGCGCAAGCTCCGCGGCGATGCGGCCGAGGACGCCCGGGTGGGCGCCTCGGCGCCAGCGCTCCGGCCGAACGGTGACGCGCAACGTCCGCCCCGGGCGAGCGCGAGCGACACCGGCGAGGACACCGCGCCGCCCCGCCGCTGCTGCTGGCGCAGACCTGGGACAACGACGTCGACCTGACCGGCTGGTGGATGAGCGAGAAGCTCGACGGCGTGCGCGCCTACTGGGACGGCAAGCAGTTCCTGTCGCGCCAGGGCAACCTCTACCACGCCCCCGACTGGTTCACCGCGGGGCTGCCCGACCACGCCGCTCGACGGCGAGCTGTGGGTCGGCCGCAAGAAGTTCCAGCGCACGGTGAGCATCGTGCGGCGGCAGGACAAGAGCGACCACTGGAAGGAGGTCGCTTCGTCGTCTTCGACGCGCCGGCGGATCGACGGCGCCTTCGAGGAGCGGCTCGCGCACTGCCAGCAGTACGTGCGAGGACATGGCGCCGCCGTACGCCGACTGGCTGCGAGCACGAGCCGCTGCCAGGGCCTGGCGCACCTGCGCGAGGAGCTGGCCCGGGTGGAGGCGCTCGGCGGCGAGGGGCTGATGCTGCGCCAGCCCGGCTCGCGCTACGAGGCCGGCCGCTCGTCCACGCTGCTGAAGGTCAAGACCTTCCACGACGCCGAGGCGCTCGTGGTGGGCCACTGGCCGGGCACGGGCAGGCACAAGGGGCGGCTGGGGGCGCTGGTGGTGGAGCTGCCCGACGGCACCGAGCTTCTCGGTGGGCACCGGCTTCTCCGACGCGGAGCGCGAGAACCCGCCCGCCCTCGGCACGCATCATCACGTTCCGCTACCAGGAGCTCTCCGACGGCGGCGTGCCGCGCTTCCCCTCGTACGTGGGGGTGCGCATCGACGCCGCGCCCTTCGAGGTCGTGGCCCGGCGCAAGCGCGCCTGAGCCGGAGGCCAGTAACGACCCCGTCCAAAAGCCACGGAACCAGGAGCGTGCTGGTTCCGTGGGTCTCCAATGACGGGCGCTTCAGCGGGCCGCCCTGCCCCACTGGAAGGTGGCGCGACTACTTCTTGTCCTGCGCCGTCTCGACAGAGGGGCGGAAGGTGGGGTCGAGGAAGCCGGAGAACATCAGCCGGTTGGGCGAGCACTTGCCCGGGTTGCCCACCTTGCCAGTCGTGGAGTTGTCGACCAGCGCGGAGGTCACGGCGGCGGGCGTGGCGGAGGCGTTGCGCTCCAGGAAGAGCGCGGCGACACCGGCCACGTGCGGAGAGGCCATCGAGGTGCCACTGAGGACTCGGGTGGAAGCGTCATCGGTGGGCCAGGCGGAGAGGATCTGGTTACCCGGGGCGAAGACGTCCACGCAGCTCCCCCAATTGGAGAAGGAGGCACGCACGTCGTTGTTGCTGGTGGCGCCCACGGTGATGGCCTCGGGCGTGCGAGCCGGGGAGCGCGTGCAGGCGTCCGCGTTCTCGTTGCCCGCCGCGACCACGAAGGTGACTCCCGAGGCGACGGCCCGACGGACCGCGTCATCGACCGCATCGCTCTTGCCGCCTCCCAGGCTCATGTTGGCCACCGCGGGGAGCTGCCGGTTGTTGGCCACCCAGTCCACGCCGGCGATCACCCCGGCGTACGAGCCGGAGCCCGCGCAGTCGAGCACGCGCACCGCATGGAGCTGGACGCCCTTGGCGACCCCGTAGACATTGCCTCCCACGGTGGCGGCCACGTGCGTGCCATGCCCGTTGCAGTCATTGCCCTTCTGGCCATCCTCGATGGAATCGAAGCTGAACTCCGCACGCCCACCGAACTCGCTGTGCGAGAATGCGGATGCCCGTGTCGATGATGTAGGCATGCACGCCCCGGCCGTTGGCGTTGTAGAGGTAGGTCCGGTCCAGCGGCAGGTCGTGCTGATCGAGCCGGTCGATGCCCCAGGTGGCCTCGGGCTGGCTCTCGATGATGGACATCACCCCGTTCTGCTCCACGTACTCCACCTCGGGGGCGGCGGCCATTGCCCGGGCCTGCTCCTCGGTCATGCGGCTCGCGAAGCCCCGCAGCGCATGCTCGTACGTGAAGAACACGCTGCCGCCGAACCGCGCCGTGAGGTTCTCGGCGACCATCGCGGACTTGAGCGACTTCTCGCCCAGAGCGGGCGCCTTGAGGACGACGATGTACTCACCCGGCACCGCCCGTGCGGCGGTGATGAACTTCTCCTGGCGGGCCTGGGACTCGATGACCTTGGCCTGGGGGCAGGGATCCGAGGGCGGAGTGGTGGGGTCGGGAATGTTCTTCGCCGGACACGCCACCAGAAGGGACAGGGACACGGCGCAGAGAGACACTCCCGACACTGCTTGGAAACGCATGCATTCCCCCAAGGAGAGGCAATCACTGGACTGCCGGTTTCATTGTACAGTGACGCCTGACGGTTCCCTGGCGTGACAGGCATCCGCGTCACACGTTCAACAATGGACGCGTGGCGTGGCAGCCGACCGAGTGTCTACCATTGGACACTATTTCGCGGGCGGCGGCGCCAGGGCCTTGGGGGGCTCGGAAGGGGCCTCGCGTTTGAAGGGACTCCAGGACACCACCACCTCCTTGCCGGTGGCGTCGTGTCCATACAGGAAGTCGAGGATCTGTTTGATCTCGGCGGAGGACTCGGCGGGGCTCACGGTCACGTGGCCACGGAAGCCCCCGTGCTCGAGGGTCTCTTCCACGCGGATCACCTCGCGCCAGTCGCGCGTGGTGACGTCCGCCTGATCGTCCCAGTGCAGGAGGATGCGCTCGAGACGCTCCCAGGTGATGTCTATCTTTTCCGGGGCGCGCACCACCACGTCACTCCGCCAGCCACCGCCTTCGGGGTTGGGGCGCCAGCGGGAGATGCGCAGGTCGACGGGAGGTGGAACATCGGAGGGAGGCTGACCGCGAGTCAGCGCGAACGCCGTGGCCTCCAGCGGCCCGCCCCGCTCGAGTCGGGCCTGGAGCCTCACGGTGAAGCTCTTGATTTCGTGGGCGCCGAGTCCCTGGAGCGGATAGGCGTGCTCGACGATGGGCTCGGCCGTGGTCGCGGTGGAGCCATCGCCGAAGTCCCACACGTACGCCGTGACACGCTCGCCGCCCTGGTACAGCGCCTGGAACGTGAAGGTCCCCTGCCCTCGCTGGGTGACGCCGAGGCGAAGCGGTTCGTGCCGCTGGCCCTCGCCCTCGCCGCACGAGCGCACGTCGATCTCCACATCTCGCTCGGCCAGCACACCGACGCGCCTCCCTCCGAGGTCCGTGCAGACCTGGAAGCGCACGCGGTACGAGCCAGCCGTCATGGGGGCCCGCCACTGGAGCGTCGGGCCGGGGTGCAATTCGGCGCCGCCTCCGGCGACGGGCCAGACCCAGCGGTAGACAGCACCCGGCTCGGGCTCACCGCCGATGCGGGCGGACAGACCCATGGATTCACCCGCGCACACCCAGGGCCGATCCTTGTCGAGACCCTCGACCACCATGCTGGACGCGAGCGACACCCGCTCCTCGTGGAGGGCCGAGGAGAGCGCGTCCCCCGACGTGGCGGGCGACACGGGCACACGCGGGGCGGGCACGGGGGTCGGCGGAACCGGAGCTGCCGGGGACGACTCCACCCTTGCGGGGGGGCCACCCTCGATGACACGAATGGGAGGAGGAGGCCCGGCAGGCTCCCGCCGCGGCCATAGGGTGACGGCGAGCACCATCACCATGGCCATGACCGCGAGCCCCACGACGGCGCCAGCGCGAGCCCTGGCGCCGGGGCGTCCCGAGATTCCTGGTGGCATGGGCGCGTTCCGCACGGCGCGCTAGAACCCGAAGTCGTTCAGGTGGCGGCGATAGCCTTGCGAGTTGGGCCGGTACCACTGGTCATCCCAGCCCTTGAACTCCACGTCATCGAGCAGGCGCTCGGTCTTGCCATTGAAGGAGACCTGGTTGATCAACTGCACCGCCGTCGAGCCCACGTTCCGGGAGACGAGCCGATCCGTGGTGTCGAGGTATTGGTAGGCATAACGGCTGCAGTAGTCCTGGTAGAAGCAACCATTGTCGCAGGTGCTCAGGTTGTTGTAGGTGGCGTGCTTGTCCTCGGCGACGTAGAGCGTGGGCCAGCCGCGATAGGCATTGCGCGAATCGCTGGCCGTGTCGTACTCGAGCTGGGAATACGAGTACCACGCCGACGAGTCACAGCTGCTCTTGCGGTGGGCGGACAGGTAGGCCCAATCGAGGTACCACCTGCCACCGGAGTAATGGAGCTCCAGGAGCTGGAACTCGGGGTCTCCGTCGTGGCCGGTGGTGACGCCGGAGTCCTCGAAGAAGGTGTCCATGTAGAAGACCTGCAGCGTGCGGGTGGAGAAGCTGGTGCTCTTCACCGCGTAGTAGGGACGCCGGGCATGGCCGCTCTCTCCGGTGTCGAACCAGAAGAGGGGCATGAACCAGTAGGCGAGCTGGTACTCGCAGTCATCGTTGAGTCCGTCCTGGTCGGCGTCGGTGCCGGTGCCCCAGCAGTTGTCACCATAGGGGATGTTTCCGAGACCATCGGCACGGGCCGGCGTTCCCTTCAGGGCAAGCAACAATCCCAACGACACGACTGCGATTCTGGCGATGCGGGCCATTCGAGTCCTCCGGGGTGGGGGGGACCGCGAATGCTACACGCCATCGGCCGCTTCAGGAGAGGCGTGGGGCCCGCTTTTCGTCGTCTCGGGACGGGAAGTCCGGCAGGCCACGGCCATCCACCCGTGGACCCGAGAGGGGCCATGGCCGTCCCCAAGGAGGGCACCCGGGCGGATTGCGGTCTGCCCGTGAATCGCGGCGGCGCTGGCTTCATCGCGCCGTTATGGCCATCCCCTTGAATTTACTTCTGAATCCCACCCAGTCCTGTAGAGAATGGCCACATGAGCAAGTCGCCATCGGAGCTGATTCCCACCCCTGAGGCGCGCCGCGTAGCGCCGAACTTCATCACGGACGTGATCGACGCGGACCTGCAATCGGGGCGACACACTCGCGTCGTCACGCGCTTCCCGCCGGAGCCGAACGGGTACGCGCACCTCGGGCACGCATTCGCCAGCTACCTGGACTTCATGACCGCGCAGGACTACCGCGGCGTCTGCCACCTGCGCATGGACGATACGAACCCCGAGGGGGAGACGCAGGAGTACGCGGACAGCATCATCCGCGACATGCAGTGGGTGGGGTGGGACACCTCGCGCCTGTTCTACGCCTCGGACTACTACGAGCAGCTCTACCAGTTCGCCGAGCAGCTCATCCGCAAGGGCCTCGCGTACGTGGAGAGCGTCAGCGGCGAGGAGATGGCGCGCCTGCGCGGCACCGTGGACCAGCCCGGCACGCCCAGCCCGTACCGGAACCGCGGCGTCGAGGAGAACCTGGCGCTGTTCCGCCGCATGCGCGCCGGGGAGTTCAAGAACGGCGAGCACGCGCTCCGCGCGAAGATCGACCTGGCGAGCCCGAACTTCAAGCTGCGCGACCCGGTGCTGTACCGCATCCTGCACGCGTCCCACTATCGGACCGGGGACAAGTGGTGCATCTACCCGATGTACGACTTCGCGCACCCGATCAGCGATGCGCTCGAGGGCATCACGCACAGCATGTGCAGCCTGGAGTTCATCGACAATCGCGCCATCTACGACTGGCTGATGGACAACCTGTTCCCCGCGAAGGAGACGGGCCGGACGCCGCCGCGCCAGTACGAGTTCGGCCGGCGCAGCATGGAGTACACGGTCGTCAGCAAGCGCAAGCTGCGCCGCCTCGTGCGCGAGGGCGTCGTGAAGGGCTGGGACGACCCGCGCATGCCGACCATCAGCGCGATGCGTCGGCGCGGCGTGACGCCCGAGTCGGTGCGGGCGTTCGCGGCGCAGATCGGCGTGAGCCGCACGAACCGCACGGTGGACCTCGCGATCTTCGAGAACGCCGTCCGCGACGACCTGAACACCCGCACGCCCCGCGTGATGGCCGTGACGCGCCCGTTGAAGGTCACCATCCAGAACCTGAACGAGGAGCGCACGCTGAGCCTGCCGTACTGGCCGCAAGACGTGAGCAGCCCTGACGGGAAGGTGCTGCTCCCGAACGGGGAGCGCGTGCCGGCCGAGCAGGCGGTGCGCGAGGTGCCGCTCACGCGGGAGATCGTCATCGAGCGCGAGGACTTCAGCGCGGACCCGCCGAAGGGCTTCAAGCGGCTCACGCCGGGCGGGACGGTGCGCCTGCGCGGCGCGGGCATCATCCGCTGCGACGAGGTCATCAAGGGCGCGGACGGCGAGCCGACCGAGCTGCGCGTCACGCTGCTCGGCGAGGACGCGAAGGCGAGCGGCGTCATCCACTGGGTGAGCGCCACGCGCGGCGTGAAGGCCGAGTTCCGCCTGTTCGACCGGCTGTTCACGGTGCCGGAGCCCGACAGCGAGGCGCAGCAGTTCGACCCGGAGCAGCCCGGCCACGAGGACGACACGCAGCCGGTCAACACGGACTTCATGAGCTTCGTGAACCCGAACAGCCTGGTGGTGACGCGCGGGTTGGTGGAGCCGAGCGTCACGCGCGATCCGGCCAGCGCCCGCTACCAGTTCGAGCGCGCGGGGTACTTCTGGCGAGATCCGGTGGACCAGCCGCGACACCGCGCCCGTGTTCAACCGCATCATCACGCTGAAGGACACCTGGGTCCGGAAGGCGGAGACCGCGGAGCCGAAGGCGGAGAGCAAGCCGAAGCCCGAGAAGAAGGCGGATGCGGCGGCGCCCGTCCGTCCGACGCTCACCCCCGAGCAGGAGTCCGTGTTCGCGCGCCTGCGCAAGCACGGCGTCACCGAGAACGACGCGCACATGCTCGCCCGTGAACCGCAGCTCGCCGCCTACCTGGACGGCGCGGGTGACACGCGGCTGGCGGAGCTCGCGTCGTGGGTGGTGAACGACCTGGCCACGGCCATCCGCGAGGGCACGAACCGCGTGGGCGTGAAGGAGCTCGCGGCGCTCGTCGCGTTGGTCACGGAGGGCAGCATCAGCGTCCGCATCGCCAGGGACGTGCTCGCGGAGGCGCAGACGTCCGGCGAGGCGCCCGCGAACATCGTGGACCGCAAGGGCCTGCGCGTCGTCAGCGACGAGGGTCAGCTCCGCGCCGCCATCCAGGGCGTGCTGGACGCCAACCCCGCGAAGGTCGCGGAGTACCGGGGCGGGAAGAAGGGCCTGACCGGGTTCTTCACCGGGCTGGTCATGCGCGCCACGAATGGCCAGGCGGACCCGAAGACCGTCGCACGCCTCCTGAGCGAGATGCTCGGGTAGCGCCGCGCCGGCACGAGAAGAAGGCGGGAGGAGACCTCCTGCCTTCTTCCCCGCCGCCGTGGAGGCTCAGCCGCCCTTGGGGAAGGAGCGGCAGGCCTCGTCGTAGTCCTTCCACCAGCCCTCGAGGGCCTTGAGGTCGGTGGGGCGCGGCTCGTCGCCGCCGCCCGCCATGCTCAGGTAGTCGTGCAGCAGCGGCCGGAAGTGCGGGTGCGCGCAGCGGTCGATGATGTCCACGGCGCGGCGCCGGGCGAGCGGATCTCCGTGTTGAGCGCGAAGCCCTGCTCGGTGACGACGCACTTGATGTCGTGCTCGGTGTGGTCGATGTGCCGCACGTACGGCATCACGCAGCTCACCGTGCGCCCGTCCTTGCAGCTGCCGCATCGACGGCGTGTGCACGATGCTGAGGTAGGCGTTGCGGAAGAAGTCGCCGCTGCCGCCCAGCCCGTTGACGATGCGCGAGCCGTCGATGTGCGTCGAGTTGACGTGGCCGTAGATGTCCACCTCGATCGGCGTGTTCATCGCGATGACGAACAGCCGCGAGATGAGCTCCGGGCAGTTGGACAGCCACATCGGCCGCAGCACCAGCTTGTCGCGGCAGCGGTCGAACAGCTCGCTCGAACTCGCTGCGCCCCTCGGCCGAGAAGGAGACCGCGGTCGCCGAGGCGCACTCGAACTTCTCGTCGTCCTCGACGTAGCGCATCATCCCGTCCTGGAACACCTCGGTCCAGAAGCGGATCTTCTGGAAGGGCGAGTCGTAGAGCTCGCCGACGATGGCGTTGGCCACGTTGCCCACCCCGGACTGGATGGGCGGCAGGCGCTTGCCCCAGTCGAACCGCTCGCGGCAGCTGCAGGAGGAAGTCGATGACGTTCTGGGCGATGCGGCGGTCGGTGTCGCTCGCCGCCTTGAAGGGCACCGGGTAGTCGGGCGTGCTGCGACTCGACGACCGCCACCACCTTGCGCGTGGTCGAACTCGACGTAGGGCGTGCCGATGCGGTCGCGCACGTTGACGATCGGCAGCGGCCAGCCCACGTGCGGGTGCACCGGCGGGCAGCGACGATGTCGTGGAAGCCGGTGTAGTCCGGCACCGCGGTGTTCACCTCGAGGATGATCTTCTTGGCCTTGGCCAGCGCCTCGGCGGAGATGCCCACCGACGAGGTGAGGATGACGCTGCCGTCCGGGCGGATGCGCGAGACCTCGACCACCGCCACGTCGATGTCGCCGTAGAAGCCGTACATCAGGTTGCGCGCGAAGACCGACAGGTGGACGTCGGTGAAGTCCATCTCGCCCGCGTGGATGAGCTTGCGCGAGGCGGCCGAGGACATGTACGGCCCGCGCTTGCGCGATGAAGGGCGCGATCGGGTTCTCGACCTCGTCCGAGAGCGAGGCGCCGCTGAGCAGGGTGATGCGGGTGTCGGGCGCGGTCTCCGCGAGGTGCCGGGCCAGCGCCGGGAGGAAGATCTTGGGCTCGCCCGACTTGGTGAAGCCGCTGATGGCCACGGTGTTGCCGTCGGTGACGTGCTTGACCGCCTCCTCGACCGGCACGACCTTGGCCAGCAGCTCCGCGTTCTCGATTCGCTCCTGAAGTGTGCTCATGGAGTGTCCTGCTCTAGTGCCGCGCGCCCCGGCTGTCCACGATACGATGTAACCCCCCTGGACCCTGGCGAAGGGAGGGTCCGAGCGCGGCCTTCCAGGGTAAGCACGGTCAGAAGGCGTACGGGCGGGCGCCTGCCAGGCCACCGGGTCGCGGCGCAGTGTCTGGCGCTACGGCTTCCAACCCTGAGAAGAGGACCCCACGCGGCCACCTGCAAGGGGCTCGGCCTGCCGCTGCGCGTCCCCTTACCCGTGTCCCCCTGATTTTACTCGGACCATCTCACACCCACCTTGCACCACCTCATCCCACTCGAATCCGCGCTGGAGAGGCACGCTGGGGGCACATGGACGTGCCCCATCACCACACAGGCCCTCATCTGTGACTGGTATGGAGGCGCGCATGAGGAAGCGCATCCTGGATGGTCCAACGACTCGCTCCGCCGACCATGTGGCCGAGAACGTGGCGAAGCTGAAGGAACTGTTTCCCGATGCGTTCACGGAGGGGAAGGTCGACTTCGACGTACTCAAGCAGGTCCTCGGCGGGGCCGTGGACGAGCGCGAGGAGAAGTACGGGCTCAATTGGCACGGGAAGCGGCGAGCCCGCCAACTCGCGCTGACGCCGTCGACCGGGACCTTGCGCCCCTGCCCCGAGGAGAGCGTGGACTGGGAGACGCACCCAGAACCTCTTCATCGAGGGTGACAACCTGGAAGTCTTGAAGTTGTTGCAGAAGAGCTACGCCGGGAAGGTGAAGCTCATCTACATCGACCCGCCCTATAACACTGGCAAGGACTTCGTCTATCCGGACGACTTTCAGGACAACATCAAGAATTACCTGGAGCTGACCGGGCAGGTGGAGGGCGGACAGAAGATCACGTCCAACACCGAGGCGTCGGGGCGGTTTCATACGGATTGGTTGAACATGATGTATCCGCGGCTGAAGCTGGCGCGGGACCTACTGCAAGAGGAGGGCCTGATATTCGTCAGCATCGACGACGGCGAGCACGTTCGCCTGGCGGCGACGCTCGATGAGATTTTCGGGCCGGAGAACTTCGTCGCCAACTTCATCTGGAAGCGGAAGGCCGGCGGTGGTGACGACAGCGGACACGTTGCCGCGGAGCACGAGTACGTTGTTTGCTATGCGCGGGACCTGCCGCGAGCTGGCGTGGCTGCGATTCAGCACGAAAGCCCGGCGATGACAGCGAAATACAATCGTTCGGAGAACGGGCGCCGGTACTACCTGGAACGTCTCGACAAGACGAGCCTGACGTATAGCCCGTCGATGGACTTCGAGATTGAATGTCCGGATGGGACGAAGACTCGTCCGCCCCAGCCAGACCCGCGCGTGCCGACAACCATCTGGAGGTGGAGTCGCTCAAAAGTCGAGGAGAGGCGACAGGAGCTCGTGTTCGATCGCGACAATAAAACAAACGAATGGCGCATCTACACCAAGACCATGGAGTCCCTCGACGGCGTAACTCCACGCAGCCTGCTGGTGGATACCGAGCATGGCCGGAACCGTGATGGCACCCAGGAGCTCGCGGAACTGCTTGGGACGAAGGTCTTCAACAATCCCAAGCCGCTCAAGCTCCTGGGCCATCTGCTTTCGATTGGAGCGAAGGACAAGGACGCCGTGGTCTGCGACTTCTTCGCTGGCTCGGGGTCGACGGGGCACGCCCTCTTTCGCCAGAACCTGAGCGATGCAGGGCATCGGCGGTTCATCCTCGTGCAGTTGCCAGAGCCGTTGCATCCGGATGATTCGCGCGAGCGTGCCGCTACCGAATTCTGTGACAATCTCGGAAAGCCTCGAACGATCTCCAGAATTGACGAAGGAACGCCTTCGCCGTGCAGGCAAGAAGATTCAGGAAGACGCCACGGCGAATCCCGGCGATCTCGGCTTCCGCGTGTTCAAGCTCGACAGCTCGAACATTCGCGCCTGGGAGCCGAACCGGGACGCGTTGAAGGACTCCCTCTTCGACAGCTTGGAGCACATCAAGGAGGGCCGGAGCCCGGACGACATCCTCTACGAGCTGCTGCTCAAGCTCGGCCTCGATCTGTGCGTGCCCATCGAGCAGCGGACCATCGCCGGCAAGACGGTCCACAGCATCGGCGGCGGCGTGCTGATGGTCTGCCTCGCCGAGAAGATCGCCGCGCGAGGACGTCGAGCCGCTGGCGCTGGGCATCGTCGAGTGGCACAAGGAGCTGGCCCCGGCCGGCGAGACCACCTGCGTCTTCCGCGACAGCGCCTTCGCCGACGACGTGGCCAAGACGAACCTCGCGGCCATCCTCGAGCAGCACGGCCTGGCGAACGTGCGGAGCCTGTAGGAGCGTCCGGCGATGAAGCTTCACTTCGAGCCGAACCTCGACTACCAGCTCCAGCGCCATCGAGGCGGTCTGCGACCTGTTCCGCGGCCAGGAGATCTGCCGCACCGAGTTCACCGTCACCCGCGAGCGCTCGGCGGACCTGCAGCTCCTGCCCGGCATGCGAGAGCGACCTCGGCATCGGCAACCGGCTCACACTGCTCGACGACGAGCTGCTCGAGAACCTCGAACGACATCCAGCTCCGCAACGGCCTGCGCCCCGTCGGCAGACGCTCGCCTCCGGCGATTTCACCGTGGAGATGGAGACCGGCACCGGCAAGACCTACGTCTACCTGCGCACGATCTTCGAGCTGAACAAGCGCTACGGCTTCACCAAGTTCGTCATCGTGGTGCCGTCGGTGGCCATCAAGGAAGGCGTCTACAAGACGCTCCAGATCACCGAGGAGCACTTCCGCGGCCTCTACGCCAACGCGCCCTTCGACTACTTCCTCTACGACTCGGCCAAGCTCGGCCAGGTGCGCAACTTCGCCACCAGCCCGCACATCCAGATCATGGTGGTGACGGTCGGCGCCATCAACAAGAAGGACGTCAACAACCTCTACAAGGACAGCGAGAAGACCGGCGGCGAGAAGCCCATCGACCTGATCAAGGCCACGCGCCCCATCCTCATCGTGGACGAGCCGCAGAGCGTGGACGGCGGCCTCGAGGGGCGCGGCAAGGAGGCGCTCGGCGCGCATGAACCCGCTCTGCACGCTGCGCTACTCGGCCACGCACGTCGACAAGCACCACATGGTCTACCGGCTCGACGCGGTGGACGCCTACGAGCGCAAGCTGGTCAAGCAGATCGAGGTCGCCTCGGCCACCGTCGAGGGCGCCCACAACAAGCCCTACGTGCGGCTGGTCTCCGGTCGAGCAACAAGCGGCGGCGTCATCACGCGCGAAGGTCGAGCTGGACGTGCAGACGGCCGACGGCGTCCGGCGCCGGCGAGGTGACCGTCCAGGACGGCGACGACCTGGAGCAGACCACCGGCCGCGCCGATCTACGCCGACTGCCGCATCGGCGAGATCCGCGTCGGGCAAGGGCAACGAGTTCCTGGAGCTGCGCGTGCCCGGCGGCGAGCAGTACCTGACGCCCGGCCAGGCCTGCGGCGACGTGGACGCCGCTGGCCGTGCAGCGGCAGATGATCCGCCGCACGATCAAGGAGCACCTCGACAAGGAGAAGCGCCTGCGCCCGCAGGGCATCAAGGTGCCTCAGCCTGTTCTTCATCGACGCGGTGGACCAGCTACCGGCAGTACGACGCGCGACGGCAACCCGGTGAAGGGCGACTACGCCCGCATCTTCGAGGAGGAGTACCGGCGCGCTGGCCAAGCACCCGGACTACCAGACGCTCTTCAAGGAGGTGGACCTGACGCGCGCCGCCGAGCGAGGTCCACGACGGCTACTTCTCCATCGACAAGAAGGGCGGCTGGACCGACACCGCCGAGAACAACCAGGCGAACCGCGACAACGCCGAGCGCGCCTACAACCTGATCATGAAGGACAAGGAGAAGCTGCTGAGCTTCGAGACGCCGCTCAAGTTCATCTTCTCCCACTCGGCGCTGCGCGAAGGCTGGGACAACCCGAACGTCTTCCAGATTTGCACCCTGCGCGACATGGGCACCGAGCGCGAGCGCCGCCAGACCATCGGCCGCGGCCTGCGTCTGTGCGTGAACCAGAAGGGCGAGCGCCTGCGCGGCTTCGAGATCAACACGCTGACCGTCATCGCCACCGAGAGCTACGAGCAGTTCGCCGAGAACCTGCAGAAGGAGATCGAGGAGGACACCGGCATCCGCTTCGGCATCGTGGAAGAGCACCAGTTCGCCGCGATCGCCGTGACGGGACGCGGACGGCAGACCGACGCCGCTGGGCGTCGAGCAGTCGAAGGCGCTCTGGGAGCACCTGCAAGGCGCCGGGCTACATCGACGCCAAGGGCAAGGTGCAGGACTCGCTGCGCAAGGCGCTGAAGGACGGCACGCTGTCCGCTGCCGCCGAGCGTTCGAGGCCCAGCTCCAGCAGGATCGACGGAGATTCTCCGCAAGCTCGCCGGGCGGCTGGAGATCAAGAACGCCGACGAGCGCAAGCCGATTGCGCACCGCGGCAGGCCGTGCTGCACAGCGAGGAGTTCAAGGCGCTGTGGGATCGCATCAAGCACAAGACCACCTACCGCGTGCAGTTCGACAACGAGAAGCTGATTGCAGAGCTGCGTCACGGCGCTCCGCGACGCGCCGCCGATCGCCAAGACCCGCGCTGCAATGGCGCAAGGCCGACCTCGCCATCGGCAAGGCGGGCGTGGAGGCGACGGAGACGCAGACGCTGCCGCGCCGGTGGTCCTCGACGAAGGCGACATCGAGCTGCCCGACCTGCTGACCGACCTGCAGGACCAGACCCAGCTCACCCGCCGCACCATCTACCGCATCCTGACCGAGAGCGGCCGGCTCGACGACTTCAAGCGCAACCCGCAGCAGTTCATCGAGCTTGCGTGGCCGAGGCCATCAACCGCAGCAAGCGGCTCGCCCTGGTGGACGGCATCAAGTACCAGCGGCTCGGCGACGAGCACTACTACGCCCAGGAGCTGTTCGAGGAGGAGGAGCTGACCGGCTATCTCAAGAACATGCTGGCGGCGACGAAGTCGGTCTACGAGCACGTCGTCTACGACTCGGACGTCGAAGCGAACCTTCGCCGAGCAGCTGGAGAAGAACGAGGCGGTCAAGGTCTACGCCAAGCTCCCGGGCTGGTTCAAGGTGCCGACGCCGCTCGGACGCTACAACCCGGACTGGGCCGTGCTGGTCGAGAAGGACGAGGGCGAGCGCCTCTACTTCGTGGTCGAGACCAAGAGCAGCCTGTTCACGGACGACCTGCGCGACAAGGAAAGCGCGAAGATCGAATGCGGCAAGGCCCACTTCGCCAGCCTCGGAGTCAGCGAGCCGCCGCCCAAGTACACCGTCGCGCGGACGCTCGAGCAGGTCCTAAACGAGGTCGAGCCGACCTGATACCACCCGGTCACTGGCTCGTCCCCGGAGGCTGCGTGCTCGCCAGCCATCCCCCGCCGAGCGCTTTGTAGAGGTTGACGAGGTTGGACAGGCGGGAGAGCTGCGCGTCGATGAGCGTCTGCTGGGCGTTGTAGAGGTCTCGCTGAGCCGACAACAGCGTGATGTAGCTGTCCACGCCCGCCCGGTAGCGCTGTTCGGACAAGCGGAAGCGCTGCTCCTCGGCCGCCACCCGCTCCGTCTGCGCCTTGAGCTGTTCCTCGAAGGAGGCGCGGGCGACGAGGGCATCCGCCACCTCGCGGAATGCCGTCTGGATGGAGGCCTCATAGCGGGCAATCTCGATGGACTTGGAGACCTCCGCCACCTCGAGGTTCGCCCGGAGCCGGCCGCCGGTGAAGATGGGCAGGCGAATCTGGGGCACGAAGCTCCAGACGCCCGCACCGCCGGAGAAGAGCCCGACGAGCTCCGTGCTGGAGACGCCACCGGACCCCGTCAGAGTGATGGACGGGAAGAACGCGGCACGCGCCGCCCCGATGTTCGCGTTGGCCGCCTTGAGCTGGTGCTCGGCCTGGAGGATGTCGGGCCTGCGCTGCAGCAGGTCCGACGGCAGTCCCGCGGGCAGGTCCGCGAGGAGCTTCTGGGTGGACAGGGGCCGCGGCGCGGGAAGCTCGGCGGGCAGGGGGCGGCCAATGAGGAGCACCAGGGCGTTCTCCGCCTGAGCGTACTGGCGCTTATAGAGTTCCAGGGTGAAACGGCTGGCGTGGACCTGGGTCTCCGCCGTGCGCAGGTCCAGTTCGGAAGCCCGGCCGAGCTCGTAGCTGCGCCGGGTGATGTCGAAGGAAGCCTGCACCGTCTCGAGTGTCTGGCGGGCGAGGGCCAACTGTTCGTCGAGCGCGCGCTGGGTGAGGTAGGCCCGGGCGACCTCCGCCACGAGCGACAGGTGCGCGCTGCGCTGCGCCTCGCCCAGTGCGAGGTACTGCTCCAGTGCCTGGTTGTTGAGGCTGCGCACCCGGCCGAAGAAGTCGAGCTCGTAGGCCGTCACGCCCACGCCCACACTGTAGGCGTTGAGGGTCGTGGCCTCCCCCGTCGGGCTCTGGAAGGCGGGCATCCGCTGGATGGCGTCGCTGGCGGTGGCGTTGACCGTGGGGAAGAGGTCCGCGCGCTGGATGCGGTACTGCGCCCGGGCGCGCTCCACGTTCAGCGCGGCGATGCGCAGGCTGCGGTTGTTCTCGAGGGCCAGGGAGATCAGCTCCGCAGGCGCTCATCCCCGAAGACGTCCCGCCAGCCAATGTCGGCCGCGTGCACGCCCGTCTGCCCCTCGCCGCCCTCCCCTCCTGGAAACACGGAGACGACGGGTGCCTCGGGACGCTGGTACTTCGGCGCGAGCGTGCAGCTCGCCAGCAGGGCCGCGCTCGCGGCGGCCAGCAGAGAATGCCTAACCATGGACCGCACCTCCGGCGGTGGCAGGCGCCTGGGGAGCCGCGGTGGGCTCCCTCGAGAACCTGCGGAGAATGACGACGAAGAACAGCGGCACGAAGAAGACGGCCAGCACGGTGGCGGAGATCATGCCGCCGATCACGCCGGTGCCGATGGCGTTCTGGCTGCCCGAGCCGGCGCCGCTGGCGATGGCCAGCGGCAGCACGCCGAGGATGAAGGCGAGCGAGGTCATGATGATCGGGCGCAGGCGCATGCGGCACGGCTTCGAGCGCCGCGTCGAGCAGGCTCCTGCCCTGCTCGTACAGCTCCTTGGCGAACTCGACGATCAGGATGGCGTTCTTGGCCGACAGACCGATGGTGGTGAGCAGGCCGACCTGGAAGTAGACGTCGTTGCTGCAGGCCGCGCCATCAGCGCGGCCAGCAGCGCGCCGAGGACGCCGAGCGGCACCACCAGCATGACCGACGAACGGGATCGACCAGCTCTCGTAGAGCGCGGCCAGGCAGAGGAACACGACCAGCAGCGAGAGGGCGTAGAGCATCGGCGCCTGGGAGCCGGACAGCCGCTCCTCGTAGGACAGGCCGGTCCACTCGATAGCCGATGCCGGCGGCAGCTGCTGGACGAGCTCCTCCATCGCGCGCCATCGCCTCGCCGGAGCTGTTGCCCGGCGCGGCCTCGCCGAGGATCTCGACCGAGGGGATGCCGTTGTAGCGCTCCAGCTTCGGCGAGCCGTAGGTCCACTCGCCGGTGGCGAAGGCCGAGAACGGCACCATCTCGCCCTGCGCGTTGCGCACGTACCAGCGGTCGAGGTCCTCCGGCTGCATGCGGAAGGGCGCATCGCGCCTGCATGTAGACCTTCTTCACGCGACCGCGGTCGATGAAGTCGTTGACGTAGGTGCCGCCCCAGGCCGAGGACAGGGTGGTGTTGATGTCCGCCAGCGACAGGCCCAGCGCCGCTCGCCTTCTCCTGGTCGATGTCGACGCTGGAACTGCGGCGTGTCGTCGAGGCCGTTGGGGCGCACCTTCGTCAGCGCCGGGTTCTGCGCGGCCAGCCCGAGGAGCTGGTTGCGCGCCGCGCATCAGCGCCTCATGGCCGAGTCCGCCGCGGTCCTGCAGGTACACGTCGAAGCCCGTGGCGTTGCCCAGCTCCAGGACCGCCGGCGGCACGAAGGCGAAGACCATGCGCGTCCTTGAGCTGCGAAGAACACTGCCATCGCGCGGCCCGCCAGCGCCTTCGACGTTCTGCGCGGGCGGCTCGCGCTCGCTCCCAGTCCTTGAGCTGCACGAAGGCCATGCCGGCGTTCTGGCCGCGGCCGCCGAAGCTGAAGCCGGCGATGGCCGAAGACCGAGCTCGACGGCGTCCTTCTCCTCGTCGAGGTAGTAGTCCGCACCTTCTCGAGGACCGCTGGTCGGTCCGCTCGCAGCGTGGCGCCGGCCGGCAGCTGCACCTGCGCGAAGATGCACGCCCTGGTCCTCGTCCGGCAGGAAGGCGGTCGGCAGGCGGACGAACAGCAGGCCCATGCCGCCGACGATCGCCACGTAGACGACCATGGAGCGGCCCGTGCGTCCCGAGCAGCACGCCGCACGACGCCGCTGCGTAGCGTGTCAGCGCCGCGCTCGAAGGTGCGGTTGAACCAGCCGAAGAAGCCGCGCCGTTCTCGTGGCCGTGGCCGTGCGGCCATCGGCTTGAGCAGGTGGCGCAGAGCGCCGGGGTGAGCGATCAGCGCCACCAGCACCGACAGCACCATGGCCGACGACGATGGTGATGGAGAACTGCCGGTAGATGACGCCGGCCGAGCCGCCGAAGAAGGCCATCGGCACGAACACCGCCGACAGCACCAGGCCGATGCCGATCAGCGCGCCGGTGATCTGCTCCATCGACTTGCGCGTCGCCTCCTTCGGCGACAGGCCCTCCTCGCTCATCACGCGCTCGACGTTCTCGACCACCACGATGGCGTCGTCCACCAGCAGGCCGATGGCCAGCACCATGGCGAACATGGTCAGCGTGTTGATGCTGATAGCCGAACACCGCCAGCACGCCGAAGGTGCCGAGCAGCACCACCGGCACCGCGATGGTCGGGATCAGCGTGGCGCGGAAGTTCTGCAGGAACAGGAACATCACCAGGAAGACGAGCACGATGGCCTCGATCAGCGTCTTGACCACCTCCTCGATGGACGAGGCGCACGAAGGGCGTGGTGTCGTAGGGATAGATCACCTTGCACGCCCGGCCGGGAAGAACGTCTGCGAGCTCGCTCGACGCTGTCGCGCACCGCCGGCCACGGTGTCCAGCGCGTTGGCGCCGGTCGGCCAGCTTGATGGCCATCGCCGCGGCCGGCTTGCCGTTGTAGCGCGCTGGCTGATGTCGTAGTTCTCGCCGCCGAGCTCGACGCGGGCGACGTCGCGCAGCGCACCTGCGAGCCGTCCGGCGTTGACGCGCAGCAGGATGTTGCCGAACTGCTCCGGCGTCTGCAGGCGGCTCTGCGCCGTGACGGTGGCGTTGAGCTGCTGGCCCGGCGATCGCCGGCAGGCCGCCGAGCTGGCCGGCGGAGACCTGCACGTTCTGCGCCTGGATGGCGCCGCTCGACGTCCGCCGGCGTCAGCTGGTAGTTCATGAGCTTGTCCGGGTCGAGCCAGATGCGCATGGCGTACTGGCGCGCCGAAGAGCTGGACGTCGCCCACGCCGCGGCACGCGGCTGAGCGGGTCCTGCACGTTGGCGGCCATGTAGTCGCCGAGGTCGTAGCCGGTCATGCTGCCGTCGTCGGAGATGAAGCCGACGATCATCAGGAAGTTGTTGCACGGCCTTGTCGACGCGCACGCCCTGCTGCTGCACCTCCTGCGGCAGCAGCGGCGTGGCCAGCTGCAGCTTGTTCTGCACCTGCACCTGGGCGATGTCCGGGTTGGTGCCGGCGTCGAAGGTCAGCGTGATGGTCACGTGCCGTCCGAGTCGCTCGCCGAGTCCATGTAGCGCAGGTCGTCGAGCCCGTTGAGCTGCTGCTCGATGACCTGCGTGACGGTGTTCTCGACCGTCTCGGCCGAGGCGCCGGGGTAGATGGCGCTGATGCTCACGCGCGGCGGCGCGATGCTCGGGTACTGCGCGATCGGGCAGGCTCAGGATCGACAGCGCGCCCGGCCAGCATGATGACGATGGCGATGACCCACGCGAAGATCGGCCGGTCGATGAAGAATCTGGCCACGGAAGTTCTCGCTGATGCGGTGAGCGGATGGGCTCAGCGCGTGAATTGAGTGACGGGGGCACTCGCGGCGGCGGGCACGGCGCGCACCTCGCTGCCCGGCCGCACCTTCTGCAGGCCCTCGACGATGACACGGTCGCCCGCCGCCAGCCCCTCGGTGACGAGCCACTTGTCACCCACGCTCCGCGCCGCCGCGAGCGTGCGCAGCTCGACCTTGTTCCCCGCGCCGACGACGAGCGCCGTCGCCTCGCCCTTGGGGTCGCGCGTGACGGCCACCTGCGGCACGAGCAGCGCGTCCGGGTCCACGCCTTCCTCCAGCCGCGCGCGGACGAACATGCCCGGCAGCAGCCGCTGCTGGGGGTTCGGCACGAGCACCCGCAGGGTGATGGAGCCCGTGGACGGGTCCACCGTCACGTCGGAGAACTGCAGCGTGCCCGGCTCCGAGTACTCGGTGCCGTCCTCCAGGAGGAGCTTCACCTTCGCGTGCGTGGCGTCCGCGCGCTGAAGCCGCCCGCTCTCCAGTTCGCGTCGGAGCCGCAGCAACTCGGCGCTCGACTCGGAGACGTCCACGTAGAGCGGGTCGAGCTGCTGCACGGTGGCCATGAGGGTGGCCTGGCCCTGCTGGACGTAGGCGCCCTCGGTCACCGTCGCGCGGCCGATGCGGCCCGACACGGGCGCAGTGACGTGGGTGTAGCCGAGGTTGATTTGCGCCGTCTGGACGGCGGCCTTCGCCGCGGCGACGTCCGCGAGGGATACCTTGTGCGCCGCGGTGACGTTCTCGTACTCCTGCTTGCTGATGGCCCGCTCCGCCAGCAGCTCCGTGTAGCGCTCCTCCTTGAGGCGGTGTCTGCTCCAGGTTCGCCTCGGCCCGCGCGAGCGTGGCCTTGGCGCTGTCGAGCGCCGCCTGGTAGGGCTGGGGATCGATCTCGAAGAGCACCTGCCCCTCCTTCGACGTCGCTGCCCTCGGTGAAGAGCCGCTTGAGCACGATGCCGTTGACGCGGGCGCGCACCTCGGCCACCCGGTACGCGGAAGTCCGGCCCGGCAGTTCCTTGGCGAGCGCCACGGGCGCCGCGGCCAGCTGCACCACCCCTACCTCCACGGGACCCGAGGGACCCCGGCCAGTTGGAGCGCCCGGCTTGTCGCCACACGCGCCAAGAAGCAGGGCTCCGAGGGCGGCCACGCCCAAGCCCCTGACTCGCGGGGTGGGAAAAGGCCAGCGGGTACATGCCTGCTCGGCAGCTCTCTTCAGGACGGATTCTGTTTTCGCCATCTCTCCCTCGGCCTCGGTCGGAGGGCCCCGCGGGGGCATCCACGAGGCGACAAGCAGCAAACTAAACCGTTCAGTTTAGTTCTATTGCCGCGGAGAGATACGGCTGGAGGCATTTCCCGTCAAGACTAAACCGTTCAGTTTATTCAGTTCGAAGGGGTGATATGCGGGCCAGGCGAGCGAGAAAGGCGGGATATGAGGAAGACACCAGCGGAGCTCTCACCGACCAAGCGTGCGCAGATTCTCAGTGGCGCGTCCGCGGTCTTCAGTGACCTGGGGTACGAGCGGGCGAGCGTCGATGCGATTGCCGCCCGCGCCGGGGTCTCCAAGGCGACGATCTACAACCACTTCGAGGACAAGAAGGCGCTGTTCGTCGCATGCCTCTCCGAGGAGACGCGCGCGGTGGAGGAGCGTCTGCGCGAGGTGCTGGACACGCCGTCGGGCGATCTGGAGCGTGACCTCCAGCTGATTGGGGAGGCCTTGATGCGCCTGCTCCTCTCACCTGCCATCCTCAAGCGGTACCGCATCTTCGCGGCACAAGTGGACCGCTTTCCGGAGCTCGGGGTGGCGCTGTTCGAGCAGGGTACGAGTGCCACGCAACTGCGGATGACCCGCTACCTGGAGCGAGCCAGCGCGACGGGGGCCTTGAGACTGGAGGACCCCGCCCAGGCCGCCCTGGACTTCCTGTCCCTCTGCCATGGCGACATCCCCATCCGGGCACAGCTCGGGGTCCTCAAGAGCCTCACGGACGAACAGATTCGAGCCAGGGTCGCTCACGCCGTGCGTGTCTTCCTCTGTAGCTACCGCCCGTGAGGGCAGCCACCACCTCTTCCAACCCCTGCGCTACCAGGTGGCCACCGCCGGCCTGAGCCCCTCGGACATCGCGATGCCCATCCGCTCGCAGTTCGCTGGGCTGCCCGACGTGTCCGTACAATGGGGCGCGCAGAGAGCGTGAGCCTGGAGAAACGCAGGGTCGGCGCCGAGGACGGCGCGCGGGTGGTCGGCGAGAGCGCCTGGGGCCGAAGGGGGACATCGTGAGCCGCTACACGACACTCCCCTGGGAGTCCGTCTGGGCGGAGGTGGCGAAGCTGAAGGGGGAGCTCCGGTCCCCGTCGACGTCGCCGGCAGGAGGCGCGCTGCCCTCGGACGAAGCCCCGTAGCCACAGTCGAGCCACAGTCCGGATCAGCAAAAGAAAAAAGCCCCCGAGTCACTTGGACTCGGAGGCTCTTTCGGGTTGCCCAGGGCGGGATTCGAACCCGGTACGGGGGGATGGAAAACCTCAAGCAGGACGCGCCCTTACCCGCCATCCCCTTGATTTACTCGGGTTCGTCGTCCCGCACTATCCCACCCCGCGCCACCTCATCCCACCTCGTCCCCCCTGAACCCGCGCTGGAGGGGCACATACGGGGCACATGGGCGCGTCACACCACCGCCTCGGCGATCGTTGGTCGCGCCAACTCGTGCTCACACGCCTGACCTAAAGTTCAGAGGCCTCCGCCCGAAGCGGGCAGGTTCGGGGAAACCCCGCTGAGGCTTCCCGCTATGGGTGTAGGAGGAGCCCACATGCTGAAGTCCAAAAAGAAGCTTTTCGAGGAGACCCGGAAGGGTTTGCAGGCGCTTCAGGAAGAGAAGGTCTACGACCAAGCCCTCGCAGAGAACCCCGAATCCTGGAACTTGCGTCTTCGAGCTGCAGAGCCTGCTCGCCCTGGGCCACAGGGAGGAAGCGCTCCCACTCTTCCAGCAGGCTCTGGCGCTCCATCCGGAGGCGGATGACAGCGCCGCAGCGGCAGCTGCCCGCCATGACCTAGCACATGCGCTCGCGGATGAGCAGGAGAACGTCTTCGCGCTCAACACCGCCAGGCAACTCTACAGCCGTGCGCTGGAATCATCGGCCCGCCAACGCGCCCCGCTCCGCTCCGCGGAGACCGAAAGCTCTCTCGCCGTCTGCCTGCGCCGGATGGCTCACCTTGTCTCTCGGGAGGATCGCGCGCCGCTCTTCGAGGAGATCGAACGACGCTACAGAAGTGCCATATGGAGGCTGGAGGGCTGCGGTCAGCTGGGCCTTCAACAACTCTCCGAGGTCCACCTGAACCTCGCCAACTTCCTGGGAACCGAACGTGGGGAGGTTGAGCGTGCCATCCGCGAGTATGACCGAGCGGAGGAATGCGCCCGGCGTGCCAAAGAGTTCTTCGGTCCCTCCCGCAACTCCATTCCCCTGCGGGCCCGGCTCTCCTCCGCGAGCCTGCTGCGCGTGCGTGGACGAAAGCAAGACCTCAAGCAGGCCGAGCGATTGGCGAAGGAGGTCATCCAAGCGGGGGACCCGCAGTACCAGGGGCTCGCGCGCATGGAGTTCGCCGAGGTCATCCTCGCAGGGGATGCTCCCGACCGGGCGACCCGCGCCCGCGCTTTGCTGGAGCAGGTGCGATGGAACGTGCTGGACCAGTTCGAGCACCTGAGGCACTTGGCAGCCCTGCTCAGGCGTTCCGATGGACGTCAGGCCGCCATCGAGCTGCTGAGCGGATTCATCGAGAAGGCCATCCACCATCGGGCCCAGGCCACCATCTCCGACTTCGAGGCGGACGCGGCTTCGGTCGATCTGCAGGATGCCGCGGAGTTGGTGGCGCGCATCCTCGCGCAGGACCAACAGGATGCGCTGCACGCCTTTCTGGCACTCGAGAATACGAGTGGCTTCCGCTTCGCCGAGAACCTCTCCTCGTATGTGCGAAGGCCCGAGGAGCCGTTGGCCAAGGCTCTTTACGACGAGCTGAAGAAGCACATGGGACAGACGTACATGCTCGACACCTTCGCGCAGTCGATGAAGCGCCAGGCCCCCGATGAGCAGCGGGAGTACCTCGACAACATCATTCCCCAGTTGAAGCAGTCTGCCGAGGACAAGGACTCCGGCTTCATCCTGCCCAGCTGCATCGCCGCCCGAAAGGCGCCCGTCCCCTCAGAATACTTCGACACGTTGGTCGAAAAGGGGCGCCAGCAAGTGCTCCGGCTGCGCTACTCGCTCGCCCGGGCGGACACGACCTTCGCGGAGGTCCAGCACATCCTCAACCAGAACCTTGGCTCCGAGGAGCTGACCGACGTGCTCCGCCAGCATCCAAGCCATGTCCTGGTACGAATCTTCGTGCAAGAGCTGGAGCTGCTAGCCATCGCCGTGTGGCTCGAAGGTGGCGAGCTGAAGGCACGGAGCACCACCTGCCCCATTCGTCCGGAGGTCTTTAGCCTCCTCCGACAGGCTGCGGAGCACAGTACGACCTTCACGAAGTCCGAGCCCCTCTCCCAGATGCTGCGGGAGTTCGATTTCTCGGCGGCGTTACCCTCGGGGACATGGGCGCGTGCCGTCCTGCTGCCCTCGCACGTGTCGACGTTCCTCCCGCTTGCCGCACTGGGCCCCCCGGGCAACCGGCTCATCGATCGGTTCGAGTCCATCATCTGGCTCCCCAGCCTCTTTCCGCTACGCACCCGCCCGGCCCCCACTCCCCCTCGAAAGGGAGAATGGGTGGTCATCCCCGGGGGGACGCACTTCCACCCTATCGCCTTCCAATCCCTGCGCCCCAATGAACGCTGCCTGCTGGGTGAGGAGGCAACGCTCGAGGCCATCCATGGCGCCGTCTCGGAGGCCCGTACCCTCAGCATCTACACCCACGGAGAGCACAATCCTGGAGAGTGGCCCCAGCTCCAGCTCCAGGGCGGGACGCTCGACTTCAGCAAGCTGGGGGCAGAGTCACTGCACGGCATGGAGCGGGTGGAGATCTGGGCGTGTCAGTCGGGTGCCAACCTTCCCCATCGATCCCCTGACACGGCCCGCGAACGAGGGCTACGGACTGGACCACATTCTGCTGACGAGCGGGGTTCGGACCGCCATCGGGACACAGTGGTCCGTGCCAGACCTGGTGACCGCGATCGTGGCACGGGAATACCGGCGGCGGCTCGCCGCGGGCGATGAGCCTGCTCGTGCCCTGACTGGCGCCCAGCGGCATTGGCTCGAGCAGAACCTGCCGCTGCTGCTCCAGTCCCTGCGGACGCTTCCCGTCAACGAGGCCATTGCCTCGTTCGCTGGAACCTTGGGTCTCCCCCCGGGGCAGGACATCTCGCGGCCCTGTGTTGGGAATGCTGGGTCCCGTCTCTGACCAGATGAGCGAGCAGGAGGTGAGCGAGTTGGAAGCGCGGCTGGCCTGCCCGGTCTCGTGGGCAGGGATCCGCTTCGTGGGCCTGCCGGAGTGGACGCCCGAGAAGGAATGGACACCGGTCTCCGACCGGGCGCTCACCGACGAGGAGCGGACACTGATGGAGCAACTCTTGGCCCAGGAGCCACCGTCACCGGCCTGCTTCAATGAGTTGCAGGACCAATGGCTCGAACGCGAGGTTCCCTCCACTCCCGGTGAGTCTCCCTCACCCGAACGAGCCCTGGCCGTGGCGCGGTTGCTGCGCGATCGCCTGAACTCCTCTCAGTTCGACAATCTGCTCGCCGCGCTGGCCTGGGTCCACGAGGCGCTAGCGGTTCCAGGCATCTCGCCCCACGAGCGGGAGCAACTGTCCGTAGAGGCCGCGCATCTCTGGCTCGATGTCGCCCAGCGAGGAGATGTCCGGCCCATGCTCCCCCACACGGTGCCCTTGGCCCGGTCGGAGGGACTTCTGGCCAGCGTCTCTCCGGGCTCCGCGGACCTGTCCGCCGACGCTAAGGCGGCGCGAGCCCGGTTGAACTTCCTCCAGCATGTGAACCGCAGGGAGAAGGAAGAGCCCGATGACGCTGGTTCAGGCCGCGATCGAGGAAGTCCTCCCGGCTTTGACCCAGGTCACCCCGGGTACATTCGAAGCCCTCCGAGTCGCAACGACCGCGGCCGAGCTGATCGCTCTGGGTTCCCCGAAGGTGCGTACGCGACACGCGAGCAGCATCGACGCGGTACGCAAGCTGGCCCCAGAGTCATTGCCTCACCGAGAGGCCTTGGCGGCCGTCTACCGCCTGCGAGGTGTGCTCGAGCGCCTTGGCTGTGAGCCGTTGACCGTCGGGGAAGCCATGGCTTTCCTGCCTCCGAGGGAGCTCGTGGCGGTCGTCAATCACAAGGCACATCAAGAAGGGGCGCGTCCGGGCGCGGGCATGCTGCCTCGGGCATCCAACGGGGCACTCAACCGGATGGAGGGGGCCCTCTGGGGATACCCAAGCGATGATCGCTCTCACCTGGTGCGGATGACAGGCACGCTGGGACCGGCCTACCGGTGGATGCTCAACGGGTACCTCGCGGGCCATGTCCGCGCCCAGCCAGAGGACGTGGTTCACCTCCTGGCCTGCTTGCAGTACTCCTGCGACCTGCGCCTGACCGTGCTCCATCGGCTCGCGCGGCTGCCAGAGGCGCTGAAGCAGGACACCCTCCCGCCTCTGATGAAGTACCTGTGGGAGCTGCTGAGGATGCGGCGCCTCCTCCACACCGCCCTGGCGGATGCGGCCCTGTTTCCTGGGGTGGACTCCGCCCGTCAGAAGCTACGTCCCCACCGCCTCGATCCTTACGCCCTGTCGTCCCAGGAGCTGACACAGGGGCTCCAGGGGCACACGGATCTGACGGCATGGAGCCTCGGCGAGGTGTGTGACACGCTCCGCAAGGAGGGCTCGCGATTGGCGCACACCGCTGCCTTCGAGGCCACCTGCCTCTCGGCCTGGATCGAGGCGGAGCATCGCCAAGAGCTGGGCGCGGCTCCTAGAGACTCGATGAGCAGGGCCGAAAGGTCATGGCGTCCAGGAGTTTCCCGGACTGACGAACGTCATCGAGCCGGGACGCGACCTGGACAAGAACGAGAAGACTCTCAGGGACATCGCCGACGGAACGGTGTCCTCGGGCTGGTGGTCGAGCCCACGGGGGAATTGATGGTCATGGCGTGCTGGAACGATGGCCACATACGCGGCCAGCGGACCTTCCGGTTGGAGACAGGCCTGGTCCAGGGCGGGCTCATGGGGGCGCTGCACCTGTGCGACGAGGACTTCGCCTCCCGCCGGGGCTCCTCCTCGGCCATGCGCCGGAACGCCTGGAGCATGGTGGAGACACAGTTGGCGCCGGTGCTTGAGTCGCTGCTCCGCGTGGCACAGGTCCGAAAGCCCCTGCGCTGGAGTGTCCTGGCTCCGGGGGCCCTGCGCGAGCTGCCGCTACTCGGCTTGAGGGTCGAGGGGAAGCTCCTCGCGCACCAGGTCGAAGCGCTCGTCCACATGCCCTCGATTCGCTTCTCCCTCCCGCCGATGGAAACCGAGGCCCAGGACTTCACGGCCTGCCTGCTTGCTCGAGACCGGGAGAAAGGCACCACGTGGTTTGGCGAGGCGGCGGTGGAGACGCTGCGGCGCATTCAGCCTCCACACCTGGTGGCCGACCCCCAGGAGACTCAGCGGCAGTCACGTGGTGGAGGTGGGAACCCTGGAATCCCATGCCTCACGAATTCGCACCCTGCGGCTCTATGGCGTCGGCAAGGCGGCCTCGCTCAACGACACCCTGGCGCTTCTGCAATTGGAGGGAAGAAGAGTACTCCGCGACCGGAATACCCACGGGATGATCATGCCTCGCTGCAGGGTGGTTGAACTCTGGGCGTGCACTGCCGGGAGCGCGGGATCGCTGAACTCCCTGCGCAATGAGGCAGACCGCATCCCCGGGCTCGCCGCGAGCTTCCTCGCCAATGGCGCGTTGGCGGTCATCGACCTGGCATGGCCGGTCCACGATATCGTCAAGGCCCTTGTGTGCGAGCAGTACGGGCTGATGCGACGGCGAATTGGCCACCGCCCCGAGGCGCTGAAACAAGCGCTCTGCATGACGGACGCAGCCCTGCAGGAGCTTCGGCGTCAGGCGGGACAGCGGACAGTGCGCCAAGTGCTCGAGCAGCTTGATCACCTGCGGCGATCCGCAGCGGCGATCGTGTTCCACATCGACCCAGGCCAGCTCGTACCGTTCGCCGATGGAGCGGACTCTCCCCTGGTGGGGAACTGTCCGGGGAGCAACTGGTGGAAGAGCTGTGCCAGCCGGTACATCTCGCGGCTTTCCGTTGGTGGGGGGTGTAGCGCATGGGCAAGCTGGATACGCCCATCACCGATTGGTCCCAGGCAGGACGTGCCTCGCTTGTGCAGGAGCACCGTGAAGCTCCTCGGGCTCCTGCTCCGCCATAGCCTCGCACAGGTGGCAAAGCCCTACGGCGAGCAGAACCTGCTCGACGCGTTCCGGTTCGAAACCCTTGATGACGCCGTTGACTGGTGCCTCGAACGGTTCGCCACCGGCACGCTGGCTCCAAGACAGCTCAGTCCGTCTTCACGCAGCTGGCGACTCTTCACCCAGGCGAGTTTCTGGCTCTCCCAGCGGGAGGGGACCGCGGGCTTCCGGCGGAAGATGCAGGAGTTGGAGGCGGCATGCCGACGGGACTCGGCGCGCGCCGAGTCCCCTGAGCCCGGGGAAGAGCCCGTTCCCGACTTGGATGTGCAACGGCTGAAGGAGAGGCTCGCTCGCACCTTGTCAGAGCTGCGCGACTCGCACCTGTCCGGATCTCGTCACCTGGTGGCTCCGGGCCACGGAGGCACTGCGCTCCCAATGGTTCGAGTTGCCAGTCCCGAGCTTGCCCACGAATCCCGGACGAAGAAGGATCGAAGTGTGCGCGCGCATGATGCGCTGTTCCGCTTCGCGTGCCTCTTCCGCAAGCTGATTCTCCACGAGAAGGACACCGCCCCCTCACAGCTCGCGGTAAGTGAGTGGCTGTTCAGTCCATGCCGGAACGCGCCTCCCTACCGGCGAACGGAGGAGGAGATCGCAGCGGCACTGCCTCTGAAGGTTCCCAAGGAAAAAAGAGCGATCCAACGCCTGCGGCGTGAGGGGGTGAGTCGCGCTCATCCACCAGTTGATCAGCGCCCTCGACTTGCCGACGGACACAGTGGAGGCGGTTGCACTCATGGAGTGGCAGCTCATGCGCGTGTCCGTGACCAGGACCACCCTCACTGCATTTGCCCTGGATGAAGGGGCAAGCCCTGAACTGGAACGCCGCATCGAAGCGCTTCCATCCATCGCAAGTATGAGGCGCCCATGAGCCGCAAGCCCGTAGACTTCGTGACGCTCGATGCACTCGTCCAAGGCGAGGATGATCCGGAAACCCCCGAGGCATGGCGGGCCCTGCTCACAACGCCGGACGCGGCGGCTCGGTGGGCCCAGGCCGTTACGCGGCGCGCGACCATCGACCGGTTCGCCATGGAAGTACTCAACCATCCCTGGCTCGCGTCAGCCTTGAGCAGGCTCCGGCGCAAGACACGCTCCCCCTCGGATGTGGCGCTGAGAGTCCATTTAGAGCCCCCCCCACTCACAGCGATCCTGGGACCCACCTCCAGGGCTCCTGAGTTGCTGACCGCCCCTGCCTGGGGCGACATCGAGTCGATCTCCGTCAAGGTGGGGCTCACCCTCGAAATACACCCCTCCCAAGTCCCCGGCGAGAATGTTCGGGTGTTCTATCAGTCGAGAACCTCCCAGGGTTGGATGCCCGGGTAGACGCTGGAAGTTGGAGCCAGGTGAAAGCCCAGTGCTCTTGATGGCGGTGGAGGGAGCAGACACGGCCGACACGCTGGACTCGGCTCTGTCGAAATCCCCCCGTTCCGCAGGGGTTGTCCTCTTCGAACTCGCAGAAGAAGCGCCAGAGGATTGAGCCGCAGGCTCAGGCCACATAGCAAATGGTCCTGTGATCCGCGGGTCGCTTCCGCGTTATGCCAGGGCCTTCTGATTACGAATCGGGGCTGGGCAGGGGCAGCCCAGGGCTCTTCCCTCTGAAGGTGGCCCGTTCTGGCCGCCTCTGGCACGTCCCAAGTGGGGGGGAACCGTGGGTTCCCCACCCCACCACGCCTGCGGACTGGCAGGAGGGTCGCTCCAGCGAGTGCACCTCGCCCACCAAGGAGTACATCCCGGCGACCAAGTTCTGCGGCAGGTGTTACCGAGCACGCCGGATGAGGGAGAAGTGGGCCCGGGTGAGCAGACAGAATGATGGAGAGGCCCCCGGGCATGGCCAGGATTCCATCAGCAAGCGTGGCGAGGGAGGAGAGAGCCCCAGGGTTGTCCGTGCCTGTCCGCCCCTGTCGGTCCGTGTCAACGCCCAGGAGCACGGGTAGAGCGGGTGCGCGAGGAGGGCGGAGCAGCATGGCAACGAGCAGGGGCAGGCCCGCGGTGGACAAGGCCCACAGCCCCTGGGCTCCGCGACAAGGCGAACATGGAGCAGAAGGCAGAAACCGGGGGAGTCCTCCGCATGAGAGGGCGGAGCGATGTGTCGCCGCCCACCACCGATGAGGCCCGTCCGCGCACGTGTCCGCGGTGCGGCCAGCCGGCCTACGAGGGGGGCGAGGTGTGGATACACGGGCATGGAGTGATACAGCGGCGGCAGCGAGGGCCCGAGGCTCCCAGCAAGGTGGCGGTGAAACGGGAGGTGGCCTGTCGTCGCTACCGCTGCAAGGCGTGTACGGACCGTGCTGCCGGCGTCCGCACTGGCCAGCAAGCACTTCTCGGGAGCGGCCATGGCGCTGGCGCTCTGGAGGGCTATGCGGCTGGAGCGCGGCCCAGGTACGAGTCGTGGTGGGTGGACGGATGCTATCGGGTGGAAGGCCCCGGGGATGGCGGACGGTGGCGCGCTGGGCCCGGCAGGTGGCAGACGGGACGTTGTGGGCGTCGTTGGAGTCGCGGGCCAAGCGTGCACCCAGGCAGGTGGCGGCACGTGCCACACAGGCCTTGTGTGGCTGGGCACCGCCCTGGGCACGGACAGCCGGGCGACCCCACCAAGCGTTCGCCGGAGCCTGCCATGTGAATTGATGGGCACCCAAGCGCCAGTAGCGGCCTGCAACCGCCCACCGGGTTGGGGCTGCGCATATGGCGCTCGAATCCGGCCTGCCGACGCATGCCCGCGCTCCTCAGCCCGCGTCGGGCAGCGAGGCTGGAAGGGACAGGTCTGCCCCGCGACTGGCTTCGCCGCGGATTCCGGCCAGCTCGGGCACTCGCCGCAGCGGATGCGTGCACCGCTGGCCTCCATTTCCACCCCTCCGCTCCGTTGGCCTCCACCGAAGTTTCTGGAAGGCCGCTCCCCCGTCGTGGAGCAGACTTGTAGGTCAATGAACCCCCCTGGTCCCGTGCCGGTGCTCGACCACCCCGGAATCGGTGCTCGACCCGTCCCGGTGCACGCATCCGCTGCCGCGCACGCTCGGGACAGCGTCCACTCCGGATGGTCTGGATGGACTCCGCGAGCGGCGCCCGACTCCCGTCACCGTAGCTCCCGTGCCATCCCCCAGGAGAGTCGGCCGCCCCCCCCCTGGCATCCCATGGGCCACCCCTCCCCGGACCCCTCCCCATCTCCCAGTGTGGCGCTGGCACCACCTGCGAAAGGCCATCAGCAAGCGTGCTCACATCCCCATCAACAAGCCTGCGCGGTAACAACCTTCGCCAGCCACCTCGCCATGCGCGGGGTGCCGCTCAAGGCCGTCCAGGAGCTGATGGGGCACGCCACCATCGACATGACGATGCGCTATGCGCACCTCAGCCCGAACGTGAAGAAGGACGCGGTGCGGGCCCTGGACGTCGTGCGCCCGAGGGGCACATTGGGGGCACATAGACCAGGAGGGCGTCGCCCAGAAATGAAAAAGCCCCCAAGTCTCAAGGACTTGGAGGCTCTTTCGGGTTGCCCAGGGCGGGATTCGAACCCGCACACCTTTCGGCGCCACCCCCTCAAGATGGTGTGTCTACCAGTTCCACCACCTGGGCGATTCCGCTGCGGTTTCGACTGCCTTCTCCGCACCGGCGACGACGGGGCCTCTAGTACCACGAACCGCGCCGTCTTCAACAACGATTTTTAACTCTTTCGCCACCCGATTCCTTCCGCCGGGTGGCTCACCCGCCTACTGGCCGGGCGCCGGAGCGGGAGCCGGGGTCTCGGCCGGCCGCGGCTGCTCCAGGCTGCTCGGAACGCCCGGAGCCGTCTGCTGCTGTGCGGGAGCCGGGGGCGTCGGGGGAGCCGCCTCCTGCGGGTTCGCCGCGGGCACCTGGCCCGCCGGAGGAGCGCCCGTGCCCGTCTGCGCCGGAGCCTCCTGCTGCGCCGCCGGCTTCGACACCGCGCCCGCCGCCACCGAGGTGCGCATCCCCACGAAGGAGAGGCCCAGCGACGTCAGGAAGAACAGCGCCGCGCACACGCCCGTCACCTTGGTGAGGAAGGTCGTCGCACCGCGCCCACCGAAGGCGCTCGTCGCGGCACCGCCACCCAGGGCCGAACCCATGCCGGCGTCCTTCCCGGGCTGCAAAAGGATGACGAAGATCATGAACACGCACAGGAGGACGTGCACGATCGTCACGAAGGTCAACATGCTTTAAGCTCTTCTTTCCGGTCCTGGATGAAAGGCCGCGCAGCCTAACCGAACGGCCCCGACAGTGACAATCTTCCTGAAGATCAGATCCCGCCCTTCAGGATCCCCGCGAAATCCGCCGCCTTGAGGCTCGCCCCGCCCACCAGGGCCCCGTCCACGTCCGGCTGCCCCAGCAATTCGGCCGCGTTGTCCGGCTTCACGCTGCCGCCGTACTGGATGCGCACCTGCTCCGCCGTCCCCCGGTCGTAGAGCCGACCAAGCTGCTCGCGGATGGCCCGGTGGACCTCCTGGGCCTGGGCGCTGGTGGCCGTCCGGCCCGTCCCGATCGCCCACACCGGCTCATAGGCCAGGACGAAGCCCGCCACCTCGGCCGCCTGGAAGCCCTTCAGCGCCCCCGCCACCTGCCGCTCCACCACCTCCAGGGTGCGGTTGGCCTCGCGCTCGGCGAGCGTCTCGCCCACGCAGATGATGGGCTTCATCCCCGCGCCGAGCACCGCCCGGGTGCGCTTGTTCACCGTCTCGTCCGTCTCGCCGAAGTACTGCCGGCGCTCGGAGTGGCCCACGATGACGTAGGCGCACCCCACGTCCTTCAGCATCGGCGCGGACACCTCGCCGGTGTACGCCCCGCTGGCCTCCCAGTGGCAGTTCTGGGCGGCCAGCTTCACGGACGAGCCCTCCAGCTCCTTCGCCACCGCCTGCAGCGAGACGAAGGGCGGCGCCACGGCGATCTCCACCCGGTCGCCCGGAATGGAGGCCACCAGTCCCTTCAGCTCTCGCACCAGCGCGAGCGCCTCGGAGACGGTCTTGTTCATCTTCCAGTTGCCGGCGATCACCTTCCGACGCGCCTGTGCCGCCATGAGGACTCCCTCCCGTGGTGTCGAGTGCGGTGGACTGCTTGGACTACGACTTGGTCTCCAGCGCCTTCACGCCCGGCAGCTCGCGACCCTCGAGGAACTCCAGCGAGGCGCCACCGCCGGTGGACACGTGGCTCAGCTTGCTGGCCATCCCCATCTCGTTCACGGCCGCGGCGCTGTCGCCACCGCCCACGATGGTGATGGCGTCCTTGTTGGCGGCCATGGCCATGGCCACGTCGCGCGTGCCGGCGGCGTACTTCTCCACCTCGAACATGCCCATGGGGCCGTTCCACACCACCGTCTTCGCGCTCCGGATGTGCTGGGCGAACATGGCCCGCGTCTTCGGGCCGATATCCAGGCCCATCAGGTCGGCGGGAATGGCCCGGTCCGCCACCTCGCGCGCCACGCCCTTGTCCGTGGGCTCGGTGCTGCAGATGTGGTCGATGGGCAGCACGAGCGAGGTCTTCAGCCGCTGCGCCGCCTCCAGCATGCGCGTGGCCAGGGACAGCTTGTCCTCCTCCACGCGGCTCTTGCCCACCTCAATCCCCTGCGCCTTGAGGAAGGTGTAGGCCATGGCGCCACCGACGAGCAGCGCGTCCACCTTGGGCAGCAGGCTCTCGATCACCTTGATCTTGTCGCTCACCTTGGCGCCGCCGAGGATGGCCACGAAGGGCTTGGCCGGGTTCTTCAGCGCGCCGCCCAGGAACTCCAGCTCCTTGCGCATCAGCAGACCGGCGCCCTTCTCCTTGACGAAGGGCACCATGCCGGCGGTGGAGGCATGGGCGCGGTGCGCGGTGCCGAAGGCGTCGTTGATGTAGACGTCGGCGAAGGAGGCCAGCTCGCGAGCGAAGGACTCGTCGTTGGCCTCCTCCTCCTTATGGAAGCGCAGGTTCTCGAGCATGAGCACCTGCCCGTCCTTCATGTCCTTCACCAGCTTGCGCACGCCGTCACCCACGCAGTCGTCGGCGAGGATGACCTCGTGCTTGGGGCCGAGCAGCTCGGTGAGGCGGCTCGCGGCCGGCTCCAGCGAGAGCTTCGGGTCCGGCCCCTTGGGGCGTCCGAGGTGGGAGGCGAGAATCACCTTCCCGCCCATGTCCAGCGCCCGCCGGATGGTCGGCAGCGCCTCGCGGATGCGGGTGTCATCGGTGATGCGCCTGCCCTCCAGGGGAACGTTGAAGTCCACCCGGATGAAGACGCGCTTCCCGGTGAGCTGCATGTCGTCGATGTAGCGGATCATCTCGGTCCTCACACTCGGAACGCCCGTTGGACTACCTGACTACATGCCCTTGGAGGCGAGGAACTTCGCCGTATCCACCATGCGATTGGAGAAGCCCCACTCGTTGTCGTACCAGGACATGACCTTGAGCAGGTTGTCGCCCATCACCATGGTGTTGGTGGAGTCGAAGATGGAGGAGTGCGGGTTGCCGTTGTAGTCGATGGAGACGGTCTGCTCGTCGTTGTACTGGAGGACGCCCTTGAGCGGACCCTCGGCGGCGGCCTTGAAGGCGGCGTTGACGGCGTCCACCGTGACGGGCTTGCTCGTCACCACGCTCAGGTCCACCAGGGACACGTTCGGGGTGGGCACGCGCACAGCCAGACCGTGCATCTTGCCCTTGAGGGCCGGGATCACCTCACCGATGGCCTTGGCGGCACCGGTGGAGGTCGGAATCATCGACAGGGCGGCGGCGCGGGCGCGGCGCAGGTCCTTGTGCGTGAGGTCCAGGATGCGCTGGTCGTTGGTGTAGCTGTGGATGGTGGTCATCACGCCCTTCTCGATGCCGAAGCTGTCCACCAGCACCTTGCCCAGCGGCGCCAGGCAGTTGGTGGTGCACGAGGCATTGGAGAGGATGTGGTGCTTCTTCGGATCGTACTGGTCGTGGTTGATGCCGAAGGCGACGGTCAGGTCCGGGCCCTTGGCCGGCGCGGAGATGATGACCTTCTTGGCGCCCGCGGCCATGTGCTTCTCGGCGCCCTCGCGGTCCGTGAAGCGACCGGTGCACTCGAGGACGATGTCGGCGCCCAGGGACTTCCAGGGCAGCGCGCTCGGGTCCTTCTGGGCGGTGACGGCGATCTCCTTGCCGTCGATGATGATGCCCTTGTCCGTGGCCTTCACGGTGCCCGGCCAGGTGCCGTGGATGGAGTCGTACTTGAAGAGGTGAGCCAGCGCGGCCGGCTCATCGAGGTCGTTGATGGCGACGAACTCGAGGTTCTCCTTGCGGCTCAGCGCCGCGCGAAGGACGCAACGGCCGATGCGACCGAACCCGTTGATGGCAATCTTGGTGGCCATGTCACAATCTCCTTAGAGGTGAACAGCTCACGGCGGGCCGCACGCTCGCCCGACGTGGAAAAGGGCGGCCGACCGTAGGCATGCGGCGCACGCGAGTCAACGCTCAGTGAAGGGTGAACGACGACGCGTGTGCCGTAGCTGAACAATCAGCAGCACCAATAGCCACGCAACGGACGCGGTTCCCCCGCCCGCCCGGCAGCCACAGCCCGTCTCCGGGTTTTCGTAGGACTCGGGAATCCGGTCCACCGAGCATGGGGAAGTGGAGCCGGCCAGAAGATCCTGCACATCGGCTTCCGTCAGCGGGAGGTCTTCCCCGGCAGGCGGGGCGGGAGGAGAGGCCAGGACGCCCGCGCGCGCGAGGAAGGCCCCCATGAGGTAGGCACGACGCGAGGGGCTGACGATGCCCTCGAAGGGCACGCTCAGGAAGAGCACCTGCCCGCCCGGGGTCGAGAGCACGCCCGCAGCCGAGCCCGCCCCCAGGTAGCCCAGCACCGGGATGCCTCCCTCCAAGGGGAGCAGCACGTCCGGCACGCCCACCGGAAAGGAGCCCCGCGATCCGTCGTCGAGCAGGGTTCCCGAGAGGCCAGCGAGCCATCCCTCCGGAAGCCCGTTCACCACGAGGTTGGAGATTCCGCACCTGGGCAAGGCATGGAGGATGTCCGTCAGGAAGGCCTGTGCCCCCGGCCCTCCCGCGAAGAGCGCGGAGGCCACATGACTGCCCGAGAGCAAAAGGTGCCCGCCGCCCATGACAAAGGTGCGCATCAGTTGCAGTTCAGCCTCGGTGGGACCCGCGCCCCCTACCCCGCCCCGCCCGGTGAACCAGTCCAGCACCCGGTAACCCACGGGGGTGAAGAGGCCCGCGGAGATTGCCTCGCTGGTGGCTCCGTCGAAGGACACCGCGTGCTGCGCCAGCGCTTCACCGTGCCGGCGCAGGGCGGTGCCGTCGTTCATGGACTCCAGTAGCTCGCGCAGAGGGGAGCTCAAGCCATACGCGGAGAGGTCCTCGGCGTGCGCCAGCGCCGCATCCAGACGGCGGAAGGCGTTGACCACGAGCACCTCCGCGCCCTTGCCCGCCTCGGGGACGCGCACCCCCACCACCTCCGAGGGGAAGGACTCTCCTCCGACGTTGAGGGAGGCCACGCGGAAGTACCGCGTGGTCCCCGGCGGCAGCGAGAGGGAGAAGGTGGCGGCGTCCGTCTCGGTGCCATCATCCCAGGCCAGCCCATCCGCGCTCTGGTAGACGCGGTAGCCGGTGGCCTCGTGCCCGCCCAGGTCGAGGGTGTCCCGGGTCGGCGCGACCCACTTCACCGCCACCTCACCATTCCCGGCGTTGCGAGCCACCAGCGCGGAGGGGGGCTCGGGAGGCAGGTGCGGCTCCAAGCCGTCCCGCGCGGCGAAGTATTTGATGAGGCCCTGCAGGATGGCGCGCGCGGCCACGCGGCGGAACTCCGGCTGCTTCAGGTACGCGGCATCCGCGGGATGGTCATGGTAGGCCACCTCGAGGAGCACCGACGGCATCTCCGGGTTGTGGGTCGGGTTCACCTCGCCGAGGTTGGCAGAGCGCAGCGAACGCACCCGCCAGGTCGGCTCCACCGCGTTGCGGATGTCCTGCGTCAGCTCTTCCAGCAGCTTGCGCGCGAGCACGTCACTGCCGGGCACCCCGGTGAAGTTCAGCGTGCCGTCCACGGGGTTGGGGCCGTAGACGTACGCCTCGGTGCCTCGGAACCGGTCGTCCGGCTTTGAGAGCCCGGAGGCGTTGGTGTGCCAGGCGACGTACACGGCATCCTCCCCGTCCTCGTGAAGCCAGGCGGCGAAGCGAGGGCGCGCGGAGACGTCGTCGTTGCGCTCGTTGGAGAGCGCGTTGATACCCGAGGGCGCGAACACCGCGGGCGGCGCGCCGCTGAACTGGGTGTGGTAGCGCGCGCACTCCTCGAAACGGGGGCGTGCGAGAGGGCCGAGGGCCGAATCCCCGATATCGCCGCTGCCTCCACCGAAGCGCACCGCGTCCAGCGACACGCTACCCGTCGCCGTCGAGTCGTTGAGCGCCACCGCCGAGGCCGTCTCCGGGTGCAGGCCCGCCCGGAAGTAGAAGCGGCCCAGCAGCACCCACGTCCCACCGTGGCGACGCTGGTTCACCCGGAAGTGGCTCTCGCCGCCCGCGTGCCGCACCACGTAGTGAGCATCCGGAACACGGCCCGGGTCCGAGCTGTACGAGACGTAGACATGGTAGTAGCCGTCGGCCGGAATCGAGGGCGCCCAGGTGGCGCGCGCGGTGGCCGTGGGAGCGGCCGTCATCAGCCGGTTGTCCCCGAGCTGGAAGGGCTGCACCGCATTCCCCATGGGCACCAATGGAGGCCCCCAGCCAGGACTGGAGGAGGAGAAGAGCTCCGTGGGGCCCTGCTCCGAGTAGCCCTCCCGCCCGTTGTCGAGCAGGACCATGTGCGGGTTGAGGTCCGACTCGCGCACGGGAATCACCGTGGCGCCCGCCCCCGTGAGCATCGGCAGCAGGTACTGGTTGAGCGTCTCGATGGAGACGAGGTCCTCGATGAGGTCGTTCGTGTTGCCGCGCTGGGTGGCCCACCGCCCCAGGGGCGAGCTGCGGTAGAAGCCGTGCCCGGGGCTCAGGTAGAGGGTCTTGCCCGACAGCGCCCCGGTGCGCGTCCGCGTCTGAGGCAGGCCGGCGAGCGCCGACACGCCCGCCGTGTCCTCGCGGCGCACCAGGGGCGGCTCCGAGGGGCTCCACCGCGTCTCGTGGGGCCTCGGGCCTGGGAGCGGCACATAGACGGCGCCGGGCGGCTCCAGGCCGCAATCAAAGGAGGAGACAGCCTCCTCCTGGGCGTGGACGGTGCCTGGCAGGCAGAGCAGCGAGAGTAGCACCCAAGCGATTGCATGGATGTGAGCAGGAAGGGCCATGGGGGGGCGGACGTTAGGCCCGGGCGAGAGACCCGGCAAACGAACCGTGGGTGGTCGCCCGCTCTCCCGCTAACCTGACCCGTGATGAGCTCTCCCGCACTCACTCCCCTGCCCCCTTCCCCCGAGCCGCGGCCGCCGTCCTACCCGCCTCGTGGTGGGTCCGGCATGCGCGCCTCCTTCCGCCACGCGTGGAATGGGCTGCTCCACACCGTCATCCATCAGCGGAACATGCGCGTCCACCTCGTCTCCGCCCTGCTGGTCGGACTGGTGGGCAGCGGCATCTACCTCGGGCTCGCGGAGAAGGTGACGCTCATCTTCTGCGTCCTCCTCATCTTCTTCGCGGAGATCCTCAACAGCGCGCTCGAGCACCTGGTGGACCTCGCCACCCGGCACTTCGACGAGAAGGCCCGCCTCACCAAGGACGCGGCCGCCGCGGGCGTGCTGGTGCTCGCCCTGGGCACCGTCGTCATCTTCTCCGCCATCCTCGTCCACAACTGGGAGACGGTGGTCACCAGCGGGCCGCGAATCGCCCGTCAGGTGGCCTTCGGGGTGCCCCTGGCCGCGTGCGTGACGGGACTGGTGCTGCCACAGCCGCGCTCCGCCTGGTGGGATCGGCTCGCCTTCGTGACGGGCGGCGTCCTCATCGGGGTGCTCGCCATGTACAGCATCAGCTCCGTCTTCACCGCGATGAACGCCGGCCTGCTCGTCGTCGCCGGGGCCGCCGCTCGCCAGCGGCGCCTGGAGTCCCGGCGGTAGCGAGGCCTGGAAACGAAAAAACCGGCTCGAGGGCCGGTTTCCGTGCCACCTAGGGGCTCGAGCCCCGGGACCTGCCCGGAACTCGGTCGCCCGCTAGGGACGAGTTCATTCTATCTCCTCAGGCTTCCTGACGGAAGTCCGGCCGGGCCTCGGACGTCTGGGGGACAACATTCTTGTCCGCGCCCTTGATGTCCTCCGTCACCAGGTCCAGCAGCTCGGTGGCGACGCCGATGATCTGGGTGGGGGTGTAGCCGCTCGCACGGAGCTGGTTGAAGAAGGTGCGGGCCAGGATTCGAGGGGCCTGCTTGTCAGTGCTCAAGGACGTGTCCTCCATAAGGGTGGGACCGCGCAAATCATCACGGGCGCGGAGTCTTCAACCCTCGTGCCAGGAAGCTCCTTCCTGGCGAATTCTCCATGACTCTCGGGTAGTTGGGAGGTTGAGGGGGGCTGGCGGGTATTCCGGAGCTGCGAAGGCCCCTTCGCACCCCGCTGGCGGCTCAGGGGGAAGGCTCGAAAGGGGTGCATCGTCAAGTTCGCACCCCGCGGGTCCTCGATTGTTCAAGAGCTTGCATTCCGAAGGGGAGGCGGCGCAGATACGCGCCCCCTTTCCCCGGCATCAGGAGAAGAGCGGCGCATGGCGTATCGGGTGAACAACATCGGGCTGTGGCTGGACGAGTCGGACGAATTGCTCGGAGAGCGAGCGGCCGAGAAGCTCGGCGTGACTCGGTCGGACCTGGCGTCTGTGCGCGTCGTGCGCTCGGTGCTGGACGCCCGCAAGAAGGGCAGCCCTCGCTACATTTATACGTTGGAGGTGGAGCTGGCCCCGGGGCGCGCGCCCAAGCGGCTGCCGCCGGACGTGAGCGAGACACCGCCTGCGCCGGAGCCGCCCACGCGCGTGAAGGCGCCGGAGCAGATGCCGCTCATCATCGGCACCGGGCCCGCGGGTCTCTTCTGCGCCCTGGCCCTGCTGGAACGCGGCGTTCGCACCATCCTCCTGGAGCGCGGCAAGGAAGTCGTGTCGCGGCGGAAAGATGTGGCGAAGCTGATGCGGGACGGCACGTTGGACCCGGAGAGCAACATGAACTTCGGGGAGGGTGGGGCCGGCGCTTATACCGACGGCAAGCTGTCCACGCGCATCAACCACCCCATGGTGCGCAAGGTCATCGAGACGTTCGCCCGCTGCGGCGCGCCGGACCACATCCTCGTGGAGGGCAAGCCGCACATCGGCTCGGACCTGCTGCCGGGAGCGGTGGCGGCGCTGCGCGACGAGCTCATCGCCGGGGGCTGCCAGGTGCTCTTCGAGCACAGGGTGGAGGAGGTCCTCTACCGCGACGGCCGGGTGGCGGGCGTGAGGCTCGCGGACGGGCGCACGCTGGAGAGCGACCGGGTGGTGCTCGCCCCGGGCAACTCGGCGCGCGAGCTGTATGAGCGCTTCGCCGCGGACGGCAAGGTGGTCATCGAGCCCAAGCCCTTCGCGCTCGGCTTCCGGGCCGAGCACCCGCAGGGCCTCATCAACTCCATCCAGTACGGGTCCGCGGCGAAGAACCCGAAGCTGCCTCCGGCGGACTACAAGCTGGCGGAGAACCTGGAGGTGGATGGGGAGATGCGCGGCATCTACTCGTTCTGCATGTGCCCGGGCGGCATCGTGGTGCCCACGCCCACCCAGGAAGGGCTGCAGTGCACCAACGGCATGAGCAACTCGCGCCGCAACGCGAAGTACGCCAACGCGGGCATCGTCGTGACGGTGTCCGTGCAGGACTTCGAGCGCGCGGGCTTCCGGGGTCCGCTCGCGGGCCTGGAGTTCCAGCGCCACTGGGAGGCCAAGGCGTACGAGTTGGGCGGGGGGAAGTTCTACGCCCCCGCGCAGACGATTCCGGACTACCTCGCCGGGCGCGTGAAGAAGGACCCGGGTGGCACCAGCTACCGACCGGGGCTGGCGCACACGGACCTCAACAAGCTCTTCGAGCCGAGCCTCACCCAGTCGCTGAAGCAGGCGCTCAAGGCGTTCGACCGGAAGATGCGCGGCTTCATCAGCGAGGAGGGCAAGCTCATCGGCATCGAGAGCCGTACCAGCTCGCCGGTGCGCATCACCCGCGGAGAGGACATGCAGTCCGTGTCGATGCGGGGGCTCTACCCCGCGGGCGAGGGCTGTGGGTACGCTGGCGGCATCGTCTCCTCGGCCATTGATGGACTGCGGGTGGCTGAGCAGATTGCGACCGAGCTGACCTGAAGCAGGGAGGGAGCCATGCGCTACCGCGTACGCACGCCGGATGGAGAGCTGGACTACCCCAGCCTGAGGGACGTGGAGGTGGCGTACGCCCAGGGACTGGTGGGCCCCGACGACGAGGTGCTCGAGGAGGGGAAGGAGACCTGGCGCAAGGCCGCCAGCCTCCCGACGCTCGCCCGGGCCCGCCCCGAGTCGAAGGGACTGGCCGCGCGGACCCAGATGCTGAGCGTCATCGGAGCGGTGGCCCTGGGCACGGCGGCGCTGGCGCTCATCATGAGCGACTCCTGGACCCGGCGCGGGCTGGGCATCGTGCTCGCGCTGGCGATGTGCACGCTGCTCATGCGAGTGACCTCCAAGGCGTTCAAGCGGCCGGACCCTCACTGAGCCTCCTGCCCTGCTGGGGAGCACTCCCGCCCTCCCCGCACCGAGCCCCCGTCCGCCGCATGTTCCCCCCCATGAAGCCACACGGCGCGAGGCCCTCCACGAGGCCCGTGCAGAGGGGAGGACGACCGTGGTCAACACCTACCTTTCCCGCGAGGCGGCGCGAAGGATGAAGCACGGCGCGCCCTGGGTGCGCCGGGAAGACATCGTCTCGATGGAAGGCACCCCGTCCGTGGGCGAGGCGGTGCAGCTCCGGGACGAGGACGGACAGCCTCTCGGGCTGGCGGACGTGGACCTCGAGTCCTCCTACGCGGTGCGCCGACTGGGGATGCCGGACGAGACGCTCGAGGGCCTCATCCCCCGCCACGTGCGCCACGCCTTCGAGCGCCGCGCGCGCATGGTGGACGACCCGCGCTTCTGCCGCGTCATCAATGACGACGGCGATGCCCTCCCCGGCCTCATCGTGGACCGCTACGACACGCACCTCGTCGTCCAGACGCTCACGCGGGCCATGGACACGCGGGCGCAGGAGATCGCGCGCGCCCTGGCGGAGGTGGGCGGGGCCGAGTCCGTGCTGCTGCGCAACGACACCTCTCGGCGCCGGCAGCTCGGCCTGCCCGTGCAGCGGCCCCACGCGCTCTACGGCAACCCGCCCCGGTGGACCCGGGTGCTGGAATTGGGAGCCCGCTTCACGGTGGACCTCACCTACGGCCCGGGCGTGGGCTACCCGTACGACCAGCGGGAGCTGCGCCGCTTCATCTCGCGCATGTCCCAGGGGGCGCGGGTGCTGGACCCGAGCTGCCACGTCGGGGGCCTCTTCGTCCACGCGGGCCGCACGGGCGCCCGCTCCATCCTCGCCTTCGACAGCGACGCGGACACGGCGGACCTCGCCCGGGAGAACGGCGAGGCCAACGGGCTGCTGGGCCGTCTCCAGGTGGAGCGGGGGGACGCGCTCGCCGTGCTGCGCGGCCTGCACGACACCTTCGACCTGGTGCTCCTGGACACCCCGGAGGCCACCACCTCCGAGGCCTTCGTCGAGCAGGTGCGCCTGGGCCTGCGCGTCACCCGCCACGGCGGCTACCTCCTCATCGTCGGCTACCACCCTCCCCTGCCCCCGGCCGGCTTCGACGACCTGGTGGCCGAGGCGTGTGACCAGGAGGGGCGCATGGGCTTCCGCTTCGCCCGGCTCGGCCTGCCGCCGGACCACCCCACCCTGGTGGGCTTCCCCGGCACGGACTACCTGTCGGGGATCGCCCTCGAGGTGAGCTGACTACTTCTTCATCGAATGCTTGCGCACGGCCCGGAGCACGTCCGGCACGGACGTCTTGTTCGCCTTGTCGGCGATCCACTTGGGCAGCGAGCCGCCCGGATCCGTGTAGAGGTAGTAGGTGACGAAGGTCTTCTTCCCCTCCTCGCGCGGCTCCAGCAGCCAGTAGCCGTCGTTGAGCTTCACACGCACCACGTCCTCGCGCTCGGCCGGAGCCCCGTCGGTCGTCACCGTCCAGGCCGTCTTCAGGAAGCCCTTGCCGTCCTTCCAGTCCGACTCGTCGCGGATGCGGATGATGAAATCCCGCTTGTCCACCAGGGGGGCGTTCACCAGGCAATGGAACACGATGACCTTCCCGTCCTGCTCCGAGGCCAGCACGCGGCTCTCGTCGGTATAGGGCATGGTCTTCGTGTAGTTCGTGTAGTCACGGATGACCCGCCACACGTCGTGGGGCGGAGCCTCCACGAGGGCGGTGGCCTTCACCTCGGACACGGAGCCCCCTTCGGGCTTCCGGGCCAGCACGATGATGCCATCATCACGGGCCACCTGTTGCCAGGCGGTTTCATTGGCGCCAGCCAGCAGGACGAGCAGAGACAGAGCGGGAAGAAGAGACATGAACGCATCCTAACCGCCTGGGGGGTGCTAGTGTCGGAGACCTAGATATGACGACCGAAAATCAGACTGACACAGCCCCCACCCCTTCCCCCACCGACGCCTCCGTGGAGCAGGTGCGCAAGGTCTACGCGAAGGACCTGCGGGAGAAGGATCAGGTCAACACCGTCTTCCGCGTCACGAAGAAGGAACGCGTCACCGCGCGCAGCGGCAAGGTGTTCGTCTCCGTGGTGCTCGTCGACAAGAGCGGGGAGATCGACGCCCGCGTCTTCGACAACGTGGAGGCACTCGAATCGACCTTCAATGTCGGTGACTACGTGCTCGTCCGGGGCAACGTCATCAGCTTCCACGGCAAGTCGCAGGTGGTCATCGAGGCCGTCGAGAAGCTGGACCCCGAGCCGCTCGACCCCAAGGAGTTCGAGCCTCCGACCGCTCCGCCCGCCCCCGCGCGCGAGGAGCAGCCCGCCGCCAAGGCCGCCGCTCCCGCCCGTGAGCCCCGAGAGGGCCGCGAGGAGCAGGCCGCTCCCAAGGCCGGCGAGGGCCATGGTGGCGCCCGGGCCGTCGGGCAGATCCGCGAGCTCGTCACCGAGCGCGTGAGCGACCCGAACGTGAAGGCCCTGCTGCTGGCCTTCCTGGATGACCCGCAGATCGCCGCGGGCCTGCCGATCGCCCCGGCCGCCAAGGGCGTCCACCACGCCTACCGCGGCGGACTGGCCGAGCACCTGCTGTCGGTGATGCGGCTCACCCTCCGGGTGGCGGACCACTACCCCATGGCGGACCGCGACCTGCTGCTGGCCGGCGCCCTGCTCCACGACGTGATGAAGGTCGCGGAGATCTCCCCGGAGAAGGGCTTCGAGTACACCGACGAGGGCAAGCTGGTGGGCCACCTCGTGATGACGGCGCAGAAGATTCGCGAGAAGACGCTCGGCATCCCCCACTTCCCGCCGCTGCTGGAGCAGCACCTCACCCACCTCGTCCTCGCGCACCACGGACGGCTGGAGTACGGCTCGCCCAAGCTGCCGGTGACGCTCGAGGCGCACATCGTCCACGCGCTGGACTCGCTGGACTCGCGGATTGCCTCCTGGGTGGAGGCGATGCAGCGCGACCCCAACGAGAAGTGGACGGAGAACCTCAAGCTCTACGACCGCCAGATCTGGAAGGGTCCCGTGCCCACGCAGCGCGGCCGGGCGCCGGTGGAGCGCCGCGCCAAGAAGGACAAGAAGCCCAAGGAGCGTCCGGAGAGGACGGGCGCCCCCGCGGGCGAGGCGCAGCAGCGCCGAGCGCCCCGAGAGGGCCGAGCGTCCGGAGAGGCCGCCGCGCGAGCCCCGTCCGCCTCGTGAGCCCAAGCCGCCGCGTGAGCCTCGCGAGCAGCGGGAGCCTCGCGAGCAGCGGGAGCCTCGCGAGGCACGCGAGCCTCGTGAGCCGCGCGAGGCCAGGCCGCCGCGCGAGCCGGTGAATGTTCCCAAGGAGCTGACCTTCAAGCCCTTCAGCGTCTTGACGGCACCGAAGTCGGAGCCCGCCGCCAAGCCCGAGGAGGGTTCGGAAGACTGACATGGCGAAGAAACTGGGCGAGCGCCTCGTCGAGGCGGGGCTCGTCACCACCGAGTCCATCACCAAGGCGCTGGACCACCAGAAGATCACCGGCCACCGGCTGGGGGACTGTCTGGTGGAGATCGGCCTGATCCAGGAGGGAGCGCTGCTGCGCTTCCTGGCGGCCGAGTTCCAGACGCGGTTCGTCTCCGCGGAGAAGCTGGCCAAGGCCAAAATCCCCACGGAGGTGCTGGACAAGGTGCCGGTGCGACTGGCCGAGGCGCAGAACGTGCTGCCTCTGGCCATCGACCCGGAGCGCAAGCTGCTGTCGCTGGTGGCGGCCGAGCCGCAGAACAAGAAGCTGCTGGACGAGATCGCCCTGGTGACGGGCATGTCCGAGGTCTACGCGTACGTGGGCCTGCGCAGCACCATCGCCGCCGCCATCCGGAAGCACTACTACGGCGACCCGACGGCCTTCGCCTCGCTGGAGGGCGGCGTGCAATTGCGGACGGACATGTCCACGATTGCCACCGCCTACGAGAACACCTCGGGGACGAACCCGAGGAGCAGCCTCCAGCTCAAGCTGGAGACGGACGCCCGGATACGGCTGCAACGCTTGGGCGGCTCGCGACCCAGCACGGCACGCAGCGAGGTCCTGCTGGGCCCGCGCGGGACGATGTCGGACGGCGACTACCTCGAGACGCTGAACGTCCTGGTGACGATGCTGGAGCGGGACCGCAAGCACCACCGGGGGCATTCGGCGCAGCTCTCGCGGCAGGCGACGGTGGTGGCCCGGCGCCTGGGGCTCCCGATCAAGGACGTGGCGGCGGTGGGCATCGCCGGGTACCTGCACGATCTGGGCAAGCCCTCGGAGCGCCACTTCTGCCTGGCGAGCAACGCGGTGAATCCCGAGTGGATGGCCGAGGCCAAACGCTACTGCCGGGTGCCGACGAAGCTCTTCGAGATGGTGAACCTGCCGGTGCAGGTGAACACCATGATCGCCCAGCTCTACGAGGCCTATGACGGCTCTGGAGGGCCCCAGGGGACGAAGGGCGACGACATCACCATCGGCGCCCGCATCCTGGCGACGGTGGACAGCTACCTGGAGCTGACGAAGAACCCGACGAACGCATACGGGAAGCTCTTCACCAAGGAAGCCGCGCTGGAGCACCTGCGGGAGAACGCGGGCAGGCTGTATGACCCGGTGGTGGCGGACATCGTCATGCAGGTGCAGAGCGGCGAGTTTCTGCGGCACCGCATCGCGAACGACGGGCGGCAGATCCTCATCGTGGAGCCGGACGAGGGCACGCGGCTCGACCTGCTGGAGTCGGCACAGCGGCAGGGGCTGGTGACACACGCGCAGTCCTCGCTGGACGGGGCGTACGACTCGCTGGCGTACCAGGACTGCGACGTGCTGGTGGTGGGACTGAAGTTCGGGCTGCAGGAGTTGCTGGGGCTGCTGCAGGCGGTGCGCGCGTCGGCGGAGAACGCGGGCCTGCCGGTGGTGGTGCTGGGAGATCCGGACCCGGGCACGCGAGAGCGCCTGATGATGGGCGGAGCGACGGCGGTGGTGCTTCCCGCGGAGCCGGAGGAGTCCGCCAAGACGGTGCGCGCCCTGTACGACGACCGCATCCTCCACAACGGCCCGGCACGACTGGTGCGCGGGAGCCTGGACGAGATTCCCGCGCCTGAGCTGCTCAAGCTGCTGGGCTCGGGGAAGAAGTCCGGGCGGCTGCACCTCAAGTACCACGCACACGAGGGATTCCTGCACCTGGAGCAGGGGCAGCTCGTCTACGCGGCCATCGCGGGACAGAGCGGCGAGCAGGCCATGCAGACGCTGCTGAGCCTCCAGCAGGCGGACTTCCGTTACGACCCGGACTCGCTGCTGCTGGACGTGCCACAGATGACCAAGAGCCTGGAGCAGCTCGCCCAGCAGCTCGCGACGCGCAGGCCGTCGGTGTCCACCGCCGCCGTGTAGGCTCGGGGGAGAGGGTCTTCCCCTCCCCCGCTCCCGTCACACGGAGAAGCCGAACAGCCTCGCGGCGTTGGCGGTCGTCACCTCGGCCACCTGGTCGAGGGACACGCCCTTGAGCTCGGCGACCTTCTTCGCCGTCTCGATGACGTACGAGGGCTCGTTCTTCTTGCCCCGGTACGGCACCGGCGCGAGGTACGGGCTGTCCGTCTCCACCATCAGCCGCTCCAGCGGCGCGAAGCGCACCGCGTCCTGGAGCGCCTCGGTCTTCTTGTAGGTGACGACACCGGACAAGGACAGCATGAAGCCCAGGTCCAGGTAGCGACGGGCCGCGTCGGTGTCCCCGGTGAAGCAGTGGATGACGCCCCGGCTCACGCCCTCCTCCTTGAGGATGGGCTCGCAGTCGCCGTGCGCATCCCGCACGTGGACCACGAGCGGCTTGTCGAGGCGCTTCGCCAGCGCGCACTGTCGCCGGAACACCTGGATCTGCACGTCTCGGGGCGAGTGGTCGTAGTAGTAGTCGAGCCCCGCCTCGCCCACGGCATGAATCTCCGGGCGGGCACAGGTCCGCTCCAGGTGCTCCAGGTCCGCCTCGGTGGCCCGAGCCGCCTCGTGCGGATGGATACCGAGCGTGGGCGTGAGGAAGTCCGGGTGCGCGGCGGCGATCTCCAGCGCGACGCCCCAGTCACCGGGGCCCTGGAACTGGCCGACGATGACGGCATGCACCAGCCCGGCGGCACGGGCGCGCTCCAGCGAGGCCGTGACGTGCGCGGACTCGGCGCGATCGAAGTGACAGTGGGAATCAACGAGCCTCATGGCATCTCCTGGATGAGCTCGGAGAGCTCTGCACGGGCCTCTTGGGAGAACGCGGGCAGCACCGCGCGGACGCGGTCGCGACCCTCGGGAATGCCGAGCAGCCACAGGCCCTCGGCGGCATCGAGCCGGTAGTCCTCGTGGACTCCGGGCTCATCGAGCAGGGCGAGCAGCCATGGCAACGCCTGCGGGTCGCCCAGCCGGCCCAACCCCCGTGCCGCGGCTCCCCGGCAGGCGTCCTTCGGATCGAAGAGGATGGTGCGCAGCCGCTCGAGGGCCCCCGGCGCCTTCACCTCGCCACTCAGCTCCACGGCGAGGGCGCGGTCCTGGGCCCAGTTGAACCGCCGCCGCTCGGTGCGCTTGAGGAGCCATTTCGCCCCCTCGGAGTCCCCCAACTTCGCGAGCACTCCGGCGGCCTGGGTGCGATCGAAGGCGGGCAGCAGTAAGCGATGGAACAGGCGTTGGATGGCGGGCAGCGCGCGCGCATCCCCCAGCTCGGCGAGCGCCCCGAGTGCCCGGAAGCGAAGCAGCTCCTCATCGAGCGCCTGGACGAGGACCTCCAGGCCGGCGGGGTGCTTGAGGGCGGCCATGCCACGAGCGGCCTCGAAGCGGACCTCGAAGACGGGATCCTCGAGGGCCTGGGCCAGCGTCCCACGACAGTCGGACCGGGCGAGGTCGGCCAGACGCCCGGCGGCTTCCAGGCGCACGAGGCTCTCCTCATCGGCGAGCCGCGCGGCGAGAAAGCCGGGGAGCTCCTCGGCGGAGAGCACCACGGTGGCCATGCCCACGGCGGTGCGGCGCACGGCCACCTGCTTGTCGGCCAGCAGCCGAACGAGCACCTCGGAGAACTCGGGCGCGAGCGAGGTGTCCTCGGCGGCGAGGAGGAAGAGAACCTCCGCCGCCTCGGCCCGCGCAGCGGGGTTCTTCTCGCGCTCGAGGGCAAGAAGCGCCCGATCCCGTTCGGCCCGCCAGTCCGTCACGCTCACTTCACCTCGGAGCCGGGAGGCATGTCACCCGGATCCAACAGGGACAGGTCCTTGCCACCGGGACCCGCGGTCAGAATCATCCCGCGCGACTCGATGCCCCGCAGCATGCGCGGCTTGAGGTTGGCCACCACCACCACCTTGCGGCCCTGGACCTGCTCGGGCTGGAAGGCCTCGGCGATGCCGGAGCAGATGGTGCGCGGCTGCCCCTCGCCCAGGTCCACGGTGAGCTTGAGCAGCTTGTCCGCCTTGGGCACGCGCTCGGCGGCGAGCACCTTGCCCACCTTGAGCACCACCTTGGCGAAGTCGCCAATCTCGATCTCCCCCGGCGCGGCCTCGGCGGGCTTCGCCTCCGGGAGCGGCCTTGGCCTCGGCGGGCTTCGACTCGGCGGCCTTCTTCTCGCCCTTGCCCTTCTTCTCCTCCTGCTTGGCCGGCTCGGCGGCGGCGGGAGACTGGCCGAGGATGGCGTTGACGCGCTCCTCCTCCAGACGGGGCAGGAGCGGCTCGGGGGTGCCCACGGGCCGGCTGCGGTCGAGCAGCGGGTAGCGCGCGGTGGCGAGCGCCTCGAAGGTGAGCGCCGGCGCGTTGAGCTGCGCGAAGAGCTTCTCCGTCACGCGCGGAATCACCGGCGTGAGGAGGGCTCCGAGGATGTAGGCCACCTCGGCGGCGTCGCTCAGGTCGGCGCGAGCGGCCTCGGGGTCGGTCTTGATCTTGGCCCAGGGCGCCGCGTTCTGGAGGAAGCCGTTCGCGGACTGGGAGATGTCCGTGATGATGCGGATGGCGTTGCGATACTCCAGCTTCTCGAAGGCCTCGCGCACCTCGGGGACGCGGGCGAGCGCGGCCTCCACCAGCGCCTTGCCGGGGCCCTCCTTCGTGGCGGGAGCGAGCCGCTTCTCCAGCACACCACCCGCCAGCATGGACAGGCTGCGGTTGGCCAGGTTGCCGATGTTGTTGACGAGCTCGCCGTTCACCCGGAGGCGGAAGTCCTTGAGGCTCAGGTCGAGGTCCTCGATGCCCGGAGCCGAGCGTGGCCGCGTAGAAGTAGCGCAGGTAGCTCGGGTCCAGGTGCTCCAGGTAGGAGCGCACGGGGATGAGCGTGCCGCGGCTCTTGGACATCTTCTCGCCGTTGACGGTGAGATGGCCGTGCACCTTCACCGAGTCGGGCCGCTTGAGGCCGGCCACCTTGAGCACGGCGGGCCAGAAGAGCGCGTGGAAGTAGACGATGTCCTTGCCGATGAAGTGGATGATGCGGGTGTCGCTGCCCTCGGCCCAGTAGTCCAGGGCGCTCTTCGCCTTGCCCGTCACCTGGGCCCACTTCTCCGTGGTGGCGATGTACCCGATGGGGGCGTCCAGCCAGACGTAGAAGTACTTGTCCGTCTCACCCGGGATGGAGAAGCCGAAGTACGGCCCGTCGCGGCTGATGTCCCAGTCCGACAGACCCTTCTCGAAGAAGCCCTGGAGCTGCGCGGCGAGACCGGGGTTGACGAAGTCGGGCTTGCGCAGCGTCTCCTGCAGGAAGTCCGCATGGCGCGACAGCTTGAAGAAGAGGTGCGAGGACGTGCGGCGCACCGGCGGCGTGCCGCACAGGGCGCAGCGGGGCTCGATCAGGTCCGTGGGGCTGTAGGCCTTGCCGCACTTCTCACAGGCGTCACCGTACTGGTCGGGAGCCTTGCAGTTGGGGCAGGTGCCCTTGATGAAGCGGTCCGGCAGGAAGCGCTTGTCCACCTCGCAGTAGGCCTGCTCGATGTCGCGCTTCTCGATGTCGCCGTGCTCCTTCAGCTTGCCGTAGATGTACTCGGCGTAGTGCTTGTTCTCGGGCGAGTTGGTCGAGTGGAAGTAGTCGACGCTGACGCCGAGGTCCCGGAAGTCCGCCTGGTGCGACTCGTACCACCGGGCGACGAACTCCTCGGGCTTGATCCCCTGCTTGGCCGCGTTGATCTCGATGGGCGTGCCGTGGGTGTCGTCGGCGCAGAAGTAGACGACGTCCTTGCCGCAGGAGCGCAGGAAGCGCACGTAGATGTCGGTCTGGACGTACTCGACGGCATGGCCGATGTGGATGGGGCCGTTGGCATACGGCAGCGCGCTGGTGACGAGGATTCTCTCCGCCATGGGTTCTCCTGAGGGGCGGCGGACATTAGCCGCTCGGGGCTCCGGTCATCGATAAGAAACGCCAAGGTGGTGACAGGTGCATGGGGGCCCCGGAGCTGTTATCGACCCCACACGATGTGCACCATCGTCATCCTCCGCCACGTCCACCCCGAGTACCCGCTCGTCCTGGCCGCCAACCGCGATGAGCTGTACGCCCGCCCGGCCGTCGGTCCCCAGGTGCTGTCCCCCTCCCCGCGGGTCGTCGGAGGACGCGACCTGGAGCGTCAGGGGACGTGGATGGGGGTAACGGACGGCGGCCTCTTCGTGGGACTGACGAACCAGCGGGGTTCCGCGAACCTGACGAGGGCACCCCGGTCCCGGGGCGAGGTGGTCATGCGCGCCCTGCAATCCGGTAGCGTGGAGGGAGTCGAGCGCTACCTCGCGAGCCTGGACTCTCGGGAGTACAACCCCTTCAACCTCCTCTATGGGGGCGCCGGGGCGCTGCGGGTGGCCTACGCCCGCCCGGACTCCGAGCGGATGACCCTGGCGGACGTCCCGCCGGGCATCCACGTACTGGCCAACGACGTGCTCGATTCGCCCGAGCTGCCCAAGGTGCGGCGGGCCCGGAAGCTCGCGGAGGCGGCGGCGCACAAGCCCTGGCCCGAGTCCGTCCAGGCACTCCAGGCGATGCTCTCGGACCACGTGCTGCCAGAGCGCGCGCCGACGCTCCTCCCCGACGAGGAGGGCCTTCCGGACATCCACGAGCGCATGCGCCAGTACCAAGCACTGTGCATCCACACGCCGGGGTACGGGACGCGCTCGTCGGCCATCGTCGCGCTGGCACCCGGACGGGTGGCCCACTACCTCGCGGCCGACGTGGCTCCGTGCCAGGGGCCGTACCAGGACGTCACTCCCCTGCTCTACCCCGGTGAATGACGGCACTTGGGAGCGCGCGGGCCCTGGCCGCCCGAGGTGACACTCCCGCGCACCCTCCAGGCCTGGACTCGACTTCCTACGGGAAAAGTAGCATCGTCGCCTTGACCTGGGAGGTGGTCAAATGGATTGGGAGGCACGAGAGGAGTTGGAGCGGGCGGGACTCGAACTGGAGCGGCCCGAGCTGCTTCAGGTGGCCATCGAGTTCGGGCCCCGGGGACAGGCGCTGCCGGTGCGTGAAGAGGTGCCGGTGGTGGACGCGGCCTGGACGATGGCGACAGTGAAGCTCAAGCCCATCTCGCGGCTCTGGACGGCAACGGAGATGACGCCGTTCCTGCTGAGAACCCCCCCTCCGCATGAGTCCTTCCTGCGCCTGCTGGAGTCGACGGCGGGCATCTACTGCACGGCGATGGACCGGCCCGTAACGGACGCGGAGTTCGAGCGACTCTACCGCCAGCTCCGCCGGAATCCGGATGGGGAGGACGCCCACCCGCTCTTCTCGTACCTGCAGGGGGCGGCGCGCTTGTACCTGTCGCTGCGGAGCGTGAGCCGGGCCGAGTACGAGTCCCTGACCCACCGGCTCAGCAAACAGGCCCGGCGCTTCTGCTCTCACGTCGGCAGCACGAACTACCACCGCAGGGTGCTGATTGCCACCCTCTGACCCCAACACCAAGCCATGCGAAACCCCCTCTCCTGCGACCTGTGCTGTTGCTTCTCCTGGTGGCTCAGCCGCCCTGGCCCGAGACCGAGACAAGGTCGCCGTCCGGACCCTCCTGAGATCGGAGCACCCCGGCCAGTGGACGCCCACCCTCCACGTCACCGGTCAGGTCTCTTGCGTCCTCCGGTTCGACCAGCCCGTCGACCCAGCCAGGACGAGGATGCTGGGTTGGGAGGGGCGTTTCGAGCCTCTCCTCGCAGGCGGCAACAAGGTGGTGGTGGAGCCGCTTCGTGACCTCGACATCGACGAACGGGTTCCCCTGATCGTGACGCTCGCTGACGGCACGGAGGTGGCGTTCCTGCTGGCGCCGCCGTCGCTTGAAGAGTCGTTCACGGACCAGCAGGTGAACGTGTTCAAGGACCGCGAGAGCTACAACGCGGTGCTCTCGTCCTTGTACGACGCACTTGGCCGGGAGCGGGTCCTCGAAGAGGAAAACAAGCGCCTCCGTAAGGAGGAGACCTCGGAGGATCACGCGCTTGCCGCCTTGCTGGCTTCGGGTGCGGTAGCGCAGACGCCGTTCCTGATCGCGGACCACTTTTCCGGCAAGGACGAGAATGCCCACGTCGTCGCGACGGTGTTCCAGGGAAAGGGCAAGGTGGGTGTCGTGCTCAAGGTCAAGAACCTTGATCCAGCGCAGCCCTGGAGCCTGAAGTCGGCTCGTCTCGTGACGAAGGCAAGCGGCAATGAGCGAATGGTCGCCGTTCGCTCTTCCGTCCGATCCATCGTACCCGGCGCATCCGGTGTGGTTGCCCTCGTCGTGGACCGAAGCGCCTTTGTTGACGATGGCGAGTTGACGAGCCTGCTCCTTGAGGTCTACCGGCACGACGGGCTCCGGCAAGCCATTGTCCAACTGGATCCCCACCTCGTTGCGAGATAGGAGCGGAAGAGCATGGCCTCCAACACGTTCCCGCTCTTGGGCTGCGCTGTCATCCTCGTAATGTCCTCCGCTTGTCCCGGAACCGCCACGAGTGGCGTGTCCCTCCGTCCGGACGGAACTCCAGGACCCGAGGAGTGCCCAGCGGAGGCGCGCAAGGCGATGGACTACTTGAGGATGTTCGTTGGGGAAGCCGCATGGGCTCAGATCGATGCAAACCAGACCCGCGCCGAGCCCATCACGCTGTACGACGGCCCTATCGAGAGCGTGCTTGAGGAGAACCTCGGGCTTATCGAGGCGCCCTCCAGACTGTATGGACGGGTCTGGACCAGCGGCCCCCGCGTCATCATCCGGTACTATGCCGCCCAACCGTTGCGGGGAGGCGATCAGGTGCCCATCTGCGCGGTGGCGCGGCTGGGATTCGGGCAGCTGCGCAAACGGCCCGAGTCCCAGCCAGGGACGGCCATCCTCGACTCTCCCCGTGCGGGGGTCTACATCGTGGACGAGTTCCGCTAGCGCACTCGCTCAGCAAAGCGCGCCCCCTCTGTCAGGATTTCTCCGGCCCGTGCGTCCCTTCGAGTAGCTGCCCGGCCGGAGATGCCGAACACGCACTTGGAACTCGCCTGAAAAGCGATCGCGGTTCGACTCCGCCCATGACCTGGATAGGTCAGCCAACCCAACGGCTTCTCCACTCGGGCAGCACCTTTTTCTTCCTACCCCGTCAGTCGTGCTCGAACGGGTTCTGGAGCACGGGCGAGCCCTTCACTGCCGCAACGGCAGGAGCAGAGTGAAGCGGGTCCCCTTCCCCGGCTCCGATTCGACCGAGATGGACCCGTTGTGGTTCTCCGCCACCTTGCGGGAGATCGCCAGACCGACTCCTGGGCCCGGGGTGTTCGGATCCAGCTTCCTCAGCACCTCGAACACGTAATCACTGAAGCGGTTCTCGAAGCCGCTCCCGTTGTCCGAGAAGACGATCCTCGCGAAGTCCGTGTAGGAGTACTTGTCCTTGATGGCCCGGAAGCTGTTGTGCTGGATCTGGCGATACTCGATGTCGATCTGAAGGCCCACATCGGGCCTGCGGAACTTCACCGCGTTATCGAGCAGGTGGAAGAACAACAGCAGCAACTGCCGGCGTCGGCCCTGGATTATCGGGAGCGGCTCGATCCGCAGCTTCGCCTCTCCGAGCCCGGCTCTCTCGGACACGAGTTGCCGGGCGCAGTCCACCACCTCGCCCAGATCCACCTCCACGAACGGCTCGTCGGCCACGTCCAGCGCCACGAACTGCTGGAGCGCCGTGACGAGCTGATCCATCCGCGCGCTCACGGCCTTGATGCGCTCCAGCGAGCGCTGGCCCGTCAACGACATCGACGACCGGTCCTCCTGGGTGAAGAGACACGAGAAGACGGAGAGCTTCCGGAGCGGCTCTCGCAGGTCGTGAGACAGGATGCCGCTGATGCGGCTCGAGCTGCATGGTTCTTCTGCTCCAGGCTGCTGAGCTTCCGATCGAGCTCCAGGGCTCGCTGCTCCAGCTCGTGCCTGGCCCGGGTCAGCTCCTCGTTGCTCCGCAGCGCATCTTCCGCCGCCCGCTTCGCCTTCAGGAGCTCGTCCTCGTACTTGTTCCGCTCGCGGACCAGCATGAGCGCACAGTGATTGACGAATGCCCCCTCGCGCTCCGCACGGACGGCATTGACGAGCACGGGAACGTCTTCGCCGCTCTTGGAGCGCAGCGCGAGGTGGATCTCCGTCGCCTTGCCCTGCATCCGGAGCAGCGGGAAGAGGTGGGTCTGGCAGAAGATGCGGCTGGCCAGCGTCAGGAGCGTCTCCACATGACCGCCCGACAGCTCGCCGCGGGCGTAACCCAGCATTTCCAGCAGCGTGTCGTTGACGACCTCGATGGAGCCGTCGTCGGTGAACGACAACAGACCGCACGGCGCGGAGCTCCACAGCTCGGCCAGGTAGCTCGTGACCGGGTCTTCTCCGTGACGAGACGTCAAACGGGGCTGTGTCATGACATGGAGGAGGTTGGGAGCTGGCGCCAGGGCGGCGATTCCATGCAGAGCGTTACGCGGTCGGCGCGGTCTCCACAAGCGCTGGACGAGAAACCACCGGAGCTGCGTCGGTCTTCCGTTGGTGAAGCCGGGTTTCCCGCGAAGAGCGGGTCTGACTTCGGACAAAGGGGCGGTCCACCGCTCGGCGGCCATGCAGTCCGGCCCAGTGCCATCGTGCAAACTTCACAGCTGACTTCCAAGGGAGCCTTTCGCGGGGGATGATTCGCCTGGTTGCTCCCAGGATGGCGGTGAACGACGTTCATCGCCACGCTTCCGCTCAAGCAGTCCACGAACAGGTAAGGCCCATGGAGCAGAGAAAGCCCGTTACGATCCTGATGGCTGATGACGACGCGGATGACCGGGACTTCGCCCGCTCCGCGATGGAGGAGAGCCGGCTCGCCAACGAGCTCCGCTTCGTCGAGGATGGCGAGGAGCTGCTCGACTACCTCTACCGTCGCGGCCGCTATGCCGACCCGAAGGACTCGCCCCGCCCCGGGTTGATCCTCCTGGACCTGAACATGCCCCGCAAGGACGGCCGCGAGGCCCTGCGGGAGATCAAGGGCGACCCGACGCTCCGGCTCATCCCCGTCGTCGTGCTGACCACCTCCAAGACCGAGGAAGACATCCTGCGCAGCTACGACCTCGGAGCGAACTGCTTCATCACCAAGCCGGTGACCTTCGAGGGGCTCATCGAGGTCGTGAAGGTGCTCGACAAGCACTGGTTCCAGCTCGTCGAGCTGCCGCGCTCCCACTGACGCCCTCGCACCCATGAGCCAACCCGAGCTGGACCCCATCGACTTCGCCATCCTGGAGGCCCTGCAGAAGAATGCCCGGCTCTCCAACAAGGAGCTGGCCTCCGAGGTGGGACTCGCCCAGTCGAGCTGTCTGGCGCGGGTGACCCGGCTGCGCGAGACCGGTGTTCTCAAGTCGTTCCACGCCGAGGTGGACGCACGGGCGGTGGGGATCGGCCTCCAGGCGATGATCGCCGTGCGGCTCCGGCAGCACTCCCGGGAGCTGGTGGAGGAGTTCCGCCGCCACGCGCTCTCCCTGCCCCAGGTGCTGGCCGTCTACCACGTGGCCGGAGCGAACGACTTCCTCGTGCACGTGGCGGTGCGCGACGCGGATCACTTGAGGGATCTGGGCATGGACGCCTTCACCACCCGGCCCGAGGTGGCCCACCTGGAGACGTCGCTCATCTTCGAGTACGTCCGCAGCCCCGGGCTGCCGCTCTACAGGCATCCCGAGGCCCTGGCTCGTAGCGCCCCGCGAGAGGCCGTCAGGCGCTCCCGCAAACGGTCCAGAGGAGCCGCTCGATGACGAGCTTGCTGCTCGCGGAGGACTTGAGCGCCAGGTCCGCATCGGCGCACGCCACCAGCGCGTCGAGCAGTTCCTTCCGCTTGTAGCGCCCCGCGCCCTGCATCCCGAGGAAGGCCGCGTAGGGGTGAGGGGCCTTGCCCTTGGCCGCCTTGGCCTCCTCTTCAATCCTCGGGAACACGCGCGCCTTGAAGTCCTGGAACGAGCGCGGCACCGAGCCTCCCGCGTACTTCTCCAGCCGCTCGTGGTTCTCCAGCATGCCCCGCACGATGGAGGCCACCGCGCCCAGCAGTTGCAGCCCGTGCACGCCCTGCCCCATCGCGTCCATCGTGTAGTCCAGGGCCCCCTTCAGGTTGCGGTTCTGCAGGGCCTCGGACAGCTCGAAGAACTCCTCCTCGCGCGTGTGCGCCACCAGCAGCGCCACGTCCGAGGACTCGATGGTGGAGCCCTCCGCGTACGTCGCCAACTTCTCCAGCTCCGACTGCAGCAGCCGCACGTTGCCGCCGACGCGCTCCTTGAGCTGCTCGGCCGCGCCCTTCCCCAGCTTCTTCTTGAAGGGCCGGAGGAACTCCTCGGCGAGCGGCTCGATCTCCAGGTCCTTGTGGCGCGCCGCCACCTTGCGCTCGACCACCCGCCCCTTGTCCGCGGCCAGCTTCACCAGCGGGCTCTTCGCGTCCACCTCCGAGGCCGCCAGCACCAGCGCGTGCCCCTGCGGGACGCCCTTCTGGAAGAGCTCCAGCAGCGCGCTCGCGTCGCCCTCGGGCGCGGTGATGCGCTCCTCGCGGCAGAACGTGGCCACCTCCTTGAGGAACGCCAGGTCCGCCTCGGCGAGGTCGACGTTCAACTCCTCCCTCCATTGGTCCACGGAAGGAGCCCCGCGTGCGCTCGGGTCGAGCTGGTCCACGCCCCACCCCGCCCGCGCCGCCAGCGCCAGCAGCCGCCGCGCGCCCTCCTTGCGCTTGCCCGCCTTCCACGCCTCGCGCGCCTTGCCCAGCGCGTCCCCACGGCCCTTCTTCGGCGCGAGGAACTCCGGGTCACGCACCAGCACCACCTTGCGCCCGGGGAAGAGCGGCAGCGTGGCCAGCTCCTGCGCCACCTCGCGCGGCGAGCCCGCGTCCAGCACCGCGAAGTTCAGCCCCGCCGAGGCATCCGGCAGCAGCACCTTCACCAGCTCGTCCGCGCCCCGGCGCACCAGGTACTCCTCGCCCCACAACAGGTAGAGCGGCAGCACCTTGCCGGCCTTCGCCTCGTCCAGCACGTCGTCGATGTCCGCGCTCATCGCCCCTCCAGCAGCTCGATGAGCATCCGCTCGAGCTGCAGCCTCGCCGCCGCGTTGCGCTCCACGATGGTCGTCTTCGCCTTCTCCAGCAGCGCGTGCCGGCGGTGCAGCGTGGACTCGTGCGTGCGCGCCGCCACCTCGTGCGCCAGCTCCGCCATATCCTGGTTGGCCAGGCGCCCCGCGCCCGCCTTCGCCAGCGACACGTCGCGCGTCCACATGGAGAGGATGGTGAGCGCCTGCTCCGCCAGCTCGCGCGTGGCACCGAACGTCTCCGCCCAGCGCAGCAGCGCGCCCACCTCTCCGGGCTTGAGCGCCTCGAAGCCGGTGATGACCTCCTTGCGCGCCGCGAGCGCGTCGAGGTCCAGCGCCATCGCGCGCCCCAGGCTCCCGCCCGCCATCACCGCCGCCAGCTCGGCCGTCTGGGCGTCCAGCTTGCGCTCCTTCTGGAGACGCTCGGAGATGAACTCCACCGGCAGCGGGCCGAAGTGCACCTTGCTGCACCGGCTGCGGATGGTGGGCAGCAGCTTGTCCGGCGCCGAGGCCAGGAGGATGAGCGTGGTGTCCGAGGGCGGCTCCTCGAGCGTCTTGAGGAACGCGTTCTGCGCCTGCTGGTTCATCAGGTGCGCGTCCACCACGAGGGCCACCTTGCGCTTGGACTCGAGCCCGCGCAGGGTGATGCGCTCCAGCAGCCCGCGGATCTGCTCCACCTTGATCTCCCGGCTGGGCGTGCCGGTGATGTCCGAGCGCCCCGCCAGCCCACGCTCCACGCGCTCGGCGTCGGGCATGAGCCAGGTGACGTCCGGGTGGGAGCCCTTGGCGAGGCGGGTACACCCGTCACAGGTGCCACAGCCCTCGTTGGGCTTCACCGGGCAGGTGAGCGCCTGGGCGAGCCCCACGGCGGCGAGCTCCTTGCCCACGCCCTCGGGCCCGGCGAAGAGATAGGCGTGATGCACCGAGCCGCTGCGCAGTGCCGCCTGCAGTGCGTCAATCGCGCGCGGCTGTCCGACGACCGTAGCCAACGTCATGGCGCGTGTATCCCCGCTCACGATTCCCCCGTCAACCACTCCCAGGGTAGACCCCGCGCTTCCCGCTCCGGGAGACCGCCTTCCGCCCCACACCACAAGCCGGCAGCAGCAGACACCGGGCACAGTTCTCGGGTACCGGCTTGGAGGGACACACCCCGCTCATGCCGTAGTGACACAGCGCGAAGTCGTAGCGCACGGGATCCTCGGCATCGAGCGCGCGCAACGAGGCCGTCACCTCCTCGGCGGTGCGCCAGCTCAGGTCCTTGCGACGGGTGAGGCCCAGGTGCTGCGAGATGCGCCCGATGTGGGTGTCCAGGGGGATCAGCAGCGCCGAGGGGCGCACCCGCCGCCAGATGCCGAGGTCCACCCCATCGGGCCCGCGCACCATCCACCGCAGGAAGAGGTTGAGCCGCTTGGCGGCGCCGGCCCCGAGGGGCGAGGGCAACAGGTGGTGCAGCCCGCGCTCGGACCCGAGCGCCTTTCGCAAGGGCTCCATGGGTACGTCGCGCAGGGCCGAAGTGAAGGCATCCAGCGCGCCGTGCCAGGAGCCTCTGGCCTCGAGCCCCTGGATGAAGAGCGCCTCCAGGCTCCCGAGCTCGCGCAGCGTCCGTCCCATGCCCAGCAGCAGCACCGCCACGTCCGTGCCCACGTTGAAGCGGTAGACGAAGCCCGTGAGCAGCTCGCGCGCCCCGGCTACGTCCAGCCCGCGCACGAAAGCCGCCGGAGACGGACCCATGCGCTTCAGCAGCGCGTCCACCTTGGGCCGGAAGAGGTCCGCGCGCCCATACGCCAGCGCCGCCGCCAGCAGCGCGCTGACCTCGATGTCCCTCGGGTCGCGGTAGCGGTGCGGGAACTCCAGCGGGTCGAACGCGATGCGCCCCCGGCTGTCCGTCGACGCCAGGAAGGCATCCAGACACGGGCGCAGGCGCTCGGCCTCTCGGGGGCTCAGTCCTGTGGGTCCTCGGGTTCGCGGTGGCATGGTTCAGGGACTCCGTAGCCTGGGGCAACCCGCCTCGCCATGGAGTTCATCCGCCTGCCTCACGGGGCACTCGGCGCGCCGTAGCGCGACTGGATGAGCCGGGCCGGTACCCGACGGCGGAACCACGACCACCATGAGGCGGTCGTACTCGCTATCGGGGATGGGCTGAATGGGGACCCCGGCCAGCGCCTCGGCCACCAGAGGAAGGGTGTTGCTGTGACCGACCACCAGGACGACCTCCCCCCGGTGCTGCGTGAGAATGTCCCGGGCCTGTTCCGCGGCCTGTGCCTGCCCCCCGCCCGGAATGACCTCGCGGACGGTGATGGGGACGCCGAGGCGATCCGCCAGCGGCTGGGCGGTCTCGCGCGTCCGACGGAGCTTCGTGGTGTAGATGGCGCTCACGCCAGCGTTCTGGGCCACCTGGATGAGCGCCTCGGCGCGCTGCTGCCCAGCGGGAGTGAGAGGCGGATCCTCCTCGTTCGAAGCCTTCTCCGCGTGCCGGACCAGCAGCACGACGGTGGACGCGCTCGGGGCCGGTGACTCACTCCGTGGCTCCGCGGGACGAGCCCCGGCGCAGGCGACCAGCAGCAGCAGGCAGGCCGGAGAGAGCAGGCGGGCGGTGACGGTGCGCATGCAAGGACTCCAAGGAGGCGTGTGAGAAGGACGTGCCTCTTCGCGAGCCATCTACTCCACCACGGGGAGGAACCAGAAGCTCCGGCATGAGCGCCGAGCCACATGGTACGGTGTCTCGGTGTCCTCCCCCCTCTCGCCCGGACAGCGCTGGCTCCCACTCGCGCTGGTGTGCGTCTGCGCGGCCCTCGCCTTCGCCAACACCCTCGCCAACGGCTTCGTCTGGGATGACGACCTGCTCATCCTGTCCAACCCGTGGCTCGAGGGCCCTCGGCACCTGGGCGACATCTTCAGCACACACTTCTGGGGCTTCTCCTCGCGGGTCGACCTGAGCCGCAACTACTACCGTCCCCTCGTCCACATCACCCTGATGCTCTGCCGGGCCGTCTTCGGCCTCCAGCCCTGGGGCTACCACCTGGTCATGCTGCTCGGACACGTGGTGGCCTCCGGGCTCGTGTATCGGGTGGGGCTCGTCCTCTTCGAGCGACAGGCGGGTTCCCTGGCCGCGCTCGCCGCGGGCCTGCTCTTCGCCGTCCACCCCATCCACACCGAAGCGGTGGCCTGGGTGAGCGCCGTGAACGACGTGGCCCTGGTCATCTGCGTGCTGCTCGCGCTGTACCTGCTGATGACCTCGGGGCCCGGCCTGTCCCTCCGTGCCGCCCTCGCGGGCCTGGCATCCCTCGGCGCCCTCCTCTTCAAGGAGCCGGGCGTACTGCTGTTCGGCATGGTGGTGGTCTACGATCTCGTGCGAGGCGGCCGGGCCTGGAGCCTCCGACAGTGGCTGGGCCGCTATGCCCCACTGGCTCTCTCCCTTGCCGTCTACGCGGCGCTGCGCCTCCACGCCCTGGCTGGCACTGGGCGGACGCTGCATCACACGAAGCTCGGGCTCGTGGGGTATGTGCTCAATGCGCCGCCCCTGCTGGCGCAGTACCTGGGCGCGCTCGTGCTGCCACTCGAGCTCAACGCGTTCCATGTCTTCGAGCCGGTCGACTCTCCGTGGGCGCCGCAGGTGCTCGCCGGGGTGGCCGCTCTCATCGGCCTCGCCCTCCTGGCCGCCGTCCTCTGGCGGCGCGCGCCCTCGGCCTTCGTCGCGCTGGCGTGGTGCCTGCTCCCGCTGCTCCCCGCGCTCTACATCCCCGCGCTCGGGAAGAACTCCTTCGCCGAGCGCTACCTCTACTTGCCCTCGGTGGGCTTCGTCCTCCTGATGGGACTGGCATTGGAGGCGCTGGAGCGCCGGGGCCCGGCCTCGCGCCCGCTCCTGCTCGGCGGGCTGGCGGTGGTGGTCGTCGCGGGAGGGCTCGCCACCGCCTCGCGCAACACGGTGTGGCACGACAACCTCGCCCTGTGGCTCGACACCCAGACGAAATCGCCCGAGACGCCGGAGATCCACGCGGGCCTGGGTCTCGCCTTGCTGAATGAAGGCCGGCTGTCCGAGGCCCTTCCCCACCTCGAGCGCGCCGGCGGGAGCAGTGCCCCGGCCCGGAGGAACCTCGGGCTGGCCTACGCCATGGCGGGGCGACTGCAGGAGGCGGAGACGGTGCTCGGGGAGGCCGTGCGGCTCGATCCGGACAACGCCGGCGCCTGGAGCAACCTGTGCCTGGTGCACAAGAACCTGAAGCAGCTCCCGCGCGCCATCGAGGAGTGCGAGCACGCGGCCCAGCTCGCGCCCCATCTGCCGGAGGCGCGCACCAGCCTCGGGCAGGTGCTGCTGCTGGCCGGCCGGTACGAGGAGGCCGAGCAGCACCTCCGAGCGGCCCTCGAGCTGAAGCCGGACCTCGTCTCGGCCCGGCGGCTGCTCGACCGGCTCGCGCGGGAGCGACAGCGCGCGGCCGAGTCCCCCAGGGCGCGGCGAGTCCCGTGGTGGCCCCCTCGCCCGTGCCCTGAGTGCCTCAGCCCCGTGGGCTCAGCGCGTCAGCTCGCGCACCGCGTGGCCCAGCTCCGGCAGGATGAGCTTTTGCAGCCCGAGGCGCACCGCCTGCGGTGAGCCCGGGAGCGCGAAGAGGATCATCCCCTGGTACGTCCCCGCCGTCGCTCGCGACATCATCGCCGCGCTGCCGATCTCCTTGTACGACAGCGCCCGGAACAGCTCGCCGAAGCCCGGCAGCGTCTTCTCGAAGAGAGCCTGGAGCGTCTCCACCGTGCTGTCCCGGCGGCCGATTCCCGTCCCACCGTTGAAGATCACCGCCCGCGCACCCGCCTCCTGCGCTTCCTTCAGCATCGCGCGGATGGCCTCGGGCTCGTCCTTGATGACGCGGTAGCCGCTCACCGAGTGCCCTTCGCCTTCCAGCAGCTCGCGCAGCACCCGCCCGCTCTCGTCCTTGGATTCGTCTCGGCTGTCCGAGCACGTCACCACGAACGCGCTCACGTGCACCGGCGCATGCGCCTTGTGCTCCGCCGCCGTCGCCGACCCGTGCTCATGCCCGTGGTCATGGTGGTGGTCGTGCCCATGGTCATGGTGATGGTCATGACCGTGGTGGTGGTCGTGCCCGTGGTGA
>CAVYSY010000025.1:0-186751 GCA_963771175.1 uncultured delta proteobacterium
CACCGGCTCGATGCGCACGGGCGCCGGCAGCGGCGGTAGGGTGCCCAGCCGGCGCGACAGGTACGTGAGCCAGCCGACCCGCACTCTTCGCTTCCGCTTCTCCACGAGGTCCACCATCTCCGAGGAACTGGCCATGGCGAAGTCAGGGTCCCACGCGGTGGCCACGCTGGTGAGCACCTCGGCTAGTACGGGTGCGCTCAGCAGGCGCTCCCGCACCGTCCCTGCCCTGGGCGGCTCAAGGCGACACGAATTGGGCCCCCCATGGTGAGTATTCCCCACAACCCATATCGACGTAGGGTGCTCTCCTTCTTCGCAGTTCCACACCATGCGTTGAAACCCAACTCCTCGATGACCTTCTTGCCAACGTCCGTGCGGATCCTCCCACGAAGGAACAACTGCTCCCACTCCTTCACCTCGGGACGGACAGGGTAGCCCGGCAGCTCGCGAGGAAATCCGCGCCCCCCCCGGTACCATTGGGCGAATGACGGGTCACATCGCGCCAGCATGTGGAAGAACAGCTCCGCGCGCCGGGCACACTCCAGCGCCGTCTCCTTGCGCGGTCCCCAGTACGCCCCCACGTAGTAGCCCTCTCCCATTCGTGCTCCTCACCGCGCTGGCGGCGTATGGCGGACGGTGATGTTGTCCAACGCTTCTTTCCGAAGAGGGTGTGCAGGTGCGTTCGCGACTTCCGCCTCGGCCACATGCCAGATCACCGGCAGACTCAGCCTCTCAGCAAGCTTCGATTGTTTTTCGGCCTGAGTCCATCAGCTCCTGGAACCCCTTTGATCTCACGTACCAGGGCTTGGGTGTACCGTCCTTCTCGAAGAAGCTCTTGTAGCCAGGGCCCTTGGCTTCCAGCAGTTCCTTGCCGGTGAAGCCGTCGAACTCCACCTCGCCAACCATGTAGATGCGCCACGCGGGCTGCCCCGTCACCTGTTCCTCGTAGTCCAAGGCCCGCTTGGATCTGGTGGTGGACGTCTTGTACACCCACCTGCCGGGCCCCTGTGTCGAGGCCGTCTTCCCTGCTTGACCGCTCCCGCCGCCGGGGTTGCCCTGGCTGCTGCTGGCCATGTGGAGGATGGAGACCGCGCCCGTCCCACGCCAAGCGTCGTCGTCACCGTCCCCTCCGCCACCACCACCGTCCTCACCGCCAGCACGCCCTCGGCCGTCACGGACAGCACCGGCAGCTCCGCTCCCAGTCCGCCCATGCGTCCCACCGTGCCCACCGTCCCCGCTCCGCTCCCGTAGAGCATCAGCAGGTGCGTGGACAGCCGCGCCGCCTCGCGTATCTGGTCCTGCAACGACAGGGCCCCGTAGCGCGCGAAGTACTCGGGCGAGGAGGCAATCAGCAGCGCCACCGTGGTGGGCAACTGCGCCAGGCCCTCGACGCCGCGGATGGGGTGGCGCACGGACTCGGCGAGCGCCAGCGCCATCTCCCCCATGGCGTCCTGCGCCCCGTCCAGCGCGGCGTTGAGCCAGTCGCGCTCCAGACCCAGCTCGGCCCAGGGAATGGAGTCCGCGCGCCGCAGCTCCTCGTCCACCGGGTAGAGGACGCCACCGCGCGAGAAGTAGAAGGCGCCCACCACGAGCCGGCCTACCTTGAACTCGCCGTCCACCCAGCTCCACCTGCCCCATGCGCTGCAGGGGCCTGCCGCTGAGCGCGGCCACCAGGTAGCCGTCGGGTCGCACCACCACCACCTGCCAGAAGCGCTCGGTGCGCCGCAGCAGCTCCGCGTACTCCACGGGCCCACCACTCGCGAGCGCCTCACGCAGCAGCCACGAAAGGACGAGGCGTGGGCCGAAGCTCTTCTGCGTCACGGACCTCTTCGCCACCTGATGCCACAGATGCCGAGCCATGTCGGCCGAGAGCACCGCGCCCGCCGGGTGCCGGGACTCCTCCTCGAGGCCACTGGCCTCCTGCACCACTTGAAAGGCGTCCGCCTCCTGCCCGAAGAAGCCGCCCGCGCTGCCCTCGTCCTCCGCCAGCGCGGCGGACCCCTCCGTCCGCCTGGAGTCGGCGGGGAACGAGGGCACCAGCGAGCGGCGGCCATGCCCACTCAGCGAACTCGGGAGTGGGTGCATCGTGGCGCACCCGCCCAGCAGTACCAGCACCACCAGGGCCCAGAGGAGCGAGCCGGAGCGCCACCACGTTCCACCAGGGCCAACGCCAGCGAGCGAAGCGGACATGCATGCCTCCCAGAGAAGACCGCCCCCCCCGAGGCTACCGACCCGCGCTGACACCCGGCCGTCGCACCGAGAAAAAACTCCAGGTTCTCGCCGGAAGCCTGTAGACCGGGCCGGAAGCGCGGGAGGGGAACTTCGATGAATCCGATCGTGAAGGGAGCGCTCGTGGTGGGCGCCCTGATCGTCGTGGGAGCGGGCCTGGTGGCCGGCCTGCGCGGCGGCGGGACCTCGCCCGAGCCCGGTGGCGCGCCTGCCCCTCATCCTGCCCAGAAGCAGACACTGACCATCGCCGCGGCCGCCGACCTGAAGTTCGCGCTGGATGAGTTGGTGAAGGACTTCCGTGCGAAGCACTCCGGCGCGGATATCCAGGTGACCTACGGTTCGTCGGGCAACTTCCTCGCGCAGATCTCCAACGGTGCGCCCTTCGATGTCTTCCTCTCCGCGGACGTGGCCTACCCGCGCAAGCTGGCCGAGCAGGGCCTCGTGTCCGAGGACGGCGTCTTCCCCTATGCCGTGGGCCGCCTCGTGGTGTGGGTGCCGAGGGGCTCGCCGTTGGCGGTGGAGACGCTCGGGATGAAGGCACTGCTGGAGCCCGCCGCCAGACGCATCGCCATCGCCAATCCCCAGCATGCCCCCTACGGCCGCGCGGCCGAGGCCGCCCTGAGGAACCTGGGAATCTACGACGCCATCAAGGACAAGCTGGTGCTCGGAGAGAACATCGCGCAGACCGCGCAGTTCGTGCAGAGCGGCTCGGCGGACGCGGGCATCATCGCCCTGTCGCTCGCGTTGGCCCCAGCCATGAAGGAGGGCCGCCACTGGGAAGTGCCGCTCGACGCGTACCCGAGCCTGGAGCAGGGCGGCGCCATCCTGAAGCGGGCCCGAGACGTGCAACTGGCGAAGCAGTTCCGGGACTACCTGCTGGGGACGGAAGGCAAGGCGCTCCTGAAGCGCTACGGCTTCTTCCTCCCGGGAGCGTGAAGGTGGACTGGGCCGCCATCGCACTGAGTCTGCGCCTCGCCGGGTGGACCACCGTCATCCTCCTGGCCGTGGGCCTCCCCATCGCCTGGTGGCTGGCCACCTCGCGCTGGCGGTGGAAGTTCCTGGTCGAGGCCGTGGTCGCGCTGCCGCTGGTGCTGCCCCCCACGGTGCTGGGCTTCTACCTGCTGCTCGTGCTCGGCCCGCGCAGCCCGCTGGGGCACGCCTTCGAGTCGCTCGTCGGGCACTCCCTCCCCTTCAGCTTCCAGGGCCTGCTGCTGGCCTCGGTGCTCTACAGCCTGCCCTTCGCCGTCCAGCCCTTCACCGCCGCGCTCGCCGGCGTGGATCGCCGCCTCATCGAGGCCTCGTGGTCCCTGGGCGTCTCGCGCTTCCAGACGTTCGTCCGCGTCGTGCTGCCCCTGTCCGCCACCGGCATCCTCTCCGGCATGGTCCTCACCTTCGCGCATACGCTGGGCGAGTTCGGCGTGGTGCTGATGGTGGGCGGCAACCTGGAGGGCCGCACGCGCACGGCCTCCATCGCCATCTACGACGCGGTGCAGGCGCTGGACTACGCCTCGGCGGGCAGGACGGCGCTGCTGCTGCTCGTCTTCTCATTCGTCGTGCTGGCCCTCACCTACGGGCTCCAGCGGAGGGTGTGGGCACCATGGCCGACACGCTGATGGTCGACGTCGAGAAGCGCTTCCGCGGCGGCCCCACCGTCCAGGCGGCCCTGGAGCTGCGGGCCCTCCCCGGCCGGGTCGCGGTGCTGTTCGGCCCCTCGGGCGCGGGGAAGACGACGGTGCTGCGGTGCCTCGCGGGGCTCGACCAGCCCGAGCGCGGGCGCATCCTCTTCCACGGCGAGCCCTGGTACGACGCCGGGGCCCGCGTGTTCCTGCCACCCCAGCAGCGGCGCGTGGGCTACCTCTTCCAGGACTACGCCCTCTTCCCCCACCTCACCGCGGAGCAGAACGTCGAGTACGGCCTCGCCCACCTCCCAGCGGCCGAGCGGCGCGAGCGCTCCCGATCCCTCTTCAAGCTGCTGAACCTGGAGGGACTGGAGGGACGCGGGCCCCGCGAGCTCTCCGGCGGGCAGCAGCAACGGGTGGCACTGGCCCGAGCGCTCGCCATCCGCCCTCGCCTGCTGCTGCTGGACGAGCCCCTGTCCGCACTGGATGCCCCGTCGCGCGAGCAGCTCCGGGGCGAGCTGCGGCGGCTGCTCCGGGAGCTGGGCGTGCCCACCGTGGTGGTGACACATGACCGGCTGGAGGCCCTCGCGCTGGGGGACGATCTGGTGGCCATGGAGGGCGGCCGGGTGTGCCAGGTGGGACCGGTGGCCGACGTGTTCAACCACCCGGCGGAGCTCGCCGTGGCGCGGATGACGGGCATCGAGACGGTGCTGCCGGGCACCGTGCTGAAGCGCGAGGCGGGGCTGGCCACGGTGGCGGTGGGCTCGCACCACCTCACCGCCCTGGAGCCCACGCAGGGAGGCGACGAGGTCTTCGTCTGCATCCGCTCGGAGGACGTCACGCTGGGTCCTCCCGAGGCCGCGCCCACCAGCGCGCGCAACCGACTGCCCTGCACCGTGGTGTCGCTCTCCCCCGAGGGTGCCCTGGTGCGAGTGGCGCTCGACGCGGGCTTCCCCCTGGTGGCGCGGGTGACGCGCTTCTCCATCGAGGAGCTGGGGCTCGCCGAGGGCCGCCCCGTCACCGCCACCTTCAAGGCGCCCTCGGTGCGGCTCGTGCCGCGCCCCTGAGACCGCGCCGCCGCCCCTGTTCCCGTGCACACCCGCCGCGTCCCCTTCCCCGGGTGAGCCACTCCCCGCGCTCCCTGGCGGCATCCCTCCTGCTTCTCGTCTCGGTGCCAGGAACCGCCCTGGAGGAAGAGCCGGACGAGGTCAGCGAGGTGGACCACCGCTTGAAGGCTCGGGCCGAAGGAGACCTGGTGCATCTCCCGGAGCCTCGAACCTTCCGCAACCCAGGCAAGCACGACACCGAGTGGGAGGAGTGACGCGAGCTGCCCCAGGGTGGCACGGTGCATGGCTTCAACCGCGAGACGCAGGGACAACAGGTGTTCCACCGCTCCGCTCGACGACTCTTCGGATGCTTCGTCCGCTCCGCCGTGCGACTCGAGGCGGGGAATGGCGCACACCGGGACGAGGGACTGCGACTCGCCCAGCAGGTGCTCACGGATGGGCTGCTCCGCCGGACTTTCGAGCCCCTCTTCGACAACGGGCTGCGGGGGCTCTACACCGTCACTCCGCTGTTCCAGGACGGTCGTCCGGCGGGAGACGGCCAGTTCCAGGGCGGCGGACCGCACATCCTCCAGATCGAAGAGCTGATCGAGGACGTAGGCCCCGGGAATCCGAGCCATCCGCTCGCGCTGCTTCGGGCTGGTGAAGGCACTGATGAGGATGACGGGCACCTCGGAATGACTGGCGCTCAGCCGCGCGAGGGCATCCAGGCCGGCGTCCCCCAACATCCGCACGTTGCAGATGATGAGCTCCGGCACCTTGTTGTGATTGTCAGTGAAGCCCTGGGAGAGCAGCTCGACGGCATCCCGCGCGTCCTCGACCACACCGACCTCGAAGCGCTCCTGCGCGAGCATGTCGCGCACGAGCTGGCAGCGCTCCCTCAAATTCTCAACGAGCAACACCTGCCCCTGAAAGGTCACCGTGCGCTTCCGAGGCTCGCCCCGGAGTGCCTGACCTGCCCGCGCCCTGCTCTGAGTCAACACCTCGTTGGCTCCCATGACCGTCATTCCATCGTTGCGACTGGCCGAATACAGCAGCAGTCGTGCCGCTCTTTTGCACCACGCTCATAATACGGAAAACAGGGAAATAACCAACAGCCCCACTCTGGCTGACCAGTGGGGGGGACAGGAGAACCCCCACGGTGTGGCCTTCCGCCACTCCTTGGAGCACCACCGACTTCGCCTGGGGTGAATCCCCGAAAGGCCCTCCTGCGCTCGATGGCCCCGCGCCCCGTCCGGACAGCGTGCGTGCGGGCTCGAGGGCCCATCCCCGCCACCATAAATCGTCACAAGCACCCCGGGCCGTATCCCCCCATGAGGGAGCTGCCACGGAGAGAGCTGGATGCGTCGATGGGTGCGAACTGCGGCGGTGGGAGGGGTCTTGGCTTGCCTGGGGAGCATGGGTGCTTCGGCGTCCGCCCCCGCGAAAGATGATTCGAGCGGGTATGGCCCACCGCCCGCCCAGGTGGCGGTCGGTGAGGCCTCCCGCCCGGTCGACGAGGAGCCCTTCCTCGGCGTGGTCATTCCCAATGACTCCGTGGAGGTGAGCTCCCGCTTCGAGTCGCGGCTGGTCGAGCTCGACGTCGAGGTGGGCGAGTCCGTGAAGAAGGGCCAGGTGCTCGCGCGGCTGGACACGCGCTCCCTCCAGCAGCAGCTCGCCGCGGCCCAGGCCACCCTCCAGGGCTCGCGCGCCGAGGAGCAGGCCGCCTCGCTCGCCCTCGCCGAGGCCCGCGAGAAGAAGGGCCGCTACTTCACCCCGCGCTCGCTGGAGCTGGGCGTCTACTCCCAGGAGGAGCTGGCCAAGGTCCGCTACGAGGAGAGCACCGCCTCCGCCCGCCTGCAGGCGGCCCGGGCACAGTCGCTCGAGCGGCGGGCCCAGGTGACCGAGCTGAAGGAGAACCTGGAGGATGCCACCCTGGTGGCGCCCTTCGATGGAGTGGTGGCCTCCCGGCTCATCAGCCCCGGGTCCCGCATCGCGCCGGGGCAGCCCGTGCTCCGGCTGCTCGGCACCAGCGGCTGGAAGGTGCGCTTCGCCATTCCCGAGGACGAGGCACGAGAGCTCCAGCCGGGCTCGCCCGTGGAGGTGCACGCCCTCCAGAGGGACCTCTCGCTCGCGGGTCTGGTGGAGAGCATCGCACCCGAGGTGGACGCCGCGGCCCGCCTGGTCTTCGCCACCGCCACCTTCAACCAGCCACCGCCGCCCGAGGTCTCCTCCGGCATGGTCGTCCACGTCCGCTCGGGGCCTCCGGTGCGGCTCGGCGGGCAGGCCACGAGCGGCTCCGCGCCCACGGGGGCAGCGCCCTGACCATGGAAGCCACACAACGGACCCGCCTCTTCCGCGAGGAAGCCCTGCGCCATCACGAAGGCGCGCAGGAGGACGGAGACATCCTCCGCATCTCCCCGCGGTGGACCCGGTGGACATACTGGGTGCTGCTCGCCCTGCTTGCCTGCGCGGCCCTGTACTCGCTGCTCGGCACCATCCCCGAGTACGCCTCCGGCCCCGCGGTGGTGAAGGTCGAGGGCCGGAGCGATCTCACCACCGAGCAGCCGGGCATCGTGTCCTCCGTGGACGTGAAGGCCGGGCAGCGGGTGGAGGCCGGACAGCCGCTGGTGAGCTTCCTCTCCCAGGAGGAGACGTCCACGCTGGAGCGCATCCAGCGTGAGTTCGAATTGCAGCTCGTCCGCGTGCTGCAGAACCCGGCGGACGAGGCCGCGCGACAGACCCTCACCTCGCTGCGCGCCGAGCGCGAGCTGGCCGAGGCCCGGCAGCGGGCCCGCACGTTGCGAGCGCCCCAGGCCGGCGTCGTGAGTGCCCTGCGCGTCCGTCAGGGCCAGTACGTCAACCCGGGCGAGAGCGTGGTGTCCGTCGTGGGCGACAACGTCGATGTGACACTGGTGACGCTGATGCCCGGCGGCTACCGGCCGAGGCTGACCCCGGGCAAGCCGCTGCGCGTGGAGCTGAACGGCTTCACCCACGAGTACCAGACGTTCACCATCGAGTCCGTGGGGGATCAGATCATCGGCCCCAACGAGGTCCGCCGGTTCCTCGGAGCGGACAGCGGCGATGCCGTGCCCCTCTCCGGCCCCATGGTGGTGGTGCGAGCGAAGATTCCCTCGCCCACCTTCACCAGCAAGGGAAAGACCTTCAACTACTTCGACGGGATGTTGGCCCAGGCCGATGCGCGCGTGCGCTCGGAGCGCATCCTCGTGACGCTCATTCCGGGCCTGAAGGGAGCACTGGGAAATGAGGACTGAGGCCGCCCGGCATCCCGGGCTCACCGAGCGCTTCCCCGCGTTCCGCAACCTCCACGTGAAGGGCCGCACGCGTCGGATTCCGCTCGTGCGCCAGCTCTCGGAGATCGAGTGCGGCGCGGCCTGCCTGGCCATGGTGCTCGGCTACCACGGGAAGCAGGTGCGCCTGGAGGAGGTCCGCCAGGCGATGGGGGCGGCGCGCGATGGGGTCTCCGCGCTCGACATCCTGCGCACGGCCCGCACCTTCGGCCTGCGCGGACGCGGCGTCTCTGTGGACGAGGACGCACTGAACTACCTGCCGACCGGCACCATCCTGCACTGGCAGTTCTCGCACTTCGTCGTCTTCGAGAAGCTGGGCCGGGACGGCGTCCACCTGCTCGACCCGGGACACGGCCGGCGCAAGGTTTCCCTGGAGCGCTTCCGCCAGTCCTTCACCGGCGTGGCCCTGCTGTTGGAGCCGGGCGAGAACTTCGAGACGGGCAAGAAGGAGCGCCCCCGCTCGGTCTCGCGGTACGCCCTGCAGGTGCTCCAGCAGTCGCACGTCCTCCAGCGCATCATCGTCGTCTCGCTCGTCCTTCAGCTCTTCGCGCTGGCGGTGCCGGCGCTGACGGGGCTCATCATCGACCGCGTGGTGCCGAGGGGAGACACGCACCTGCTGCTGGTGGTGGGCCTGGGCTTCCTCTCGCTGGCCGGCTTCCAGCTCCTCACCTCGCTCATTCGAGGCCACCTGCTGCTCGAGCTGCGCACGCGCATGGACTCGAGCATGACGCTGGGCTTCCTGGAGCACCTCGTCGGCCTCTCCTACGCCTTCTTCCAGGTGCGCGCGGCGGGAGACCTGATGCAGCGGCTCAACAGCAACGCCACCGTGCGGGAGATCCTCTCGTCCAGCACGCTCTCCGCCCTGCTCGATGGCGCCCTGGTGGTCCTCTACCTGGTGCTGCTGCTCGTGGTGAGCCCGCCCATGGCACTCATCGTCCTGGGACTGGGCACCCTGCAGATCCTCATCCTCCTGCTCTCCACGCGGCGCCAGCGCGCGTTGATGTCGGAGAACCTGGAGGTGGAGGCGAAGAGCCAGAGCTACCAGATCGAGATGCTCACCGGCATCCAGACGCTGAAGGCCTTCGGAGTGGAGCACCAGGCGGTGCAGCGCTACTCGGAGAACTTCGTCAACGTGCTCAACGTGTCGCTGAAGCGGGGCCGGCTGTCGGCGTGGGTGGACTCACTCACCGGCACGCTGCGGCTGGTGGCCCCGCTGGTGCTGCTCACCTTCGGCGCCCTCCAGGTGCTGGGGGGGCACATGACGCTGGGCACCATGATGGGGCTCAACGCGCTCGCCGGGGCGCTGCTCGTGCCGCTGGGCAACCTGGTCACCACCGGCTCCCAGCTCCAGCTCCTGCGCAGCTACATCGAGCGCATCGACGACGTGCTGGACACCCCGCCCGAGAGGGACCCGTCCCGCCCCGGCCGTCCGGCGAAGCTGCGAGGAGGCATCGAGCTGGAACGGGTGTCCTTCCGCTACTCGGGCACGTCGCCGCTGGTGGTGCAGGACGTGTCGGTGAGCATCGAGCCCGGCCAGGCGGTGGCGATCGTCGGGCGCTCCGGCGCGGGGAAGACGACGTTGGCCAACCTGCTGCTCGGGCTGTACCTGCCCACGTCCGGGCGCGTCCTCTTCGACGGAGAGGATCTGACGGATCTGGACCTGCACGCGGTACGCGGTCAGATGGGGGTGGTGCCCCAGGAGCCAACCTTCTTCAGCTCCACGGTGCGCGGCAACATCGCCATCACCGACCCGGCCGCGCCCCTGGAGCCCGTCATCGAGGCGGCCCGGCTGGCCCAGCTCCACGATGAAATCATGGCCATGCCCATGGGCTACGACACGCCCCTGGTGGACCGGGGTGCATCGCTCTCGGGCGGGCAGCGACAACGTCTGGCATTGGCCCGGGCACTGATGCAGAGGCCGGCGGTGCTGCTGCTGGATGAGGCCACCAGCGCGCTCGACGCCATCACCGAGAGCCGGGTGCAGCAATCGCTCGCATCCCTGCGCTGCACGCGCGTGATCATCGCCCACCGGCTGAGCACCGTGGTGGACGCGGACCTCATCCTGGTCATGGACGAGGGCCGGCTGGTGGAGGCCGGCAGACACCAGGAACTGCTCCTGCGCGGCGGCATCTACTCGGAGCTGGTACGCGCCCAGGTGCGCACGGGCGGGCGTCTGGAGTAGCGCGTCACCAACGCCACCCACCCCACTCCATCCAGGTGCCTGCTTCAATTTCGGGGCAGGCGCTTCAAGGAGACATCATGAAGAAGGAGCAGATCATCAGGGCCTGGAAGGATCCGGAGTACCGAGCGAGCCTCACCTCCGAGGAGCGCGCCACCCTCCCCGAGAGCCCTTCCGGCAGGGCGTTGACGGAGCTCGATGAGTCCGAGCTGCTGGGGATCATCGGCGGCAGGGCGTCGGAGTTGGAGCCCAACACGGGTTGTACCGACGGCCGGCCCACGTGCGGCATCGTCAACTGCACGCTCCTCTAAGCCAGCATCTGACCACGTCCTCCTGGCCGAAGGTGGCACCCATGCAAGTCATTGCACCTGTCTTTCCCTGGAAGAAGGCGACGTTCCTCCACGAGAGAGCCGTATCAAAGGGAGGTAGCACCCCTTCGGGGAACCCCCGGGAAGGACTCGAGGACAGTGGTGCATGGGTGTCCCTCGTCCAGGACGTCATCGAGCAGCGACATGCTGGAGAGCCGCTGCCCCCCTCCCTCCAGCCCCCAGCCCAGGCGGGGCAACCCGGCCTGCCGTTCTCCGGCTTCCTCCAACCGTTCCTCCGGATCGCCGCCGCGAGGCTGCGCACGGTCGTGGCCGCGCTGCGGGCCCGCTACGGGCTGGAGCAGTCGCTGCTGACGCCCGATGCCGAGGCCGCGCTGCTGGAGGGCCTCGCACGGCGGCTCCACTACCTGGCCTCCCGGACGCTCATCCTCGAGCTCAACGTGGCCCGGATGCTCGAACAGCTCCCCGGCGACACGCCCCAGGAGCGGTTCCACTATTTCTCGACCCGCCACTTCCAGGAGCCACGGGCGCTCGTGGCCCTGCTGGAGGAGTACCCCGTCCTCGCCCGACTCCTGGCCACCGCCACTGAGCGGTGGCTCACCGTGAGCCTGGAGCTGCTCGATCGCCTCGCCGTGGACCGCGAGCTGCTCGGACAGGCGTTCCTCGGGGGCGAGGACATTGGCATCCTGGCCAGCCTCCAGACGGGTGTCTCGGACCTGCACCGCGAGGGCCACAGCGTGGTCCTGCTCCAGTTCAGCTCCGGCCTGCGGCTCGTCTACAAGCCGAAGTCACTCGCGGTGGACGTGCGCTTCCAGCAGCTCCTGCGGTGGATGAACGCGGAGGGGCTGCGCCACCCGCACCGCGTGCTCATCGCGCTGGATCGGGGCGACCATGGCTGGGTCGAGTTCGTGGAGACCGCGGGCTGCGACTCCCGCGAGGCGCTCCAGCGCTTCTACTGGCGCCAGGGCAGCTCGCTCGCCCTGCTCCACCTGCTCGCGGCGGTGGACTTCCACCTGGAGAACCTCATCGCCGCTGGCGAGCACCCCGTCCTCGTGGACCTGGAGGCGCTCTTCCACCAGCGGCTCCCGGTGGACGAGGGGGACTCGGCCCCGCGGCGAGCCTGGGCCCAGCTCGATCGCTCCATCATCTCCGTCGGCATGCTGCCCATGCTCATCTTCGGCCGGGCGGGACGCGCGGGCATCGACATGAGCGGGCTGGGCGGTGAGGCCGGGCAGCTCTCGCCGCAGGCCGTTCCCATGGTGGAGGACGCGTACCGCGACACCATGCGCCTGGTCCGCCGTCAGGGCCGCACGTCCGGCTCGAGCAACCGCCCCCTGCTCCAGGGCCAGCCGGTGGACGCCACCGAGTTCACCGAGGACATCGTCCAGGGCTTCGAGGAGACGTACCGGCTGCTCCTGCGCCACCGCGAGGCCCTCGAGCACCGGCTCCGGGACTTCGCGGACGTGGAGGTCCGCCACATCGTGCGCGCCACCCAGCGCTACGCGCTCCTCCTGCAGGAGAGCCTCCACCCCGACTTCCAGCGCGAGGGACTGGAGCGCGACAAGGTGCTGGACAACCTCTGGGCCGAGGCCTCCGTCATGCCCGCGCTGCGGCGGCTCGTCCCTTACGAGCACGCGGACCTGCGGCTCGGGGACATTCCGCTGTTCACCACGCGCCCCGGCCAGCGTCACCTGTGGAGCAGCACCGGCGAGCGCATCCCCGACTACTTCGCTCGCGACAGTCTCGGCGAGGTGCGGGAGCGGCTCGCGGAGATGAATGAGAGGGATTGCGCGTGGCAGGCCTCCCTCATCCGCAAGTCCATGGTCTCGCTCGACAAGAACCGGGGCCCCGCGCGCTCCGCCGCCCGCGAGGACCCGACGCTCTCCCCGCCCCCCGCCTCGCGCGAGGACTGCCTCGCCGCCGCGGTCGCCATCGGCGAGGACCTCGCGGCCAAGGCCATCCGCGGGCACACGGACGTGTCCTGGATCGGCATGAGCCTGGAGGACCTGGGCACGTGGCGCTGGAGCCTCGCGCCCCTGGGGACGGACCTGTACGAGGGCATCGGCGGGCTCGCCCTGTTCTTCGCGTACCTCGCCCGGGAGACGGGGCGCGCGGACTTCGAGGACCTCGCCCGCGCGGGCCTGGAGACCGTCCGCGACGCCTGGCACAACCCCGACCCGAATGACGCCGGCGTGGGAGCGTTCGTCGGCCGGGCCTCCGCCCTGTACGTGCTCGGCCACCTGTCCATGCTCTGGAACGAGCCGGCCCTGCTGGACGAGGCGCTCCCGGGGCTCTCCGCCCTGGAGCCGCTCGTCGACGCCGACACGCGGTTGGACCTGCTCAGCGGCTCCGCGGGCTGCGCGCTCGTCCTGCTCGGGCTGCACGCCCGGTCCGGGGACACCCGGCTGCTGGAGCTGGCGAAGCGGTGTGGAGAGCGACTCATCGCCACGGCCGTGCCAGCGGGCCCGGAAGGCGGAAGAGGCTGGAAGGGCACGACGTCGGAACAGCCCCTGGCGGGCTACTCCCATGGGGCCGCGGGCATCGCGTCCGCACTCCTGGAGCTGGCCTCCGCCACCGGGGACGCACGCTACCGGGAGCTCGCGCACCAGGCTCTCACCTACGAGCGCTCACTCTTCGTCCCGGAGCGCGCCAACTGGCGAGATCTGCGCGAGCCCGAGGGAGTCCAGGACGGTGTCCTCACCGGCTTCATGGTGAGCTGGTGCCATGGCGCCCCGGGCATCGCGCTCGGGAGGCTGGGCTTGCTGCGACACCTGGATGGACCCCAGGTGCGCGCGGAGCTGGAGACGGCACTCCACACGACGATCCGCGAGGGATTCGGCGGCAATCACAGCCTCTGCCACGGAGACCTGGGCAACCTGGAGCCGCTGTATATCGCGGGCGAGGTGCTCGGCGAGTCGCGGTGGAGCCACGCCGCCCAGGAGCGCGCGGCCCGTGTCCTCCACCAGGGACGAGAGAGCGGCTGGCGCTGCGGGCTGCCCCGGGGCACGGAGACGCCCGGGCTGATGATGGGGCTGGCCGGCATCGGCTACGGCCTGTTGCGGCTGTCCGCCCCGGAGCGGGTGCCCTCCGTGCTCTCGCTCGCGATGCCCTGAGCCACGGCCAGGAGCCGCGACTCCTCGTTCAACCCGGGGGCCGCCCGCGACGCCGCGCCCGCCCCCCGGGTCCAGTTCACTAGAGATCCGGCGGCGGCCGGACACCCAGGTGACATGCGCGCAACGCCAACTGGGTCCGGTTCTCCGCTCCCAGCTTGCGGTAGAGCTGCGTCACGTGCGACTTCACGGTGCGCTCGGCGATCTGCAGGTGTGCGGCGATCTTCAGGTTGTCCGCGCCTCCCGCCACGTACGCCAGCACCTCGCGCTCACGCTGGGTGAGGGTGAGCAGCACGCTCGCCGTGGCCGCGGCCACCGGCGGGTGCTCGAAGTCATTGCGCAGCAATTGCACCGGGAAGAGCTTCTCCCCTCGCACCAGTGCGTTGACCGCCGTGCAGACCGCGTTCGTCGTCAGGTTCTGCCGGAACAGGTAGCCCGAGGCACCCTCCTCGAAGCAATGGGAGATGAAGTCCTGTGCGTGTGCAGAAGACAACACCAGCATCCGCACCTCCAGCCGGCGTTTGCGTGCCTCCCGCAGCAGGTTCAACCCCTCCGTGGCCGAGCAACCCATGTCGGCGTTGCCCTCGGGCTCCACGTCCAGAATGGCCACCTGAGGTGGATCCGTCCCGATCCCGTCGAGGAGCGTCCGCACGTCCCGGGTCACCCATAGGACCTGCAGACCTTCTCCCCGCAGCCCATCGGCCAGGCTCTGCCAGGCCGCCCACGGTCCTTCCAGCAATCCCACTCTCACTTCAGCTTGATTCGATGCCATGCGAAGGCCCCCCAGCCGTCATGGCGTACTGCCGCATCGGATACACCCTACGGTCGGTCTCGGTAACACCATGCGGAACCAGATGTGGGTCAGGCTCGTGTCTCCCGCAAGGGTGTTCGTCTCACCGGCCAACCACGTCCTCAACCAGTTGACGCTTCTGCTCCTCCTCAGACTCACCTCCACCGTCTCCTGGAAATAGTCCTCTCAAACAGACCACCGGTTCACCCACCGTGAGACCGAGGCCGCCCACGAATGCTCATCGATACGACCAAAGTCCAGTCGCAGGGCACGCCAATTTGCCGCTAATTGTGCAAGGGCAGACCGGGAGACCCTAGAGGTGTTGGCTGGTGAGCACCCCATTGCTCGCCAGGTCGCTATCCTTCAGGGACAGCACCCGGCCTCGGGAGGCGCCTTGTGCGTGAGCATCCCCGATCTACCCTGAGTGTGGGGGCCGCACTCCAGCGCGGGTGTGACCCGAACACCCCAAGGAGGAAAGGGTCATGGCAGATCTTCCTGTGCGTCGAGGAGGTATTGGATCGGCACTCGGACGGTTGAGTCGGGGGTTTGATCCCTTCGAGCGGATGCGGGAAGTTGATGGGGCTCGATCCGTTCGAGCAGATGGGCCGCATTGTCGGTGGCCCGGAGCAGACGTGGAACTTCGTCCCCGCCTTCGAGGTGAAGGAGACGAAGGACTCCTACATCTTCAAGGCGGACTTGCCCGGAGTGAAGGAGAGCGACCTGGACATCACCCTCACGGGGGACCGCCTCACCGTCAGCGGGAAGCGGGAGACGGAGAAGGAGGATGAGTCGGATCGCTACTACACCTACGAGCGGAGCTACGGCTCGTTCACCCGCTCGTTCACGCTGCCCGAGGGCGTGGACAGCGAGCACTGCGCCGCCGAGCTGAAGGACGGCGTGCTCAACCTGCGGCTGCCCAAGGTCCCCGAGGTGCAGCCCAAGCGGATCACCGTGGGCGGAGCGGCGCCGAAAAGCAGGGCAAGGTGAAGGCCTGAGTCACGGCGTGAAGACCGCGAGAGTGTCCGGACAGAGGGGGCTGGAGGAATCCGGCCCCCTTCGCCTTTCCGGCCCTCAAATGGCGCGCTGCCACAGCTCGCGCAGGTCGGTGGGGAGCTGGCCGATCACGTCCTCGATCTCCCCCTCGGAGACCTGGTCCCTGAGCGCGGAGAAGACGGCGCGGATCTGCTTCTCGGCCTGGAAGGCAGTCCACGCCCAGATCCTCCGTCACCATCCGGATGAAGTCGTCCTTGCCGAACTTGCTGGCCGGCTTGCCGATGTGCCGCTCGCACCGCACCAGCAGGTCCTGCAGCTTGCCAGGAAGCTGGGCCTCCAGGTGCGCCGCCTCCTCGCCGAAGAGCCGCTGCTCCAGCACGCACAGCACCGACACCGCGGCCTTCTCCGCCTCCTCCTCGTTCATGGAGCCAATCACGCAGAGGTTCTTCAGGAAGGTCTTGTAGGTCTGGCTGCGGCGCGTCTCCCGGCGCAGCTCGCGGCGTGCCTCCAGGTCCACGCCCGAGGCCCGCCGCGACTCGCCCTCCTGCCCGGTGCCCTGCGTCGTCCTGCTTCCTGCCCCGTTCCGGTCCGATCGTCGATGTTCGCCATGTGCGCCTCCGTCGGGATGGGGAAGGTTCCCCCCGTCATCACCCTGACCTTGACCATGCCCACCCGGGCGTGCAGAGGGGGCGGCACGATGGGGGGCTCGCCCTGGCGCCTGCCCTGCCGGAAGGGGGCCCACCCGTGTCCATTCCGGGTAATCTCCCGGAGGAATGGATTCCGCAGCCTCTCCGAGTCTCGACGTCGCCACGCCCGAACGGGTGTCCCTCTCTCTCCCCGTGGCCGGCATCGGCTACCGATGCCTCGCCTACCTGATCGACATCGCCCTGCTCTTCGGCTTCTGGGTGGTGGCCTACTTCACCTTCACCCTGCTGGTGAGCGACGTGCTCGGCTTCATGCAGGGGCTGTCCGGCTTCACCCAGACGCTGATGGTGGTGGGGCTGTTCGCCACCCAATGGATGTACTGGACGCTGGCCGAGGTGTTCATGGGAGGGCAGACGCCAGGCAAGCGCCTCATCGGCATCCGGGTGGTGCGACTGGACGGCTCGCCCGTGGGCCCGCTGGAGAGCGCGGTGCGGAACCTGGTGCGCGTGGTGGACTTCCTCCCGGGGCTCTATGCCACCGGCTGCCTGAGCATGCTGCTGACGCGTCAGCACCGGCGGCTCGGGGATCTCCTCGCGGGCACGCTGCTGGTGCGCGAGGAGCGCTTCGATCTGGACAAGTACACGACCGCCGCCGAGGCCCCGGCCGTGTCCGCCACTCCAGGCACCGTGCGGCTCGGCCCCGAGGACGTGGAGCTCGTGCTCGCCTTCCTCACCCGAGCGCCCCAGCTCGAGCCCGCGGCGAGGGCCCAACTGGGCGCGAGGCTGGTGGACCGGTACGGGGGCCTCGGAGAGAGCGAGCGTGCCACCGTGCTGGCCTCGCCCCAGGCCACCGAGTCCTTCCTGCGGGCGCGCGTGCAGGCGGAGCGCTGACGTGGCCACGCCCCTGCCCGCCTTTGTCGCCCGCCGTCGCCCCGACTGGGACGCACTGAAGGACCTGCTCACCCGGCAGCGCGCGGGCACCCTGCGGCTGGAGGAGCTGCGCACGCTCGACGTCCTCTACCGCCGGGCGGCGGCGGACCTGGCGCAGGCACAGACCTTCTACGCGGGCACGGACGTGCACCGCTTCCTCAACCAGCTCTGCAGCCAGGCCTACGGCGCCATCTACCAGCCCCCGCGCGAGCGGCTGGCGTCCACCCTGGCCTTCTTCCGCCACGACTTCCCGCGCACCCTGCGCGCCAACGGGGCCTTCGTGGCCGCCAGCGCGGGCCTCTTCGTGCTGGGGATCCTGCTGGGGGCGATGGTGGTGCTGCTGGAGCCGCGAGGCGCGGAGCTGCTCGTCCCCCAGCACCTGCGCGACTACATCGCACGCAAGGAGATGTGGACGGACGGAATCCTCTCGGTGGCGCCACCCAACGCGGTGGCCTCGGGCATCGCCACCAACAACCTCACGGTCACCATCGTCACCTTCGCCTCGGGCATCCTCCTGGGGCTGGGGACGGTGTTCACGATGCTCAACAACGGGGTGCATCTGGGCTCGGTGGGCGCGCTGTGCGTGCACGAGGGGATGGGCCCCAAGCTCTTCGACTTCATCGCCGCCCACGGGCCGGTGGAGCTGTCCATCATCGTCATCGCCGGAGGCGCGGGGCTCATGGTGGGCCAGGCGCTCATCGATCCCGGCGAGCTGCCCCGAGGCCAGGCGCTGGTGCTGCGCGGGCGCGAGGCCGTGAAGCTGGTGCTCGGCTGCGCGCCCTTCCTCGCCCTCATCGCCGTGGTGGAGGGCTTCGTCTCCCCCGGCGACTTCTTCCCCTCGTGGGTGAAGGCCGTGCTGGGCCTCACGCTGGGAGGCTTCTTCTGGGCCTACCTGCTGCGCGCTGGCGGGAGCGAGGCTCCAACAGTCCGAGCTACTGACCTTTCGAGCCGGTAACACGGGTTCGAATCCCGTCGGGGACACTTCAATCGGGGCCGGAAGCTGCTGGAAGCTCAGCGGTTTCCGGAGAGCGCCACGACCTCGGCGGCCTTCTCTACCAGCGGCCCAGCGTCAACGTGGCCCTGGAAGGCATGCGGCATGTGCTTGAGATTGTTCAGCTTTTCCTGGAGGCCATTGCAGCCCGCACGGACTGGGGCTAGTCATGCCGCGAAACGCCGAGTCCCGCCGTCAGCGGGAGCGGGGGACCCAGGTTCGTTGGGGCGAATCGCTCGGCACCGAGCGTAGGGCAGGTTCCCAGCCCGAGTCCGTCAGCTAACCCCGCAGGCGTCGAGGAGAACACGATGTCTTCCGACCCCAGCAGTCACGGGCCGGGCTCGCCAACGTCCGCGGGCTCGGCCGCTCCCATTTCCACTCCGTCTTCCTCCCACCGTCACCGTGCTGTCGGAGCGGGGCCCGAGCCGTTCGCCCGGCTGGCGCCCCTGGCCCTCGGCGCGCTCGGCATCGTCTACGGAGACATCGGCACCAGCCCGCTGTACGCGCTTCGCGACTGCTTCAGCGGTGAGCACGGCATCGCTCCCACGCCAGAGAACGTGCTGGGCGTGCTCAGCCTGGTCTTCTGGAGCCTCATCATCGTCATCTCCGTGAAGTACCTCGGCTTCGTCATGCGGGCCGACAACCGTGGCGAGGGCGGCATCCTCGCCCTGCTGGCGCTGGTGGTGCAGCACGGAGGGCGTGAGGGCAGCGGCGCGCGGCGCATGGTGCTGCTGACGCTCGGCCTCTTCGGCGCCGCGCTGCTCTACGGCGACGGCGTCATCACGCCGGCCGTCTCCGTGCTCTCCGCCGTGGAGGGGCTCGGCGTGGCCACGCCGCTCTTCACGCCGTACGTGCTGCCCATCGCCCTGGTCATCCTGCTCGCGCTCTTCCTCGTGCAGAGCAAGGGCACGGGCGGCATCGGCCGGGTGTTCGGCCCGCTGATGGTGGTGTGGTTCGCCGTCATCGCGATGCTCGGGCATCCACGAGCATGTCGCGCAACCTCGTCCGTGCTCCATGCCGTGGTGCCCACGCACGCGGTGCGCTTCTTCGCGCAGAACGGCGTGGCACGGCTTCCTGGTGCTGGGCGCGGTGTTCCTCGTCGTCACCGGCGGCGAGGCGCTCTACGCGGACATGGGCCACTTCGGCTACCGGCCCATCCGCCTGGCGTGGTTCGCCGTGGTGCTGCCGGCGCTGCTGCTCAACTACTTCGGGCAGGGCGCGCTGCTGCTGCGAGACCCGTCCGCCGCCGTCAATCCGTTCTTCCACCTCGCGCCGGACTGGGCCCTCTACCCGCTGGTGGCGCTGGCCACGGTCGCCACCGTCATCGCGTCGCAGGCGCTCATCTCCGGGGTCTACAGCATCACCCGGCAGGCCATCCAGCTCGGCTACTGGCCGCGGCTCGAGGTGGTGCACACCTCCGCCGAGGAGCAGGGGCAGATTTACCTGCCGGGCGTCAACATCGCGCTGCTGCTGGGCGTGGTGCTGGTGGTGCTGGGTTTCCGCTCCTCCTCCGCCCTCACGGCCGCGTACGGCATCGCGGTGACGGCCACCATGGGCATCACCACCTGCCTCGCCTACGTGGTGGCGCGCGAGCGCTGGGGCGTGCGGCGCGCCATCGCCGTGCCGCTGGGCGTGGCCTTCCTCGCGGTGGACCTGGCCTTCTTCGGCGCCAACTTCGTCAAGGTGGCCCACGGTGGCTGGCTGCCGCTGACGATGGGCGTCATCCTCTTCGCCCTGATGACCACGTGGAAGCGCGGGCGCGAGCTTTTGGGACAGAAGCTGCGCACCGGCGCCATCGGCCTGAAGGACCTGCTGGAGAGCTTCGGCGACAACGCGCCCCACCGCGTGCCGGGCACCGCCATCTTCATGACGGGCAACCCCGAGATCGTCCCCAGTGCGATGCTCCACAACCTGAAGCACAACAAGGTGCTGCATGAGCAGACGCTGCTGCTCACCATCACCACCGAGGACGTCCCGCACGTGCCGCCGACCGAGCGGGTGACGGTGGAGAGCCTGCCCCTGGGCATGCGCCGCATCACCGCGCGCTACGGCTTCATGGATGACCCGTCGATTCCGGACATCCTCAAGCGCTGTCGCGAGGCGGGCCTGCCCTTCAGCGTCATGAACACCAGCTTCTTCCTCGGCCGCGAGACGCTCATCGTCAGCAAGCACCCGGGCATGGCGCGCTGGCGCGAGGCGCTCTTCGTCTGGATGAGCCGCAACGCCCGCTCGGCCACCGCGTTCTTCCGCATTCCGCCCAACCGCGTGGTGGAGCTGGGCGCTCAGGTGGAGCTGTAGTCCCGCGCGTCGCGAGGTGGCGGCAGGCATGGCCCGCCACCTCGCACGGGCCTCACGGCGTCTTGAGCGACAGGGCCTGCGTGGGGCTCAGGCCGAACGTCGCGTCGTGCACCTGGATGAAGGTGTCCCAGTAGAACCCATCGCCGTCGATGAGCGCCGCCGGACGCGAGTCCACCGGGAGGATGCGGCCCTGGCCCGGGTGCACGCTCGGCGTATAGGAGGGATGGGGGCCCTGTTGAGGGTGAGGGAGGGAGCGGAAGGGGCGAGGAAGGCCGCTGAGGGCTTCCTCTGCCTCCCGGTGAAAGTCGTCTGCCTGCCGGTCCGGCCCCCACGCTTGGGGGCAAGACTCCCGTGGGCGCCATGCCGTTCGCCGACCGGCGCCTCATCCATACCCATGACGAGTTGGAAATCCTGCTTGATACGAAGGAGTGAGAGACATGTCCAAGATCACCCCATGCCTCTGGTTCGACGGCAATGCCGAGGAAGCCGCGAAGTTCTACGTCTCGCTGCTGCCCAATTCCCGGATCGACAAGGTGACGCGCTCGCCCGCCGATAATCCGAGCACGCCTGCGGGAGCAGTGCTGACGGTCGAGTTCACGCTCGCTGGGCAGCCGTTCATGGGCCTCAATGGCGGCCCGGCGTTCCACTTCACCGAAGCCGTGTCCTTCACCATCAACTGCGAGGACCAGGCCGAGGTCGATCGACTGTGGGAGGCGCTGCTGCAGGGCGGCGGCTCGCCCTCGGACTGTGGCTGGCTCAAGGACCGGTTCGGCCTCTCGTGGCAGATCACCCCGCGGCTCCTTCCCCAGATGCTGAGCGATCCCAACCGCGAGGCCGCAGCCCGCGCCATGAAGGCGATGATGCAGATGGGCAAGCTCGATATCGCGGCCCTCCGGCGCGCCTATGAGGGCCAGCCCGGTTACCTCGGCGAAGCCTCCGAGGCCCAGCACGCCCCCCACTAGCCCTCTGCATGTGGCCTGCTGAGCCACCAGCAGGCCCGCCAGGTGAACAGCACCCGCATACCCGGCCCGAGCGCCTCAATCGGAGCCCTCGGCCGTTAGGGCATGCCTCGACGCGCCAGGCATTGAAGGAGTTGCGTGAGCAGTACCGGGCCTTCGTCGCGGCATTCCGAGAGGCGGCAGCACGGTGGATGCGAGGGGAGTTCTCGGTCAGCTTTCCGCTCTTCTCTTTTCCGCCGCGTGTCGTGCCGGGTCGCGTCACTCGAATTCTCTGACACCCTCGCTGGGGCCCTAGCCCCCGGGGGCCGCGACGTTTCGCGATTGTCGGCGACATGTCGCCGACAGCCGCTCCACCCCCTCCCAGACCCTTCCCCGAGGGGGTTCTCCTCTGAAGAGCCCCCCATGGGCGTGCTGGCACGGCGCGTGCTCAAGGATACCCCGAGTTCACTGAAGACTCCCCGAACCCGGAATGCCCACCATGATGCACACCCCCCGTTGGAAGAAGCTGATGTTCGCCGCCAGCCTCGCCGTCCTGCCCGCCTGCGGAATGGAGGAGCCGAACAGCCCCGAGGCCAAGGGGCTCGACCCGAAGGCTCCCACGGAGCTGGGCCAGACGCGGGCCGAGCTCGTCCTTGGCTCCGAGACCTATGCGCTCCCGGCCCGTGGTGAATACGGCGGAACGCCCGCGACCGTAGCGTGCCCGGCCAACCACGTCGCCGTGGGCCTCCACGGCACCGTCAACACCTACATCACCAGCCTCGGGCTGGTGTGCCGGGCCCTGAACGCCGATGGCACCCTCGGCGCCTCGGTCTCCATTGCGGCCGCGGGGGGCGCCTGGGGCAACCCCTTCAGCAGCCAGTGCCCGGATGGAATGGCCATCGTGGGCTTCCCGGGCCACTACGGCTGGTATGTCGATTCGCTGGGCGTCCACTGCGCCGCCCCCAACGCCTGGAGGACCAGCGGCCAGGTGCAGGCCTCTGTCGCCGAGGTGGGGTACTCCTACTCCGGCAATCCCTTCTCGGATGTCTGTCCCTCGCAGAGCGTGGTCACCCAGCTCAACGTGCGCCACGGAGACAACCTCGACCAGGAGCAGGCCACCTGCACCCGCTACGCGGTCCCGTCGGAGGTCTACGTTCCGGTGAACTTCGAGTTTGGGGATGCGCGCCGCACCACCTCCACCGGCGACTGGGCCTTCTCCAACTACAAGTCCGAGTGTGCCAGCGGTGAGAGGGTTACCGGCCTGTCCCTCAACCCCACCTCGCGGAATACCCGCACCGCGTTGTGCAGCGCCAGCGGTGACTCGCGCTTCCCGCACAACAGCTGCTACGCCCGGGACTTCTCCGGCACCCCCGCCAACGGCGACTGGGACCCCTGGTACTACAAGGCGGAGTGCGGCACGAACGAGTTCGTCGCCGGTGTGGCCCAGGACACCAGCCACAGCATCACCTCGATCCTCTGCTGCCCCGGCACCGTGGCCCGCAACTCCTGCGCCGCCCTCGTCTTCGACGGCGGGGATGCGCGCGAGTCCTCCACCTCGGGCGACTGGGACGTTGGCAGCTGGAAGGGCGAGTGCGGTCCTGGCCGCTACGCCGCGGGCCTCTCCCGCAGCACCTCCAGCGGCACGCCCCACGCGCTGCTCTGCTGCAGCCCGTAACGAGACATCCGTCGCACGGGGTTGATACACCCACGCGGGCTGGCACCTGTGAGCTCGGGAGCCGGCCCGCGCCGTACGCATAGATGGATAGCGGGCGGTAATAGCACTCGCCGTAAGCCTCCGATCCAGCCCAGCGAGGCTCCAACAGTCCGAGCTACTGACATTTCGACCTGGCCAACGGCAACATTCAACTCCGGTCATGGAAGGGTGACTACCTGCACCGCCCCGACAGTCCTCAGGGCGTCACCACCTGGGACCAGGGCGAGTGGACGGTCGAAGTCGTCGTCAACTGAGCTCCAATCCAGAGCCGCCCCGAGCGGAACGAGTCGTTTGGCACCTGTTCATTCAAAAGGGTATCTCGCGGTGTGAGGGCGACCACGGCGGGGGCAACTGCGAGAAGAATGGCTTGATTGTGTATCCCAAGTGCAAGCCGGGCTTCCACAGTGTGGGTTGCTGCGTGTGCAGCCCCGATTGTCCCTCGGACACGACGGATATCGGGGTGTCCTGTCAGAAACACACCTACGACCGCGGAGTCGGCTGCTTGCCGTAGTGTTCACCGGCTCGCCCCTCTCGCACACCAGGGCGCGCCTCCAAGGAGGGCCCTCCAGCCGCTACTGGTGGGCCTTCCGTCTTTTCAGGACGCGCGCGGCCGAGGACTCCACCAGCACGCTCTCCCCCTCAACTTCTCGGCCGAACCCACCTCAGGGAGTGGTCTTGAAGTCAGGCAACTCCCGGCGACCCATGACCAGGAATCAGCGCTTCCTGGTGACCATCAACACTGGAGGAGCTCACTCGAGAAACGCGAGGACGCGGCGATTGACCTCGTCGGCTCGCACGACGAAGAAGTCGTGCCCGGTGCCGGCCATGAGCTCGGTTTTGACGTGAGGCGACAGCGCCGCCACGCGCGCGAGGCTCTCGGCGGCGGGGAAGATCACCTCGCGATCTCCGGCGAGGAGCAGCGTCGGCACGCGGAGGCTCTTCCACTGGTCGTCTTCGAGCGGCAGCGGCGGGACCATGCGGCGCGGCTTGAAGGAGCGGTGCGCGAGCCAGGAGTCGTCCGCCATTTCATCGAGGCGCGCCTTGGCCTCTTCGCTCACGCCGTCCGTCACGCGGATCCAGTTCATGAAATTGGCCATGAAGAACCGCGCCGGGATGGCGCACAGGAGGCCGCGCCAGATGAAGCCCCAGGGGATCGGCGCCACCGTGCCCGCCGGCGCGAGGAGCACCAGCTTGCGGACCCGCTCGGGGAAGCGCAGCGCGTAGTGAGAGAAGATCCATCCCCCGTACGATAGCCCCAGGAGGTCCACCTTCCCGTCGAGGCCGAGGCCGTTCCGCAGCTCGTCGAGCCAGCGCGTGAAGTCGTCCGCGCTCTTCACCGGCGATGTCTCCACGCTGCGGCCGTTGTCATGGATGTTGTCGATGAAGTACGTGGTGCGGCCCGCCGAGAGCGCCTTCGCGCTCATCGACAACGAGAGCCCGGGCGAGCCGATGCCGGGCAGGAGAAGCAGCGGCGGCGCGCCTTCGGGCCCGCTCACGCGGACGAACGTTCGGCCAAACGACGTCTCGACGATGCGCTCGGTGGAAGGCACCGGCCATGCGGCGGCGCGCAGGGCGTACCGGTCGAGGTAGCGCTGTTTGGCTTTCTCCGAACGGAACGGGTGATGTGCGGGAGTATTCATGGGCGAGCACCAACCTAAACATGGCGAGGGCGCGGTCAATGAGCGGATCGCCGGACTCACTAGCGGAGGCGAGCGAGGTCGGGCTGGCTGGAGTTGCATGGAGGGCCGCTGAAGCAGTGCGCCAGCGAAAGAAACCGTGCGACCTCGGGCGGACACGCATTGGACGGTGCAGGAGGGCCCCGAGGAGGCCCGCCCGTCGCGCTCCAGGCACACCCTCCCCTGCGCAGGCGACCGGTCGCCTTGGGCTCCGCCAGAGAGCGCATCCCTCAGCCGTGCGTCACTCCCACTGCTCCTGCTGCGCTGGCCCCCTGGCTGGTGCCTGGGGTGGGGGCAGCAGGGGTACGCGGTCGCCGATGGCCAGAGTCCGCGTCAACGCATGGGTCACATCGCGAAGCCGAGCACGTACAGCTCGACGCCGGTGATGCCCGTGAGCGCCATGGCCAGCATGCCGATGCGGCCGAGCAAGCGGTGCCGGGCACTGTAGGGGCCCGGCCGAGGCTCCCGGCCGAAGCCGCGCAACGCCGCCACCAGCATCCACCCCCAGAGCACGGCCGTGCCGATGGCCAGCACCGTGTGGCCCCAGATGGACATGTTCAACAGCGCCGTGCCCGCGTAGCGGCTCTGGCGCGTGAGCGTGAAGATGCCGCCCGACAGGCGCAGGTCCACCTCGAAGAGCAGCACCACGACGCCCAGTCCCGAGCCCAGCGCCACCTGCACCGTCCGGTGCGTGGCCCATCGCCGGGTGAGCGCCAGCCGCCACGAGACGGCGAGCACGGGGAGGATGATGACGAGCGAGACGATGACGACATCCATCAACACATCGGCACGAGTGCCGAGAAAACCCTGAGGAAGCACGTGGGGACTCCAGGTGGGGATTCAGCTCAACCGGGGTGGGGCTCGGACGGGCGGGACAGAGCGGGCAGCAGCAGGGCCGCGGACAACATCACCGCGCCGGCGGCCACGTAGGGCAGGGACTCGCCCAGGTCGAAGAGGACGCCCGCGGTGATGGGCCCCAGCCCTCGCGCCGCCGCCGAGAAGGACTGGCCCAGCCCGAGCGTCCCGCCCTGCTCCTCCCGGGATGCCAGACGCGACAGCAACGTGCTGAGCAACGGGTTGAGCAGGCCTTGCGACGCGGCGAGCACCCCGAGCACTCCCACGGTCGCCCCGAGCGAGGGGGCGTACGGCAGCGCCGCCAGCATGGCCGCCGAGACGATGCCTCCGGCCACCGCCAGAGAGACCTCGCCGAAGCGCTTCGACAGCCGGCCCACCATCCCGCCCTGCACCACCACCATCACCACGCCCACGAAGGTGAAGATGCCGCCCAGGCCGCCCGCGCCCAGGTGGAAGCGACGCTCGCCCAGCAGGGCGAAGGTGGACTCCATCGCCACGAAGGCGAACGTAGACAGGAAGGTGGCGGCCAACACCCGGCCGAGCCTCGGGTGCGCGAGGGCCGAGCGCAGCGCCGCCAGGTCCATCCGCGCCCGCCCCTGCCCGCGCGCCCCGGGGGGATGGGACTCGGGCAGCTTGAAGGCCGCCACCACCAGGTTCACCGCGCCGAGCCCCGCCGCCGTGAGCGCCGCCGCGCCGAAGCCGAACCGCGACAGCCCCGCCCCCATCGCCGGGCCGAACACGAAGCCCAGACCGATGGAGGCCCCGAGCAGGCCCATGTACTTGGAGCGCTCCTCGGGCCGGGTGGTGTCCGCCACGTACGCCTGAGCCACCGAGATGCTGCCGCCAAACAGCCCCGCCAACGAGCGCCCCACCAGCAGCACCGGCAGGCTCGTGGCCAACCCCGTCAGCACCAGCGAGCCCACCGAGCCCACCAGGCTCGACAGCATGGCCGGCCGGCGGCCGAACCGGTCCGACAACCGGCCCAGCACCGGCGCCCCCACCAGCTGCGCCGCCGAGTAGCTCGTCATCAGCGCCCCGACCCACACGCCCGTGGCCCCGAAGCGCTCCGCGAAGAAGGGCAGCTGAGGAAGGATGATGCCGAACCCCACCAGGTCCAGGAACACCGTCACGTAGACGACCGCAAGCGCCGCGAACGTCGGCCGCGCCGGGTGGGTGGCGTCATTTTGGACTTCGGATGTCGAAATTGAACTCACGAGTTCAAGATTGACTCTTCGCGTCCGGATGTCAACCTTGAGTGGAGATGAGCCAGGTTTCGGAGCGGGTGGCCCGGCGCAGGGCGCGGGACAAGGAGCGGATCATCTCCGTGGCGGCGGCGCGTTTCGCCGAGCGGGGCATCGAGCGGGTGCGCCTGGACGAGATTGGCGCCGAGGCGGACCTGGCCCGCGGCACGCTCTACAGCCACTTCGCCACCAAGGAGTCACTGGTGGAGGCCATCGTCGGGCCGGTGCTCGACGAGGGCATCGCGCGCATGGCCGAGTTGGAGAAGGAGCCCCGGGCGCCGGAGGAGGCGGTGGACGCGCTGCTCGACGTGTACCTGGCGCTCCACCGGGCGCACCCGCACGCGTTGCGCGTCTCGTACCAGGTGCAGTCGCAGCCTCTCGGTGGGTTGGCGGCGCAGCATGGGGCGTTCGTGCAGGCGGTGCTCGCCGTCCTCGGCGCGGCGGAACGGGCCGGACTGTTGAGGACGGGGGACCCCGTGCTGGCGGCCCGCGTGCTGGCTCGCACCGCGGTTCCCCTGCTGGAGCTCTATGCCACGCACCCCAAGGGGGACGCGCTCTTCAAGGAGAGTCTGCGCGGGCTGCTCCTGCGCGAGCGGCCGGAGCCCGCCTCCGGAAAGCCCGGAGCACGAGGACGACGGGAGCGATGAGCCCACGTCGAGGAGGGCCCGAGGCGCGCGAGCCGAGCGCCCCAGGCCCCCAGGAATGGCGTTGCTACTGGAGAATAGGCGGCATGAAGGCGCTGCGTTCAGCGGTAGCGGCGATCGGACTCCTGGCGCTCCGGGTCGCGCGTGTTCCAAGCGTTCTCGGCCGCCTTCACCTTCGCCCGCGCCGTCTCCTCGGTGAAGGGCGGGCGGAGGATGGTCGGGGCTGAAGGAGGGTTCGGGGATCGCGTGTCGATTCGGGACATGGATGTTCCCGGATAGCAGCTCCCATGCCGACGCCCCCGGGGTACGACCCCCTGTCAGATCAACCCGTTATCCACCTGGCTGGCTCCAGGGAGACCACGAGACCTCGTGGTCCACGGGTTTTCGTTGCGACACCACGAGCTCTCGTGCAGGAGGAGGCCCATGCTCTCGGACGCGCTCCAGTCCATCGCGCTGGCGGTGGCCCAGATGCACTCGGTGGACGAGGTGCTCGGCACCGTGGTGCGGGGGCTGACGGCTCAACCGGACTGCGCCCTCGCGCGCCTATGGTTGGTGGGGCCCGGCGACGTCTGTGCATCCTGCCCCATGCGCGCCGAGTGCCCGGAGACTTCGCGCTGCCTGCACCTGGTGGCCAGCGCGGGCGCATCCCGGGACGGGGGAGCACCATGGACGCGCCTCGAGGGCCGCTTCCGGCGCTTCCCCCTCGGCGTGCGGAAGGTGGGGCACATCGCCGTCACCGGCCAGGGCGTGCTGCTGCGGAGATTGAGCGGGGGCTCGGAGTGGCTCGCCGACCCGGCCTGGGCCGAGCGCGAGGGCATCCGCGGCTTCGCCGGCCAGCCGCTCGTCTTCCGGGGCGAGGTGCTGGGCGTGCTGGCCGTGTTCTGGCGCCAGGAGCTGGGCGAGCGGGAGTTCTCCTGGCTGCGCACCTTCGCGGACCATGCGGCGGTGGCCCTCGCCAACGCGCGGGCCTTCGAGGAGCTGGCGCGGCTGCGCGAGCGGCTGGAGCAGGAGCGGGACTACCTGCGCGAGGAAGTGAAGGACGCGCCAAATTACTCACGAGTTCGGCGTGGCGTCGGAACCGATTGACCGCTCGATAGAGAACTCGCCACCCTCGAGGAGGGATCCCCTGTGGCATCGGCAGAGGCCCAAGGCATCGCGCGTGCAACGGAGCTCGAGCAGCGCCATGGCTTCACGGCCACCTACCGCTATAGCTCGGCCATCAAGGGCTTCGCCGCCCGGCTCCCGGCCAACACGGTGGCCGCCCTGCGTTGCGAGCCCGACGTGGCCTACATCGAGGAGGATGCCGAGGTGCATGTGGAGTGACGGCGCTCGCTCCGTCTCGTCAGCGGGAGGGGCTCCTCTGGACGGAGGGGCCCTCAACCGCTGATCACAAGCTGGTTCTCCACCCGGTCGACGCCCCACACGCACCAGGCATCGCGCTCGGCGGCCTCGCGCGCGTCCTCGCTGTTCACCGCGCCGGCCAGGGTGACCACGCCGCTCCGGGAAGAGATGGAGACGCTCTCGGTGCTCACCAGAGGGTCCTTCTCCAGGGCGAGCCGCACGCCATCCGCCATCTCCCCGTCGTTGTCCTGCTCGTGGGGGCTGACCCCCAGCCCGTTCACGACGTCGCGCACGCCCGGCACCCACCATGCGAGCACGCCCGCCAGGCGCTTGTGGCCAAGCCCCGTCACGTCCCCATCGAGGGTGACCACCCCGTCCTCCACCCGGACCTCGATGGCGCCGCGGGCGTCCGGGCCAGCATCACGCCAGGTCCGCACCTCTTCTCCCACGCGGGTCCGCAGGGTGAAGGGCTGCAGGGCGGACTCAGCCGAGAGGTCGCGGCAGACGTGCTCGCACACCTGATCGTCCGGCAGGCGGCGGTCGGGGATGACGTGGAGCTCGTCGATGATGTGGTCCACGCCTGGCACCGCGGCCGCCCGCTCCAGAGCGAGCTTCTTGGACGCCACGTCGGGGACCTCCCCCGCCATGCCGAGGTCATTCCACTCCCACCACAGCCGGATGGGGTAGCGCCGCAAATCGAGGCGTGGCTCCCGGGCGAGCGCCTCGCGTACGGCCGTGAGCAGGGAGTCCACCGTGTCCATCGCCACCTCGCGGAGGAGATCGCGGCGCGGGCTGCGCCGGGCCGGACAGCATCAAGGGAAAGCTAGGGATGTGGCGCGCGCCCCCGCCGCTTGGCCGCGCCTCCCGTCCCCCCCAGTGCCGTGCGAGATAGCCCTCCCCCGCCGCCAAGGCTGGCGGCTGACCTTGCATACCCCTCAAGTCTCGTGGGGGCTGGGCACGGGGGCAATTCGACGATCTGGAGCCAATGCCTGTCGAGCACCTTCACGACCTCGACGAGCCCCTCGAAGGTCACCGGCTTGGTGATGAAGCAGTTCGCCCCCAGGTTGTAGCTGCGCAGGACGTCCTCCTCGGCCTTGGAGGTGGTCAGCACCACGATGGAGGGCACGCCGCCCTCCCGCGGCACGAAGACCTATAGTGGCGCCCTTCGATGAGGGAGGTGAAGGGATGCGTGCTTACGTGCTTGGTTTCCAGGAGGTCGACCGAACCCGAATCATGGTGGTCGGGGGGAAAGGCGCGAGCCTGGGGGAGCTTTCCAGGCTCGAAGGGATCCGCGTGCCGGATGGCTTCTGCGTTTCGACCGAAGCCTTCAAGCGGATCCTGGGAGAAGCGCCGACGATGGGCGAATGGCTCGATCGGTTGTCGCGTGCTGAAGGCGGAAGACCGGGATGGAATCCGGGAGCTCAGCGCGGAGATCCGCGCGATCATCGAAGGGATCGCCATCCCTGAAGACGTTCAGGAAGCGATCACCCGCTTCCTCTCCAGGCTCGGCGAGCAAGATGCCTACGCCGTGCGGTCCAGCGCGACGGCGGAGGATTTGCCGACGGCTTCCTTCGCGGGCCAGCAGGACACGTACCTGAACGTCATCGGGAAGCCGGCGATCCTGACGCACGTCAGCCGGTGCTGGGCGTCGCTCTTCACCGAGCGGGCGGTCACCTACCGCCTTCGAACACGGCTTCGACCACCGCAAGGTCCACATGGCGGTGGTGGTGCAGAAGATGGTCGTCCCGCAGGCGGCCGGAATCTTGTTCACGGCCGATCCCGTGACATCGAACCGGAAGGTGTCATCGATCGAGGCTGGCTTCGGCCTCGGCGAGGCCCTGGTCTCCGGCCTGGTGAACGCCGATGGCTACAAGGTGCGGGACGGCCAGGTCATCGAGAAGACGATCGCCACCAAGAAGCTGGCGACTGGGCCTTGGCGGATGGCGGTACGCAGGAACGGGCGATCGAGCCCGAGCGGCAGAACAGCCCCGTGCTGACGGATGCGCAGATCGTGCGGCTCGAGCGCCTGGGCCGGCGGATCGAAGGGCATTTCGGTCAGCCCCAGGACATCGAATGGTGCCTGGTCGACGACGCGTTCCACATCGTCCAGAGCCGGCCCATCACGACCCTGTACCCCATCCCGGAAGCGGGTGATCAAGGCAACCACGTCTTCGTCTCCGTCGGCCATCAGCAGATGATGACCGACCCCATGAAGCCCTTGGGGCTGTCCTTGTTCCAGTTGACCGCGGCTCGCCCCATGTATGCGGCGGGTGGCAGGTTGTTCGTCGATCTCACGAAGGAGCTGGCTTCACCGGCCAGCCGGGACGTCCTCTTGGATGTCCTGGGCCGATCCGATCCGCTCATCAAGGACGCCCTGACGACCCTCATCGAGCGGGGCGATTTCATCGAACCGTCGCCCGCGGATCCGACCGCACCGGGTCCCGCTCAAGGCAAGCCAGGTATGTCGCCCGCGGGCTCCCAGCCGCCAATCGACGACGATCCGGCGATCGTCGCGGATTTGATCGCGCGCAGCCAGGCGTCGATCGAAGCGCTGAAGCGGGACATCCAGACGAAATCCGGAACGGATCTACTGGATTTCATCCTGGAAGACGTCCAGCACTTGAAGAAGAGCTTGACTCGAGCCGCGGAGCTTCGGCGTGATCATGGCCGGCATGAACGCTGCGACTTGGATCAACGAGCAGATGATGGCGTGGTTGGGCGAGAAGAACGCCGCGGACACGCTCTCGCAGTCCGTGCCGAACAACGTCACCTCGGAAATGGGGCTGGCGCTCCTGGACGTCGCGGACGTGATCCGGCCGCATCCGGAGGTGGTCGCTTACCTCCAACATGCGAAGGATGAGGGCTTCTTGGAGGGCCTGCTCCCGTTGGAGGGTGGACCGGAAGCCCACGACGCCATCCGCGCGTATCTCGACAAGTACGGCATGCGATGCGTCGGGGAAATCGACGTGACGAGGACGCGTTGGCGCGAAAGCACCCACGACCCTGGTTCCCTTGATCCTCAGCAACATCAAGAACTTCGAGCCCGGGGCCGGCAGCCGGAAGTTCGAGCAGGGGCGGCAGGAGGCCTCGAAGAAGGAACAGGAGCTGCTGGAACGATTGAAGCAATTGCCGGATGGGGAGCAGAAGGCCGGGGAAACGCAACGGATGATCAGCCGGCTCCGGAACTTCATCGGCTACCGTGAGTATCCGAAGTACGGCATCGTCAACCGCTACTTCCTCTACAAGCAGGCCCTGCTGAAGAAGCCGAGCGGCTCGTGCGGGCCAACGTGCTCCATGAGCAAGAAGACATCTACTACCTCACGTTCCAGGAGCTGCGCGAAGTCGTGCGCACGCACAAGCTGGACGACCAGATCGTCAGCCAGCGGAAGGCCGAGCACGAGCGCCACCGGAAGCTGACGCCACCGCGGGTCCTCACGTCCGATGGGGAAATCGTCGCAGGTGCGTACAAGCGAGCCGATCTCCCCGCCGGACGCCCTCGTCGGTCTCGCCGGTCTCCGCGGGCGTCGTCGAGGGACGGGCCCGCGTCCTCTTGGACATGGCCGATGCCGATCTGGAAGCGGGGGATATCCTGGTCACCGCCTTCACGGACCCGAGCTGGACGCCCTTGTTCGTGTCCATCAAGGGCCTGGTGACCGAGGTGGGTGGGCTGATGACCCATGGCGCGGTGATCGCCCGGGAATACGGCTTGCCGGCGGTCGTCGGCGTGGAGAACGCGACCCGGTTGATCAAGGATGGGCAGCGCATCCGCGTGCATGGAACCGACGGATACGTGGAGATCCTGCCCTGGTCGGGCCAGCCCGACAGGTAGGCGGGCGGCACGTGGGTGTTCTCCACCAGTCCGCTCAGCGGAACTCGATGATCCCGGAGTAGGGGTTGTGGCGGACCTTGCGTTCGTCGTGCGGGAGGCATGAGGCGCCGGGCGGGCACGGCGGATTCCCATCGTCCGCCTGATCCGAGGTCACCAGGAGGCGCTTGCCGACCCGCTGGACGATGCCGAACGGGTTCAGCCCGCCTTCCGCGTCGAGCGTGTTCGTCTCCTGGAGCCCGGGTGACCGCCATGTCGGTCCGCTAAGCCGGTTCTTCGGGATGCCAGCGGTGGACCAGCGGCACGCCTCGCCGTGGCCGGGGAAGAACAGGCGCAGCGACGTCGCGTCAAAGACGAAGACGCCGTTCGGCGCGGCCTCCACGGAGATCCCGGCGGGCAGCGGGTGGCTCGCGAACGTGAGCGTCTTCGGGTCGAGTTGGTACAGCACCTTCGGGCGTTGAGGTCCTTCGGGCTGATCGATCCAGGCGCCGGGAGCACCTTCCACGGTGAAGTACGTCAAGCGATCCGGCTCGAGGATCGCGAGCTGCTCGTCGGCGATCGGCAGCCAGCGTCGCGCCTCCAGGTCGTAGACCGAGGCCTTCACCTGTGCCGGCGGCGGCGTCTGCCCGACGACGAGGAGCTGGCTTCGCCGTCAGCTTCCAGACGAGCACGTGTCCTACGAGCGCCGGAAAGCCGTCGAACGAGATGGGCGTTTCCTTTCCGCTCAGGAGCGACACCTCCGCGCCCGTGCGCGAAATGGGATCGATCGCGACGACCGAGCGCCCAAACGGTAGCCAATGGCCGCCGAGCCGCTGCAGCGCGGGAGGCGACGGCTTGAAGGTGCCCCGCTGCGCGTCGAAGCGGTGGGACGGAGACACCCACTCGTGGTCGGTGATGACGTTGGGCCGCATCGTGAGCCCTTCGGGCAGGTCGACGCGCGTCCACGACAAGCGATCGGGGTCCACGACCGCGAACCCGAGCGAATAGCTCCCGACGAGCCTGCGGCCGATCGGGAACCAGTTGATGGAGTAGTGGTTGTAGCCGACGACGAGCGCCGGGCCGCCGTTGGGATCGAGCGGCCTGGATTCGAGCGTCTCCGCGTCGACGACCGCCACGCGCGGGCGGTAGTCGGGGGGGCTCCCGGAGCCGACGGAGAACAGCACCTCGCTGGTCGAGAAGAGCTCGCCGTACGGGAGCGACACGGGGCGCGCGACCAGCTCTCCACAGCGGCCCGGTGACGGCTCCAGAACGCCGGGGCCTCCAGGTCGGGATTGAGCCGCCGGCGTGGCCGCACCATCCGGCGTGGAGACGCACGACGTTGAGAGAGCCATCACCGCGGTAAGCACCAGAGCCTGGTTCATGGAGTTCCCCTCCTATGACTCTGCCCCGGGCGCCGCGGTGCCGTCGAGCGCTGGCCGCGATGGAACCTGACTGAGCCTGCCCCACGTAACCGGGGCAAGCCCAGGTGCAGGTGGCGAAGAATGCGCCGGATGACGCTGCCCTGGGTGAGGTACCCCAGCACCCGCCGCCTTCCTCCGCACCTCGGGCAGCAGAAGACTTCCACTGCGAACGTCTTGCGGAGCAACCCCGCCCATTCCAGCCTCCGGGCGCGCTGACGCTTCCGGCACATGGCCCGAGCTGCCGCATCTGAAGCTGGTGCCTCCTCCTCGCCGGCATCGAGCTCAGTACAGCCGCCGGGGAGTTGCCCCTGATGCCCTCGAATCACGGCATGTCGATGACCCTGAACCAGCTCAAGGGCCCCAGTAACGCGCTGACGTGCTGCATCAACAAGACCTGCGACTGGGGCGCTGGCAACTGCGAATCCTGCAAGACCCAGTACCAGGTGGACTGCGCGGATCCCTCGTTCCGCGCCAGCCCCCAGGACGTGGGTGGTGCCTACAGCGACCGATGCGGCAGCGCGAGCATCCCGGGAAGTACGCCTGCACTGTGTGGGTGCGCGATGATGAGGTGGTGGCGACGAAGGGGTTCTGCTTCGACTGAGCGCGCCGTCAGAAGGACCCGCGCCAGCGGCAGGGGTCAGAGGATTCGAGTCCCGCCCGGAACGAGTCCTTTGACACCTTCCCCGGCCCCGAGCCGCGCCAGGGGGCGTGGTGCCCGCGGGATTGCCTCGTCAGCGGAGGATGTAGAGCACCAGCACCGTCGCAATCAGAATCTGCAGGATCACCGTCCAGACCGTGACCTCTCGGAGCGGGAAGAGAAACGCCTCTCCGACCTGCTCGCGATCGAGCCGCACGCGCAGCTTCCGGCCCGTCTTCAATGCCGACCACATCAGCGCGTAACCCAGGATGACGAAGGCGGAGGAGAGCATGACCACCACCCAGCGTGGCCACCCCTTGACGAGCAGCTCGGTGACGAGCGCGCCACCGCCCGAAATTGCCGCTCCTGTCCGCAACAGCGCGAGCAGGGTCCGCGTCGCCGCCATGTGGGTGTTGTCGAGCGTGAATTGGGACGCATTGCCGGTCGAAAGCTGAGAGGAGTTGTTCATGCGAGAGCCCAGCGTTGCACGAGCACCGCACGGAGGCCCCTGGCTCTGTCGAGGATGCGGTCACGTTTTGACAAGTACATGACTCCGCGACTGTTACCGCGCAGCTTGGATGGGGGAGATCGGCCCGGAATCGGACCGACTGGATGATGGGAGGAGCCGTAGGGGCGTAGGGCCCCCCTCCTCCACGGGTTCGAATCCCGTCGGGGACACAAAAGCCGAGGCCGGAAGCCGCTGAGCAATCAGGGGTTTCCGGCCTTGGTGTTCTTGGGCTCCTTCTCCCCCTACCCCAGGTGCATTTACCGCATGGTGGTGCGGAGGCTGCGGTTGCCTGCCAGCTCCTTGATCGCGGGCCAGGCAACCGATGGCGCCGGCGGCGCCGCGAGCAGGGCACCGGCGGCGCGACGAGCTACTCCGAGTAGTCCTGCCTGGCGACGAGGCGCCAGTCACGGTTGTAGATGTGGAGCATGGAGAACCAGCCGCTGTGGCAGCTGCCGCTGTTGCTGGCGGTGTAGCCGTAGACGAAGCCGTTGTGGACGCGGGCGTCGAGGCGGGGCGAACCGGGGTTCTCGCAGGGCTGGTCGACGCGGACGGCCTGGTAGGCGGCCTCGGCGAGCACTTCTTCCTGGCCCTCGAAGTCGTAGATGGAGTGGACGCGGTTGGCGGTGAAGGTGACGAGCTGGCTGGCCTGCTGGGCGTCGCTCAGCGTGAGGAAGGACTGCAGGTTGGCGAGGGTGGCGGCCTCGGAGGTGATCGAGCCGATGAGGCGGTGAACGGCGCCGTCATTGTCGGAGAGCGCGGCGCGGATGGCGGTGATGCCGGACGTGTCCTGGTAGACGGAGGTGTCGCCCCAGGTGAAGCTGAAGGCGGTACCGGCGGTGTAGGCGTTGAGCGCGCAGGAGCCGCCGGCGCCGGCGGTCTCGACGAGGATGATCTTGCGGAGGCGGTGCTCGGGGTTCAGGAGGGCGATGCACTCGTCGCCGGCGACACCGTCGTAGTTGGCGGCCGGGAGCACGGCCTCGACGATGTTGTAGACGCGGAACGCGGGATCCGTGGCCTGTTGCGCGGTGGTCTGGAGGGTGTCGAGGGTGTCAGTGTCCGTCTCGGCGCCGAGGCAGCCGACAGCGACGGAGGAGGCGAGGAGGAGAGAAGAGAGCCGGAGAGAGGTATGCATGGCCGCGGAAGCTAGCACGCGTGATTCGCTCGATCCCGAACATGTCCCCTCCGGCGGCCTCCACCGGTACTCCCACCCGTGCGCCCCTGGTTCTGTCTCCAGAATGTCTCCAAAACGGGAGGGGACTCCAGGCGACAGGCGGGAATGGCGGGAACAGGCCCGTGGACTCGAAGAGACCGGATTCACTCGCGATTGCTCGAAAGGCGTGTGCCGTCCCCGACTCGTCTCCAGTGGGAACGTCAGGGCACCCGGCCTGGACGGGTCGCGCGGGCCAGCAGCTCCAGGATGTGGGTCCGCAGCGCCGGGTCGTCCCGCTCCTCCACCGAGCCCGCCGCCCCCAGTCCGTCCAGCAGCAGCCGGTTGTAGCGGGCCGACTCCGCGTCCTCCCCTCCCCGCCGCCGCCCCCAGCGCGTAGGCGCTCGCGTTGCGCAGGTGCTCCTGTTTCTCGCTCCGCGCGCTCTCGTACTTGCGCACCAGGTACTCCAGTGACTCCTTCTCCGGCCGCTCCACCAGCCCCAGCCGCTGCAGGAGCAGCTCGTAGGCCTGCGGGTCCTCGTGCGCCGCGCGCGTCTCCAGCATCTCGCGCATCACCGCCTGCGCCTGGGCGTGTCCCGCGCTGGCCAGTAGATCCAACCGCCGAGGGAAACCCACGGGACCTACAGAAGAGCCCTTTTTCCTGGTGCTCCCTCGTGCCGGGTTCTTCGATGCCTGCTCTTCTCCGCGTCGCCATTCATCCCTTGCCCTCGCGTCCGGGTAGAGATTGACTCCTCGGGGAGTGACTGACCCTCCCACCTGGTGGGTGTGAATTCCTTCACATCCCTAGCAATTACAAGCAGCTCCACCGTGAGGAATGCTCCACGAGGCCAGCGAAACGGCGTGGCACCCTTCTGGCAATTGATTGCACTCGCATCCAATCAGGAGCGCGGGTGGGGTGCCTCGAAGGCAGGACCATTCAGGAACTGTCACTTCGATGTGTTGGTTATTCAGACTTCGAGGGGATCATGCGGACCATTCCATTTGTTTCAGTTCTCGTTCTCGTGATGGATTTCCAGGGTTCCAGTAAGGCGTCGGATTCCTGCTGCGACACGTCGTCACCCGCGTTGACCGCGGAGATGCCTGGTCAAGCGGGACGGGCGCTGACGCTAGCAACACTTCCACGAGTCCATCCTGGTCCCCGCTGGGTCCACCGTGTCGAAGTAGAGCGGGCGCGCCCGGTCATTCAGGGTTGATGGCGATCGCGGTAGTCCACCGGGACGAACGTGTAGCCCTGCTCCTCCGCGCGGATGTGGCCAATCCCCGGGTAGGGCAGGTGCGGCGCCGCGACCAGGGCGCGATTGCCCGCCGCCGCGGCGAACTGCTTCTCACGCTGGGCCGCGGCATCCCTGGGGCTGACGTCGTAGACAATCGTGATCGCCGTGTTCGGGAACTGCACGGAGGCCACGTGGACGATGTCGCCAATGAACGTGATGGATTCGCCCCTGCTCTCCACCCGGTAGAAGCCGTGCCCGGGGGTATGGCCGGGCGTTGGGATGGCCTTGATGCCGGGGAAGAGCTGGGTTTCGCGGGTGAACCCCTGAACCTGCCCGGCCTTCATGTACGGCCCGACCGTCTTGACTGCTTCCTCGAAGTACTTCTTGTCGTAGCCATTGACGCCGCCCTGGTTCGCGGGATTGAGGAAGAAGTCCAGGTCCGGATTGCCAGCGTGCAACGTGGCATTGGGGAACACCCGGTTGCCTTCGCTGACGAGGCCGCCACTGTGATCCGTGTGGATGTGCGTCAGCAGGATGTCGTTGATCTGCTCCGGCTCGTAGCCCGCCAACTTGAGGCTGCCGAGGAGCTTGCCGCCATAACCCGGCCCGAACAAGCCGCCGGCGCCGGTATCGACCAGGATCAGCCGGCTCCCCGTATCGATCAGGAAGGCCGTGATGGACGCCTCGACAGGATTGCTCAGGAAGGCATGGTGGAGCATCTTGTCGACCTCCGCGGGTGATGCGCCCCTGAGGAGTTCGTGCAGGTCCTGCGGCACGGTGCCGTCGGACAGCGCGGTCACCTGGAAGTCACCGACGCGGTAGCGGTAGACACCTGGTACCTGCGCTCGTGCCTGGGCCACGCTGGTACCGGTTGCCGGCGGCGCCGCCTCGGTGGTGAGCGGCATGGCGCTGGAGAACAGGGCCGCTGCCGCGACCACGCTGTCGAGAAGAAGTCGATGGAAACGCATGTTTTCTCCTGTAGGGATGCCGTGGGTTCGGTGCGAACCCCGGTGGGAGATACATACGGTTTCCCCGCGCCCATCGTGAGTTGCGCGCGTTTATAGGAGGTATAGACGGGATGGATATCCGGCGGGCGGACCTGCCCTTGCTCATTTCCCTGGACGTGTTGCTTGAGGAGCTGAACGTGACACGTGCGGCCCGCCGGTTGAACGTGAGTCAGCCGGCACTCTCCGCCCAGCTCGGCCGCTTGCGCGAGTTGTTCAAGGATCCCCTGCTCGTTCCTTCCGAGGCGGGTCGCGGAATGACCCCCACACCGCGGGCGCTCGAGTTGCAGCCGGCCTTGCACCAGGCGCTGCTCGATCTGCAAAGCGCCGTCGTGAGCCGCGTGGAGTTCATCCCTCAGGAGGCGCAGCGCCATTTCACGATCGCGCTCAACGACAACTTCTTCACGACCATCGGTCTCGGCGTGGCCCGGGAAGTCCTTGGTCTTGGTGGACCCGGTCTCCGTCTCAGCTTCGTCGCGTCGGCCGAGGAGAATCTGACCTACCGGATGGAACGTGGAGAGATCGACCTCTACGTCGGGCTTTCAGCCAAGATTCCCGACGCGCTCAAGAGCCGCCGCCTGCTCACCGACGGGTTCTGCTTCGCCCAGCGAAAGGGGCATCCCAGAGGCCAGAAGGCGCCCACACTCGAGGACTACTGTCAGCTCAGTCATGTCATGGTTTCCCAGGGGGGTGGTTTTCATAGCGCGGTCGACGACGTCCTCGCGCGGCATGGCAAGGCGCGCCGTGTCGCCATCACCGTCCCGAACTACAACCAGGTTGCCCTCGTCCTCGCCGATACGGACTGTGTCGCCACGCTCCCCAGCAGGCTTCTCCAACGCTACGCATCGGGCCTCGACCTCATGCCAGTGCCCTTCTCCATGCAGCCATTCGACATCGCGATGGGTTGGCATGCCCGTGCACAGCACGATCCCTCGCATCAGTGGCTGAGGGAGCGCTTCGTTCGCGCGGCCAGCCACGGGGAGTAGGCTCCGGGGGGCGATGTTGACGCTGACGCCCTCAATGGCAGCACAGGACGTGCAGCCGCAGCTCCGCGCCGTCCTCGGGCACCAGGGCGAAAGGGCGTGCGCCCGCGTGGACGAACTCACGCACGTCCAGGCTCGCCTCGGTGCGGTAGCCCAGCTCCTCACACAGGTGTTGCGTCAGGGCATGCGAGTTGACCGTGACGACGCCCCGATACCCGCGTGCGCGGGCCGCGCCGATCACCGTGGTCTCGAGTTCGCGCGCGACCCGAGCCACCTCTCGCTGCCCCGTGGCCGCCAGCAGCAGCACGTAGACCCATTCACCTGGATCCGGTTCGGACGGCTATTCATCTCCAGCAGAGTGTGGCTGGGGAGGGGCAGGTGGGGGAGCACGGGTGGGCGTACCGGCGGAGGCGGCCGGAGGGGACGGTGCTGTACGAGGCGATGAGGGACAACCTGGCCACGCTGCTGGAGGAGGCGAGCGAGGTGGGGCGCGGCCTGCCCCGGTACGTGGAGCGGGACTTCGCCCGGTACCTGGAGTGCGGCGTGCTGGCGCACGGCTTCGCGCGGGTACGCTGCGAGAGTTGCAAGGACGAACTGCGCGTCGCCTTCTCGTGCAAGGGTCGAGGGGTGTGTCCCTCATGCAACGCGAAGCGCGCGCAGGTGACAGCGGTGCACCTGGTGGAGCGGGTACTGCATCACGTGCCCTACCGGCAGTGGACGCTGTCCTTTCCGCATCGGGTGCGGTGGGTGCTGCTGAAGGAGAGGAGGCTGCTCTCGGACGTCCTCACCCTCTTCCTGCGGGCGGTGTTCGCCCTGCAGCGGCGGAGGGCACGGCGGCAGGGCGTACGCGGTGGGCAGACCGGGGCCGTCTCTTTTCTCCAATTCTTCGGCTCGGCGTTGCAGGTAACCCCTCACTACCATGCGCTGGTACCGGACGGAGTCTTCGTGCCAGGGGAGGGAGGCGTGCGCTTCGAGGCGTTGCCGCCGCCCACGCAAGGTGAGGTGGAGCGGATGCTGAGGGTGGTGCATCACCGGGTGCTGCGCCTGCTGGAGAAAAGAGGGGCCCTGCCCGCGCAAGGGCCCGAGGACGCGCTGCAGGCATACCAGGCGCACTCGCTAAAGCAGCGGCTGCGCTGGACGGAGGTGGACGTCCGGCCCCCTCCCAGCAAGCAACCCCGGTGCGCCTTCCTGGAGGGCTTCTCCCTGCATGCCAACACGCACCTTCACGCGAACGACAGGCAAGGGCTGGAGCGGCTGGTCCGCTATGGAGCACGCGGAGCGTTGGCGCTGGAGCGTTTGTCACGAGCGGAGGACGGCCGCATCGCCTATCGGATGAAGCGCCCGCTGCCGAACGGCACCACGCACCTGCTATTCACCGGGCTGGAGCTTTTACGGCGTGTGGCATCCCTGGTGCCTCCGCCTCGGGCAAACCTCACGAGGTTCCACGGCGTCTTCGCTCCAGGCTCGAAATTGCGGCCATTTCTGGTCCCCCAAGCAGGTGAGGAGGGGGCGAGCGTGGCACCTAAGGCAGCGGTCAGGAAGGAGCCGAAGAAGGAGCGGATGCCGCGAGTGGACTGGGCGAAGCTGCTGCGCAGGACGTTCGCATTGGATGTCTTCACCTGCCCCCGGTGTGGAGGCAGGCGCCGGGTGTTGGCGTACCTGACGGCACCCAACGCAGTGCGCGCCATTCTGGAGCACCTGTCACTGCCCACGCGGCCTGCTCAGCTGGCTGCAGCGCAGGGGCCACCCCAGCACGCGTGGTGTTGAGCCTCGAGCAGTCACGGTGCCAAAGACGCCCACGCCCCTGCTGCCTCCCCCTGGGGGGCCACCTGGGCCAGCGTGTGCCCAATGGGGCTGCACCGCGTCTCCACCGGCCCGGCGCACAGCCCTCGTGGCACCCGTCAGCAGCCCTCCTCGACCCCTCGGCTCCAGCCCTCTCCCTCAACACGGCCCCCATCCCGCCTATACGCGGGCGAAGTACGAGCGTTTCTGCTCCTCGGCCCCTCGGCACCTGCCCTCCTCCCTCAACAGGCCTTCAATCCGTCCTATGCTCCTGTCGTTCCCGGTGACTTCGCCATGGACGTGCGGTCCAATGCGCCGCCATGAAAGCGCTTGCCCTTCGTGAGGACCGATTCCTGGATGTGCTCCGGCGTCTCATCGCCCTGACGCCGAAGCTGCAGAACAACCCCAGCGCGGGGCTGGTGCCCGAGGAGCGGTTCGCCGCGCAGGTGGTGCTGGACGTGCTCGCGCCGCACATCCAGAGCGGCTTCATCCAGGCCGAGTCGCTCGCGGGGCCCGGCAACGAGTCCCGGCCCAGCCTGGTGCTCACCGTGAAGGGCACGGGCGACGGCGCGCTCGGCTTCGTGGGCGCGCACTTCGACGTCGTGCCCGCGGACGAGAAGGGCGAGGGCTGGGAGCGCAACCCCTTCGCGCTGTGGGAGGGGCCCGGCGGCGTCCTCTACGGGCGCGGCGTCACCGACTGTCTCGGCCACGTGGCGGTGATTACGGATTTGCTCGCGCAGCTCGCCGAGCGTGACGCGCGCCCGATCCGCACGCTGAAGGTGGTCTTCATCTCCAACGAGGAGTCCACGGAGCTGCCGGGCCTGGGCCTGGGCTACGTGGCCGAGCAGGGGCGGCTGAAGGACCTCGTCGGGCAGCCGGTGTACTGGCTGGACAGCGCCAACTTCGGCCCCACGCTGGGCACCGGCGGCAACGCCATCTGGGAGCTGAAGGTGACGGGCGTGGGCGGGCACTCGGGCATGCCGCAGAACTGCGTCAACGCGCTGGAGTTGGCCATGGCCGTGTCGCTGGAGCTGGGCGGCTTCTTGCGCGCGGTCTGCTGCCCCGCCACCGAGGACGAGAAGACGTGGGGCTTCCTCTCCTCGTCCAGCTTCAAGGCGACGGTCATCGAGGCCCCCAACAGGAAGGAGACGAAGATTCCCGCGGACGTCACCGTGCGCGGCGACATCCGCGTGACGCCCTTCTACGACATGAAGCAGGTGCAGCAGAAGGTGGAGCACTTCGTGCGCGAGCTGGAGGCGCGCCTCCAGCGCGACGAGGTCCCTCCCGGCTTTCCGCGCGCGCGCACCGAGGCGGGCAAGACGTGCTCGCTGGCGTTCCGCTTCCTGGGTGGAGGTAAGGAGGGCATCGCCTGCCGGCTGGACTCGCCGGGGCTGCGCGCGCTGAAGGAGGCGATTCAGCAGGTGCGCGGCGTGGCGCCGACGCCGTTCTCCCTCACCGGCTCGCTGCCGCTCGTGCGCGACCTGCAGCGCCAGGGCTGCGACGTGCAGATAACGGGCTTCGGGGAGATGGCGTACTACCACGCGCCCAACGAGCAGGCCCGGCTGGAGGACTTCCGGCAGGGCTTCGCCATCCTCCGCGAGCTGCTGGTGCGGCTGTGAGACAGTCAGCGAAAGGAAAGAAAAAGACATGAGCAGCCGTGATCGATACGCGCCGGGGGCCGCTTCTGGTGCTGAGGTTCGAAAAGAGGGAGAGAGGTGGACGCTCGTTCTCGTCCGCGATCTCTCCCACCCGCCTGCCAGGGTTTGGCAGGCGCTCACGGAGCCCGAGCATCTTCGCGAATGGGCTCCCTTCGATGCTGACCGAAACCTCGGAGCTGCTAACCACCCGTAAGCACTGGGTAAAACAGTGGAAGCGGCAGGAATCGAACCCGCCGCCGGAGGCTTCCTCGTGTCGCCTGCCGGCAGCCGCAGCCTGCACAGCACCCCACGGGAGAGGTCTTCTACAGCTACGACGCCTTCGGCCGTCAGGACACGCGGACCTTCACCGACACGCTGGGCGGCACCTACGTCGAGAAGTCCCAGCGCCACGCCGACGGCACGCTCGGGGTGCTCGAGTTCTACCTGCCCGACGCGTCCTACAAGCCGGAGAGGGTCTACTACACCTACGACTCCGCCCGCCGCCTCAACGCAATCCAGTACACGGATACGCGTGGCGCGAGACAACTCTTCACGGCGGAGGACATCGATCCGTTCGGCCACGTGCGCAAGGCCAACCACGGAGGCGTGGCCACCTTCGAGGCGCTCTACTCCGACCTGGGACGCCGGCTGCTGAACCAGGCGGCCGTCTCCTCCATCCACGGCTCCCGGAGCATCATCTACCTCGGGTACGATCCCCTGGGCCGCGAAACGGTGCGGCGAGAGATCACGAATGGCGCCCTCACGGGCCCCAAGACCAACGTCGGCTACGACGCGCTCGGCAGGCTCTCGTCCTCACTGCGCACCACCGGAAAATTCATCCACTCCAACTGGCAGTACACGTATGACGCGCTCGGCAACGTGCTGACGCAGAACGATCTGCTGGGCTCCAGCGATGCGACGCTCAGCTACCGCACGGGCGACCGCGACCGGCTGTGCCGCATCGGGTATGGCAACAACGGCCTGGGCGGCACCTCCTGCAACGTGAGCCATGATGGCCTGGGCAACGTGTTGGAGCAGCCGACACGGACGGGCGTGCGCAGGCTCCAGTACTTCCCGTCGGGCGACGTGCGCTCCATCTCCGAGCCGTCCGGAGATGCCTTCTTCCGCTACGGCGCGCTTGGCACCGTGCGGGAGCTCGATCTGCGGGTCACCGCCGCCGAGGCCCGGAACGAGTGGAAGTTCGGGGGCCTCATCGAGCGCAAGGAGCAGGTGATCGGCGGCACGCTCACGTCGGTCATCACCCGCAACATTCCGGGCCCGGGTGGCATCGTCGCCAGCCGGCGAGGCACCGCGGACGACTGGATCTTCCACTTCGGAGAGATGCGTGGCGCACGGTTCTCCACCGACAACAGGGGAGCCTTCGTCCAGGACATCGACTACCAGCCGTTTGGCGAGGCGTGGTCCACCGGGCTCGCGCAGCCGGGCACCCTGCTCTACTCGAGCGCCCAGTGGAATGGGGGAGACACGCTCGCGTCCTTCAGCCTGTCACAGCTCGGCGCGCGCCTCTACGATCCGGTGGTGGGCCGGTTCCTGAGCCGGGATCCCCTCTTCGTCCCCCGTACCGCGGCCACCACCAATCCCTATGCGTTCGCGATGAACGACCCGATCAACCTGTCCGATACCACCGGCCTGGATCCGTCCTGCATCGCGCGGCCTCTGCACCGGCCGGGCTCACAACTCGGGCGGCCTCCATCAGCGGCCCTCCTCGGCCCCTCGGCTCCTGCCCTCCTCCCTCAACAGGCCTTCACTCCGTCCTATGCTCTGAAGGAGTGGTAGGTGGTGTCGTTGCGCTGCCACTCCCAGTTGCGCGGGTAGCGCAGGCCCCCGGCCTTGAGCGACCAGGACTGGAAGAACAGGCGGGTGCGTACGTCGCCCCAGACGCTCCAGAACATGTCGGACGGGTGGGCATCCTCGGCCTCCACCAGCGTGGGCAGCCCCGTGTGGGCATTGAGATAGAGGCGCACCGCCGCGCGGCCGTGGTGGAACGTCACCACGTGGTGCGGCACGTCCTGCAGCACCGAGTCCGGCGCGCCGCGCAAGTCCGCGGCGTCCAGGGCGGTGAGCAGCACGCGCTCTGGGGCGAAGTCGAGCCGCTCGCGCATGTCCTGGAGCTGGGCGCCGCCGGCGGGGCGCGGCTTCCCTTCGACGTCCATGGCGACCACGTCGCCGTCCATCAGCATCGTCAGCGCCCGCCAGGTGCCCGGTCTCCCGGCGCCCCGGCGCCCCGGCTCTCCGTCTTCTGGCGCAGGCGGTGGCGGGCGGGGACGAGCAACTCGTCGAGCTGCTCGTAGATGACGAGCCAGGGCGCGGCGGGGCGCTCGAACTGCTCGAACAGGTTCCAGTGGCCGATGCCCTGGACGCGCAGGCTGGAGAGGGCCCGGAGCCGGGCCTCGCCGCCCATGGCCTCGGCGGCGGCCCGCACGCGGGCGCGGGCGTCGTCGGCGGCGGAGGCGGGGAGGGCAATCAATAGCAGCAGGGAGAGGAGGACGGTTCTTCGCATGGCGCCAGGATGGCGCGGCACGAGGCCCCGCTTCCGCCCCATGCTGCCAAGGGGAGGCGGTCCACGGAGCTCTGGATGATGCCCCATTGCAGCAGCAGGTGGAGCAGGCAGAAGGACTCGAGGGAGTCGCGGACGCCGCGAAAATACCTCGATAAATCCAGCGGGACGCTTCCCGACGTAGCCGAGGATGAAACACAGACAAGGAGCGTCACACATGCTTCGTTCTCATCGTCGGCGCTTCACGTCCGTCATTACTGCGGCCGTCTTCATCCCCGCCTTCGTATCCAGCGCCGCCCTCGCGGCCGATCCATCCGCGGAAACATCGGACTCGGGAGTGCTCCGTCCGTGCGATACCCGGCCACGCACCACGAGCGGCTTCGGTTTCGAGTGCCCGGAGCCGTACGCACTGGCAAACGCGTTGTGCTCCCTCGACCCTCAATTCAACGGCGCCATCGTCGACTCGTTCAGCTGCAAGCCCATCCCGGGCTCCACGCTCTTCAGCTACTCGCTGACCTACCGTTGCACTCGGCCGGAGCCGTGCAGAAGAGGCATCGACTGATGCTCCGCCGCCGAAGCCACAGGAGGCGAGCCCAGCGCCTGAGGCAGCGGCGAAGGCGGAACCGAAGAAGGAGCGGACGCCGCGATTGGATGGGGCCGGGCTGCGACGCAGGACGGAAAGCGCTGGAGGTGTTCGCCTGCGTCCGGTGTGGAGGCAGGCGCCGGGTGCTGGCGTACCAGACGGCACCCGACAGGGTGCGCGCCATTACCAGAAGCCCACGCCCGAGGACTGCCAGGAAGCGCTCGTCCACTCTACCGCGATCGAGAATCGCGAGCGGTGGTTTAGCTGTTCCAGCTCGGCACTGTGCTTCTCGTCGCCTCCCCCTTCTGCTTGCTCTGGTTGGTGCGTCCCGGTGTCGCCGCCATCGTGAGTGCAATGACGTTCCAGGGTCGAGGTCACCGTCTCGAGACGGTAGCGCCGGTGCCCTTCCGTGGCCCCTTCGATGTCCTGGCGCGGATCTTCGTCGAGCAGTGGGTGACGTTTCCCCGCTTCGTGTTCTCGGGCGGCTTCGCCCGCGCGTGACGCGCGACGCGGAGCGCCGGTACTCCTCACGATGGCGTAGGCTCGGGGGATGCAGCGCAACTCAAGAGAGGACGGTCGTGATGAAGGACCCGGTGCAGAGCAACACGTCGACGAAGACGCAGATCCGCGTCACCCACCGTTTCAGCGCCTCGGCCGAGCGCGTCTTCGATGCGTGGCTGGACCCGGCCCGGGCGGGGCGCTGGCTGTTCGCGACCCCCACGGGCCAGATGGTGCGCGTGGAGATCGACGCCCGGGTGGGCGGCGGCTTCTCCATTGTGGAGCGTCGCGACGGCGAGGACGTGGCGCATGTGGGCAAGTACCTGGAGCTCGAGCGCCCCCGCCGCCTGGTCTTCACGTTCGCCGTCCCGAAGTACTCGGCGGACTCCGACGTCGTCGAGGTGGACATCGTGCCGCTGGAGGGGGGCTGTGAGCTGACGCTCACGCAGATGCTGAGCCCCGAGTGGAAGGAACAGACGCGGCAGGGCTGGGCCACCCTGCTCGAGCGGCTTGCCGCCGTGGTGGGAACGTAGGCTCTTCAGCGCGTGTGCTATAAGAGGGTAGAATGAAGGGGATGCCTCTTGGGCTCCTCACATGGGTTCGCCGACTTCTATTCTCGTGGACGATTCGCTCTGGCCCCTGCTCCGGGTGACGTTCCCGCGAGTGATCACCCATGAGCAACAAGGCGAGCTGTTCCAGCGCATCCTGTCCTATCTGAGGCGGGGGGAACGGCACGTCACCTTGGTGGACTTCCGCCTGCTCCAATCGCTCACCTTCGAGCAGCGCGAGCAGCAGTGGACCTTCCTGCGATCGCAGGAAGTGCTGATGCGCCAGTGGTCGATGGGGATTGTGGCACTCATCAACTCTCCGCCCCTGGCGCTGGTCGCCCGGATCGTCGTCCACCGCGTCAAGCCCTCGGTCGTGCCGTATTCCATCCTGGCCTCGTGGCCGGCGGCGGTGTCGTGGGCGGCGCACCGGCTGGAGGATAGCGGTCTGGGCGAGCACGCCTGGCGGGTACGGCAACGTCTCGGCGCATCTTCCGCGGGTCTCGTGGGCTGAGTGCTGGATGCGGTGGTTGTGGAAAAGATCAGGAAGGACCCGGAGTGCCAGGTGAGGAACGGCTTGTCGCGGCGCGCGCTGGCCTGGTGGATGGCCTGGGCCGCCTGGCTCTTGCCAGTGCCCGTCTCCCCTCCCAGCAGCACGGTGACGTCGGCGGCGGCGGCGCGCTCCATCCGCGCGAAGCACGCGCGCATGGCCGCCGAGGCGCCCACCAACGAGCCGAAGCGGGTGGACTCGGAGAGCGGCAGCCGGTTGCGCTCGGGGCTGAAGTCGAAGCGCACCGTGACGCGCCCCAGCCTCAGGACGCTCCCGCCCCGCAGGAAGCCCTCCAGCACCTGCACCCCATCCACCACCACCCCGTTGAGGCTGTCCAGGTCTCTCACCCGCGCCCCGTCCTGGCCGATCCGCACCTCGCAGTGGAAGCGCGACACCGTCTCGTCGTCGAGCACCACGTCATTGAGCGGGTGCGAGCCGAGGGAGCAGCGATCCGCGCCCGACTCCCAGACCGCGCCTGGCAGGGGGCCCTCGACGACGGTGAGTCGGAAGCGGCGCACCGAGGCCGGGTCGAGGCGCCTCCGCGGGCCGTGGGGCTGGGTGACGTGGGGCTCGGAACGGTGGAAGGCAGGCCCGGACGCGGCGGGGACTGCGGCCTTTGGGTCCATCTCGCGGTGGGTTGTCCGGCTCACGGATGCGCCGCTTGCTCTCGACAACCCCGCCGCTGTGCTATTTCCCTGCGGGTCTTCAACCAGGAGGAAGCCATATGGCGGGCAAGAAGCTGCTGATGCTGGTGGGCGACTATGTCGAGGACTACGAGGTGATGGTGCCGTTCCAGGCGCTGCAGGCGGTGGGGCACACCGTCCATGCCGTCTGCCCGGACAAGAAGGCTGGCGACACGGTACGCACCGCCGTGCACGACTTCGACGGAGCGCAGACGTACAGCGAGAAGCCGGGCCACAACTTCGCCGTCAACGCCACTTTCGCGGAGGTCGAGGCCGCTCACTACGACGGCCTGGTGATTCCGGGTGGCCGGGCCCCGGAGTACCTGAGGCTCAATCCGAAGGTGATCCAGGTGGTCCGCCACTTCGCCGAGGCGAACAAGCCCATCGCCGCCGTCTGCCACGGGCTGCAGGTGCTCGCGGCCGCTGGGGTGCTCGAGGGCAAGCGCTGCACGGCCTACCCTGCCTGCGGCCCCGAGGTGACGCTCGCCAAGGGCACCTACGTGCAGGTGCCGGTGGATGACGCGGTGGTTGACGGCAACCTCGTCACCGCGCCCGCCTGGCCCGCGCACCCGAAGTGGATCGCCGGCTTCCTCCAGGTGCTGGGCACGCGCATCCAGCACTGAGTTGCCTCACCTGGCAGTCCCGCGAACCGCGAACCGCCGACAGCCCGTGTGACGCTCCACGGGCTGACACTCACGCCATTTCGTGTATCCGGTGATGGGGGGATGTAACCATGATTCATGGCATCAACGAGGGTGTGACACCGCCCGAACGACAGGCGACGATGCGGCTGCGTGATGGTCGCGCGCTCTCCTGGTCCGAGTGGGGCTCCGTCGAGGGCCTCCCCGTCTTGTTCTGCACCGGAGCCGCGATGAGCGGGTGGCTTGGCTTTGGCGCGAACGACCTCCCGAGCCTCGGCTTGAAGCTCATCGCCATCGACCGGCCCGGCCTGGGCTCGAGCGACGCGCACCCGGACAAGACCCTGTCCTCCTGGGTGGAAGACACGCGGGAGCTCATCGCGGCGAATGACTTGCAGGACGTGACCGCCGTTGGCTTCTCGCAGGGAGCACCCTTCGCGCTGGCGCTCGCGGGGCATGGCCTCGTGAAGGCCGTGGCGCTCGTGTCCGGGCAGGACGAGCTCGCTCACCCGCGCATGTTGCCGCTCCTCCATCCGGATGTGGCGGGGATGGTCCGTGCTGTTCAGCACGATGCCACGGGGTTCGAGCAGGCCTTCGCGCGGATGGCCACGCTGGAGGGATTGTGGCAGCTCATCATCGGCATGAGCGCGGAGCGCGACCGCGAGCTGTACCTGAGTGAGCACTTCGGCGAGGCATACCAGCGATCCTTGCGGGAGGGATTCTCGCAAGGCGCGCGGGGGTACGCGCGAGACCTCGTCAACGCCCTGGGTCCGTGGCCGGTGGCGCCGGAACACATCACCGTTCCGGTGGATCTCTGGTACGGCGGCGCGGACACGAGCACGGTCCACTCCCCCGATTTCGGCGCCACCCTCGCCTCACGGCTGCCGAACGCCTCACATACCGTGGATGCCGAGGAGGGCGGGTCGATCCTCTGGACGAGAGCCCGGGATATCCTCGCGAAACTCAAATCCAGACGTTCCTGACCCCCTCGTGCCGCTGGGAGGTTCCCCCGATGAGCCACAGTGGTCCCATCCTGGTCGTGGAGGATGATCCTCCCATCGCCGCGGGCCTCGTCCGTGGGTTGAAGCTCGCGGGCTTCCAGGTGGTGCTCGCCACCGACGGGCAGCTCGCGCTCGAAGCGGCGGAGCGGGAGAGGCCCACCCTGGTGGTGCTCGATCTCAACCTCCCGGAGCTGGATGGCTTCGAGCTGCTCGAGACCTGGCGGACGCGCCTGCGCGTCCCCATCATCGTCCTCACCGCGCGGCAGGAACTCGAGGTCCGGCTGCGCTCCTTCGGGCTCGGGGCCGCCGACTACCTCGCCAAGCCCTTCTGGATGGAGGAGCTGGTCGCTCGCATCCGGGCGCGGCTCCAGCTCGTGGAGGAGGGCCCTCGGCGTGTGCTGCGCTGGGACGATGTGACGCTGGACCTCGATGCCCGGGTGGTGAGCCGCGAGGGCGTGGGCCCCCTGCCATTCACTCGCCATGAGCTGGACGTGCTCCTGTTCCTCGCCGAGCGCCCTGGCCGTGCCCTCACCCGGGAGCAGATCGGCAACCAGGCGTTGCCCGCCAACGAGGAGCGGGACGAGCGGACGCTGGACTCCCACATCGCGCGCATCCGCAAGAAGCTCGGGCCCGCGGGGGCGCGCATCAAGACGGCCTGGGGCATCGGCTACCGCTTCGAGCTGCCGGGGAGCGCGTCTTGAGGCTCTGGGGGAGCCTGTCCCGGCGCATCCTCGTCTCGTCGGCCGTGCTGGGGCTGCTCGGGACGTTCGGCGCCTCGCTCCTGTCCATCATGACGGGCGTGGAGAGTGGACTCCGGCTCAGCACACGGGCCATGACCGAGGTCCTCTTGCGCGACCAGGGAGAAGCCTGCCGCTCCTCTCTGGAGGGCTGGTCCATCCAGACGCGGGAGGGTGTGAGGGTGGAGGCTTTCGACGTCGCGGCCGCGTCCGGCAGGCGCCCGGATCCCGAACTGCTCGCGCGTCTGGCCCGGGGTGAAGAGCAACCCATCGCGTTCTACTTCCCGCTCTTCGACAGGAGCGCCACCTGGGGCGGGGCCGCGCTGGTCCGGGTGGCGGATGCCGGCCCCTGCAGCCTCATCCAGTACCGGTGGCCCATCTCCCCCGAGCGTCAGACTCGCGGCCGGTGGCTGTTCCTGGCTGCCGCGCTCACCTCCATCATCGCGGCGGCGCTGTCCACGCTCGTCGTCGTGCGCCCGCTCCTGCGGCGGTTGCGCGAGTTGCACCGCGCCGCGGGTGGCCTCGGGAGCGGCTCCTACGCGTCGGCGAGGGATGAGCTGCCCGACGAGATGGGCGAGCTGTCCCGGGTGCTCGATGCCACCCATGAGCGGGTCCTGGCGGACGCCGAGCGCATCGAGTCCCAGAAGCACGCGCTGGAGCGACACCTGGCGGACGTCTCCCATGACCTGAAGACGCCCCTCGCCTCGTTGCAGCTCGCGCTCGAGCTCGCGTCGGCGGCGCCCTCCGAGGAGGTCTCCGGGCTGCTGGTGCGGGGCCTCGAGGACACCGTCTACCTCACGGCCCTGGTGGAGAACCTCCGCCTGGCCTGTCAGCTCGGCGAGGGGGTGGATCCGCTCGCGGGGGATGCCCGGGCCGAGTTGGGACAGCTCGTCGAGCGCGTCGTCCGGCGGCTCGGGTTGCTGGCGCGGCGGCGGGAGCTCTCCCTGGAGGCCGCGCGACCCGACGACGAGGTCTGGGTGCACTGCAATCCCACGATGATGGAGCAGGCCATCGTCAACCTGGTCCAGAACGCCCTCGCGTACGGGGACAAGGACGGCCACGTCGTGGTGGTGCTCCAGACCGTGGAACCCGGGCGCTTCCGGCTCACCGTGCTCGACGATGGCCCGGGGCTGTCACCGGCCGAGCTGACGCGACTCGGGGAGCGCGCGTTCCGCTCGCCCGAGGCCCGACGGAGGGATCCTCGCGGGAGCGGGTTCGGGGTGGCCATCGTCCACGAGCTGTGCCGGCGTGTTGGCTTCGCGCTCTCGTTCAGCACCAACACGCCGCACGGCCTGAAGGTGGTCATCGAGGGAGCGAGCCTCCACACTCCCTCGGGACCTTGATCGCGCCAGGTGCATCACCCGGCATCGAGCCATGCCAGGGACACCTCCTGGGCTCCCGGCTCGAGGTAGACGACGTCGCCTTCCGAGTCGATGGCGAGGTCGGCGATGGGCGCGTAGGCGCCGCGCGAGGCATCCGGCAGGGGAACCACCTGACCGCGCCGGCGCAGGGTGCGCTTCACCTCCACCCCACCTGCTCCCGAATGGCTGGCGGCAATCACCAGCTCGATCCACGTGCCGATCCGCCGGGCCGAGACGCGGGCCTTGTCTGGGATTGTGAAGCTCTCGCCCTCCACCTCCACGAGCCGGCTCCCCGCGGGACCTTCCTTCCAGCGCAGCACTTGCTGCTTCGAGAGGTCCACGCTCTTGCGCGGCCGCTGCAGCTTTCCGTTGACCAGCTCGGCGATGACCTTCTGCTCGCCATCCCGTGAAGTAACAGAGAGCAGGCCGTCATCGAGGGAGAGCGCACCCATCAAGCCCTCGCGCGGGAGGTCGAGCGTGCGGAGCAGTTGCCCTCCGGGGCGGTAGAGACGGAGCTGATGCCGGGAGCCATCCATGACGATGATGTCGCCCTGGCGGGTGAAGCCCAGGCCATCGGCGAGCCCGGCCTCGAAGGCACCGCGCGGGCCCTCCCGGCCGAGGACCAGGACCCGACGACGGACCCGGTCATAGAGGGCAACCTCCCCCTTGGGACCCGCCACCAGGTAGTCAGGACCCACGGCCTGCGCGTCCTCCGACATGGGCTCGAAGCCCACGTCGACACCGTAGCGAAGCGAGAGTCGAGTAACGGCCGGCATGCTGGTCGTGGTGGTGGCCGAGGCAAGGACCACCTGGGGCGAAGCACCGGCCGGGGGAGGAGCCGAGACCGTGGCGACCGGGGGTGGAGCGCTGGCAACCGGGGGCGGAGCGCTGGCAACCGGGGCTGGGAGAGGAGGCGCTTCCGGAGCCGGATCCGGCCTGGCGGGGGTGCTCGCGGATGCGACCGCGGGCGGGTCCTCGATGCCCGGGTACCGGATGGGCACATAGCCGGCGAGATACGACCAGCTCGGAGTCGCCATCCGCACGCGCGAGGCGCTTCCGGACGCCTCGTAGATGATTGGCTTGCCGTCGGCGCTGGTCCCAGCGAAGAGCACGACGTGGCTGCCCGCCTTGTTGAGTGCATCGCCGGGACGTAGCTCCTCGAGCGAGATGGAGCGGGTCACGGTGCCGAGGGTGGACGTGGATTGACGCTTCTCGAGCCGCCAGACCTGCGAGATGAAGCCCGAGCAGTCGACCCCCGCGACACACGTCAGGATGCCGTCACGGCTGTGGCTGCCAGCGCCCTGCCCCGCGCTGAGGCGTCGACCGAACTCGGCCAGGTCCATCGAGCCTCCCCAGGCATAGGGGACACCGACCTGTTTGCCGGGTGCGTGATCGCTGCGGTACTCCCCCTGGCAGGTCCCCTTCTGGTTCGCGGTGCGCATCTCCCAGGCGTGCTCCGCGAACCGGGCGGCGTCCGCCATCACCTCCTCGCGGCTCCGGGCCCGCGCGGTCACGGGCAGGAGTTGGAGCGAGGCAAGGAGCAGCAGCAAGGACCTCCGTGGGCTGCGACAAATGGATGCAATCTGTGGGTGCAAGGCTTTTCTCCCGCTCAGAACGTCCAGGTGTAGCCGCTGCTGACGGCGACGCTCGCCTCGCCGCCGCCACCCACGCACACGACGATGCCCGCGAGCTTGAAGTCCATCGACAGCCACTCCTTCTCCGACTTCGGCATGGAGAAGATGATCTGGATGCCCCCTCCCACTTCGGTCTCGAACTCGAGGCCCACCGCGAGGTAGGGGCCCTCGAGCTTCTTCGGCTCGTCGAACCACACGCCGATCTGCAGGGTCCCGGACCCGCCGACCGAGCCGACGACCCCGCCCATGCCGAAGAATCCCTGGATCTTCGAGGCGTCCGGGAGCCCGAAGGCGAAGCCATAGCAGCCCTCGCCGCCAGCGCCGTAGGCCAGGCTTCCTCCGAAGCCGAAGGACATGGCGCCGAAGCCCTCCTTCTTGGCCTTCTCGTTGGACTGCTTCATGTCCTGGCTCTTCGCCAGGGACTTGACTGTCTTGTCGGACTCGGAGTCCTGCTTCTTGCTGGCCGCGTGCTTGAACAATCTCTCGAGTTCATTGCGGCTGCGGGGGTCCTCCAGCAACCCGTGCCCGGCCTTGCACAGGCTCTCGATCAGCGCGAGGTGGTCACGATAGATGCCCTCCGCCACCTTGACCGCGATCTCGGTCAGGGCATCGGTCAGCCAGCGCTCCGAAAGCTCGACGACCTCGTTCCAGGCCGACTCCCCCGCCTCCAGCGCATCGCGATAGGCCTTTTCGGCGACATGGCCCAGATCGTCGGAGATCTTCTCGAACTCGCGCGTCAGGTCGGTGGTGCCACGCTCCACCTCGTGCGCCACCGTGTTGGCCGCGCCCGTGACCGCGTTCGCCGTCTTGTTGGCGGCGTCCTTGGTGGTATCGGCCACCTTGTTCACCGCCTTCTTCGTGGACTTCTTGACCTTCTTGACGGTCTTCTTGAACGCCTTCGTAAAGCTCGACATCGCAGCACCTCGTTGGCTGAACCACTCACCATCGATTCACGGCGCCACCCCACGGGTGACCGCGTCGACTTGCCAGCCAAGGTCGCACGGAGTTGTTGAGGGAGTGTGGAGGCGCTCCCTTCCACTCGGGTGTTCGATACCCACCAGAGCATCACCGCCCGGTGGATGCCTCCCGCTCCTGGTCGAGCAGCCACGAGGCGATGGCCCGCTCGCACTGCTCGTGGCGGTCGAGGAAGGCGAAGTGCCCGCTGTCGACCTCGACATAGGTGGCGAGGCGACCCGCGCGGCGAGCGACCTCTCGCATCAGGCGCGCGGGCATCATGGAGTCGTGCTTCCCCTCGACCAGGAGCACGGGGACGCGAGGGAGTGACACCTTCGACGAGGCCCCCGAGAGCAGCACGAGCCCGCGGAGCTCCAGTCCAGGATGCGCCGCCCGCCCGGCCAGCACGCTCACGCCCACCCCTCCATTGGAGAGGCCCCCGAGGTACACCCGCCGGACTCCGCGCCGCGCGAGCCATGCGAAGGTGCGCTCCAGCGTCTCCTCGCCGTGCTTCGACCACCAGTCCCCCGAGGGCCCCACCGACGGGCAGACGGTGAGCGCCGAGATGGCTCGGGCCGCGCGCGACATCTGCCAGCAGTACACGGCGAAGTTGCCGGCATAGCCATGGAGCATCACGACGGCGACCTCGGGCGAGGCCGTGCCCTCGGGAGGGATGACGACGGCATCGAAGGCCTCGGGCGACTGGAGCCCGAGCCACGTCGCGATGGCGGGCGTGGCCACCGGGCCCTCCGCATCGCGAAGCCGGTCGAAGGCCCCCTCGAGCGCGGGGATGAACTCGCGCGCATCCGAGCGGGGAATCCGGCCCGAGAACAGGAGGGCATGTGCCGCGAGGAGCGTCCCATCCCGCTCATCAACGAGGCGGTTCGTGAGCCTCCTGCCCTCGTCTGGCAGCCGCAGGGTGTGCAGGCCGTTCCCCTCCACGAAGAGGAGCCGCGCACTGGCGACGAGGAGCAGGAGGCCAAGCCCCACCCGCGTCAGGCCTCGGCGCCTCCGCCAGCGTTTCGTGAGCAGCCCGGCCGAGGTGATGGCGGCACCCACGGCATACCCCCATCCCGACGCCGACGCTCCGATGACGCCTGCCGCCACGACCAGGAAGGCGGCGACGGGGCTGGTGACGAGGCCGAGCCAGAAGGCACGCCACGAGGCCACGGACGGAGATGGGTTCCGACCTGTTGCTGAATCCATGCACCCAGTGTGGAGCGCCCCAGGAGGCAAGAGCTCCCCAGCCGACCGAGCGGTCTGGAGCAGGCCCCCGTCGGTCGCACCGCGCCCCTGGATGGCCAGCCCGGTCAGGAAATTCGCGCGTCCCGCGTCAAATACCTCATGAGGACGAGGCGCTCGGTTGCTCCTCCCTCTGAGATATAGGCCGGTCGTTCAGTGGAAGGACCGCGGTCTCCAAAACCGCTGACGGGGGTTCGATTCCCTCTCGGCCTGTTGACAGGGACGTAGCTCAAAGGAAGAGCACCTGCCTGATAAGCGGGAGACAGCAGTTCGAGTCTGCTCGTCCCTATTCACAGACACGCGAGTCGCTCAACAGCAGAGCACCGGTTTGACATACCGGAGATCAGGGTGCGACTCCCTGCTCGCGTAATTCGGGGTCATCGTCCAACAGGAAGATGCCGCCATCGCAAGGCGGAGATCCGGGTGCGACTCCCGGTGACTCCACTCTTCATCTCGGGCTGACCGCTGGGGCGGAGCCGGACCTTGCACGTCTGGCCTGTCGGGTTCGATTCCCGGTCGGTCCACTCCCTCCCTCACCAGGCCCAGAAGGCCAGCAGGGCTCCCGCGACGGTGGCCACCACGTTGACGGTGTCGTTGCCCAACCAGGAGAAGCCTCGGTGCGACCGGGTAGGCCGGCCACAGCGGTGAATTCTGCGCTCGGTCTCCCGGCCGCAGGTGTCGCACCACCGCACGTCCTGCACCGTGGCGCCCAGGAGGCTGTCGATCAGCGAGCCCACCACTCCGGCCAGGATGAGCCAGGGCACGAGCGACCACCGGGCCCCCGCGAGCGCGGCCGCCAGTCCCACGAAGGTGGCGCCCGCGGTGGCCGCCAGCAGCCCCACTCCAGAGACAGCCCCGGACGTGCCCGGCGCCACCGGTCGCAGCGTGGTGAGCAGCCTCGGGGGCGAGCGGGAGAGAACGCCCAACTCCGTGGCCCACGTGTCCGCGTTGGCGGCGACCAGGGCGCCCAGCATGGCCAGGGCGTAGCGCTCGTCTCCGGTGACGCCCAGCAGCACCGCCGCCAGCCCCGCCACGCCCCCATTCGCCAGTGCCTGCCCCAGGTCGCGCGTCCCCGTCTTGGCGTACTCCTCCTCCACGCCGGCCTTCCGGGCGCGGAAGGACTTGGAGAGCACGCTGGAGGAGATGAAGAAACCGAGCAGTGCCGCGGCCCCCACCGCACCCGCCAGCCCGAAGACGGGCGTGCCGATGAGGATGGCGCCCAGCACACCGCTCGGGGTGAGTGAGCCCCGGGCCCAGGACGCCACGCCGATGAGGAGGGCCACTCCCGCGCCCACGCCCAGGCCCGCGGCGTGCGCGGGCGGGACGAGGAAGAGGACGGCCCCGGCGGCCAGCGGCACCCAGAGGTTGTCCCGGCCCCGGGTGCCGAGTGCCTCGGCGCAGGTGGCCACCACGGCGCACAGCAGGGCCAGTGGCACCTTCGGCATGTCCGGGGCGAGGCCCGGCATCCACGTCAGCGTGGCCAGCACGGCCACGAAGGTGCCCGCCAACATGGCCAGCGAGCCCTCCAGGCTCTTGCGCTCGCCGCCGAGCGTCTCGTACGGGTGGCGCCCGAAGCGCCGGCCCACCAGCGAGGCCAGGGCATCCCCCACCGCCATGGCCATGACACCGCCCGCCGCGGCCGCGGGCTTGTCCCACGCAAGCCACACCAGCAACGAGAAGGACACCGGGAACCAGACCGTGCCCAGGTTGTCGGGCTCGGCCTCCACGGACTTCAACAGGCGCTTGCGGTGGATGAGCCAGTTGCCCGCCACCGCCGTCACCGACGGCACCACGGCCAGCGCAGGGTTCCGGAAGAGCAGCAGCGTGCCGAAGATCCAGAAGCCCACGCTCACGTGGACGAGCTTGCGTGCGAGCTCTCGCGACAGGCCCGCGCGCAGGGCCAGCTCACCCGCGACCACGCAGACCCCGATATACCCATAGGACCAGAGGAGTGCCTGAACGTCCTGACTCATGGACCCGAGTGTACCCTGCCTATTTCGAGGTCTCCGGGTAACAGCCCGCCAGCCGGGCTCGCTCGCGCACCAGCACCAGCACCAGCTCGCAGGTCGGCATCGGCTTCCCGACGAGGTGGCCGAGCTCCACCACCGCACCCAGCAGCGCGTCGATCTCCATCGGCCGGCCGCGCTCGAGGTCCTGCAGCATCGAGGTCTTGTGCGCGCCGACCTCCGCCGCCCCTTGGATGCGCTTGTCGACGTCGATCGGGAAGCGCACGCCGAGCGCCTCGGCGACGACCTGGGCCTCCACCATCATCGCGCGCGCAACCGCCCGCAGGTCGTCCCTCCCCGCGAGCCGCTCGAGCGTCGCGCCCGTCAGCGCCGAGAGCGGATTGAAGGCGAGGTTGCCCCAGAGCTTGACCCAGATCTCGTCGCGGATGCGCGCCCGGACCGGCGCCTTGAAGCCCGCCGGATCACAGGCGCGACAGGGCCTCGATGCGCGGCGCTCTTGCTGCCGTCGGCTCGCCCAGGGAGAAGCGATCGCCATAGGTGTGCTCGATCACGCCGGGCTCGACCACCTCGGCCGCCGGATAGACGCACGCGCCGATGACGCGCGATGGCTCCAGGGTCCGGCAGAGCTCGCCGCCCGGATCGACGCTCTCGCACCGGCCGGTCACGGTAGGGCCCTTCGAGCCCGTGGAAGTACCACCAGGGCACGCCGTTGATGCCGGTGACGAGCGCGGTGTCGGGGCCCAGCAGCGGCGCGATCTGCGGCGCGGCCGCCGGCAGGGAGTGCGCCTTCAGCGTGACGACGACGTAGTCCTGCGGCCCCGCCTCGGCCGGGTCGTCGGTGCAGCGCGGCCGGACGGTGACGCTCTCGCCCCCGCTCCGGAGCGTGAGGCCCCGCTCGCGCATCGCCGCGAGATGCGCCCCGCGCGCGATGAGGGTGACCTCGGCGCCGGCCTGGAGCAGCCGGACACCGATGAAGCCGCCGATCGCGCCGGCGCCGAAGATGGCCGATCCTCATGCCGTCAGCCCCAGCTTCTCGGCGAGGCCGATGCGCTGCAGCTTGCCGGTCGCGCCCTTGGGGATCTCGGCCAGGAAGACGATCTTCCGCGGCACCTTGAAGTCGGCCAGGCGCGCGGCGGCGAAGTCGCGGAGCTCCCGCTCGCCGGCGCTCGTGCCCTCGCGCAGCACCACGGCGGCGGCGACCTCCTCGCCGAGCTTCGCGTGCGGCATGGCGAAGGTGACCGCCTGCGGCACCGCCGGGTGGTCCATCAGCACCGTCGTCGACCTCGAGCGGGCTGATCTTCTCGCCGCCGCGGTTGATGAGTCTCCTTGAGCCGGCCGGTGAGCCGCAGGTAGCCCGTCCTCGTCCATCACGCCCTGGTCGCCGGTGCGGAACCAGCCGTCGGTGAAGGCCCTGGCGTTGGCCTCGGGATTGTTCTCGTAGCCGGCCGTGACGTTGCGGCCGCGGATGACGACCTCGCCCGAGCGCGCCCGCGGGCAGCAGGTTGCCGTCCTCGTCCATGATGGCGACCTCCGGCCCCGCGGCGAGGCCGACCGAGCCCGGCTTCCGCGGCCGCGGCGGCAGCGGGTTCGAGGCCATCTGGTGCGCCGCCTCGGTCATGCCGTAGCTCTCGATCACCGGCACGCCGAAGACCCGCTCCAGCTCCTCCATCACCTGCGGCGGCAGCGACGCGGAGGAGGAGCGGATGAAGCGCAGCCGCCCCGCCCGGATGACCTCGGCGTTGCGCGCGGCGCGCGCGAGGATCGCCTGGTGCATGGTCGGCACGGCCGTGTACCAGGTCGGCCGCGCCTCCTCGAGCCAGGCAGAAGAAGTGGAGCGCGTTGAAGCCGGGCGTGCAGACCACCGCGCCGCCCGCCGCGAGCGACGCCAGCACCGCCGCGATCAGCCCGTGGATGTGGAACAGCGGCATGATGTTGAGGCAGACGATCCGTCGCGCGTCAGCGCGAGCGTGCGGCCGATGTGGCACGCGGAGGCCGTGACGTTGACGTGGCGCAGCGGCACGATCTTCGGCCGCGAGGTCGTGCCGGAGGTGTGCAGCACGAGCGCGACGTCCTCGGCCGCGGCGAAGCCAGCTCGGGCCGGCGCGCCAGCGAGCGGCCGCTCCGGCCTCAAGGTGAAGACACCGGCCGGTCCTCCCGGGTCGGGCATCAGCTCGAGCACCGGAATGCCCCGCGCCGCTGCGACGGCGCGGGCCGGGCTCTCCTCGCCCTCCAGGAGGACGAGCGCCTTGGCGTTCAGGTCGGTGAGGTAGAACTCGAACTCCTCCGCCCGGTAGGCCGGGTTGAGCGGCGCGGTGGTGGCGCCGCACGCGAGGGAGACGAAGGCCGTCGCCATCTCCGGCCCGTTGGGCAGCACGATGGCCACCCGGTCGCCGCGCCCGATGCCCATGCCGTTCAGCGCCGCGACGGTGCGCCGGGCGAGGTCCCTCAAGCCGCCATGGGTGAGGCCGGGCCGTCCCGGAGCTCCGACCGCGAGATCGCCCTCGCGCCCGTGCTCGATGAGTCCCCCGACCGTGTCAGCGAGGTACATGCTCGAAGCCTCCATGCTGGAGGTTCTCCGATATGCGCTCCGAGACCACCGCGCAACCGGCCAGCTCAGCGGCCCACGAAAGAAGCAAGCGCCAGCTATTCGGGCACGAGCTGCACGTTCACCACGCGACCCTCGTAGCCACAACTACAGCAGCCGGTGCGCTCCACTGCGGCCACCTCCTCCACGAGATGGACCGACCGGTAGCCTGGAGCCTGGATGTCGAGCTCGTAGCGGCCCGGCCCGTTCTGGGAGAGGTAGCAACTGGCGACGTTCCCGTCCGGAGAGCACGAGCCCTGCCCAGCCCCCAGCACCACCTCGGGCACGGGTTGTCCGGAAGCACCGCTGACGCGCAGCGAGAGCGCGGGAGGACAGGGGCCGCACAGGACGGCGGCGCATTCATCGTTCTGTGCCCAGGGCAGGCCACAGGCCGAGAGCGAGAGGACGAACAGCGTGGTGCGGAAGAGCGTCGGGAAACGGTTCATGACGCGTGCAGCGAGCAACGTATGTGCCACGCCCTGCCCTCTCGGGAGCCCCCCGAGGAGGGCCTCGCGGCTCCCTCGGAAATCCGAGCCGGTGGGGAAAGTCCGAGGGGGTGCGCCTCCGGGTGCCCTCGCCTACCGGCCGCGCGCAGGCAGCACCGTGGCCTCGCGCACCGGCGCCGAACCCGACTCCAGCGCCTCAATGCGCTTGCGCTGGCGGTGACGCAGGATCTTCTCGTAGGCCACGTTCAGCTCGCGCATCTTCGCCTCCGAGCCACCCCGGTCCGGGTGCCGCTCCAGCGCCAGCTCGCGAAAGCGCGCGCGGATGACCTCCGGCGGATCCATCGGCGACACGCCCATGATCCGGTACGGATCCTGGTCGTCGAGCGCCGCCAGCCACTGGTCCAGCCGGTCCTTCACCGCGATGAAGCGCTCGTCCGCCTCCGTCTTCTCCTTCACCGGGTGCGTGCGCATCTTCGCGTCCGCGCGGAGGACGTCCGAGTAGGTGCTCGACACCCAGCGGTGGCACGAGCCGCAGCGGAAGTACTTCACCCGGGGGCCCGAATGGCCGGTCATCCGCACCCCACAGTGGGTGCACTCGACCTCGACGTTCTCCAGGGTCCGCCAGTTCCAGCTCGTCGCAACCGCCGCGCTCATGGGTGTGAGACCTCTTCGCTCGTGCGCTACAGCTCTGTAGCTGGCGTCAAGGTCCCACGATCCGATCCTACGTCAAGAAAATTGGCAATCGGACGGTACTCGCTCCCCCAGCCACACGGCCCGTCCGAACGACCGGGTTTCACGGTAAACCGTGTGGATGCTCGAACAGACGATCGCCTTCCTCGGCGCCGGCAACATGGCCGAGGCGCATCATCAAGGGCCTGCTGCGCGCCGGCACCGCCAGGCCCGAATCCATCATCGCCACCGGCCGCCGCGCGGAGCGGCTGGACGCAGCTCCACGCCGACCTACGGGGTGCGCACCACCCTGGACAACCTGGCCGCCGTGCGCGAGGCGGACGTCGTGGTGCTCTCGCGTGAAGCCGCAGGCCCTGGACAAGCTGCTCGTCCAGGTGGCACCGGCGATCGACCCGCACAAGCTCGTCATCTCCGTGGCCGCCGGCGTGCCCATCGCGGCCATGGAGCGGCGGCTCGGCGCCGGGGCGCGCATCGTCCGCACCATGCCCAACACCCCCTCCCTGGTGGGCGCGGGCGCCTGCGCGCTGGCTCGGCGGCGAGCACGCCACCGACGAGGACCTGACGCGTCGCCACCGCGCATCTTCGAGTCGGTGGGCATCACCACCGTGGTGGACGAGAACCTCCTCGACGCGGTCACCGGCCTGTCCGGCAGCGGCCCGGCCTACATCTTCCTCATCATCGAGGCCCTCTCCGACGCGGGGGTGAAGGTGGGCCTGCCCCGCTACACCGCCCTCAAGCTCGCCGCCCAGACGGTGCTGGGCAGCGCCAAGCTGCTCATCGAGACCGGCGCCCACCCCGGCCAGCTCAAGGACCAGGTGACCAGCCCCGGGCGGCACCGCCATCGCCGGCCTGCACACCCTGGAGGCAGGCGGGCTGCGCACCACCCTCATCAACGCGGTGGAGGCCGCCACCCGCCGCGCCAAGGAGCTGGGCGAGCAGTTCCTGGAGAAGTCCTGAGGGCTGGCCTATACTGGGGGGCCGCCATGAAGATCACCCCTCTCGACATCCGGCAGAAGCGCTTCGAGACGGCCCTCCGCGGCTTCTCGAAGCGCGAGGTCGAGGCCTTCCTCGAGCTCATCGCCGGCGAGTTCGAGGAGGTGGTGAAGGAGAACATCGCGCTCAAGGAGGAGCTCAAGCGCACCCAGCTGCGGCTCGAGCAGCACCTCGAGCGCGAGCGCACCCTGCAGGAGACGATGGTCACCGCCCAGCGCATCAGCGAGGACCTGAAGGCCGCCGCCAAGAAGGAGGCGGAGATCATCCTCGCGGACGCCGAGCACCAGGCGGAGAAGATCGTCCACGGCGCCCACCAGCGGCTGGTGCAGGTGGTGGAGGACATCAACGAGCTCAAGCGCCAGCGCGTGCAGTTCGAGTCCCAGGTGCAGCTCCGTGGTCGACGCGCACCAGAAGCTGCTGGAGACGTTCAGCGGCCGCACCTTCGCCGACAAGGACTACGCGCGCGTCGAGGACAACGTGGCCTTCCTCACCCAGAAGAAGGCCGCAGCAACGGCGAGTAGCCCGTGGCCGCCTCCTGGCTCAAGGAAGTCCCCGGCGGGGTCGAGCTGGCCGTGCTGGTGCAGCCCCGCGCCTCGCGCACCCGGGTGGTGGGCGAGCACGACGGGCTGCTGAAGATCCAGCTCGCCGCCCCGCCGGTGGACGGCGAGGCCAACGCCGCGCTGGTCGAGTTCCTCGCCAAGCGACTGGGCGTCCCCCGGCGGCAGGTGACCCTGGTCGGCCGGTGACACCTCGCGTCGCAAGCGGGTGCGAGTCGAGGGGCTTGACGCGCGCGGAGGCCGAGGCTGTTATGTCTGCGGGCACGTGAGGCTCCCATGCGCCACCTGCTGCTGCTCCTGACGTTGCTGCTGTCGCCCATCGCGGGCAGCCCAGGAGGGCTACGTCGGCCCCGCCCCGGTGGCCGGCCATGCCAACGGAGGCGCGGAGCCCGCGCTGGTGCCCCTCCCCCGGCCCGCGCTGGTGGCCGGCGAGCTGTCCACGCCGCGCTTCCGCATCCTCTACACCGCCAAGCGCCGAGGGCTGCCGCGCGCCAGCTCGCCGGCGCCATCGAGTCCGTGCGCGACAGCTTCGTGGGCGTGCTGGGGCGGGACTGGCCGGGCGTGACGGAGCTGCGCGTGGGCGTGGGCCGCGAGGAGTTCGAGGCCCTGGCGCTCCCCGGCGGCGCGCCCCCGGGCTGGGCGGTGGCGCTCGCCTACCCCATGCACCGGATCGTCCTGCTCAACGCGCTGACGCTCTCGCGGCCCCGAGGGCCTGGCCACGCTGCGCCACGAGCTGGCGCACGTGGCGCTGGGGCAGCTCGGCGAGGAGCTGGCCGCGCTGGTTCCAGGAGGGTCTCGCGCAGAACCTGACCGGCGAGCAGCTTCTCGATGACGCACTACGCGGCCCTCTTCCGCGCGGTGACGCAGGAGAAGGTCTTCCACTTCGAGCGACCTGTACGATGCACTGGCCGGACCTCCCGTCGGACGTGGAGATCGCCTACGCGCAGAGCGCGGCCTTCGTGGCGTGGCTGTCGGCGCAGCACGGGCCGGAGGGCATGGGCCGGCTGGTGGACGCGGTGGGCGCGGGCCAGCCCTTCGAGCACGGCCTTCGGCAAGGCCTTCCAGATCCTCGCTGTGGGTGGAGGAGCTGGCGTGGCGCGAGGGGCTGGCGGCGCGCTACGGCTGGCTGCCGCTGACGACGAGCACCTCGCTGCTGTGGCTCGGGGCGACGGGGCTGGTGGTGGCGGCGTACGTGCGGCGGCGGCAGCAGAAGGCCGTGAAGCTGGCGGAGATGGAGGAGCAGGAGGCCGCCGAGGAGGCAGCGATGCGCGCGGCCTTCGAGGCGGAGATGGCCCAGCAGCAGCAGGAGCTGGCCGTCTCGCCCGTGCCGCAACCGGTGGACGCATCGGACGTGACGGACACGGCCTCCGCCGAATGGCCCGAGGGGCCCGCCGCCCGAGGCGCGGAGTTCGAGGAGGATGAGGAAACACCGCCTCGTCCGACCAAGCCGACCCTGCACTGAGCAGGCGAGCCGCGGCCCGGTGGGAAAAGACGTTCCCACCCACGCGACCGCGGCACCCACTCGGGGCCAATCCGTCACCCTCCACGAAAAATCTACAGTCCGATGGAGGGCTCTCCGCACCGGGGAGCCGAGCCAAACGACTGATTTCACTGTCCACTCACCGTGCTCGGGCGCTGGCACACTGGCTTGCTTAAGACGGCGCCACGAGAACGGAGGACGGTGAATGGCGGAGAGAGCACGGCGGGCAGCGGGAGTGGCGAGGGTGTTCGAGGGGCAGCCCGAGCGGCTCGCGGCGGCATGGCGGCGGGTGCGCTACGCCGAGTCGAAGAAGAACGGAGCCCCGCCGCGCAACCAGTTGGACGGCGTGGTGGAGCCCTTCATCCGCGAGGTGGGTCGCAACCTCGAGGGCAAGGAGGGCAGCCCGTGGAGTCGGACGCGAGCCGTGCTGAGGCTGGTGCCGACGCGCGGAGTGCGCGCACTGCACGAGGAGTTCGCCTCGCTGCGCCGCTGCCTGGTGGATGCCGTGGAGGCGCTCGGCGGGGGTGACGCGGAGCGGGCGGTGGTGAACCGCGCGGTGGACGAGGCGGTGGACTCGGCGGTGGCGCTGCTGGAGCGCCTGGCCAACCCGCTCGCGCCCAGGCCGCGAGTGCCCTTCGCGGGCGTGGTGGTTCAACTTTTCGAGCGCGCATCGGGGTCGGCGCGGGTGAGGCCCACGACGGACGACGGCCGCGTGGCGGTGCATTGAGTTGAGGGGGGTGCCGACCCGTCCGGCTTGATGCCTCCAGTCACTGGGAGGCGTCCGAGGGCCCGGCGGTTGAAGGGGGCGCGCTGACGGGATGGGGGTCCCGAGGCGCGAAAAGGGGCGTGCTCCCGCCCGGGGGGACGGTGAGCGCGCAGGAGTGGCCGCAGGAAGCCGCGTGGTCGGGGGGCCACGTGCCTTGACGGCTGGACGGGTCGGCGTTGTTTTCCGGGGGCGGATGCGTACGTCAGTGCGCGTCCGCCCACGTCTTTTCAGGCTTCCGCGCTTCAGGCCTCCCTGAACCTGGTGCCGGTAATCCCCGCGCTCTCCATGGCCCGTTTGACGCGCTCAGTGACGATGATGGCACCCGTCCACCCCCAAGGACGGCAGATGCTGACGTCTCCCATGCTGGCCGGATCCACCTTCAATCCCCTGACATTCTGATACTTGCCGACCAGTTCCGGCTCCCCGTCCTCGGGCGTCCAGTGCAGCGCCGTTTCACACCGGGCGTCGTCGATGCACCGGATGATGTGCAAGGTGTTGAGGATGAAGTAGGGCTCCGTACGCCCTTCCACCTGAGCGGGAATGAATTGGACCTCTTTTCCAAGCTCTAGCTGCTCGAAGAGAGAGACGACGCGCTCGGTCACCACGGGAGTGGCAAGCTCGGTCAGACTGAAATCCAGCGGGATGCCAGGATGGGCGATACCGAGGACAGGTCTTCCTTCCAGATGGAGAATCTTCCCTTTGTCGAACATCCAGGGGTCCAATCTTCTCCCATGCTCATCGACATCCTTTTGATGCAACACCCAGCGACCCGGCACATCCATCTCGTCCCACAACTCGAAATAACGGAAAGGAGAGCTCATGGCCTCTCGTGGCAAGTTTGTTGAGCTTCGAGCCGGACGTGCATACGTCACCAGCAATCCTGTCAAGAGCGTTGATCAGCCTTCTCCTACAGTCGAACTGGGCCTTGCAGTCCCCAAGTTCGGCTCGGAGGCGACTGAACACCTCTTCATGGTACTCCTTGGGATGTGGACCTACGTGACCTATGAGATAGATGATGTTCGCTGGATCATCGAGGCTCATGCCCGCTCGGGCGAAGAGAGTCTCGAAACGTGGGGTCCAAGGGCCACCGCTGGCATCTGATGTGTCGTTCTTGTTCGTGGCGAGATGATGACCCTTGGCATCCCCCTTGTCCGAGGCATCTCGGCACGCCCCCGTCGTCCGGGCGGAAGTGATTGCCGAGGCGACTGCGGAGACCGTCGCGTTCGCTGACACGCCCATGAGCAACACCGTGCCATCCGCCACGTTGACGTGAGCACGTGCTCCAGCCCCGACCGTGAATCCTCCCCCAGCGCCGCCTCCGCCACCGAACGCGAAGCGCGGGGGCGAGAGGCGCGCCCACAGCCCTCCTTTGGGCACTTCCGGCAACCCCTTGGCCAGCTTCGCCCCCGCCACCGTCACCAGCACCCGCAGCCCCACTCCTCCCATTGCCTTGCCCGAAGCGCTCGGCCACCGCCTCCAACTGCTCCTGTGTCCTCGCAGCCTCCGCCTCCCGGTACAGGTTCAGGCAGGCCAGCCCAACGTTGTAGAGTTCCGTCGCGGTGTAGGTCAGCAGACAGCCCCAGCGTCACTGCCGCGGCGAACGCCTTGGAGAACAGCGGCTCGGGCATAGCCCACGCCGCCATGTACAGCATCATGGACAGGGCTATGGAATACGCGACCGTGGGAGAGCCTAGCAATTCCAAGGCTGCCTCGCGCACGCCCTCGTCCATGTAGCGTGGCGAGAGTTTGAGGGCCAGGAACCACCGGCTGTTCTCCAGGGAGGAAGGCAGCGGTATGGATGAAGGACCGTAGACTTCTACGTATCCCGCGTGGACACGCCTCTCCAGGTCCGAAGGCTGGGTGCTCGTTTGTGGCCCGCAGGCAATGCCTGTCGCGACCACACAGGCCGTCAGTCGCCTGGAGGGGCTCGACTCCGATAGCAGCCCAGGCGCCTGGAATACCAGCTCCATGGCCTTCACGAACACTCGCGCTTCCTCCACGGAGAACCGTGCCAGGGCCAGGTCCGGCCGGAGAGGTTTGAAGGTGAGCTTGAGCCCGTCACCGTGTGTGGAGCTGAAATGCTCGCGCACCGTCACGGGCTCCAACACCGAGAGGTGCCCTTCGACCGCGGGCGGAGTCGCTCGGGCTGGGAGCGGCACCAACAGCAGCAGGCAAAGGGCAAGGACAACGTGCGGAGACATCAGTCCTCCCTGAATGCGTCAGTGCGCGTCCGCCCACGTCTTTCCCGCCCCCACTTCCACCTTGAGGGGCACCTTGAGCTGCATCACCGCGGACATGCACCGCCGCGACAGCTCCTTGACGGTGTCCACCTCGGCGTCCGGCGACTCGAAGAGGAGCTCGTCGTGCACCTGCAGCAGCATCCGCGTGCGCAGGCGCTGCTTCTCCAGCTCCGCCTGCACCGCCAGCATGGCCTTCTTGATGAGGTCCGCCGCCGTGCCCTGGATGGGCATGTTGATGGCGGCGCGCTCGGCGGCCTGCACCACCTGGCGGTTCTTCGCGTTCAGGTCCGCCATGGGCCGGCGCCGCCCGAAGAGCGTCTCCACGTAGCCCTTCGTGCGCGCCTCCTTCACCGTCTCGTCGAGGTAGCGCTTGATGCCCGCGTAGCGCGTGAAATAGCGCTCGATGATGTCGCGCGCCTCCTCCTGCGGGATGTTGAGTCGCGTCGACAGCCCGTGCGGGCTCAGCCCGTAGGCGATGCCGAAGTTCACCGTCTTGGCCACCCGGCGCTGATCTCTCGTCACCTGGTCCGGCGCCACGCCGAAGATCTCCGCCGCCGTGCGGCTGTGGATGTCCTCGTCCTGGGCGAAGGCGTCGATGAGGACCGGGTCCTCGGCGATGTGCGCCAGCAGCCGCAGCTCGATCTGGCTGTAGTCCGCGGAGACGAGCTGGTGGCCCTCCTCGGCGATGAAGGCCCGGCGGATCTCCATGCCCAGCTCGGTGCGGATGGGGATGTTCTGCAGGTTCGGGTCCGACGAGGACAGCCGCCCGGTGGCCGTGGCCGCCTGGTGGTAGGTGGTGTGGATGCGCCCATCCCTCGCCACCAGGTCCGGCAGCGTGTCCAGGTAGGTGCTCTTGAGCTTGGACAGCGAGCGGTACTCGATGATGGCGCGCGGCAGCGGGTGGATCTCCGCCAGCTTCTCCAGCACTTCCTGGTCCGTGGAGGGGCCCGTCTTGCCGCGCTTGAGGACCGGCAGCTCCAGCTTCTTGTAGAGCACCTCCGCGAGCTGCGGGTTGGAGCCCACGTTGAACTCGGTGCCCGCGAGGGTGTGAATCTCCTTCACCTTCAGCTCGCAGTCGGCGCCGACCTTCTCGGAGATCTCCCGGAGGACCCTCACGTCCAGCTTCACGCCGTACCCTTCCATGCGTGCCAGCAGCGGCACCAGTGGCAGCTCCAGCTCGCGCGCGAGCTGTGCCAGCTTCAGGGCCTCCAGCTCCTCCCACAGCCCGGGCGCCAGCCGCCGCGCCGCGTCCGCCCGGACCGCGTAGGCCAAGGCCACCTCCTGGGGCGAGAAGTCCTTCAGCGGTCGTGCCTTGCGTCCGCCGGTGGAGGGCAGCTCGGGCAGGTCCGCCTGGAGCCGCTCGCGGGTGAGGATGTCCAGGCCGTGGTCGCGCCGAGAGGCGTCCAGCAGGTAGCTGAGCAACTCGACGTCGTCCTCCCCTCCCCTCAGCCGGATGCCCTCGCGATCGAGCAGCAGCGTGAGGCTCTTGAGGTCATGCCCGCCCTTCTTCACGGACTCGTCCTCCAGCACGCCCCGGAGGGCCTCCTGGAAGTCCGCGGGCCGCACCTGCTCCACGCCCAGCCCCTCGTGGCTCAGCGGCACGTAGCGCGTGGTGCCGTCCTTCAGCGCCACGCCCAGACCCACCAGCGGCGCGGCGTAGGGCAGGCCCTCGTACGCGGGGATGAGCGTCACCGCCCCCGCCTCGCGCACCGCCTGGGCCAGCGCCTGGAGCGCCTCCTTCGTGGTGACGATCTCCGTCTCCAGGGTCAGCTTCGTGGGCTCCGTCGAGGGCCCCTTCGCGGACTCCGCCGTGGCTCCCTTCGCCGGCAGCTCCCGGAGCAGCGCGGAGAACTCCAGCTCGGTGAAGAGCTGACGGAGCTGCTCGTCCTTGAGGGGCTGGCGCTTCAGGTCCTCGACGGACACGTCCAGCTTCAGGTCCGTGCGGAACGTCACCAGGTCGCGCGCGCGCAGGAGGCTCTCGCGGTGCGACTCGATCGCCTCGCGCATCTTCGGCTTCTTCACCTCGGAGACGCGCTCGAGCAGCGCGTCCACGCCGCCGAACTGGTGCAGCAGCTCCACCGCCGTCTTCGGGCCGATGCCCGGCACCTTGGGGACGTTGTCCACCGCGTCGCCGATGAGCGACAGGTAGTCGCGCATCTGCGTGGGCTCGATGCCCAGCCGCGCCTTCACCTCGGCGGGGTCCGTGTAGCGCTCGTTCTGCGGATCGTAGAGGTGGACGTCGTCGTCCACGATCTGCACGAAGTCCTTGTCCCCGGTGACGACGAGGACGCAGAAGCCCTCGGCCTTGGCGCGCTTCGCGAGCGTGCCGATGACGTCATCCGCCTCCCAGCCGGCCACCTCCAGCACGGGGAGGTTGAGCCCCTCCACCACCCGGCGGATGTAGGGGAACTGCTGGGCCAGGTCCTCCGGCAGGGCCTCCCGGTTGGCCTTGTAGTTGGGATCGATCTTCTGGCGCTCGACGCGGCTCTCCTTGTCGAAGGCGAGCGCCACGTGCGTGGGATTCAGCTCCTTGAGCGCCTTGAGGACCTGCCGGGTGAAACCCAGGGTGGCGTTGGTGGGCACGCCCTGGCGGTTCGTGAGGGGAGGAATCGCGTGATAGGCGCGGAAGATGAAGCTGGAGGCGTCGATCAGGACGAGGCGGGGAGCGCCGCTGGAAGGGCTCGGGACCATAGGCTCCCGGCCTTAATCGAGCCTACCGCCCGCTGTCCATGCCGAGCCGCGACCCGGGAGCACCCTTCACCGCTCCCGGGGGACTCCGGACGTCAGCAGCCGTTCTCCTTCTTCATCGCGGCCACCCGCGCATCGAGCCCATCGCCCGGGACGGCGTAGTCCAGCACGACGTCCAGATCCGCGCAGGTCGACGCCTCTTTGATGGCGGAGAGGCCACGGGTGGAGCACCGGCCCACCTGCGAGTTGAGGTCCGTGTTGCCCGCGTAGAAGCGGAAGCCCAGCTTCCAGATGCGGCAGGAGCGGCGCTTGTCCCCGCGATCATCCCAGTACTTGCCCCGGGTGATGGCGGCGGTGGCCATGTCGTGCTGGATGTTGCGCCGGTAGAAGGACGGCTTGGACTCGGCCAGGTCGCCCATGAGCCGCTTGTCCACCTCCAGCGCCTCCAGCAGCGGCTCCTCGGCCTTCTCCACGTCCTCCTTCTGCAGGTAGCCCTGGCCGGTCTTGAAGAGCTGGTCCACGTTGTTCACTTCGGCGATCAGCTTGTCCGCATCGCTGTGGTACTGGGACAGCTCGTAATTGCCGCGCAGCCGCTGCAGGGTGGCGATCGCCTCGTTCCCGCGCCCACCGTGGTAGTCCATCATCGCGGCGACCATGAACTTGTTGGGGAGACGCTGCTTGAAGGCGGCCTCCACCTGCACCTTCGGATCCGGCGCCGCCTCGTCCACCATGAAGATGTCCGACACGGGGCACCGCCAGGGGGTGGCGTCGGGCATCACCCGGTGCCGGGCGTTGAGGAAGTCCAGGTAGAGCTTGTGCTTCGGCCGCCACTCGGTGCGACCCAGCCGCTTGTTCTTGTCGAGCACCAGGGTGTAGCCGATCGGCGGCTCCAGCTCCTCCTTGGTCATCTTCTGGCAGGCGTAGCCCATGTACTTCTCGCACTGGGGCACCGCGGTGCTCCACTGGCTGTCGCGCAGGTAGCGCTTGCAGTCGTCCTCCGCGCGCTTGATGACCTTCTCCACCGCCTCCAGCACCTTGGGCTTGGCCCGGCGGAAGTACGCGCTGTCCTTGGGGATCTTCCGGAAGAGATCCAACGCCTCCACTTCCTTGGAGCGCGCGAGCGCCTTCTCGCCCTGGACGAAGTTCTCCGCGGCCTCCTTCTCGACCTTGATGCGGCGCATGAGGGTGTTGGCCTCGGCGTGGATCGGATCGATGTCCAACGCCTGGGAGCAGGCCGCCTCGGCCTTCACCCAGTCGGGCTCGCCGCCCATCTCCGTGGAGGAGAAGGAGCGGCACTGGCTGAGCAGCTCCTGCACCTGCTCCGCCGGGGTCTGGGGCGGAGGAGCCTTCTGCGCCATCGGCTTTGTCCCCGCCACGCCACCACCGCCGCCACCGCTGACGCTCTTGACGATGCCCGCCACCAACAGCAGGCCGACCACGCTGGCGGCCACCACCAGCAGCTTCTTGCGCGAGGCCGGGATTCCCGCCGCTGGCGCCTCCGCCTCCGCCGCGCCGCCCGCACCGCGCCGGCCAGGCACATCACCGCGCCCGCCACGCACGGGCAGCCTGGAGGCCCCGCCACTCTCGAACACCAGCTCCACCATGCCGAATGTGACGATGTCCCCCGGCTGCAGCACCACCTCCTCGGTGCCCACCGGCTCGCCATTCACGAGCGTGCCGTTGGCGCTGCCCAGATCGCGCAGGACCACGCCCGCGGGTGTGGCCTCCACCTCGGCGTGCTTGCGGCTCACCGAGTCGTCCTCGAGGACCACCGAGGCAGGCGCCAGACGGCCCACCACCAGCTTGCCCTTCACGGGGAACTTCTGGTTGGCCCAGGGGCCGGTGAGGCCCTGAGCACCGGGGGGCCGCCGCCCGTCGCTGGATCGCCCGCGGGGGCGGGCCGGGGACGCTTCGCCAGCGCCGCGGGGCCTCCCGCGCCCGGGGCCGGCCGCTTCATCGCGGGCATGGCCCGGGTGGCGCGCGGGTTGTCGCCCAGCTCCTCCGGCTCCTCGCTCGCGGGCTTCGCCGCCTTGCGCGCACCGAGGCAGAGGGACGAGCCGAGGCCTTGAGCCGCATCTCGTAGTCGCCCACCAGCACCTGGGACTTGGGCGTGAGCGGCGTCATGCCGGTGATGCGCTCACCGTCCACGAAGGTGCCGTTGGCGCTGCCCACGTCCTCCACCAGCACCTTGCCGCCCTCGTCGAAGAAGCGGGCGTGCCGGCGCGACACGCCGCCCTCGGCAAGGACCAGATCTTGGTGCCTTCCTGGCGGCCGATCTTCAGCTCACCGGAAAGCTCGTGCTCGCTCTCGCTGCCGTCGGGGTGACGGATGACCAGGGTCGCCATGACGACGTCACTCCTCGCGGAAGATGCTCATGTTGACGGGGATGCCCTGGCGCTGCAGGTCGTCGTAGAACTTGGGCACGAAGCCCGCTGGCCACGAAGCGGCCGCGCACCTTGCCCTCGTCCGTGAAGCCTTCCTGCTTGAAATAGAAGATGTCCTGGAGGGTGACGATGTCCACCTCCATGCCGGTGATCTCGGTGATGTAGCAGATCTTCCGCGTGCCGTCGGAGAAGCGGGTCTGCTGCACGATGATGTGGACGGCGCTGGCGATCTGCTCGCGGATGGCCTTCACCGGCAGCTCCATGCCGCTCATCAGCACCATCGTCTCCAGCCGGGCGATGGCGTCGCGCGGCGTGTTGGCGTGCAGCGTGGTGAGCGAGCCGTCGTGGCCGGTGTTCATCGCCTGGAGCATGTCCAGCGTCTCGCCCGCGCGGCACTCGCCGACGACGATGCGGTCCGGCCGCATGCGCAGGCAGTTCTTCACCAGGTCGCGGATGGTGATGGCGCCCTTGCCTTCGAGGTTGGGCGGGCGGCTCTCGAGCTGCACCCAGTGGTCCTGCGGGAGCTGGAGCTCGGCCGCGTCCTCGACGGTGACGATGCGCTCGTCGTCGGGGATGAAGGAGCTGAGGATGTTGAGCGTCGTCGTCTTGCCCGAGCCGGTGCCGCCGGAGATGACGATGTTCTTGCGCGCCTTGACGCACATCTCCAGGAACTCGGCCATCTGCGCCGTGAGCGTCTTGTAGCGGATCAGGTCCTCGATCTTCAGCGTGTCCTTCTTGAACTTGCGGATGGTGATGCACGGGCCCTTGAGCGCCAGCGGCGGGATGATGGCGTTGACGCGGCTGCCGTCCTTGAGGCGGGCGTCCACCAGCGGGCTGGACTCGTCGATGCGCCGGCCGATGGGCGCGACGATGCGCTCGATGACGCCGAGCACCGCCTGGTTCGAGGAGAAGATCTTCTCGGAGAGGACGAGCTTGCCCTTGCGCTCGATGTAGATCTGGTTGGCGTGGTTCACCATGATCTCGCTGATCTCGTCGTCGCGAGGAACGCCTCGAGCGGCCCCAGGCCGAGCGCCTCGTTGAGCACGTCGGTGAGCAGCTCCTCGCGGTCGACGTCGTCCGGGAGCTCTCCGTCCGCCTCCATCTGGTCGATGATGTCGCGGATCGCCTTCTCGGTGCGCCGCCACAGCTCCTCGTCGCCGAGCCGGTCCATGTCCAGGCGGCGCAGGTCGAGGTACTCGATCAGCCGGTCGTGGATGTCCTTCTGGAGCCGGGCGTAGGCCTCGACGCGGGGGTCGCACGCGCTTCTTGTTCTTCGCCAGCGCCGAGGCCAGCGAGGCCGGCATGCGCGCGTCTGTGCTCTGCGCGGGCTCCTCGTGCGGCTCGTCCTCGTAGGCGCCCTCGCTCGCTCGCCGCCGTCGTCGTCGCCCTGGTCCTCCTCGTAGTCACTCCTCCTCGGGAGCAGCCGTGCGCGTCATGCTGGGCTCGGCCAGCGGCTCGACGTTGATGATGTAGTCGCCGACGTAGATCTTGTCGGTCGGCCGCAGCACCTGCGGCCCGGCGATCTTCTTGCCGTTCACGAAGGTGCCGTTGGTGGACTTCAGGTCCACGACGATGAACTTGCCGTCCTTGACGACGATCTGCGAGTGGTACTTGGAGACGTTGCCCTTCGCGAGGACGATGTCGTTACCAGCGAGGCGACCGATGGTGATCTCGTTCTTCTCGAACTCGATCTGCTCGGTACCGCCGCCCTTCTCCTCGAGCGTGACGAGAAACATGGCGCGGATGCTACCAAGCGCCTCCTCTACCTCAAAGAGGACGCGACGCGGCGGCCCACGCTTGCCCCCCAAAGCACCGAGGCCGGCGCCCATCCCCTGGGGGGACGAGGCCGGCCTCGAGGCCTGGAGCGCCGGAAGCGGGGGCGCTCAGTCGAAGATGTTGAAGTTCACCTCGCCGCGGGCCTGCTTGTAGCGGCTCTTCACGTCCTCGATGATCGTCCGGATCTTGTCCGAGTCCGGGTTGACGATGCGGGGCGTCACGAAGATGACCAGCTCGCGCTTGGTGGAGTCGAAGGCCCGGTTCTTGAAGAGCTCGCCGATGATGGGGATGTGGCCCAGGCCCGGCAGCTTGGAGATGGCCTTCTGCTCGTCGTGGCTGAAGACGCCCGAGAGCACGATGGTCTCGCCGTGGCGCACGGTCACGTTGGTCTTCACCTTGCGGGTGCGGAAGCCGGGGATGGTCGACGAGCCACCGATGGACACGGCCACCGAGGTGTCGATCTCGGACGCCTCGGCCTCGATCTCCGTCTGGATGTTGCCGTTGCGGTCCGCGGTGGGGCGCAGGTTGAGGATGACGCCGTAGGGCTTGTACTCCACGGTGAACTGGTTGGTGGTGATGAGGGGGATCGGCACCTCGCCGCCGGCGATGAACTCGGCCTTCTCACCGCTGGCGCACACCAGCTTGGGCTGGGCGAGCAGGCGGCCGTAGCCGTCGTTGGCCTGGAAGCCCACCGAGAACTCGGAGCCGCCGGAGATGTTGAGCCGGCCCGTGCCCTGGCCGAAGCTGCTGGGGAAGAGCTCCTGGTTGATGGTGGCCGTGGCCGCCACGCTGCCGGTGATGTCCGTGGGGTACTTGATGCCGTAGCGGTCCTTGCCGTTGCGGCGGATCTCCACGAACTGCACCTCGGAGAGGATCATCCGCTTGATGCCGACGACGAGCAGGTTCTCCACCTTCTCGCCGATGGCCTTGGTGATGAGCTCGGCCTTCTGCAGGTCCTGCTGGCTCTCCACCGAGCCCTCCAGGAAGATGGTGGCGCCGACCACGTTCGCCTGCACGTTGTGCAGGCCCGCCTTCTGGAAGGCCGCGTTGAGGTTCTGCGCCACCAGCTTCTTGGCGTTGGGCGCGATCTTCACGAAGCTCTTCACGTTCGGGTAGAGCGACACCACCTGGTCGATGCGCTCCGCGTCCGCCGTGGTGTACGCCTGACCGTCCAGGTAGATGCGGTCGCCCACCATGCGCACGGTCACGCCCTCGATCTCGCCGAGCAGCTTCTTGATCTCGGCGATGACCTCGTTGGGGTCCTGCTTGCGCACGGTGACGAGGTAGCTGACGCGCTGGCCGGAGCTCTTCCAGACGAGCAGCGTCGTCTTGCCCTCGGACTGACCGATGATGAGGATCTGGTTGTTCCCGATGATCTTCACGTCGGCGATGCTCGGGTCACCCAGCGCGATGCGCGTGATGCCGGGCACGGTGATCACCTTCTGGGTGCCGACGCCGAGGTTGATGGTGCTGCCGTCCTGGGCCCGCGCGGAGCCCGCGGCGAACAGGGTCAACAAGGCGCCGAGGGCGGCCACCTGCGTGAAGCGTCCAAGCATCGTGAGAGTCCCTTCGCGTCGCATCCGCACTACCCCAGTCTGTCGTGCTGCCACCACATGGCCCAGAAAGTCCCGAGTGCGATCGCCACACCATAAGGAATGTGGCGTCGCGGCCCACTCGCCGCGCCTTCGTGTATCAGCCGTGCCTTCACGGCCCACCGCCGCACCCACTCCGCCAACGTCTCCCAGACGGCGCCGTGCCACAGCAGCGTCACCACCGCCTGCAGCGCGCCCACCAGCGAGATGAAGGCCGCCGCGGCCATCACCGCTGGAAAGCCCAACACCGCCCCCACCCCCGCCATCAGCTTCACGTCACCCCACCCCATCTTCCCGCGCACCGCCGCCGGCACCAGCATCAGCGCCAGCCCCACCCCCGATACCACCCCGCTCACCAGCCCCGACTCCAAATCCCCCACGCCCTCGGCCCACAGGCGCACGCCCAATGCCATCGTCACCAGCGGGTAGGTGACGACGTCGAGGATCTGGCGGCGCAGGACGTCGGTAGCCACCGAGATCACCAGCGCCACTCCCAGGGCGGTCCAGAGCGCGATGTGAGTGGAAGTCATCGGGCGCCTGCCCTCGACGATCGGGGGCAGGTTTAGGGACTAAATCAGGGAGGGCCGCTCTCCGTCAATTGGCCAACAGCCCAACCCCCTGAAGTGGCGGAATCGCCCTCACTGGTAGGTGAGGCGCACCCGCTCGCTGCAGATGAAGAACTCGTCCCCGTCCTCGACCTTGCGGCGCTTGATGCGCTGCTTGTTGAACCAGGTGCCGTTGGAGGAGCCGAGGTCCTCGATGAAGAAGTCGTCGCCCTCGCGGACGATGACGGCGTGCTCGCGGGACACCTTGCCGGAGTGGATGACCAGGTCGCAGTGCTTGCCGCGGCCGATCACGAACCGGTCCTGGGTGATGACCCGGGGATCGGCATTGTCCACGGAGAGCACCAGCGCACCACCGGCCGACCCATCCATGGGCTCGTCGTCCATGGGCTGATCATCCATGGGCTCGTCGTCCATGGGCTGATCATCCATGGGCTCGTCGTCCATGGGCTCGTCCTCGGCGTCCAGACCCATGCCGGCATCGTCGTCGTCGGGCAGCGGCTCCTCGTCGATCTCCTCGCGAGGCTCGTTGCTCTTGCCCTTGATGAGGCGCTCGAGCTCGGCGGCCGTCTCCAGCACGCGCTCGGCCACCTCGCGGCGGGCGGGATCATTGTCGAGCGAGTTGGCGGGAGCACGCTCCTCGGCGACGCGCGCCGAGGGACGCTGCGGCGCGGCAGCGGACGCCGGGGTGTGATCCTCACGGGAGAGAGGCGGCGCCTTGGAGGAGGCGGCCCCACCGGCGACGGGCTGCAACACGGGCGGAGCGCCCTTGCTGGCACCCACGGAAGGCCCGGAGGCGCGCGCGGCCGACGGGGCCGCTCCACCACCGGAAGCCACCACCGCCACCTCGGGCCTGCCCGTGCGCGCTACCTCGATGAAGCCGTTGAGGCGGGCGAACATGAACAGCGCCTGATTGATGAGCGCGTCACGATCCGAGCCCATCTGCTGGGCCATGTCTTCGTAGGTCTCCCACAGGTGGTCGGCGATACCGACCTTGCGGGCAGGACGGGAGTTCTGGTCGATCATCTCTTGACTCGCGGATCCAGGAGTCCCCGACCATAGCAGAGCGGTCCAGGGACGCGAAATCACTGAAAGGGGAAGACTCCCCGGCTGTTGTCGATGCTCGGGTCGACGGTCTGCATGCTCACCTGGAGCACGCCATCCGCCGAGGGGTAGGCGATGTAGGCATAGTCCGTGCCCCCCACCTCCGCCTGCACCACGGTTCCGGGCAGCTGGAAGAACTGGATCTCCTGAACGCTGGTGTCCACCGTCACCGCGAACGGGAAGTAGTGGGACAAGGTATTCACCACGTAGCGATCCCCGCGCGCGATGTCCGTGGCCAGCCGGTTGGAGACGGTGATGCGCACCACCAGGCCCTCACTCGCCCCGGTGTAGCCAGCCGGGTGGAAGAAGTAGGGCCCGGTCCGCGAGTAGCTCTCACTCAAGGCCAGGCGCTGGATGAAGCCCTCGTTGCCGCTGGAGAGGACGAGCGGCCGGCTGCCCGCTGCCCGGACCTGGAAGCGCGTGTAGCCGGCGCACTCCGGCGGGATGGCGGTATTGGTCGTCAGGACGGTGGGCTGCTTGGGGTCGGTCGGCGTCTGCACCGAGGCCACCACCAACTCCGTGTCACACGGCTGCCCCCCCACCCCCTCTGGGATGAGGATGATGAGGTCGGCGGGCTGGGCCACCTGCCCCGGGACACTGAACTCAGAGGACGTCGTGTCGCCGCGCGCCAGGTTGTCCATTCCAGGCAGGAGGCCCTGGTACGTGAGCACGTACGTCTCGTTGGTCGTGACGCCGTTCGTCACCTCGGCGGTGACGTCGCCCGTGTCCCCCCGGTTGGTCCCCTGGGTGGTGATGAGCGAGACCTGCTGCTCGGCATCCTGGTCGTCGATGTCGAGCACGCGCAACCCCACCGCATCGAAGAAGAGGAGCTGCCCACTGGAGAGCGGCACGATGCCCAGCAGGGCGAGGGTGCTCCCGATGGCGCTGACGCGCACGTGCGCCGACACCGACAGGCCCGTGGGCAGCCCGGAGCCCAACCGGATGGGCAGCATGTCGTAGAGGTACGTGGGGTTGTTCAGGCCGTCCCGGCTGGAGTCGTCCTTGAGCACCTTGCCCGTGTTGGCATCCACCGCCAGCACGCCCGTGGCGCACTCGGTCTGGCCACCGCCGCAGTTCGACGGATCGAGGACTCCATAGATGCGGGCTCCAGCCACCAGCCTTTGGGGCACATCGACGAAGTCGTCGGTCGTGTCATCGTCGTTCGGGGGCGTGTTCACCCGCTGCGAGTAATCCACCGCCTCATGGGTGGCGAGCTGGAGCACCTGCTGTCCGCCGAAGTCCAACTCCATCACCGCGTTCGTCAGCGGGTTCACCTTGTAGGTCTTCCCCGGCTCGGCTCCGGCCGTGCTGCGCGTGGCCACGGCGAGCTGCCCCTCGGGAAGCACGAGCAGGGCACTCACGGCCACGTTGGCGGGCAACACCCCTTCCAGCCGCCGAACCGGCCCCACCAGCGAGGCCCCGGCGAGGAGGTCCTGAGGCGCCGGCACCTGCAGCTCCCACAGCCAGGCCCCGGTGGTCTCCTGGGTGGTGTAGTAGAGCGTGCTCGAGCCGCCCTCCTGCTCGGGCCCCCGGGCCGCGAAGGCCGTCACCGGGCCCGCCGACGGGGCCGAATTGGTCGGGGTGAGCTCGTTCGTCACCAGCTGCTTCACCTCGCGCAGGAACTTGCGCTCCGAGGCCACCACGGAGATGCGCGTCGAGCCATTGCTGCGCGCGTAGACGTAGGATCCCCCCACGTCAGCGCCAGTCGCGTCGTAGCGCACGTCGAGCGCGAGATCCTGGGGCCGCTCCAGCACTGGGATGGAGAGCGCCTCGAGCGGGTTGGGGGCGCGCAGATAGCCCCGCTCCGCCCCTTCCGCCTTGAGGTCCAGCACGCGCAGCTCGTTGCGGTCCATCGAGGTGACGAACAGCAGGTCCCCCTCCACCGGGTTCCCCTCCTCGTTCCGCTCGTCCCTCACCAGGACCACGTCGTAGGTCCCGGACAGCCCCGCCGCCGGGAGGCTCTCCTCCTCCGTGGTGCAGGCGAATACCAGCGCTCCGACCACCACCATCAACGGCACGATGACGCGCTTCACTGCTGAGCCTCCTGACACGAAACGGTCCCTTCCTTGTCCTGCCGTGCCCCGAGCCGGGCCACCAGCCGGGCCAGCTGCGGACTCTCAAGGTCCGGGATGTCGATCACCGAGACGCGTCCGTCGCCGAAGTTGCTGACGAAGATGCGAGCCGCGTTGCCTTGCTCCTGCACGGCGAGTCCGAAGGGCTGGGGTTCCAGAGCCCCGCGATCATCCTCCCCCACCGCCACCTGCGCCACGACCTGGCCCACGTCCGGATCATAGATGGCCACCACGCCGGCCGCGCTGCAGGACACCAGCACCAGCACACTGCGCGTCGGCCCGCGAGACACCAGCTTCACCTGGGTGGGGCCGTCCGGCATGGGCACCGCGCCCACCAGCGACAAGGTGGGCAGTTCCGAGGTCGCCTCGTCACCCCGCACGTTCAGGACCACCAACGAGTCCGGCGAGCGCACGGCCAGGTACAACCGCCGGACTCCCGACGCGTCGGCCTGTGTCAGCGCGAGGCCACGAGCGTCCCGGGCAGCGAAGCCCAGGTCCACCCCGGGGTCGATGATCCGGTTCAGGTTGTCCACGTTGTCCTTTTCCAGCACGCGCAGCAGGAACCGCCGGCCGGTGGCGTTCCGCACATTGCTGGAGAACCGACCGGAGACGAACAGGTACCGCTCACCGATCGCCACCGAGTGGCTGCCGCCCACGGGCAGAGCGCCCGCGGTCAGCGGGCGGAAATCCGCGCTCGAGACGCTCGGCGTGCTGCCTTCCAGTTGGACCAGGTACGACTGGAAATCGGCTCCCGAGCGGGCGGGCGAGTCCGCGGGGTCCACATGCGTCACGAACACCTTCCCCTCGTTGGAGACGGTGACGCCGAAGGGCGCGGGCGCGCGGGGCAGGTCATTCTGCTGCCCCGGCACGTCCTCGGTGAGAGACAGCGCGTCCTCGATGCAATTGTCCCGGCTCGGGCCCACGCAGGCCAGCCGCGTCGGCTCCGGGATGTCGATGTAGTGGAGGAAGTCACCGTCCGCGCGGGCGGGGACGAAGAGCCGGGGCGAGGCGTCCGGGCGCTCCCAGAGGGCCATCTCGCCGGCGTAGCTCTGGATATAGACGCGCGACTCCTCCGCGAGATTGAGCTGCTCGATTGGCAGCGGCTCCGTGTTGGTGGCCGCACCGAGGGCGGGCAGCTCATTCCCGCCGGCCCCTACCCGGTCCAGATCGACCGCCATGACGGTGCCCTGATCGAAACATCGATCGAAGTTGGCGCTCGCCACGTAGAGGATGCCGTTGGTGGAACCGGGAACGGCCCGGTGCACGAGACCGCTCGGGTAGACGAAGCGATCCGACGGCGCGGGCCGGGGGTTGGCTTCGTTGCACGCGGTGACAAGGAGCGCGAGACAGAGGAAATGGGGGCGCATGGAAGGGGGGCGGAGTGTAGGAACCGCCCCAACGCCGGGCAACTACAAAGGGTCCCGGCTATTCCCTAGCCACCACATGCCCCCCTCCCCTTACATGCTCACTGCTCCGGACAGCAGCCCGGCGAGCGGGGTCAGGCCTCCGCCTGGATCTTCGAGAAGTCCGCCACCTGGTTGAACAGCGTGCCGATCTCCGTGAGGAGCCGGATGCGGTTCTCGCGCAGGTCCTTGTCCTCGGCCATCACCATCACCTTGTCGAAGAAGGTGTCGACGGTGGGCTTGAGGCCGGTGATCTCCTTGAGGGCGCCGGCGAAGTCGTCGGACTTCACCAGGTCGGCCACGCGGGCGCGCGCCTGGACGTAGGCGGAGTGGAGCTCGCGCTCGGCGTCGTCGGTGAGCCGCTGGGGATTCACCTCGCCGCGGGACACGTCCTTGCCCTGCTTCTCGACGATGTTGACCACGCGCTTGAAGGCACCGGCCAGCGGCGCGAAGTCCGCCCGGCCCACGATGCCGCCCAGGGCCTCCAGCCGCTTGCGCGCGGCCACCAGGTCGTCGAAGCCGGCCGACAGCACCGCCTCCACCACGTCCGTGCGGTGCTCCTCCATCCACAGCGCCTTGAGGCGGCCGCGGAAGAAGTCGAGCACCTGCTCGCGAGGCGCGGGCTCGCCGGCCTTGCGCTTCACGTTGGCGATCTTCGGCCCGAGCTGCTCCAGCGCCTCGTCCACCGCCTGGCGAGAGGGAGAAGCGGTAGCCCCGGCCCAGGATGATGCGGATGACGGCGAGGCACGCGCGCCGGAGGGCGAACGGGTCCGCCGCGCCGGTGGGCCCCTTGCCGATGGCGAAGATGCCGCACAGCGTGTCCAGCCGGTCCGCCAGGCCGATGAGCGCCCCGGGGTCCTGCGTGGGCAGCGCGTCCTCGGCGGTGCGCGGCAGGTAGTGCTCGAAGATGGCCAGGGCCACCGCCTCGGGCTCACCGCTGGCGCGGGCGTACTCGCGCCCCATCACGCCCTGGAGCTCGGGGAACTCGCCCACCATGCCGGTGACGAGGTCCGCCTTGGCCAGGGTGGCGGCGCGCTCGATGGTGGCCTTGTGAGCACCGTGGCCCGTCCACTCGGCCAGCTTCACGGCCAGCGCGCGGAAGCGCTCCACCTTCTCGGCGTAGCTGCCGAGCTGGCCCTGCCACACCACGCGCGCCAGCTTCTCCGTGCGCGCCTCGAGCGGCGTCTTGCGGTCCTCGTCGAAGAAGAAGCGTCCGTCGGCGAGGCGCGCGCGCAGCACGCGCTCGTAGCCGCGCAGGGAGAGCTTCTCGTCGCGCACCGGCGTGTTGGACACGGCGATGAAGCGCGGCAGCAGCTTGCCCTTGGCGTCCAGCACGGAGAAGTAGCGCTGGTGGCTCTTCATCTCCTGCACCAGCACCTCGGGAGGCAGGTCCAGGTGGCGCTCGTCGAAGCGTGCCCACCACCGGGTTGGGCAGCTCCACCAGGTTGGTCACCTGGTCCACCAGGGACTCGTCCTCCATCAGCGTGCCGCCGGCCTGCGTGCGCCGCCGCGCGCACCTTCTCCAGCAACTGCGCGCGCCGCTTGGCGACGTCCGGCACCACGTGGGCCTTCTCCAGGGCCGCCTCGTAGTCCGAGGGCTTGGAGAGCTCGATGGCCGCGGGCGACAGGAAGCGGTGGCCGTACGTCGTCCGGCCGCTCTTCACGTCACCGAGCACCACCGGCAGCACCTCGCCGCCCAGCAGCGCCACCATCCACTGCACGGGCCGCGCGAAGGCCTGCTCCACGTCGCCCCAGCGCATCGTCTTGCGGAAGTTGATGCCGTGCACGGCCGTGTGGAGGACGTCCTTGAGGATGTCCGCCGCCGGGCGGCCCTTCTCCTCCACCTTGGCGCCCAGGTACTCGCCCTTGGGCGTCTGCACGCGCAGCAGCGCGTCCACCGACAGCTTCTGGCTCTCGGCGAACTTCTCCGCCGCCTTGGTGGGCTTGCCGTCCGTGTCGAAGGCCGCCTTCGCGCTCGGGCCGAGCACCTCGCGGGTCATGTCCTCGCCCTTCTCCGCCACGTCCTTCACCAACACCGCCAGCCGGCGCGGCGTGCCGTAGGTGCGCACCTCGCCGTGCTTCAGCCGCGCCTCCGCGGCGCGCTCGGTGATGATGCGCTTGAGGTCCTCGAGCGCCGGGACGATGAAGGAGGCGGGGATCTCCTCGGCGCCGATCTCCAGGAGCAGGTCACTTGCCACGGGCCACCTCCGCCTCGGCGGGCTTGTTGAGCGTCACGGTCTTCCAGTAGTCGCTGGCGGGCTTGCCCTCGAGCACCGGGGGCTGCTCGCCCACCGTCCAGGGCGTCTTGAGCAGCGGGAAGCCCAGCCTCTCGCGCATCTTCAGGTAGCCCTCGGCGCACAGCCGGGCGTTGTCGCGCACGCGCTTGATGAAGTCGGCGCGCTCGGTCACCGAGATGGCCCCGCGCGCGTCCAGCAGGTTGAAGGCGTGCGAGCACTTGAGGGCGTAGTCGTACGCGGGCAGCGGCAGCTCACGCTCGATGAGGCGCTTGCACTCCTTCTCGTAGGCGTCGAAGAGACGCGAAGAGCATCTGCGGGTCCGACTCGTGGAGGGCGTAGCTGGCTCATCTCCACTTCGTTGGCGTGGAAGATCTCGCGGTACTTGCACGCCCTTGACCCACTCGATGTCGTAGATGTTCTCGACGTTCTGCAGGTACATGGCGATGCGCTCGAGCCCGTAGGTCAGCTCCGCCGCCACCGGCCGGCACTCGAAGCCGCCGCACTGCTGGAAGTAGGTGAACTGGGTGATCTCCATCCCGTCGCACCACACCTCCCAGCCGAGGCCCCAGGCGCCCAGGGTGGGCGACTCCCAGTCGTCCTCGACGAAGCGGATGTCGTGCTCGAGCGGGTCGATGCCGAACGCGCGGATGGAGTCCAGGTAGAGCTGCTGGACGTTCTTGGGCGCGGGCTTGAGGATGACCTGGAACTGGTGGTGCTGGAACAGGCGGTTGGGGTTCTCGCCGAAGCGGCCGTCGGCGGGACGCCGCGAGGGCTGCACGTAGGCCACGTTCCAGGGCTCGGGGCCCAGCGCGCGGAGGAAGGTGGCCGGGTGCCATGGTGCCGGCGCCCACCTCGAGATCGTAGGGCTGGGTGATGATGCACCCCTGCTTCGCCCAGTGATTCTGCAGCGTGAGGATCAGATCCTGGAAGTACATGACGCCGAGGACCCTAGTGAGGGGGTCCGGGAGCGTCAAGGACAGCCGTCACTGTTCTTGCCACAAGGGGAGATCCGACAACCGCACTGTCATCTCCGTCACCTGACCCGGCTTGATCGGGGCGGACAGCATGCGGCTGGCACCATCCGGATCCACCACGCGCAACCGGTAGGTGTCCACGGGCAGCGCGACCTTCTTCAGCGGGGTGGTGCCGAGACGGTTGTCACCATCGAACACCGCGGCGCGTGGGGAGGTGTAGAGCGTGAGCCAGCCAAGCTGCGCCTTCGCCGCGCCCTTGGCGGTGCTCGTGTCGATCACCTCGGGCTCCGTGGGAGCCTCCGGCTCGGTGGCCGGCTTCACGGCGGCGACGGGCTTGGGCTCGGGGGCGGGCTTCGGCTCCGTCCCGGTCTTGGGCGCGGCAGTCACCTTCCGCGACTTCTTGGAGTCGACCTTGGTGGAATTGGTCTTGGACGGCGTCGAGGGCTCCGGCGAGGCCACCACGGGCTCTGGCGGCGTCTCGGGCTGAGGCGTGGGCTCCGGTGGCGGGGCCTCCGGCTGGGCGCTCGCGGTCGTCGGCGGAGGGGTCCGAGGCAACGCCAACGGCTCCGCCGGGGGCGGACCCTGAGGAACCGGCTCCCCCTTCAGCCCCTTCAGCTCCTTCACGGCGGTGGCGTACAGGGGGGTGAGCAGGGCCCGGGTCGGCGGGTAGTAGACGGCACCGCCGATGCCCGCGAGCAGCAGCACCAGGAAGACCCATTTGCCCCAACCCGACCCCTCGCGCGGAGCGTCTGGCTGCTCCACGACCGCCCGGGAAGGACGGGTAGGCAGATCCTCCTCCTCCCCGAGCATGCGGTTGGCGCGGACGGCGGGAGCCCTGCGGACCGGCTGGGTCTTGTTGAGCGGATCCTCGTCCTCCTCCTCCGGCTCGGGGGCGACGGCGCGGACGGACGCGGCGCTCCTGGCGGGCGGAGGCCGGATGGGCGTGGCCTGGGAAGTGGGCCGGCGCGGAGGGGGAGCGGGAGCGGGCTTCGGCGCGGGCAGCGCGGGCTTCGGCGGCGGCGTCACCTGCCCCGAGGGCTTCGCGACGCGTGGAGTGCTCGCCGCGCCGGAGTTGGGGGAACGGCGACCCCGCTCGTTGGAGCTCTCCTTGTTGTCGGTCGCGGTGAACATCGCGGCGAACTGCCCGGTCGCGGACTCGTCGGGCTCGTTCGCGCTGTCCAGCAGCGCGCGCGTCTTCTGGATCTTGTCCTCGAAGAGCTGCCGCATCACCGCGGCCATCTGCTCCTCGTGGAAGAGCTCCGCCCCGCAGGCTGCCTCGATGGCGCGGGCCATCTCGCGTCCCGAGGCGAAGCGCTGCCCCGGCTCACGCGCCAGCGCGCGCAGCACCACGTCGGCCAGCGCCTTGGGGACGCGCGGGTTGATGCTCGAGGGCGAGGGCACCTCCCCCTCGGCGATCTTCAGCATCACCTCGCCCTCGTGGGCGCCGGAGAACAGTCGGCGGCCGCACAGCAGCTCGTGCAGGATGATGCCGGTGCAGAAGAGATCGCTGCGCCCGTCGAGCTCGGCGCCGTGGACCTGCTCGGGGGACATGTAGCCGGTGGTGCCCTTCACCATGCCCACCTGGGTCCGGCCGAGCCGGCCCTTGGCCTTGGCGATGCCGAAGTCGATCACCTTCACGTGGCCGTCGAAGGTGACCATCACGTTCTTCGGCGACACGTCGCGGTGGACCACCGGCCGGGGCTTGCCCGAGGCCTCGGTGAAGGAGTGCGCGTAGTGAAGCCCGAGGCACGCATCGCGCACCGCGCGGGCCGCGAAGCCCAGGGGCAGCGGGAACTGCTGCTTGTCGGCGGCCTTGTAGACCTGCTCCAGGTTCTGCCCGGCCAGGAACTCCATGGCCAGGTACAGCTCGCCGTCCTGGTCTCCGAGATCGAAGACCTGGCCGATGTTCGCGTGGGAGAGGGTGGCGGTGATGCGCGCCTCGTCCAGGAACATCTTGACGAACTGTTCGTCCTTCTGGACGTCCGGGAGGATCTGCTTCAGCGCGACGAACTTGCGGAAACCGCCAGGTCCCGCGGTGAAGGCGAGGAACAACTCCGCCATCCCGCCCATGGAGAGACGGGTGACCACCTCGTATTTGCCGATGCGGCGTCCCCTGTCGAAGTCGAGACCCGCGCTGCCCTGAGGCCCTTGGTTGGCCATTGGCGGACATACTAGCCGGCGAGTCGGGCCCGGTCGACAGGCTGCTCAGGAGTTCTGCACCTTTATCTGGAGCCACCGGGGGAGCAGGCTGGCTACTTGGTCCCGGAAGGGCAGGCCCGTCACGGCGCCGAGGTGCTCCACCACCCGGGAGCCCACGGCGCAGGCGAAGGTGGCCAGGGCCTCCAGGTCCTCACGTGAGGCCCCCTCCAGCTCCGCGGCCCCCGCGTACCGCTGGGACAACCCGTAGAGGAAGGCCGCCATGAAGCCATCCCCCGCCCCGGTGGTGTCCACCACGCGGCTCCGAGGGGCCGGCACCCGCACCACCTCGCCCCGCCAGAGGAAGACGGCGCCCGCCTCGCCCCGCGTCACCACCGGCAGCGTCACGCCCAGCCCCGCGAGGTAGCGCAGCGCCTCCTCCGGCTCCGTCCGGCCGGTGGCGAAGGCCACCTCGTCTTCGGAGAGTTTGACCACCGTGCACCGGGGCAGCAGGAGCCCGAGCTGCTCGCGCAGCACCTCCGGGTCCGCCCACGCGTGGAGACGGAGGTTGGGATCGCAGCTCACGAGGCGGCCCGCCTCGCGCGCGGCCTCCACGGTGCGCTGCATGGCCGTCCGGGCCTCGGGCAGGTGCAGCGAGTTCGTCCCGAAGTGCACCACCCGCGCGCTCCCGAGGAAGGCCGGGTCCACGTCGCTGCTCGCCCAGCAGGAGCTCGGCCGAGCGGGTGCGGAAGTACGTGAAGCTGCGCTCGCCGCGCTCATCGAGCGAGATGAAGACGAGCCCCGTCTTCGCCTCGGCTGTCTGGCGCATGTGGCTCACGTCCACGCCCTCGGAGGCGAGGCGCTCGCGCAGGAAGTGGCCGAACTCGTCCTCGCCCACCACGCCCACGTAGGCCGAGCGGCCCCCCAGCCGCGCCACGCCCCACGGAGACGTTGGCCAGGGAGCCGCCGACGCAGGGCATCCACCCCGTCACCTCGCGCACCCGCCGGCCGGACTCCGCCGGGAGGAAGTCCACCAACGACTCGCCCACGCACACCACGTTCACGCACAGCCTCCTGGACGCCGCCCGTCAGTCCAGCCCCACCTGGGCCATGAAGTCCACGCTCTTGAGGCGGCGACCGAGGTGGTGGGAGATGAAGACGTTGAGCACGCCACGCGCCCGGGCGCGGAGCTCGGCCGGCAGCGGCGTCCGCTGGCCCTCCTGGAGCGCCCGGAGCCCGGAGAGCAGCTCGGCGGGCACGGCCACCGCATCACGCGCCCGGAACGAGCAGGGCTCGCACACCGTGCCGCCATGACCCTGGTCGAAGCGCGGCCGCTCGCCCGGCGGGCCGCCACACAGCGCGCACGAGTCGAAGCGCGGCATCAACCCGGCATGGGCGAGCGCGTCCAGCTCGAAGGCCAGCAGCGAGGTGGGGCCTGCCTCCTTCGCGTCCAGCCTGCCCAGGTACGCCTCCAGCAGCGCGAAGAGCTCCGGGTGGGGCTCATGGTCGCGCGTCAGCTCGCGGCACAGCTCCACCGCGTAGAGGGCGCGAGCGATGAGGGGCAGGTCCCCGCGCGCCCCGTAGTAGCCGCCCACGATGTCGGCCGAGTCCAGGCGCACCGTGGAGCCGCGCGTCTCCACGAGCTGCACCCGCAGCCGCATGTAGGGCTCCAGCGCGCCGGCGAAGCGCCGCTTGCTCTTGCGGGCTCCAGCGGCGAAGGCCGTCAGCTTGCCGTGCTCGCGCGTGAGGAGCGTGACCATCCGGTCGGCTTCCCCGTAGTCCACCGTGGAGAGGACCAGCGCATCATCGACGAAACGCTCCATGGGTCCCCTTCAACGCACGAAGGGGTTGGGTGCCTTCCCGCTCATGACCAGGGCGGCGAACGCTCCCACCCCCAGCACGATCAGCACCACGGCCAGGGCCACCCAGGCTCGCTTGCGCCGCTCGCGCTCCAGCACCACCGGGCTCGGCTCCGGCGTCGCCTTGTCCACCTCCTCGTAGCGCAGCACCGCGTCTTCCGGCGCCAGCCCGATGACCGTGGCATAGGCGCGGATGTAGTTGAGCACGAAGACGCGCGAGGGCAGCCGCTCCACCTGCCCCTCCTCCAGGGCGGCGATGAGGCTCGGGGAGATCTTCGTCACGCGCGACACCTCGTCGCGGGACAGGCCACGCAGCTCGCGCTGCTGGGACAGGTACTTGCCGAATTCGACGTGGTCCACGGGGGTGGGACTTTCTGGTTACAAGGCCTCGAGCAACCTGCGGCAGTCGTCCTTGAGGGACTGGCTCTTCGCCTTGGCCTCGCAGACGGTGAAGCTCTGCCGCGCCTCCTCCATCTTTCCCATCTTCACCTGGCAGGCGCCCTCGCGCAGGTACGCGTCGGCGACGTCCGGGCAGGCCTCACGATAATGACCAAAGGAGCGGCACGCCTCGGAAATGTTGCCGGTCTCCTCATAGATGACACCCAGGTTCTTGTAGCCCAGGCAGAAGTTGGGGTTGGTGGTCACCGAGGCCTTGATGCTCTGCAGCGCGCGCTCCGTCTCGCCCTTCTTGTAGAGCGCCCACCCCAGGTTGCCCTGGGCGATGAACGGCGTGGGGTAGAGCATGTCGTTGAGGGCCGCCTCGTACAGCTTGATGGCCTCGTCGTAGCGGGTCTGGGACAGGTAGACGTTGGCCAGGTTCGTCTTGACCTCGGAGAAGCCCGGGCGCACCTCCAGCGCCTTGTTGTAGTGCTGGATGGCCTCCTCTGGCCGGTTGAAGGACAGGTGCAGGAGGATGCCGATTGCGTTGTGCGCCTCCGGGTAGTCCGGATCCAACTCGAGCGCCTTCTGGAACTCCTTGTAGGCCTGCTGCACGTTGCCGACCTGCTGGGCCTGGATGCCGAGCTCGTAGTGGATCTCGGCACCGCGGCGCTCCTGCTCGGTGGGGACGTGCTTGCAGCCCGTCAGGGCGAGCGCGAGGAGCAAGGCGATGGAGAGGCGGCGGAGCATGGTGGTGAGTCTCGTCGGGTGGGGGGTCAAAAAGAGGCCAGGAGGCGGCCCAGGTTCGTCGAAGCCGTGCGCTTCTCGTCGGCGCGGCTCTTGCCCACGCTCGGCACCAGCTTCGGATCCTTGAAGAAGACGGGCAATGTTTTCAGCAGCTCGTCCTGGCGGGCAGGAGGCAGGCCGCGGAAGTTCGCGTTGTCCATCATGAAGCCCATGGACTCCACGAAGCCGAGCGCCTCGGCCTCTTCCTGCTGGTACTCCTCGGGGCTCGCGTTGCGCCGGCCCGGCACGTACACCGCGCAGTCCTGGGCCTCGGACAGGTACAGGTAGATGAAGACGGCGAAGCCGCCCGCGCCGCGCAGCCCCAGCACGAAGGCCTGCGCGGGCCCCGCCGGCTTGCCTGGGATGGCCAGGTGCGGCGAGTTGATGGACTGGTACAGCGCCATGACCTGATCCCGGCTCGCCGGCAGGCCACGAAACCTCTCGTCGATGGCGAACACGTTGGGCGCTCCCCCCGCGCTACCGCGTGGTGAGGGTGAACTCCTCGGACTGGTCTTCCGTCTCCGCCGCGGTGCGCTGGAAGCGGAGAAGCGGATTGTCGATCATCACGTTGCCGCCGCCCTCGTTGCCCTCGCCGATGATGACCTTGAACACATGCTGGGGAGATTCGCTCCGCCGCGAGCCGGCCGCCACTTTGTGCGCCATCATCAGCACCACGTTCTTGCCCGGCTGCAGGTAGCGGGTGATCTCCGCGATGACCTGCGCCTCGCTGTTGCGCAGCTTCCGCACCCACTTGGAGTTGATGTACAGGTCGATGTCGTACTCCGTCATACCCGGCACCGACTGCTCCGTCACGAGCCAGTAACGCCGGGTGATGCGCGCCGGGGCGGAGTCCGTCTGCGCGGGAGCCGGAGCCGGCGTCGCGGCGGGCACGGGGGCAGGAGCGGTCGCCTGGGCCGTGGTCGGCGCGGGAGCCGGAGCCGGGGCCACCGGAGCGGGAGCCGGAGTGGGCGCGGGAGGAGCGTTCACCATCTTGACGGCGTAGCCGGGGGCCGTGATGTGGACGTTGCCCTGTTCATCGATGCGGACGGAGGCGACCTTCTCGAACTTCTGGTTCGTCACGCCGTCGATGCGGACACCATTGAGGTACACCGAGCCGGCGAGGGCCGAGGCCGGAAGCAGGGCCGTGAGGACTAAGGCGAGGATGGAGCGGCGCATGGGGGACTCCTCGGGGGGAACAAAGCGATAGCGCACCCGTCCGGGGTGAACAAGCGCGCGTCACCGGAGACCGGGGCGGCCGCCAGGAAATTCAGCCGCTTGCTAGGGCGCCTTCTCCTCGGGCGCCTTTTCGAGGCCCTCCCGCTGGGCGAGCGCCCAATCGCCACCCAGGCCCTCCCCTTCCCGGAATCGCCTGAAATCACGGCGGACGAGGCGGGGATAGCGCCGGAAGGTGTCCAGCTCGCCGGCCTTCTTGGCCTGCCAGATGCGGGTGGGGCCGGCGTTGTAGGCCATGAGGGCCAGGTCGAGGTCATCGAAGCGGTCGTGCAGCTCCCGCAGGTAGCGGATGCCGAGGCGCACGCCCAGGGACGGATCCGACGCCACCTCCTCGCGGGACAGGCGCAGGCCCTGCTTCTGCGCGAGGAAGTGCAGCGTGCTGGGCTTGATCTGCATCAGGCCCCGGGCGCCCTTCTCGGAGACGGCCTCCTCGGTGAAGTCCGACTCCACGTCGATGAGGGCCAGGATGAGCAGCGGATCATACCCCGCCCTTCCCGCCTCCTCGGCGATGGCCTGGACGATCTGCCGACGCAGCGTGAGACCCAGGTCCGGAGCCCGCTTGGCCAGCACCGCGTCGATGAGGGCCGCGTCGGGCGGAGTCACCTCGAAACGCGAGGCCTCCACCACCCGAGGCACCTCGGGAGGAGCGAACAAGGGCACCGCGCGGGCGGACAACACCAGGGCGACCCCCGCCACGAGGGGCAGCTTTCCACACCCCGCCCCGAGCGAATGAAGCCAGCGGAACAACCCCTCCCCGCGGCGGCTGGTCGAGCCGGAGGGGGAGCGCTCACTTGCGCTGCCCCAGAGCGTCGATGCGCTCGGCCAATCGGCTCAGCCGCGCTTCGAGGTCCTGGATCTGCTCCCGGCGAGGAACCTTGAGGCTCAGGAGGGTGCGCCGCACACCCTCCTCCACGTTCTGCTCCAGATCCTTCCGGTGACCCGTGAGGCGCTCCGTCAGCAGCCGGGCCTGACGGATCATCTCCTCCTGGCTCCAACCGGCCAGCTCGGCCACGCGCTGCACTGCACGGGTGGCCTCGTCCTCCGCGGTGGACACGGCCAGCAAGGCCTGGCTCCACACCCGCTCGAACGTCTCCGCCAGCGGGCGCTTCTGCGGGGTCTCTGGTCTGTCCATACGACGATCTCCAGCATGGCTCCCCGGACCCAACGGCCCGGAAAGTGGGGGTAAGGACAATCGAGGTAAGCACACCCCCCGATTGAAGGAAACGCCACCCGCGCTCGCCCGCCTGCTTCCTACATCCAATGCTGGATGCTCGCCCGGCAGCCCTCCGGGTCGACCTCCATGGTCCTGTCCGGATTAGTGCATTGCCGCGTCACCCGTCAAGCGGACAACCCGTGATGCCCCGGAAGCCCGCAAAAGAAAACCGCCGCCCCGGGGACCGGAGCGGCGGCTCTCGAACTTCGAACGTCAGACCGTCAGGCCCTGGCGCGAACTAGGCGGCGCCAGTGGCTGCCCTCCGGGCGGCCACCGCCCGCGGCCGTCGGAGGCAGCGGGTCGTTCGCCGTGGGTGGCGGCCAGGGCGGCCTCCATCTCGGCGATCTCGTCGGCCTGGCTCTCCACCTCGATGTCGAGGTGCTTGTAGTTGGGCAGACCGGTACCGGCGGGGATGAGCCGGCCCATGATGACGTTCTCCTTGAGGCCGCGCAGGTAGTCCACCTTGCCGTTGATGGCGGCCTCGGTGAGCACCTTGGTGGTCTCCTGGAAGGAGGACGCCGAGATGAACGACTCGGTGGAGAGCGAGGCCTTGGTGATGCCGAGCAGCAGCGGCTCGCCGACGGCGGGACGCTGGCTCTGCGCCATGACCTTCTCGTTCTCCTCCTCGAACACCCACTTCTCGACCTGCTCGTCGACGAGGAAGCTGGTGTCGCCCACGTCGGTGACGCGCACGCGGCGGAGCATCTGCCGGACGATCACCTCGATGTGCTTGTCGTTGATCTTCACGCCCTGGAGTCGGTAGACCTCCTGCACCTCGTCCACCAGGTAGGCGGCCAGCGCCTTCTCGCCGAGCACCTTGAGGATGTCGTGCGGGTTGGCGGAGCCGTCCATCAGCGCCTCGCCGGCCTTGACGCGGTCGCCGGCGTGCACGCTGATGTTCTTGCCCTTGGAGATCAGGTACTCCTTGGCCAGGTCGGTGCGCAGCTCGCCGTTCACCTCGGGGGTGAGGATGAGCTTGCGCTTGCCCTTGGTGTCCTTGCCGAAGGAGACCACGCCGTCGATCTCCGCGATGACCGCGGCGTCCTTGGGCTTGCGCGCCTCGAAGAGCTCGGCCACGCGCGGCAGACCGCCCGTGATGTCCTTGGTCTTGGTGGTCTCGCGAGGAACCTTGGCGATGACCTCACCCGCGTGGATCTCATCGCCGTCGTTGACGGTGATGATGGAGCCCTGCGGGAGGAAGTAGCTCGCCTGGGCCTTGGAGCTGATCAGGTCCTTGATGTTGCCCGCCTCGTCACGCAGGGTGACGCGCGGACGAGCCTCGGGGTCCTTGGACTCGACGACCGTCTTGCGGCTGAGGCCGGTCACCTCGTCCAGCGACTCGTTCATCGTGACGCCTTCGATGATGTCCTCGAAGCGCACGATACCGCCCACCTCGGTGAGGAGGGGGATGGCGAACGGATCCCACTCGGCCAGCAGGGTGCCGGCCTCGAGCTTCTGGCCCTCCTTCACGAGGATGCGGGCGCCGTAGATGACCTGGTAGCGCTCGCGCTCGCGGCCGCTCTCGTCGACGATGACGAGCTCGCCGTTGCGGTTCATCGCGACGAGGCTGCCGTCCTTCTTCTGCACCGTGATCAGGCCGGCGAACTTCACCGTACCCGCGTTGCGGTTCTCGAGGCTGGACTGCTCGGCGCGCCGGGTCGCCGCACCACCGATGTGGAAGGTGCGCATCGTGAGCTGGGTACCCGGCTCACCGATGGACTGCGCCGCGATGACGCCGACGGCCTCGCCGATGGACACCTTGCGGCCACGGGCCAGATCACGGCCGTAGCACTCCACGCAGATGCCGCGCTTGGCCTGGCAGGTGAGCACCGAGCGGATCTTCACCTTGTCCAGACCGCTGTTCTCGATGCGCTTGACGCGATCCTCGTCGATCTCCTCGTTGGCGCGCACGAGCACGTCGTTCGTCACCGGGTCGAGGATGTCGTCCAGGGCCACGCGGCCGAGGATGCGCTCGCCGAGCGGCTCGATGATCTCGCCGCCCTCGACCAGGGCGCCGATGAACAGGCCGTCCATGGTGCCGCAGTCGTACTCGGTGATGATGGCGTCCTGCGCCACGTCCACCAGACGGCGGGTGAGGTAACCGGAGTTGGCCGTCTTGAGGGCCGTGTCCGCCAGACCCTTGCGGGCGCCGTGGGTGGAGATGAAGTACTGCAGCACCGAGAGGCCTTCGCGGAAGTTCGCCGTGATGGGCGTCTCGATGATTTCACCCGAGGGCTTGGCCATGAGGCCGCGCATACCGGCGAGCTGGCGGATCTGCTGGGCGGAGCCACGCGCACCGGAGTCGGCCATGATGTAGATGGGGTTGAAGGACGGCTGCTTGCGCACCTCGCGCTTGCCGTCCTTCTCGCCCACGGCCTCGTCCTGGGAGATCTGCTGCATCATCTCGGCGGCCACCTTCTCGGTGATCTCCGCCCAGATATCGATGACCTTGTTGTAGCGCTCGCCGTCGGTGATGAGACCCTCGAGGTACTGGTTCTCGATCTCCGCCACTTCCTTGCCCGCGAAGTCCAGGAACTCCTGCTTCTTGGCAGGGATGATCATGTCCTTGAGCGCGATGGAGATACCGGCGCGGTCGCGTTGGTGTAGCCGAGCGAGCGGATGCGGTCGGCCAGCAGCACCGTCTCCTTCTCGCCGGTGAGGCGGTAGCAGAGGTCGATGAGCGCCGCCGAGCGACTTCTTGTCCATCACCTTGTTGATGGCGTCGAAGCCCACCTTGCGCGGGACGATGTCCCACAGCAGGACGCGGCCGACGGTGGTCTCCTTGCGCTTGCCCTCGATGCGGCAGACGACCTTCGCCTGCAGGTGCACCTCGCCGTGGTCGTAGGCGGCGCGCACCTCGTCCGGGGACGAGAACACGCGGCCCTCGCCGTGGGCGAACTCACGGGCGCGGCGTCATGTAGTAGATGCCGAGCACCATGTCCTGCGTGGGGACGATGATGGGCTTGCCGTTGGCGGGGCTGAGGATGTTGTTGGTGGACATCATCAGCACGCGCGCCTCCATCTGCGCCTCGATGGAGAGCGGCACGTGGACGGCCATCTGGTCGCCGTCGAAGTCCGCGTTGAAGGCGGCGCACACCAGCGGGTGCAGCTGGATGGCCTTGCCCTCGATGAGCACGGGCTCGAAGGCCTGCATGCCGAGGCGGTGCAGGGTCGGGCGCGCGGTTGAGCAGGACCGGGTGCTCGCGGATGACGTCCTCGAGGATGTCCCAGACCTCGGGACGCTCCTTCTCCACCATCTTCTTGGCGCTCTTGATGGTGGTGACGTAGCCCTTCTCCTCGAGCTTGTTGTAGATGAACGGCTTGAAGAGCTCGAGCGCCATGATCTTCGGCAGGCCGCACTGGTGCAGGCGCAGCTCGGGGCCCACCACGATCACGGAGCGGCCGGAGTAGTCCACGCGCTTGCCGAGCAGGTTCTGACGGAAGCGGCCCTGCTTGCCCTTGAGCATGTCGGAGAGGGACTTGAGCGGCCGCTTGTTGGGGCCGGTGATGGTCTTGCCGCGGCGGCCGTTGTCGAACAGCGCGTCGACGGCCTCCTGGAGCATCCGCTTCTCGTTGCGGATGATGATGTCCGGCGCGTTGAGCTCCTGCAGCCGCTTGAGGCGGTTGTTGCGGTTGATGACGCGGCGGTACAGGTCGTTGAGGTCCGAGGTCGCGAAGCGGCCGCCGTCCAGGGGAACCAGGGGACGCAGGTCGGGCGGGATGACGGGGATGACGTCCAGCATCATCCACTCCGGCTTGTTGCCGGACATGCGGAAGGCCTCGGCGACCTTCAGGCGCTTGGCGTACTTCTTCTTCTTCGCCTCGCTGTTGGTCTCGCGCATGTCGTGGCGCAGGTCCTCGGACAGCCGCATCGATGTCGAGGGACTTCAGCAGCTCACGGACGGCCTCGCCGCCCATGCCCGCGGAGAAGGAGTCCTCACCGTGCTCCTCGTAGAGCCGGTGGAGCTTCTCCTCGGTGAGGAGCTCGCCCTTCTGCAGCGGCGTCGCCTTGGGGTCGATGACGATGTAGCTCTCGCAGTAGAGGACCTTCTCGAGCTCCTTGAGCGTGATGTCGAGCAGGTTGCCGATGCGCGAGGGCAGCGACTTGAGGAACCAGATGTGCGCGACGGGCGTGGCGAGCGTGATGTGGCCCAGGCGCTCACGACGCACCTTGGACTGGATGACCTCGACGCCGCACTTCTCGCACACGACGCCGCGGTGCTTCATGCGCTTGTACTTGCCGCAGTTGCACTCGTAGTCCTTCACCGGGCCGAAGATGCGGGCGCAGAAGAGCCCGTCCCGCTCCGGCTTGAAGGTGCGGTAGTTGATGGTCTCGGGCTTCTTCACCTCGCCGTGCGACCACTGGCGGATCTTGTCCGGCGACGCCAGCGCGATGCGAATGGCGTTGAACGAGAGCGGATCCTTCGGCTTCTCGAAGAAGTTGAAAATGTCCTTCACGTTGCCTCCGAAATTCTTTGAGCGCCTGAGCGCGGAATCGTTTCCGCCTACCCGCCGGCGCCCGCCCACTCAGGGAGCGGACGCCGGGGGGCAGGCTCGCTGCCTTAGGCTTCGGTGCCCGTCTTCACCCGCTCCTCGCCGTCGCCACCGCCCCGATGCCGAACGAGCGCTGCCGCTCGGGCGGGGCGCTCTCCAGGAGCTCCACGTCCAGCGCGAGCGACTGGAGCTCCTTGAGCAGCACGTTGAACGACTCGGGCAGGCCGGACTCCAGGACGTTGTCGCCCTTGACGATGGCCTCGTACATGCGCGTGCGGCCCACCACGTCGTCGGACTTGACGGTGAGGAACTCCTGCAGCGTGTACGCGGCGCCGTAGGCCTCCATCGCCCAGACTTCCATCTCGCCGAGTCGCTGACCGCCGAACTGGGCCTTGCCGCCCAGGGGCTGCTGGGTGACGAGCGAGTAGGGCCCGATGGAGCGGGCGTGGATCTTCTCGTCCACCAGGTGGTGCAGCTTGAGCATGTACATGACGCCCACGGTGACGTTCTGGTCGAACGGCTCACCGGTGCGGCCGTCGAAGAGCACCATCTGGCCGCTGCGCGGCAGCCGGGCCTCGTCGAAGAGCGCGTGGATCTCCGTCTCGCGCGCGCCGTCGAACACCGGCGTGGCGACGTGGATGCCCCGCTTCAGGCTGGTAGCACAGCGCTCTTGCACCTCGTCGTCGGACAGGGTGTCCACGAACTCGCCGAAGGCCTTGTCGTCGTAGACGGTCTTCACCTGCTTCTTGAGGTTCTCGCCGCTGTAGTTCTCCTCGATGTAGCTTCTGGAGCTGCTCGCCCACGCCCTTGGCCGCCCAGCCCAGGTGCGTCTCGAGGATCTGCCCGATGTTCATGCGCGAGGGCACGCCCAGCGGGTTGAGCACGATGTCCACCGGACGCCCGTCCTCGAGGTACGGCATGTCCTCCTCGGGGAGGATGCGGGACACGACGCCCTTGTTGCCGTGGCGGCCGGCCATCTTGTCGCCCACGGCCAGCTTGCGCTTGATGGCGACGTACACCTTCACCATCTTGATGACGCCCGGCGGCAGCTCGTCGCCCTTCTTGATGCGGGCGATCTTCTCGCCGAAGGCCAGCTTCACGGCCTCGGTGGTCTCCTCCAGGTTGCGGAGGATGTCGCGCAGCTTGCCGTCGAGCGGATCGCCGACGGAGATCTCCGTCCAGTACTTGTACGGCACGGTGGCCAGCAGCTCGTCGTTGAGCGACGTCCCCCTTCTTCAGGAGGATCTTGCCCTTGTCGTCCACGAGCTTGCCCTGGACCTCCTTGCCGCGGAGCATGGCGCGCATGCGGTCGTAGGCGCTGTCGCGCAGGACCTTGATCTCGTCGTTCTGGTCCTTGAGGAGCTTGGCCTCCTCCATGGACTCGATCTGCTTGGCGCGCTCGTCCTTCTCGACGCCCTTGCGGCTGAACACCTTGGCGTTGATGACGGTGCCCACCACGCCCGGGGGCACGCGCAGCGAGCTGTCGCGCACGTCGCCGGCCTTCTCGCCGAAGATGGCGCGCAGCAGCTTCTCCTCGGGGGAGAGCTGGGTCTCGCCCTTCGGAGTGATCTTGCCCACCAGCACGTCGCCGGGCTTCACCTCGGCGCCGATGCGGATGATGCCGCTCTCGTCGAGGTCCTTGAGGGCCTCCTCACCCACGTTCGGGATGTCGCGGGTGATCTCCTCCTTGCCGAGCTTGGTGTCGCGCGCGATGCACTCGAACTCCTCGATGTGGATGGACGTGAAGACGTCCTCCTTGAGGATGCGCTCGGAGATGAGGATGGAGTCCTCGAAGTTGTAGCCCTGCCACGGCATGAACGCGACGACGACGTTCTGGCCCAGCGCGAGCTCGCCGGTCTCGGTCGCCGGACCGTCGGCGATCACGTCACCCTTCTTCACCCGGTCGCCCTTGCGGACGATGGGCTTCTGGTTGAGGCAGGTGTTCTGGTTGGAGCGCTGGTACTTCAGGAGGTTGTAGATGTCGACCTCGCTGGCGATGTCGAACGCACCCGAGGCGGCGTCCGCCTTCACCACGATGCGGCCGGCGTCCACGCTCTCCACGATGCCGTCGCGACGGGCCACGCAGGTGACGCCGGAGTCGCGGGCCACGATGGCCTCGATGCCGGTGCCCACGAGCGGAGCGGCGGTGCGCAGCAGCGGCACGGCCTGGCGCTGCATGTTGGAGCCCATGAGCGCGCGGTTGGCGTCGTCGTTCTCGAGGAACGGGATGAGGGAGGCGGCCACCGACACGAGCTGGTTCGGGGACACGTCCATCAGGTCCACGTCCTCGGCCTTGGCCTGGACGAACTCACCGCCGCGGCGGGAGGACACGAGGGCGTTGAGGAACTTGCCCTTCTTGTCCGTCTCGGCGTTGGCCTGGGCGATCGTGTGCTTCTCCTCCTCGAGCGCGGAGTAGAAGGCCACGTCACCGGTCACCGCGCCGGCCTCCACCTTCCTGTACGGCGTCTCGACGAAGCCGAACTCGTTGACGCGGGCGTAGGTGGACAGCGACGCGATGAGGCCGATGTTCGGACCTTCCGGCGTCTCGATGGGGCAGATGCGGCCGTAGTGCGTCGGGTGCACGTCGCGCACCTCGAAGCCCGCGCGCTCGCGGGTGAGGCCGCCGGGCCCGAGGGCGGACAGACGCCGCTTGTGCGTCACCTCGGACAGCGGGTTCGTCTGGTCCATGAACTGCGAGAGCTGGCTGGACCCGAAGAACTCCTTGATGACCGCCGTGACGGGCTTGGCGTTGATCAGGTCGTGCGGCATGAGCGTCTCGATCTCCTGGAGGCTCATGCGCTCCTTGATCGCTCGCTCCATGCGGACCAGACCGATGCGGTACTGGTTCTCCAGCAGCTCGCCCACCGCGCGGACGCGACGGTTGCCGAGGTGATCGATGTCGTCGATCACGCCCCTGCCGTTCTTGAGGTCGACCAGGTAGCGGATGACCTCGAGGATGTCGCGCTTGGTGAGGATCTGCCCGTCGAGCGGCTCCTCGAGGCCGAACTTGAAGTTCAGCTTGAGGCGGCCGACCTTGGACAGGTCGTAGCGCTCGGGGTTGAAGAACAGGTTGCTGAAGAGGTTGGTGGCCGTCTCGGGCGTCGGCGGATCACCGGGGCGCAGGCGGCGGTAGATCTCCATGATCGCCTGCTCGGGGGTCTCGATCTTGTCCAGCATCAACGTCTCACGCAGGTAGGGACCCACGTTGAGGTTGTCGATGAAGAGGACCTTGAACTCCTTGATGCCGCGCTTGAGGAGCTCGTCGACCTTCTCCTGGGAGACCTCCTCGTTGCACTCGAGGATGACCTCGCCGGTGTTCTCGTCCACCACGTCGTAGGCGGACACCTTGGTGAAGAGCTCGTCCGCGTCGATGGGGAGCGTCTTCATCTTGGCCGCCTCGAGCTTCTTGATGGCGGCGCGGGTGAACTTGCGGTTCTTCTTGACGATGACCTCGCCCGTCTTGGTCTTGATGTCGCGCGTGGCGCGCTGGCCGGGCAGGAGCTCCAGCTCCACCGACTTCTCGAAGTCGGTGTTGCTCTGGAGGTAGATGGTCTCCGTCGCGTAGTAGTAGTTCAGGATCTCCTCGGTGGAGCCGCGGAACTCCAGCGGGTTCTTCTTGGCGGTGTCGGACACCGCGCCCAGGGCGCGGATGAGCACCGTGGCCGGCAGCTTGCGGCGCCGGTCGATGCGGACGTACAGGATGTCCTTGTGGTCGAACTCGAAGTCGATCCACGAGCCGCGGTACGGGATGATGCGGGCGTTGTAGAGCAGCTTGCCGGACGAGTGGCTCTTGCCCTTGTCGTGGTCGAAGAAGGCACCCGGGCTGCGGTGCAGCTGGCTGACCACCACGCGCTCGGTCCCGTTGATGATGAAGGTGCCGTTCTGGGTCATCAGCGGGATTTCCCCGAAGTAGACCTCCTGCTCCTTCACGTCGCGGATGGACTGGGCGCCGGTCTCCTCGTCCTTGTCCCAGACGACCAGGCGCACGACGACCTTGATGGGCGCCGAGTAGGTCATGCCACGCTGGTGGCACTCGTCGACGTCGTACTTGGGCTTCTCGAGGTGGTAGCTGACGAACTCCAGCGAGGACGTCTCGTTGAAGTCGCGAATCGGGAAGACCGACTTGAACACTCCCTGAAGCCCGAGGTCCTCACGCTTCTCCGGCGGGATGTCAGCCTGGAGGAACTTCTCGTAGGACTGCTTCTGGATGTTGATCAGGTTGGGAATGTCGATGATCTTCGCGATCTTCGCGAAGGTCTTCCGCACTCGGAAGTTGTTCTGGATCTGCGTCGGCATTCGAACTCCGGGGCGCAGCAATCTCGTGGCGGGGCGAGATTGGGTAACGCGCAGCGGCAGCGGGAAATTTAGAGATACGGAAAGGGCAAAGCCGGCGCACCCTTTCCGGGCACGCCGGCCTGCTCATCCGGTCAGGAGGCGGCGGGAATTTCCCGAAACCCGCCGCCTACCCGAAACAGCGAAATTACTTGATGTCGACCTTGGCGCCAGCCGCGGTGAGCTGGTCCTTGATCTTCTTGGCGTCGTCCTTGTTGACGCCCTCCTTGACGGTCTTGGGAGCGCCCTCGACCAGGTCCTTGGCCTCCTTCAGGCCCAGGCCGGTGATCGCGCGGATCTCCTTGATGACGTTGATCTTGTTCGCGCCGGCGTCGGCGAGGATGACGTTGAACTCCGTCTTCTCCTCGACCGGGGCGGCGGCGGCAGCGGCCGGGCCAGCAACGGCCACGGCGGCGGCGGCGGACACGCCCCACTTGTTCTCGAGCTGCTTCACGAGCTCGGCGGCCTCCATCACCGTCAGGGTGGAGAGCTGGTCAACAATAGCGTTCAGGTCAGCGGCCATTTCAATGTCCTTCGTTTTCTAACGGCCCGCTTCCACGAGGGAAGAAAAGGGCCAGAGGTTTGCGGTGGGTCTGCTTCTGGATTCGGTTACTCGGGCTTCTGCTTGTCCACGTTGGCCTGAAGCACGCGGGCCAGCTGGGAGCCGGGGGCCGCGATGGTGCGGACGAGCTTGCCAGCAGGCTGGGTAAGCATGCCGAGCAGCTGGGCGCGGAGTTCGGTCAGACCGGGCATCTTCGCCAGGGCCTTCACGCCCTCGACGTCGACGCGGCGGCCCTGCACGGACGCGCTGCGGACCTTGATGGTCTCGAGGTCCTTGATGAATTCCACGAGGATCTTCGCCGGGGCCACGACGTCGTCGTAGCTGATGGCGATAGCCACGGGCCCCACGAAGTCCTCGGCGATGACCTCCACCGGGGTACCCTTCGCGGCGCGCTTGGCCAGCGTGTTCTTCAGGACCTTGTAGTCCACCTTGCCGTCGCGAAACTTCTTGCGCAGCTTGGTGACCGTCTCCACGTTCAGCTTGGAAAACTCAGCGACGATCGCGGTTTCCGCCCGCGAAAACTTCTCGTTGAGCTCCTTGATGAGTTCTTCCTTCTCGCTCTTGATCACTTGTTTCACCTCCTCACGACACCCGCCCGAGGGCGGGCTGGATTGCCTGGGCCACGCAAGTGGCAGAGCGAGAGGGAGCCCCGAGAGGCACCACACCGCACCTCCAGTCTCGGCAGGGCGACTTTTAGAGTCGTTTGAACCCTGGGCAGTGCTCGTGTCTCCGACCGGTTGTCCGGTTGCCAACGGAGGGCACGAGTCCCACCCCGGGTCCCTGCTGTCTGGGACCAGGGATGACTGAAGCGCCGGGCCTCATCGGCATGGCGCTTCGATTGCAAAGCCGGGGCGCTATACCCGCGGCTTCGCAAAACGTCCAGCAAATTATGACAGCGGGCGTCAAGAAGACGACGGGGCGGACCTCCACGAGAGAGGCCGCCCCCTGGCCTGAACTGACGACTCCTCTGCCCTACCCCTGACTACCGGTGGCGGGCGAGGATCTCGTTGGTGTCGATCTTGATGCCCGGGCTCATGGTGGCGGAGATGGCCACGCCCTTGAGGTAGACGCCCTTGGCGGTGGCCGGCTTGAGCTTCATGACCAGGTCCACCAGGGTGTTGAAATTGTCCTGGAGCTTCTCAGGGGCGAAGGAGGCCTTGCCGAGCTTGGCGTGGATGATGCCCGCCTTCTCAGCGCGGAACTCCACCTTACCGCCCTTGGCCTCCCGGACAGCCTTGGCCACGTCCATGGTCACCGTGCCCACCTTCGGGTTGGGCATGAGGCCGCGGGGACCGAGCACCTTACCGAGGCGACCGACCACGCCCATCATGTCCGGGGTGGCGATGACGGTGTCGAAATCGAGGAAGCCGCCCTCGATGCGCTTGGCCAGCTCGTCGGCGCCGACCACGTCGGCGCCAGCGCCCTCGGCCTCGGTGGCGCGCTCGCCCTTGGCGAACACGGCCACGCGCACCGTGGCACCAGTGCCGTGGGGAAGGACCACGGCGCCACGGACCATCTGGTCCGCGTGCTTCGGGTCCACGCCGAGGTTGAGCGCAACCTCGACGGTCTGATCGAACTTGGTGCCGCGGGCGGCCGTGGTCTCCTTCAGGAGAGCGAAGCCGTCGGCGATGGTGTAGCGCTTGTTGCGGTCCACCTTCGTGGAGGCGGCGCGGAACTTCTTACCGGTCTGAGGCATGTGGAAAATCCTCTTTTAGGAAGGGATGGAGGGGTGGAGAAGGTCAGACGACGTCGATGCCCATGGAGCGCGCGGTGCCAGCGATGGTGCGCATGGCGGCCTCCAGAGAACCGGCGGTCGTGTCGTCGATCTTCTTCTTGGCGATCTCCTCGAGCTGCTTCTGAGTGATCTGCCCCACCTTCTCCTTGCCCGGCTTCTTGGCGCCCGAGCCCTTCTTCTTCTCGGTGTGCAGGCCCGCCGCCTTCTTGATGAGGACGGCCGCCGGCGGCGTCTTCAGGATGAAGGTGAAGGAGCGATCCGCATACACGGTGATGATCACCGGGATGATCAGACCCTCCTTGGCCTCCGCCTGGGTCTTGGCGTTGAACTGCTTGCAGAACTCCATGATGTTCACGCCCTGCTGACCGAGCGCGGGGCCGATCGGAGGAGCGGGGTTCGCCTTACCGGCGGGAATCTGCAGCTTGACCTGTCCTGTGACCTTCTTCATCGGCTGACGACTGCCTTTCGAGACGGTGGTTATGACGGGCCGCTTGACGGGCGACCCTCCCACCCTGGGTATCCCCGGTCTCTAGAGGACCGGGGAAGACTGCTAGCCGGTGGTCTTCTCCACCTGCATGAAATCGAGTTCCACCGGAGTGGCGCGGCCGAAGATGCTCACGAGCACCTTCACGCGACCCTTCTCCGCGTTGACCTCTTCCACCGTACCATTGAAGTTGGCGAAGGGGCCGTCGATGACGCGGACGGTGTCTCCGTCGGAGAACTGCACCTTGGGCTTGGGCTTGAGCGTGCCCTCGGAGATCTGGGAGGTGAGCCGGGCCACCTCCTTGTCCGAGATGGGCGTGGGCTGCTCGTTCTGGGCCGCACCGGGGAAACCGGTGATCTTCGGCGTGTTCTTCACCAGGTGCCAGGAGCGATCATTCAGCTCCATCTGCACGAAGATGTAGCCCGGGAAGAACTTGCGCCGGGACGTCTTCTTCTCGCCCTTCACCATCTCGACGACCTGCTCCATCGGAATCAGGATTTCGCCGAACAGGTCCTGCAACCCCTCGAGACGGATCCGCTCCTCCAGGCTCTTCTTCGCCTGGTTCTCGAAGTTCGAATAGGTGTGGACCACGTACCATTTCATCGCCATTACAGCTTCCCCCAGATGGCGGGTATCCACTCAACCATAAGGTTGTAGGCGAGAGTGTCGATGAAGAAGAGGAGGACGGCCGCCACCACGGAGGCGACGATGACCGCCACGGTCGACGCCTTGGTCTCCGCCCAGGAAGGCCAGGTGACCTTCATCAACTCGGAGGCGACCTCCAGCGAGAGGCCGTGCGTCTTGGGGTGCGCGTAGGCCGCCACCACCAGGCCCGCGGCCAGCAGGAAGCCCACCAAAGTGGAGACCTGCCAGTCGACGCCCTCGATGACGGTGGGATCGCTCCACCCTGCCCGAGCCCAGATGAGCCCGCAGACGTGCTCCAGGAAGAGCGCGAAGATGAGACCCGCGATGAGGTAGAAGATGACGACGAGCCGCTTCGGGTCCATGCCCGAACGATTCGCCTGCTGGCTGGCCTCGGATGCCGCTGCCATGGTTCCTCGCTGACTGAGCGCTACCTGGTACCGAAAACACAGGGACCCCCGGTACGGGGGGTACCGGGGGTCCCTGTAACTAACAACTGGCAGGCCAGGAGGGATTCGAACCCCCAACACGCGGATTTGGAGACCGCTGCTCTACCGTTGGAGCTACTGGCCTAGAGAACACCCGACTACAACAACCGAACTAGACCTTACCTTCCTTATGGACGGTATGCTTCCGGTCGCGGGGGCAGTACTTGCTCAGCTCGAGCTTGTCCTGGCTCTTCCGCTTGTTCTTGGTGGTGTAGTAGTTCCGCTCCTTGCACTGCGTGCACTCGAGCGAAATGATGCTGCGATTACCTCTGGGCATGGCTTGACTCGATAGGCACGAGGGGAAAGCTGCTTAGCACAGCTCCCCCCTCGGGGTTAACCACCAGTTGAGGCAGGCGCGAGGCCCGCCCGCCAACTAGGCGATGATCTCGGCCACGACGCCGGCGCCCACGGTGCGGCCACCCTCGCGAACAGCGAAGCGCAGCTCCTTCTCCATGGCCACCGGGGTGATCAGCTCCACCTCGATAGCGATGTTGTCACCGGGCATCACCATCTCGACGTTCTCGGGCAGCTTCACCGTGCCCGTCACGTCCGTGGTGCGGAAGTAGAACTGCGGCCGGTAGCCCTTGAAGAACGGAGTGTGGCGACCACCCTCCTCCTTCGAGAGCACGTAGATCTGCGCCTTGAACTTGGTGTGCGGAGTGATGGAGCCCGGCTTGGCGAGCACCTGACCACGCTCCAGGTCCTCACGCTTGAGACCGCGGAGCAGCGCGCCGATGTTGTCGCCCGCCCGCCCCTCGTCCAGCAGCTTGCGGAACATCTCCACGCCCGTGATGACCGTCTTCTGCGTGGGGCGGATACCGACGACCTCGACTTCCTCGCCCACCTTGATGATGCCACGCTCCACGCGGCCGGTGGCCACCGTGCCGCGGCCCGCGATGGAGAACACGTCCTCCACCGGCATCAGGAAGGGCTTGTCCGTGGCGCGCTGCGGGGTGGGGATGTAGCTGTCCACCGCCTCCATCAGCTTGAGGATGGCCGGCTCGCCGATGTCCGAGGTGTCACCCTCCAGCGCCTTGAGGGCCGAACCGGGGATGATGGGGATGGTGTCGCCGGGGAACTCGTACTTCTTGAGCAGGTCGCGGACTTCCATCTCCACGAGCTCGCGCAGCTCGGGGTCGTCCAGCATGTCGACCTTGTTCAGGAAGACCACGATGTAGGGGACGCCGACCTGGCGGGCGAGCAGGATGTGCTCACGCGTCTGAGGCATCGGACCGTCGGCGGCCGACACCACGAGGATGGCGCCGTCCATCTGCGCCGCGCCCGTGATCATGTTCTTCACGTAGTCGGCGTGGCCCGGACAGTCCACGTGGGCGTAGTGCCGGTTCTTCGTCTTGTACTCCACGTGGGCCGTGGAGATGGTGATGCCGCGCTCGCGCTCCTCGGGGGCCTTGTCGATCTGATCGTACGCGAGGAAAGTCGCGCCGCCCGTCTTCGCCAGCACCTTGGTGATCGCCGCCGTGAGGGACGTCTTGCCGTGGTCCACGTGGCCGATGGTGCCGATGTTGACGTGGGGCAAACTTCTGTCGAACTTTTCCTTGGACATAACGCTCCTCGAAAAAATGGAGCCCTGAACCAGGATTGAACTGGTGACCTCATCCTTACCAAGGATGCGCTCTGCCAACTGAGCTATCAGGGCTTGTAGACTTGACCACTACAACTGGAGCGGGAAATGGGATTCGAACCCACGACATTCAGCTTGGAAGGCTGACGCTCTACCAACTGAGCTATTCCCGCGATTGCTAATGGAGGGGGTTGGATTCGAACCAACGAAGGCGTAGAGCCGGCAGATTTACAGTCTGCTCCCTTTGGCCACTTGGGTACCCCTCCGCAACGCTGTACTCAACTACCGCACTACCACTGCTTCTTCCTACTGCTTTTTTCGTCCCGGGCCCTCATCCGCGGCCCCGTCCTACTTGGCCGGCGGCGGGACTTGAACCCGCGACCTACTGATTACAAATCAGTTGCTCTACCGACTGAGCTACACCGGCATCCACTCCGGCTGCTTTCCCCCGACCTGCCCTGCCCGCCGCTCGGGGCCGTCAACCGCCCGTCCCCGTCGAGGCGCGCCCTTTTAGAAGTCCCCGCCGCCCATGTCAAGGAGTTTGATCCGGACGGGTTCAACTTCCGGCAACGGGACGCGCCCCCCGCTGCCTGGCGGCCTCATATAGCAGAATCGCCGCAGAAACGGACGCATTCAGGGAACCCACCTGACCGAGCATCGGAATCCCGAGCCGGAAGTCACAGTGCTTGAGGACGCCCTCGCGCACGCCTGCTCCCTCGGCCCCCACCACCACCGCCAACGGTCCGTCCAGTCGAGCCCTCCACAGGGGCTCGCTCGACTCGGGGTCCGCCGCGGCGATCCACACCCCAGCCTCCTTCAGCTCCTCCAACGTCCGGGAGAGGTTGACCACCCGCGCGATGGGACAGTGCTCCACCGCTCCCGCGGAGGCCTTGGCCACCACTCCCGTCACCGGCACCGCCCTGTCCTTGGCGATGACCACCCCGTGCGCCCCCAGCGCATGCGCCGAGCGGATGATGGCCCCGAAGTTGTGCGGGTCCTGGATGCCGTCCAACACCACCAGCAGCGGCGGGCGACCACTCTTCTCGGCCGCCGCCAGCAGGTCCGGCACGTCCACGTACTCGAAGCCGCGCAGCTCGGCGATGATGCCCTGGTGCACCCCGCCGTCCGCCATCGCGGCCAGGCGCTCCCGAGGCACCCGCTCCACCCGGATGCCCGAATCCTTCGCCCGACTGAAGATCTCGGCCGCGGCCTTCGCGGCGAGCTGCCCCTCGGCGGTGAAGAGGCGCTCCACCCGCTCCGCGTGCGCCCGCAGGGCCTCGAGGACCGGGTTCACCCCGTACACGTAGCGCTCGCGGTCTCCACCGCGCTCGCCGCCCCCTCGCTCGGTGCGCTCGCGGTCTCCACCGCGCCCACGCTCACCGCGCTCACTGTTCCTGGGCTCACTGCTGCTGGGAGAACGCTGGCGCGCCACGGTCTAGAGAACCTCGACGGGGATGGAGAAGGTCTTCTGCTGCCGGGAGCACAGCTTCTCCGAGCAGATGAAGAAGGTGAGCTTCGCGTCCAGCGTGCCCTTGCCGGCCGCCGGGGCCTTGAACGGCACCTCGAAGCGCGGATCCACGAACTGCTGCCCCGCCGCCTTCTTCGTCACCGAGTCCGCCAGCGCCAGCTTCTCCTTGGCCGGCGACACCTGCGTGCCCTTGAGCTCCAGCTTCAGCGGCGCCTCGTCGGACACGTGGGCACCCGACTTGCTCTTGATGGACAGCACGAACACGCCCTCCTCCCCGGCCTTCACCTTGGTGGAGGTGCCCTCGGTGCTCACCTCGTACAGGGTGGTGGGATCCACCTGCCCCTCGGCCTGGACCTGGGCGCTGGCGAAGGCCACCATCGCGGCGGCCAGGGAGGTAATGCGTCGGAAGTTCAGCATGCTCGATCTCCTCGGCGGGACTCGGGCCCACCCTATAACCGACCCTCTGACGCCCGGGGACCTCTTTCTGTTCACGGCCTCCCCGTGGAGGCCTTGGACGGGCGCTTCCGTCGGGTCGCCACCGGCTCCGGCTCCGGCAGCCCCACCTTTGGGCCACCGGCCGCCAGCTCCTCCGCTCGCTGGATGATGATGCCGGCCAGGTCCAACCCCGTGGCCGCCTCCATCTCCGGGAGAGCCGGGGAGCTGTTCACCTCGAACACCTTGGGCTGCCCCTCCGCACGTCCAGCAGGTCCACCGCCGCCACCTCGAGCCCCACCAGCCTCGCGGTCCTCTCGCGCCGCCAGCCGCTGCGCATCGCGTCAGCTGCGATGCGCTCCAAGCGGGCGCCGCGGTTCAGGGTGTTGGAGAGCCGGCCCACCCGCGGCCGGCGCCGCACCGCCGCCACCGCCTGGCCGCCGACCACGAGCACCCGCACGTCCTGCCCCGTGCTTCTCCACGTACTGCTGGACGATCAGGTTGTGGCCCAGCCCGAGGATGGCCTCCAGCGCCGCCTCGAGCGACTGGAGGCTCTCGCACACCATCACCCCGCGCTTCTCCTGGCCCTGCAGCAGCTTCACCAGCACCGGCACGCCGCCCACCAGCCGCACCATCGCCTTGAGGTCGCCCGCGTCGCGCGCCATCACCGTGGCCGGGATGTCGATGCCGTGCGCCGAGAGCAGCTGCAGCGAGCGCATCTTGTTGCGCGACTGCGGCGATGGCCCGCGCCGTGTTCACGCTGCGGCACCCCGCGCATGGCGAACTGGTTCACCACCGCGAGGCCGTAGTTGGTGATGGACTGGGCGATGCGCGGGATGACCACGTCGCACGGGCGACAGCTTGCGGCGGTGGTAGTAGAGGTTCGCGCCGCTGCCCGTCGAGGTGCATCTCCACCCGCACCGGGTTGAGCACCCGCACCTGGTGCCCGCGCGCGCGCGCCGCCTCGACCAGACGCTGGGTGGACGGAATGGAGGCGGAGCGCGAGAGGATGGTGATCTTCATGGGCGGCCAGGGCAGGCGCCGGAGACATAGCCCCGGCCCCTCACCACGTAAAGCCGCCCCCGAGGACTACCGGCGCTGCACAGCGCGAACTTCGATATCCACCGGATCCAGCGGCGTGGAGTTCTTGATGCGCGTGCACAGGTCGCCCTTGAACTCGATCCCACTGAGCGCCACGTTCAGGCGCCAAGCGGTGTCACTCGCCTCGACGCGCTCCTTGTTGATGTAGACGACCACCAGGCTCTCGGACGACGGGAGCTGCTCCGGGGGGATCTCCAGCAGGCAGGGATTGGCCGGACCAACTCGCGCGCTGATCGCCGCCAGGGCCGCCGCCAGCTCGGCCTGGTTGCCCGCCTGATAGAACTGGCGACGGCACAGCTTGGCGCCCGTATCGCACGTGTCACCCGTGCCACAGTCCGCATCCACGGCGCACTCGCGCGGGAAACCACCCGCCGTGGCCATCGCGTTGAGCACCACCGTCCCCGCCCCGGTGGCCGTATCCGCGCCGAAGCCGATGACGATGGTGCGGATGTTCTTGGCCCTCAGTTCCTTCACCGCCGCCTCCGAACCGGTCTGGTCGAGGCAGCCCAACTGGTTGTACGGCGCGTCCTTGCACAAATCGGCACCGCCCAGCGTGCAGGTGCAGGGCTTCGAGATGTCGAACTTGTCGTTGCAGTTGGGCAGACCGTCCGTCAGCAGCAGGACGATGTCCTCGCGCCCCTCCACCTGCAGCTCCGGCAGCGACCCCAAGTAGCTGAGGCTCTGGCTGGTCGGGGTTCCGCCATACGGCCGGCCCGGGCCTCCGTTGGGGATGCCCTGGATCGCCACGTTCACCAGCGAGGCCTGGGAAATCAGCGAGTCATCATCCTCCGCCGTGGGCAGCGCATTGCGCAGCTTGGTGGTCGCGATGCCACACCCCGTATCCGCCGCGGCGATCTCCGGGTAGGTCGCCAGTCCTATGCGCGCCACGCGGCCGTTGGTGGAAAGGAAGGTGTCCATCGCGCCCTTCAGCGCCCGCCAGCGCGTGGGGCACGACGTCGGGCACTCAAAGTCGCCACTGCAGATGCTGCCATCGGAGAGCTTGCAGGCCGCAAGGCTCGGATTCAGCGGCTCCGTCATCGAGCCCGACGTGTCCACCAGCAGCATCAGGTTGGGCTTGAGGGCACGGGCCTCGATCCTCGTCTCCACCGTCGTCTGGGAGACGGCGAGCGGCTCCACCGGCTCGAAGTCATAGGTCTGGCAACCGGCGGCGAGAACACCACCAAGGGCACCCACCGCAAGGGAGAGCAAGAGGGTCAGTTTGGCGCGCATAGATTAGAAGTCGCTCCTCGAATTCGAGCGCGGGCTCACCCCGCGCTCACTAGGGACCGGCCCCGAAAGTCCGCAGAGGATACCCTCCACGGCACGCCCACGGCCAGCCATCAACGCAACGCCTCCCTAGAGGGCGAGGGTGCGTGCACCTTCCGTCAGTCTCCACAAGGACGCGAGCCCCATCACCTCGTCCAGCGTCCCCTTCAGCTCGTCCGGCGCGTATCCACAGATTCTTACCGTGGTGTCGCACGCCACCAGCTTCGCCCCCAGCCCCCTCGCCTCCTCCAGCATCCGCGCCGGGGGTGGCACCCCGAGCCCCTCCGCCCTCGCACTCTCCGACAACTCCTTCTCGCTGTGCGGCAGCCCGAAACTCCCCCGCACCAGCGCTCGCAGCGCGTCGAAGGCGAAGACAAAATACACCTCGTCCCCCATCGCCGCCGCGGTGATTCCCATCGAGGCCGCCTGAAACGCGGGCTCGTATGTGGCGTGCTGCAGGAAGAAGAAGACGCGTCCAGCCATGGCCGCGCGACATACCGGGCGCGCCCAACGACTTCAACCCAACGCCGCTACACTTCAAGAATCCACCATCAACGAAAGACACCCGGGGTGCGTCGAATCCACGGTGAGCTCCGGCCTATAACCAGGGCCCGTCGAAGGTCCGCAACCGAGGGAGCTCCCCCATGTCCATCTCCCGGCCGCTCGTCTCCGCCCGCTCCGCCCCGTCCGCTCGCGGGTGGGGTGCCCGCCTGTTGCCGCCGTGCGCGCTCGCCGCGCTGCTCCTCACGGGCCCCCACCAGGCCGGTGAGGCCGCCGCGGCCAGGATGGCGCTCTCGGCCCCCAGCGCTCCGCGGCCCCAGGGGACGCTGCACGAGGAGATCCTCCGTCTGCTCGACAGCTCCGAGTCCTTCCCCCGCGAGTCGGATTGGGCCCCGCTCGGTCCCGAGGTCCTCTCCGAGCTCACCGGGCTCGCCAGCAACCCCAAGGTCCCCGAGCCGCAGCGCACTCGCGCCGTCGCCGCCATGGCCGTGGTCGCCCATCCCGAGGCCACCCAGCGACTCCAGGACCTCGCGCGCAACCCGGCCACTCCCTCCTCCGTGCGCGCCGCCGCGGCCCTGGCGCTCAGTCACCGCGTGGGACTCGAGGCCATTCCCCTGCTCACCCCCCTCCTCGACGACCGGAGCGAGCCCGTGCGCGCCGCCGCGGCCCAGACCCTCGGGCGCGTGGGCGGGGCCGAGGCCCGGCGCATCCTCGAGGAGCGGCTGCCTCTGGAGGAGAGCCGGGCCGTGCGCGAGGCCATCCAGCAGGGGTTGATCCACATCGAGCCATAGAGGGGCTCGCCGGCTTCGAGCCGCGGCGCTCGCTTCAGGCCCTGGCTTTCGTTAGATGGGGGCCATGCGCCCCACCGTGCTCCTCTTCGACATCGATGGCACCCTCGTCACCACCGGAGGTGCCGGTCGCCGCTCCATGGAGCGGGCCTTCGAGCGACTCCACGGCCGCCGCGATGCCTGTGACTCATTCAGCATGTCCGGCATGACCGACCGGGCCATCGTCCGCAAGGCGCTCGAGATCCTCGGCGCTCCCACCTCCCCCGAGGCCATCACCGCCGTCATCGATGCCTACCTCGCCGCCCTCGCCGAGGAGGTGCCCCGCGTCGATGACCGCGACTACCGCCTCCACCCCGGCATGCGCGAGGCGGTCAACGCCGCCCACGAACGCAAGGGCTTCGCCGTGGGGCTCGGCACCGGCAACGTGCGCGAGGGTGCCCGCATCAAGCTCGAGCGCGTCCGCATCCACGACCGCTTCTCCTTCGGTGGCTTCGGCTGCGACTCCGAGGACCGCGTCGAGCTCATCCGCCACGGCGCCAGGAGCGGCGCCGCCCAGCTCGGCGTCCCCGTCGAGGAGTGCCGCGTCGTCGTCATCGGCGATACCCCCAAGGACGTCGCCGCCGCCCAGGGCATCGGCGCCACCTGCATCGGCGTCGGCACCGGCAACTTCACCCCCGAGGCCCTCCTCGCCTCCGGTGCGGACCACGCCTTCCCCGACCTCACCGCCAGTGAAGCGCTCGCCGTCCTGCTCGACGGGCGCTGAACCGGGCTCTCTCTTCCGGCTCCCCCGCCCCGGGTGTGGTATCTCGGCCGTCCCGCCCCGGACCCGAGGAGGCCCCACCCCATGTCGCTGTCCACCCTGGAAGCCTACGATCTCGTCCGTTTCGCCGAGGCCTTCGACTCCCGCCTCGCCGCCGCCGATGAGCTGCTCGCGGGCCGCTCGGGCCTGGAGCGCGAGAAGGAGTGGCTCGCCACCGCCCTCCAGATCGTCCGCACCGAGCGTGCCCCCGCCACCTCCATCCTGGAGAAGGTCCGCGACCTGCCCGAGCTCGAGGAGGTCCGCGAGGAGTTCGCCTTCACCCTCCAGAACGTCTGGGTCGACACCCTCGAGAAGCTCCACGCCGGCATCACCTTCTGCGCCAGCAGCCGCGCCCCCGTCATCGAGGCCCTCTTCCCCCACCTCAAGTTCCCCCAGCTCCGCCGCGCCTCCCGCGAGGCCCTCCAGGAGTTCGTCGCCAACTACGAGCGCCGGCTGAAGTCCTCCTACGTCTCCCGCATCCTCGCCCGCGACGACTTCTCCTTCGTCCGCCCCGTGCTGGAGCAGGTCGCCTCCACCTGGTCCCAGTGGCAGGCCTGCTTCGTCCCCGTCCAGCTCCCCCATGAGCAGGCCGCTCCCCTTCGTGCCGAGCTCATCTCCCTCGGCAAGAGGCTGGACCTCGCCCTCCGCCAGGCCCGGTGCCTCGCCGAGGCCGCCCTCGCTCCCATCCCGGATGCCTTCGAGAACGCCGGCCTCGCCGCCAAGCCGCGCAGGCGCGCCGCTCGCGGACTACCCTTCATGGAGGCCCCCGAGGCCAGCGTCGTCCCCGAGGAGGCCAGTGTCACCGAGGAGGTCGCCCCCCTCGCGAGCGACTCCGTCGAGCCCAGTGCCGCCGAGCTGGCGGAGCTCGCCGCGCTCTCGGAGCCGGGTTCCCCGGAGCTGGTCACCGAGGCCGCTCCCGAGGCGACTCCCGCCCCCGAAATGGCCGCCACCGCTCCCGAGGCCCAGCCAGCTCCCGAGCCTCCTCCCGCCGCCCCCGCCGCCGAGCCTCCTCCCGTCGAGCCCGCCGAGGCCTCGGCTTCGGAGACCCCTCCCGAGGCGAAGTCCGCGCCCAAGACGCCCTCCAAGCGAGGGCGCAAGAAGGCGGATTCCAAGTCCTCCTCCTCCGAATCCGTCTGAAGCAGGCCCCTCGGTCCACCGTTAAGAGGAATCGGCCATGGCCGACGTCGCCCTCCCCATCGATCCGCTCCTGCCCGAGATCGTCGCCACCCTCCGTGGCGCGAAGTCGCTCGTGCTGGAGGCCCCTCCCGGCGCCGGCAAGACGACCCGCGTGCCCCGCGCCCTGCTCGAGGCCGGCATCGGCCAGGGCAAGGAGATCGTCGTCCTCCAGCCCCGCCGCCTCGCCACCCGCCTCGCCGCCCAGCGCGTCGCCGAGGAGCTCGGCGAGCGCGTCGGCGAGACCGTCGGCTACCAGGTCCGCTTCGAGGACGTCCGCGGCCCCAAGACCCGCCTCTGCTTCGTCACCGAGGGCGTGCTCGGCCGCCGGCTCCTCTCCGACCCCACCCTCCGCGACGTCGGCGTCGTCGTGCTCGACGAGTTCCACGAGCGCCACCTCTCCGGCGACATCTCGCTCGCCCTCCTCCGCCGCCTCCAGCAGGGCCCCCGGCCCGACCTCAAGCTCGTGGTCATGTCCGCCACGCTCGACGCCGCGCCCATCGCCGCCTACCTCGGCGACTGCCCCTCCCTGCGCTCCGAGGGCCGCCGCTTCGACGTCGCCGTCGAGTACCTCCCCACCGCCGATGACCGCTACCTCGAGGCCCAGGTCGCTCTCCGCGCATCAAGCGGCTCCACGCCAAGGGCCTCGACGGCGACGTGCTCGTCTTCCTCCCCGGCGCCGGAGAAATCCGCCGCGCCAAGGACACCTGCGCCGAGTTCGCCGAGCGCCACGGGATCGAGCTGCTCCCCCTCCACGGCGACCTGACCCCCGCCGAGCAGGACCGCGCCGTGCGCCGCAGCTCCCGGCGGAAGATCATCCTCTCCACCAACGTCGCGGAGACCTCCGTCACCATCGACGGGGTCGCCGCCGTCATCGATAGCGGTCTGGCCCGCGTGGCCTCGCACTCGCCCTGGTCCGGCCTGCCCATCCTCAAGCTCTCCAAGGTGAGCCGGGCCTCCGCCACCCAGCGCGCCGGCCGCGCCGGTCGTACCCGCTCCGGCCACTGCCTCCGCCTCTACACCCAGCACGACTTCGACGGCCGCCCCGAGCAGGACGCCCCCGAAATCCGCCGCATGGACCTGGCGGAGACCATCCTCGCCCTGCGCGCCTCGGGCGTGAAGGACCTCGCCTCCTTCCCCTTCTTCGAGCCGCCTCCCGCCGCTTCGCTCGACGCCGCGGAGACCCTGCTGCGCCGCCTGGGTGCCGTGGCCTCCGATGGCTCCGTGACGGACATCGGCCAGCGGCTCCTGCGCTTCCCCCTCCACCCGCGTCAGGCCCGCATCATCGTCGAGGGCGAGCGGCGCGGTGTGGGCGCGGACGCGGCGCTCCTCGCGGCCCTCGTGGGCGAGCGCGACATCCGTCGCGAGGCCCGCACCAACCTCTCGGGTCCGCATCGCGCCGCCGCCAACGTCGTCGCCGGGCCCTCGGATCTCCTGGAGCTGCTCGAGCGCTTCCGCGACGCCGAGCGCGCCAACTTCTCCTCCGGCCGCGTCCAGTCACTCTCCCTGGAGTCGAGCGCCGTACAGGCCGTGGACCGGGTGCAGCGCCAGCTCCGGCGGGCCGTGCGCGAGCAGGGTCAGAAGCCCTCGCGACCCGAGGCCGTGGAACAGGCGCTGATGCTCAGTGTGCTCGCCGGCTATCCGGACCGGGTGGCCCGACGCCGCCGGCCTCGCTCTCCCGAGCTGCTCCTCTTCGGCGGGGGCACCGCCCAGCTCTCCGAGGTCAGCGTCGTCCAGGAGCCCGAGCTCATGGTCGCCGTGGACGCCGAGGAGCGCCCCGGTCGCGGCGTCATCATCCGCCTCGCCAGCATGGTGGAGCCCGAGTGGCTCCTCGACCTGTACCCCGAGGCCCTGGAAGAGGTGGACGCCCTCCAGTGGAACGCCGACGCCAAGCGCGTCGAGCGCATCACCCGCCTGGCCTACGGCAACCTCGTCCTCGAGGAGACCCGCACGCCCGCCCCTCCCTCCGAAGAGGCCGCGCGCGTGCTCGTGGAGCAGGCCCTCGCCGCCGGTCCCGGCCGCTTCGCCGACCCCGAGGCCCTCCTGCATTGGCGCACCCGCGTCGCGCTGCTCGCCCAGGCGTTCCCCGAGGCCCACTTCCCCACCGTGGACGACGCCTTCATGCGCGACTCGCTCGCGTCCCTGTGCGCCGGGGCGCGGAGCTTCGCGGACCTCAACGGCGTGTCCCTGATCGACGCGCTCTACTCGCGCCTCACCTCCGAGCAGGCCCGCCTCCTGTCCAACCACGCCCCCGAGAAGGTCGCCCTCCCCGGCGGACGCACGGCCAAGGTCCACTACGAGCCCGGCAAGCCCCCTTGGGTCGAGTCCCGTCTCCAGGACTTCTTTGGTATGGCCCAGGGGCCCAGTGTGTGCGCCGGGCGCGTGCCGCTCGTGCTCCACCTGCTCGCGCCCAACATGCGCGCGGTGCAGGTCACCACGGACCTCGCCGGGTTCTGGGAGCGGCACTACCCCGCCCTCCGCAAGGAGCTGTGCCGCAAGTACCCGAGGCACAGCTGGCCCGAGGATCCACGCCATGCTCAGACGCCGGCCGAGCGTGGACGGCGCATCTGAGACGGCCCGGGGCTACAGCTTCTTGCGCATCTCCAGGTGGTCGATGCCGGCTTCCTGGAAGACCTCGCCCAGCGCCTCGTAGCCCTGCTTCTTGTAGAACTCGAGGGCGTAGAGCTGCGAGTGCAGCATGATGCCGTTCACGCTCCGCCGACGCGCCTCGTCCTCCAGCGTCGTCAACAGCAGCGCGCCCACCCGCGCCTTCCGGTGGGCCTTGAGCACCGCCATGCGGCCGATCTGCGCCCACGTCCCGGTCTCTCCGGGGGGCGGCTCCGGCAGCATCACCAGACGGCCCGTCCCGATGGCGTGCCCGCTCTGGAACGCCAGCACATGGTAGGCCTTCGCATCCTCGGCATCACGCTCGATGCCCTCGGGGACGTGCTGCTCCTCGATGAACACCACCTCGCGGATGGCGAGCGCCTGAAACAGTTCAGCCTCACTCTTGATCTGAGCGATGGTGACCGGCGGTTGCGAATTCTCCGAGTTGGACATGGCTCAACCAAGGTACACAAAAGCCGCCGGGGCAGACAGACCAAAAGGCACGTCGACGTGTTAAGCGCCCTCTCGACGCGATGCTTCCTGTCCAGGCCGCCGGACGGCTCCCCCTCATCGGCTTCTACGCCCTCTATTTCGGCACCGTGGGCATCGTCCTGCCCTTCCTCCCGGCCTACCTGGAATCCCTCGCACTCTCCGTCACCCAGATCGGCCTGCTGCTCGCCCTCGGTCCCCTGCTGGCCCTCGTCGCCCCCCACTTCTGGGGTCACCTCGCCGACAGCACTGGGCGTGCGAGCCGCGTCCTCTCCCTGCTCGCCCTGGGGGCCTGCGCGGGCTTCAGTCCCCTTCTCTTCGTCGACCGCTTCCCCGCCCTCGTCGCCACCTTCGTCGTCTACGGCTTCTTCGCCTCCTCCGTCACCCCCTTGGTGGACAGCCTCGCCCTCCAGCACGTCGCCCGGAACGGGGGCTCCTACGCCCACCTGCGCCTCTTCGGCTCGCTCGGCTTCGTGCTCTCCTCCTCCCTCTTCGGCCTCGCCGTGGACTCCGTGGGCCGCGCCACCGTGCGCGTCCCCTTCGTCCTCCTGGCCCTGCTCGCCCTCTGGAGCCTCACCCTCCGCGACGGCCCACGCCCCCCGGCCGAGCCCGTCCACCCCCTCGCCGGCTTCCAGCTCCTCGCCAACCGCGACCTGTGCTGGTTCCTCGCCGGCACCACCCTCCATTGGATCGCCCTCGCCCCCTACAACGGCACCTTCTCCATCTTCGTCGTGTCGCTCGGCCTGCCGCCCTCGGTGGTGGGTATCTCCGCCGCGCTCGGGGTCGCCGCCGAGCTGGGGGTGATGTTCCTCTACCCCCGCGTGGCCGAGCGCATCACCCCCCGCCACCTCCTGGCCCTCGCCTTCGCCAGCAGTGCCCTGCGCTGGGCGGGCCTCGCCATGGCCACCTCGCCCACCGTCATCGCCGCCCTCTCGCTCCTGCACGGCATGTCCTTCGGCGCCTTCTACGTGGCCAGCGTCGCCTTCATGGCCCGCCGCGTCCCGCCCCACCTGCGCGCCTCCGGCCAGGCCCTCTTCGCCGCCATCACCTTCGGGCTCGGGGGCCTCGTGGGCTACTCCACCGCCGGGGCCGGCTACGACTGGCTCGGCGGCCACCGCCTCTTCGCCGTCGCCACCGGCCTCGAGCTGGTCGCCGCCGCCCTCGTCCTCCGCATCTCCCCCGAGGAGCCCGGCCGCCCGACGTGATAACCTGCGGCGCGATGCGATCCGCCCTCCTCGCACTCCTCCTCTGCCTCATTTCCGTCCCCGCCGCCGCCCAGCCGGAGGTCTTCTTCGGACCCGGCAGCGACGTGCCCAACCTCAAGGAAGAGGACTTCGACCGCCGCTTCCTCAAGACGGGCCTGTACCGCGCCCTCTCCCAGGGGACGAACGACCCGAACTGCGCCCAGCTCCTCGGCGGGCTGATGACGCTGCTCGGGGAGACCGCGCCCCTGCTCCACAAGCGCGACGAGAACTTCTACCTGGACCCCCAGCTCGTCCAGGCGCTCAACACGCAGCTCAGCACCCCGCGCTTCCAGGCCAACGCCTACCTCGTGGCCATGGTGCGGCGCGTGCTGATCGACCGCAAGCTGCCCCAGCCCTGGTTCCAGACCGCGGCCGACCTCGGGCCCCTCGTCCTCACCATCGACGTGGGCAAGCTGCGCTTCATCTCCGAGGGGCTCCAGCCCATCGACAGCTTCTTCCTCACCCTCCCCGCCCTGCGCGAGCGCTATGAAATCGAGGTCCGCCGCGCCAACGCCACCGCCGCCTCCTCCGCCGAGAAGACGTTCCGCGAGAACTACCTCGACCGGCAGGTGGCCTTCGGGAGCGTCGAGCTGATTGACGTGAAGCTGGAGAAGCCGAAGAAGAAGCCCAAGAAGCGCAAGGGCGAGTTCGTCGAGGAGGAGCCGCTCACCGCCGTGGCCCGGATGGCGTGGTACCCGCCCGACCCGAACGCCGGGCAGATCAACATCTACGGCACGCCGACGAAGCGCCCCGTCGTCAACATCTCCGCGCGGCTCGCGCCCGAGCAGTACCTGGACCTGAGCCGCATCCCCAAGGGCACCCGGCTGATGGTGCGCGGGCGCTTCTGGGCCTTCAAGAAGGCGGTGGAGGACGTGGAGATCCGCGACGCACTCATCTTCCAGGACCGCGACTGGTCCCAGGGCGCCCTGCTGGCGGACCCCAACGTCGTGGCCCGCTGCCCCGTCGCCGTCAACGACCTGATGGGCGGGGCGCCCGTGCAGCCGGGTGCCTTCGGCCAGCCGAGCCGCTAGGGGCCCGCTCCGAACCCGGGCGGTCCTCCGCCTTTCCTGTATTTCCCGTGTTTCAGGGTAGAGTGCGCGCCCATGCGCACCTGGTTCCCGCTGGCCGCCCTGCTCGTGGCGACTCCAGCCCTCGCCGAGCATTCCGTGTCGCTCGGGGCTTCCACCCTCCAAATCCGAGCCAACTTCGGCGTGTACCCCGTCCGAGTGCTCGCCGACGCGGGCTATGCCTACAAGACCGACCGCTGGCTGCTGGGCGGCGGCGTGCGACTGGCGACGCCCCAGGGCGGTGCGCCCGTGCCGCTCGAGGTCTACACGCGCGCCCTGCTCTCCGCCCACGTGGGCCCCTGGAGCCCCGCGCTGGGGCCCGAGCTCGGCTACAGCTTCCTCTCCGAGGTGGGCCCCCGCGAGAGCCAGCTCCCCCCCGACATCCTCGGGCTGGAGGCCAGGTACACCGGCCCCCTCTACGTCGCCGTCCACGCGGCGCCCCTCCGCTTCTCTTTCGGTCGGTTCACCGTCAGCGCGCTCGAGGTGAACCTCGGCACGCCCATCACCACGCCCGCCACCCTGCTGCGCCTGCAGGTGGGGCTCTTGAGCGCGGGGGTCCAGCTATGAAGCGTCTCGCCCTGACCACCACCCTGCTGGCGGCGAGCGCCTGCGCCCCGACGAACCCCCTCCCCGACGCCGAGGCGTCGGCGCGCTCCCGGGACTTCGCCTCGGGAGTGCAGCAGACGCGGCTCATGGAGGACGTCACCGAGCTGGCCGAGGGCCATGTCGCGGACACGCCCTTCGACTGCCACCTCTTCAACTACCAGCTCATCTCGCTGAAGGATGCGGGCGTGCCCGTCTGCAACCTCAGCCGGGATCGGGCGCGGGACATGCTGCGCGAGCGCTTCGAGAAGCTCGGCCTGGAGGTGACGGTGGACCAGGGGGAGGACGAGCGCTTCCCCACCACCAACGTCATCGGCGAGCTGCGGGGCACCGAGCACCCCGAAGAGGTGGTGGTGGTGGCGGCGCACTACGACGCCTTCCACACGGGAGCGGATGACAACAGCACGGGCGTGGCGGCGATGCTGGAGCTGGCCCGGCTGGCGTCCGGCAAGCGCTTCGGGCGCACCGTGCGCTTCATCGGCTTCGACCACGAGGAGTTTGGCACCGTGGGCAGCGCCCGCTACGTGCGCACGCACTCCAACGAGCGGCTCGTCACCGCGCTCGTCTTCGACACCATTGGATACCGGGACGCGCGGCCCGACAGCCAGCAGGGGCTGCCCGGCGTGGAGACGCCCACCACTGGGGACTTCATCGCCGTCATCGGCAACGACGACTCGCGCGCGCACGTGGAGGACGTGATGGAGCTCGCCCGGCACCTGGAGCAGGTGCCTCCGGCGCTGGGGGCCGTCGCCCCGGGCACCGGCCTCGGGCCTCTCTCCTTCCACCTGACCCGCAGCGACCACGCCTCCTTCTGGATGGTGGGGCTCGACGCCGTCTTCTTCACCGACACCGCCGCCTTCCGCAACCCCCACTACCACAAGGACACCGACACGGTGTCCACGCTCGACCCCGAGTTCTTCGCGGGCGTCACCCGGCTCGCCGCCGGCGCCCTGTCCTACTGGGCGGAGGGTCCCCGGCCATGATGAACACCCTGCTCGTCCTTGGATTGCTGGGCGCCTCGCCCGCCGAGCCGCCTCCGGCCCACCAGTTCGACGTGTACCTGCGCTCGGGGCTGACGCTGTTCTCCTCGCCCGCGCGCACCCAGGGAGGCGCCGGCGGAGGGCTCGGCCTGCGCGACACCGTGAACGGGCGCTGGCTGCTCCAAGCGGACGTGAACGGGCTGATCGGCATGGGCTCCGCGCTGGAGGTGCGGCTGGGCGCGGGGGTGCAGCGCGAGGGCTCGTGGTCCCCCATGGCGAGCCTTCAGCTCTCCGGGCTGATCGGCCAGCAGCTCCGACTGCTCTCCCCCGAGTACCCCCGGGCCGCGCCCGCCGCGGCGGTGACCCTGGGCGTGGCGCTGGCTCCCGTGCGCTTCAACGTGGCGAACACCCGGGTGTCCGCGCTGGAGCTGAACGTGGGCGTGGGCCCCGATGTCTCGGGGCTCGGGCTGCGCTACGGCCTCACGCTGCTGGAGATCGGCGTGCCGCTCTGAGCGGGTGTTACCCGGCCGGGAGGCGCGCTCGGGGCCGGAGAGGCTCCGGGCGCGCTGCGCCACATGCGGCCGGCGGTGACGAAGAAGAAGAGGCAGAAGGTGCCGTTGAGATAGAGCCAGTGGTGGAAGAAGCGGCCCGACTGCTGCCACCACAGCACCGTCAGGCTGAGGTTCATCACCACCACCAGCGCGAGGATGGCCAGCCCGAGCGCGATGCCGGCCCGCCGCCGAACCAGCAGCAGCACCACCGTCAGCGGGTTGAACACCGCCAGCGACGTCATGAAGGCGTTCCACACCAGAGGCACCGTGGTGCCGGGCAACAGCCCCTGCTGGTAGGACAGCGGCCCCTTGGTCACCAGATCGACCACGTGCGCGATGCTGCCCACGCTGAAGCCCAGGCAATAGATGACGAGCCAGATGCGCTCGGTGCGCCGGGAAGGAGCGCGGGGAGTCTCGAGGGTGGAGTCGGTGCTCATAGGAGTGGGGACGTCAGGCGAGGGAGGACTTGCCGGCGGGGGCCACGGATTCTACCTCGGCCCGCGCCCGCTCGAGGTGGACGCGGAGGCGCTCGGCGACCTCCCGCACGTGGGGCATGCGGAGCATGGAGTCGTGGCTGCCAGGCACCTGCTCCACCTCCAGTGAGGCCAGCGAAGCCCAGCCCTGGGTCGGCGGTGCGAGCCGCGCCTCGCTGGCGGCCAGCAACACCACCCGCCCCCCGAAGGAGCCGGGCACGTAGCGCTCGACGGCGCGCAGGTTGCTCTCGAACACCCGGCGCAGGGCGTTCAGGTGCGGCCTTCCCGCCTCGGCCAGGGTGACGCCCGAGCGCCGCCCCAGCTCCAGCAGGAAGTCCAGCACCTCGTCGTCGCCCATGCGGGCCAGGGCCTCGTCCCCGAGCCCCAGCTCCACGCCAAACGTCTGGGCCGCCGCCCGGGCGAACACCACTCGCAGGCCCGCGGCCTCGTCACCGCCATGCCGAGGCACCGCGGACACCACGCCGGGTGCATAGGTATCCAGCAGCGCCAGCAGGGCCACCTGCTCGCCACGGGCCCGGAGCTGGCGCGCCATCTCGTAGGCCAGGGTGCCGCCCAGCGACCAGCCTCCGAGCAGGTAGGGGCCCTCGGGCTGCACGGAGCGGATGGCCTCCACGTAGAGCGCCGCCATTTCCTCCACCGTGCCCAGGGGCTGCTGGCCTTCCTCCGCGCCGCGCGCCTGCAGCCCGTAGAAGGGCTGCTCCGGGCCCAGCAGGCGGGACAGCTCGGCATAGGCCAGGGTGTTGCCGCCCGCCGGGTGCACGCAGAAGAAGGGGCGTCGGCCGTCGCGTCCGGGCTCCAGCCGCACCAGTGGCGACCAGGGACCGGCCTCCTGGCGCAGCAGGCGCGCCTGGAGCTCCACCGTCGGAGCCTGGAAGAGGGCCGCCAGTGGAAGGCCGCGCCCGGTGAGCTCGCGAATGGAGCGTCATCAGCCGCACCGCCAACAGCGAGTGGCCCCCCAGCTCGAAGAAGTTGGAGTGGACGCCCACCGACTCGACGCCCAGCAACCGCTCCCAGAGACGGGCCAGTTGCAGCTCCAGCGCGTCCCTCGGAGCGACGAAGGGCTCGGCCGACCGGGTCGACAGTCCCTCCGGCGAGGGCAGGGCCTTCTGGTCCACCTTGCCGCTGGACGTGAGGGGCAGCGCCTCCAGCACCACGATGGCCGAGGGCACCATGTACTCCGGCAGCCGCTGCCTCAGGTGCGCGCGCAGGCGGGCCACCTCCACCGCCTGCCCCTCCCGCGCCACCACGTACGACACCAGCCGCTTGTCCCCGGCCTCCTGCCGCACCACCACCACGCACCCACCCACCGCCGGGTGCTCGCGCAGCACCGACTCCACCTCTCCCAGCTCGATTCGGAAGCCGCGCAGCTTCACCTGGAAGTCCACCCGCCCCAGGTACTCGAGCTGCCCGTCCGCGCGCCAACGCACCCGGTCCCCCGTACGGTACAGCCGCGCTCCGGGCGTGACGCTGAAGGGGTGCGGCACGAAGCGCTCCGCCGTCAGCTCCGGCCTCTCCAGGTAGCCGCGCGCCAGGCCCACCCCGCCCACGTACAGCTCTCCCGGCACTCCCGCCGGCACCGGCTGCATCGCCCCGTCCAACACGTACACGTCCACGTTGGGCAGGGACCGGCCGATCGTCAGGTGCTCCGGATCCACCTGACCACTCACCGTGGCGCAGACGGTGACCTCCGTGGGGCCGTACGCATCCAGCAACGTCCGGTCCTGGCTCCAGCGCCGCGCCACCTCGGGCGGGCACGCCTCTCCCGCGGTGACGAGGGTGCGCAGCTCCGGCAACCCCGCCGCCTCCATCACGCTCAGCACCGAGGGCGTGAGCGTGACGGACGTGACGCGCTCCTGCTTCAGCAGCGAGTGCAGGGGCTCACCCGGGAGCATCCGCTCCCGCGGCGCGAGCACCAGGCACGCGCCCGCCAGCAGCGTGGTGAACACCTCGCTCACCGAGGCATCGAAGGCAGGAGACGCGAACTGGAGGACGCGGTCCTCCTCCCCCACACCGAACCGCAGCGCGGAGGCCAGTGCGGTGTTGCACAAGCCCCGGTGCACCAGCAGCGTCCCCTTGGGCCGCCCCGTGCTCCCCGACGTATAGATGATGTACGCGAGGTTCTCCGGCGCGACCTCCACGGCCGGAGCCAGCGTGGGCTGCGCGGACAGCTCGGCTTCCAGCTTCTCCAGGTGCAGCACCGTGGCGGGCCGCTCCGGGAGGGCTTCCGCCAGGTGCTCGCGGCTCAGGAGCACCGAGGCTCCAGAGTCCTGGAGCATGTCGCCCAGGCGCTCGGGCGGATGCGCGGCATCGAGGGACAGGAAGGCCCCACCCGCCTTGAGGATGCCCAGCAGCGACACCACCGACTCGACCGAGCGCTCCAGCAGCACGCCCACGCGGGACTCGGGGCCCACCCCGTGCCGACGCAGCAGGTGCGCCAGCCGGTTGGCCCGCTCATCGAGCTCCCGATAGCTCAGCTCCACGCCCTCGAAGCGCAGCGCGGGCGCGTGTGGCGTGCGCTCCACCTGCGCCTCGAACAGGCGGTGGGCGCGGAGGTCCTCCGGCCTCAGTTCCTCGTGCGACCGGCCCCACTCCACCAGCACCCGCTGGCGCTCGGCCCCGGTCATCAGTGGCAGCAGTGCCACGGGTTGCTCCGGCCGCTCCACCGCCCCCTCCAGCAGCACCTTCAGGTGCCCCACCATCCTCTCCACCGTCTCGGGCTCGAAGAGGTCCGTGTTGTACTCGAAGCCTCCTTCCAGACCCCCCGCGTCCTCCGTCAGGAACAGGCTCAGGTCGAACTTCGCCGTCCCGCTGTCCACCTCCAGCGGCTCCAACGTCAGCCCCGGCTGCTTCAGCGCCTCCATCGGCGCGTTCTGCACCGCCAGCATCACCTGGAACAGCGGCGTGTGGCTCAGGCTGCGCGTCGGCTGGAGCTGCTCCACCAGCTTCTCGAAGGGCACTTCCTGGTGCTCGTACGCCTCCAGCGTCGTGTCCCTCACCTGCCTCAACAGCTCTCGGAACGACCGCCGGCGCTCCACCTTCGTGCGTACCACCAGCGTGTTGACGAAGAAGCCGATGAGTCCCTCCAGCTCGGTCCTCGTGCGCCCCGCCACCGGCGTGCCCACGCTCACCTCCTCCTGCCCCGCCCACCTCGCCAGCACCACCTGCCACCCCGCCATCCACACCATGAACGGCGTTGCCTTCTCCTCCTGGCCCAGCTTCTTCGCCCTCTCCACCAACTCCCCAGGCAGCCGGAAGCGCTTCACCGCGCCCCGGTACGTCTGCATCGCCGGCCTCGGCTTGTCCGTCGGCAGCTCCAGCAGCTCCGGCGCTCCCTTCAGCTTCCCGCGCCAGTACTCCACCTGCCTGTCCAGCGCCTCTCCCTGCAGGCGCCCTCGCTGCCACACCGCGTAGTCCACGTACTGCACCGGCAGCGGCTCCACTCTCGGCGTCCTGCCCGCCTTCTCCGCCGCGTACAGCTCTCCCAGCTCCTTCACCAACACGCCCATCGACCAGCCGTCCGAGACGATGTGGTGCATCGTCAGCAACAGCACCTGCTGGCCTCGTCCCACCTTCACCAGCGTCACCCGCAGCAGCGGCCCCTTCTCCAGATTGAACGGCCTCTGCGCCTCCTCTCTCACCAGCCGCCGCGCCTCCTCCTCCCGCTGGTCCTCCTCCACCTCCCGCAGGTCCATCACCGACAGCGGAAGACTCGCCTCCGGCCAGAGGACCTGCACCGGCTGGCCCGCCTCCATCCGGAACGTCGTCCTCAGCACCTCGTGCCTCCGCACCAGTGCCTCCAGACTCCGCTCCAGCGCCTCCTCCTCCAGCTCCCCCTCCACCCTCAGCGCCGCCGGCATGTTGTAGAGCGGGCTTCCCGGCTCCAGCTGGTCCAGGAACCACAGCCTCTGCTGCGCGAACGACAGCGGCAGCTCTCCCTCTCGCGACACCACCGGCAGCTTCTCCTGCTCCCTGCCCGTCGCCGCCTCCACCTTCTTCGCCAGCCCCTCCACCGTGGGCGCCTCGAACAGCGTGCGCAGCGCCACCTCCACTCCCAGCTCCGCACGGATTCTCGACACCACCTGCGTCGCCAGCAGCGAGTGCCCTCCCATCCGGAAGAAGTCCTCTTCCGCTCCCACCTCCGCCACCTTCAGCACCTGGGCGAAGATGGCCGCCAAGGCCTGCTCCACGGACGTCCGCGGCGGGCGCGAGGACTGACGCTCCACCCCGCTCCCCTCCGGCGCGGGCAGCGCCTTCCGATCCACCTTGCCGTTGGACGTGAGCGGCAGCGCCTCCAGCACCACGATGGCCGAGGGCACCATGTACTCCGGCAGCCGCTGCTTCAGGTGCGCCCTCAGTCCGCCCACCTCCAGCGTCCGACCCTCTCGCGCCACCGCGTACGCCACCAGCCGCTTGTCTCCCGCCTCCTCCCTCACCACCACCACGCACGCCCCCACCTCCGGGTGGCCGCGCAGCGCCGACTCCACCTCTCCCAGCTCGATGCGGAAGCCGCGCACCTTCACCTGGAAGTCCACCCGGCCCAGGTACTCCAGGACGCCGTCCGTCCGCTGCCGCACCCGATCTCCCGTGCGGTACATGCGCGCCCCCGCGGGGCCGAAGGGATCGGGCAGGAAGCGCTCCGCCGTCAGCTCCGGCCGCAGGAGGTACCCGCGCGCCAGACCGTCTCCGGCCAGGTACAGCTCGCCCACCACGCCCACCGGCACCGGCTGCAGCCACGCGTCCAGCACATAGGCCCGCGTGTTGCTGAGCGGACGACCGATGGTCGGCACCTCGCGCCGCCCCACCAACGACCACGTGGAGTACGTCGTGTCCTCCGAGGGCCCATACAGGTTGTAGAGCCGCTCCACCGAGGGCAGCGCGTACACCTGTCGGGACAGCTCGGCCGGCAGCGCCTCACCCGCCAGATTCACCGTGCGCACCGAGGCCGGCACCGCCCCCAGCTTCAGGAGTTGCGCCATCGCCGACGGCACCGTGTTCACCAGCGTCACCTCGCTGGCCGGCGGCTGCTCGGCGAGCTGCAGCGCGTTGCGCACCACCACCACCCGGCCCCCGGTGGCCAGCGGCGCGAACACCTCGAACACCGACAGGTCGAAGTTGAGCGAGGTGCAGGCCAGCACGGACCTCAGCTCCTCGGCCGAGAAGGTGTCCCGCGCCCACTGCAGGAAGGCCACGGCGCTGCGGTGCGTGATGGCCACGCCCTTGGGCCGCCCCGTGCTCCCCGAGGTGTAGATGAGATAGGCGAGGTTCTCCGGGTGCTGCTCCACCGAGAGCGGCTCGGTCGACTCGCGGGCCAGCGCCTCGGCGTCCGTGTCCAGACACACCGGTCGCGCCGAGTGCTCGGGCAGCACGCCCAGCAGCGTCGAGTGCGCCACCAGTGCCGGCCCCTGCGCGTCCTCCAGCAGGAAGGCGAGGCGCTCGCGCGGGTAGGTCGGGTCCAGCGGCACGTAGGCTCCGCCCGCCTTGAGGATGCCCAGCATCCCCACCACCATGTCCACCGAGCGCTCGACGCACAGGCCCACGCGCACCTCCGGCCCCACCCCGAGCGCCTTCAGCCGCCGCGCGAGCTGGTTGGCACGCGCCTCCAGCTCCCGATAGCTCAGCCGCTGACCCTCGCCGCCCTCCACCGCGATGGCCTCCGGCGTGCGCTTCGCCTGAGCCTCGAACAGGTGGTGCATGCACGCCCGCCGCGGGAAGTCGGCCGTGTTCCGGTTCCACTCCACCAGCACCTGCTGGCGCTCGACCCCGGTCATCAGCGGCAGCAGCGCCACGGGTTGCTCCGGCCGCTCCACCGCCCCCTCCAGCAGCACCTTCAGGTGCCCCACCATCCTCTCCACCGTCTCGGGCTCGAAGAGGTCCGTGTTGTACTCGAAGGCCCCTTCCAGGCCCCTCGCGTCCTCCGTCAGGAACAGGCTCAGGTCGAACTTCGCCGTCCCGCTGTCCACCTCCAGCGGCTCCAGCGTCAGCCCCGGCTGCTTCAGCGCCTCCATCGGCGCGTTCTGCACCGCCAGCATCACCTGGAACAGCGGCGTGTGGCTCAGGCTGCGCGTCGGCTGGAGCTGCTCCACCAGCTTCTCGAAGGGCACTTCCTGGTGCTCGTACGCCTCCAGCGTCGTGTCCCTCACCTGCCTCAACAGCTCTCGGAACGACTGCCGGCGCTCCACCTTCGTGCGTACCACCAGCGTGTTGACGAAGAGACCGATGAGGCCCTCCAGCTCGGTCCTCGTGCGCCCCGCCACCGGCGTGCCCACGCTCACCTCCTCCTGCCCCGCCCACCTCGCCAGCACCACCTGCCACCCCGCCATCCACACCATGAACGGCGTTGCCTTCTCCTCCTGGCCCAGCTTCTTCGCCCTCTCCACCAACTCCCCGGGCAGCCGGAAGCGCTTCACCGCGCCCCGGTACGTCTGCATCGCCGGTCTCGGCTTGTCCGTCGGCAGCTCCAGCAGCTCCGGCGCTCCCTTCAGCTTCCCGCGCCAGTACTCCACCTGCCTGTCCAGCGCCTCTCCCTGCAGGCGCCCTCGCTGCCACACCGCGTAGTCCACGTACTGCACCGGCAGCGGCGCAATCCTCGTCTCCCGGCCCGCCTTCACCGCCGCGTACAGCTCTCCCAGCTCCTTCACCAACACGCCCATCGACCAGCCGTCCGAGACGATGTGGTGCATCGTCAGCAACAGCACCTGCTGGCCCCGTCCCACCTTCACCAGCGTCACCCTCAGCAGCGGCCCCTTCTCCAGATCGAACGGCCTCCGCGCCTCCTCGCTCGCCAGCCGCTTCGCGTCCTCCTCGCCCAGTTCCACCACCGTCAGCGGCAGCTTCAGCTCCGGCCAGAGGACCTGCACCGGCTGGCCCGCCTCCATCCGGAACGTCGTCCTCAGCACCTCGTGCCTCCGCACCAGTGCCTCCAGACTCCGCTCCAGCGCCTCCTCCTCCAGCTCCCCCTCCACCCTCAGCGCCGCCGGCATGTTGTAGAGCGGGCTTCCCGGCTCCAGCTGGTCCAGGAACCACAGCCTCTGCTGCGCGAACGACAGCGGCAGCTCGCCCTCTCGCGACACCACCGGCAGCGTCTCCCGCGCCCTGCCCGTCGCCCCCTCCACCCTCTTCGCCAGCGCCTCCACCGTCGGCGCCTCGAACAACGTCCGCAGCGCCACCTCCACTCCCAGCTCCGCACGGATTCTCGACACCACCTGCGTCGCCAGCAGCGAGTGCCCTCCCAGCCCGAAGAAGTCCTCTTCCGCTCCCACCTCCGCCACCTTCAACAGCTCCGCCCAGATGGAGGCCAGCTTCACCTCCAGGTCCGTCTGGGGCGGGCGCGACGCACTCCGATCCAGCGCGCTGCCTTCCGGGGCGGGCAGCGCCTTCCGATCCACCTTGCCGCTGGACATGAGCGGCAGTGCCTCCAGCACCACGATGGCCGAGGGCACCATGTACTCCGGCAGCCGCTGCTTCAGGTGCGCCCTCAGGCCGCCCACCTCCAGCGTCCGACCCTCTCGCGCCACCACGTACGCCACCAGTCGCTTGTCTCCCCCCTCCTCCCTCACCACCACCACGCCCCCACCCACGTCCGAGTGCTCTCCCAGCGCCGACTCCACCTCTCCCAGCTCGATGCGCACTCCGCGCACCTTCACCTGGAAGTCCATTCGCCCCTGGAACTCGAGCTGCCCGTCCGCGCGCCAACGCACCCGATCTCCCGTGCGGTACAGCCGCTCGCCCGGCTTCGCGCTGAAGGGGTGCGGCACGAAGCGCTCCGCCGTCAGCTCCGGCCTCCCCAGGTACCCACGCGCCAGGCCCACGCCGCCCACGTACAGCTCTCCCGGCACTCCCGCCGGCACCGGCTGCATCGCCCCATCCAGCACGTACACGTCCACGTTGGGCAGGGATCGGCCGATCGTCAGGTGCTCCGGATCCACCTGGCCACTCAGCGTGGCGCAGATGGTGACCTCCGTGGGGCCGTACGCATCCAGCAGCGTCCGGTCCTGGCTCCAGCGCCGCGCCACCTCGGGCGGGCAGGCCTCTCCCGCGGTGACGAGGGTGCGCAGCTCCGACAACCCCGCCGCCTCCATCACGCTCAGCACCGAGGGCGTGAGCGTAACGGTGGTGATGCGCTCCTCGCGCAACAGCGCGTGCAGTATCTCCCCGGGCAGCATCCGCTCCCGCGGCGCGAGCACCAGGCAGGCTCCGGACACCAGCGAGGAGAAGACCTCCCACACCGAGGCATCGAAGGCAGGAGACGCGAACTGGAGGACGCGGTCCTCCTCCCCCCCACCGAACCGCAGCGCGGCGGCCAGTGCGGAGTTGCACAGGCCCCGGTGCAGCAGCAACGTCCCCTTGGGCCGCCCCGTGCTCCCCGACGTATAGATGATGTACGCGAGGTTCTCCGGCGCGACCTCCACGGCCGGAGCCTGAGCGGGCTGGGCGGCCAGCTCGACCTCCAGCGTCTCCAGGTGCAGCACCGTGGCAGGCCGCTCGGTGAGCCCGTCCGCGAGGAGCCCGCGCGTGAGGAGCACCGTCGCCCCGGAGTCCTGGAGCATGTAGCCCAGGCGCTCGGGCGGGTGTGCCACGTCCAGCGAGAGGAACGCACCGCCCGCCTTGAGGATGGCCAGCAGCGACACCACCGACTCGACCGAGCGCTCCAGCAGCACGCCCACGCGGGACTCGGGGCCCACCCCGTGCCGGCGCAGCAAGTGCGCCAGCCGGTTGGCCCGCTCATCGAGCTCCCGATAGCTCAGCTCCACGCCCTCGAAGCGCAGCGCGGGCGCGTGTGGCGTGCGCTCCACCTGGGCCTCGAAGAGGCGGTGGGCGCGGAGGTCCTCCGGCCTCAGCTCCTCGTGCGAGCGGCCCCACTCCACCAGCACCCGCTGGCGCTCGGCCTCGGCCATCAGCGGCAGCTTCTCCACCGCCTCCTCCGGCCTCCGCACCGCCGACTCCAGCAGCACCTCCAGGTGCCGCACCATGCGCTCGGCGGTGGCGGGCTCGAACAGGTCCGTGTTGTACGAGAGGAATCCCTCGATGCCTCCCTCCGTCTCGGTGAGGGCGAGGCTCAGGTCGAACATGGCGGTGCCGTTGTCCGGCTCCTCGGCCCGCAGCGTCAGGCCGGGCAGGGCCAGGGTCCCGCGGGGGGTGTTCTGCAGGACGAACATCACCTGGAAGAGAGGACTGCGGCTCGGGTCGCGAGCGGGCAGCAGTTCCTCCACCAGCTTCTCGAAGGGCACGTCCTGGTGGGCATAGGCGCCCAGCGTCACATCCTTCACCCGGCGCAACAGCTCGCGGAACGAGCGCCCCGGCTCCACCTTCGCGCGCAGCGCCAGCGTGTTGAGGAACAAGCCAACGAGGCCCTCCAGCTCGGCCCTGTTGCGCCCGGCGATCGGGCTGCCGATGCAGACGTCCTGCTGGCCCGAGTAGCGCGACAGCAGGGTCATCAGTCCGGCCAGGAGCACCATGAACAGCGAGGCCCCCTCCTGCTGGCCGAGGACGCGCAGAGCCTCAACGAGCGGACGCGCCAACACCATCGGCTGCCGGCGACCGGTGAAGGTCTGCAGTGCGGGCCGAGGCCTGTCCGTGGGCAGCTCCAGCACCGAGGGTCCGCCCTCGAACTGGCGCCGCCAGTAGTCGAGCTGTTTCTCGAGCAACCCACCGGCCAGCCGCTCCCGCTGCCAGGCGGAATAGTCCGCGTACTGCACCGGCAGGGGTGGCAGCGGCGAGGGCTGGCCCTTGAGGAAGGCCGGGTAGAGCGCGGCCACCTCGCGCACGAGCACGCCCAGGGACCAACCATCGGAGATGGCGTGGTGCAGCACCACCACCAGCAGATGGCTGCGCGCCCCGAGCCGCACCAGCGTGGTGCGCATCAGCGGACCCCGCGCCAGCTCGAAGGACCGCTGCGCCTCGTCCGTCACCCGGCGCCGGGACTGCTCGCCACGCTCGGGCTCCGGCAGGGCCGACAGGTCCACCCGCTCCAGGGTCGTCACCGGCTCGGGAGAGATGACCTGGAGGAGGCCGGCCTCGTCCTGCAGGAGGGTGGTGCGCAGCGCCTCGTGACGGCGCGCCACCTCACGCAAGGCGCGCTCCAGGACGACCACATCGAGCTCGCCCTCCAGCCGCACCACCGAGGTGATGTTGTAGAGCGGGCTGCCCGGCTCGAGCTGGTCCACGAACCACATGCGCTGCTGGGAGAAGGACATCAGCGCGGGCTTCGAGGTGTCCCGACGCGTCACGAGCGCATCCCGCGCGGCTGGCTCTGGGTCCTTCACCCGGCGGCCGGCGATGGCCAGCGCGAGCGTGGCCACCGTGGGGGACTCGAAGAGGGCACGCATGGACAGCTCGACCTGGAAGGCCGCGCGCACGCGCGACAGCACCTGCACGCCCATGAGCGAGTGGCCGCCCAGCTCGAAGAAATTGTCGTGGACCCCCACCTGCTCGATGCCGAGCAGTTCCTGCCAGATGGCGGCCACCTGCTGCTCGGACTCATCACGGGGAGCCACGTAGCCGCTGCGCAGCTCGGGCCGGCGGGCCCGGGAGGAGGAACCGGCCGGCGGCGATGCCTGGGCCTCGGTCTGGGTGCTGGGGCTCAACCACTTCGAGCCGGAGGTCTCCAGCCAGTAGCGCTGGCGCTGGAAGGGGTAGCCCGGCAGGGGAAGACGACGGCGCCGCTCGGGCGCGTGCAGCTTCTGCCAGTCGAGCGAGACGCCGGCCATCCACAGCCGTCCCACCGTCTCCAACAACAGGGGCATGTCCTGATACGGATCCCTCGGACCGCGCAAGGAGGTGAGCACCAGATGACCGGTGGCGCGGGCCAAGCCCTGGCGCACCAGCGTGCCCAGCGTGCGCCCGGGGCCCACTTCGAGCAGCACCGCGTCCGGGTACTCGGCGAGCAACGTCTGCACGCCCTCGGAGAAGCGCACCGGGCGCCGCAGGTGCTCCACCCAGGAGCGCGGGTCCGTCACCGTCTCGGGCTGAGCCCAGGTGCCGGTGGTGTTGGTGATGAAGGGGATGCGCGGGGGCGACAGGCGCGCGGTGCGCACCTCGGCCGCGTAGGACGCCAGCACCGGCTCCATCATCGCGGTGTGCGAGGCGCGAGCGATGTGCAGCCGGCGGTGCTCCACGCCGCGCTGCTTCAACGTCTCCTCCAGGGACGCGACGGCCGCCGTGGGCCCGCCCACCACGAAGAGCGAGGGCGTGTTGCTGGCGGCGATGGACAGCTCCGGCCCCAGCAGCGGCACCAGCTCGGCCTCGGACATGGCCACCGAGAGCATCACGCCCTCGGGCACGGACTGCATCAGCCGGCCGCGCGCCACCACCAGCCGCAGCGCGTCCTCCAGCGAGAGGACGCCGGACAGGCACGCCGCCGTGTACTCGCCCAGGCTGTGGCCGATCATCGCCTGCGGCTTCACGCCCAGGGCCATCCACAGCTTCGCCAGGGCATACTCCAGGGTGAACATGGCGGGCTGGGCCACGTGCATCTGGTGCAGCCGCTCCTCGGCCTCCTTCTCGCGGCCGGGGGCGGGATGGAGCACCCCGCGCAGATCGAATCCGAGCAGCGGCACGAGGCGCTCGCAGCACGCGTCGACGTGCTGACGGAAGCGGGGCTCGGCCTCGTAGAGCTCGCGGCCCATGCCCACGTACTGCGGGCCCTGACCGGGGAAGAGGAAGATGACGGGGCGGGAGGTGGCCTCCTGCTCCTGGGAGAGCAGCCGCACCTCGTCCCGGGTGGCGAGCGCGGTGCGGGCCTGCTCCACGCTCCGGCACACCAGCATGCGGCGGTGCTCGAAGCGCTTGCGGCCCACCTGGAGGGTGTAGGCCACGTCCGCCAGGGGCACCTCGGGGTTGCGCTCCAGGTAGTCGGCGAGCCGGGTGGTGGCCTCGTCGAGCGCCTGGGCGTTGCGAGCCGAGAGCACCAGGAGCTGCCAGGGCCGAGCGCTGACCTCGGCGGCGGGCTGCTCGGGGGCCTCCTCGAGGATGACGTGGGCGTTGGTGCCGCCGAGGCCGAAGGCGCTCACCGCGGCCCGGCGCGGGGCCTCACCCCGAGGCCAGTCCCGCAGCGCGGCGTTGACGAAGAAGGGCCCCTGGCTGAAGTCGATCTGAGGGTTGGGCCGGGTGAAGTGCAGGCTGGGAGGAAACTGCCGGTGCTCCAGCGCGAGCACGGCCTTGAGCAGGCCGGACACGCCGGCGGCCGCGTCCAGGTGGCCCATGTTCGTCTTCAGCGAGCCGATGGCGCAGGTGCCCGGACCCGCCCCCTCCTTGAAGGCCTGGGAGAGGGCGGCGAGCTCGATGGGGTCCCCCAGGGCGGTGCCGGTGCCGTGGGCCTCGACGTAGTGGATGGAGTCCGGCTCGACGCCGGCGATCTCCAGGGCCTCGGAGATGACGGCGGCCTGACCCTCCACGCTGGGCGCGGTGTAGCCCACCTTGGAGGAACCATCATTGTTGACCGCCGAGCCCCGGATGACGGCGTGGATGGTGTCGCCGTCCGCGACGGCATCGGCGAGGCGCTTGAGCACCACCACGGCGACGCCCGAGCCCTGCACGGTGCCCTGGCTGTGCTCGTCGAAGGCGCGGCAGTGACCGTCCGGCGAGAGGATCATCCCCTCCTGGAAGAGGTAGCCGGAGCGCTGGGGGAAGGAGATGCACACGCCGCCGGCGAGGGCCATGTCGCACTCGCCATCGAGCAGGCTCTGGCAGGCGAGGTGGACGGCGACGAGCGAGCGTGGAGCAGGCCGTCTGCACGGTCATGCTGGGGCCGCGCAGGTCCAGCTGGTGCGAGACGCGGGTGGAGAGGTAGTCCTTGTCGTTGCCGATGAGCAGCGGATAGAGGCCGACCTTCTGGAGCAGGTCCGGCTGGCCGACCAGGCGGGTGAGCAGGTAGGAGCTGGCCGAGGTGCTGGCGAAGACGGAGATGGCGCGGCGGCGCTGCTCGGCGGCGTGGCCGGAGTTCTCCAGGGCATGCCACGCGCACTCGAGGAAGAGGCGTTGCTGGGGATCGAGCAGCTCGGCCTCTCGGGGGCTGTAGCCGAAGAAGCCAGCGTCGAAGAGCTCCGCGCCGTCGAGCACGAAGCCAGCGCGGACGTAATCCGAGCGCTGGTACAGCTCGCGCGGCACGCCGGAGGACTCCAGCTCCGCGTCGGTGAAGACGGAGCGGGCCTCGACGCCGTCGCGCAGGTTGCGCCAGAAAGCCTCGATGCCCTCGGCGCCAGGGAAGCGACCGGACATGCCGATGATGGCGATGCCGTCGAGGGACTCTGTCTCGGGAGCGCTACTCATCCTGGGCCTCATCGGTATCGGTATCGCGGCTGCTGGAGCGCGAGCGCCGCCGCTGGCGCAACTCACGCCTCGTCTCGGCCCGCTCGCGTCCGGACTCGGACGCCTCGGGCTGCTGTCCCTTGGTGGCGAGGTAGTCGGCGAGGGCGCCCACCGAGGGGTACTGGAAGAGCTCGGTGAGGGCCACCTTCATGCCGAGCGCCTCGCACAGCTTGCGGTGGACCTGGATGGCCAGGAGCGAGGTGCCGCCCAGATCGAAGAAGCGGTCGTCGCGGCCGACGCGCTCCACGCGCAGCATCTCCTTCCAGATGTCGGCGATGCGGTTCTCGAGCTGGTTGCGAGGCGGCACGTAGGCCAGCCCCGAGTCCAGCCGCGAGGCCTCGTCCGGAGCCGGGAGGGCCTTGCGGTCGAGCTTGCCGTTGGGAGAGAGGGGCATGGCCTCCAGGCGAACGAAGGCCGCGGGCACCATGTACTCGGGCAGCCGCTGGCCCAGCCACTCGCGCAGCACCGCCGCCCCCGGCACCTCTCCCCTGCCCACCACGTACGCCACCAGCCGCTTGTGGCCCGGTACGTCCTCCCGCACCACCACCGCTGCTTCCTTCAGCGCCTCGTGGCCCAGCAGCGCCGCCTCCACCTCTCCCAATTCAATGCGGAAGCCCCGCACCTTCACCTGGAAGTCCACCCGCCCCAGGTACTCAAGGGCCCCGTCCGGCAGCCACCTCGCCAAATCCCCCGTCCGGTACAGCCTCGCCCCCGGCACTCCCGACAGCGCGTCCGGAATGAAGCGCTCGGCCGTCAGCTCCGGCCGGCCCCAGTACCCGCGCGCCAGCGCAATGCCTCCAATGTGCAGCTCCCCCGCCACTCCCACCGGCACCGGCCTGCCCTGCCCGTCCAGCACGTACAGCTTCGTGTTGGCAATCGGCCTCCCAATGGGCACCGAGCGCACCTGCTGGCCCGCCTCGCACTTCCAATAGCTGACGTCCACCGCCGCCTCGGTGGGGCCGTACAGGTTGTGCAGCTCCACCCCCTTCAGCCTCTGGTGGAAGCGCTCCACCTGCTCCACTCCCAGCGCCTCTCCGCTGCACACCACCCGCTTCAGCGCCTTCAGCTCCTCCAGCCCTTCCTGCTCCAACCACACCGACAGCATGGAGGGCACGAAGTGCAGCGTGGTGACGCCTGCCTCCTTCATGACTCTCACCAGGTACTCCCCGTCCTGATGTCCACCGGGGCGCGCCACCTCCAGCTTCGCCCCCGTCAGCAGTGGCCAGAAGAACTCCCACACCGACACGTCGAAGCTGAAGGGCGTCTTCTGCAGCACCACGTCCGCCCCGCTCAGCCCGTAGGCCTCCTGCATCCACAGCAACCGGTTGCTGATGGCCTCGTGCGTGTTGAGCGCTCCCTTCGGCTTTCCCGTCGAGCCCGACGTGTAGATGACGTACGCCGCGCTCTTCCCCCACTGCTTCACCTCCGGGCGCTTCGCCGGGGCGCTGGCAATCCGCTCCCACTCCCCGTCCACGCTCACCACCGCCAACCCCTCTCGCACCAACTCCGGGGCCAGCTTCTGCTGGGTGAGCACCACTCGGGCTCCGCAGTCCCCCAGCATGTAGTCGCGCCTGTCCCTCGGGTAACCCGGGTCCACCGGCACGTACGCCCCTCCCGCCTTGAGCACCGCCAGCAGCGACACCACCAGCTCCAGCGAGCGCTCCATGCACACCGCCACCAGCGACTCCGCCCCCACTCCCAACCCGCCCAGGTGGTTGGCCAGCCGGTTGGCCCTCTCCTCCAGCTCCCGGTAGCTCAGCACCTGCCCCTCGAACGCCACCGCCGCCGCCTCCGGCGTGCGCTCCACCTGCTCCTCCACCAGCCGGTGCAGCAGCAGCCCCTCCGCCCTCTCCTTCTTCGTCTGGTTCCACTCCTCCAGCAGTTGCGCCTCACCCGAGGACAGGAGCGCACGAGTCTCGTAGCGACCGGTGGGCTCGCGGGTCATCTGCTCCAGCACCGCGGCGAACTGGCCGGCGAGGGCCTGGACCTGGGCCGAGGGCAGCTCGCTCGGGTCGTGGAAGAGCTTGAGGCGGACCCGCGAGGTGAGGAAGTCGACGCCGGCCTCCACGGCGAGCGGGAAGTTGGTGCGGGCGAAGTCGCTCGTGCCGAGCACCTCCACGCCCGTGGCATCCATGACCTCGCGGTACACGTGGAAGTGAGTGAAGTCGAACATCGACTCGAAGAGCGGCACGCCGCGGCGCTGGCGCTGAAGCTCGGCCAGCGGGAAGCGCCGATGGGGCATCAGCTCGATCTCGGCCTGGAAGACGGCGTGGATGAGGTCCATCCACGAGCCGCCGCCCAACCGCAGGCGCAGCGGCAGGGTATTGAGGAAGAGGCCGAGCACGCGATCTCCATCGGTGCTCTCGGGGCGGCCGTTGCACACGAGGCCGGTGACGACGTCATCCTGGCCGGCGAGCTGGCCCATCACCCGGCAGTGGGCGGCCAGCAGCACCGTCTTGAGAGGCACGCCGGCGCGGCGGGCGAGCTGCTCGAGTGCCTGGGAGAGCTCGGCCGAGATGGGGACGGCGCACCCGAGGAACTCGGAAGCCTCCCGCCGAGAGGCGGGCACGGGCCAGCGAGGCAGGGTGGCGGAGGGCAGGTCCTGCACCTTGCCATTCCAGAAGTCGCGACTGGCGGGGTCGGCGAGGGCCGCGCGCTCGAGTCGGACGTAGTCGCGGAAGGCCACGCGCGGAGCGGGCTCGGCCGGGGGGGCGGAGCCGCGCAGGAGCGCGAAGTAGCGGCCGCACAGCATGGCGATGAAGGAGTTGATGCTCCAGCCATCGCCAATGGCGTGGTGCTCGGTCCAGCCCAGCTCGAAGACGTCATCGGCGAGCAGGTGGACGGCGAAGCGGATGAGGGGCGCGCGAGTCCAGTCGAAGCGCTGGAGGGCCTCGGCCTGGTACCAGGTGGCGAGGGTGCTCTCCTGCTCGGAGGGAGCCAGAGCGCACAAGTCCCGCACCTCGAGCGGCAGCCGCACGTCGCGGAAGACGAGCTGGAGGGGCTCGGAGTAGCCGGTGAGGGCGAAGGCGGTGCGCAGCATGGGGTGCCGCGAGACCTGCTCCTCCAGGGCGCGTTCGAGGCAGGCGCGGTCGAAGCGGCCGCGCAGCCGGGCGTGGTTGACGTTGTGGTAGACGGCCGCGTCCGGGGCGAGCTCTCCATGGAAGAGCATGCCCATCTGCAGGGCGGTGGCCGGGTAGGCGTCCTCGAGCCCCTCGGGGAGCCGGCGCCGGTCCTCCTCGGAGAGCAGCTCGAAGGGAGCGCTCGGGGGAAGCTCGTCGCGGCTGGCGGACTGAGCGCGCACTGCGTTGGCGAGGGCGCGTGGGGTGCGGTGCTGGAAGAGCTGGGCCACGGTGAAGTGCAGCCCGCGCTGACCGGCCCGAGACACCAGGGGGATGCTGCGGATGGAGTCGCCCCCCAGCTCGAAGAAGTCGTCCTCGGCGCCTACGCGCTCCACCCCGAGCACCTGGGCGAAGAGGTTGGCGAGCAACTCCTCCTGGGCGTTCGCGGGCGCCACGTAGGTGCGCTCTGTGACGATGGGCTCCGGAGCCGGGAGGGCCTTGCGGTCGAGCTTGCCGTTGGGAGAGAGGGGCATGGCCTCCAGGCGAACGAAGGCCGCGGGCACCATGTACTCCGGCAGCCGCTGGCCGAGCCACTCGCGCAGCACCGCGGCCCCCGGCACCTCTCCCCTGCCCACCACGTACGCCACCAGCCGCTTATGGCCCGGTACGTCCTCCCCCACCACCACCGCCGCTTCCTTCAGCGCCTCGTGGCCCAGCAGCGCCGCCTCCACCTCTCCCAGCTCAATGCGGAAGCCGCGCACCTTCACCTGGAAGTCCACCCGGCCCAGGTACTCAAGGGCCCCGTCCGGCAGCCACCTCGCCAAATCCCCCGTCCGGTACAGCCGCGCCCCCGGCACTCCCGACAGCGCGTCCGGAATGAAGCGCTCGGCCGTCAGCTCCGGCCGGCCCCAGTACCCGCGCGCCAGCGCAATGCCTCCAATGTGCAGCTCCCCCGCCACTCCCACCGGCACCGGCCTGCCCTGCCCGTCCAGCACGTACAGCTTCGTGTTGGCAATCGGCCTCCCAATGGGCACCGAGCGCACCTGCTGGCCCGCCTCGCACTTCCAGTAGCTGACGTCCACCGCCGCCTCGGTGGGGCCGTACAGGTTGTGCAGCTCCACTCCCTTCAGCCTCTGGTGGAAGCGCTCCACCTGCTCCACGCCCAGCGCCTCTCCGCTGCACACCACTCGCTTCAGCGCCTTCAGCTCCTCCAGCCCTTCCTGCTCCAACCACACCGACAGCATGGAGGGCACGAAGTGCAGCGTGGTGACGCCCGCCTCCTTCATGACTCTCACCAGGTACTCCCCGTCCTGGTGCCCACCGGGCCGCGCCACCTCCAGCCTCGCCCCCGTCAGCAGTGGCCAGAAGAACTCCCACACCGACACGTCGAAGCTGAAGGGCGTCTTCTGCAGCACCACGTCCGCTCCGCTCAGCCCGTACGCCTCCTGCATCCACAGCAGCCGGTTGCTGATGGCCTCGTGCGTGTTGAGCGCTCCCTTCGGCTTTCCCGTCGAGCCCGACGTGTAGATGACGTACGCCGCGCTCTTCCCAAACTGCTTCACCTCCGGGCGCCTCGCCGGGGCGCTGGCAATCCGCTCCCACTCCCCGTCCACGCTCACCACCGACCAGCCCCTCCCGCACCAACTCCGAGGCCAGCTTCTGCTGGGTGAGCACCACCCGGGCTCCGCAGTCCCCCAGCATGTAGTCGCGCCGCTCCCTCGGGTAGCCCGGGTCCACCGGCACGTACGCCCCTCCCGCCTTGAGCACCGCCAGCAGCGACACCACCAGCTCCAGCGAGCGCTCCATGCACACCGCCACCAGCGACTCCGCCCCCACTCCCAGCCCTCTCAGGTGGTTGGCCAGCCGGTTGGCCCTCTCCTCCAGCTCCCGGTAGCTCAGCACCTGCCCCTCGAACGCCACCGCCGCTGCCTCCGGCGTGCGCTCCACCTGCTCCTCCACCAGCCGGTGCAGCAGCAGCCCCTCCGCCCTCTCCTTCTTCGTCTGGTTCCACTCCTCCAGCTGCCGCATCTCCTCGGGATGCAGCAGCGGCAGCTCATGCAAGCGCAGCTCCGGGTGGGCGACGGCGCCCTCCAGCAGCATGCGGAGCTGGGCCATCATCCGAGCCGCGGTGACCGCGTCGTACAGGTCGGTGCTGTACTCGAGCGCGCCCACGAGGCCCTCGGGCTCCTCGGTGAACGACAGGTGCAGGTCGAACATCGCCGTGCCGGTGTGCGTGTCCACCGGGCGCATCTCCAGGCCCGGCATGACGGGCATCTCGCCCTGCGCGTTCTGCAGCACGAGCATCACCTGGAAGAGCGGGCTCCGGCTCGAATCGCGCACCGGCTGCAGCGCCTCCACGAGCTTCTCGAAGGGCACGTCCGCGTGGGCGTAGGCACCCAGCGTGGTCCGCTTCACCCGGCCCAGCAGCTCGCGGAAGCTCGGGGAGCCGGACAGGTCCGTCCTCAGCACGAGCGTGTTGACGAAGAGGCCGATGAGGCCCTCCACCTCGGGCCGCGAGCGCCCGGCGATGACCGAGCCCACGCTCACGTCCTCCTGACCCGACCAGCGCCGCAGCAGCGTCTGGAAGCCGGCCAGCAGCGTCATGAAGAGGGTGGCCCCCTCCCGCTGACCGAGCGCCTTCAGCTGCTCGGCCAGCTCGCGAGGCAGCGTCACGGGCAGCTTCGCGCCCTGGTAGCTCCGGGTGGAAGGCCGGGGCCTGTCGGTGGGCAGGTCCAGCACATGCGACGCCCCGGCGAGCTGCTGCTTCCACCACGCGAGCTGGGCCGCCAGCGCGCCCCCCTCCAGCCAGGAGCGGTGCCACAGCGCGTAGTCCGCGTACTGCACGGGCAGCGCCTCCAGCGGACGAGCCCTGTCCCGAGCGGAAGGCGCCATAGAGGGCGGCCAGCTCGCGAACGAGCACGCCCATGGACCAGCCATCGGAGACGATGTGGTGCACGACCACCATCAGCACGTGCTCGTCCTCACCGAGCCGCACCAGGCCCGCGCGCAGGAGCGGCCCGCGAGCCAGGTCGAACGGCTGGGACGCCCGTGCATCCATCCACCGCCGAGCCTCGATCTCGCGCTCCGCGGGCAGCGTGCCCGAGAGGTCCACCAGCTCCAGCGAAAGCTGTCCCTCGGGGGCGATGACCTGCCGGGGCGCGCCGTCCACGGTGACGAGGGTGGTGCGCAGCGCCTCGTGGCGATGGACGATCTCCCGCAAGCCGCGCTCGAGCGCGCCCACGTCGAGCCCGCCCCGGAGCCGCACGGCGGCGGGGATGTTGTAGACGGCACTCGCCGGGTCGAGGTGGTGCAGGAACCACAGCCGCTGCTGGGCCGGGGCCACGAGCAGCTCGGCGCCCTCGGGGCGGCGCGAGATGGGAGCCAGCGCCTGGGAGCCCGAGCGCCGGGCCATCACCTGAAGGGCCAGCTCGGAGAGGGTCGGCCCCTGCAGCAGCACCTCCAGGGGCAGGACCACGCCCAGGGTGCGCTCGACGTCATGGGCCAGCTCCACGGCGCCCAGCGAGTCCAGGCCATAGCGGGTGACGGGCACGTCCCGCTCCACCTCCTCGAGACGCACTCGCGCCCGCTCGGCCACGTGGATCCGCAGCCACGCCTCCAGCTCCTCGACCGTGGTCGGTACCGAGGGCACCTCCGCCTCACGGACCTCCGTCGCCACCACCGTCACCGGCTCCGACCCGGCGCCGGAGTCCTTCCACGCGCTCACCTCGCGGAGCTGTCCGGAGAGGAAGGCCTCGCGAGTGGCACGGCGCTGAATCTTCCCGCTGGACGTCTTGAAGATGCTGCCGGGCTCGATGAGCACCAGGGCATGGAGCTGGACCTCGTGCGTCTCGGCCACGCGCTGGCGCACCGCGCCCACCACCTCGTCGAGGGAGGGAGCCTTGCGAACATCCACCTCCTGCACCAGCACCAGCCGCTCCTCGCCCTGGACCTCGACGGAGAAGGCGGCCCCGCAGCCCGGGACGCAGCGCCGGGTGGGCACGCTCCACCGTGAGCTCCAGGTCCTGCGGGTAGAGGTTGCGGCCCCGGATGATGATGAGGTCCTTCTGCCGGCCGGTGACGAACAGCTCGCCCGCCCTGCAGGAAGCCCAGGTCTCCGGTGCGCAGGAAGGGCCCGCCCTCGCCGTCGGCCAGCCGGGCGCGGAAGACGCGCTCCGTCTCCTCGGGCCGCTGCCAGTAGCCCAGGGCCACGCTCGGGCCGCTCACCCAGATCTCACCCACCACGCCCTCGGCGCAGCGGCGGCGCGTCTCCGGCTCGACCACGACGAGCCCCTGCTCCGGCAGCGTGCGACCGCAGCCCACCAGGGTGCGCGACGCACCGCCCGGGCTCGCGGGCGCGACCGGCTGGATGCGCTGCTCCAGCGAGGCCAGTCCACCGGGTGGAGGACGGGCTCCTCGGCCACCGCTCCGCCCGTGACGATCAGCGTGGCCTCGGCCAGGCCGTAGCACGGATAGAAGGCCTCGCGCCGGAAGCCACTCGGCGCCGAAGGCCTCGGCGAAGCGCGTCCAGCGTCTCGGGGCGGATGGGCTCGGCGCCGCTGAAGGCCACCTCCCAGGAGCTCAGGTCCAGCGCCTGACGCTGCTCCGGGGTGCTCTTGCGCACGCACAGGTCGAAGGCGAAGTTCGGGCCCGCCGCTGATGGTGCCCCGCGAGCGCGACACGGCCTCCAGCCAGCGCAGCGGGCGCTGCAGGAAGGTCAGCGGCGACATCAGCACCGCGGGGAAGCCCCCGTACAGCGGCTGCGAGGATGCCGCCGATGAGCCCCATGTCGTGGTAGGGCGGCAGCCAGATGACGCCGCGCGCTGTCCGCGTGTGCACCGGAAGCAGCGTGGATGATCGCTCCAGGTTGCTGCAGCAGGTTGCCGTGGCTGAGCATCACGCCCTTGGGCGTGCCGGTGGAGCCCGAGGTGTACTGGAGGAAGGCCAGCGAGTCCGCGCGCCAGCTCGGGCCGGCGCCAGTCGCTCGCTCGCCGGTCGGCCAGCTCGTCGGTGGCCACCCAGCGCAGCGCGCGCCAGCTCGGGCGCCTGCTCGAAGAGGGCCTCGGCCATGCCCAGGATGAAGGAGGTGGTGAGCACCACGCGGGCCTGCGCGTCGCGGATGATGGCCCGCAGGCGAGGCAGCGTGCGCTCCAGCCGCATGGGGTCCGGCGGATAGGCCGGCACCGCGATCACGCCCGCGTAGAGGCAGCCGAAGAAGCCGGCGATGTACTCCAGGCCCGGCGGGTAGAGCAGCAGGGCGCGCTCACCCGCGGCCGAGCCCGCCTGCAGCGCCGCGGCGATCCGCACGCGCCTTCTGGCGGAGCTGCGCGTACGTCAGCGAGCCTTCCTCCCGCACCTCGTCGTGGAAGGAATAGAGAAGCTGCTGGGCCTGTGCGCCAACACGCGCGTCCAGGAGCTCGACCAGCGTGGACCTCTGTCCTTCGACGACGGAAGCGATCATGGCGATGCGCCCTGACTCTTGCGGCCCGAGGTATGTAGAGGGCGAGCGCGTCCCCATGCGCGAACACCCTGACTCTCCCGCAAGTCCAGCAAGTCGGGCCTGAACGGACAAACAGGAAGAGACGGAGTGGACCTTATGCAACGCGGAAACAGCTGCACGCAAGAGGGGGGCTATACGCCCAGAGCGGCTCCTGAGTCAGGACGAGGAGACGACCCACACGCCGGGTCCAGGAGTCTCACCCCGGAGCCCCCCGTCCACCGCCGGAGAGTCCTCCGCCCCGGCCCCTCCAGCGAGCGTCCGCTGGCATGGGCCGTGCTCCCCCTCGGGTACTACCTGGCTTCCGAGGGGAACCATGAAAGTCGCTGGTCGTGACGAGGCAGCACCGGCCCGGCAGGCGCCGGACAAGGGACGTTTCCGGGAAGAGCTGAAGAAGGCGGGCCCGGAGGCGAAGACCGGCCCGGCGGTGGTGAAGGCCCCGACCCGTGGAGGACAGGTCACCCGTCCCCCCGGAGGGCTCGCGCGCACCACCACCGGGACCGTGACCACCACCGGGCAGGCGCGGACGCCGCAGCGGGGCGCCTTCGCCAGCTCCGAGCACCTTGGTCAGGTGCGCCAGGGCATGACCCTGGAGACCCACCGACTCCGGGACGTGCGGGGCGAAGCCCACCAGACGCACCAGGAGCGGGTGCAGCAGCGCGTGACGGACCTCATCTCCCGGGAGCTCGCTCGCGAGCTGCGCTCCGAGCCAGTGGCGCCACACTCGACCGCGACGCCACGGGGCCCCGAGGCCTCAACCTCCCCGGTGGAGGGGCTCTCCGCCGCCGGAGAGGTCCGCACGGGGGGCCCGGGAGGAGCTGGCGCGGCGGCCGTGGACACGCCGAACCCCGAGGTCCGCGCACAGGCGGCCCTGGAGCTCATCGAGAAGATCGAGGTGTTCGTGAAGTCCCAGCGCCCGGCGCTGGCGATGCGCCTGGGCGGAGCACTGGACGCCACGGTGGAGGTGGAGCGCACCGGCGCTCGCGAGGTGTCCCTGCGCATCCAGGGGCGCCGGGGTCCCCTTCCCCAGGAGGACCTGGCACGCATCCGCGACGGCCCTGGCCGAACGGGGACTGAAGCTCAGCGCCTTCCTGACTTCTTGAGGACGACTCCGGGCATGAAAAAGGCCCTCCCGCCTCTCGGCGGAGGGCCTTGGGAGGACCCCTACCCCAGGCTCACTTACCGCCGGGCTTGGGCTCGAGCAGGCTCCGCTTGCCCTTCTGGTCCTTGAACTTCTCGGCCTCGGGCAGAGCCGCCTTCTTCTCCGCGATGTTCGGCCACTGGGTGGCGAACTGCGCGTTCAGCGCCTTGTACTCGGCGTACTCGGAGGGCAGGTCCGACTCGGGGAAGATCGCCTTCGTCGGGCAGACGGGCTCACAGGCGCCGCAGTCGATGCACTCGTCGGGGTGGATGACCAGGAAGTTGGCACCCTCGTAGAAGCAGTTGACCGGGCAGACCTCGACACAGTCGGTGTACTTGCACTTGATGCAAGGCTCGGTGACCACGTACGCCATTGAAATTCTCCTCTTGGACTGAATCCGTGCGCGCGTGCGCACACTAATGGGTTGTAACGGGGGTGGCACTCCCTAATTTGAGTCCCCCCCTGCCTGCTCAGCCCAGGAGGCCTTGGGCACGCATCAGTTCGGCTACCAGGATGGCGCCCTTGGCGGCTCCCATCTTGGTGTTGTGGGAGACGAGCAGGTACTTGAAGCCGTTCTCCAGCACCGCGTCCTCGCGCACCCGGCCCACCGAGGTGGCCATGCCCGCGTCGGTGTCGCGATCCAGGCGCGGCTGCGGCCGGAACGGATCGTCGAGCACCTCGATCCAGCGCGGCGGAGCCGACGGCAGGTCCCGGGAGACCTCGGCGCCCCGCCACTCGCGCATCGCCGCCGCCACGTCCTGCACGGAGGCCTTGCGCGCGAGCGACACGAAGACGGACTCGGTGTGCCCCTCCATCACCGCCACGCGGGTGCAGGTGCAGGACACCCGGACGTCATGCGGGAGGAGCGAGCCGCCCCCGGCCTCCAGCGAGCCGAGGATCTTCTGGGTCTCGACCTGGACCTTCTCCTCCTCCTTGGGGATGTAGGGGATGACGTTGTCCAGGATGTCCAGACCGATGACGCCCGGCGAGCGGCCCGCGCCGGACATGGCCTGCATCGAGGTCATCAGCACCGACTTGAGGCCGAAGCGCTCGGCCAGCGGGGCCAGGGTGATGGCCAGACCGGTGGTGGTGCAGTTGGGGATGGGGACGATGAAGCCCTTCCAGCCCCGGCGCTTCTGCTGCTCGCGCACCAGGGGGGCGTGGGAGGCGTTCACCGGGGGGATGAGCAGCGGCACGTCCTCCTCGTAGCGGAAGGCGCTGGCCGCGGAGAACACGGGGATGTCGCGGGCGAGCCGGGGCTCCAGCTCCTTGGCCACGTCCGACTCCACCGCCGAGAAGGCGATGTCGTAGTCCCTGGCCTGGAGCTCATCGCCGTTCACCACCTTCATCCGGGCGATGGACTCGGGGAGCGGCTCGGGAACGAACCAGGCGGTCATCCCATTGGCGGTGCGGAGCGCCTCCACGTACGTCTTGCCCGCCGAGCGCGGCGAGGCCGCCAGTCCGGTGAGCTCGATGTAGGGGTGGTCCTTCAGCGCGGCGATGAACTGCTGGCCGGCGAGTCCGGTGGCGCCAATGAGGACAGCGCGAAGCTTGGCCATGGTGTCTGACTCCCTCCGTGGGGGTCGTGGGGGGTGGCGCGTCCTTTATACCCTTTGGCGTATGACCTTTGGCGCCGGACTTCACGTTCGTCGGGGAAGCCCGGGTGCCCGCCCGGTCTCAGCACAGCCCTTGGACCGAGGCCTCCGAGACGTGGCGCTCCGTGGGAAATCCGTGGGTGATCCACCCCTGGAGGCCCCCGTCCAGGCAGATGGCCTTGCGCCCCCGCATCTGGAGCAGGCGGCAGGCCCGGCGCGCATCGGAGCCATCCGGAGAACACCCGCACACCACGATGAGCTCGTCGTCGGGGAGCACCTCCGCGTCCCGGAGGAGCTCCTCGAAGCACATCCACAGGGCACCGGGAATGTGGAGGCCGTAGCGCTCCCAGTCGTCGGGGTCACGGCAGTCGAGGACGAGCACTTCCTCGTCCCCGAGCCGCACGTAGAGCTCGGTACAGGGCATACGGAAATCCACCACTCGGGACCTCCTGCTGCGGTGTCTGTCCCGCAGAACGAGGAGCGCCCCCATGCCCTTCCCCACGGCTCGCCAGCCCGCCCGCCGTGGTCACCCGCCTAGAGACCGAGCTGCTTGGCGATGATCTCGTTCATGATCTCGCTGGTGCCCCCGCCGATGGGGCCCAGGCGAGCGTCACGCCAGTGGCGCTGGATGTCGTACTCCATCATGTAGCCGGCGCCGCCGTGGAGCTGGAGGCACGCATCGGCCACCCGGCAGGCCGTCTCGGTGGCCACCTTCTTGGCCATGGACGTCTGGGCGATGGCGTACTCGCCCCCCACGTGCAGGCGCAGCGCGTGGTAGGTGAGCTGGCGCGCCGCCTCGAACTCGGTGGCCAGGTCGGCCAGCTTGTGCCGCACCACCTGGAACTCGTTGAGCGAGTGGCCGAAGGCGCGCCGCTCCCGCACGTGGGCCATCACCACCTCCAGCATCTCCTCCATGGCCCCGAGCGCCCCCAGGGCGAGCGACAGGCGCTCCCACTGGAAGTTGCCCATGATCTGATAGAAGCCCTGCCCCGCCACCCCACCCAGCAGGTTGGCCACCGGCACCCGACAGTCCTCGAGGAAGAGCTCGGCGGTGTCCGAGGCGCGCCAGCCGAGCTTCTTCAGCTTGCGCCCCACGGAGAAGCCCGGGGTGCCCTTCTCCACCACCAACAGGGACAGCCCCTTGTGACCGGCCTCGGGGTTCGTCTTCACCGCCAGGACGACGAAGTCCGCCCGCACGCCGTTGGTGATGTAGGTCTTCGAGCCGTTGACGACGTAGTGGTCCCCGTCGAGGCGGGCGGTGGTGCGCAGGCCGGCCACGTCCGAGCCCCCGTTGGGCTCGGTGATGCCGAGCGCGCCAATCTTCTCCCCCTGGATGGCCGGGGCGAGGAAGCGCCGCTTCTGGTCCTCGGTGCCGTACTTGTGGAGGGGGCCGGTGGCGATGGTGTGCTGGGCCGCGAGCCCCGCGGCGACCCCGCCCGAGCCGCAGCGCCCCATCTCCTCGAGCAGCACCGCCTCGTAGAGCTCGCCGGCGTTGGAGCCCCCGTACTCCGCCGGGTACTTGAGACCGAGGAAACCCAGCTCGCCGAAGCGGGTGAAGAGCTCCCGGGGGAACTCCTCCTGCTCCTCCCACTGGGGGGCGAAGGGCTTCAGCTCCTTCTCGATGACCGCCCGGACCGTGCGGCGGAAGGCCTCGTGCTCCTCCTGGTACAGCCCGTAACCGTGCAGCATCGTTGACATCCCTCCGGTGTCTGGCGGGACCGCCAACCCCCGATGCTAGCGGACAAGGATGTGCACGCTCCCCCTTCTGCTGTCTTGACCCGGCTTTTTCGGGCTCATATAAGGCCGTACACAGTTCGCCCGGCGCCATAGCCAAGTGGTAAGGCAAAGGTCTGCAAAACCTTCATTCCCCGGTTCGAATCCGGGTGGCGCCTCACAATAAGGCCCGATGTGGACTCCGGTTCACATCGGGCCTTCGTCTTTGCGGGCTTCGGCACCCCGACTCGGCGGCCTCGGGATTGCTTAGGGCGAGGGACATGCTGATATCCCCTCTCATGGCCCCCTTCGAGCCCCCGTCCACCGAGCGAAACGCCCCGTCCGTCGAGGCAGCCTTCCAGGCGGCTCCACCGGAGATGGTGGCGGAGATCCTCAACGGGGAGCTGCACCTCAGCCCTCGCCCGGCCCGCCCGCACACCAACGCGGCATCAGGACTGGGCGCCCTCCTCACCCCACCCTTCAAGTTCGGCAGAGGCGGACCGGGTGGGTGGGTCATCCTCGATGAACCGGAACTGCACCTCGGCCGCCGCCCGGACAAGCTCGTGCCGGACATCGCGGGCTGGAGGCGCGAGCGACTGCCTCGGGCCATCGGAGGGGAAGACGCCCCGGCGCACTACGACCTCGCCCCGGATTGGGTGTGCGAAGTGCTCTCCGAGCGCACGCGACGCATCGACAAGATCCAGAAGATGCGCATCTACGCCCGGGAAGGCGTGCGGAACGTCTGGCACGTGGACCCGCTCGCCCAGACGCTCGACATCTTCCGGCTCGAGGGACGCCACTGGCTTCTCGTTGAGTCCTTCGCCGGAGACGAGCGGGTCCGCGCCGAGCCGTTCGAGGCCATCGAACTCGAGCTGGCGCTCGTCTGGGCGGAGTAGGGCTTCACCTCAGCCCAGCGTCGCGCGCGCGTTGCGGAACATCCGCATCCACGGGCTGTCCTCGCCCCACTCCTGCGGGCACCAGGAGTACTGGACGCTCCGGCTCACGCGCTCCGGATGCGGCATCATGATGGTGACGCGCCCGTCTCGCGACGTCAGGCCGGCGATGCCGTGCGGCGAGCCGTTCGGGTTGGCCGGGTACTGCTCCGTCACCCGCCCGTGGTTGTCCACGAAGCGCACCGGCACCATGCCCAGCCCGTTCACCCGCGCCGCCTCGTCCGGGCTGGCGAACTCCGCGCGCCCCTCGCCGTGCGACGACGACGATCGGGATGCGGCTGCCGGCCATGCCCTTGAAGAACAGCGACGGGCTCTCCGCCACCTCCACCTGCACCAGCCGCGCCTCGAACTGCTCCGAGGCGTTGCGCACGAAGTGCGGCCAGTGCTCGGCGCCGGGGATGAGCTCGTGGAGCTGCGACATCATCTGGCAGCCGTTGCAGATGCCCAGGGCGAAGGTGTCCGAGCGCGCGAAGAAGGCGGCGAACTCGTCCCGCGCCCGCGCGTTGAACAGGATGGAGCTTGGCCCAGCCGCCACCCGCGCCCAGCACGTCGCCGTACGAGAAGCCTCCGCACGCCGCGAGGCCCGTGAAGTCCTTCAGTGACACGCGCCCGGCGAGGATGTCGCTCATGTGCACGTCCACCGCGCTGAAGCCCGCGCGCATGAACGCCGCGGCCATCTCGAGCTGGCCGTTCACGCCCTGCTCGCGCAGGATGGCCACCCGGGGCTTCGCACCCTTCGCGATGTACGGCGCCGCCACGTCCTCCGTCGGCTCGAACGTGAGCCGGGCCGACAAGCCGGGGTCGCTCGGGTCGCACTTCGCGGCGAACTCCTCCTCGGCGCAGCGCGGGTTGTCGCGCAGCTTCTGCATCTCGTAGCTGACGCGCGACCACAGCTTGCGCAGCGACACGGTGTCCTCCTCCAGGAGCACCTTCGCGCCGTGGCGCACGCGCACCTGGAGCGCCGCCTGGGGCCGCCCGAGCTCGTGGCACGCGGAGCCCAGCCCGTGCTTCGCCAGCACCTCGCGCACGCGCTGGAGGTCCGAGGCCTTCACCTGCAGCACCGCGCCCAGCTCCTCGTTGAAGAGCGCCGCCACGGCATCCGAGCCCAGGGCAGCCACGTCCACCTCGAAGCCGCAGTGGCCCGCGAAGGCCATCTCCACCAGCGCGGTGAGGAGGCCACCGTCCGAGCGGTCGTGGTAGGCCCGCACCAGGCCCGCCTCGATGAGCGCCTGCATGGCGGTGAAGAAGCCCTTCAACAGCTCGGGGCTCTCCACGTCCGGGCACCGCGGGCCCACCTGCGAGTACACCTGCGCCAGCACCGAGCCACCCAGCCGCTGCTTGCCACCGGCGAGGTCCACGAACACCAGCCGCGAGTCCGCGCCCGGCTCGCGAAGCTGCGGCGTGAGCGACTTGCGCACGTCGAGCACCGGCGCGAAGGCCGACACGATGAGCGACAGCGGCGCCGTCACCGCCTTGCGAGCCCCCTTCTCCTCCCACACCGTGCGCATGGACATGGAGTCCTTGCCCACCGGAATGGTGATGCCCAGCGCCGGGCACAGCTCCATGCCCACCGCCTTCACCGCGTCGTAGAGGTTGGCGTCCTCGCCCGGGCTGCCGGCGGCGGCCATCCAGTTGGCGGACAGCTTGATGTCCCCCAGCTTGCCAATCCGCGCCGAGGCGATGTTGGTGACGGCCTCGGCCACCGCCATGCGCGCCGAGGCGGCCGCGTCGATGAGCGCCAGCGGGGTGCGCTCGCCCATCGCCATGGCCTCGCCGGTGTAGCCCGCGTGCGCCGACAGCGTCACCGCGCAGTCCGCCACCGGCACCTGCCACGGGCCGACCATCTGGTCCCTCGCCATCAGGCCGGTCACCGATGCGGTCGCCAATCGTGATCAGGAACCTCTTGTCCGCCACCGTCGGGTGCGCGAGCACTCGCGCCAGCAGCTCCTTCACCGGGGCGTCCAGCTTCAGCTCGGCGTGCGCCAGCGGACGCGACTTCACGTCCCGGTGCATGCGCGGCGGCTTGCCGAACAGCACGTCCATCGGGATGTCGATGGGCGCGTTGCCGAACTGCCGGTCCGTCAGCTTCAGCGCCTGCTCCTCGGTGGCCTCGCCCAGCACCGCGAAGGGCGCGCGCTCGCGCTCGCAGAGGGCCTCGAAGCGCGACAGGTCCTCCGGCGCGATGGCCAGCACGTAGCGCTCCTGGGCCTCGTTGCACCAGATCTCCAGCGGCGACATGCCGGGCTCGTCGTTGGGCACCTCGCGCAGCTCGAAGCGCCCGCCGAGGCCGTCGTCGTGGACCAGCTCCGGCACCGCGTTGGACAGGCCGCCCGCGCCCACGTCGTGGATGGAGCGGATGGGGTTGGCGTCGCCCAGCGCCCAGCAGCGGTCGATGACCTCCTGGCAGCGCCGCTCCATCTCCGGGTTGTCACGCTGCACCGAGGCGAAATCGAGGTCCGCCGCGCTGGCGCCCTGCGCCATCGAGGACGCCGCGCCGCCGCCCAGGCCGATCAGCATCGCCGGGCCGCCCAGCACGACGATCTTGTCCCCCGGCTTCAGCGTGCCCTTCTGTACGTGCCCATCCCGGATGTTGCCGAGGCCGCCGGCGATCATGATCGGCTTGTGGTAGCCGCGCACCTCGACGCCCTCGGGCGCGGGCACCTGCTGCTCGAAGCTGCGGAAGTAGCCGCACAGGTTGGGCCGGCCGAACTCGTTGTTGAAGGCGGCGCCGCCCAGCGGGCCTTCGATCATGATGTCGAGCGCGGACACGATGCGCTCGGGCTTGCCGTAGGGCTGCTCCCAGGGCTGCTCGTGGCCCGGAATCCGCAGGTTCGAGACGGAGAACCCGCTCAGGCCCGCCTTGGGCTTGGCGCCGCGGCCCGTAGCGCCCTCGTCGCGAATCTCCCCGCCCGAGCCCGTGGAGGCACCCGGGTGCGGGGAGATGGCCGTGGGATGGTTGTGGGTCTCCACCTTCATCAGGATGTGCACGGGCTCACGGTGGAAGCGGTACTCGCCGCTGTCCGTCTCCGGGAAGAGGCGCTCCACCTCGAAGCCCTCCATCACCGCCGCGTTGTCCTTGTACGCCGACAGCACGCCTTCCTGGTTCGCCGCGTAGGTGTTCTTGATGGACTGGAAGAGCGAGCGCTCCTGCTGCTCTCCGTCGATGGTCCACGAGGCGTTGAAGATCTTGTGCCGGCAGTGCTCGCTGTTCGCCTGCGCGAACATCATCAGCTCGACGTCCGTGGGGTTGCGCTTCAGCTCGGTGAAGCGATCCACCAGGTAGTCGATCTCGTCCTCGGCCAGGGCCAGGCCCAGCTCGCGGTTGGCGGTGACGAGCGCGGCCCGGCCTCCACCCAGCACGTCCACCGTGGTGAACGGACGAGGCGAGTGACCGGCGAAGAGGATGGCGGCGTCCTCCTCGCGCCCCACCACGGCCTGGGTCATCCGGTCGTGCAGCAGCGGCTGGACGCGGGCGAGCTGCTCCAGGCCCAGGGCCTTGCCCGCCCCGTCGGCGACGAACCAGGCGATACCTCGCTCGATGCGCCGCACGCCGCGCAGGCCGCAGTTGTGGAGGATGTCCGTGGCCTTCGAGGACCAGGGCGAGATGGTGCCGGGGCGCGGGATGACGAGCTGCAGGCTGCCGCGCCGCTCTCCCTGCGCCAGCCGGGGGCCGTACTCCAGCAGCCGATCGACCAGCGACCGCTCCGACTCCGAGAGGGCCGCCTCGACGTCGAGGAAGTGCACGAACTCCGCGTAGACGGAGGCCACGGCCGGCTCCAGCTCACGACAGCGAGCGAGCAGCTTGGCCAGACGGAACTCGGAGAGGGCGGGGGCGCCACGCAGGGTGAGCATGGAATCTCTGGGGAGAGGGGTCCGGAAACGTGCGGCCGTCTTATAACCACAGCCTCCCTCCCGCATCCGAAGAGATCGCCATCGGTTGCCCTCCCCTGGACGGACGGGAGCCGACTCCAGGGAAAACGGGGGCCGGATGTGGTTGAATGCGCCTCCTCTCAAGACCGCCGACGAGGACAAGCGCCGGTAGGGGGAGTCTCCGAGGATCCGCATGGTCAGAGCGAACACGATCCTGGCGGCCCTGTGCGCCCTCGCACTGGGTGTGGCCTGCACGAGCCCCACCGGGCAGGAGCCCGCACCGGAGGCCCCGAAGGCCACCCAGCGCCGGGCCCTGGGCGAAGGCCCCGCCTCCCTCGTGGCCGACCTGGGTGTGAAGGCCGAGGCCGCGCTGGTGCGCAACCCCAAGAACCTCGTGGCCGCCGGGCCGACGCTCCTTTTCTCCTCCAACGACGAGGCCCTCGGCGAGGAGCTGTGGAGGCAGGACGCCTCGGGTCCCGTGCTGGTGGCCGACATCTACCCCGGCCCCATCGGCGCCTCGCCCTCCCGCTTCTTCCACATGCGGGGGCTCACGTATTTCACCGCCCTCGACGCGCAGCACGGCGTGGAGCTATGGCGGACGGACGGCACCTCCCGGGGCACCTTCCTGCTCAAGGACGTCTACCCGGGCACGAAGGGCTCCGACATCCGGACCTTCGCCGAGTACAACGGGTGGCTCTTCTTCGCGGCCAATGACGGAGTGCACGGCCTGGAGCTGTGGCGCTCCGACGGCACCCCGGAGGGGACGGAGCTCGTCCGGGACATCGTGCTGGGCTCGGGCAATGGCGGTCCCTCGGGATTCACCGTGTTCGGCGGCAAGCTCTACTTCCTCACCACCGGCCCCGGAGGGACGCGGCAGCTCTGGCGCACCGATGGCACCAGGGACGGCACGGTCCGCGTCTCGACGAAGGTGACCGCCAGTGACTCCGACTTCCCCAACGGAGGGCTCGTCCGGGTGGGAGGCTCGCTCTTCTTCGCCGGCAACGACGGCACGACGGGCAACGAGCTGTGGAAGACCAATGGCACCGAGGAGGGCACGGTCCGCGTCAAGGACCTCCAGCCGGGCGCGACGGGCTCCGAGCCCCAGCGGCTCACCGCCTTCGGGGGCGCGCTGTACTTCGCCGCCACGGACGGCACGAGCGGGCGCGAGCTGTGGCGCTCCGACGGCACCGAGGAGGGCACGCGGCTCGTCACGGAGCTCGTCTCCGGGAACAACACCGCGGAGACACCCTCCACCCTCGTGGCCACCCCCACCCGCCTCTTCTTCTCCCTGACCGGCGGCACCGCGAGCGCGCTCTACGCAACGGATGGCACGGCGGCGGGCACAGCGCAGCTCGTGGACTTCAAGGCCCTCGGCGGCTCCGGCCTCCTCTATGGAATGACGGCCCAGGGCGACACGCTCTTCTTCTTCGGCAATGAGCCGGTTGTCGGCACCGAGCTGTGGACGAGCGACGGCACGCCCTCGGGCACACGGCGCATCGGCAACGACCTCTTCCCCAACAACGGCCCGCGGCCGGACGCGCTCACCGTGGTGGGTGACACGGTGTACTTCGTGGCGAACACGCCGGGGACCGGCCTCTCCATCGAGTACCCCGCCGTCCCCACGCTGTGGAAGACACAGGGCGACGAGTCCAACACCGTCCCCGCCGGAGCCGACCCGAAGCCCACCCGGGGCTCGAACCCGGCGCCCTTCGCCAGCATGGGCGACGCGCTGTACTTCACCACCTTCGAGGACGAGGAGGTGCCGAAGCTCTGGCGGACCGATGGGACGGCGGCGGGCACACGGGCGCTCGCGGACGTGGGTCCCAAGGGCATGCTCACGTTCGGCTCGGCGGGGCTGAGCGAGCTGACGGTGCTCAACGACAGCCTCTACTTCGCGACCTCACAGTCCTCTGGCTATGAGCTCTGGAAGACCGACGGGACGTCCAGCGCCGCGGTGACCACGGACGTCCTGCTCGCCACCGAGGCGAGCTACCCCATCGAGCTCCACACCCACAACGGGGAGCTCTTCTTCGCCGGCAAGGACACCACCCACGGCGTCGAGCTGTGGAAGACCGACGGCACCAGCACCGTCCTGGTGAAGGACCTCAATGCGGGCACTCCGTCCTCGAATCCCGCCTCCTTCACCTCCGTCGTGGGCGGTGACCTCTACTTCCTGGTCAACAGCAGCACCACGGGCTGGGAGCTGTGGAAGACCGATGGCACCGAGCCCGGCACCGTCCGCGCGGTGGACATCCGTGGCTCGGCGGGAACGGGCACCGTCACGAGCATCGCCGGGGCCATGGGGGACTCGCTCTACTTCGTGGCCGCGGACACCGCCACCGGTCCCGAGCTGTGGAGGCTCGATGGCACCGGGACTGCCACCCTGGTGAAGGACATCCGCTCGGGGGCCCAGGGCTCCGGGCCCTCGCGGTTCGCGGTGATCGGCACCACGCTCTACTTCACCGCCGACGACGGGGTCTCCGGGCGCGAGCTGTGGCGCACCGATGGCACGCCCGCCGGCACGTCGCGGGTGAAGGACATCGCCATCGGCACGACCAGCGCCTCGCCCGCCGCCTTCGCGGTGATCGGCACCACGCTCTACTTCACCGCCGATGACGGGGTCTCCGGGAGCGAGCTGTGGCGCTCGGATGGCACCGAGACGGGCACCGTCCGCGTCGCCGACGTGCGCCCGGGGAGCGCCCATGGAGTCCTCGCCGAGTCGCTCTTCGTGCTCCCGGACGAGAAGGTGCTCCTCTTCGCCGCCAACGACGGCGTGAATGGCACCGAGCTGTGGCGCTCGGATGGCACCGAGGCGGGCACCTTCGTGCTGCACGACATCGCCCCCGGGCAGCTCAGCTCGGACCCCGAGTCCTTCGCATTCTTCGGGAGCTCCATCGCCTTCGGCGCGAACGATGGGCGGCACGGGCGCGAGCCATGGCTCATGTCCCGGGCACTGCTCACCAACAGCACGCCTCCCACCATCACCTGCCCGGCGAACCAGTTCGTCGAGGCCCAGCAGCCCCTGGGCGCGCTGGTCCACTTCCCGGAGGCGGAGGCCCAGGATGACACCGCGCTCCCGCCCGCCCTCTCCTACAGCCATGGGCCGAGTGGGTTCTTCCCCTTCGGAACGACGGTGGTGACCGCGACCGCGCGCGACGCGGCCGGCCTGGTCGCCACGTGCGACTTCGCCGTGACGGTGCGGGACACCCTGCCGCCGGAGCCCGTATGCCCCGGAGACGCCACGGTGGAGGCGACGAGCCTGGGCGGCACGGTGGTCACCTTCTCCGACCCGGTGGCCTCCGACGCCATCACCCGCGAGCCGACCCTCACCGTGGACCATGCATCCGGCGACCTCTTCGCGCAGGGCGCCACCACGGTGACGGTGACGGCCACCGACGCCGCGGGCAACAGCAACCAGTGCACCTTCACCGTCCACGTGCGCGACACGACGGCCTCGGTGGTGACGTGCCCGGCGAACCAGCTCTTCGAGGCCGTGGACGCTGGCGGCGCCACCGCCACCTGGCCGGCCGCCGAGGCCTCGGACGTGGCCTCCCGTCCGACCGTCTCCTACGACCACGCCCTCGGGAGCCGCTTCCCGCTCGGGAGCACACCCGTCACGGCGACGGCCACGGATGGAGCCGGGAACCTCGCGAGCTGCACCTTCCAGGTCATCGTCCGCGACACCACGGCGCCCACGCTCAAGTGCCCGGCCGCCATCCAGCTCGAGGCCACGGGACCCTCGGGCGCGCCGGCGGACTTCGCCGTGACCAACGCCGTGGACACCATCTCCGACGTCACCCTCCAGACCAGCCACTCCTCGGGGACCACCTTCCCGGTGGGAGAGACCTCCGTCCAGGTGCGGGCCGAGGACGCCTCCGGCAACGCGTCCGAGTGCGGCTTCTCCGTCGCGGTGCGCGACACCCTGCCCCCGCTGCTCATGTGCCCGCAGGACGTGAGCGTGACGCCCGACTCGAAGGGGGCAGTGGCGGTGGAGCTGCCCCAGGCCTCCGTCACGGACCGGGTGACGACCTCCCCCCCCCTCACGATGGCACCGGAGAGCGGCAGCCTCTTCCAGCCGGGTGACACGGCCGTGGAGGTGACGGCGAAGGATGCCTCCGGCAACACGGCCCGGTGCTCGTTCAACGTCCACGTCGAAAAAGTTTCCGGTGGGTGTTCCTCCGCGCCGGGTAGCACCCTGGGATGGGTGGGCCTGTTGTTGTTCGTGGCCGTTGCCGCCCGTCGACGGTCCCTCTCGTCTCGTGGTCTGTAAAGGACCTCCATGAGCAAGTCCTCCCCATCCACCGAGCCGCACTTCCGCACCTGCAACCTCTGCGAGGCCATGTGCGGCCTGCGGATCGAGACAGCCGGTGGCCGCGTCAGCTCCATCCGGGGTGACGAGGAGGATCCGTTCAGCAAGGGCCACATCTGCCCCAAGGCCGTGGCGCTCCAGGACCTCCATGAGGACCCGGACCGGCTCCGCCAACCCGTCCGGCGCACCGCCACCGGCTGGGAGCCCCTCTCGTGGGACGAGGCCCTGGACGAGGTCGCGCGGCGGCTCCACGCCATCCAGCGGGAGCACGGCAAGGAGTCGCTGGGCGTGTACGTGGGCAATCCCACCGTCCACGACCACGGCTCGCTGATGTTCCTGCCGCTGCTCCTGCGGGCGCTGCGCACGCGGAACAAGTTCTCCGCGTCGTCGGTGGACCAACTCCCCCACCAGCTCGCCGCGTACCTGATGTTCGGGCACCAGTTCCTCATCCCCATCCCGGACATCGACCACACGCGCTTCATGCTCATCCTCGGGGCCAACCCGCTCGCCTCCAACGGCAGCCTGATGAGCGCACCGGGCGTGCGCGGCCGGCTCAAGGCCATCCAGCAGCGCGGCGGCAAGGTGGTGGTGGTGGACCCGCGCAAGACGGAGACCGCCCGCGCCGCGGACGAGCACGTCTTCATCCGCCCCGGCACGGATGCGCTGTGGCTCTTCTCGCTCCTGAACGTCCTGCTGCGGGAGACGGGCCCGAAGCTCGGGCGGCTCGCGGAGTTCACCGAAGGCCTGGCCACCATCCAGGAGCTGGCGCGCGAGTTCACCCCCGAGCGGGCCGCGCCCCACACCGGCGTGTCGGCGGACACCACCCGGCGGCTCGCCCGGGAGCTGGCCGCCTCGGAGGCCGCCGTCTGCTACGGCCGCGTGGGCGTCTCCACGCACCCCTTTGGCGCGATGTGTCAGTGGCTCATCAACGCCATCAACGTGGTGACGGGGAACCTCGACCGCGAGGGCGGTGCCCTGTTCACGCGGCCGGCCTACGACCTCGTGGGCGGGCCGCGCGCGCTGGGCATGAACCGCGGCAGCTACGGGCGCTGGAAGAGCCGGGTGCGAGGGCTGCCCGAGTTCGCTGGCGAGCTGCCGGTGGCCGCGCTCGGCGAGGAAATCCTCACCGAGGGCCCCGGACGCATCCGTGCGATGCTGACCTCCGCGGGCAACCCGGTGGTGTCCACCCCCAACGGGCGTCAGCTCGACAAGGCGTTCGCGTCACTCGACTTCATGGTGTGCATCGACCCGTACATCAACGAGACGACGCGGCATGCGCACATCATCCTCCCGCCCAGCACGCAGCTCGAGCGGAGCCACTACGACCTCGCCTTCCACGTGCTGGCGGTGCGCAACACGGCGAAGTACTCGCCACCGCTCTTCGCGCCGCGCCCGGACTCGCGCCACGACTGGGAGATCTTCCTGGAGCTGAAGCATCGCCTGGAGGTGCTGCGCGGAGAGCCCCGCGTGAAGGGCGAGCTGACCTACCGCGCGCTCAAGGCGCTCGGCCCCGACGGCCTCCTGGACCTGGGGCTGCGAGCGGGTCCGTACGGCATGAGGCTCCGCCCGTTCCGCAAGGGGCTGAACCTCGCGAGCCTCCGGGCTCAACCGCACGGCGTGGACCTGGGACCGCTGAAGCCGAGCCTCCCCAAGCGGCTGGCGACGAGGGATCGCCGCATCCACCTGACGCCCGACCTGCTGGTGGCGGACGTCCAGCGACTGCGCCAGGCCTTCCCGGAGGGCGCGGGTACCGCCGAGGAAGGGACGCTGCTGCTCATCGGCCGGCGCCACCTGCGGGACAACAACTCGTGGCTGCACAACGTGCCCCGGCTCGTCAGCGGGAAGCCACGGTGCACGCTGATGCTCCACCCCGAGGACGCCCAGCGGCTGGGATTGACCGAGGGGGGCGAGGCCCTCATCACCTCACGCGTCGGCGAGGTGCGGGCGCCGGTGAGCGTGACGGACGAAGTGATGCCCGGCGTGGTGAGCCTGCCGCACGGCTACGGGCACGGGCGCGAGGGCGTCCGGCTCCGGGTGGCCGGGGAGCATGCGGGCGTGAGCATCAACGACCTCACGGATGACCGCGTGCTGGATGCGCTCAGCGGCAACGCCGCGTTCAACGGAGTCCGGGTGCGCGTCCAGCCCGCCCGGACGATTCAAACCGAGACGAAACAGCAATACGAGAAGTCCGCGACTGGATGAGACTACAGCAATGATCACCCTCTATCAGACCCCCGTGGCCTGGGGCACGCCCAACCTCAGCCCGTTCTGCGTCAAGTTGGAGTCGTACTTCCGGATGATCGGCCAGCCCTACGAGGTGAAGCCGGCGGATCTGCGCAAGGCGCCCAAGGGCAAGGTGCCCTACATCGACATCGAGGGAAAGCTCATGGGGGACTCGGGCTTCATCATCGAGTACCTCAAGCAGAAGCATGGGGACACGCTCGACGCGAAGCTGACCCCGGAGCAGGTGGCGATCGGCCACACGGTCCGGCGCATGCTGGAGGAGTCCACCTACTGGAACATCGTGTACATGCGCTGGGTGGATGAGCCGGGCTGGAGGGCCTACGTGCCGGTGCTCGAGACGATGCTGCCGGTGGTGGTGAGCAACGTCATGCTGCCGGTGCTCCGCCGGAGGATGCACAAGGTCCTCCACAACCAGGGCATGGGCCGCCACAACCTCGACGAGGTCCAACACCTGGGCAAGCAGGACATCTCCGCGCTGTCGACGCTGATGGGGAACAAGCCCTTCCTGCTCTGCGACACCCCCACGTCCTATGACGCGACGGTCTACGCGTTCCTCGTGGGCATCATGGCCTTCCCGGTGGACTCGGAGTTCAAGCAACACACCCTCTCCCAGGGCAACCTGGTGGAGTACTGCGCCCGCTTCAAGTCGCGCTTCTTCTCGAACTGGAAGCCCTCCGGCAGCAAGGCCGCCTAGCCCTCCGCCCGCGAGCCCACCGCGATGCGCCCGGATATGCCCGACACCTCCGCCGAGAGGACCCGCGAGGTCGTCGCCTACTACGACGCCCTCGCGCCGACGTACGACACGGATCGGTTCGGCAACTCGTACGGCGCCTATCTGGATGGGCTGGAGCGGCGGGTGTTGCGCGAGTGGCTCCAGGGCCCGCGGGTGCTCGACCTGGCCTGTGGAACAGGCCGCTTCCTGGAGCTCGCGAGCGACGGACTCGACTTGAGCGAGAAGATGCTCGAGCGCGCCCGGGAGCGCTGGCCGGGCAAGCGACTCCACCACGCGCCCGCCTGGAGCATCCCCGCCGAGGATGGCAGCTACGACAGCGTCTTCTCCCTGCACTTCTTCATGCACCTGCGCCTGGAGGACATCCACCGCGTGCTGGACGAGTGCCGGAGGGTGCTGCGTCGCGGCGGGACGATGGTGTTCGACGTCCCCAACGCGCTGCGCCGCCGGCTGGTGGGTCACCGTGCCACCGGGTGGCACGCGGGCACCGCGCTGACGGTGGACGAGCTGCGAGGGTTGTGCGGTGGATCCTGGCGCCTCGTCGAGCTGCGCGGCCTCGCGCTGGCTCCCATCCACCGCCTGCCCCATGCGGCCCGACCGGCCTTCAGGGCCGCGGAGGTACTGCTCGGTCGGACGCCCCTGAAGCACCTCGCCTCCTACCAGCTGGTGAAGCTTGAGAAGCTGGAGCTGACCTCCTCCGTCCGCTCGTCCCGGTGCCCGCTCGGGTGTGGGTGGCCGCCTCGCGGCGCGGGCTCCGGGACTGGCGCTCGGGCGCGCGGAGAGACCTGGTCACCGGCGCCTCGGAGCACGCACGGGCTGAAGCGCGGGCATGGCCGGAGTCCGTGACCATCTCGCAGTCACTCGGCAACTCCCCCCAGGTGTCGAGCAAGAAGCACAACCTCGCCCTGGCCATCCGCGAGCTGCAGGACGTCCGCGTGGGGCCGGAGGAGCTCTTCTCGTTCTGGGGACTGGTGGGGAATCCCACGAAGCGCCGCGGCTTCGTCCCCGGACGCAACCTGGTGGGAGGACGAATCGAGACGAGCATCGGCGGAGGGCTGTGCCAGCTCTCGGGGCTGACGTACCTGCTGGCCCTGCGCAGCGGTCTGCTCATCCTGGAGCGGCACGCGCACTCGGTGGACATCTACACGGAAGAGACGCGCTTCGCGCCGCTGGGCGCGGATGCCACGGTGGCCTACGGCTACAAGGACCTCCGCTTCCGCAACATCCTCCCCTTCCCCATCGCCCTGCGGTTCGAGCTGGGCGAGGACACGCTCACCGGCTCGGTATGCGCCCCCCTGCCACTGGAGCCCTGCGCCGTGGAGTTCGCCCTCGAAGAGGAGACGGACGGCCGCCGGGTGATGACGTGGCTACGCCGGCCGGGAACCACGGGCCCGGATTGCGTCGGCGTCTCCCGGTACAAAAAGCCAGACGCCGGGTAACCGATCAGACCTGTGGGTCGGACTGGCCGTACTTCTTTCGGCGGAGTTGCCATTCCTCATACAGGCTGTCGGTGGGACTGATGTGCCAATCCCTCACCAGCCTGAGTTGCTCATCCCACCTCTTCTCGGCAATCTCAATTCCAAACTCACCGATCCTTTCGGATCTGAGGCGACCCTGTTCGTCCCAGACACGCTCGTACCCGTGGAGACCTCCGCACCAGAGATTCTTTTCCAGCATCAGCTGCCCAGAGGGATACCACTCGCGGCTGAGTCCATGCCTGAGTCCATTCACGTGGTGGACCTCGCATTGGAGGGCTCCATCCGGGAAGAACTCGACGGCAATGCCCGTGAAGGGCTGCCCCTTCCAGAACGATATAGTAGTCATCACCTACTACGAGTTCGAGCTCATCGAACTCGATGCGAGCAATGTCTGTCATGGCAGGATCCTGATTCCTCGCGGGAGGATCGCCTCGCAATTCGCACAAGGCGGTGGGATGCCCTCGATCCTTTTCGCACCAAGAAGAGAGCGGTTGTGAAGGACGAACTCGGAGAGTTCCTGGGGCGCTACGGGACGGCCCAGCGACCGATTCTCGTTCATACAAGGCCCGGCTCAAGGCGATGATTTCGGAGTGCGAGCCCGGCCTCCCGCTCGCTCCGGTGTGACGCCGCCCGTTGCTGCACGAGGTAGTCATCAAGCCCTTCCGGAGAAGCGGATGCAGGTTGACGAGGCGGATGCTCGTGATTGACCCCAAAGAACGTTCGCCCAGTCCTCGTATCGAGCACCCCCGTCAAGACCGGGCTCCGCTGGTTGTTTGAAAGCACCTCGACCATGTGGATGGAGCGCAGGCGAACCACCTCGACGAAGGCTTTCTCCACCTCCGGTGTCAGGTAGGGCGCGGTGCCACCGCTTCCGGCCAGCGGATGGGCGAGGCCCAGTGCCTTCTCCACCGCCACTCCCACCGCCAGCGCGGCGAAGAAATCCGCCGCCGCACCGAGCCGGGACACGTCCTGCTCCGTGAACATCTCCTTGCCACTGCCCACCCGCCAGCCCCGCTCCAGCGCGAAGTGAAGCGGGTTGGCGTCCCTGACCAGCCCGTACAGGCCCAACTGGAGTCGAAGGGTGGCGGGATGCGTCCACACGTAGTGGGCGACAATCCTCCGCCTGTTCTCGAAATGGGCGTACCTCCGCGCAGCGACCGCGCCTCCGCCCACGAGCTGCTCCGCCTCTCGGGCTTCTTGAGGAGTCAGCATTCCAGGCTCGACCGGTGGCCGCATGCGAAGGGGAGCGGGGACGGTAGGCGAGACCATCGCCTGAAGATACTCGTTCTCCCAACTCGAGAGCGGGTGGAGCCACTGGTCGGGATGTGCTCCCGGGCTCTGAGGCCCACCAGTCCGCGACTTCCCCAGGCGTCTGCAGGTGGACGAGCTGCTGGACCACATCGCGCCCGTTGAAGACACGGACCCCCTCGGCAGTCGGGGCTTCGAGCGGGGTGGAGTCGCCAGCGCCGCCGACGCCCCGGGTGAAGAAGGTCTCGGACCGGGTGCGAATTTCGGCCGACTCCACGCGCGGACTATTGAAACCGGGTAGGAGCACCTGTCCACCATTGGGGCCCCGAGGCCATTGTCCCACCGCGAGGTACGGTGCCACGACCCGGCACCAGAACAGCTCGCATTGCTCCGAGTCGCAGAGCGCGAGCACGCTTCTCGCGCTCCTGCTCAAGGTCGTCAATCCTCCGCAACCGCTCCCCACCCTTTTTGGAAAGGTCTCGTCGGCGCGCAAGCAACCAGCAAGCCGCACAGCATCACCCCCACGCACCGCATGGGCCCCCCTCGACGAAAGAACTCCAAGACTCCCAGGGTAGGCGGTCAGGTATCATCCCCATCGCGTTGTGCTCGCCACTCTGTCCATCGCTCGACAGGCGGCATACGCCAGGCATGAAAAAGCCCGGTGCGGAGGAATCTCCGCACCGGGCCTTCTCTGCTTTATACCGTCAGCGGATCGCGACTAGCAGCCGGTCTCCACCGCACCGATGTCCGGGGCGCCACCGCAGAAGGGCAGGCCCACGTCGCCACCGCGATCCACGGCGGCCGAGCTCGGCCCGAAGGCCGGCGGGGCCGCGCCCGCGTCGCCTGCGGTGGAGGTGCTGTCACCCGAGGCCTGCTGGAAGCCCACCAGGTCCACCATCTGGCCGTTGCTCTTGAACTGCGCGCCCGACGGGAAGAGGTTGTTGCCCATCTTCAGGCCCGGACGCTGACCGCCGAGGTCCACCGCCACCTGAGCCTCCGCGATGAGGTTGTTCTCCACCCGGAGGTTGCTCGTGGCACCGCCGGTGCCATGGCCGAGGATGAGCGCCGCACCCGCCACGCGCGTCACGGTGTTGTTCAGCAGCACCGCGCCCTCGGAGTTCTCGAAGCGGATGCCCGTGCCCTCGCCCCCCCCGGTGGTGGTGATGTCATGGACGCGGTTGCGCCGCACCACCACGCCGCTCGGCACGGGGCCTTCATGGTTGCCACCCACCGAGATGCCCTTGCCCGAGTCGTAGACCTCGTTGTCCTCGACAGTGACATTGCGCGCCGAGTAGTGGACCACCACCGCGTCACCCTTGGCCGTGGAGCTCGGCTTGAAGTCGTGCATCTTGTTGTTGCGGATGGTGACGTTGTGGCACGTCTTGATGTCCACCGCGTTCTCACGGTTGGCGTAGAGGTGGTTGTTCTCCACGAGCAGCCCATCCGCGGGAGGCAGCGAGCTGAAGCCCTCGGGCCCCAGGCACTGCACCGAGTCACCCGAGTTGTCGTGGATGTCGTTGTTGCGCACCGTGATGTCGCGCGAGGTGGGCTGCACCACGATGCCGTGCGAGTCCTGGTTGCCCGAGTTCTTCACGAAGCCGTGGATGTGGTTGTTCTCGATGACCGCGCCACGGGCGTTGTCATACGTGGTGACGGCGGCACCGAGCGTGCCGTGGTGCAGCTCCGAGTTGACCACCGTCGAGCCCTGCACGTTCCCCTGGAAGGTCACCGCGTAGACGGACTGCCCCTGCAGATCGACCTCGAAACCATCCACCACCCAGTGCGGCTTGCGCACCTGGATGAGCGCGCCGGAACCAGCACCCGGAACGATGCGCGGCTTGCCCTCGCCCTGAAGGGTGATGGGCGCGCCTTCCGAGCCGGCCTTGGAGGTGTCGCCGATGACGATGCGCTCGGCGTAGGTGCCCGCCAGGACGCGGATGCCCTCACCCGGACCGGCCACGCGAGATGGCCTTGGCGATGGAGCGGAACGGCTGGGCCGCGCTCCCATCACCCGAGTCGTTGCCGGACGGACCCACCACCCACTCGCGCGTGAAGCGCGGCGACGCGGCCTCGGGAGCCGGCGCGGCCACGCCCGGCTGCGGCGAGGGCTCGGCGATGGACGAGTGCCCCTCGTGCGAGGGCAGGTCGGCCACGGGCGTATCCGCCACGGGCTGCACACCGATGGGCGCGGGCTGTCCAGGCTCGGACGCGGCCGTGGCGTTGACGCGCGGAGCATTGTCCGGGAGGCCCTGCTGGCCGTCCCCCTCCGAAGGGGAACCGGCTCCACCACAGGCCCACAGCCCCAAGCTCAGCGAGCAGGCGGCCAGCAGGGCCGCTGGAGTCTTCCTCATCTTGCCTCCTTGAATCGACATGAGCAGGGGAACCACCGTCAGGGCCCCCGGTATTCGCCACCCCTCCTTCCTGCCTGCCCGCCCTCCAATCAGGAGGTGGCGGTCCACTCCATCCACGGGTAGCTTCAGGGGGCTTTGCTCAAGGCCGTTCCTCCACTCCTCGCGATCCTCCTCCTCGCCACGTGCGCCGCCCCCCAGCGGCCCTCCCCCTCCACGCCCGCGGAACCACGCCAATCCGTGAGCGGCGCCACCGCGCCACCGGCCCCGAGCCCGGTGCCCACGGCCGAGGCATCGGCGCTCTCCCCTGACGCGCTGCCGATGCCGGGCAGCCTCAAGCGCCTGGACTTCCGAGGCGGTGAGCCGCAGGTGCCCATCGGACTGATGGAGGGCCGCCGCGAGGTGCGCTTCTCCCCGAAGGGGCGAATGCGGCTGCGCTTCGGTGGGGACGAGGAGCGGCTGTTGGAGGCTCCGGCGGGCACGGTGTGGACGGTGCGGGTGACGGACGGCACGCCCGCCGAGCTGACCGCGCGCATCCAACTGGCGGAGTTCCCCTTCGCGGACAAGGCGGGGCTCTCGGAGGCCCAGGCCCAGTGGCAGGCCCGGGGCGTGGCGGTGCGCGGCCACGTGCTGGGGTCGCTCTATGGCATCACCGGGAAGGTCATCGACAACCGGCGCTACCTGCTGCTGGTGGACGAGGCGCTGTCACCGAAGGCGGCCACCGAGCGCCAGGCGGAGTTGCTGCGCCAGTTCGGCGTGCGCACCACCCTCTTCGAGGAGGTCCGCGCCCCCTCCCGCGCCATCCTCGAGCTGAAGGACGACTCTGGCAACGTGGTGGGGCTGGCGCAGGACAACCTCTACGCGGAGACGCTGGACGGCGCCGGCTTCGACGTGCGGCAGGTGGAGCACGACGTCGGCTACGACTTCCACGGCTTCGAGGACCGCGGCTTCCGGGGCACGCTGCAGCTCACGGTCGATCGCCACGGGACGCTCGCGGTGGTGAACGTGGTGACGCTCGAGGATCTGCTCAAGGGGCTGGTGCCCTCGGAGATCTTCGCCCGGGCGCACCCCGAGGCGCTCAAGGCGCAGGCGGTGACGGCGCGCGGCGAGGTGCTCGCGAAGGTCGGCATCAAGCACCTGGCGGACCCGTACCTGCTCTGCTCCGAGCAGCACTGCGCGGTGTACAAGGGCCGCTCGGGCGAGGCGGCCAGCACCAACGCGGCGGTGGAGGCCACCCGGGGCGAGGCGCTCTTCGCGGCGGACGGGCGGCTGGTGGACTCGGTCTACAGCGCGGTGTGCGGCGGCCACACCGAGGACAACGACGTCGTCTGGGGCGGCCCGCCCAACCCGAGCCTGCGCGGCCGGCCGGACCTCATCGGCCCCACCGAGGGGCTGCCCACGCCCGAGTCCCTGCCGAAGTTCCTGCGCGCCGAGCTGCCCGCGGCCTGCCGCCTCTCCACCTTCGCGCAGCTCGGGCAAGTACCGCTGGGAGAAGCGCTTCAGCGCGGAGCAGGTGAACGCGCTCACCGCGCACCTGGGGGTGGGCCCGGTGCACGCGCTGAGCCTCGGGGAGCGCGGGGTGTCCGGCCGCGCGCGCACTGCTCACGGTGGCGGGCGAGCGAGGCGCCACCCAGGTGCGCGGCGAGCTCAACATCCGCCGCCTCTTCGGCATGCTGAACAGCGCCATGTTCCTGCTGGAGGAAGAGCGGGACGCCGAGGGCCACCTCACCGGCTGGCGTCTTCCGCGGCGGCGGCTGGGGCCACGGGGTGGGCATGTGCCAGACCGGCGCCATCGGCCGGGCAGAGGCCGGGCAGCGCTACCGGGACATCCTCCGGCTCTACTTCAATGGTGCGGAGGTCGCGCCCATCTATTGAGTTACAGTCCCTCTCTCCCTCGGAAGAGGGCCGGACGTGCGGGTCCAAGAGCCTCGAGTTGTCGCCCTGAAAACGTCTCGGGAGTAGCCGACGCGCTCAGGGGTTATGATCACCACGCGTGTCGAAGGGTCCTTTGGTCCCAGAGCAGGGGTACAAGCGCAGGCGGAGGCGGGAACGCCCCGCCCGCTACCTGCTCGCCCTCGCGCTCGCCCTCCTGGCGCACGGGGCCTTCGTCGGACTCCTGGCCCTCATCTCCTACGTCCAGCTGCAACCTGCCCTTCGCCGCACCCGCCCCCCAAGCCGCCGAGCGCCGTGGCCCTCCGGCCGCTGACCGCCCAGGAGTGGGCGAAGAACCGCGGGCCGACACGCTCGGACCAGACGCCCCGACCCAGGTCTCCCCGCCGAGGAGAAGAAGAGAGGAGAAGAAGCCGGAGAAGACGCCCGGACGGGACAGGTGGTCGACGTGGCCCCGGGCAACGACCAGGAGGCCCCGGACGCGAAGTACCTCGCCGAGACACAACAACGAGGTGGAGAAGGAGACGCGCGCGAAGGAGCAGACGCCCTTCTACCGGAACGCCGATGCCCCAGCGACGGCGCCCAAGGCGCTCGAGGGCAACGGCTCGGACGAGGCGAGAAGCCGGACAGCTCGCGGGCAACGACGGCCGGGGCACGGACGACCGGCCCATGCGCGAAGGGCGGAGGAAGCCCGCCATCGAGCTGCCCGACATGAAGAAGCGCGACAGGAGATCGCGCTCAAGAGGACCCCCAGGGCGGGCCCGGGCATGAGCGTCGACAACCGGCGACGAGAGCGACGCGGTGAAGGGCAACTCCAACCGGCTGCGCATCCAGCCGGGCAGCCCGGGAGGAAGGCGACGAGGGCTCCGAGCGGCCGGCCGGGTCCGCCAGGCTGGCGCAAGCTGATGCCCTCGCAGCGCGGTGATCGACAAGATCATCGGCGCGGCGCCCAACGATCACCTCAAGGACGTGGACGAGGGCGACGGCACCTACCTCAACACCCGCGAGTGGAAGTACGCGAGCTTCTTCAACCGGGTGAAGCAGAGCGTGGGCACGCACTGGAACCCGAACGACCAGATGCGGAGCGCGATCCCACCGGGCAGATCTACGGAGGGCGCGACCGCTACACCATCCTCAACGTCACCCTCGGACGAGCGACGGGCGGGTGAAGGACATCTTCGTCGACAAGAGCAGCGGGCTGGACTTCCTCGACCTCGAGGCCATCAAGTCCTTCGAGCGGGCGCAGCCCTTCCCCAACCCGCCGCCGGGCCTGCTCGCGACCGACTCGACGGTGCGCTTCCAGTTCGGGTTCTTCCTGGAGATGGGCGGCCGCCCGAGGATGCGGCTCTTCCGCCAGACCAAGTGATGAACGCTGAGGAGACCGCGCACGCCGCCCGCAATCGCGGGTGCGCCGGGTGGACGCCTCCCTGATCGAACGCAACCGCAAGATTCGCACTGTGCGCGACCATCCTGGTGGCCAACTGGGCCGTGGCCGGGCCAAGCTCACCATCGGCTGCATGCGAATTCGGCCGCGGTCACCGCCGACGGGCTGCACTCCTTCATCGACGGCGGCACCAACGTGGTCGGGCTGGTGGCGATGACTACGTGGCTCGCAGCCCGCCGACGACGAGCACCCCTACGGCCACGACAAGTTCGAGGCCCTGGCCTCGTTGTTCATCGGGGTGATGATCGGCATCGCCGTGGTCGAGCTGGGGCGCATGGCCTTCGACTCGCTGATGCATGACCGGCACCCCGAGGTGGGCCCGCTGTCGATCGCGGTGATGGTGGCCACCCTGGTCGTCAACCTCTTCGTCACCCGCATCGAGCGCGAGCAGGGCGAGAAGCTGAAGAGCGCGCTGCTGATGGCGGACGCGCGGCACACGCTGTCGGACGTGGGCGTGACGCTGGCGGTGCTGGCGTCGCTCGGCTTCGTGTGGATGGGCTATCCGAGGCGGACGGCATCGTCACGCTGGCGGTGATGGGGGTGGTGGCCCGCGTGGCCTGGGGCATCGTCAACCAGTCGGTGGGCATCCTCTCGGACACGGCGCGGTTGGAGCCCACGAAGGTGGAGCAGCTCACCCGCGACGTGCCGGGCGTGCTCTCGTGCCGCGACGTGCGCAGCCGGGGCATGGAGGGCACGGTGTACGTGGACCTGAAGATCGAAGTGGACCCGCAGCTCACCACGGCGCAGGCCCACGGCTGGCCGACGCCGTGGAGGCCCGCATCCAGGCGGAGTTCCCCGAGGTGGTGGACGTGGTGGTGCACGTCGAGCCGGAACGAGCCTCCACCGCCCTCTCGAAAGCCCCCCACGGGTGAGCCTTTGGGCACGCCAGCCCGCTCGCCTGCCCTCCCAACGTTCCCGCCGCGCCCGCTCACAAAGCCCGGCTCGCGACCCTGTCAGGTAGATGCCAAGAACGGAAAGGGTCATGAGCCTCGAAATCGCCATCTACGTCACGACTTTCGCGATCATCAGTGCGAGCCTGCTGCTGGGCAGGAAGGGAAGCCGCGCCACCGCCAACGCGGCCGATCCACTCCAGCACCCTGAGCTCGAAAAGCTCGTCCGCCCCATGCTCCTCTTCAGCACCACGGCGCCCATGGCGCACTGCTGAGAGGATGAATGGCTGGAGTCCCAGGCGTGCCCCCGCCGTGACGAGCCCGCGAAAGCGAAGGGCCCGGAACCGACTCGCGGCTCCGGGCCCCAGCCCTACTTCGGTTTCACCCTACCCCTGACTCACTTGCAGAGCGTGCTGCCCTCGGTGGTGCCCTCCGGGCATCCCTCACCGACGCAGTACTTCACGCCGCTGTCCACCACGAGCCGACCGGACTGGTCGTGCGGCACGACCACGCGGCAGGTGCTCTGGGTGGAGACACCGGCGTCGTTCGTGATGGCGTAGTGGATGGTGTAGACGCGGCCATCCCCCGTGCCCTCGCGCTCGGCGCGAAGCTGCACGAAGGACTTGCCCGTGATCAGGGACATGTCCTCGCAGGTGCGACCATCACCGTTGCCGTTGGCGTCCTCCACCTCATCCGAGGTGACACGGAGGATCTTGCCGTGCTTGTCCAGCGGCAGCGGGTTGCCGCACGAGTCCGTCGCGGGCTGGGCGCAATCGGAGAGACTCACGGTGACGAACTTGTGGTTGGGCGACCAGAGCTCCAGTCCCTTGTCCGCACCCGCCACGGGCGCGCCGTCCTGGCAGTAGCCGCAGGGATCCTCGCCGCCGCCATTGTCGCTGTCGTCATCGTCGTCGTGGCCGTCATCGTCGTCGTCGCCGTGGCCGTCATCGTCGCCGTCATCGTCCTGGCCGCAGCCGTCACCCTTGGTGTGCTTGTGACCGAAGCCGAAGAAACTGGCGATGGAGCTGAAGCGCTTGCTGCCGCCTCTCACGTGGCCGCAACCGTCGGTGTGGCCGTCGTCATCGTCCTCGTCATGGCCGCTGCCGCCGCCATTGCCGTGGCCGTCATCATCGTGGTCGCCACCGTGACCATTGTCATCGTCGTCGCCGCCATGGCCACTGTCATCGTCGCCATCGTCACCGCCACCACCGGCGCGACCGCCCACCGTGACGGTGAAGCTGCACGAGGACGTATTGCCAAAGGCATCCTGCGCGGCGCAGGAGACGGCCGTATCACCCACCGGGAAGGTGGCGCCCGAGGGATGCGAGCAGGTGACAGCCACCGCACCGCAGTTGTCCGTGGCCGAGGTCTCGAAGGTGACCTTGGAGCCACCCGGAGAGCAAGCCATGATCTCGATCGGCGAGGTCGGGCAGCTCAGCACCGGCGGCGTGGTGTCACCGGTCACCGTCACGTTGAAGCGGCACGCGGCCTCGTTGCCAGCGGCGTCCCTGGCGGAGCAGGTGACCGCCGTCTCGCCCACCGGGAAGGTGGAGCCCGAGGAGTACGAGCAGGAGGCGGGCGCCGAGCTGCAGTTATCCACGGCCGACACGTCGAAGGTGGCCGTGGCACCGGCCGGCGAGCACGTCTCGATCACCTGCGAGTCCGGGCAGTCAGCGGCCGGCTTCGAGGTGTCCACCACGGTGACGTTACCCACGCACTCGGCGCTCGCCGCACCATCGTAGGCCGTCACAGTGACGGGGTGGGTGCCCAGGCCGAAGGCCATGTCGGGAGACTCGGTGACGGAGAGCGGCGACGGCCCGTTGTCCGGGTCGTAGCTGCCGTCGTTCACGCTGGAGCGGCCCTGGCAGGAGGCGTCGGCGTTGACGGTGACGTCGCGGCAGAGGGCCACCGGCGGCTTGTTCGTCGGAGTCACCACGCACGAGAGGCTCCCCGTGGCGGAGGAGCTGTTGTTGTCCTCGCGGCACTCGGTGGTGGTACCCGCGCCCGTGCCGTCATCATCCACCACGGCGAAGACCTCGGCGGTGCCGGTGAAGGAGGAGGAGACGACGGCGGTGGCGATGGAGGAGCCACCCGCGGGCAGGACATCCGAAACGGTGGCCACACCGAGCAGCGTGCCGCCCGAGGCCGGGTTGCCCTTGTAGAAGGCCACCTTCACGCCGGCGGCCACCGGGGCCTCACCCTGGTTGCGCACGCGCGCGCCGAGCACGAGCGAGCCGTAACCGTCACACGTGGTGCTCACGTCGAAGGCGACGAGATCCGCGGCGGCGTAGGAGCTGGGGCCCGTGCCCAGGTAGCCGGCGGTGTTGGAGCGGAAGGTGTTGAGCTCGGGGATGAGCCAGTTGGTCAGCGGGTGGGCGGGGATGGTGCCGTCGTCGTTGACGTTGGTCACCGAGTAGGCGTGCTGGTTCCACAGGCGCCGCGTGTTGGCCCAGCCATGCTGCTGGTCGCGGTACACGCGCAGGCCGTTGAGGCCCGGGGCCGAGAAGTTGTTCTCCACCACCACGATGTCGGCCGCGCCATTGCCATCCACGTCCGCGACGATGGGGTACTCGTGCGTGGTGGCCGAGCTGTGGGCCGTCTCCCAACGCACCGCGCCCGTCACAGCGTCGAAGATGCGCAGCTTCAGCTCGTCGGCGTAGATGACCTCGAGCCGGCCATCATTCTCGAAATCGAAGGTGGTGGAGGTCGTCTTTCCGGAGCTGTAGTCCTGCACGGCGAAGGTCCACTTCACGTTCCCGTCGGAGCCGTAGACGGTGTAGTTCCAGTCACCCGCCAGGCCGATCTCCAGCTGCCCGTCGCCATCGAAGTCCGCGAGGTTGGGCGCGCCACCGTGACCGGGGTTCGCCGGATCATGCAGCGGCTGGTCGAGGTTGGTGATGTGCACCGGCCGGGACCAGAGGAGCGAGCAGTCGTCGTCGAGCAGGCTCACCTTCGTCTGGCCCGACACGACGATCTCCCCCGCCGCGTCGCCGTCGAAGTTGGCCACGGCGGAGTAACCGCCCTCGAGATCCCCGTTGGAGCACTTGAGGGTGCCATCGTGCCGGTAGACGGAAGTGCCGTTGACCACCTCCAGCTTGCCGTCCTGGTCGATGTCCACCGCGAAGGACACGGGGCCAGTGTACCGGGCGCCCTCCATGCCCCCACCGCCGGTGCCCACCCACTTCAGCGCGCCCGTGTTGCTGTAGACGCGGTTGCCGTCGAGGATCTCCACGGCGCCGTCGCCATCCAGATCCGCCAGCGAGGGGCCACCCCACTCGTTGTAATCGTACGCGTCCGGCTCCGAGCGGAACTTGAAGGTGCCGTCGTTCTCGAAGCAGATGATGCCGCGGCCCGTCTCGGGGATGCCGCAGATCTCCACGGCGCCGTCACCGTCGATGTCACCCGCGGCGAGGCTGGCGGCGGGCTTCACCCGCAAGGCCGAATCCGTCACGGCCCACAGTTCCTGCCCACCGTTGCCGCTGATGGCCCGGAGCACGCCGTTGACGTTGGGGTTCTGCTCCGCGGCGATCCTCGCGTTGTAGAAATCACCATCGAAGGTGCTGAAGACGATGTCCGGCGTGCCGTCCCGGTTCACGTCCACCACCACCGGCTGCATCATCACCTGCTTGTACTCGGGCAGCACGGAGCTCCCGGTCCAGGCCCAGTGGAGCACCGGATCGAAGTTGCCCGTGAAGGGCGGCTTCACCTCGCACTGCCCCACCTCGGGGCTCGGTGCCTCAGCCGCACCCACGCCCGCATTGACCGCCTCGTTCGAGGTCCTGGCACTGGCCGGCTCCTTCGAAGTCGAGGTGTCGCAAGCTCCCCCCGATGCCAGCGCCACCATCGCAACGAAGAGTCGCCCACGCCCCAGACCGCGCTGCCGCGCATGAACCTGGGTGCTGCGCTTGAGTCTCATCTCGCCGCTCCTCCGCTTTCGGGCATGACCCGGTTATTCATCATCAACCAGACAGCGGAGAACAATGTACAGGTTGTCCTAGAGCGCGTGGATCAAGAAAAAGCAGGAAGGCAAACATATGCAATGCAGTTACAAAACATAAGAAATCGCAAAACACGGGTATGACAATCCAAGACTAATGCATCCCAGGTGTAGCGATTGTTCCGTCGTGGCACCGGATGTGTGAGGAGATCGCAGAGAAGACGACGGAGTCGGACAACTCCTCGAGTGCGCGCCGTCTCAATTTGCAAGGAATCAAAAAAGCGAAGGGCCCGGAACCGACACACGGTTCCGAGCCCTTGGCTGTCGAGGCTCACGGGGAAGTGGACCCCGTGAGCGACGAGACGGTCACTACGCCACGGCGGCCTTGGAGGGCTCCGGGGCCATGTAGTCCTCGATGGGCGGGCACGAGCACACCAGCTTGCGATCGCCGAGCACGTTGTTCAGGCGACCCACGGACGGCCAGAACTTGTGCTCCTGCACCCAGCGGCGCCGGGAAGGCGGCCTGCTCGCGCGAGTAGGGCCGGTTCCACTCCGGCGCGGTGATGACGCGCGCGGTGTGCGGAGCGTTCTTCAGGACGTTGTTGTCCTTGGGCGCCTTGCCCTCCTCGATCTCATGGATCTCCCCACGGATGGCGATCAGCGCGTCGCACAGCCGATCGAGCTCCGCCTTGGACTCGCTCTCCGTCGGCTCGATCATCAGCGTGCCCGACACCGGGAAGGACACCGTCGGCGCGTGGAAGCCGTAGTCCATCAACCGCTTGGCCACGTCCTCCACCTCGACGCCCGTCGTCTTCTTGAGGTGCCGCAGGTCCACGATGCACTCGTGCGCCACCCGGCCCCGCTTGCCGCGGTACAGCACCGGGTAGTGCGGCTGCAGCCGCTCGGCGATGTAGTTGGCGTTGAGGATGGCCATCTTCGTGGCCTGCGTCAGCCCCTGCGCGCCCATCATCGCGATGTACATCCACGAGATGACCAGGATGCTGGCGCTGCCCCACGGCGCCGCCGACACCGCCCCGATGCCCTCGTTGCCACCCGTGGCAATGACCGAGTGCCGCGGGAGGAACTTCGCCAGGTGGCTCGCCACGCAGATGGGGCCCATGCCCGGGACCGCCACCGCCGTGCGGGATGCAGAACGTCTTGTGCAGGTTGATGTGGCACACGTCCGCGCCAATGGCCGCCGGCGACGTCAGCCCCACCTGGGCGTTGAGGTTCGCCCCGTCCATGTACACCTGCCCGCCGTGCTCGTGGACGACCGCGCAGATCTCCTTGATCTCCTCCTCGAACACGCCGTGCGTGGAGGGGTAGGTCACCATCAGGGCGGCCAGCTTGTCCTTGTGCTGCTCCGCCTTGGCGCGCAGGTCCGCCACGTCGATGTTGCCGCTCTCGTCGCACTTGACGACGACCACCTGGTAGCCCGCCATCACCGCGCTGGCCGGGTTGGTGCCGTGCGCGGACGAGGGAATGAGGCACACGTTGCGGTGCCCCTGGCCCCGGTGCTGCTGGTAGGCGCGGATGACGAGCAGGCCCGCGTACTCGCCCTGGCTGCCCGCGTTGGGCTGCAGCGACACGCCCGCGAAGCCGGTGATGCTCGCCAGCATCTGCTCGAGCTGCTCGAACAGCACCTTGTAGCCCTGCGCCTGGGAGCTCGGCGCGAACGGGTGCAGCTTGCCGAACTGCGGCCACGTCACCGGGATCATCTCCGCGGTGGCGTTGAGCTTCATCGTGCACGAGCCGAGCGGGATCATCGAGTGCGTGAGCGACAGGTCGCGCGACTCGAGGCGGCGGATGTAGCGCAGCATCTCCGTCTCGGAGTGGTAGCTGTTGAAGACCTGGTGCGTGAGGAACGGGCTGGTGCGCCGCAGGTCCTGGGGCAGCGTGCTCCGCAGCTCCTTGCCCAGCTCCTCCAGCGTGAAGCCCAGGGGCTTGGCGCCGGCGAACACGGAGAGGATGGCCTCCACGTCGGCCGGGCGGGTGGCCTCGTCGAGGCTCAGGCCGATGGCGCGCTCATCGATGCGGCGGAAGTTCATCCCCTTGGCCTCGGCGGCCGAGAGGATGGAGCGGATGTGCGGCGGCGCGGCTTCGACGCGGAGCGTGTCGAAGACGTTCTCGTAGTTGGCGCCGTAGCCCAGCTTCGTCAGGCCGCGCGCCAGCAGCACGGTGAGCCCGTGCACGCGCTCGGCGATGGCCTTCAGGCCGCGGGGCCCGTGGTACACGGCGTACATGCCGGCCATGATGGCCAGCAGCACCTGCGCGGTGCAGATGTTGCTCGTGGCCTTCTCGCGGCGGATGTGCTGCTCGCGCGTCTGCAGCGCCATGCGCAGGGCGCGGCGGCCCTGGGCGTCCTCGGACACGCCGATGATGCGGCCCGGCATGACGCGGGTGAAGGCGTTCTTCGTGGCGAAGAAGGCCGCGTGCGGACCGCCGTAGCCCAGGGGCACGCCAAAGCGCTGCGCGCTGCCCACCGCCACGTCCGCGCCGAACTCACCCGGCGGCGTCAGCATCGTGAGCGCCAGCAGGTCCGTGGCGACGATGAAGAGCCCGCCGGCCGCGTGCACCTTCTCCCCGAAGGCGCGGTAGTCGTACACCACGCCGTCGGTGGCCGGGTACTGCACCAGCGCGCCGACGTACTTCCTGGCCGACAGGTCCACCGTGCGGTGGTCGCCCACCACCACCTCGACGCCCAGCGGCTGGGCGCGGGTGCGCACCACGTCGATCGTCTGCGGGTGGCAGGCCTCCGAGACGAAGAAGGCGCTCCCATGCTCCTCGCCCTTGAGGTGCAGGGCGCAGCGACATGGCCTCGGCGGCGGCGGTGCCCTCGTCGAGCAGGGAGGCGTTGGCCACCTCCATCCCGGTGAGGTCCATCACCATCGTCTGGAAGTTGAGCAGCGCCTCCAGGCGACCCTGGGAGATCTCCGCCTGGTAGGGCGTGTACTGGGTGTACCAGCCCGGGTTCTGGAGGATGTTGCGCAGGATGACGTTCGGAGTCTGGGTGTCGTAGTAGCCCATCCCGATGAAGGACCGCAGGAGCTGGTTCTTCGAGGCGAGGGTCTCCAGCACCGAGAGCGCTTCGTGCTCGGACCAGGAAGTCGCGATCTTCAGCGGCTCCTTGGAGCGGATGGCAGCGGGGACCGTCTGGTCGATGAGCTCATCGAGCGAGCCCACCCCCACGGTCTTCAGCATCCCCTGCAGTTCCTTCTCATCCGGCCCGATGTGCCGGTCGGCGAAACACTCCTGGTATTTCCAGTTCAAGGACATGATCAGCACTCGCAGTGCGGGAGAAACGAAAGGCCGTGTGTAACAACGGGCCCCGGCCCATTCAGACCCGCCACGGCTCAGGCGTTCTTCAGCAGGTTCTCGTACGCGCTGGCGTCCATGAGCCCGGCCAGCTCCTTGCTGTCCGAGGGCTCGACCTCGATGATCCACCCCGCCCCGTAGGGGTCCGAGTTGATCGTCTGGGGGCTGTCGGTGAGGGAGTCGTTCACCTTCACCACCTTGCCCGTCAGCGGAGAGTAGAGGTCCGACACGGCCTTGGTGGACTCGATGACGCCGAACTGCTTGCCCGCGGTGACGGTGGAGCCCACCTTGGGCAGCTCCACGTACACCACGTCACCGAGCGCCTCCTGGGCATGAGAGGTGACGCCCACCACCACGAGGCTGCCCTCGATGCGGGCCCACTCGTGCTCCTTCGTGTACTTGAGATTCGCGGGAATGTTGCCGGCCATGTCCGTGCTCCTCGGAAAGGGGAATGCTCAGGGCTTGGGACTGCTCAGGACTTCTTCCAGAAAGGGGTCTTCACCACGACGGCGGACACCGGGCGGCCGCGGATCTCCACATCGAAGGTCGAGCCCTCGGCGGCCAGCTCGGCGGGCACGTAGCCGATGCCGATGGGCTTCTTCACCGAGGGACCCATGGTGCCGCTCGTCACCTCGCCCACCCGCTGCCCGTCCTTGAGGATGGGATAGCCGTGGCGGGGGATGCCAGCGCCGGTCAGCTCGAAGCCCACCAGCTTGCGCTTCACGCCCTCGGCCTTCTGCTTGGCCAGGACGTCGCGGCCGATGAAGTCGCCCTGCTTGTCGAGCTTGCAGATCCACGCCCAGCCCGGCCTCCAGGGCGGTGTGGTTGTCGTCGATGTCGTTGCCGTAGAGGGCGTACTTCATCTCCGTGCGGAGGCAGTCGCGCGCGCCCAGGCCGCAGGGCTTCACGCCGTCCTTCTGCTCCCTCCGCGAGGAGCGCGTTCCACAGCTTCTCCGCGTCCCCGGGGGCGCAGTACAGCTCGAAGCCGTCCTCGCCGGTGTAGCCGGTGCGCGAGATGATGCACTGCACGCCAGCCACCGGGCCCTCGGTGAAGCGGTAGGTGCCGACCTTCGACAGGTCCGCCGGAGTGAGCCGCTGCACCAGGGCAACGGCCTTGGGGCCCTGCACGGCGATCTGCGCGAAGTCGTCGCTGCGATCCACCGGCTTCACGCCCTGGGCGTGCGCCAGCATCCAGGCGAAGTCCTTGTCCTTGTTGGACGCGTTGACGACGATGAGGATCCGCTCGGGCGAGAAGCGGTAGGCCACCACGTCGTCCACGAAGCCACCCTGCTCATTGAGCAGGCCGGCGTAGAGGGCCTGGCCGTCCGCGCACTTGGAGAGATCATTGGTGATGAGCCGGTTGGCCGTCTCGAGGGCACCGGGGCCGGTGAACTCGACCTCGCCCATGTGGGACACGTCGAACAGACCGACGGCAGTGCGCACGGTCTCGTGCTCGGCGATGACGGAACTGTACTGAACCGGCATGTCCCAGCCTGCGAAGTCCACCATCCGACCACCGAGCCTGCGGTGGGCCTCGTTGAGGGGCGTACGCCGGGCCATGCTCATCTCTCCTGTGGGGGGTTGAAAACGGCGCGGACTATAACCGCGCACCTCCTTGATCAAGGCTCTCGGGGACTCGCCTGGAACGTTCTAGACTGTTCGCGTCATGAAGATTCGTAATCGATTGAATCCGTCCAACCCGTGCTTCTCCTTCGAGTTCTTCCCGCCGAAGACCGACGAGGGGACCGCCAACCTGCTGAAGACGCTCGCGGATCTGGCGCCCCTGGAGCCGGGCTTCGTCTCCGTCACCTACGGCGCGGGCGGCAGTACGCGCGATCGGACGGTGGAGCTCGTCAGCCGCATCAGGCGCGACACGGGCATCGAGGCCATGGCCCACCTCACCTGCGTGGGCCACACGCGCGACGAGCTGCGCGACGTGCTGCGGCGGCTGGCGGACGCCAAGGTGGAGAACGTGCTGGCGCTCCGGGGCGACCCGCCCCAGGGACAGACGACCTACGAGCCCGTGGAAGGCGGTTTCCGTCACGCCACCGAGTTGGTGCGCTTCATCCGAGAAGAGGATTTCAACTTCTGCCTGGGCGGGGCGTGCTATCCGGAGGGCCATGTCGAGACGAGCTTCGCGAAACGACGACCTGCTGCACCTGAAGGAGAAGGTGGACGCGGGCCTGGACTTCGTCATCACCCAGCTCTTCTTCGACAACGCCTTCTACTTCGACTTCGTGGAGCGGGCGCGTCGCATCGGCATCAACGTGCCCATCGTCCCGGGAATCATGCCCATCACCAACTACGAGCAGCTCCAGCGCTTCACCCGCATGTGCGGGGCCACCGTGCCCATGCGGCTGGCGCTCCAGCTCGAGCGGGTGAAAGAGCAGCCGGAGGCGCTGGTCCAGCTCGGCGTGGCACATGCCACGGTGCAGTGCATGGAGCTGCTGTCGCGCGGCGTGCCCGGCATCCACTTCTACACGCTCAACAAGTCTCCCGCGACGCGGATGATCGTGAGCGCGCTGAGGGCCCGTACATGAGTGGACCTGGACTGAACGTCCCGAAGAATGATCCGCGGATGCCCGCGCTGCGGAGGATCCGCCCGGCCGCGTTCATGCTGCTGTGCGTGGGCGCCCTCAACATCCTCTTCTGTCTGGGGGTGCTGGGGGCCATCGCGCTCGGCTACCAGATGCCCACCGGCGCGGATCCAGCCGCCATCCAGCAGGGCCAGCCCATCACCTGGTCGCTCATCCTCACCATCCTCGGCGCGGTGGTGTCCGGGATCCTGAGCATCTGGGGCGCGCTGAACGCCTTCAACCTGCGCGGCTGGGGACTGGTGGCCGTGGGCTCCGTCACCGCCATGTTCCCGCTCACCCCCGCCTGCTGCCTGGGCCTCCCCATCGGCGCCTGGATGCTGTGGGTGGTCAACGCGCCCGAGGTGAAGAACTTCTTCACCGGCTCCGAGCGCAACGTCCCGAGCTGACGCGCGGCCTCCCCGGGCTCACGCGGTTCCTTCCCCACCCTCCGTAATGGCCGGCACCACGCCGCGTGAGGACGCGTGTGTTCGCCCGGCACCGAATTGCGCCTGTGTTGCAAAATTTCACTTGAATTAGGATTCTCCCTCCGCGAAACAAATCTCCGGAACGCTTGGTCGCCCGCGTTCCGCTCCGGAGAGGGCTTCAGCTCCTGGTACCGGGGCAGCCCACCACATCGCGAATCCTCATCGGCAAAGGGAGCGTCCTTGCAACACCACAACGCAGACATCAACGGCATCAGCCTGCACTACGTGACGGAGGGCACGGGTGAGCCCATCCTCTTCCTCCACGGCTTTCCCGAGTACTGGGGCGTCTGGAAGAAGCAGCTCGCGGAGTTGGGCAAGGACTACCAGGTCATCGCCCCGGACCTGCGCGGCTACAACCTGAGCTCGAAGCCCCAGGAGGTCGAGCAGTACAACATCGAGCTCCTGGTGCGGGACGTGCTCGGGCTGGTGCAGCACCTCGGGCTGAAGAAGGTCACCCTGGTCTGCCAGGACTGGGGCGCGCTGCTGGGCTGGAGCTTCCTGCTGCGCCACCCCGAGCTCGTGTGCCGCTTCGTCACCTTCAACATCACGCACCCCGCCCTGTTCGAGCGGGACCTGCGTGAGAATCCCCGGCAGCAGCAGGCCAGCCAGTACATGCTGGCGTTCCGCTCCCCGCAGGGCGAGCCGCTGATGATGGCCAACGACTTCGAGTGGCTGAGGAACAACGTGCTCGGCGCCTACCGGGCGAGCGGCGTGAATCTCTCGGACGAGGATGCCGAGGAGTGGCTCCAGGCCTGGAAGCAGCCAGGCGCCATCACCGGCGGGCTCAACTACTACCGGGCGGCGAAGATGGGCCCGCCGGACGGCCAGGGGAGCCAGGGCGGCAGCAACCTCCTGGAGGGCCTGAAGCCGGAGCAGTTCCACGTGCGCATCCCCGTGCTCTTCATCCACGGCGAGCAGGACATCTTCCTGCTGGCGGACGGGCAGCGCGGCCTGGAGGAGTTCGTGCCCGACCTCACCTTCCGGCGCATTCCCGACGCTGGCCACGGCGTCTCCCTGGAGAAGTCGGAGCTCGTCACCGGGTACATCCGCGAGTTCCTGCACAGCCGGTAGCGACGAGGAACGCACCGACGTGCTGACGAGGGAGGACCGTCGAGATCTGGGCTAGCTCGGCCTTCTGGTGGCCGTGTACGGTCTTGCGTTCGCGCCGGTCCTCCATGCCGTCTTCGGCCATGGTGGGGAGCATCCGTCCCCCACCCGCGCCATCCAGGGCTGGGTGACGCACCAGCGGGCCGCCGCGCAGGAGCCTCCTCCGCCCGAGCTTCCCGCTCCACACGACGAGAGCAGGCCCCACTCACACGATGGCGGGCGGCGTCTCCGCACGTCACCCGAGCGGCATCTACGGGCGGCTCGGCGTGCTGCACCTGGGAGACCGCCCGGCCACGGAGGACCGGTTCCTCATGGCCGAGGGCTTCACCCGCGTGGACGCGACGCTGGGCTACCGGGGCTCCTGGTACGAGGTGAACATGGGCGTGCAGAACCTGATGAATGCGCAATGGCGCGAGGCCCAGTTCGCCAACGTCTCGCGGCTGCCGTTCGAGTCGAGCTGCCCGGAAGGCACCCGGCCCGCGGGCGAGGCCGGCGCCTTCGAGGGATGTGAGGACCTCCACTTCACTCCCGGCGCGCCCCTCAACATCCAGGCCAGCGCGAGCCTCTTCTTCCACTAACCGGTCTTGCGCGAGAGGAGCTGCTCCAGCATCGGCCGCACCAGCTCCTTGCCCCGCAGCGCGCTGCGCCACCGCTCCGGGATGGCCTGGATGCCGTCGCGAAGCCCGGCGATTCCTCCCGCCACCGCCGCCGTCGTATCCGTGTCGTGCCCGAGCGCCACCGCCGCCTTCACCACGCGCTCGTAGGACCCCGCCGCCATGCAATCGCGAGCCGAGAGCAGGCAGTCCACCACGTACCCGCTCCCCTTCCCCAGTTCCGGCGAGTCCGGCCGTACCGAGGACTCCAGTTCCGCTCGCGGCGCCGAGCCCTCGGGGTACAGCGCGCGGAAGGTGGCCACGGCCTCCGCCCAGGCATCCGCCGCGCCCTCCAGCGTCCGGCGCGCCCAGAGGCAGTAGAGCGCGCAGCACACCTGGGACCGCAGGTGCCCGTGCGTCACCCGGGACTGGAGCATCGCGTCCCTCGCCAGTGCGGCATCGTCCCCCAGGTGCCAGAGCGCCAGCGGCAGCACGCGCATCAACGAGCCGTTCCCGTTGGCCCGCTCTCCACTCGGGCCCGCTTCCAGCGCGGGAACTCCGGCTCGGACGTTCGCCAGGGCCTCCCGTGTCTGGATGCCCACGTCGAACACCTCGTCATCCACCGCCATGTACCCGAGCTCGTACCAGTTCACGAGCCGCCGCCCGAGGTCCTCCAGGTCCAGCCCGTTCCGGTACTGCAACGAGGCCAACAGGCACAGTGCGTGCGCGCCGTCGTCCGACCATGTGCCAGGGGGTACTCCCGCGTGGGCCCGCGAGAAGCCGGGGGGCGGGTCGAATTCGATCAGCGCGGGCTCGGGAATCTGGGCCGGCGGATGGAACTCATAGGGAACACCGAGTGCATCTCCGATGAGGAGGCCATGGAGACCGCCCTCGATTCGTTCCTCGCGTGTCGGCATGGTGCGCGTCTACCCCGTGTGCTTCGTGTCCTTCCCACTCTCGGGCGCGGCCAGGAGCGCCTCGTAGATGACGTGCTCACCCGAGGCGAGGCCGTGCAGGATGATGATGACCTTGTCCGCCTCCAGGCCCGCGTCCATGTCGACGACCATGGCGCCCCGCCCCTGGCTGTAGGCGGCGTGCAACCCGTCGTAGCTCTCCTTCAGCTGGCGCGTCTGGAGCTCGCCCCGCTCATCCAGCCAGGCATAGTGGGCCACGACATCCGGCCCCTCCCCGTCATGTACGGAGTGGTAGTGGTAGACGAAGCCGTAGGTCGCGTATCCGTTCAGCAGGAGCGGTTTGAAGCGCGCTCGATAGCGCTCCTGCGCGAGGTACCCCCGCTCGCCCCAGACGTCGGGGCGGGGCGTGGGCACCGCGAGCTCGGGAGGCAGCGGATGGGCCCGCAACTCATCGAGACGCCGCCTGACACCCGCGTCAACCACGACCGGCTTCTCCTCCTGCTTTGAGGCGAGGCGACGAATCACGTACAGGGCCGCGAGGCCCGCCGCAATGGGGAGGAGGGGAAAGGCCATCCACGAAAGCCTATGCGCCGGCCTTGGCCGCTTCGAGCGTGTTCCGCATCAGCATGGCGATCGTCATCGGGCCCACGCCGCCTGGGACAGGGGTGATGAAGGACGCGCGCTCCTTCGCCTTCTCGAACTCCACGTCGCCCTTCAGCTTCCCGTCTGGCATCCGGTTCATGCCGACGTCGATCACCACCGCACCGGGCTTGATCCACTCGCCCTTGATGAGCTCCGGCACGCCCACCGCCGCCACCACGATGTCCGCGTTGGCCACCTCGGCCGCCAGGTTGCTCTTGCGGTGACACACCGTCACCGTCGCGTCCGCCGCCAGCAGCATCAGCGCCATCGGCTTGCCCACGATGTTGCTGCGCCCCACCACCACCGCCCGCTTGCCCGCCGGGTTGCACCCCACCTCCTCCAGCAGCCGCATCACCCCGAACGGCGTACACGGCCGCAGCCCCGGCTTGCCCAGCGACAGCTTGCCCGCGTTCATCGGGTGGAAGCCGTCCACGTCCTTCTCCGGCCTCACCGCCGAGATGATCCGCTCCGAGTCGATGTGCTTCGGCAGGGGGAGCTGCACCAGGATGCCGTGGACCGTCCGGGTTCCTGTTCAGCTTGTCCACCAGCGCGAGCAGCTCGTCCTGGGTGATGCTCGCGTCCGGGTGTTCCTCCCAGGAGTTGAAGCCCACCTCCTCGGCCGCCTTCTTCTTGCCGGTGACGTAGATCTTCGAGGCGGGATCTTCTCCCACCCGGACCACCGTCAGCCCCGGCACCAGGCCGCGCTCGGCCTTCAGCCGATCCACTTCCGCCTTCACCTCCGCCCGCACCCGCGCCGCTACCGCTTTTCCGTCGATCAACTCGCCCATGGCGAGGCGGACTCTATGCGAAACTCCTTCCTGGCAAGGGAGTGAAGCGCTCGTGGCACCTGGAAAAGTTCTCGGAGCGATGCTTGGACTGGCCCTCGGTCTGCTGATTGGTGGACCCTTGCCCATCGTCCTGCTCATCATCGCCGGGCTCGTGGTCGGCCATCAGGTCGACGAACTGAACCTCCTCCCCTCGGAGGCGGCCGACAAGGTCAAGCCCCTCCCCCGCTCGGCGCTGAACACCCCCGCCCAGGACCACTACGCCCGCCACCTGTGCGCCCTCTTCATCGAGGTGGCTCGGGCCGATGGGGAGGTGGTGCGCGACGAGGTGCGCGTGGTGCGCGAGTACTTCTCCAACACCCTCAAGTACGGCCCCGAGGCACTCGAGGTCGTGCGCCGCTACCTCAAGGAGCACCTCGCCCGCCCCGCCTCGCTCGAGGATTCCATCGCCGCCTGCCGCGACGAGCTACCCACCGCCGAGCACCTGCTCCTCCTCGATGCCCTCTACTCCCTGGCGCTCGTGGACGGCCAGCTCCACCGTGCCGAGCAGGACACCCTGCGCCGGGTCGCCCAGGGGCTCGGCCTCTCCGAGGAGGACTTCCGCTCCGTCACCGCGCGCCACTTCGGCGACGGCGATGTCCACTACGCCCGGCTCGGCCTCTCCCCCGATGCCAGCGACGCCGACGTGAAGCGCGCCTTCCGCCAGCTCGCCGCCACCCACCACCCCGATCGTGTCGCCCACCTCGGGCAGGGAGCGGTCGAGCAGGCATCGCGCCGCTTCCAGGAGATCCGGGAGGCCTACGACGAGATCCGCCGCCTGCGCGGGCTGTAATGCCCTCCTCTTGCGGTGACTCGGACACTTCCAGAGGCTGTGTCAGCGGAAGCGCGCACGGAACCGGTAACAACCTCGCCACGCCATGCGTGCGTCCGCTACTCGAAGAGGGACAGCTCGTTGAGCTTGCGGAGCTTGAAGCTCGCCGACGTGGACGTGCCGCGCAGGCGCACCTGACTCACCGCGGTGGTGCCGCTCAGGTCGAGCTCGGCAAAGCCGGGCACTTCCGGTCCCTTGAGCACGTTGGCCAGCGGCACCCACGTGGTGCCATCGCTGCTGCCCTCAAGCACGAGTTCGGTCGGCAACTGGTCCGCCTTCAGGTCGCGCAACACCGCCTTGCGCAGGACGGCAGGCCGAGCGAGCTGGATGACCACCTCGCGGGGGTTCCCCGCGAAGAGGCCCCAACTGGAGAGGTTGCCATCCGTCAATGGGCAGGTGGCGGGCGCCTCGGGGAAGGTGCAGCTCGCGCCGCGGCTGACCGGGACGCGGGGGCGCTGCGGGAGCGCCACCTCACTGGCGTAGTAGGAGAAGTCGAAGGTGGTGTTGCTGCCCTTGATGTTGTTGCTCGTGAAGACCTGGGCCGAGGCGTCCGTGACGTCCTCGAGGACGTAGTCGCTCAGCAGCACCGATGAAGACACGTTGGAGGTCTCCCAGATCTTCTCGTGCGTTGCGCCCTTCTCCACCTGGACGGTGTGTTTGTCGCTCATCCCCGTGTGGGAGGCGGAGATGTTCTGGAAGGTCACCTGCACTCCGTCGCTCGTGGCGGTCGCCTCCACCGCGCCGTCCCACTGCTGGAGGGGAGGAATCTGCACCGTCTCGCTCTGCACGAGGAACGAGACCGCCGCGTTGCTCCCCTTCGCGCTTTCCGGAGCGCGCAGGTAGAAGCAACGTGCCACGTCACCATTCCGGGCATCGGCGCCCAGCAGATTCAGGGTGAAGGTGCCATCCGCCCCGGTCTTCAACGTCTTCCAGTTCCCGCCGCCAAAGAGGCTGAACGCGCACGCCGAGTTCGTGCTGCGGTCGATCTGCACGAGCGCGTTCGCCAGGGGCTGCTTGTTCTCGTTGAGCAGCGTGCCCGTGAGCACGATGTCCGCATCGACATCCACCTCGCTCTTCGTGCAGCCCAACCCCACCACCGCCGTCGCGCACGACACCAGCATCCATCGCTGCATGTTCATGTGAGTGCCCCCTCTGGCCGGAGTGGCCAGCCGAATTTCGAACGAATTGTCGCGAGTCGGGCCCGGTGGCGTACAGGAAAAATGGGGGCCTGTTGAGGGTGGCGGGCTGGTGCAGAGGGGCCCATGAGCGCCCCCATTCCTCCATACGCCGCTACCCACGACCCTGACCGTATCGCCCACCTTGGGCAGGGGACGGTCGAGCAGGGCGTCGCGCCGTTTCCAGGAGATCCGGGAGTCTTACGACGAGATCCGCCGCCTGCGCGGGCTGTAATGCCCCCTCCGGCAGCCGCCGAAACCGAAACCTGGTTGAACCGCGACCCGCTCTGACGCATTACAGGGCCATATGAGCGACCGCGGCTCCCCCAAGAAGAAGAACGAGGGCTTCAACAACCCCTTCAAGTCGGCTCTCGCGGACCTCAAGAAGAAGCAGGCCGAGCCGCCCAAGAAGCCCCAGGCGCCTCCCCCTCCCCCCAAGCCGTCCAAGTCCAAGCGCCCCCAGGAGGAGGACGACATGTCCCTCTTCCTCTCCGCCATGGATGGCGTGGAGCAAATCACCAACCGCGGCGAGCCTCCCCCGCCCAACCCCCGCCTCCCGGAGATCATCGACGAGAACGCCGAGGCCCTCGCCGGGCTGGCCGAGATGGTGGCGGGCCAGGGTGACTTCAGCGTCGCCGACACCGACGAATACATCGAGGGCGCCG
>CAVYSY010000026.1:0-690157 GCA_963771175.1 uncultured delta proteobacterium
CGTGAGTTTCGTCACATCCGCCCACGGCCCGCTCCTTCAAAGGCGAAACGCGCGGCGACTCGGATTCCCGAGGAACCGCCACACCCCCACGAGGAGAACCCCATGAAGGAGAAGCGTACCCGTCTGCGGATGACCGACCTCCAGGAGACCCCGAAGCGCCTGGGAGAGCGCGAGCTCGATGAGGTGGAGCTGAAGATCGTCTCTGGCGGGCTGGCCAGCCAGGGAGGGACTTGTTCCGACTGTGGTGACTGCGATCAGTAGTCCCAGGCCCATGGTCTGCTCCCCGGCCGCCAGGAGAGGGGCCGGGAGAGCAGACACCCTCGCGACGTGGAGGTCTCCGCTCGCACGCGAAGACCCGCGCCGCTCCCCCAGTCCCCAGACAAACCATGATCCTCATCCTGACCGAGCCCGATGACGTGCATGCGAACGCCGTCGAGGCCAGGCTGTGCCACCGAGGCGCCAGCGTGTGCCGCTTCGATTGGAGTGAATTCCCCAGCACCGCGTCGCTGTCGATCGACTCCCTCGGCGGTCGCAAGCGCGTCCGACTGAAGCGAGGCGGCGAGGAGCTCGACCTGAGTGAGTGCACCTCGGGTTGGCTGCGCCGCCCGCGCAAACCCCGGCTCTCCGAGCGGATTGCCGATCCGCTGCTGCGAAGCTACGCGGAGGAGGAGTGCCTCCAGACCCTCCAGGACACCTGGAACGCGCTGGACATCCCCTGGCTGCCCGGGCCGATCCACGCCATCCGGCTCGCCGACAACAAGCAACTCCAGCTCCAGCTCGCCACCGCGCTCGGATTCGAGATTCCGCCCACGCTCATCACCAATGATCCGGACGAGTTCCTGGAGTTCTACCGCCAGCACGGGGGACAGCTCATCGACAAGTTCCCCACCGTCACCATGGCCGCCAGCCAGCGCACGGGCCGGGAGCTGATGCGCTACACGCAGGCCGTCACCACCCGCGACGTGGGGTACGCGCGGCGCCTTCGCCATGCTCCCATGCTGTTCCAGGCCCAGGTGCCCAAACGCTTCGAGCTGCGCATCACCGTGGTCGGTCAGGAGGTGCTCGCCGCGGAGATCCACTCCCAGGCGACCCGGCGCACCCAGCTCGACTGGCGCCACTATGACTGGGGCCATACCCCGTACCGCGTGCATCACCTGCCGGACGCCATCCGCCGCGCCTGCCTGGAGCTGGTCGCGCGGCTGGGGCTGCGGTTCGGAGCCATCGACATGATCGTCACCCCCGACGACCGCTACGTCTTCCTGGAGATCAACCCCAACGGCCAGTGGCTGTGGATCGAGGAGGAGACCGGCCTGCCGATCGCCGAGGCGATCTGCACCACGCTCCTGGACCCCACTGGCACTTCCCTCGCTCCGCGCGCACGGCCCACGCTCGCGCCCCTGGAGGCCTGTCCATGATGAATGAGTCCCTTCTCGCGGCGGTTCGTGACGCGCTCGCATCGCTGGTGAGGTGGCGAGAGGAGCGCCTGCCCCCCGAACAGGCCCAGGAGTCGTTCCAGTCCCTGAAGGCGCGCCACCCGGACCATTGGATGAACATGATCTGGGAGCAGGAGACCTACGGGAACACGGTCCACTACGACATCCTCCTCGCCAACGAGGGGGGCACCTGGTCCCTGAGCCACTGCGCGGACGAGGAGGTCCCCTGGCCGGCCAGAGGGCTCCAGCGCATCAACGAGTCGCTGGTGCTGCGCGTCAACGATGACCCGGTGCGCATCAACCAGGTCATCACCAGCCTGGACCACGCGTGGTCCACCCTGCATATCGGCCGGCACCTCATCAACATGAGCCTGATCGAACAGGCGCTCCGTGACAGCGACCTGGAGGTGACGGACGAGGAGCTCGCCGCGGCGCTGGTCGACTTCCGCAAGCGGCGGCGGCTGTTCTCCGTGGAGCAGGTCGAGCGCTGGATGGTCGAGCACGGCACCACCCAGGTGCAGCTCGAGAAGAACCTGCGCGAGGACGTGGCGCGCGAGAAGCTGCGGCGGCGGGTGGCCGCGGGCCGCGAGGAGGCATGGTTCGAGCGCCACCGCGCCGACTTCGAGCGCATCCAGGTCGCGCGGCTGTACGTCCAGGACCGGGCCGAGGCCCTGCGGTTGTACGAGCGGCTCCGTGACTCGCCCGAGCAGTTCCTGGAAGTCGCGCAGGTGAGCTTCCTGGAGCGGGGAGGCACGGGCGACCTGTTCGCCACGTTGCGGCGCGGAGAGCTGGAGCCCGAGCAGGCCGCGCTCCTGTTCTCGACCGAGCCGGGACAGGTGGCCGAGCCCATTCCCAGCGGAGCAGGCTACGAGCTGGTGCGGGTGCTGCGCTTCCACCCCGCACGGCTCGACGAGGCCACCCGCGAGAAGGTCCGGGAGCGCCTGTTCGAGGAGTGGCTCGCCGAGGGACGGCGCCGCGCCCGCGTGGAGTGGTTCTGGGGTGCCGCCGAGGCCGAGGAGCTGCCCGCCGTGTCCCCGTGAATCACTTCCGTGAAGCGCTGCTAGCCTCTCCAGCGGGAGAGGAGTGGTATGCACGGTGGCGCCGTGAATCTGATCCTCCTCCAAGACTCCGATTTCCTCCCCGACGGCACCGTCCAGATGACCGGCCGCCGGGCCCAGCACGCCCGTGAGGTGCTCCGCGCCGAGCCCGGCGAGACACTCCGCGTGGGCCGACCATGAACAATCAATACAAAGATTTCAAATGGCCCGGGCCAACAAAATTCGAAAACAAAGATTTCGTTGAATTTGATTTTTCCAATTCAAATTTTGACGGCGTGTATTTTGTGGATTGCAGCTTCCACGGGTGCATTTTCCACAAAGGCACACCAGGAAACCTCGCATTTTTTGGGTGTAATTTTAAAAAATGCAACTTCAAGAACTTTGACTTCCGAAGAATCAGTGTTGGAGCCAACGGCGGGACCTACGATGAATGTGTTTTTTCAAAATGCAACTTCACTGGCCGACAATTTGAATACCCACATTTCGCTTCCTGCACATTCGACCAATGCAAGCTAAAGAATGTGAATTTCAATGATGCATCCTTTTGTGCAACAAAATTCATTGGGAAAATTGAAGACACCACCTTCAACGGCCTGTACCACAAAAAATCCACCGGGTTCAAAATATTAGACTCCGTGGACTTCTCGGATGCAGTTTTCGGCGATTTTGTAACCTTTGAAGACTGCGACCTCTCCACATGCATCCCTCCTAAAGGGAACGCTTTCAGCGAATTGCTGTACGCCATTTATGCCGGCAATTCAAAAATACTCAGCACAGGAAACAAAGACCGGATCGTTTTAACTACACCACCTGGCAACTGAACTGCTTGGCTAAAGCCATCAAGCCCAGAAAAACGCTTGTGAGACGGCATCGCGATGATCTGACCTGTTGAAGCGCATCCCCTGGAAAGAAAACGCCGTGTTGAGCTTTCGACTCAGCGACGATCTGTTCACCTTGGCGCAAATGCGCACCAACTCCCTGATGGAGTTTTTCGATGTCTTTCGGAGCAGCCCGGATTGGGCCGGCACCGACCTGAACAAGGCCCCCATCATTTTCTGCGCCTTCGCTGGTGACGGTGCAGGAGACGGTGGACCTGCCCACGCTCCAGCTCCACGCGTCCGGTGTGACGGCGGACGCGCACCCGCTGTCACGGGCCCAGGCGAAGCTCGTCACCCTGCGCCCGGTTGCTACCAGCCGACGGGCCCCGTAGGGCGAACCACCTGACCTCCAGCGTAGTCCTCGGGTCCAAAGGCCCGCTGATCACGATGGCCGATCCCGGTGATCACGATGCGCCGATCTCGCTGATCACGATGCTCCGATCCTGGTGATCACGATGGGCCGCCGCGCGCAGGTAGGACTTCGGAGCGCAGGATGACGCCGCAGCCGAGTCCGTGGTAGCTGGTGCCCGGGCAAGTGCCCAAGTCGTATGTCGGTTGGATGCCATGTTTCAGACAATGAAGAGGAATATCGGTTGGATGCCATGTTCCAGACAATGAAGAGGAATAGAGGCAGCATCGGGGTGGCCCTGGTCACGCTTTCGATGCTTGGGACCTGTGGTTGTGGTGACGAGCTGCCGGACTCCGAGCTCCCAGGGAATCCCCCGGACTCCGAGCTCCCAGTCAACCTTCAAGGCGTCTGGTTGGATCGCTGGAGCACCTCCATGGGATACCAGCTCGCCACGGAAATGTACGACTTCGACACGGGCGTGTGGTTCAAGGGGTATTACGACCCTTGGGAAATGGCGCCCTATCAGGGATTCGGCATCTCCTTCGGTCCCAATGGAGCCTTCACGTGGGTGATGGGCTCGAATAATGCGGACGCGGGCTGCAAGTCCTACTCCATCGACTTCATGAAGGGCTCCGCGACCGTCCAGGACGCGAACACCATCCGATTTCGCGAAACCCAGAGATGGCAGCGCTACCACAGCACCTGCGACCCGAGCTTGAACTACGACCGGGACGCCTCGGGCGGAGACTTCACCATGGACTATGTGCTGGGCGCGACGCAGGACACGGGCCTTCCCACCTTGCGCCTCTACACTCCCTCGGATGGCACGGGCTTCGACTACTTCAAGGGGTAGGGCCACTCCTCGAGGCTCACCGCCCCGCGGAGCCAATCCTGGCCAGCGTGGGCACGCTGGGCACCATGGAGCCCCGCTCGACCCGGCCGTAGACGCCGGACTTCAGGCGCACCTTCTTGGCCACCTCCGCCTGCGTGAGGCCCAGCCGCAGGCGAGCAGCTCGGGCCGCGTCTCCCAGCGCGTGTCTCAGCTTCTCGTCCATGGTGTGCGTCTACCGCAATAGGAAGGGGACCGCGATGATCAACATCGACACGTGACGGGGACCTACTGATGGAGGCTGCGCCCTGCGTATTCCGGCGATGTGGAACACTCGTTCCGGACGAAGTGGAACGCCCGTTCCGGAGCAAGCGGAACAGTCGGAGCGTCAGCGACGCTGGCCGGGGTTCACTTCGCCCCCTTCTTGGACCGGGTCAAATTCCTTTCCGGGTCGCGCATCGAGTCGCCCGTGAGCTTGAGCCGATGGGCGTTGTGCACCAGCCGGTCGAGGATGGCGTCAGCAAGGGTGGGCTCGCCAATCACCGCGTTCTGGCCCGTCCACGAGGAGGCGTTGCCCGCCATCCCCGAGAAGTACCAGGGCATCATGCAAGCGGCGGAGTACCACCTGCGCGAAGGGGCGACGCCAGCGCTCATCGACCGGGTCAATCGCATGCTGCGGGTCAATTACGCGCAGCGCAGGCGAGGCACGGTGACCCGGGGCTGGCCGCGGCGCGGTGGCGTCGAGGCCTGGCGAGCCGAGGTGCTCGCTTCCCGCCGGGGCAATCCCTTTCAGGCGGATGCCCGGGACTGGGACTGGTTCGTGTCCTTCCGGGAGTGAGAAAGGAGCGGCTATCCCTCGTGAGCGGGCTGGCGCGGACGGCGGCGCAACACGACCGGCACGAGCAGGGACAGGAAGATGGCGGCGAGGCCGGGGCTGGTACTGCAGCCGCCCTTGGGCTCCTCATTCACGGGGCTCGGCCCGCCGCCCGTGCCCGCATCGGAGCCTCCGTCCGTTCCGCCCCCGGTGCCACCGTCAGTTCCCGTGCCCGCATCCGCTGGCGTCCCGCCGTCCGTGGGCGTGCCGGTGCCAGTGCCGCAGTCGCCCAGCGAATGCTCCAGCGCGCCGAGCGTGTAGGCCCCCGATGACGGACGTGGACGGGCGCAATGGTCGTCCGTCACCGCGGAGCGCGCGGCGGCTCCGCCGATGAGTGAGGAGATGTTGCCCTCGACGCGCAGGTCTCCGGCCAGCGGCGCCACGTACCAGGAATCCCAGGTGGTCGAGGCCACGTTCATCAGGTTCGTGCCGGCGGTGAAGGTGCCGCTGTCACGGGTGCGGATGACGGAGGACAACACGTTGCCGTGCGCCTCGCCGGTGGTGGAGGCGAAGCGGAAGTCCACGCCGGTGGTCGCGATGAGGGTGTTGAACAGCACCTTCGTGTTGGCGGCCTTGTTCAGGTAGATGCCCACGTCCGAGCAGTTGATGATGACGTTGTTGCGCAGGATTCCATCCGAGTGCTCGGGATCGCAGGGAACGTTCGCGTCGAAGGCCGGCGCGCAGTAGGCGTTCCCCGTGCCTCCACCTCCAAAGGACAGGCCGATGCGCGTGTTTCCAGCGGGGGCATCCAGGGTGCAGATGACGCGATTGCGCTCGAAGACGCCGCGCTTGCCACCGCTCTTCATGAACGCGCCGTAGGAGATGCCGTTGTTGGCCTTCGAGAAGTCGTGGATGGAGTTGCCGCGGACGACCCAATCGTCACCGGTGTCGATGTTGAGCTTGGTGACGGGCGTCGTCGTGTTCCGGACGCGCGTGTCGTAGACCTCATTGTTCTCGATGAGCCCCCGGTGAGGGATTTCGTAGACGCCGCTGGCGTTCTGCGCCGCATTCACCTTGAGCTGGGCGTTGAAGTCGCGGACGCGGCTGTTGCGCAGGACGAAGTTCTCCGCGTGGCCCGTGACATGGAACGCGTGCTCGCAATTCACGTCCTGGGCGCAGACCCCCTCGATGGTCAGGCCGTCGAAGACCCAGTACCGGCCTGACACCTTGAAGCCCTCGGTCGCGTTGAACCGGATGAGGGCCGCGTGCCGGTTCGCGGCCCTGACGATGATGGGCTGGGACGCGGTGCCCTCCGCCGCGCAGCTCAGGTTCGCGTTGACGGCGTACGTGCCGTCCGCGAGGACGACCTCGTCGCCGGCCTGGGCAGAGGCGAGCGCTGACTGCAACTGGGTGACGGTGGAGACGTTCTTCACTGCGGCGAAGCTGGTGCTGGACAGCAGGAGCAGCGCCAGTGACGGGATTCGCATGGTGGCTTTTCCTCCGAAGCGGGTTGGGAGGTGCCAGTCTGACTCGGATCCGTCGCGCGAGGGCCACTCGCTTCCGAGCCTCAGGTCTCGCAGAGGCGCTCGACGTTGGCGCCGGGTCCCTTGCCGCTCAGGTGCTCGAGGTAGGCCTGGGCGACGCGGGCGCGGAAGCGCTGGGCATAGCCATCACAGAAGTTCTTGTAGGGAGTGCCGCTGGCGCCCTCGGCGAGCACCGCGCGGCCTCCGCCACACGAGGTCTCTGCACCGGCCGGGCTCACAACTCGGGCGGCCTCCATCAGCGGCCCTCCTCGGCCCCTCGGCTCCTGCCCTCCTCCCTCAACAGTCCTTCAATCCGTCCTATGCTCAGGAGCTGCCCGCCGTGTCCCCGTGAATCACTTCCGTGAAGCGCGGGTAGCCTCTCCAGCGGGAGAGGAGTGGTATGCACGGTGGCGCCGTGAATCTGCTCCTCCTCCAAGACTCCGATTTCCTCCCCGACGGCACCGTCCAGATGACCGGCCGCCGGGCCCAGCACGCCCGTGAGGTGCTCCGCGCCGAGCCCGGGGAGACACTCCGCGTGGGCCGGCTCGGTGGGCTCGTGGGCACCGGCGAGGTGCTGGAGAACACCCCCGGCCTGCTCCGCCTGCGCGTCTCCCTCACCGATCCGCCCCCTCCCCGCGCCGGGGTGGACCTGCTGCTCGCCATTCCCCGCCCCAAGGCCCTCAAGCGCGTGCTGCCCGCCGTGGCCCAGCTCGGCGTGGACCGCGTGGTGCTCGTCAACGCCGCCCGGGTGGAGAAGAGCTACTTCGACTCCAAGGTGCTCGCCCCCGACTTCGTCGAGGAGCTGCTCCTCCAGGGCCTCGAGCAGGCCCGAGACACCCGACTGCCCGAGGTGCTCGTCCGCGAGCGCTTCCGCCCCTTCGTCGAGGACGAGCTGGACGCCGTCTTCGGCACCGAGGCCGTCCGGCTCCTCCCCCACCCTCCCGCGCAGCAGCCGCTCACCCAGGTGGGTGCGCGGACCGCCCCGCGCGTGGTGCTGGCCATCGGGCCCGACGGGGGCTGGGTGCCCTTCGAGGCGGAATTGTTGGAGGCCCACGGCTTCCGGCCCTTCTCGCTGGGCCCCCGCATCCTCCGGGTGGAGACGGCGGTGCCCGTCCTCCTGGGACAATTGGAACTCCTCCGGGCGGACACCGCGCGCACGACGTAGCGCATCGGGCTTGAAGGGGCGGGATGGGTTGTTCAAGAGTCTGACCCCTATGGCGAAGACGACCCGATCCCGAGCCCAAGCCGCAGCAACCACCGCGCCGCAGCAAGACCAGGCGCCGGAGCAGCAGCCCCTCGTCACTCCCGAGTCGGAGGCGAAGCCGGCCAGCCACGACACGGCGCCGCCCCCCGCGCTGCTCGACTTCATGATGAAGGGGTGGAAGCCCCAGACCGGCAAGCCGCCGCCGAAGATGAAGAACGCCGAGGCCTTCGAGGCCCGTCGCCGTGAGCTCTCCAAGCTCTTCCCGGGCGAGACGCTCGTCATCCCCACCGGCCACGAGAAGGTGCGCGCCAACGACACCTACTACCGCTTCCGGCCGGGCACCGACTTCTACTACCTGACGGGCAACATGGAGCCCGACTGCGTGCTCGTGCTGCGTCCCAACCAGGGCGGCGGCCACACGGACATCCTCTTCGTGGAGCCGAACCCGGGCCGCGGCGACTCCACCTTCTTCACGGACCGCGTGAAGGGCGAGCTGTGGGTAGGCCCTCGGCTGGGCGTGAAGGAGAGCCAGGCGCGCTACGGCGTCCACGAGGCGCGCGGCCTGCCGGAGCTGCAGAACTTCCTGGAGGGCCTGCGGGGGGCGATGGTGGTGCCCACGCGCGTGCTGCGCGGCCACTCCGCGAAGGTGGAGGGCGCGGTGCCCGAGCACGCCGAGCGCGACAAGCAGCTCGCCACGGTCCTGTCCGAGATGCGGCTCATCAAGGACAAGCTGGAGGTGCGTGAGCTGGAGACGGCCATCGACTCCACGCACCGGGGCTTCGAGGACGTCATCCGCCGGCTGAAGGCGGCCCAGAGCGAGCGCGAGGTGGAGGGAGTCTTCAACCTGCGCGCGCGGGTGGAGGGCAACGACGTGGGCTACGGCACCATCGCCGCGGCCGGCCACCATGCGTGCGTGCTGCACTGGACGCGCAACGACGGCGACATCAAGAAGGGCGAGCTGCTGCTGCTGGACGCGGGCGTGGAGGGCAACAGCCTCTACACGGCGGACATCACGCGCACGCTGCCCATCTCCGGCAGGTTCTCCAAGGAGCAGCGGGAGATCTACGAGCTGGTGCTGGAGGCGCAGAACCAGGCCATCGAGGCGGTGAAGCCGGGCAACGACTTCATGGAGCCGAACCGGGTGGCCATGCGCGTGCTGGCCGAGGGCCTGTACCGGCTGGGCATCCTGAAGACGAAGCCGGAGGAGGCGCTGAAGGACGAGAACCAGTTCTACAAGCGCTACTCGCTGCACAACGTCAGCCACATGCTGGGCCTGGACGTGCATGACTGCGCGCAGGCGCGGCAGGAGGCCTACAAGTTCGGCAAGCTGAAGGCGGGCATGGTGCTGACGGTGGAGCCGGGCCTGTACTTCCAGAAGGACGACCTGACGGTGCCGGCGAAGTACCGGGGCATCGGCGTGCGCATCGAGGACGACGTGCTGGTGACGAAGACGGGCTGCCGCGTCCTGTCCGAGGACATCCCGCGCGAGGCGAAGGATGTCGAGGCCTGGATGAAGCAGATCTGGAGCGAGAAGCGCTAATCCCCTGGGAGGGTGCTCGGGCTCCGGGCACCCTCCCCCTTTGTCCGCCCCCAACCTCAACGCTCGGAGTGATGATGCGACACGGATTCCCTCTCGCGATCCTCTTCACACTCCTGCTCCTGAGCCCATCCAGAGCCCTGGCACAACCCGGCCCCGGTGGGTGCCAGAACACAGTCGAATGCTGCTGTATCGAGGGTCAGAAGAGTTGCTGCGAAACCCTCAAGGAGACCAACCCCGAGCGAGCCAGGCATCTTGAGGAACTCGCGAACGCGCGGAAGGCCGCCAGCCCCAACCAGTTGAATCAGCAGGTTCGACAGGGAAAGGCCCCCAAGGATGTCAAAAGAGTCGATGCCGGAAAGGTTCCCGGAGAGCAGTCTCACGTGCATTTCAAGGACGGAGCCGCGCTCAACAAGGACGGTACCTGGAAGCATGGTCATCGAGCGCTCACCGAAGCCGAGAAGCAGTGGCTACAAGAGAACGGCTGGAGCCTCCCCTCTCCTTAGACCAAGCCCGTCCGAAGACGGTGAGGAAGCATGGAACTCTCGAAGTCAAAACTACGGGTCTGGCTCGATGAGGCGCTGCGGCATGTCGACCCCAAGGCGCCTCAGCATATCCACATCGATCAACTCGGAGCGGAAGGTGCAAGTGGAGAAGTCGCCCTCCTTCTCGCGAACGAAGCCTATGGATTCGTCCTGGAGCACTTGGAAGGAAAAGCTTTAGAGGTCAAGGCGGCGCTCTTCCTGCCGCTCCGAGACACAGAGATCTTCGTTCTTCAGGCGCCGTCACGAGAGCAACTCATCGGGGAACTGGAGCAAGAGCGAGAACCCCCCAGCGTGTACCTGTTGTCACGCGAGGTGGACAAGCACCTGTACGTCCACGAAGAGTATCGAGTTCCCTACGCGCTGAACCTCCCTGTGGCATCCCGCCCCGATGTCATCACCTGGTATCGCGTTCATCGCGATGAAGCGGCTTACACGCAAGGCTGGGAGTATTCGCGACACATCCTGCTCGAGCACTACCCGGCAGCTCTCAGATGACCCCCGACTGCGTCCGTGTACCCTGTCCTACTTCTGGGGAACGGAGGCCCGGTCGTAGCACCCGAGCAGCAGCCGCGTGCGCTCGGGTCCTGGTTGATGGCCCCACTGCACCACGGGCGCGCCCAGGAGATAGGACTGGAGCTCCACGACCTGCGCGCGCGACACGAGCCCCCGTCGCTTCAGCAGTTGGAGGGACCAGCAGTCCGCGCGCTCCTCGTTGACGTCCTTCGCGAGCACCTCGTGCGCGCACGCATGGCCGAACCAGAAGAGCTGCACCGGCGGAGGCAGCCGCGCCAGCAACGCGGGGTTGTACTCGATGTGCGCCGGCACATCGGGCCATGCGGGGAACCACAGCCCGACATCCGCGAGCGAGGAGTTCGGCACGAAGGCCACCGGCACGCCCTGCGAGGACATGCAGGACATGGGCACACCCGCGATCCGGGGGTTGTACGGGGTCACGGGTTGGGCTCGCGCGAGGCCAGGAAGGCCCACGAACACCGTGAGTGCCAGGAAGAAGGCGCGCATGCCGCGAGACTCTACCCCGCGTCCACCTTGAACTCGCGGGGCGCCGTGGAGTCGTCGGGCGTCACGGTGAAGGACAGGCGGCCAATCTCCCGCCCGTCCTCGGTCTCCATGGAGACGCGCCAGTCACCAGCCCGGGGGTTCGTCACGTACGCGAAGGTGCGGTAACCCCGCTCCCGCCCTCCCTGCTCCAGGTACAGGTCGTCGTAGGCGTGGTACTCGGTCCAGCCCTTCTCCGGGTCGTCGTAGGACCAGCGGATGACGAGCCTCGTGCCCCTGTCTCCCGCGGACAGGGGTTTGAAGCTGCCAGGCGCGAAGACGCTCGCGAAGAAGTAGACCTTGTCGCCGGGACGCGCGCGGAAGTCCTGGTCCCCGCGCTCCCACGGCGTCCACTCGGGGCGCTCGTGGAGCAGCCGGTAGTCCTTGCCCCTCGGCCCCTTCACCACCTCCACCCCGTGGTAGATGCCGCTGGACAGCATGGACAGCGGCACCGGGGGGATCGCCTTCACCGCGTACAGCCCGAGCAGCAGCACCTGCACACCGAGGCCCGGCAGGGCCACGTGCCGCAGCGTGCGCCGCCTGTCCCCGCTCCACCAGCGCACCAGCAGGGTGAGGAACAGGGTGGCGAGGCAGGACAGGCCCGCCGCGGCCACGAACAGACTCCCGCTGAAGTAGCCGAGGAGCACCGGCAGCAGGTACGCGAAGTACGAGGTGACGCAGAAGCTGTAGAGCCCCACGCGCACCACGGGACCCCGCGCCCGAAAGCGCGGCAGCTCGTTGACCACCAGCAGCCCGAAGAGGCCCGCGAGGAACAGGAACGCCGTCAGCCCGGACGCGCTCTTGAAATAGAAGAGCGTGTAGGGACTCAGCAGGCCGCCGAGGAAGAAGTGCAACGCGCCCTCGCGGAAGCGCCACACCCGGGCGAGCCAGCGCGGCGGCTCCACGTCCCAGCTCCAGCGCAGCTCCACCAGCAGCAGCAGGCCCAGCACGCCCAGGTACGTGCCCTGCTTGGTGAGCAGGAACCGACTGTCGATGCGCGGGAGCGTGAGGATGTCGTAGGCGAAGCCCGCGAAGAAGAAGAGCGCCAATTCCCACTTCGCGTAGCGGGCCCGGAAGTCCCGTACCCGCTCCCTCAGCCGGGACGTCTTCTCCGTGGGAAACCCGTCCTCGGGCGGGAGGGAAGCGACAATGGGCGCCTCGGTGAGGGGCGCCTCGGAGACAGCGACGAGCGTCTCCGGCTCCGGGCTCGGGGCGAGCTCAGGAGTAACGGTCGTCTCGCCAGGGGTGCGCGGTGTTGCTGTAGCCACGAATTTCCCAGAAGCCTGGCGCATCCTGCCGGAGGAACTCGATGCGGCCGCTGCCCATTGTACGTGTGCACCAGCGGCACGTCGTCCTCGAGGCGCCTCCTCGATCGCCGGGCATGGGGCCTGCCTCAAGCGCCACCGGTTAACAACCGTTCGCCCCTCCGCGGGAATGGGTGTTCGGTTCACGACGGGGCGGCGGGTTCCGTGCACCCAGGGGAAGCGGGTTGGGTGTCAGACCAGGGCTAGCATTCGTCTTGCCTCGCGAATCCTGACTTCGGAAAGAGGAGCCCCCATGAGCACGGCACCTGGCGCCATCTTGACCTTCGACGACGGTCCGATCGACGACAAGGGAAAGGACGTGGGGCTGAAGACGATCCTGGACATCCTCGATGCCAACCGCATCACGGGAGTGTTCTTCGTGCTGGGCGAGGAGGTGCGGAAGCAGCCGGCCCTGGCCCGGCTCATCGCCGAGCGTGGCCACATCATCCAGAGCCACGCCTGGAGCCACGTGCAGCTCCCCAAGCTTCCCGAGCAACAGCTCCGGCAGGAGCTGCAGAAGACGCAGGACGTCGTCTTCCAGGCGGCGGGGGTGCGCCCCAACCGACTGCGCCCTCCCTTCGGCGCCGGTTGGGTGGGCACCAAGAGCCCGCTGCTGCAGAAGGTGGCGACGGAGCTGGGCCTCCAGCTCACGGGGTGGGACGTGGACACCAACGACTGGAAGGCCCCCCGGGGCCTGCTGGCCGATCAGAAGTTCTACCCGGCCCGCAAGGGCTGGAAGGACCTCAGCCTCAAGCGCGGCCGGGCGGTGGATCTCCTCATGCACGTGAATCAGGACACGGCGAAGGACCTGAAGGCCTTCATTCACGGCCTCCAGGCGGACGGGTGGGAGTTCCGGACGTACGGGGATGCACCCCAGAAACCCTCCGTGTCGGTGGCCTGAGGCTCCATCAACCCATCACCTCTTTCCTGCTCGAGGCACTCCATGTCCACCGCGCTCCCCGCGCTGTCTCCTTCCCCTGCCCCCTTCCGCAATGCACGCTTCGCTGGCCCGTCGGACCTGGTGGAGGTACTCGCCGGCAAGACCACGCTCGGTCGTGGCAGCCGGGGAGACGGCCTGAAGGCCGTGCAGCAGGCCCTCATCGACATGGGCTTCAGCCTGCACGGGGGCGCGGACGGCGCCTACGGCCGGCAGTCGGCCAAGGCGGTGCGGAACTTCCAGGTGCATGCCCGCTCCGCCTTCCCCGAGGTGCAGCCCTCGGGCGTGGTGGATGCCCCCACCCTGCGCGCCCTCGACGTGCTCGCCCCGGCGCCCAAGCAGCGCGGCCAGACGGACAACCTCCCGGTGCCGCTCTATGACGGAAGGCCGGTGCGCGTGGTCGTGGTGAAGGACGAGCACCGCACGTTCCTCTTCGACGCCCAGGGAAGGCTTCAGTCCATCTTCGGCAACGCCGTGGGCGCGCGTGCCACCCAGACGGACACCGGCTTGAAGAAGATCAACAAGAAGCTGGGCTTCGCGGACGCACGCGCCCTGGGGCAGAAACTGTGGGGAGGCCCTGTCTTCGGGCCTCGCCTCATCGACCTGTCCTGGTCGGATGGCTCGCGCTCGGGCGAGGAACTCCACGGAACCAACGCGCCCACCCAGTTGGGCGAGGACGTCTCCCACGGGTGCATCCGCCACGACAACGTGGCCATCATCGCCCTCTACGAGGCCCTCCAGGTGGGGGACTGGGTCGCCGTCGTCAACACCGTGCGAGCTCCCCACTTGGGGCCGCCGGCATCCTCTCCCGGCAACACGCTCGACCTCACGGGAGCGGTGGCCTCGCGCGAATAGAGGGCACTTCGCCCTCCCCTCCAGGGGAGGGCGTGGGCACGGTCAGGCCGGAGCCTTGCCTGCCACCATGTCGGCCAGCTCGCCCCGCTCCTCCAGCTCCATGAGGATGTCCGAGCCCCCGACGAACTTCCCGTTGATGAACACCTGGGGAATCGTGGGCCAGTTGCTGTACTCCTTGATGCCCTGGCGCACCTCGGGATCGGCCAGCACGTCCACCGTGTGCACCTGCCCGTGCTGCTGGAGGATCTGCAGCGCCCGCGCGGAGAAGCCGCACTGCGGGAACAGCGCGTTGCCCTTCATGAAGAGGACGATCTTGTGATTGCGGATCTCCTCGTCGAAGCGAGCCTTCAGGTTCGGATTCATCATTGCTTCCTCGTCAGCGAGAGCCGAGCTTCTTCCATTGCTCGGGCGAATAGGTCTTGAGGGCGAGCGCGTGCAGCTCGCCGGTCTTCAGCCAGTCCTGGAGCGGCGCGTACACCAGCTGGTGCTGCTCCACCATGGACTTCCCCGCGAAGGAGGGGCTCACCACGCGCGCCTCGAAGTGGTCTCCGGTGCCGGTGGTGTCGTTCACGTCCACTTCCGAGCCGGGCAGCGCGCCGAGAATCCTCTGGCGGATGGCATTCGGGTCAAGCATCAGTTCAGTCCCTTTCCCTTCATGAGCATGGCGGGATCCACCCCCATGCTCTTCAAGGTGCTGTCCCATAGCAGACCCGGGTCCCCTTCGAGCACGGGACGAGCGGACGCCTCGACATACAGCCAGGAGCCCGAGGCGAGCTCGCTCTCGAGCTGCCCGGCGCCCCAGCCGGCGTAGCCCAGGCAGAAGCGCAGGTGCCGCGAGGGATCCATCAGCAGCGGGCCCAACGTGTCCAGGGTGAGGCTGAGGTAGAGACCGGGCACCACCTCGTGCTTCTCCGTCACACGCTCGTCGTCGTGGAGGACGAAGCCGCGATGGGGCTCCACGGGGCCGCCCATGAAGACGGGCTGGCTCACCCGCTCGGGGGAGATGCCAATGGACTGGTTCTTCGCCAACTCGCCCAACGTCAACGAAGCGCCCCGGTTGATGATCAACCCCATGGAGCCGTTCTCGCCATGCTCGAGCATGAGGATGACCGAGCGCCGGAAGCTCGATTCCCCCAACTGGGGCATGGCCACTAAAAAGCCGGGAGCAAGTGTCTGCACAGAGGGAAGTGTCCGCCCTTCCCACCCTCCGCGCAACCGATTCGTACCCGCTCGGACGTCAGTGCCAGCTCGTGTGCCGGGACTGCAGCGCCTGCGCCAGTTTCTCCGGCGCCAGCGGCTTGCCGATGAACAGATCCGCCCCCAGACCCTTGCACTTGCGAGCCATGGACGCGTCGCTCATGGCACTCACGCCGATGAGGATGGACTGGGGGAACTTCTCGCGCAGACGGGCCATGAGGTTGGTGCCACTGCGGCCCGGGAGGAAGACGTCCACGATGGCCGCGTCCATGCGCTTGTTGCGCACGGCGAACTCGGCCTCCTCGGCACTGCCCACCGGTAGCGGCTCGTAGCCCCACTGGGTCAGCAGCTCCACCAGCAACTCGCGGTGCGCCGGGTCGTCCTCGACGATGAGCACCGAGCCCCTGACCGGCTCCAGCTTCAGGTTGTCATCGGCCTGCTTCTCGGAGCGGGCATGGCCCGTGGCAATGGGAAGATCCTCGTTGACGATGGACATGGCGGCTCCCAGGGCAAGGGGTTTCGTGTGGTGGAAACGGCCACCTCCATGCACGGAATTCCACACTCGCAACGTCCGCCAGGGAGGGCCGCTGCCCCCTCAGGCGCGGCGCGGCCCGGCCCCGAGCGCCTGGGAAGCAAGCGAGGCACCGAGCACCAGCAGAACCAGCAGCCCCCAGGCGGGCAGCACCACGCGCGCGCCACCCTCGTAGATGAGGGCCGCGTAGCTGGTGCCCAGGTAGCGGCCAAGCGACATGGGCTCCATCCGGGCGATGCCGAAGAAGCTGACGGTGGACTCGGTGAGGATGGCGGTCGGCAGGCGGCTGAGGAAGACGGCGAGCACGAAGGGGCGCAGCGCGGGCCACAGGTGGACGCGCAGCAGGTGCCACCGGCCGGCGCCCAGGGCACGCGAGGCGGCGATGAACTCCTGGCCCTCCAGCGTGGCGAGGCGGTTGCGGAACATGCGCGCCGGGCCCGCCCAGCCCACCAGGGCCAGGGACACCACCATGAGCCCGAAGGGCCCCAGTCCCCCGGCCTGGCCCGCGTCCAGCATCGACTGGCCGGCGAGCTGGAGCACCATCACCACCAGCACGTCCGGCAGCGCGAAGACGGCGTCCACCGCACGCAGCACCCAATGCTCCACCGTGCCTCCGGCGGCTCGGGCGACCATGGCCACGGAGAGCCCCAGCACGGTGGACAGGGCACCGGCGGTCAGGCCGATGGCCAGGGAGACCCAGAGGCCACCGAAGGCCAGCTCGCACACGGTGCGATCGGGCCGCATGGGGTCCATGCCCAGGGGGCAGGTGCTGGCGAGCAGCCTCGGGGAAGACGCGGGCGGCGAGCCAGCTCGCGAGGCCCAGGCCCACGAGCAGCACGAGGCCCACCCAGGCCCGCGTGGGCACCCGGTTCGCGCTCATGACCGGGCCTCCCGAGCCCTCGGGTCCACGAGGAGGCGCACGAGCTCCACCCCCATGCCGACGACGACGAGCAACGAGGCGAAGACGGTGGTGGCCACCACCACCACGGCCACCTGCTTCTGCAGCACGGCGAGCACGTAGAGCTGGCCGAAGTACGGCAGGCCGAAGACGCGCTCGGCGGCGAAGGAGCCGGCGAGGAGCGCGGTGGCCACGGGCCCCACGGCGTCCAGCAGCGCGGGGAGCACGTTGGGCAGCACGTGGCGCCACAGCACGGTGCGGGGAGGGAGGCCCTTGCTGAGCGCGGTGCGCACGTAGTCCCGGGCCAGCTCCGTCTCCAGCGCATCCGCCACCAGCGTGCCGAGGAAGACACCCGGCCAGACGGAGATGACGAGCGCGGCGCACAACTCGGGCAGCAGGTGTCCGCGCTCCACCACGGCGGGCGCGAGCAGCAGCGCGGGGATGAAGACGGGAGTCCCGAAGGCCGCGGCGGGAATCGCATCCCCGAGCACGGAGAGCCGGCTGCGTCGCCAGCGGGCCCGCAGCAGCGCGAAGGCCAGGGCCCACCCGAGCGCGAGCGCCAGGGCCACCAGTCCCACGCCCACGCTGCCGGAGAGCTTGAGGAGCAATTCGTCGCCGGTGACGCCCTGGGCACTGGTGCCCAGCCGCTGGCCCGCGAAGAGCTTCTCCCACGGGCGGAGGAAGCCGAGCGGCTGCCCCAGGCCGAGGTCCTTCCGGTACGAGGCGAGCACCTCGGGGGACACCTGTCGCTTGGAGTCGTCCTCGGTCGTCAGCGGCAGCGCGGCCATGAGGAAGTAGGACGCGAGCGCGACGATCGGCACGAGCACCAGTTGCCGGCCGATGCGGACGAGCGCGGGAGACATGGCTCAGCGCACCTCCGCCGGAGGCCCCAGGCGCAGCTCGCGCAGGGAGAGGAAGTTGAAGGGGTCCACGTCCACGCCGTGCAGGGAGGCCCGAGTCCGGAAGTAGCGATCGGGGTGGTACAGCGGCGCGATGACGGCCATCTCGTCGAGGAGCACCGCCTGCGCCTGCGCGTAGAGGGCGCGCGAGCGGGCCTCGTCGGGCTCGGCGTCCGCCTCGTCCAGCAGCTTCTCGAAGCGGTCCATGGGCTCGCCGCCCCGCTGCGTCTCCCAGCCCGTCTGGTGGAGCCCGTTGCGCTCGAAGAGGGTGAAGAAGGTATTCGGGTGCGCGTAGTCCGCGCCCAGACGGCGCAGGTAGAGATCGTAGGCCCGAGGGCCCTCGGGCGTGCGTCGGGCCACCTCGGCGGAGAAGTCCGAGCGGGCATCCACCGTCACCTGTATGCCCACGGCGGCGAGCTGCGCGACCAGGCGCTCGGCGATGGCCACCTCGGGCACGAAGGAGTCTCCCGAGCGGTAGACGAGCCGCAGCGGCCGCTCCAGGCCGGGCACTCCGGCCAGCTCCTCACGGGCGCGCTGGGGAGCGAAGTGGGGCAGGCGCGCGGCGTCCTCGGGAGTAGCGGCACCGGGCAGCTCGGGCGGCAGGAGGACGTGGGTGGGGCGCGCGGCGGGCAGGAGGCCCTTCATGCAGCGCCTCGCGGTCGATGGCCCGCGCGAGGGCCCGGCGCACCTCGGGCCGGTCGAGCGGGGGACGCTCGGTGTTGAAGGCGAGGAAGTAGGTGGAGAGCAGCGGCTCGCGCTGGAGGTCGTCCGGGCGACGGCCCTGGAGGGCCACGGCGCTGTCCACGAAGACGAAGTCCACCCGGCCGCGCTCGTAGAGGGCGGGGCCGATCTCGGACTTCAGGAGGGTGAGGACGGGCGCGGGGCGCTCACCGGCCTCGAGCTCCGGCTGGAAGGCGGAGTGCGGGTTGTGGACGAGCCGCACGCGCTCGCCAGCGCGGTCCCAGCGCTCCACGCGGTACGGGCCGAGCGCGAGGGGCCGGCCATCCCGGGGCCGGTCGAAGTAGTCCTGCACCGCGTCCTCGGACCTGCCGGCGAGGTCGGCGGAGGGCGTGGGGAAGAAGAGGTAGACGTTGGCGAGGCGCGCGAGGAAGTAGCTGCGAGGCCTCACGAGGGTGACGCGCAGGGTGTGTGAGTCCACCGCCTCGACGCCCACGCGGGCGAGGGCTGCCTTCACCTGCTCGGCGGGGGCCCCCTGGTCCTGGAGGGCGAGCACCTCGTCGGCACCAAGGAGGTCGCCCATCTCCCCGCGCTCGCGGCCCTGGAGGGCGCGGTGCCAGCCGAGGACGAAGTCCTGCGCGGAGAGGGGAGTCACCCCATCGGACCAGCGCACGTCCTGGCGGAGGTGGAAGGTGTAGACCTCGTGGCCCTCGGCGGTGCGGGAGCGCTCCCAGCGCCCGGCGAGCCCGGGCCGGACGGAGTGGTCGGGCCCAAGCGTGGTGAGCCCGCGCTGGGTGGCGAGCATGACGGGGTAGTTGGCCCAGCTATTGGGGTCGGAGTAGCTCCAGTCGAGCGTGGTGGGCATCGCGGGGACGACGACCTTCACTCCCGGGTCGGGCTGGAAGCCGCACGGGCCGCAGGCCCCGGCCGCGAGCACCAGGGCGAGCACGAGGGCGAGTCGGAGGAAGCGAGCGCGAGGAGCCACCGGGACGGGTTGTATCGCGTCGACCGGGGCCCGTGGGGTCCCGAGTGCGCACCCCTCCCCTCGCCCCCTGGAAGAGGAACGGGGCGAGGGTGCCTCGCCTCCCAGGTCGCCCCCAAAGAAAACGGGCCCCGGGGAGCTCTCCCCGGGACCCGTGAATCACTTCAGCGCTCGACCCGAGACCGCTAGGCCGGGGCTCCGGCCGGTGCAGTCGGCGCGCTCGCGGCGTCCGAGGTCTTGGTCGCCTCGGCCCTGCGGCCGAACTCCTCGGGCTTCTCGAGCACCAGCGCCTCGCGGAGCACGTCGTCCACGAACTCCACGGGGACGATGCGCAGCTGGCTGCGGATCTTCTTCGGGATTTCCTTCAGGTCCTTCTTGTTGGCCTTCGGGATGAGGACCGTCTTGATGCCCGCGCGGTGGGCCGCCAGGGTCTTCTCCTTCAGACCACCGATGGGCAGCACGCGGCCGCGCAGGGTGATCTCCCCCGTCATGGCCACGTCCCGGCGCACCGGGATGCGGGTGAGCGCGGACACGAGCGCGGTGCACATGGTCACGCCGGCCGACGGACCGTCCTTGGGGATCGCGCCCTCGGGCAGGTGCACGTGGATGTCGTAGTTCTCGAACATCTTGCGGTCGATGCCGAACCGCTCGGCGCGCGAGCGCACGTACGACATGGCGGCCTGGGCGCGACTCCTGCATCACCTCGCCCAGCTTGCCGGTGATGATGAGCTTGCCCTTGCCCGGCATCACCGTGGCCTCGGTGGTGAGGATCTCTCCGCCCATCTCCGTCCAGGCCAGGCCCGTGACGATGCCCACCTGGTCCTCGCGCTCGGCCATGCCGTAGCGGTAGCGCGGGGTGCCCAGGTACTTCATCGCCTGCTTGCGGTCGACCACGATGTCGCGCTTGCCGTTCTTCAGGATGTCGCGCGCGATCTTGCGGTACACGCCGCCGATCTCACGCTCCAGCGAGCGCACGCCCGACTCGCGCGTGTAGCGGTGGATGATGGTCCGCAGCGCGTCGTTGGTGATGTCGATCTTGAGGTCGGCGAGCCCGTTGGCCTCCTGCTCCTTGGGGATCAGGTAGCGCCGCGCGATGGAGAGCTTCTCCGGCTCGGTGTAGCCGGCGATGCGGATGACCTCCATGCGGTCCTGCAGGGGACCGGGGATGTTGTGCATCGTGTTCGCGGTGCAGATGAACATCACCTTCGACAGGTCGTAGTCCAGGTCCAGGTAGTGGTCGTTGAAGTTGTGGTTCTGCTCCGGATCGAGCACCTCGAGCAGCGCCGCGCACGGGTCGCCACGGAAGTCGGTGGACATCTTGTCGATCTCGTCGAGCAGGAAGACGGGGTTGTTGCTGCCCGCCTTCTTCAGCGACTGGATGAGCTTGCCCGGCATCGCGCCGATGTACGTGCGCCGGTGGCCGCGGATCTCCGCCTCGTCGCGCACGCCGCCCAGGGACAGGCGCACGAACTTGCGGCCGGTGGCCCGAGCGATGGAGCGCGCCAGCGACGTCTTGCCGACGCCCGGAGGCCCGACGAAGCAGAGCACGGGGCCCTTGAGCTTCTTCACCAGCTGCTGCACGGCCAGGTACTCGAGGATGCGCTCCTTGGGGCTCTTGAGGCCGTAGTGGTCCTCGTTGAGCACCCTCTCGGCCTCGACGACGTCCAGCCGATCCTGGGTCTCTTCGTACCAGGGCAGGCTGATGATCCAGTCGATGTAGTTGCGAACGACGGTGGCCTCGGCGCTCATCGGGCTCATCATCCGGAGCTTCTTCAGCTCCTTCTTGACCTTGAGCGTGGCCTCCTTGCTCATCCGCTTGTTCTTGAGCTTCTCCTCGATCTCCTGGATCTCGTTCTTGAACTCGTCGCGCTCACCCAGCTCCTTCTGAATGGCCTGCATCTGCTCATTCAGGTAGTACTCCTTCTGGGTCTTCTCCATCTGCTTCTTGACGCGGGTGCGGATCTTCTTCTCGACCTGCAGTATCTCGATCTCGCCCTGCATCAGCTCGTAGAGCTTCTCGAGCCGCTTGGCCGGGCTCTCGGTCTCGAGCAGCGCCTGCTTGTCGTTCAGCTTGAGCGAGAGGTGCGCGACGATGGTGTCGGCCAGCCGCGCCGGGTCGTCGATGCTCGCCACCTGCATGAGCATCTCGGGCGGAATGCGCTTGTTGAGCTTGACGAAGGCCTCGAAGACCGAGTGCACGCTGCGCACCAGCGCCTCGAGCTCCACGGACTTCTCGCTCTGCTCCTCGACCTCCTCCACCTCGACCATGAAGAAGGCGTCGTTGGGCTGGAACTTCTTCACCTTGGCCCGGCGCACGCCCTCCACCAGCACCTTCACCGTGCCGTCGGGCAGCGGGAGGAGCTGGATGACGTGGCCGATGGTGCCGAAGTGGAAGATGTCCTCCGGCGTGGGGTCGTTCGTCTTGGCCTTCTTCTGGGCGGCCAGGAGGATGACGGCCTTGTCGTCGGGGCCCTTGTGGGCCATCGCGTCCTTCAGTGCCGCGATGGACTTCTCGCGGCCGACGAACAGCGGGACGACCATGTGCGGGAACACGATGATGTCGCGCAGCGGGAGGAGCGGAACCGTGCTCCCTCGCTTCTGGGCATCCTTCTTGTCGTCTCGTCCGAAGAACATGTATTCGCCACCTACCTGCTTGCCCCGAGGTCGCAAGCCCCAGGAATGTTGCCCGCCCGCGCTCCCAGAGTGCGTACGGGTGAAGACGGTCTCTATAACACGGCCCCTCCGGCCGCCGTTCCCCGCGTGAAAGATGGGGAACGTTGGCCTGCAAGCAAGGGAACACCTGGGGGCCATCGGGTGTCCGGCCGGTGCTTTAGCGGCCCCGGCTTACGTTCGCAGAGGATGGATGCATGTCCGCCTGGACGCCTAGCGCCAGGAAGAGGAAGGCGTACAGGTCCGCGATGGACTCGATGGCCTTGGCCACCTGATCCGCCCCGCCGTGGCCCGCGTTGGCCTCGATGCGCAGCAGCGCGGGCGCATCATGACTCGCGTTCTGCACCGCGGCCATGAACTTGCGCGCGTGCAGGGGGTCGACCCGGTCGTCGTGGTCGGCCGACATCATCAGGAGGGCCGGGTAGCGCACGCCCGCCCGCACGTGGTGGTAGGGCGAGTAGGCGTGGAGCACCCGGAAGTCCTCCGGGTTCTCCGCGGTGCCGTACTCCGGAATCCAGGTCTTGCCGCTGCCGAACAGGTGGTAGCGCACCATGTCGAGCAGCGGCACCGAGCACACCACCGCGCCGAACAGCTCCGGGCGCTGCGTCATCGCCGCGCCCACCAGCAGGCCGCCGTTGCTGCCGCCCGAGATGGCCAGCTTCTCCGGCCGGGTGTAGCCCTCGCGCACCAGGAACTCGGCCGCCGCGAGGAAGTCGTCGAAGACGTTCTGCTTGCGGTGCAGGCGCCCGGCCTCGTGCCACTCCTTGCCGTACTCGCCGCCGCCGCGCAGGTTGGCGCACCGCGTACACGCCCCCGGCGTCCAGCCAGGGGTAGATGCTCGAGCGGAACGACGGCAGCATGCTGACGTTGAAGCCGCCGTAGCCGTAGAGCAGCACCGGGTTGTTGCCGTCCTTCTTCAGGTCCTTGCGGTGGACGAGGAACATGGATACCCGCGTGCCGTCCTTGGAGCGGTAGAAGACCTGCTCGACGCGCGTAGCGCTCCGGATCGATGGGCAGGTCCACCTTGGCCCACAGCGTCCACCCGCCCGGTGGCCACGGACGTCTTGTAGACCTGCGGCGGGGTGCGTGAAGGAGCTGAAGACGAACTAGGCCTCGTCCCCGTCCTCCAGGCCGACGAGGTTGCTCGCCGCGCCCACGCCCGGCAGCGCCACGTCGCGCACCGGCTGGCCGTCGAGCGTCGACCAGCCGCACCTCGGTGGTGGCGTCCTTGAGGTAGGCGAGCGCCAGGTGGCCGCCCACGATGTTGATGCCCTCGAGCGCGGCCGTCGGGTCCTCGGGGACGAGCTCCTTCCAGGCCGAGCGCTCGGGCTTCTTCGGGGACACCTTGAAGACGCGCTCCTTCGGCGCGCCCTCGTCGGTGAGGACGTAGAACCAGTCCTTCCACACATCGACCGAGTACTTCGCCCCCTGGCCCTTCACCAGCAGGCGGAAGTCCTTGTCCCCCAGCCGCTTCCACCAGACGTCGTTCTCGCTCCAGCCGCGGGTGACGTAGACGAAGAGGTACTTGCCGTCGCGGCTGACGCCGCCGTCGAGGAACGTCTTCGGGTCCCCGGTGCGCTCGTGCACCACGGCGTCCGACTTGGGGTCCGAGCCCAGCCGGTGCAGGCGCAGCTCGGTGTAGCCGGGCCGCTCGGCCACGGGGATGGACGGGTCCATGGGCAGCCACTCGTAGTAGAAGGCCTGGTTGTCCGGCGTCCAGCTCGGGGAGGCGTACTTGGCGCCCTCGATGACGTCCACCTCCGACCACTCGCCGGTGTCCACGTCCAGCACGTGGAGGATGGCCTCGTCCGCGGCGTTGGGCTTGTGGGCGAAGGCCAGCTTCCGGCCGTCCCACGAGGGCACCCACACGCCCAGCGACACGGTGCCGTCCTCCGAGTTCCAGGTGTTGGGGTCGAGCAGCACCCGCTCCTCGCCCTGCTCCCCCTCGCGCCAGTAGAGGATGGCCTTCTCCTTGTCCTTGTGGGTGCGGACGTAGAAGTAGCGCTCGCCGCGCTCCGCCGGCGCGGAGACGGACTCCACGTAGAAGAGCTCGGCGAAGCGCTGCTCGAGCGCCTCGCGCCCGGGAAGCGCGCGAGGTGCTCGCGGGTGAAGGCGTCCTGGGCCTTCATCCACGCCTGCACCTCGGGGGACTTCTCGTCCTCGAGCCAGCGGTAGGGGTCCGCCACCTCCACCCCGTGCAGCGTGTCCACCACCGCCTCGGCGCGCGTGGCTGGTTGGTTCATCCGCTTCGTCTCCATAGGTGTGAGAGCAGATAAAGCAACGCCCCCGGCCGTCCCACGAAAAAAGCGGGACAGCGCGGGGCGGCGCCGTTGCAGCCGGCTCAGCCGAACGCGGAGAGCTAGGCGCTCTCCTTCTTGGGCTCCGCTCCTTGTCGTCCTGGGCGTGGAGCACCACCGGCTCGCTCTTCTTGAGGATGACCTCCTCGGAGATGACGCACCTCGCGCGCCGTCTTGCGCGAGGGGATCTCGTACATCACGTCGAGCATCGCGCTCTCGAGGATGGAGCGCAGGCCGCGCGCGCCGGCCTTGCGGCGGATGGCCTCGGCGGCGATCGCCTTGAGCGCGCCGTCGGTGAACTTGAGCGACACGCCGTCCAGGTCGAAGAGCTTCTTGTACTGCTTGATCAGCGCGTTCTTCGGCTCGCTGAGGATGTTCACCAGCGCCGCCTCGTCCAGCTCCTCGAGCGCGGTGACGATCGGCAGGCGGCCGATGAACTCGGGGATCATGCCGAACTTGAGCAGGTCCTCCGGCTCCACGTGCTTGAGCAGCTCGGCGAGGTTGCGCTGCTTCTTGGTCTGGATGTCCGCGCCGAAGCCCAGGCTGCGGCCGCCCAGGCGCCGCTCGATGATCTGCTCCAGCCCGCCGAAGGCGCCGCCGCAGATGAAGAGGATGTTGGTGGTGTCGACCTGCAGGAACTCCTGCTGCGGGTGCTTGCGGCCGCCCTTGGGCGGCACGTTGGCGACCGTGCCCTCGATGATCTTCAGCAGGGCCTGCTGCACGCCCTCGCCCGAGACGTCGCGGGTGATGGAGGGGTTCTCGCGTCTTGCGGGCGATCTTGTCGATCTCGTCGATGTAGACGATGCCGCGCTGGGCCCGCTCGATGTCGTGGTCGGCCGCCTGCAGCAGGTTGACGATGATGTTCTCGACGTCCTCGCCCACGTAGCCGGCCTCGGTGAGGCAGGTGGCGTCCGCGATGGTGAAGGGCACGTTGAGGATGCGCGCCAGCGTCTGCGCCAGCAGCGTCTTGCCGCTGCCGGTGGGGCCGAGCAGCAGGATGTTGCTCTTCTGCAGCTCCACGTCGTCCATCGCGACCTTGGACTCGATGCGCTTGTAGTGGTTGTGCACCGCCACCGCGAGGACCTTCTTGGCCCGCTCCTGGCCGATCACGTACTCGTCGAGGATGGCCTTGATCTCGGACGGCCGCGGAATGCGCAGCTTGGTGTCCTTGGTCTCCTCGCGGTCGATCTCCTCCGCGATGATGTCGTTGCACAGCCCGATGCACTCGTCGCAGATGTAGACCGTCGGCCCGGCGATGAGCTTCTTCACCTCCTTCTGCGACTTGCCGCAGAAGGAGCAGCAGAGGGTCTGGTTGTCTCGCTTCTCCACGTTCTTGCCCGCCATGTATGCCCTCGCTGCGACTGCCTGGAGGTGCGCTCCCCAACCGGCCCGCCCCCCTGCCTACAGCCAATCTAGTCAGCCCCGTCCGGGGGCGTCCACGCGCCTACGGGGTACTTAACACCCCAAAACAGCCGGCGCAGAAAGCAGAAGCCGGAGACGCGGTACAGCATCCCCGCGGCTCCGGCCCGTATGCCCCGCCAGCGGGGCGTCCTACTTCCGCTCGCCCGGCGGCGAGGCCCCGGCTTCCGGGGAATCTGCGACCTCGTCGATGAGGCCGTACTCCTTCGCCTCGGCGGCGCCCATGAAGTAGTCGCGATCGGTGTCCTTCTCGACGCGCTCGATGCGTCTGGCCGGTGTGCTTGACGATGATCTCGTTGAGCTTGGCCCGCATCCGCAGGATTTCCTTGGCCTGGATCTCGATGTCGGTGGCCTGGCCGCGCGCCCCGCCCAGCGGCTGGTGGATCATGATGCGCGAGTTGGGCAGGGCGTAGCGCTTGCCCTTGGCCCCGGCCAGCAGCAGCACGGCCCCCATGGAGGCCGCCTGCCCCACGCAGATGGTGGACACCTGGGGCTTCACGTACTGCATGGTGTCGTAGATGGCGAGGCCCGCCGTCACCGACCCGCCCGGCGAGTTGATGTAGAGGTTGATGTCCTTGTCCGGGTCCTCGGACTCCAGGAAGAGCAGCTGGGCGACGATGACGTTGGCCACGTCGTCGTCGATCTCCGTGCCCAACATGACGATCCGGTCCTTCAGGAGCCGGCTGTAGATGTCGTACGAGCGCTCGCCGCGGTGGGTCTGCTCGATGACGTAGGGAACGGGCATGAAGGGCATGAGTACCTCTCGGGGGTCCGAAGGAGAAAAACGCCTTAGGAATACTTCGCCTGAGCCTTCAGGAATTCAATCGTCTTTTCTTCGCGGAGTCGGAGGCTCAACCCCTGGCGCTCCTCCGGATCCTTGAAGTACTTGCGGACGACGGCGACGGCCTGGTTGGCCTCCTTGGCCAGCTCCTCGATCTTCTTCTCCAGGTCCTCGTCGGAGGCCTGGATGTTCTCCTTCTGGGCAATGGCCTCGAAGAGGAGCGTGCCCTTCACCTCCTGGGTGGCCTCCTCACGCATCTCCTCGCGCAGCCGGTTGAAGTCGAGGTTGAGCTGACGCGGGTCCATGCCCATGCGGGCCATGGCGCGCAGCCGGTTCTCCAGCATGTTGTCGATGGTGCGCTCCACCATGGACCTGGGCACGTCGAAGGCGTTGCGCTCGATGAGGGCCTTGATGAGCGCGTCGCGCTCCTCGCCCTGGGCCTTGTTGCGCTTGCCCTTCTCCAGGTCCGTACGGACCTTCCCGCGCAGCTCCTCGAGCGTCTGGGCCTCGCCCGTCTCCTTGGCGAAGTCGTCGTTCAGCTCGGGGACGACCTTCTTCTTCAGGCCCTTGACGTCGAACTTGAAGCGGGCCGTCTTGCCCTTCACGTCCTCCACCCGGTAGTCGGCCGGGAAGGTGTAGTCGATCTCCTTGGCCTCGCCCACCTTGGCGCCCTCGAGGGCGGCCACGTTGGACTCCACCAGCTCACCGGCGGTGATCTCCACGGTGACGCCGTCGGCCTTGCTGCCGGGGAAGTCCTTGCCGTCCACGGTGGCCACGTAGTCCACGGTGGCGAAGTCACCCGGCTGGGCCACGTCGCGGCCCTCCACCGGCTCCAGGCGGGCCATGCTCTGGCGCATCTGCTCCAGGCGGTCCTCCACGTCCTTGTCCGTCACCTGGGTGTCGGTGCGGGTCAGCGGCAGGCCCTGGTAGTCCTTGGCCTCCACCTTGGGCTTCACCTCGACGCGGGCCTCGAAGGAGAAGGGGCTGTCGGCCTTGAGGCCGGAGTTGTTCGTCACCTGGGGAGGAGCCACCGCCTCCACGTTGTGCTCCCGGACGGCCTCCGTCCAGGCGCTCTGCACCACGCGCTGGATGACCTCGTCCTCCACCTGCTCCCGGAAGCGCTGCTCCAGGATGCGGCGGGGCACCTTGCCCTGGCGGAAGCCCGGCAGCTTCACCTGCTTGCCGAGCGCGACGTACGCGCGGGTGAGCTCCTCGGCCACGCGGGCGTTTTCGACCTCGATGGAGAGCTTCTTCTCGACGGGAGAGAGCTCCTCGACCTGGACCTTCATGGGGGGTGCCTCGTTCGCGCCGGGCGCAACGTGGACGCCGGCGTGTCGAATGGGTGAAGACAGTGAAGATGTGGGACGTGCGCCTTTAGGAGATAGGTCCGGTCCGGTCAACGCGAAATGGGCCGGAATGGGCGAGGAGGGACTCGAACCCTCACACCTTTCGGTACCAGATCCTAAGTCTGGCGCGTCTACCAGTTTCGCCACCCGCCCGGGCGCACTCCATGCGTTCTACCGCGAAAACCGGAGCCCGGCGCACACGAATCCAGGGCCCCAAAAAGAAACCGGGGCCCCTTCATTCCTGAAGAGGCCCCGGCGATGAGAGCGGAGGGAATCGAACCCACAACCTATGGATTAAGAGTCCATTGCTCTGCCAATTGAGCTACGCTCCCGACTCTTTGCTGCTTGCCGCCGCCGCGGTTCGTCACCGCGCGTCGACGGGGACGGCTTGTACGGTTCCTGGCCGCCCACGTCAAATGCTTTTTTTCGAACCGTTCCGCAATCCCCCCGCCACCGGGTGCTGACGCCTGCCTGCCCTCCGAGCTGGCCTGGACGTCCGTTCAGTAAAGGGGATGCCAAAGCGCTCCGTCCAGGGTTGAATCCGTCCCAAGCTGTGGGCGGACGGTGGTCGTTCGCCCTTTTCGAAGGCGGAGGCCAGAGCAGCGGCATGGAAGCACACAACAAGGCGGAAACGGCGTCGGGCCAGTGGAGCCCCGAGCGCGTGGAACTCATCAAGCGGACCATCTGCCCCCGGGGTATCGGGGAGGACGAGTTCGCCCTCTTCATCGAACAGTGCAAGCGCTCCGGGTTGGACCCGCTGCTGAAGGAGGCCTTCTGCGTGGCCCGCCGGCAGAACGCGGGCAACCGGGACAAGCCCAACTGGGTGACGCGCTACGAGTTCCAGCCCTCCGAGGCTGGGATGCTGGCGCGCGCGGAGCGCTTCCCGGACTTCAAGGGCATCCAGGCGAGCGCGGTGTACGCCGAGGATGAGATCATCGTGGACCAGGGCAAGGGCGAGGTGGTGCACCGCTTCAACCCGGCCAAGCGCAAGGGCAGCCTGGTGGGAGCCTGGTCGCGGGTGGTGCGCGACGGGAAGCTGCCGGTGGTGGTGTGGCTGGACTTCGCGGGCTACGTCCAGCAGACGCCGCTGTGGGCGAAGATTCCCACGACGATGATCGAGAAGTGCGCCCGCGTGGCGGCGCTGCGCAAGGCGTACCCCGAGGCCTTCGGCGGCCTGTACGTGCGCGAGGAGATGCCGGCCGAGGAGTTCGAGCCCGCGGCGGAGCCCGCGCCCTCGACGAGCCACGGTGGCTACGAGGTGCTGGGCGCGCGTCCCGGCCCCGTGAAGGCGTCCTTCCCTCCCCTGCCCACCACCCCGGTGCAGGTGCAGGCGCCTCTCCAGGTGGAAGCCCCCAAGGAGCCCGTACGTGAGCCAGAGCCGGCCCCCGCGTCGGCGCCCGTGAAGGCACGCGCCTCCACCTCGGCCAAGGAGTCGAAGCAGGCCAAGGGGAGCAAGGAGCCCACGGCCGCCAAGGAGCCCGTGGCCGAGAAGGAGACCCCGGAAGCCAAGGAGCCCGCACCGGCCACCGAGCCGGCGTCAGCCACCGAGGCCGCGGCGAAGCTGCGCAGCTCGGCCGTGGTGGTGGCCTTCGGGACGCACAAGGGCAAGACGGTGTCGGAGCTCAATGACGAGGAGCTGGCCGAGACCATCGACCTGGCGCACGAGAAGCTGATGGAGCAGCCCAAGGCGAAGTGGGCCCGGGCGATGCGCGAGAACCTCGCGGCGCTCGAGACGGAGGCGGAGCTGCGCTGCCGCGTCCCCACGACGAGCGGCACCGACGCCTGAGCTTCACGGTGAGGTGAGAGGGGCAGAGTCCCCGGCGTGGCGGCACCCTCGAAAGGGGGTGCTGCTGCGCGCCCAGAGGGACTTGAACCCCCAACCCTCGGCTTCGAAGGCCGATGCTCTATCCAGTTGAGCTATAGGCGCATAAAAGCGGGGGGAAACTGACGAGGGCGGCCAACCGGGATCGAACCGGTAACCTCAGGAGTCACAGTCCTGCGCTCTAACCAGTTGAGCTATGGCCGCCGTTACGTCGAACAACCGTCTTGCAACGTGGCGGCTTCCCTACCGTGGAAACCGTTACGGTTCAAGCCCTTTGTCACCAAGAAGGGTTGGCGCGCCAGGCGGGACTCGAACCCACGACCCTCGGCTTAGAAGGCCGATGCTCTATCCAGCTGAGCTACTGGCACCCAGTTCTTCCCGAACAACAGTGCTGCGATATCGGGGCGAGAGGATTCGAACCTCCGACCCCCTGCGCCCAAGGCAGGTGCGCTACCAGGCTGCGCTACGCCCCGATGAAGTCCAGCATTGTTGAACCATCCGGAACGGACGTGCAAGGCCAACGTTCCTGACGGCTGATTACTCCCCGACAGGCTGCCCGCTCGCCCACTTCAGCAAGCGCGGCTTCATCTTCTGGAAGGCCCGGCCCCGGTGCGAGATGGCGGCCTTCTCCTCCGACGTCAGCTCCGCCATCGCCTTCCCCTGGGGCAGGAGGAAGACGGGGTCATAGCCGAAGCCGTGCGAGCCCCGGGGCTCGTGGCCGATGCGCCCCTCGCAGCGACCCACCTCGATGATGGCGGGCCCCCGCCCCGGCAGCGCCAGACAGAGCGCGCACATGAAGGCCGCCGTGCGCTTCTCGTCGGGGACCCCGGACAGCTCACCGAGCAGCTTCTCGTAGCGCGCCTTGTCGCTCCCCTCGGCGTAGCGCGCGGAGTGAACTCCGGGTCGGCCTCCCAGTGCGTCCACGCTCAGCCCCGAGTCATCCGCCAGGGCAGGCAGGCCGGTGGCCTCGGCGTAGGCGCGGGCCTTCTTCTCGGCGTTCTCCTCGAAGGTGGCTCCGTCCTCCACGGGCTCGGGCACCGGGGGCAGGTCGCTCAGGGCGAGCACCTCCACGGCGTCCCCCACGAGGCCGCGCAGCTCGCGCAGCTTGCCCGGGTTGGTGGTGGCGAAGAGCAGGCGCGGCTTCATGGCATCAGCCTCCGAGCACCTTCTGCTGGGCCTCGGTGAGCTGGCGGATGGCCGCGAGCCCCGCGTCCAGCATGGCGTCCATCGCCTTGCGGTCGAAGAGCTGGTGCTCGGCGGTGCCCTGCACCTCGACGATGCGGCCATCGCCGGTGGCCACCAGGTTCAGGTCCACGTCGGCCGTGGAGTCCTCGTCATAGTCCAGGTCCACCCGCACCTCGCCCTTCACCACGCCCACGGACACGGCCGCCAGCGGGGTGAGCTTCGGCATGCGCGGCAGCACGCCGTCCTTGTGCAGCTTGCGGATGGCCAGCGCCAGCGCCACGTAGGCACCGGTGATGGAGGCCGTGCGGGTGCCGCCGTCCGCCTGGAGCACGTCGCAGTCCAGGGTGAAGGTGCGCACGCCCAGGCCCGGCAGGTCCACCGCCGCGCGCATGGAGCGGCCGATGAGGCGCTGGATTTCGAGCGTGCGCCCGGTCTGCTTGCCCTTGGCCGCCTCACGATGGGTGCGGGTGTGCGTGGAGCGCGGCAGCATGCCGTACTCGGCCGTCACCCAGCCCGTGCCCTTGCCCATCAGGTGCGGCGGGACCCTGCTCCTCCACCGAGCAGGTGACGAGCACGCGGGTGTGGCCGAACTCCACCTGGGTGGAGCCCTCGGCGTAGCGGGTGGCCGCGGGGGTGAGGGTGACAGGGCGCAGATCCAGCGCCCCACGGTTGAAGGACCGCATGGGAGGCTCCTCGGGAAGGGAAATGGGCCGCCTCTCTAGCAGACGGACAGCCCGTTGTCCGGGAGGAGTGAGGTCCAGTGTCAGGGGGCCGCGGGAGCCGCCACCTGGGGGGACTTCGGGGCGTCGCGCCTGCGCACCTCGGTGAGGAAGGCCCTCACGCCCTCGGAGATGGCGGTGGCGAGCTGCTCCTGGTACTCGGCACGGCCCAGGCGCCCCCCCTCCTCCGGGTGGGAGAGGTAGCCCACCTCGATGAGGATGGCGGGCGCCTCCACGCCGTTGAGCACGTAGAAGGGCGCCTGCAGCACGCCCCGGTTCGAGCCCCCCGTGCTGGCGATGAGCTTCTGGTGGACGGCGTACGCCAGACGCGAGGAGTCCTGGTGCGCCTCGGTGCGCGCGAGATCCTGGAGGATGAAGGCCAGCGTGGAATCGCCTCTCGCTTCCCGCGCCGTCGGGGCCTCTGCGTTCTCACGGTCCGCGGCGGCTCGCGCCAGGTCGTTGGAGGCACTGGCCGAGAGGAAGTACGTCTCGATGCCCTGAACGCGCGCGCGCGTGCGCTTCGTGGGCATCGCGTTGCAGTGGATGGACAGGAAGAGGTCCGGCCGCTGCTTGTTGGCGAACGACACCCGCTCGGGCAGGGGCAGCGACTGGTCCTCGTCCCGGGTCATCAGCACCTGCGCGCCCAGCTCCTTCTCCAGGTGCTCCCGCACCCGGTGGGCAATCTGGAGCGACACCTCCTTCTCGAGGAGTCCCGTGGGGCTCGTCGCGCCCTCCTGGGCCCCCCCGTGGCCCGGGTCCACCACGATGCGAGGAGGTCGCTCGGCCGCGAGAGACGACCTGGCCGGGCAGAGAAGAACGAGCACGCTGCTGAGAACAAGGAAGCGGAACGTCATGCCAGCGCGGATCGTAGAGGGCCGCACGGCCGACCGCCAGCGGCCGACCGCACGGAGCTGTCCGGCCCTCATCGCACCTGGAGCAGGAGCCCGGTCAGGCCCGCCCCGGCGATGACCAGCGGTACGAGGAATTTCGAGTTCCACCGGAAGAGCACCCCGAGGGCCACGGCGAAGATGGCCACCGTGGGGAGGCCGGTGAGTCCGGCGCGCAGCAGACCCACCGTGGTCGCGGCGATGAGTCCCACCACGCCCGCCGTCACCCCGTCGAGGAAGAACCGGAAGCGCGGGTGGTGCAGCACCCGTTCGAAGAAGTCGTGGCCGAGCAGCGAGAAGGCGAAGGCCGGGAAGAAGATGCCCGCCGTCAGCACCAGCGCCCCGGGCAGCCCCCCGCCCAGGTAGCCCACGAAGGTGGAGAAGATGATGAGCGGCGCGGGAATGAGCCCCGAGAGCGCGAGCCCATCGAGGAACTGCGCGTTGGTCATCCACGCGCCCGTCACCACCGCGTCCCGCTGGATGAAGGGAATGGCGGTATAGGCCCCGCCGAAGGTGAGCAGCCCGCCGCGCAGGCCCGACACCAGCAGGGTCAGGAGCGAGGGGCGTTCCTGGGCGACGCCCTGCCCCACCTCCGCGCCTCCCGCCCCCATGGGAGCGAAGCCGTGGAGGACCAGGAGGACGACCGCGGCCACCGCGCCAGCCCCGATGAGCGCCATGGCGGGCAGCCGCAGACCCTTCTTCGCCAGCATGACGATGAGGCCCGCGGCCACGAGCGAGAAGCCGAAGTGCACCCCCGCCCCCTGCGCGAGCGCGGCGAGCACGGCCACCGCCCACAACCAGCGGTCCAAAAGGATGTGCTGCCCGATGCGCACCACCGCGCGGACGATGAGCGCCGCCACCGCCGACTGGACGGCACCGAACACGGCCACCCACCGTGGCGAGCCCAGACCGTAACGGAGGTAGAGCCACGAGAGGCCGAGCATCAGGACGAAGCCCGGCAGCATGAACCCGAGCCCCGCCAGCAGGCCGCCCACCCGGCCGCGCGAGAGCATCCCGAAGTAGACGCACAACTCGTGCGCCTCGGGGCCCGGCAGCACCTGGTACACCGCGAGCGCCCGGTTGAAGTGCTCGCGCGTCACCCACTTCTCCTTCTCGACCAGGTCGTGGCGGATCATCGCGATCTGCGCCACCGGCCCTCCCCAGGCGAGCAAGCCGAAGTGGAGGAAGCGCAGGAAGAGACGCCCCAGCGGCTCGCGGGGGACCGCCACCTGCTCGCCACTCTCCGCCGCCACACTGCCCTCTCCGTTCGTCGTCGAGCCCGTCACGGAGGGGACGCAAACACCCGGAGACGTGCCCGGTCCAGCATTTCCGGGCTCCAAATCAACGTGCAGCGCACGGAGGGTCCGTACTTGGACCTCCCCTCAACCGCCCGCGGGCGCCTTCTCGGGTGGCCGGCCGAAGAGCCGGAAGAGCACCGGCACCACCAGCATGTTGAGGAAGGTGGAGGAGAGCAGCCCGCCCGAGGATGACCACGCCCATGGGCGCCTGGATCTCGTTGCCCGGCTCGTCGCCCGGCGAGCACCAGCGGCACCAGCGCCAGCCCCGCGCGACAGCGCCGTCATCAGGATGGGCGCGAGCCGCTCCAGCGAGCCCTGCACCACCGCCTCGGGCAGGCTCTTCCCCTCCTGCGCCATCAGGTGCTCGAAGTGGCTCACCATCATGATGCCGTTGCGCGTGGCGATGCCGAACAGGGTGATGAAGCCCACCAGCGAGGCGACGCTCACCACGCCCGAGGTGAGCGCCACCGCCAGCACGCCGCCGATGAGCGCCAGCGGCAGGTTGATGAGCGTGAGCAGCGCGTTGCGCACCGAGCCGAAGGCCACCACCAGCAGCAGGAAGATGCCCACCACCACCACCACGCGTGAGCAGCGCGATGGTGCGGGTGGCCTCCTCGGCGCTCTCGAACTGGCCGCCGTAGACGACGTAGTAGCCCTCGGGCAGCGGCACCTCGCTGGCCGATGCGCGTCTTCAGGTCCTCCACCACCGCGGACAGGTCCCGCCCCGCCACGTTGGCCTGCACCACCATCTTGCGCTGCACGTCCTCGCGGCTGATGGTGTTGGGGCCCGTCTCGCGCGACGAGCGTCGCCAGCATCTTCAGCGGGATGCGCGGCCCCGCCGGCGTGTCGATGGGCGTGGACGCGATGCGCCTCCAGGTCCGCCCGCGAGGCGTCGTCCAGCCGCACCACCAGCTCCACCGTGCGCTGCCCCTCCAGCACCGTGCCCACCGTCTCCCCGGCGAAGGCGCGCTCCACCGCCTCGGCCACCTCGCCCGTGGTGAGCCCGTAGCGCGCCACCGCGTCCCGGTCCGTGCGGATCTCCAGCTCCGGGATGTCCACCTGCTGCTCGATGGCCACGTCCACCGCGCCCGGCGTCCCCTCGGCGACCTTCTTCACCTGCTCGGCCAGCGCGCGCAGCTTGTCCAGGTCGTCGCCGAAGAGCTTCAGCGCGATGTTGGCGCGCGTGCCCGACAGCATGTGGTCGATGCGGTGGCGAGAGCGGCTGGCCGATGGTGACCACCGCGCCCGGGCACCTGCGCCAGCGCCTGGCGCAGCGCCGCGAGCAGCTCCTCCTTGCTGCGCTCGCCCTTCGAGAAGTCCAGGCCGCACGTCGAGCTCCGCCGCGTTCACGTCCTGGGCGTGCTCGTCCAGCTCGGCGCGGCCCGTGCGTCGGGAGGTGGACGACCACCTCGGGGAAGGCGAGCAGCGCCTGCTCCACCCGCCGGCCCAGCCGGTCCGACTCCTCCAGCGAGGTGCCCGGCAGGGTGACGACGTTGAGGGTGAGCGTGCCCTCGTTGAACTCGGGCAGGAAGGAGCGCCCCAGGAACGGGACGACGCGCCAGCGCGCGCCACCAGCGCCAGCGCCGCGCCCGCCGAGCACCGCCCGCGGCCGCGCCAGCGCCCAGCCGCAGCAGCGGCTCGTAGCGCGCCTTCAGCCAGCGCAGCAGCCGGCCCCTCCTCCGCGCCCAGCGCCTTGGCCCGCGGCAGCAGGTACGCGCAGAGCGCCGGCGTCAGCGTCACCGCCACGAGCAGCGAGGCGGCGATGGCCACGATGTAGGCCAGCCCCAGCGGCGCGAGCATCCGCCCCTCCAGCCCCGACAGGAAGAAGAGCGGGAGGAAGACCAGGATGATGATGAGGGTGGCGAAGACGATGGAGGTGCGCACCTCCACGCGAGGCCCGGTAGATGACCTCGAGTGGCCGGCAGGCGCTGGTCCTCCGGCAGGTGCGCGTTCTCCCTCAGGCGCCGGAAGACGTTCTCCACGTCGATGATGGCGTCGTCCACCAGCGCGCCGATGGCGATCGTCAGCCCGCCGATGGTCATCGTGTTGAGCGTGACGCCCGAACGCCTTGAGCACCAGCACCGCCACCACCAGCGACAGGGGGATGGCCGCCAGCGAGATGAGCGTGGCGCGCAGGTTCATCAGGAAGACGCAGCAGGATGATCGGCCACGAGGATGGCGCCGTCCCGCAGCGCCACCGACACGTTGCTCACCGCCACCGAGATGAAGTCCGACTGCCGGAAGATGTGCCGGTCGACCGTCAGCCCCTGCGGGCAGCGTGGGCTGGAGCTCGTCCAGCACCGCGTCCAGCCGCTGCGTGAGCTCCAGCGTGTTGGCGTCCGGCTGCTTCATCACCGCGAGGATGACGGCCGGGCTCGCCGTTGGCGCTGCCCTCGCCGCGCTTGAGCTTGCGGCCCCACCCGCACGTCCGCCACCTGCCCCACCGTGATGGGCTGGCCCCCGCGCACCGTCACCACCGTGTTGGCCAGGTCCTCCACGCTCCGCGCGCGCCCCACCGCGCGCAGCAGGTACTCCTGGCCCCCCTCCACGTAGAAGCCGCCCGAGGCGTTCTGGTTCGTCGTCCGCAGCGCGTGCGCCACCTGCTCGAAGCTGACGTCGAGCGCCTGCAGCGCCTCGGGCCGCAGCAGCACCTGGTACTGCTTCACGCCGCCGCCGATGGGCACCACCTGGGAGACGCCCGGCACGGACAGCAGCCGCTTGCGCAGCACCCAGTCCGCCACGCCGCGCGCCTCCATCATCTGCGCCTCGCGGCCCGCCGCGTCCGGCGCCAGCGCGCTTCGGTCCCAGGCGACGGAGAGGAAGAGGATCTCCCCCATCACCGAGGAGATGGGCGCCATCGTCGGCGGCGGCACGTCCGGCGGGAGCTGCGCGGCCACCAGCTGCAGCTTCTCGTTCACGACCTGCCGGGCGACGTAGATGTCCGTGCCCCAGTCGAACTCCACCCAGACGATGGAGATGCCCACGCCCGAGGCCGAGCGCACCCGGCGCACGCCGGTGGCGCCGTTCACCGCCGTCTCGATGGGGAAGGTGACGAGCGTCTCCACCTCCTCGGGCGCCAGCCCGTGCGCCTCGGTGAGGACGGTGACGGTGGGCGCGGTGAGGTCCGGGAAGACGTCCACCGGCATCTGCCGCGCGGTGTCCAGCCCGAGCACGAGCAGCAGGAGCGAGGCGGCGACGACCAGCAGTCGGTTGTCGATGGACCAGCGAATGAGGCGGTTCATGCGTGCGTTCCCCCGCCCTCAGTGCGTGTGGCCGTGCTCGGGGATGGCGCCCGTCGCGGTGGACAGCTTGATCTCGTAGGCGCCGCGCGAGACGACGCGCTCGCCCTCCTTCACGCCCTCCAGCACCTGCACGTAGCCTCCGGAGCGCACGCCCGTGCGCACGGCCCGCTTGAAGAAGGACTCGCCCCCCTCCATGACGAAGACGGTGGGCTTGCCGTTGTCGTCCACGAGGGCGGACTCGGGAATGGCCACCCCGCGCACCGTCTCGCCCGGTGAAGAGCGTCACCTTGGCGAACATCCCCGGCTTGAGCGCGCCGTCGGGGTTGGGCAGCTCGAAGATGACCGGCACGGTGCGCGTGGCCCGGTCCACCACCGCGCCCACCGCGACCCGCCGGCCGCGTCTTCTCGTCCACCGATGAACTCCTGCTCGAAGCCGGCCACCGTGAAGCTCGCCCCCGGCGAGCGCTCGCACCCGCGGCGCGTCCGCCTCGTACACCTGCGCCTCCAGCCACAGCCGCTCGGCGTTGACGACCGAGACGAGCCGCGCGCCCGCCTCCACCACCGCGCCCGGGCATCACGTCCGCGAAGGACACCACGCCGTCCACGGGCGAGCGCAGCTCGAAGGCCGCCCCGCCGCTGCCCTCGCCGCTCCACTCTGGGTGCCGCGGTAGAGTCGCGCGCTGGCGCTCGGCCGCCGACACCCGCGCCGCCGCCACCTCGCGGGCCACCCGCGCCTCGTCGAGCTGCTTCTCGGGAATGGCCTCGCGCCGCGAGCAGCTCCTCGGCCCGCTTGACCTCGCGCTCGGCCAGCCCCAGCTCGGCCCGGGCCCGGCTCACCTCCAGCTCCACCGAGGCCAGGTCCGTGCCGCTGCCACCGGTGGTGGGCGACCAGCCGCACGAGCACCTCGCCCTTCTTCACCGGCTGGCCCAGGTACGGCACCGGGCCCGCCCACGGGGATGCGCCCGGCCACCGGCGCGGACAGCTCCGCGGCCTGCCCGGCCACCGGCTTGAGCTCACCGTTGGCGCGCGACGCCGCCCTGCAGCACGCGCACCTCGGCCGGCGCCGTCGCGTACCGCGTCTTCCACTGCTGCTCCTTGAGGAAGGGAACGGTGGCCTCGCCCCCCTCCTCCGGCGGTGCCGCGGCAATGGCCGCCTCCATCGTGGGGTACACGGTGCACCTTGCCCGCCTCCACCGTGCCCGACGACCTGCTCGCCCTCCAGCACCAGCGTGAGCGTGGCCTCGCCCGCCCGCGTGGGCGTCACCACCGGCTTGAAGATGCCGTCGCGCAGCAGCTTGTCCGCCACGAAGCGCTCCTCCGTGCCGTCCGCGTGGCGCAGCGTCGCGGTGACCCGGCCCTTCGTCACCACCTGGAAGCCCTCCGGGTTGCCGCGCATCGGTGAAGTGCGCCACCAGCGGCGAGGGCTGCCCCACCACGAGCGCGGGGTACTCCATGAAGAGCTCCAGCCCGCTCTGGTAGACGGTGACGGACAGGCCCGGGCGCTCCGGCTCCGCGGAGGCCGAGCCCCCGTGCTCGTGGCCCTGTTCCTGGCCGTGCGAGTGCGCGCCCTCGCCCTCGTGGGAGGACCCGCGCTGCTTGCAGGCGCCCAGGAGGCACGCGAGGACGAGAAGGGAGAGGCAGGAACGGTTCATCGTGGGGTGCTCCGCGGCTCGACGCCCACCGGGGCGCCCGCGAGAAGAAGGAGATCCGCTTCCGCCTCGATGGCGGCGACGGAGAGTTCGACGGCCGCCAGCCGCGCCTCACGGGAGGCACGCTCGGCATCCACCAGATCGAGCAGGTCCGCGTTCCCCCCCCGGTAGGCGGCCTCGGCGACACGGCGCAGTTCCTCGGTGCGCTCGAGCACGGTGGCACGGTGACGTGCCAGTCGCTCCCTGCGTCCCGTCACCTCGTCGTAGGCGGCGGCGAGGTGGATGCGCGCGGAGTGCAGGAGGGCGGCGCGTCGTGACTCGGCGAGCACGCGGCGCGCCTCCGCCCGGGCCGCCTCGCCCTGACCGTGCTGGAAGATGGGCAGGGGCAGCGCGAGCCCCACCACGTAGCCCGCCGCGTCCCGCTGGCCCACATCGATGAGCTTCGCGCCCGCGTTGACGGTGGGCTCGGGAATCCAGCTCCGCGCCGCCGCCCGGCGGGCCAGCTCCGCGCTCCGCGCCTCCAGCTCCAACGCCCGAACATCCGGCCTGGCTTCGAGCGCAGACAGCACCTCCTCCCGAGGAGGCAGCGGTCGCTCCGCCCTCGAAGCCCCCTGGAGCGACGGCAGCGGCCCGGAGCCCGGCGGGAGCAGGCGCAGCGCCTCGGCCTTCTGCTTCCGCTCGTCCAGCGCCGCGCCGAGCAGCAGATCCTCCACCGTCGCCGCCTCGATGGAGACGCGCAAATGATGGTACCCCGCGACCTCGCCCGCCTTCTCCCGGGCCGCGATGGCCGACTCCAGGCGCCGCAGGGCCGAGAGCGAATCCTCGAGGATGGCCCGGCGAGCCTGGGCCCCGAGCGCCGACGAGAAAGCCCGCGTCGCCTCGTTCCACAGCTTCAGGCGGGCGAAGTCCCGGCGCGCCTCGGCGGCCCGTGCCCCCTGCCCGGCGGACTCCGCCGCCAGCCGCAGCCGACCGGAGAGCACCAGCGGCATCGCGGCCGTCACGATGTCCTGCGTCTCTCTCTCGCCACCTTCGAGGCCAACAGTCTCGCGCTGCCACTCGAGGACGGGGTTGGACCAACGTCCGACCCCCACGGCTTCGGCCCGGCCCAGCGCGGCCTCCCCCTCGGCCACCCGCGCGTCGAGGCCCGCGGCGAGCACCCGCTCCACATACTCCTGCTCGGTGAGCGCGGGCTGCGCGGAAGCCCCGACGGAGGCCAGCAGCAGGAGGCAGGTACTACTACTGATAGTAGCCAGCGACAGGAGCCGTCCCGGAGCGCGCACGAGGGAGCCTCGGTTCAGAAGAGTTGGTGGAGGAACGTCTCCACCACATGGTGGAGGAAGTCGGCATGAGCGAGTGCCAGGAAGAGCCCCGCGGCCCCCGTAATACCGGTGACCACCAGGGCGCGCGCGGAGGCCGAGGCCCGTCCGCCCCCCTCGAGCAGGAGCCGGACGCGGCGCTCCAGGGCCAGCTCGCCAAAAGCCGGTGCGCCCCCGGTCACATGCACCGCCCGCTGCCGCAGGCGCGCGACCTTGACCAGGGCCTCGGCCACGAGGCCCCCATCCCCCACCCGGCGCGCGGCCACCGCGTCACAGGCCTCCTCCGCGGCCACCCTCCAGGTCTCGAGGAGGTAGCGGGCCAGGAAGGGCGGCCCCCACAGCCCGGCCACCGCGAGCAGCATCCCAGCCAGCGGATCCCTCCGGTGGAGGTGGGCCGCCTCGTGAGCCAGGGCCGAGCGCAGCTCCCGCGGGGAGAGCGCCTCGGACAGGCTGGCCGACAGGAGGATGCGCCGGCGCAGGAGTCCGGTGGCGTGACACAGGTTCGGCGCGCCGGGGAGGACGATGATGGGGAACTCGCCCGGACGCCGGGTGCCGAGCCGCTCCAGGGCGGACAGCCGCGCGCCCAGCGTCGCGGAGCTCCAGGCGAGCGCACCCGCCCGGTAGAGGAACAGGGCGAGCCAGACCGCGCCCACCATGGCCAGCACGGGACGCGGAGCGCCGGCATGCACCACGCACAGGTGGAGGTGTTGCCCATGATGGAAGCAGTGGTCCTCCGCCAGTCCGAGCACTCCGGCGACAGAGGGAGCCGCCGTGGCGACCAGCACCGCCAGGGAGATGCCCGAGGGCAACATTCCGAGCAGGAAGGTCAGGTCCGCCCGCAGCGCCGGGGAGAGCCTCGGGACCAGGCTCATCGAGGAGCGGGCGACGAGCACCGTGAGGAGCGAGACCCCTGTCGAGACGAGGGCCCCCACCGCGACCCACTCCAGAAGGAAGGCGAGGAGGCTCATCACCCGCGTCCCTTCCGCTGGGCGATGAGCTGGGCCAGCCGGTCGAGCAGCGACTCGTCGACCCGGGCCGCGGCGTCCACGAAGGCCGAGAGCGCGGCCTCCGTGTGCATCTGGAGGATCTCCTCGGCCAATCCGTCCGCGAGCGCCTTCTCGAACTCGGCCCGGCTCAGGGCGGGCGCATAGCGCCAGGCGACGCCATCCCGCTGGCGCACGAGCATCCCCTTGCGGTGGAGCCGGTCCATCGTGGTCATGATGGTGGTGTAGGCCCGCTCCTGGACGCCGGTCATCCGGTCACACACCTCGCGGGCCGTCACCGGAGCGCCCCGCTCCCAGACGACGTCCATCACGGCCGACTCCAGCGTGCCCAGCGGCTCCCACACCCGCTTAGTCATACTGCAGGTGTACTGTCCGCGCCCTACTATCGTCAATAGTAGCGAGTCGGCCGTTGCCCTCGCGCGAGGAGTCCACCATGGCCATGCCGGCGGAGGTGAAGGGAGCGTTGATGGGGTTGGGAGCCGCCACGCTCTTCGGATTGAGCGCACCGCTCTCCAAGCTCCTGCTGCCCACGAGCGGCCCACTGGTGCTCGCCTCGCTCCTCTACCTGGGAGGAGGGCTCGGCCTGTCCCTCTTCGGTCTCCTGGCGGGGCTGCTGCGAGGGGGAAGCAACCCGTGCGAGAGGCCCGCCTGCGTGGAGGGGACGTGCCGCTGCTGGCCGGGATCATCCTCTGTGGCGGCATCCTCGGCCCGGTGCTGATGCTGGTGGGGCTCGGCCGGCTGTCGGGGATGGCGGCCTCCCTGCTGCTCAACCTGGAGGGGCCCTTCACCATCCTCCTGGCGCTGTTCGTCTTCGGCGAGCACCTGGGGCGCTCGGCGGCCCTGGCGGCCGGCCTCGTCCTCACGGGAGCGATGGTGCTGGGCATCCAGGCAGGCGAGGTGCGCGGGGACGTGCTCGGCGTGCTCTCACTGGCCGGCGCGTGCCTGGCCTGGGCCGTGGACAACAACCTCACCCAGCGGCTCTCCCTGAAGGATCCGGTCGTCCCTCGTGCGGGTGAAGGGGCTCGGAGCCGGTACGTGTACGCTCGCTCCTCGCGCTCCTCACCGGCCAGCACTTCCCCGCCCTCCCGGTGCTGGCCGCGGCACTCGTGCTGGGGTGCGCGAGCTACGGGGTGAGCATCGTGCTCGACACGTATGCCCTGCGCTACCTGGGCGCGGCACGCGAGGCGGCGTACTTCGCCACCGCGCCCTTCATCGGAGCCCTGGCGGCCATTCCCCTGCTGCACGAGCGGCTCGGGTGGATGGAGTCACTGGCGGGCGGATTGATGATAGCGGGCGTCGTCCTGCTCCTGCGCGAGCGTCATGCCCACGTCCACACCCACGGAGTGATGGAGCACGAGCACCTGCACGTCCACGACGCGCACCACCAGCACGCGCACGAGGGCCCGGTCGCCGAGCCCCACAGCCACCCGCACCGGCACGAGCCCCTCACGCACGAGCACTCGCACGTGTCGGACGCACACCACCGTCACGAGCACGGCGAGGAGTGAGCGCTAGCCGACAACCTCGATGCCGGGCCGGCCCTCGCCCACCTCGCCAATGAGGGCAACGAACACACCGGCCCGCTCCAGGGCACGGATGGCCTTGGCCGCGTCACGCGCCGGCACCGAGGCCAGCAGGCCCCCGTTGGTCTGCGCGTCGGCGAGCACCCACTGGATGTCCTCGGGCAGCCCCTTGGGGAAGCGCACCTTCTTGGCCACGTGGGCGAGGTTGGACTTCGTCCCGCCGGGCACCACGCCCTGCTGTGCCAGCGTCGGCACCTCCGAGATGATGGGGATGCGCTCCAGGTCCAGGAAGGCCTTCGCCTTGGCGCCCGTCATCATCTCCAGCAGGTGTCCCAGCAGGCCGTAACCCGTCACGTCCGTGAGGGCGTTCACCTTGAACTTGCCCGAGGCGAACACCTCGCCGGCCCGCTTGTTGAGCGCGGACATCAGCTCCACCACGCGCTCCGTCAGCTCCTCGGAGGCCAGCCCGCGCTTGATGGCCGTGGTGGCGATGCCCGAGCCCAGCGGCTTGGTCAGCAGCAGCACGTCGCCCGGCTTCGCCCCGGCGTTGGTCAGCACCTTCTTCGGGTGCACCTGACCCGTCACCGCCAGCCCGTACTTGGGCTCGGGGTCCTGCACCGAGTGCCCGCCCAGGATGGGGATGCCCGCCTCGTCCGCCTTCGACTGGCCGCCCGCGAGAATCTTCGACAGCACATCCATCGGCTGGTCCTTCGGGAAGCCGACCAGGTTGAGCGCGAACAGCGGCTTCGCGCCCATGGCGTAGATGTCCGACAGCGCATTCGCCGCCGCGATGGCCCCGAACTGGAACGGGTCGTCCACCACCGGTGGGAAGAAATCCACCGTGCTCACCAGCGCCATCCCCGGCGCCACGCGATACACGGCCGCATCATCGTTGGTGTTGAAGCCCACCAGCGCCCTCGTGTCCTTCGAAGTCTTCAATTGGCGCAGAACCTGCGCCAGGTCCGCGGCCCGGATCTTGGCCGCTCAACCCGCACAGTGCGCCAGCTCGGTGAGCCGGCGCGGCTTCTGCTCTTCGGACACGGTAGACCTCATGACTTCGGGTGACGGGTGTTGAAGGGACTCAGATGGAGCGCACGTACTCGCGCTTGAGGAGCTGCAGCACCGCCTCGGCCGCCTGGACGTCGTCCTGCTCCGAGTGGTCCAGCACCCCACCCAGCGAGCCGTAGTTGTGCACGAGCTGCAGCACGTCCAGCAGCTCCGGCGACAGCTCGCGCAGCGGCGCCGTCATCGGCATGGCCAGCGTGAGCTGGGTGGCGAACGCCGGCAGGTCCTTCTGGATGCGCTTGTACTCGTCGAGCTGGCGCAGCGCGTCCATCAGCAGCGCCTCGGTGGACGAGTCCATCTCCACCATGAACTCCTGGGGATCGGCCGGACGCAGCTCGAAGTCGCCCTGCTCCCAGGTGACGATGCGGTTGAAGCTCTTCTGCGGCCCCAGGTTGTGGTTGTCGTCGATGACCGCGTAGTACACGCGGCCCTGGCGCAGGTAGATGCGTCCCTCGTGCTCGTTGCTCACCACCAGCACGCCGTTCTTCTTGGACGTGTGGAAGAGCTGGAGCAGGTCGGGCAGCGGAATCTCCTCGATCTTCCCCGTCATGGACGAGGCCTTCGTCGAGGTACGTGCCGCCTGGGCCGCCGCCGCCTCCTCCAGCTTCTGCTTGGCCATGGCGTCGTCGACCTCGCCAACGCCGGCGCCCTGCTGGATGAGCTTGAGGATGGAGGTCCCGATGAGGATGCGGTCCCCTTCCTTCAGCGTCGCCTGCTTCACCTTCTCGCCATTGACGAAGGTGCCGTTGGTCGAGCCCAGGTCCTCGATGGAGATCTGACCGGCCCCGTTGACGATGATGCGCGCGTGCTTGCGCGACACCATGTCCTCGACGAGCACCATGTCGAGCTCGCTCGAACGACCGATGACGATCTGCCGCTCCGCCTTCAGGGGGAACTCACCACCCTGGTACTTGCCGGAGATGAACTTGAGCGCGTACGCCCTTGCCGCCGATCCGCTCGGAGTGCTCACGGTGCTACGACCTCGAGATGATGAGTGTTGCCATGGCGCTCAGCTTCCCCTCGCCACTCCTCCGCCCCACCTCAGCCGAGCCCTGCTGAGAACCGCGCCTAGCCTACATGAGACCGGGCGAAAACAAGAATTCCTCCCCGCTACGAATCAACGAGAGCCGGCGCTGACCCCGATCATCCACGGGCCGGGAGGGAAGATCCCCCTCCAACCGCCACTCCTCGGTCGCCACCGCCTCGTCCCGTTCGAGTCGCAGGTACCACGCCTGCGCCTGGTAGCGGCGCCGCTGGAGCGCCAGCACCTTGTCCAGCTCCGCCTCCCCTCCCGGGTCGCCCTGCGCCCCCGGAGCCCGAAGCGCCATGAGGGTTTTCCGCTCCCCTGCCTCCAGCGCCCGGCGCCGGGCCTCCAGCGCGCCCACCACCGCCGCCAGCCGGGGCGCGGCCAGTCCTTCCGGCACCCACTGCCGCCCCCGGAGGACGAAGGGCACCTGCTCCACGCCCAGGGAGCTGACCTCGGTGCGCCCCAGCCGGCCCGAGAAGTCCAGGGTGGCCGAGGCCACGGCGCGCTGGCCCCCCGGCTCCACGCTGACGGTGATGCGCGCGAAGTGGTGCTGCTGGGAGATGAGCGGCGCTCCCGCCCCGGGGATGGCCAGCTCCAGCCCGTCCCGCTCGGAGCTCTTGAGCGCGGTGATGATCTCCGCTTCCGGCCCGGCCGCCATCCCCAACAGGCGTGGCATCAGCACCGTCAGTGCGACCCCGACGGCCAGCAGGGCGATGAGCACACCGCCCAGCCGGCTCCAGTCCTCGGTGCTCCTCACGAGCCCATCAGACGCCGGGCGCGCTCCGCGGCGGGCGTCCCCGGAAGGCGCTCGATGATCCGCTGCAACGTCTGCCTCGCACGCTCGGTGTCATTGAGCCGCACATAGGCGTCGTGCAGGTCGAAGAGGGCATCCTCCTCGAGCGAGGTGCCCGGATACTCCTTCAGCAGCCCCTCCAGCCGCTGCGCCACGGCCTTCCAGCGCTCGCGCTTGGCGTAGAACCTGGCCACGTACATCTCGTGCTCGGCCAGCCGCTGGCGCGTCTCCTCCAACTTCTGCTTCGCCTCGGGGGTGTACTCGGACTCGGGGTACTGGCGGATGAACTCATTGAGCGAGCGCAACGCGGCCTGCACCTCGGTCTGGTCCTTCTGCGTCGAGGGAGGCAGGAGGAAGAAGTCCGAGGGGATGTCCTGGAAGTGGCTGAGGGCCATCTGGTACGCGGCGTAGTCCACCCGGGCGTGCGTGGGGTGGAGCTTGATGAAGGACTGGTACTTCTCGCGCGCCTCGGCGTACTTCTCCTGGGCGAAGTCGAGGTCCGCCAGCTTCAACTCGGCCTCGTTGGCCGCATCGAGGTAGGGGTACTTGGTCCGGACGTGCTCGAAGTACTTCTCGGCCTGGAAGAAGTCCTTCCGATCCAGGGCCTCGTCGCCCAGGCGGAGGTTGGCCTCGGCATCGGTACCGTAGTCGGGATCCCCAGGCTGGCCGGCGGAGAGGGCCGCGCAGCCGGCGGCGGACAGGAGGGCAGTCAGGCAGACAGCTCGAAGGAGACGCATGGGTAGGGAAGCAAGCTAATCGTCCGGACCGGAAGGTTCCAGCGTCGCGTCACCAAGTACCCGCTGGATGACGTCTTCGGAGAAGCCCCGGCTGACCAGGAGACGGCCGGCCCGCGCGTACTCCTTGGGCTCCAGCTTCCGGCCCGACAACCCCCGCTGCTCCAGCACCTGGCGCGCGGCGGCCTCCGCGTCGAACTCCACCGTGTCGCTGGCCGAGGCCACCGCCGCCTGGGCCTGCTCTCGGCTCAGCCCATGGGCCCGCAGCCGCTGCTGCACCGCCTGGGGGCCGTACCTGCCCCGCTGCAGCAGCACCGCCGCCCGCTCCCGGGCGAAGCGCTCGTCGTCCAGGTAGCCCCAGCCCTGGACCTGCGCCAGCGCGGCGGTGCGCACCGGCTCGGAGAAGCCCTTGCGCTCGAGCGCCGTCAGCAATTCGTGCCGGCTGCGGCCCCGGACGGCCAACAGTCGCAGGCACGCGTCCGTCGCGCGCCTGACTTCCTCGGGGGTGGCATCCTCGGAGTCCATCGCCTGCTCTCTAGCATGTGGTAACAGGCGCGGCATGCACCCCCTCATCGCCCGCTACCTCAGCCCCGAAGCCGCCCGCGAGACGCTCCTGAAGGAGAAGAACGGCGAGCCGCTCGAGCCCGAAGAGCGGCTCTTCGCCGAGACCGCCGCCGCCCACCCCGACAAGCGCAATGACCTGCTGGGCGGCAAGGGCAAGCGCCACCTCTCCTCGGATGCCGAGGCGGCGGTCGTCTTCCTGGCCTCCTACGCCGCCACGCGCGCCATCGCCGAGGACCCGGCGCTCTCCACCGCCACCGCCAAGGCCCGGGAGGCCCTCGGTGCCGAGGGGGCCACCCCCGACGAGACGGATGCCTTCATCGCCTCCATCCTCCTGGAGGAGGCCTTCGGCTACGAGGAGGAGATGGAGGCCTTCGACCGCTCGTACGTGGAGGAGACGCTCGGAGAGGTGCCCGCCCTGGCCGCCCTCACCCGCGAGCAGGTGGACGCCCTCATCTACGGCTTCGAGAAGGCGAGCAAGGACGAGACCGAGCGGGACGTGCGTGCGCGCATCGCCCGGGCCCTGGTGAACATCGCCTGGGGCGAGGGGCCCACCCCCATCAACCCCGAGCACATGGAGGCGCTCTTCGAGTCGGAGATCGCCGACAAGCCCGAGGCCGAGATGGAAGCCGGCCTGCGCGCCACCGTGGAGTTCCTGCAGGTGCTCGCGAAGGAGGGGCTCATCGGGCCCCAGCGGCTCACGCGCCTGCGGGCACAGCTTGGGGACGAGGAGGCGTAGGCTCCCGCCTCCCCGGGAGAGGGGTGCTACGCGGCGTCCTGTCTGGAGCCCGGAGTCTTCCCCTCCCCGCCCTCCGTCGAGGCCACCAGCGCGGCCAGTTCCTCCCCCGACATCACCTCCTGGGAGAGCAGCCGCGCCGCCCCGGTCCGGAGCAGCTCGATGCGCTCGCTGAGCACCCGCGTCACCCTCGCGTGCTGCGAGTCCAGGAGTCCTCGAATCTCCTGGTCGATGCGCCGCGCCAGCTCCTCGCTGTAGTCGCCGCGCGCGCCCGGCAGGCTCCCGTCGTACAGCGGCGAGCGGCGCTCCAGGTCGAACGTCACCGGGCCCAGCGAGTCGCTCATCCCGTACCCCTTCACCATGCTCCGGGCGATGTCCGTGGCCTTCAGCAGGTCGTCCTGCGCCCCGGTGGAGACTTCCCCGTAGACGAGCTCCTCGGCCACCCGGCCTCCCAGCAGCACGGCGATGCGCGCCTCCAGCTCGCCGCGCGTCATCATGTAGCGGTCCTCCGTGGGCAGTTGCAGCGTGTACCCCAGCGCGCCAATCCCCCGCGGGATGATGGAGATCTTCTTCACCGTCTGGCCCGACGCGAGCACGGCGCTCGTCAGCGCATGGCCCATCTCATGGTGCGCCACGCGCTCGCGCTCCAGGGGCGACAGCACGAGGTTGCGCTTCTCCGGGCCCGCCACCACCCGCTCCACCGCCTCCTCCAGCTCGGCGCGCCCCACCGTCTGCTTCTGCCGACGCACCGCCAGCAGCACCGCCTCGTTGAGGATGTTGGCCAGGTCCGCGCCCACCGCCCCCACCGTCATCGCCGCCACGAACTCCAGGTCCTTCTCGGCCTCCAGGGGCATCTTGCGCGCGTGCACCTTCAGGATGGCCAGCCGCCCCGCCCGGTCCGGCCGGTCCACCCGCACGTGCCGATCGAAGCGCCCGGCGCGCAGCAGCGCCGGGTCCAGTATCTCCGCCCGGTTCGTCGCCGCCATCAGGATGACACCCACGCGCGGGTCGAACCCGTCCAGCTCCACCAGGAGCTGATTGAGCGTCTGCTCGCGCTCCTCGTGCGCGTTGGGCCCCGTGCCGCGCACCTTCCCGAGCGCGTCCAGCTCGTCGATGAAGATGATGCACGGCGCCTTCTGGTGCGCCTGGGCGAACAGGTCGCGCACCCGCGCGGCGCCGACGCCCACGAACATCTCCACGAACTCCGAGCCGCTCATGCTGAAGAAGGGGACCTTGGCCTCGCCCGCCACCGCCCGCGCCAGCAGCGTCTTGCCCGTGCCCGGCGGGCCCACCAGGAGGATGCCCTTGGGTACCTTGCCCCCCATCCGGGTGAACTTGTCCGGCGAGCGCAGGAACTCGATGACCTCCTGCAGCTCGCCCTTGGCCTCGTCCACGCCCGCCACGTCGGAGAAGCGCACGGGGATGGACTTCTCCACGTACACCTTCGCCTTGCTGCGCCCCACGGACATGTAGCCCCCGGGCCCGCCCGTCCCCGCCGACGACTGCACCCGCATCAGCAGGAAGACGAGCCCCAGCGGCAGCAGCCACAGCCCGAGGTGCAGCCACGGGTTGCCCGGCACCGACCCCGTCACCTTCACCTTGTGCGCCAGCAGCTCGCGCGTCAGCTCCGGGTCATCCACCCGGATGACGGAGAAGGCGCGCGGCTCCGCCCCCTCCTTCTCGGGCGTCAGCTTTCCGCTGATTCGCTCGGGAGAGACGGTCACCTCTCGCACCTGACCCGTGGCCAGGGCCTCGCGAAACTCGGTGTACGCGAACGAGGGGCGCTCCACGCGCTCCAGCATCTGGTAGCCCAGCGCCAGCAGCACCACGAACAGCAGCGCGTGCCACCATCGGTTGCGCACCACGGGGGGTTTGGGGGGCTCGGGGGTCATCGTCAGGTTCTCTCTGCGGCCTCACCGCCGCGGACGCACTGAAGAGCAAGCACCGTTCCACCGCCTGCGCCTCCAGCGACCCCCACGAGGGGGCCTGCAAGAGGTGCGGCGCGATACCTGCCGCCGCAAGGATTGCGGCGATGGAGGCCCGGATATACGCGCCAGGCCTCCCGGTCGCACTGCTCTCGAACTTGTCCACTTACTGTACAAGTTGCCGAAGACCGTGCCCGACGGCCCCCCCCTCCTGCACGGACTGTCCTCGGACGGCTTAGAAGCGCTCGATCTGGAAGTCGTCGTCGCCACTGGGAGGCTTGGCAGCGGGCGCCGGAGCCGCGGGACGAGGAGCCACCGCCGGAACCCCCGTGCGAGACGCGGACGCCGCCGCGGGAGCACCCGGGCGGGGCGCGGCACCGGGAGCGGGAATCCCCGGACGGGGCGCGGCGAGCGCGGGCGCCGCACGAGCCGGAGTCGCGGCGGGAGCCTGGGGCTGCTGGTTCTGGCCGAACTGGTTCGTCCCCGGCACGGGCTTGGGGCCGCTGCCATCGAAGTCGTCCCACTTCGAGTCCGAGGTGGCGCTGATGCCGGAGAAGCGCAGCGCGAAGTCGTCCGGGTTGGTGGCCTGGCGGTGGGCCTCCTCGTAGGTGACGAGCCCCTGCCGCACCAGTGACATGAGCGACTGGTCGAAGGTCTGCATCCCGTAGGTGTCGAGGCCCTGGGCGATGGCGTCCGGGATCTCCTTGGTGCGGTCCTTGTCCTCGATGAGCTCCTTCACGCGGGCGGTGCAGCTTGCAGCATCTCCACCGCGGCCACGCGGCCCTTGCCGTCGGCGCGCGGCACCAGGCGCTGGCTCACCACCGCCTTGAGCACGCTCGCCCAGCTGGATGCGCACCTGCTTCTGCTGGTACGGCGGGAAGGCCGAGATGATGCGGTTGATGGTCTCCGTGGCGTCCAGGGTGTGCAGCGTGGACATCACCAGGTGGCCCGTCTCCGCCGCGGTGAGCGCGGTCTCGATGGTCTCGAGGTCGCGCATTTCGCCGACGAGGATGACGTCCGGGTCCTGCCGCAGCGCGCTCTTCAGCGCCTGGGCGAAGGACATCGTGTCCACGCCCACCTCGCGCTGGTTCACGATGGAGCGCTTGTCGCGGATGAGGAACTCGATCGGGTCCTCGATCGTCATGATGTGGTTGGTCTCGGTGGCGTTGATGTGATCGATCATCGCCGCGAGCGTGGTGGACTTGCCCGAGCCCGTGGTGCCGGTGACGAGGATGAGGCCGCGCTCCTCCAGGCGATCTTCTCCAGGACTGGCGGCAGCATCAGCTCCTTGATGGTCATCACCTTGAAGGGGATGACGCGGAGCACCGCGCCGATGGTGCCGCGCTGCTGGAAGACGTTGACGCGGAAGCGGCCCAGCCCGGGCACGCCGTAGGCCAGGTCCACCTCGTTGCTCTGCTTGAACTTCTCCTTCTGGAACTCGTTCATGATCCCGAAGGCCATGCGCGCCACCTCCTCGGGCGGCAGGCGCTTGCCGTCCTTCAGCGGCACCAGCGAGCCGTCCACCCGGAACATGGGCGGCAGGCCCGCCTTCAGGTGGATGTCGGAGGCACCGCCGCGCAGCGCGATCTGGAGGATCTCGTTGAGTTCCATGGATGGCTCGGGATGCTAGCACGTCCAACCGGCCGCGGAGACGAGGCGCCCGTCGAGGCCCGCGCGCCTGCCCTGGCCCGCAAAACACAACGGCGGAGGCCCCCGAGAGGACCCCCGCCGTGCGGGTGCTCCAGCGAAGTCCGGAACGACGGATTAGCGCTTGGAGAACTGGAACCGGCGACGCGCGCCCGGCTGGCCGTACTTCTTGCGCTCGACCGCGCGGGCGTCGCGGGTGAGGAAGCCGGCCTTCTTCAGCGGCGGGCGGAACTCGGGGTTGAGCACGCACAGCGCGCGGGAGAGGCCGTGGCGGATGGCGCCGGCCTGGCCGCGAGAGGCCGCCGCCGCGCACGTTGACCGTCGATGTCGACCTTGCCCATCTGCTCGAGCACCTGGAGCGGCTGGTTGATGATCATCTTCGAGGTCTCGCGGCCGAAGTACTCGTCCATCGTCGCGGCCGTTGACGAGTCACGACGCCGGTGCCCGGCTTGATCCACACGCGCGCGGTGGACTCCTTGCGGCGGCCGGTGGCGTAGAAACCCTTGTCAGTGGCAGGTAGCCATGTCGTCTTTCTCGTGTCTTGGGAAGGAAGAGCGCTTACGCCTCGACCTCGCGCGGCGACCGGCTTCTGCGCCGCGTGCGGGTGCTTGTCGCCGGCGTAGACCTTGAGCTTGGTCATCATCTGCCGGCCCAGCGCGTTGCGCGGCAGCATGCGGCGCACGGCGTTGAGGATGATGTCCTCGGGGTGCCGCGCGCGCAGCTTGGCGAGGTTGGTGGTCTTCAGGGCGCCCGGGAAACCGGCGCGCGGGTGCCGGTAGTACATCTTGTCCTGCTCCTTGGTGCCGGTGACCTTCACCTTGTCGGCGTTGATCACGATGACGTGGTCGCCGGTGTCGATCGACGGGGTGTACATCGGCTTGTGCTTGCCCTTGAGCAGGGTGGCGATCTGGCTGGCGGCGCGGCCGAGCACCTTGTCCGGACACGTCGATGACGTGCCACTCGCGCTTGATGTCCGTCGGCTTCGCGCTGTAGGTCCTCTGCGACATTGTTTGAACTCCAGAAATCTTGTGGCGCCCGAAGCGCCTGTAGCCAGAGAACCGCGGTCCACCCGAGAACTTCCAAGCTGGCCCGGAAAGGGCGACCGTCTTAGAGGCGGGCGGGTCAAGTCAAGGCGCTCGGATCGGCGTACCCCGCGCGATCCGGTGGGAGGCGCCCGGCTGTTGGCGCTCCCACGTCGTCTGGCCGAGGCCGCTCCCCCGCCTGCCTTGGGCCTTGAAGCGCTCCTTGAGGTTGGCGAAGAAGTTCTTCTCCTCGCTCGGTGGGGGCCCTCGGGCGCGGCGCGTCCAGGTCCACGCAGCTCGCACGAGCTCGGCGGGGATGTCCTCGAGGAAGCGGGAGGGGGTGCGGGGCAGCTCCTTGCCCCGCTTCACCCGGGTGGCGGCGCGGGTCAGGTACAGCACGCTCCGGGCGCGGGTGATGCCCACGTAGCAGAGCCGGCGCTCCTCCTCGAGGTTCTGGGCCTCGCCCTGCATGCCCCCGTGGGGCATCAGGTCCTCCTCCATGCCGATGAGGAAGACCGACCCGGTACTCCAGCCCCTTGGCGCCGTGCAGGGTCATCAGGGTGACGCGCGCTTCGGCCCGCGGGCGCCTCCTCCTCTTCCTGGCGGGTGTCGAGGGAGAGCCGGTTCAGGTAGGTGAGCAGGCTGGCCTTCTGCCCCTCGCGCTTCTCGAAGGCCTCCAGCGAGGCGAGGACCTGGTCGACCGACTTGAGCTTCCGGTCGGCCGCGGCGGCGAGCGCGGTGAGCGATGCGCGCGCGCGTCCTTGAAGCCGATCTCCTCCAGCAGCTCGCGGGTGACCTCGGCGAGGTTCCCGTGCTCGAAGCCCTGCCGGTAGCGCTCGATCAGCGCGAGGAACTCGCGCCACCTTCTCGGCCGCGCCCTGGGGCAGGTCCTCGCACTCGCTCGGCGCGCTGCCATCGCCTCCCAGAGCGTGACGCCGTCGCGCTCGCGCGTGCGCGGCGAGCCGCTCCATGGTGACGTCGCCGATGCCGCGCGCCGGCACGTTGACGATGCGCAGCAGCGATGATCTCGTCCTGCGGGTTCGCGATCACCTTGAAGTAGGCGATGACGTCCTTCACCTCGCGCCGGTCGAAGAACTCGCTGCCGCCGACCACCTCGTAGCGGATGCCGCTTCTCGCGCAGCGCCTCCTCGATCGGGCGGGCCTGGCCGTTGGTGCGGTAGAGCACCGCGATCTCGTCCGGCGGGATGCCCGCCGGCCACGTGCTTGGGGATCTCGTGGGCGACGAAGCGCGCCTCCTCCTCCTCGGTGGGCGCGATCACCACCTGGATGCGCGCGCCGCCCTTGCGGTCGGTCCACATCCGCTTGGCCTTGCGCTCGGGGTTCTTCGCGATGACCGCGTTGGCCGCGTCGAGGATCACCTGGCGTGCGAGCGGTAGTTCTGCTCGAGCCGCACCTCCTTCGCCGCCGGGGAAGTAGCGGTCGAAGCTCGAGGATGTTGCTCACCTCCGCGCCGCGCCAGCTGTAGATGCACTGGTCGTCGTCGCCCACCGCGCAGACGTTGCGCGCTCGCCCGGCGAGCAGCATCAGCAGGTCCAGCTGGGCGCTGGTTGGTGTCCTGGAACTCGTCCACCAGCAGGTAGCGGAAGCGCCGGGTGTACTTCTCCTGCAGGCCTCGGGGTGCTCGCGGAGCAGCCGCGACGGGCAGGACGATCAGGTCGTCGAAGTCCACCGCCCCCTGCGCCTTGAGCGCGAGCTGGTAGAGCGGGAAGACCATGTGGGTGATGAGGTCGTAGTCGTCCCCCATCCCCTCCGGCCAGCGGCTCGGGCGTCTTGCCCGCGTTCTTCGCCCGGGAGATGAGGTCGAGCACCTTGCGCGCGTCGAAGGCGCGGTCGTCGATGCTGCCGCTCGCGCATCGCGCCGCTTGATGAGCGCGAGCTGGTCGCCCATGTCGGCGATGGCGAACTTCTTCGGCCAGCCCAGCCGGTGGATGTCCTCGCGCAGCACCTCGGCGCCGAAGGCGTGGAAGGTGCAGACCAGCACCCCCTGGGCGCGGGCGCCCGGCCATGTGCACCACCCGCTCCTTCATCTCCGCGGCGGCCTTGTTGGTGAAGGTCACCGCCAGGATGTTGCGGGCCGGGACGCCCTGGCTGTCGAGCAGGTGGACGATGCGGTGGGTGATGACGCGGGTCTTGCCCGCAGCCGGCGCCGGCCAGCACCAGCAGCGGCCCCTCGGTGGTGACCACGGCTTCGCGCTGCGGCGGGTTGAGCTTCGAGAGGTCCATTGCGCGCGGGCCGGGGATACCCTTTGATCGCGCCGTGCGCGACAATTCCTTTCCGCGGCGGCCTCGCTTCTGCTCGTGCCTCGTCGCGGGCTCGCGCCTGCACCGCTGGTGGAAAGAGGACGCCGGAGCGCGGCGCCGCCGTCCGCGGAGGCCTCGGCGCGCCGTTCCCCTGCGTCCACTTCGAGGAGCTGCGGCCCTTCCTCCCGGAGACGCTGGAGGGCTTCACGCGCGTCCGCGACGAGGGCTCCACCGGCCGGTACGGCGAGGTGTCGGTCAGCGAGGCGGAGCGCAGCTTCCTCGACGGTGAGGACCGGGAGGTGACGGTGCGCATCGTGGACACCACCCTGGGCGAGCAGGCTGGCGGCAGGCCATCCGCGCGGCGGCGCAGGAGGGCCGCCGACCGCGCGCAGAGCGATCCCACCGCCCCCATCTTCTGGAAGCGACGCGGTGGGCTTCGTGCGCTACGACGACGACGAACGGGCTGGCCGAGGCGAACCTGCTCGTCGGCGACCGCTACGTGGTGGCGGTGAGCAGCCACGGCTTCCCGGGCACCGTGGAGGTGCGCAGGTGGCGCGCGGCATCGATCTCGACGGGCTGGCGCGACTGAGCCAGGCCTCCGGCGGCGCGGACCGCCAGTGAAAGGAGCATCCGTGGTGAAGGACAGAGGGTCGCGGCGGAACGCACCGGATGTGCTCGAGCAGGAGGCGACGGCACGCCGGCAGGTGACCGCCATGAGCAAGCGCGAGTTCCTCGAGCAGTACCCGAAGCTCGCCAAGCACTTCTCGGCGGACGCCGGGCAACCCCGGCTCCTACGCGTGCGAGGGCTGCAAGCGCTGCGCGAACTGCATGTTCTGCCGCGACTGCGACAGCTGCTACCAGTGCACCCACTGCACCCGCTGCGAGCTGTGCAACAACTGCTCGCACTGCGTGGACTCAAGAGCTGCCACGCCTGCGCCTACTGCGTGCAGAGCGAGAACTGCACCACCAGCGCCTACCTGGTGCTGTGCCGCAACCTCTCGGACTGCAACTACTGCTTCGGCTGCGTGGGGCTCGTCCAAGAAGGACTTCCACATCCTCAACGTGCCCTTCCCCCGCACCGAGTACTTCAAGCAGGTGAAGCGGCTGCGCAAGGAGCTGGGCATCTCTGAGGCCAGCCCCCGCCGCGCCTACAGGGCGCGGAGGACGAGCGCCTTGAGGTACTCGGTCTCCGGCAGGCCCGCCGAGCACCGGGTGGTCGAGCCCCGCGCCGCGCCGCTCGAGGATCTGCACCGGCCGCTTCGCGTCCGCGGCGGCCGAGAGCACCATCTCCTCGAAGGCCTCGCGCGCCAGCTTGCCGGAGCACGAGCAGGTGACGAGCAGCCCCTCGGGGCGCAGGCACTTGAGGGCGCGCAGGTTGAGCTCGTGGTAGGCGCGCAGCGCGGTGGTCAGCCCCTCGCGCCGCTTGGCCAGCCCCGGCGGGTCGAGCACCACCGTGTCGAAGCGGCGGCCGGCCTCGGTCGAAGCGGCGCAGCACGTCGAAGGCGTTGGCGTTGCTCCACCGTGACGTTGGCGCGCCCGTTGCGCGCGGCGTTCGCCCGGGCGCGCTCGGCGGCCTTCGCGTCCTGCTCCACCGCGAGCACCGAGTCGCAGCGGCGCGCCGAGCGCCAGCGCGAAGCCCCCGTGGTAGCTGAAGAGGTCGAGCGCCTCGCCCCGGCGCCAGCTCGCCCGCGCGCAGGTGGTTGTCCACCTGGTCCAGGAAGGCGCCGGTCTTCATGTCCTCGAGCAGGTCCACCTCGAAGAGGTTCTCCCCCTCGTGGTAGCTGAAGCGGGCGCTCGCCCTGGCCGTGCAGCAGCCGCACCTCGCGCGGCAGGCCCTCGAAGTCGCGGCCCGAGGCGTCGTCGCGGCACACCACGTGGGTGGCGCCGGTGAGCTCGGCCAGCGTGCGCGCCAGCGCACTCCTTGCGCGCGTCCATGCCCTCGGAGAGCGTCTGCAGCGATGAGGCCCGCGCCGTAGCGATCGACGAAGAGGCCCGGGCAGCAGGTCCGCCTCGCCGTGCACCAGCGCGCAGGCCGTCCCGGTCGCGCAGCGGCGCGCGCCTCGCGAGGGACAGCTCCAGGCGGCGGCGGAAGAAGGCCTCGTCCACCGGCTCCTCGGCGGCGCCCTTGCGGGTGAGCAGGCGCAGCGCGAGCGGCGAGCGCTGCGCGTAGAAGGCCTGGCCGATGGGGTTGCTCTGCGGGTCCACCACCGGCACCACCGCGCCGCGCTCCTGCGTCGTCGGGCGGCTCCAGCAGCTCGGTGCGGTACAGCCAGGGGTGGCCGCGGCGCAGGGCCTTGGCCCCCTTGGGAGTCACGCGGGCGGTGGGCTGGGAAGAACGGGCCATGGTCTCTTGTGTCACTCCAGCCCGCGGGCGGCCAGCTCGTGGTCGTCCTCGCCGCGCAGGTGCCCCACCTCGTGGAGCAGCGTCACCCGGATCTGCTCGCGCAGCTCCTCCCGGGAGCGCACCGCGCGGGCGAGGTTGAGCCGGTAGAGGGCCACCGAGCGGCAGGGCGTCTCCGAGCCGTCGCACGGCTCGTCCAGCGGCGGGCCCCGGAAGAGGCCGAGGATGGCCGGCGACAGCGGCGGCTCGCCGGAGAGCAGGTCTTCGTCCGCGGGCAGCTCCTCGGCGCGCACCGGCACCCCGGCGAGGTCCTCGCGCATGTCCGCGGGGAGCGCGAGCCACCGCCTGGGCCACCTCCTCGCGGAACTCCGCCTCGGAGGGCGTGGGCGGCACGGGGAAGTCCTCCGGCGAGAGGCTGCGCGCCTTGTCGAAGTGCACCTGCGCCTGCTTCCACTTGCCCTCGCGCTCCAGCAGCAGCCCGAGGTGGTAGTGCGCGTGCGCCCCGCGCTCCGGGTCGTTCACCAGCCCGCTGAAGGCCGCCTTGGCCTCGGCGAAGCGGCACAGCTCGAAGAGGGCCAGGGCCTTCTCGTAGCGCGGCCTCGTGGTTGTTCGGCTCGCGCGCCAGGACGAGCGAGGCGTGCGAGAGGGCCTCGCTGGCCTGCCCCAGGTCGTTCAGCGCCATGGCGGCCACCAGGGCGAAGCGAGGCAGCATCTCCGGCGACACGTCGGGCTGGGAGAGCCCGCGCTCGGCATAGAGGGCGCCCAGCTCGTCGTACTCGCGGCTGGAGGGGAGCTGCACGGCGTACAGGTGCGCCGCGCCCAGCAGCGCGTCCGGGTGGCCCGGGTCGATGGCCAGCGCCCGGGCATAGGCCACCTGCGCCTCCGCCGTGCGGTCGAGGGCGGCCAGCGCCTCGCCGCGCGCCGCGTGGGCGGCGGCCGAGTCCGGCTCCAGCGCGGAGGCCTGGGCGGCGCAGGAGAGGGCCTCCGGGTACTTGCCCTCGTCGAGGAAGTCCAACGCCGCGTCGAGCGGGGCGGCCCCCTTCGCCCGGCAGGGAGGAAGGGGCTCGGGCACGGGGGTGGACGCGGTGGCGGGTACGGACGCGGCGGTGGCCGAGGTGCCCGCGTCGGAGATGGCCGACGTGGACGGAGGAGACGTCCGCTGACAGGCACCGAGGAGGAGGAGACAGAAGGCGAACGAACCGCGCCGGAACATGGGGGGCGCAGGCTACGGCATCGCTCGGAACACGGGAAGGAGTCTGATGCCTGCCCGTCTGGTGTCCCATTCCGCTTCTTCGAGCCGCGGCCCCTCTGAAAAGCACCGAGGCCCGTCGTCGCCGTGCGGCGAGGACAGGCCCCGGGGGTGAAGCTCAACCTTCCGTCACATCTCCGAGGGGACGCACGCGTCCGTGTTGCCGTTGATTTCGCGCACGTGCCGGCACGAATGCAGGCCCTGCGAGACAGGCAGCTCGTAGATGTACTGCAGCACGTCCATGTCGGCGGAGAGCTGCACCTCGGTGGCCTGCTGCTTGCCGGGCTCGACGAAGACGGCGCTGTACTTCACCTGACCCGTCTTCGACACCTGGATGGCGACGCCCGGCTCGGGCGGAGGCGCCAGCACCGCGCGATCCTGGTAACGGGCATACCCGGTCGTCCCGAGGAAGCCCGCCGCGCAGTTGGGAGCGCCGGTGAGGAAGTCCGCCTGATGAAGGCGGGCCAGGTTGCCGCCGCCGCCGGCGCAGGCCCCTCCCGACGAGGCACCGGGGTACATGGAGTTCCACAGTGCGCAGCTCGCCAGCACCGACGAGCCGCTGGCCGTCTTGTGGTCCATGGAGTCGTACTCGTAGAACCAACCCATGTCGTCCGTGCCGGCCACCACCTTCTTCGCATCGTTGGGGTTGCCGGGACACACCTTGCCGTCCGCGCACTTGCAGTTGCCCAGGGCGTCGCACTGCACGTTCGTCACGTCGACGAGGCTGCCCGTGCCCTTGAGCCCTCCGGAGTCGGAGAGCCGCAGCCAGTCGTAGTGCCTGGCCTTGTTGGTCGGGGTGGACGACGAGCCCTCCTCGAACATGCGGTCCTGGATGCCGCCGTAGACCCAGACACCGAAGTAGCGGTTCTTGCCGAGCACGGCGGCGGTGGACGTCGGATTGACGTCCAGGTCGTTCATGTTCAGCGTGTTGCCAGGGTCGCGCACGCGGCAGTCGAAGACGCCGTCGGCGTTCTGCCCGCAGTCCACCTTGGTCCGGGCGAACTCGTAGCCGACCGTCCCCTTCCCGGAGGACGTGGGGCAGGCCAGCGTATTGCGTTCCTCGAACTCGGCCTTGAGGAAGTCCGTGTCACCCGCCGTGCCGCAGAAGCTGGCGGGCGCGGTGCTGCCCCAGGGGGTGTACTTGCCTTGCTTGTAGGCCAGGTCCCCCCACGCGTTGCTCATCCGCTGGTACTCGGTGTCGTTGCGCGTCAGCTTGTAGCCGACGGACGTCGTATCGCACCCCAGCTTGGAGCACGCCTGCGGGTTGTCGAAGCGGCAGGTGCCCGCGCCCTTCTCCAGCAGCGAGTAGCGGTTGCCCGTCCCGATGAAGGCGCGCAGGGCGGCGTTGTCCTGCTGCATCACCAGCGAGGGCAGGTAATAGAAGGGCGAGCGGTCGCTGATGCGCAGCGGGTCGGACGAGTCCTGACCGTCCCGATCCATCACGAAGGAGCGCCCGCCGCTCCAGTTCTTGATGAGCTTCGTGCTGCTGTCGAGCACACCCGGCTCGTAGAAGCGCAGCGTCCAGAGCTGGCCGCCCAGGTCACCCGCCACCGCGGTGTCGAAGAAGCCGTCGAACCTCGGCTGGCTGTTGGAGCCATAGTCCGCCATGGCCACCGGGGCCGCGAAGCCGTACGTCATGTGCTTGCGCGGCTCGTCGATGTCGCCGGAGGCGGTCTCCGAGAACTCCCACTTCCACAGCAGGTTGTCGCGGCGGCCGTTCACCGTGCCGTTCCACACGTCCACCATGTAGAGGCCGCGGCCCTTCTCACCGCCCGGCGACCAGCCGCCCGACAGCATCGCCACCCAGCGCTCGGAGCTCTTGCTCGCGCCCTTGCCATGGCGCTCCTGCCCCGTGAGCGTCGTGCCCGTGGGCGACTTCACCGTCTCCGGATCCAGCAGCACGGGGCCGATGGGCGGCGGCTTGGGGCTGAGGCTCACGAGCGTCTTGCCGAAGCGCAGCGCCTCGTCCGAGCACGGCTGCGGGAACATCCAGCGGAAGCCCGGCTGCGGCATCGCGTTCGTCACGTCCACGCCGTTGGAGTCCCAGAGCATCTCCAGGGCGAAGTAGTGCGTGCCGCCGCGACCCTCGGCCACCAGGGCCACGGTGCGGAACTCGTCCCAGCTCTTCTGCCCGTCGCCATTCTCGTCCGCCCAGATGTCGCGCACCATGATGTCGCCGTCGACGTAGTAGGCGTGGCCCTGCAGCATCTCCTGCAGCCGCGACTGCATGTCCGCCGGGATGAAGGCCCACCGCTCCTTCGCCGCCACCCGTCGCGGCGCTCGGATACGCGATGTCGCACGAGGCGTCCTCCACGCCCTGGCCGTCGCTGAAGGCGTGCAGCATGCCGTCGTTGGCGCCCACCAGGATGAGGCGCTCGCGCTTGCGGTTGACGTACTGGTAGGCGTCGTACGCATCGCGCTCCAGCGTCTTGGAGATCTTGCACGACGTGCGCAGATCATCGCGCGGGAGCAGCTTCGTGGACTCCACGCCGGGTGTCCCCGTGGTGTCGTAGAGCGTGCGCACGCACTGGTTGCTGATGCCCAGGTCGCACAGGAACTTGTCCACCGGGGGATCCACCACCACCGGCGACGAGTGGAAGATGTCGCCCAGGGGGTTCGGCCGGGTGTCGAGGCGGTTGTTGTCCGCGTCCTCGTCGAAGATGTCCTGCCCGCGCACGTACTGGATGACCAGCGCCGTGCACAGCAGATCATACGCATCCTGCGTCGTCGGAGTGGCCGGCAGCCCCTTGAGGCCCGAGGAGACCATCAACGCCGAAGCATCCAGGAGGCTCTGGTTCATGCGCTCCAGGATGAAGCCCGGCTTGAAGGTGGTACCGGAACCACTGGGACACAGCGGCGCCCCGCTCACCGCCAGGTACTGGCGGAGCTCGGTGATGTTGTCGAGGTGGAACTTGACGAGCGCGTCCTGGTTCGTCAGCAGACCGTCCTTGGTCCCGCCACCGCCCACGTTCCCGTTGTCCGTCACCGTCCAGATGTTGCGGTTGGCGTGCCCGAGCGTCTCGAGTTCCTTGCTCGCCTCCCAGAAGGGCTCGGCGTCAGCACCGAAGACAGGCGTGCCGCCCGGGCCCCCATTCGGGGACAGCAGCTTGTGGTACTCGTTCATGCCGTCCTCGGCGACGACGCTGCCCGACTTGTCGATGAGGAAGATGTCGGCGCGGTCCCCGTCCTTGTTCTTGTCCGCGTCCTCGACGAACTCGTTGAACTGCTCGTAGCGGAAGAGCTTGCCCTGCCACGCCCTGCCCTTGGCGGGCAGCATGCGCGGGACGACCGCCGTCAGGGCCGCGCTCTGCGTCTGCAGCGTGCTGATGGCCGCGGTGGAGAAGGAGGTGTTGCGCGAGTTGATGTCGTCCAGGATGGTCAACATGACGCGCTTGAGCTCGCTAGTGCTGCGGGCCGGGAAGAACCTGCCGCCCCCCAGCTCCGCCGTCCGCTGCAGCAGCTTGCTGTCGGACACGTCCTCCGAGAAGCCGATGGTGTAGGTGGCCACGCGCTGCTGGCCCGGCATGTCCGCGCGCAGGTCCTTCTCCCACATGAACTTCGCCACCTTGTGCAGATAGCTCGAGGAGCAGCCCGTGCAGGTCGCCGGATCGTCCTTGATTTCCTTCGGCAGGGAGACCACGTCGCCCTCGTCGTAGGGCTCGCCGTCCGTCAGCAGGATGATGGCGTTGAAGCCGCACTCGAAGCAGACGGCGTCCGACGCGGAGAAGTCGCTGCTCGTCGGGAAGCTGGTGAAGTAGTTGGAGAAGGCCGAGGGACTCTTGGACTGGAAGAGGTAGCCGGCCGCGTAGAGCGCGTCCGCGAGCGGAGTGTTGCAGCTCCCCCAACCCAGGCCGTTGCTGTTGTTGGCGTTGACGTTGGTGAGCCCGTTGAGCACCGAGTTGCGGTTGTTCTCCACGGCGCTGTTGTCCAGCGGGAAGGACTTGGCGCACGTGGGGCCCATGGGCTGCTGCATGCAGAGACACTGCGGGCCGCCGGAGCCGCCCTTCGGGCCCCAGCACGTCTTCGCGTCACGGGTCTCGAAGCCCATGACGCCGAAGCGCACCTCGCGCAGGTCGCGCACCACGTCCGCCAGCACCTTCACGGCGCCCGAGTCACGCGGCGCGTAGTAGTTGAGGAAGTTGCCCTTCACCCGCCGGTTTTTGTCGTTCTGGATGTAGTAGCCCCGGTCGGCGAGGCAGGACTCGCAGGTGCCCTGGTCCGAGCCGATGCCGGGGATGCTCTTGCACGCGTCGGCCGCGCTCGTCCACGGAGCGGTCCAGGTCTTCCCGTCGGCCGGATTCTTGCCGAGGTACGGGCTGGCGCCGAAGAGGACGCCATACCCGTCCTTCGGCGCGTCGTAGTACTTCTCGTTGGCCCACCAGTCGTTGGACTGGGCGTTGAGGCCCGTCCACAGGCGGTCGTACGTCTCGGTCTTGTCGTACCCCAACCCGTTGAGGAAGGAGTCCGAGCAGCCCTTCGTGCTCGGCCAGGACTTCGGCCAGTTGTGCATCGAGCCGGAGGTGTCGATGACGAAGAGGATGTTGGGAGGCCCGCCTGGGCGCGAGAAGAACTTCTCGTCGCTGCCCCGGGTCGGATTCATCAGGGCGTCCAGACGGGACGTGGTGGGCAGGCAGCAGGCCGCCTGATCAATCGCGGAGGCGGTGTCCGCCTGGAGCAACACCGCGGAGAGAGCAACGAGGCTGAGCGTCAGCTTGCGGAACATGGCGCCTTTCCTCACAGACCGTAACGGAAGAGGAACTCGACCTCGGACTCGCGGCCCGAGGAGGCTTCCTGACACTTGACGACGACGCGGTAGTACTGCCCACCCAGGGTGCCACCCCCACTGGCGGCCACGTTGGCGATGTCGCGCGCCTGCCGGTTGGCCGCGCCCATCAACGCCGGGCTCACCGCCACCACCGTGGCCTCCGCCTCGGTGCCGTAGTGGCCCGTGCGCAGGTGCGAGCGCTCATCCGGATTGGGATCATCGATGAGCTTCGTATCGAGGATCTGCAGGTTGGTGGTCGCGCGGAACAGCTTCAGCCGCGACAGCAGGTGACGGCGTGCCGCGTCCGCGCAGGCGTTGACGCGATCGCCGCGCAGCTTCTCGGCCGTCGCCTCGCGGTTGTAGTTGGTGAACTGGATGGCGCCCCCCACCAAGCCCATCAGCACGGCGATGGCGATGAGGGTCATCATCAGGGCGTTGCCACGGGGAGCCCGCGTCCTGAGGTACATGATGTTCAACCTCCCCACGCGTTGAGACCAGATTCCTGGTCGCCAACCGGCGGGTTGAAAGCGGAGCGCGACATCAGGTTCGGCACGCGCACCGTCGTCGTCGTATTGGTCCGATAGAAGCCGTCGGCAGCCGTCGCCTCGCCCGAGTCCTCCAGACTCACGCGCTCGAAGGCGCGGCGTCCGTTGGGCTCGCGATTGGTGGAGCGCACGCCGATGCTCACGCGCACGGCGCGGATGTTGGCCGGGTGCCGGTTGTAGCGGGCGGCATTCTCGTAGGGCGTCTTGTAGGTGGGGGCCGGCGAGGCCGTCACATCCGGGAACCGGTCCTGGTCCACGCTGCCCATGTCCCCCATCACCCAGTTGGGCCCGCTGGAGCTCGCGTCCACGGCGGGCAGCGTCGAGAGCGTACCGGTGGGAGGCGGGCGGTTCATCAAGTAGGCCACCTGGAAGGACTCCACGTCCGCCACCAGCGGGACCGCGGTGGCCAGGTCCAGCTCGTCGAGGCTCTGGAAGGCCATCAGGAACGGGCGGCCGTCCAGGTTCATCACGCGGATGCGCACCTCGTGCAGGAGCAGGATGAAGGGCGCCTGCTCTCCCCCCTTGCCCAGGCACGCATCGTCCGTCGCGACCGTGGACAGGGCCGTGTCCACCGTGAGGCTGGAGGCCTGCGTGGCATCCTTGGCGACCCCGCCCGCTCCGGCCTTCACCACCAGGTAGCTCTCACCGCCCCTGCACGAGACGATGAAGCGCTGGTTCTTGGGGAAGTTCATGCCGAACGTGAACCCGGGCTCCAACTGGATACCGGAGGCCCCGGCATAGCGACCCCGGCGCATCCACGCGGCATCCCGGTAGCGGAAGGCCAGGTCATCGGTGACCGCATTGGGGATGCCGGTGCCGAGCACGATGGGGTAGTTGGCCTTGAGGTTGGACGGCAGCACGGTGGTGCCGAAGTCGAACGCGATGCGCGGATCCACTCCGTAGCCGGCCATGCGCATCCGCTGCTCGATGAAGTTCGTCGCCGTCCGCAATCCCTCCACCGCGACCTTGATGCGCGACTCGGTCTGGTAGGAGGCCTGCACGCCCATGACGGTCACCGCCACCGCGGAGAGGATGATGGTGGTCGTCACCGCTCCGACCAGGAGCTCGATCAGAGTGAAGCCGCGCGGCGGCGAGGGCGGAGGGGTTTTCGACAGGGCCATGTTGACCGCTCTGGATCAGATCTCGACGTTGGTCTCGTTGCCGAACGGACCCGGGTCATAGAAGCCGAAGTACTGCCGCACGAACCGACGCCGACCCAACTCCACCCACGATACCACGACAGTGACCTGGTGGATCGCCACGCCCGTGACCTCGTCCGGCTTCTCGATCACCACCAGGACGCGCCGGTAGCGGTCGAGGTCCGAGGTCGAGTAGCCAGGGAGCAGCCGGCTGTCGACCGCCTTCGCCTTCTCGGCGGCATCGAGGTCGTAGATGCACCGGACGGCCCACGCATCCCCGGTGCCCGGCGTCAGGGTCTCCATTCCCCCGGCGAGCGCCAGGACATCCTTGTTCGTCGTGCACCCGGCGCCACTGAGCATGCCGGGGCTGGCCGTCGAGCCGATCACCCGCTCGCGGCCCTGGGTGTCCAGCGCCACGCGCACCTGCGAGGCGATGCCGGAAGCGCGGGTCGCCAGGTTGGCCATGGAGTTCTGCCGGCTGGCCACCATGATGCCCTGGAAGACGCCCATCATGCCGATCAGCAGCACCACCGAGGCGGTCATTCCCTCGATGAGCGAGACACCACGCTGGGCGGCACGGTTGCGTCGGACACGGCGGCGGGAGAAGGTGTCCACGGCGGTTCCTCCGGTCAGAGCTTGTCGGGGGCGAAAGTGGCCATGTAGCCGGCGGGGCCGGAGATGGCGAAGAGGTACTGACCACGGCCTTCCACGCTGCTGAAGGCCAGGGACTGGTTCGGGGTGGTGAGGAAGCCGCCCTCCCCGTCCACGAAGCGGGCCCCTCCATCCGGGAAGAAGACGACGGCGCCGCGCGAGTAGCCGGAGCCGGAGCAGAAGCTGCATGTCTGCACGGACAGCCCCTTGAAGGGCGCACCGAACAGGTCCGTGCGACCGGGCGTCAGCGCCTCGAAGCGCGCCTTCTTGCTGTAGTCCTGCAGGTAGGTCACCTGCGTGACGCCCTCGAGGTCCGCCAGCGCGGCCGACATCACCACGTGGGAAGCGCGCAGGTAGGTACCGTTCTGATCCTCCACCACCGCGAACGAGCCCAGGCCCCCCGTCTTCGCCGTGCGGCTGGCCGTCGGGAAGACCAACACCCAGACCGGATAGCCCCGCGACACCGCCCGCGTGCGCGCCGAGCTCAGCACGCCCTGGAAATCGAAGGCGGCGTTCTGCAAGGCCCCACGCCGGCCCACCTCGGAGTAGGCCACCATGGACAGGCCCACCAGGATGCCCAGGATGGCCAACACGACTACCAGCTCGATGAGGGTATAGCCCCCATCTCGATGCTCCCGCTTCGCTGGATTCGCGTGATTGCTCATGCCGCCCATTTTGTACTAGAGAACACGTTACCCGGCTTTACACAAAAAACAAAAGATTCTTAGATTATCGAAAGTTGGGTGACCAACCCAACCTGTCAGATCTGCATCCCGCCTCGTTGACCCTCTCCAGCGGAGAGGATCCCTCATTGTCCCGAGTGGACGCAATCCGGTGCGCGAACCACACGGGAAGCCCACCGGAAAACCCGAGCACGTCTATTATCGAGTGAGCCTGGGCCTGGTTGCTCAAACTCTTTCTCTTTTGGGGCATTGGAGCGGGAACAATCCCCGCCTTCTGCTTCACCTGAAAGAGTTGGAGGCCCCTGTGCATGGCCCGGCAGTCAAGCAAGAGGCAGGCCGCCTGCCAACCCCCTGAAATGACGAGTGCCTGGGAGCACGCACCGCAGGTGTTGCGGTGTGAAACCCCGCAAAGTTTGCGAGGTCCGCAAACTCTTGCACCTTGTGATTAACCAGACAGCTCGGAGAGGATTTCCAGGAAGGCGGAACGGGCCCGCTCCAGCTCGCCGGCCTTGAAGCTGATGGCGGCCACCACGGGGTGACCGCCCCCGCCGTAGCGCGAGGCGATGGAGGCCAGATCATGCCGCCGCGACTCGGGGCGCCACGGGTTGGAGCCGAGCGACACCTTGGCGCGCGTGGGCCCCTGCCCCACCCAGAGGGTGTAGCGGGCCTCGGGGTAGAGGGCGTAGGCGATGAACTTGTTGAGGCTGTCGACGCCCTCGTCCGCCAGGTCGAAGGAGACGACGCCGTTCTCGTAGCGGGCCTTGGCGCGCACCAGGTCGATGTGGCGCCGGTGGCGCTCGAGCAGCGGCGCGAGCGGCCCGGCGATCAGCGGCGAGGCGGCGATGGACGCCAGCGACTCGGTCTGCAGGCGTTCAATCACCTGGGGGATGAGCGCCGGGTCCTTGTTGGCCTCGAGCACCGTCATGATGCGCAGGGCGGGCTCCTCCAGCGCCACGGCCATCTCGGGGCTGGGGAAGAGCGCGCCGTCGATGATCTCCGCCCAGTGGAGGAGCTCGGCCATGGGCGAGGGATCCCACCCGAAGCGCTCGCGCGCCACGTCCGCGAGATAGCGCGTGCAACTCTTGCGGTGCGCGTCGTGGAACTTGTGCCCGCTGGCGTCGGCCCGGAAATGGGCCTCGTCGCCGGGCTGCTGGAAGGCGGAGACGTGGTGGTCGAACCACCAGGAGAGCCGCGGGTCCTGGCTGTAGCGGAAGTCGACGATGGCGTTCTCGTCCCCGGAGAAGACGGCCGGATCAATCGCCGCGCCCCCCGCCTGGTGGGCCAGCCCCTGGTAGGTGAAGCGGGCATCCCCTCGGATGCGCTCGCGGTAGAAGCGGGTGAAGACCGCCGCGCTCGCGGCGCCGTCGAAGCAACTATCGTGGAAGAGGACGTGGACGTTCATGGGCAGGCCTTTACTGCAAGGGGACGCCGGCGCCCACCGCCGCGAACAGGCCCTCGGAGGCCTCCAGCGAGCTGGGGCGCGCCTGACAGGTGTGTACAAAAAGACTCAACGAAACGAGCCATTTCCCCTGGAAGAGTGAACGAATCATGGAACCCCTCCCCGCGGTTCGAGACGGTTGCTGACTGCAAGTCCCTGATTTCCCGTGGGGGCAAGTAGACGAGCGCTCGGTACGTTAATTGCTTGAAGTCTGGCCTCATCAGTCCAGCAACCCACGCGGTGCGGGTGGGAGGACACCATGGCCAAGACGGCGACACGCAAGCGCGGCTCGGTCCAACGCCAGGGGCGACGGGTGATGCCGACGCCCCGGAGGGCCTCGCAGCGCAAGGCGCCCCCGGCGCTGACGGTGGGCGAGCTCATCGCGGCGGCCTACGACACGGCCGGCGGCGAGCAGTGCGAGGTGCTCAAGATCGTCACCTCGCCCCAGATGAGCCGGGTGCTGGGACGGCGCATCGTCCTGGTGGGCTGAGCGGACCCGACTCCCCTCCCCCTTGTTGCGGCCCGAGGGAGTGTGCACAGGAGAACGCCCGCGCCTCGTGACCACCGAGACGCGGGCGTCGGGCCCTACCCCGCTCTACAGAGGACTACCGCGGCTGCCAGCGAGGACGGTGGTCGTCGGCGCGGTTGCTCGGGAGGGTGCTACCGGCCCAGGTGTGCGTGATGGGGTCGCCCACCTTGAACACGGCCTCCTCCGTCGCCGTCGGATCGATCTGCTGGACCCTCAGCTTCCCGCCGGAGAGATACGCGATGAAGTGCCCGTCCGGAGAGAACGACGGCAGGGTCGCCTCGGTCGCGAACAAGAACGCGCTGCCCACCGGCGCGCCCGTGGCGTCGACACGCTGCACGTAGAGGACGTTGCCCTGCTGGCCCCCGCAGTTGGCCTGACCGCTGCAAGTGACGGCGGAACCAGAAGTCGGTTGGAAGTAGTAGGTCCGGACGTAGGCGACGTGCGTCCCGCCCGGTGCCCACGTGTGGTTGGCGATGTACGACTTGAGCTTGCCCCCGGAGATCGCGTCTTCGGAGACGTTCGCAACCGCCACGGGAGCGGGCGGGGTCGTCCCCCCGCCGAGGGATTGAGGGTGAAGAGCGCGGTGAGAGGAGTCTCCGAGCCGCTGATCACCAGCGCGGGCCTGTCCTGGACATCGAGGTAGAGCAGGACGCCATTGGCCTCGTTGTGCAGCGGCTGCTCGGCCGTCGTGGGCGAACCCGCCACCGAGGTCTCCGCTCCGCCGACCACCTTGTTCTTCAGCCCCAGGGTGTTCAGGCTGAAGGCGAAGCTGTTGCCGTCCGCCGCCCAGGAGGGGAAGCCCCCCGCGGAGGTGCCGGTCTGGACGTCACCGCCCGTCCCGGCGATGTAGAAGATGCCCGAGGTGCTCGCTCCAACCTTCTTGGTCCAAGCGATGTTGGACGAGGGCGCCCACTCCAGATGGCTGAACTCCTCGGTACCGCCAGCGGCGGCGTTGGTCACGAGAGTGGTCGTCTGTCCCGCGGTGAGCGGGATGTTCCGGGAGACGAGCATCGGGCCGCCGGTGGCCCCCTCTTCCACGAAGGCCACCGCGGTGCCGTCCTTGTTCCAGCGTGGGAACCGGCTCTGGTTCGTGAGGCTCTCGCTGAGCTTCGTCGGCTCGGTGGTGGCCTTGTGGCGCACGACCACCGCATCCGTGGTCGAACCAGCGGTCAGCGTCCTCGTCACCGCGAGGTGGAGCTGCGCGCACTTCCTGGAATCACCGGACAGCTCGCAGCGCAGGCCCGCCATGCACTCGTTGCTGGTCGTGCAGGCGCCACCCTCGGCGACGGTCATCGTGCCCGCGTCCGTCTGCGTCCCCGCATCCGTCTCCGTGCCCGCGTCCGTCTGCGTCCCCGCATCCGTCTGCGTCCCGGCATCCGTGTAAGTGCCCGCGTCCGCCTCCGTCCCCGTACCGGGCGACTGCGTGACGTCCTCGAGGACGCACTCGTTCTCGACGCAGGCCCACTGCCTGCCCTCGGCGGGAGTCCCCTTGTCCTCACGACAGTCGAACACGTCGGTGCACTCATCAGAACAGCCGGTCACTACCAACATCAGCGCGCTCATGAGCGCACCGAGGACAACACGCTTGGTCATATGGATCCTCCGAAGCCAACGCGTGCGTAGTAGGTACAGCACGGGCCCTCGGGAGGCGGGTTGACGCAACTACACCGCTCCCGCTGTCTCGGGATGAACGACGGACGAACGAAGCACCCCCGGACCTTTCCGATGATTGACACCCACTGCCACCTTGACGCATCGCGCTTCGAGCCGGACCGCGACGACGTGCTCGCCCGCGCCTGGGCCGCCGGACTGCACGGCATCCTCGTTCCCGGCGTGGGCCCGGAGAACTGGGAGCCCCTGCTCGCCATGTCCCGCGCCGAACCACGCATCCAGGTGGGGCTCGGCATCCACCCGCAGTTCCTCCCGGACCTCCCCCCCGAGGAGGACGAGCTGCACCTGGAGCGTCTGGACGCGCTGCTCGCGCGAGGGGGCGCCATCGCCGTGGGCGAGTGCGGGTTGGATGGGCCCTCGGCCGCGGGGGCTCCCATGGAGCGCCAGGTGGCGGTGCTGCGGCGGCACCTGGCGCTCGCGCGCAAGTACGAGCTGCCCGTGCTGATGCACTGCTTCCGCGCGCACCCCGCGCTCATCGAGCTGTTCAAGGAGGAACCCCTGCCCGAGGCCGGCGTGCTGATGCACAGCTACGGCGGGGGCGCGGACCTGGCGCGCTTCTACATCCAGAAGGGCTGCCACTTCTCCTTCGCGGGCCCCGTCACCTGGGCCGAGGCCCGCAAGCCCCTGGACGCCCTGCGCGTCATCCCCCCCGACCGGCTGATGGCCGAGACGGATGCCCCGGACCAGGCCCCCACGCCCCACCGGGGGCAGCGCTCGGAGCCCGGCTACCTGCCGCGCGTCATCGAGGGCATGGCCCGGGTGCTAGGGGAACCGGTGGAGGTGCTTGCCCAGCGGACGACCGAGAATGCCCGCCGCCTCTTCCGGGAAGCCTTTCCCCCGCCTTCGCTGTAGGGGAGCGTCGCGCTATAGAGGCCCACCATGAATCCGCAGCCCACTCCCCCCGAGACCGTCCCTGATACCCGGCACCCCTGCCCCCTCGGAGCCCAAGCCCTTCAAGCTGCACCGGCGCTTCGACCGCACCGGCCGCCTGCTCGGCGACCTGGCGATGGAGCGGCTGTCGAAGGCCCGTGTGGTGGTGTTCGGCCTGGGTGGCGTGGGCAGCTACGCCGCCGAGGGCCTCGTGCGCAGCGGCGTCGGCCACCTCACGCTGGTGGACTTCGACGACGTGTGCGTCACCAACGGCAACCGGCAGCTCCACGCCACCGCGAAGACGGTGGGCAAGCCCAAGGCGGAGCTGATGGCGCAGCGCTGCAAGGAGATCAACCCCGACGCCAACGTGGTGGGCCTGCGCGAGTTCTACCGCGACGAGCTGGCCGACCAGCTGCTCTGCTCCCGGTAGCTACGACTACGTGGTGGACGCCATCGACAACGTGAAGGCGAAGCTGCACCTGCTGCACCGGTGCGTCAGCCTGGGGATTCCCGTGGTGAGCTCCATGGGCGCGGCGGCCCGCCTGGACCCCACCGCCATCCGCGTGGAGGACCTGTGCGAGACGCACATGGACCCCTTCGCCAAGGACATCCGCAAGCTGCTCAAGCGCAAGTACGGCGTGCCCACCGAGCGGCCCACGGGCATCACCGCCGTGTACTCCATCGAGGCGCGGCGCCAGCCCCTGTCGCTGCGCTACGACGTCGGACGACGGCTTCTCGTGCGTGTGCCCCAACGACAACGACTTCCACAGCTGCGAGCACCGCAACCAGATTGACGGCAGCGTGGCCTTCGTCACCTCCGTGTTCGGCATGAACGCGGCGGGCGTCGTCGTGCGACGCCTCTCCGTGGGGCGGTAGGCCTCAGGCCACCTTCGCCGCCGCTCCCTCGCGACCGCAGGGGCGGCGGAAGGCACAGCGCGCACAGGAGGACAGCTCGTCCGTCAGCGGGAAGGCGGACGCGTCCTTCGGCGTGTTGGTGGCGGGGTCGGCCAGCAGCTCGCGCATCCGCGCCACGCTCTGCGCGAAGCGCGCCTTGAAGCCCTCCATCGCGTCGCGGTCCACCTGCACCGCGTGCTCCACCCCGTCGTTCAGGTACACCAGCGAGGCGCGCACCTTCTCCAGCGGCTGCTGGTAGCGCTGCGACACGTACAGCGCGTAGCCCAGCACCTGCTCGTCGTAGCCGTCCCGCGCCTTCCCCGTCTTCCAGTCCACCACCACCGGCGTGCCGTCCGCCTCCAGGTAGGCGAAGTCGGGGATGGCGAACACCTTCACCCCGTCCAGCGTGAAGGTGGAGAAGTCGGCCCCCGCGTCCACCTCCAGCCACTGCGCCGGCTTCAGCCCCCGCGCCAGCTCCGGCCAGCGCGAGTTGAAGAACCAGCCCAGCGCCGAGCGCACCGTCTCCGCGTTCTGCTTCCACGCCTCGTCCGGCACCGGCTCGTCGTACTCGTGTTCCACCAGGCCCGAGAACGTCTTGCGGTACTTCTGCGTCCAGTACCCCTTGCTCCGCGAGTACCGGAAGTCCTCCCGCATCAGCCCGAGCGCCCGCGCCTCCACCTTCGCCGGGTCCACCGAGCGCCCCGCGCGCCAGTCCAGCAGCGCGTCCTTGACGGCATCGTGCACCACGCTGCCCGCCCACGCGTAGCGGTTGCCCAGCTTCTTCAGCACGTACAGCTCGCGCACCTCCTTCGGCGCGCCCGACTCCCAGCCGCCCCAGGAGCGGTAGTAGTAGTAGTAATACGCCCGCTGGCACTCCTGGAGCTTCTCGTGGCGGCTCTTGGACCAGGAGAAGTCGTTGCTGAAGACACGTCGCATGGAGGCCGCGCATCCTAGACGGCCCCTCGCTTCTCTAGAAGGGGGACAGGCGAGCAGGCACGCCCCCGCAGGTCCTTTTCCGGCACGGGCGAGCCGCTAAGGTGCGCGCCGCCATGGCGACCCAAGACTTCCAGGACAAGGTGGTGCTCATCACCGGTGCCTCCAGCGGCATCGGCCGCGCGGCGGCGAAGGCCTATGCCTCCCGAGGTGCCCACATCGTGCTCGCCGCCCGTCGCGAGCCCCAGCTCCAGGACGCCGCGCGCGAGGTGGAGGCACTCGGGGTGCGGGCCCTCCCCGTGCGCTGCGACGTCACCCGGGAGGAGGACGTGGCGCGGCTCGTGCGCGAGACGGAGGCCGCCTTCGGTGGGCTGGACGTCCTCGTCAACAACGCCGGACTCGGCCTCTATGGCCCCGTCGAGGCCTTGAGCGAGGCGCAGCTCCGCCAGGTCTTCGACATCAACTTCTTCGGCCTCGTGCGCGTCACCCGCGCCGCCCTGCCGCTGCTGCGCAAGCGCGCTCCCGGCTCGCAGGTGGTCAACGTCAGCTCCGTGCTGGGCCACCGGGGCCTGCCCCTGCTCGGCGGCTACGGCGCCTCCAAGGCCGCGGTGAACCTCCTCACCGAGTCGCTGCGCGCCGAGCTCGCCACCGAGGGCATCTCCGTGCTGCTCGTCTCCCCGGGCCTCACCGAGACCGAGTTCCGCGACGCCCGCCTCAACGCCGAGGGCTGGCAGCAGGACGCCATCCCCTTGAACGCGATGAGCTCCGAGGCCGTGGCCTCCGCCATGGTCCGCGCCAGCCGCCGCAAGCGCCGGGAGACGGTCCTCACCCTGCCCGGCCGCGTCATGGTGCTCGCCAACCGGCTCGTCCCGGGTCTCTTCGACCACGTGGCGCGCCGCATCGCGAATCCCGCGAAGAAGCCATGAGCCCTCCGCGCAAGCGCAAGGAGCCCGCCCCCGAAGTCCTCATCGCGCCCGAGCGCCGCGAGTCCCTGCGCGCGCGGCTGCTGGAGTGGTACGACCGGCAGAAGCGCGACCTGCCCTGGCGCCGCACGAGAGATCCCTACGCCATCTGGCTCAGCGAGGTGATGCTGCAGCAGACGCAGGTGGCCACCGTCATCCCCTACTGGGAGCGCTTCCTCCTGCGCTTCCCCACGGTGGAGGCCCTCGCCGCCGCGCCCCTGCCGGACGTGCTCGCCGCGTGGCGGGGGCTCGGCTACTACTCGCGCGCGCGCAACCTGCACCGCGCCGCCCAGGAGGTGGTGGCCCGCTTCGGCGGCCGGCTGCCCTCCACCGCCGCCGAGCTGCTCACCCTCCCCGGCTTCGGCCGCTACACCTCGGGCGCCGTGGCCTCCATCGCCTTCGGTGAGCCCGCGCCGCTGGTGGATGGCAACGTGGCCCGCGTCCTCTCCCGCCTCTTCGAGGTGGAGGGCGCCCCGGGAGACCGCGCCCGCGAGGCCCGGCTGTGGGCGCTCGCCACCGAGCTCGTCGTGGGCGAGCGCCCCGGCGACTTCAACCAGGCGCTCATGGAGCACGGCGCCACCGTGTGCCGCCCGGAGAGCCCCCTGTGCCTGCTGTGCCCCGTACGCGAGGGGTGCCTCGCGTACCTCCATGGCCGCGTCGACGAGCTGCCGCCGGCCAAGGTGCGCGCCGCGCCCAAGCGGATGACGCTCGCGGTGGCCGTCTGGGCCCATGAAGGCCGGTTGTTGCTCGCGCGCCGCGCGGAGAAGGGACTCTTCGGCGGCCTGTGGGAGCTGCCCGCCGCCGAGGTGGAGGACGACACCCCCGACGCGGAATCCGCCACCCGGCTGGCCACGGCGCTCGGCGCGAAGCTCTCCGCGCGAGGCCACCTCGGCACCGTGCGCCGGCAGCTCACCCACCGCGCGCTCTCGCTCCGCCTGCTCCGGGTGGACGGCCATCAACGCCCCACCCAGGCCCCCGCCTTCCGCGAGCTGCGCTGGTGCACCCCCGACGAGGCCTCGGCGCTCGGCATGAGCACCGCCATGCACAAGGCCCTCGAGGCCGCCATCGCCGCGGGCGCGCTCCAGGAGTGAGCACCGCTGTCCGGCAGTGGACGGATCTCGATTCGACGTGTCGCTCCGAGAACTCAGGGACCCGGGTCCAATTCCCCTGGCCCGGGTGCGTGCCGATGCTCCGGGCCGCAATCTTTCCACCAGAGGAGACCCCTGATGGCACGCCCATACTCCAACAAGACGTCCCACATGCCGACCCAGCAGGTGCCCGAGTCCTCGGCGCGCAATGCCGCGACCTCCAACCGCAACGGCCCCACCTACGAGCAGATCGCCAGGCGCGCCTATGCGCTCTTCCTCGCGCGCGGCGGCGGCCACGGCCACCACGAGGACGACTGGCATCAGGCCGAGCGCGAGCTGAAGCTCGGGCGATGAGCGGGAAACGGCGGTAGACACGCCCCACGCCCTCTCTCGGAGAGGGTGGGGGCGCTACGCTCAAGCACCGTCCTCACTCCGGGCGCGGCGCGTTGCCCGTCCACGCCTCCGCCGCGTCGCGCATCACGGACTCGTCCCCCTCGAGCGACACCACCAGGTTGCCAGCGCATAGCGCGAAGTCACGCTGAAGCTCCGCGGGAGTCACGGCGGCGAGGTGCTTCGGAAAATCCTCGACCGAGGACAAGGGCTGACCCAGTCCGCGTGCGGAGAGCACGGCCTGGGCCAGTTGCGCCGAGGTCCCGAGCGACAGTGCGTGCCGCTGCTGTAACCGCCGACGCGCGGCCTCGAGCTCCACCGGCTGCCAGTGCCCTTCCGACAGCTCCCCCAGCGTCTGCCGCACGGCGGCGAGTGCCCGCGGAAGCTGGGCGTTCTCCACGGCGCCATGCACCTCCAGGTGAGCGGCACCACCCTCGTACACCACGCTTCTCCCGGAGAAACCGTAGCTGGCGCCCAGCGAGGAGCGCACCTGCCGGTAGAGGCGCGTGCTCGCGAGCTCCGCCATCAAGTCGTAGCGCGCCTCGGCGGCCGCGTCCGCCCCACGCAAGGGGCAGCCCCAGGACACCTGCGTCTGGGTCGCTCCAGGACGGGCGGTCCTGAGCACCTGGGTCGGACGCGCCGGGCCTGCCTCGAGCGGCGGAGGCGGGCGCACCACACCACCCGAGCCACTCCACCCGGACAACCAGGTGCGTGCCTGCTTCTCGGCCTCATCGAGGTTCAGCTCGCCCACGATGGCCACCACCGCGTTGGTCGGGCGGTAGGTGCGCGCCACCCACGCCTCGATTTCCCGCTCTCCCACCGCCTGGAGGTCCGCGGCGAGCGGCATGCGGCCGTAGGGGTGTCGCGGATAGAGGGCCGCGCGAAAGGCGCGAGCGGCCACGTACTCGGGTCGAGCCTCGGCCTTCTCGATGTACGGGATGATCTGATCCCGGAAGAACCGCACGTACGCGTCGGAGGTCTCCAGGGAGGAGAGCTGCTCGGCCGTCATGGCGAGCATGTTGGGCAGGTTGCCCGCCGCACCCGAGAACCTGAAGAGGGCATGGTCGGTGAAGACGTAGCTGCTCCGGCGCAGCCCGAAGTCGGACGCACTGCCCTGGAAAGTGGAGTTGGGGAAGACGAGGGAGTCGGCAAGCTCTCCCACACCGAACGGCTCGCCGCTCGCGGAGCCACCATGCAGCCACACCGCGACCGTCGCCAGCGGCATGCCGGGCGTAGACCCGAGCACCACCTCCAGCCCGTTCTCCAGCCGGATGGTGCGGAAGCCCACCATCGACGGTGGCGGCGTGAGCGGCCCCTTGGCCGGGACGTCCTCCTCGACCGACAGCGGGGCCACGCGCCCGGCGGCGGAATCCGCGGCGCCGCCCGTGGTGGGCCACACCATCACCATGCGCGCGCGCTCGCGCTGCAGGTACTCATAGGCGAAGCGGGTGACGCGGGTACCGTCCGCCTGGGCCACCGCGGCCAGCGAGCGCGTGTAGGCGCGCGGGTCGAGCGTGAAGTGCGTCAGCTCCGCACGGCGAAGCGCGCGATCCATCAAATCCTCGGCCTCGAGCGCCATGCCCGTGAGGACCGACAATCTCTGGCGCTGCACCTGGGACTGGGCGGCGAGGATGTTGCCCGCATGGGTCTGCCCATCCCAGACATGGAAGAGCTGATCGAGCACCCTCTCGGCCGACTTCTTCGGGTGCTCGCCGCTGCGCAGCGCCACCCGAACCACGAGCAAAGAAGCATGCTTGCCAGGAATGAGCCAGGTGGAGAGACCCACGATGTCCCCATCCTCCCGGAGCGATCGGTAGAGCTCGCTCGGCAGGGTGCGCTCGACGAAGTCCTGCAGGAAGCTGTCATCGTCATAGCCACGCGGCAGCGTCCAGCTCAGGTAGAGCTCGGGCGTGGGCACGGCGGCCTTGCGCTCGATGAACTCCACGCGAGGGTTGAGGGGTACGGGGGGAGGCGCATCCGGCAGGCGCTTGTCCAGGGCGAGCGGCATGAGCCCGCTGCCCAGCAGCCGCGCCGGTACGTGTTGCGCGATGAGCTGGTCCACCGTGGTCGGGTCCACATCGCCGATGATGACGAGGGTGGTGTTCTCGGGACGGTAGTGGTTGCGCACGAAGGACTGCGCATCGGCCAGGGTGAGCGCCGAGAGGCTCTCGTGCCCGCCAATGATGGGACGGGAATAGGGGTGGTCCTCGGGGAAGGAGGCCTGCTGGACGAAGGAGAGGACCTGTCCCACGAAGCCCGTCTCGTTGCGCTGGCGCAGCTCGTTGCGCACCACCTCGCGCTCGACGTCGAAGATCTCGGGCGTCACGCCCTGGAGCGGGACCGCGAGGCGCTCCCCTTCGATGCGCAACAACTCGGCGAGCGACTCGCGCGGCGCCATCTCGTGGTACACGGTGGCGTCGAACGCGGTGTAGGCGTTGAGCCGCCCCGCTCCGGCAGCCTCGAGCTGGCCCCAGCGACTGGGGCGCTCGGCGGAGCGGGCGCGGAAGGTGAGGTGCTCCACCAGGTGCGCCAGGCCCTCCTTGCCCTTGGGATCGCTCGCGCCGCCGCTGCCCACCAGGGAAACAACAGCGACCACCGGCCGCCGGTCATCCTGCTCCACGAGGACGCGCAGGCCCGAGGCGTAGCGCAGATCCCTCACGGGGAACTGCACGTCGCGCATGGCGAGCCGGCCACGGGGCGGGAGCGTGGCACACGAGGCCAATGACAGAAGCAGCAGGGCAATAACGGGACGCATCGACCCCCCTCCAGGAATGAGCCGGCGCGCTTCTACCATGAAGCACGGAGCGTCCTGGCCGAAACTCCCCGCCAGGACGAGCGCGACTGGCGGGGAGTTTCATCCTGGTAACGTTCAACGCCCCCAGGGGCTACGGCACGGGAGCTGCTCGTGCTCTCGCGGCTCAGCGAGCGAAGACGAAGAAGCCCTGCTGGTGCGCGAGCAGCAGGAAGTCTCCGGACAGCTCGATGTCGTAGGTCACCGACGTGGCATAGCGCTTCACCGGTACCTCGTAGTTCCCGCGCACCGGCGCATCCGGCGTGCTCAGGTCATAGTCGTACAGCACCCCGTTGTTGGAGGGCACGATGAGCTGTGAGCCATTGAGCAGGATGCCATTGGCCTCGAGGCCCGAGCCCTGGCCGGGTGACACGACGCGCGGCACCCGCGGGTCCGACACGTCGATGACGGCGATGTCTCCCATGTCGCCGACCGAGCCGTACAGCCACCGGCCGTCGTACAACGCCAGATCGCTCATCATCGGCACCTTCACGCTCCCGAGCGACGACAGGCCGTTGTCCAGCGAGACGATGGTCAACCCGCCGGCACCGCCCGCGTACAGCCGGCCTCCCTCCAGGAGGATGGACTTCGCGTGTGTCGGCGTGACTGTCTCGGGGACACCCGGAGCCAGCGGGTCCGACACGTCCATGCGGCGCACGCCCGTGTCATGGTTGGCGAAGTAGAGCCAGTTCCCGTCGAAGACGAGCTGCCCCACCCCGGTGCTGCCCACCTGGACCGCGGAGATCTGCCGGGGGGTCTCCCCTGGCTCGTACGCGAAGAACACCACCCGGGAGCCATGGCCCAGCGCCACGAGCCCCTTCTTCACGGCGATGTTGTTGCTGCCCTGTGGCGACTGGGGCTCGACGCGCGCGCTCGTCACGAACTCCGCGTCATGGCCGTCATTGAGGCGGTACACCTGGAAGCCGTAGCTGTCGCGCACGAAGGCCTCGCCGTCGAGCACCTCGACGTCGAAGGCCGCGCCCGTGGGCGAGCTCGAGGTCTTGAACGACTCGAGCTCCTCGATGGTCGACAGGTCGATGGGCGAAGGTCCGGCCAGTCCGCACCCGGCGAGCAGCGCCACGAGCCACAGCCCACCGCGAATCCTCGAGGCGCTCATGGCTGCTCACCACACATGGAGCACTCCAGCGACTCGGGCACCAGCTTCCACAGGCCCGTGGCGCTGTCGCTGCTGTCCCACATCCAGATGCCGTCCTTGCTGTCCATCTGCAGGTGCAGCACGCGCGGCAGGCCGGTCGCCACCGTCACCCACTCTTTCTGCGCGGCACCCTTCAGGTGGGCGAGCACGTGACACTCACCGCCAACCTGCTCCGTGCGCATCACCACGTAGGCGTTGCCCTCGCTGTCGACGACCATCCCCTGCGGCCCACCGAAGTACTCCTGCTCGTTGATGGGCATGCGGAGCACCGCGCGCTTCGTCAGCCTGGTGTCGCCCGGCCGGAACGAGTACAGCTCCGCCTCGTCGTTCGCCATCGCGAGCGTCAGCGTCCCATCCCCGCCGAGCCGGATTCCACCGACGACGAGGCGCGAGCTCACGCCGCAGGAGCCCAGCTCACGCGTGTTGCAATCGAACAGCTTCGTCGCGCTCGACAGGTCCCCCGCGAGCTCGAACACCCGCGAGCCGTTCGTGGCGTAGATCTTCCCGTTGGGATGCCGGACGGCGCTCGCGGGCGCATTCGCCGTGCCCGTGCTCGGATCGGTGCCGGCAATCTCCTCCCACACCGACGCTCCCGGCGCGAGGCGCAGCAGCTTCGAGAACGCGTAGAAGTTCCTCGATGCTCCGAGCACCGTGCCGTTCTCCGCCACCAACAAGGGCAAGATCGGCGTGCCGTCCGCGAGCCCGGGCAACTGCGTGACGCCCTGGTCGGTGATAGCGAGGTACACGGAACGGTTATCGCCGCCGTAGCCGAGACCGATGAGGCCCACGCCCTCTACGAAGCCGAGGAGGTCCGTCGGCAGGACGGAGTCTTCGCGCCTCACCCAGACCTGGGTGTCCTCCTCGAGCGAGCCCTTGAGCTCCCACAAACCACCCTTTGACATGAGCACGAAGGGGCGCCCCTCGGGCGACACGATGAACGAGCCCAGGGACCTGCCACTCGGTGGGAAGCCGAGGTTCACCGCCTTGAGCGAGCCCGGGTCGATTCCACCGCACCCGGTGCTCGCCACCGCGAGGACAGCCACGAGCAGAGAAGAGAGCTTCGAAGATGAGAGATTCAAACCGCACTCCACGTACCTGCCGTGAAGCTCCAGGAGGATTGAGCTGGAGCCCAGGCAGCACTCGGAGCGAAGTTTTACAGCGGAAGTGTTTCACCGCCAAGACACCACACGGGTGCAACCCGGGGGAGAGGGTCGTCCCCCGCGCTCAGCTCGCGAAGGGCGGCCGGAGCGAAGGAAGCTCGGCCACCAACGCCTCGCGGAGACCGCGCTGAGCCACCTTGAGCTGCGCGAGGACGCGCTCGGCATCCACCACCGTGCGCATGGCCAGGCCGCATGCCGGCGTCAGCAGCACCTGGGAGCCCACGTGTGGGAAGGAGTGCCCCGGGGGCAGCGCCGCCTTGAGCGACACCTCCACCGCGTCCACCAGTTCCCCCACGTCGTACGAGGAGGCCAGGTCCGTGGGGATGATGCCCAGGCTCAGCGTCGCCCCCGAGTCCAGGAAGCGCGAGAACGCACCCGACTCCTCCAGCACCGCGTCCAGCGACAGCCGCACGTCCAGCGACAGCACGTCCAGCCCCAAGTCCAGCAGGCTCGCCCAGTTCGTGTTGCCGCAGCAGTGCACGCCCACCAGCGCGCCCTCGCGCTGCAGCGCCACCACCAGCAGCCGCAGCTCCTGCATGGCCAGCAGGTGCCTCGGGTTGGCACGCTCGAAGGCGAACAGGCCCGGCTCGTCCAGGAAGAAGAGGGGCGTCGTCCCCGCCCGGCGCAGCGCCTTCACCATCGCCAGCGTCCGCGCCAGCACCAGCCGGAAGATGGCCTCGTCCAGCCCCGGCACGTCCAGCGTCGCGCGCCCGTCCGTCGTGCGCGCCACCGAGCGCACCGTGAAGGGGCCCGCGAGCTGCGCCTTGGCGAAGGCCAGCTTCCGGTGCTCCACCTCCCAGAGGAACGGCCGCCATGCCCGGCAGGCCTCCAGCGAGGGCTCGAAGGACTCCAGCGCTCCCGAGGACAGCGCCGTCTCCAGCCGTGCCAGGAAGTCCGCGCGCCCCGCCTCCCACGCCTCCAGGTCCACCGTGCACATGCCCTCGTCGTCGAACCGCAGGCCCGGCAACCCGTCGAGCGCCTGCGGAATCATGAACTCCGAGGGACGTCCCACCGGAAGCTGCGGCAGGAAAGGGATGTCCAGCGCGAGCGCGGCCTGGAGGCCCATCTCGAGCTGGGTGTGCGGAAGGCTCCCGATGCCCGTGGTGGCACAGGTGGGCAGGAGCTGGATGGCTCGGCGGATGTTCGACGCGCTCATGACGCCACTCTAACCCACGGCCCGGGCCACATGCTCCGACGCAGTGCGTCCCGCTCCGTCGAGCCAGCGTTCGACCGTGGCGACGAACTCGTCCGGAATCTCCATCATCGGCGTGTGGCCGACACCGGCGTACTCGACATACGTCCAGTCCGGACGCACCCGGGCCAGCTCGCGGGAGTTGGTCACCGGCACCAGCCGGTCCTCGGTGCCCTGGACGAGCAGCGTGGGCACCCGAATCCCCAGCTCCATCGCGCGGAACCGCTTCTTGCGAAGCAGCGTGAACACCAGCGAGCGCGCCGCCTCGACCAAGGCATCGTTGCTCCAGGGCATCCGCTCGTGCCGCTCGCGGGAGAACTCCACGTGTGCCCGCACCAGGTCCTCCGGGAAACGGCTCAAGTCGCGGCAGCAGAGCTGGAGCATCCCCCGCGTCAGCTTCTCGGGCCCGAACCGGGCCATGCGCCGCTTCATGTAGAGCTCGCCCACGCCTGGAACCGTGTAGAGGGCGAACTGCGTGAGGACGGCCCGCTCCAGCCGGGTGCCAGCGGCCTGAGGCTGCGCCGGGTTCACCAACACCAGCCCGGAGACCCGCTGGGGCTGACGCGCCGTCTGCAGCACCGAGATGGCCCCGCCCATGGAGTTGCCCACCAGGATGACGGGCTCGTTGGGGGACATCGCCTGGAGGAAGCGGTCCAGCAGCGTCTGGTTGGCGTGGACGCTCGCCGAGCGCCCCGCGAGTGGCGTCAGGCCGAAGCCCGTCAGGTCCAGGGCCAGCACCCGCGCGCGCCGGGCCAGCTTCTCCCCCACCCACATCCAGTTGAGGTGCGAGCCACCCAGCCCGTGCACGAGCACCATCGTCGGCCCGGAGCCGCCGAAGTCCATGTAATGAACGGGTCCACCCAGGTCGACCGTGCGCGTGAGCATGGCCCCTTGCCTATCACGTCCCGAGAGGGCCGCCTCGCTGTGATGAAAGTCGGGTAGCTTGGCGCGCACGCATGCTGAAGCTCCCCCCCTGCCCTCCTCCCTCTCCGCCTGGCGCGAGCGCATCGAATCCGTCGTCGCGCCCGCCATCCTCTTCACGACCCGTGACGAGGACGACCCCGCCATCCCTGGATGCCGCTACGGAGGGCACCCGCTCGTGCCACCGGGCACGGAGTGGCCCCGCTCTCCGAGTGGACTCCTCGCCTTCGTGGGCCAGCTCGATTTCGCCGAGCTGGCCGCGAGCCGGGGCGAGGCCCTGCCGAACCTGCCTCGCGACGGCGTCCTCGCCCTCTTCTACGACGTGCAGGAGCAGCGCTGGGGCTTCGACCCCAAGGACAGCGCCTTCTGGAAGCTCGTCTGGACGCCGCACAGTGAGGACGCGGTGCCGCTCGCGCCACCGAAGGAGCTGGAGGACGCGGGCCTCGCCTTCGACCTGCCCCTGAAGCTGACGCCCCGGCTCGGCCTGTCGCTGCCGGACATCTGGGACGGCCGCACGCCCCTGCCCGCTGACGGGTGGGGCGAGGCGCAGTCGGACGACTACGCGGTGCTGCGCGAGCGGCTCACCGGAGGCGAGCACGCGCACCAGGTGGGCGGCCATCCCTGGTGGGTACAGAGCGACGCGCGCCTGGAGGCGCAGCTCGTCACGCACGGGCTCTACTGTGGTGACTCGCGGGGCTACGACTCCCCCCAGGCCCGGAAGCTGGAGTCCGGCGCCGCCGACTGGAGCCTGCTGTGGCAGATCGGCTCGGACGACCAGACCGGCTTCATGTGGGGCGACAACGGCAACCTCTACCTCCTCATCCGCGACCAGGACCTGCGCGCCCGCCGCTTCGACAAGGCGTGGCTCGGCCTGCAGTGCGGATGAGGAGACGCGGGGCCGCTACGTCACCGCGAAGTAGTGCGCCTGCGGGTGGTGGAAGACGAGCGCGGAGACGCTGGCCTCCGGCTCCATCATGCACCCGTCCGTGAGCTGCACGCCGATGTCCTCCGGCCGCAGCGCCTGGAACAGCAGCGTCTGGTCCTCCAGGCGCGGACAGGCCGGGTAGCCGAACGAGTAGCGCTTGCCCTGGTACTCCGCCCGGAAGCGCTCCAGCATCGTCATGTCCGGCTTGTCCGGGAAGCCCCACATGCTGCGCAGCTGCGTGTGCAGCATCTCGGCGTAGGCCTCGGCCGTCTCCAGCGCGAGCGCCTGCACCGCGTGCATCTTCAGGAACTCGCCCTTCGCCTTGTACTCCTCGCTCAGCTCGCGGATGCCCTGCCCCGCCGTGACCACGAACATGGCCACGTTGTCCCGCGGCTCGCCGTTCTCCAGCGGCTTCACGAAGTCCGCGAGGCACAGCCCGCCCGGCTTGTCCTGACGCGGCAACTCGAACGCCACGCCCGGCCGGCCCGTCTCGCCGTCGAAGAGGTGGAGGCGGTTGCCGTCGCTGCCCGCCTTGAAGAACTGGAACACGGCCTTGGCCTGCATGCGCCCGCCGCGCAGTGAGCCCTTGATGGACTCCACCTGCTCCTTCAGCGCGAGCGCCTTGCGGCCCTCCTCCGTCTTCGCCAGCTCCGCCTCGGCCGGCGTGCCCAGCGCGCGCGCAGGCCGTGCGCAGGCCCAGGTGCCGCCCGTACAGCATCACCGGGTTGATGAAGCGCCAGATGGTGTCCAGCGGCGTGTTCGTCAGCACGTGCCGCTCGTAGTCCGGCGCCGGCGGCACCTGCTCCAGGATGGAGACCTCCTTGCTGCGCGCCGCCGACACCGGGGCGCACGCCTTGGGCCGGTCCTTGTCCTGCTGCGACAGCTTCGCGCGGCGCTCGGCCAGCTCGCCCTTGAGCTTCTCGTGCCCCGCCGGGTCGACGATCTGCTTGGCCAGCTCCAGGCCGCTCATCGCGTCCTGCGCGTACGCCACCGTGCCCTCCGTAGGCCGGGGCGATGTTGCCGGTCCACGAAGTTGCGGCTCAGCGCGGCGCCGCCCACCAGGATGGGCACGTCCACGCCCGGCGCGCTGCAGGTCCTCCGCCGTGGCCACCATCTGGTGCGCGCTCTTCACCAGCAGGCCGCGAGAGCCCGAGGATGTCCGGCTTGTGCTCGCGCACCGCCTGCACGAGCTGCTCGGGCGGCACCTTGATGCCCAGGTTCACCACGTCGAAGCCGTTGTTGGCGAGGATGATCTCCACCAGGTTCTTGCCGATGTCGTGCACGTCGCCCTTCACCGTGGCGAGCACCATCTTGCCGCGCGCGGCCGCCTGGGCCTTGCTCATCTGCGGCTCCAGGTAGCTCACCGCCGCCTTCATCGCCTCGGCGCTCTGGAGCACCTCGGCCACGATGAGCTCGTTGGCCCCGAAGAGCCGGCCCACCTCGTCCATGCCCTTCATCAGCGGGCCGTTGATGATGTCGAGCGGCGCGTACTTCTTCATCGCCAGCGTCCAGGTCCGCGATGGAGGCCGTCGCGGCTGCCCTCGATGATGTAGCGCTGCAGCCGCTCCTCCAGCGGGCAGCGTGCTCACGTCCGCCTTCTTCGGCTTGCGCTCGCGGAAGTGCGCGGCGAAGGGCGTCACCGGATCCGCGCCCCGGTTGTAGAGCAGGTCCTCGGTGAGCTGGCGCTCCTCGGGAGGCAGCGACGGGTAGCGCTCGAGCTTCTCCGAGTTGACGAGCGCCATGTCCAGGCCCGCCTGGACGCAGTGGTAGAGGAAGACGCGAGTTGAGCACCTCGCGGCCCGCGGTGGGCAGGCCGAAGGACACGTTGGAGATGCCCAGCACCGTCTTGCACTGCGGGAAGCGCTGCTTGATGAGGCGCACGCCCTCGATGGTCTCCACCGCGCTGCCCGTGTACTGCGCGTCGCCCGAGGCGCACGGGAAGACGAGCGGATCGAAGTACAGGTCCTCCGCCTTCATCCCGTACTTGCCGGTGAGCAGCTCGAAGGAGCGCTCGGCCACCTCGAGCTTGCGCTGGCGGGTGACCGCCATGCCCTTCTCGTCGATGCAGCCCACCACCAGCGCCGCGCCGAACTCGGCGCGCCAGCGGGACCACCTTCTCGAAGCGCTCCTCGCCGTCCTCCAGGTTCACCGAGTTGATGATGGCCTTGCCCTGGCAGTAGGTGAGCGCCATCGCGATGACGCGCTCGTCCGTGGAGTCGATCATCAGCGGCACGCGCACCTTCTTGACGACCACCTCCAGGAAGCGGCGCATGTCCTCGAGCTCGTCGCGGTCCGGGTTCGCCAGGCAGATGTCGATGACCTGCGCGCCGCGCTTCACCTGGGCGCGGGCGATCTCCGACGCGTCCTCGAGCTGCCCCGCGACGATGAGCTCCTTGAACTTCTTGCTGCCGATGACGTTGGTGCGCTCGCCGACGATGACGGGGCGCACCTCCTCGCGCACCTCCAGGAAGTCCACGCCGGAGAGCGTGGAGCGCGGCGGCGGCACCTCGCGGCGCGGCACGAGGCCCTTCACCGCCTCGGCGAGGGCGCGCGACGTGGCCCGGCGTGCGTGCCGCAACAGCCGCCCACCACGTTGAGCCAGCCCTGCTCACAGAAGCGGCGCAGCGAGCGCGCCAGCATCTCGGGCGACTCGAGGTAGTGCCCGTTCTCGTCCGGCAGGCCCGCGTTGGGCACGCAGCGACACCGCGAAGGGGCTGCATGGCCGCCAGCGAGCGGATGTGGTCCGTCATGAACTCGGGGCCGGTGGCGCAGTTGAGGCCCAGGTAGAGCAGCTCCACGTGCTCCAGCGAGGTCGCCAGCGCCTCCACCGACTGGCCCGCGAGCATGGTGCCCATGGGCTCGATGGTGCCGGACACCGCCACCGGCAGCTTCGCACCCCAGCTTGCGGAAGGCCCGCTCGATCCCCAGCAGCGCCGCCTTCACGTTGCGCGTGTCCTGGCAGGTCTCCACCAGCAGGTAGTCCGCGCCGCCCTCAGCGCGAGCCCCTCCGCCTGCACGGCGAAGTTGTCGACCAGCTCCTCGAAGGTGATGCCGCCGGTCACGCGAGATGGCCTTGGTGGTGGGGCCGATGGAGCCCGCCACCCAGCGCATCCGCCCGTCCTTCGCCTCGGCGGCCGCGGCGGCGTCGCGCGCCAGCTCGGGCGGCCGACGTTGATCTCGAGCGCCTTGTGCGACAGGCCGAACTCGCCGAGCACCAGCGGCGTGGCGCCGAAGGTGTCCGTCTCCGTCACGTCCGCGCCGGCGCGAAGTAGTCCGCGTGGATGCTCTCGATGACGTCCGGGCGGGTGAGGACGAGGTGCTCGTTGCAGCCCTCGTACTCGGGCCCGCCGAAGTCCGCCGCCTTGAGGTTCTGGTTCTGCAGCAGCGTGCCCATGGCGCCGTCCAGCACCAGCACGCGCTCGCGCAGGGCGGCCCGCAGGGCCTCCACGCGGCGGCCGTTCTCACCCGGGGGAGGAGGAAGAGGTGCGGGAAGGTGGCTGCTCATCGCTGTTTGACTCCGGTGAGAAGGAAGACGCGGAAGGGGCTCGCCCCCTCGCGGGCATGCGTTTCGCGGGTGAGGGAGCCGAAGCCCACCTCCCGCATGGAGCTCTCGAGCGTCTCCGGCTCGAAGCCGAGGTGCCGGTGGCCCAGCCGCTCCAGCACCCACCGCTCGTCGTGGGGCATCAACTCCAGCACCACCAGCCTTGCCCCCGGGCTTGAGGATGCGGGCGGCCTCGGCGCAGCACCGCCGGCGGGGACTCCACGTGGTGGAGGCTCTGGGAGATGACGACCAGGTCGCGCTCGCCCGTCGGCAGCGACAGCCGGTGCAGGTCCTCGCGCAGGAAGGTGATGTTCGCCTGACCCTCGCGGGCGACGCGCTCGCGGGCCTGCACCAGCGCGGCCTCGCTCTGGTCGATGGCCCACACCCGACGGGCCCAGCGGGCGATGGCCACCGAGAGCACGCCCGTGCCGCAGCCGAAGTCCGCCACGTCCAGCGGCGGCAGCAGCGAGGCCAGCGCCCCCGCCCAGAGGAACCAGGACTGCCCCGGCTCCAGCAGCCGCTCGTTGAGGGCCTGCCGGTCCGCGCGCATGCGCAGCAGGTCCTCGAGCCGGGCGAGGTCGCCCCCGTCGTCCGCGCCTCGCGGGCCAGCAGGATGAGCGGCCAGCGCGCGTCCGTCGGCTCCAGCGCCAGCGAGTAGTAGGTGAAGCCGGCCTGCCGCTCCTCGCGGATGAGCCCCAGCCCCTTGAGCTTCCCCAGGTGGTGCGACACCGAGGACTGCGCCACCCCCACCAGCGACACCAGCTCCGACACGTTCAGCGGCGCCCGCGCCACCAGGCGCAGGATTCGCAGTCGCGTCGGGTCACCCAGGGCCCGGAAGGATTGGGAGAGTTCCTCCATATCGTCGAATCAACATATGTCGATGCGGATCAGAAAGACCAGGGGAGATGCGAAGGGCGACGCGGCGCGTTGCCCAGTGGGGAACGGTCGTCTAGAGACTGCGCATGGCCGCTCCCACCCTGAATCAACTCCTCGAAGGCAAACGTTTCGGACTCGTCCTTTCCGCCGGCTATTTCGGCTTCTATGGACACGCGGGCTTCCTCAAGGGGCTGGCGACCACGGGGCTGAAGCCAGCGGCGTACGCGGGCACGAGCGCGGGCGGGCTGGTCGCCGCCTATGCCGCCGCGGGAGCGAGCGTGCAGGCCATCGAGGAGCTGGTCCTCCAGCAGACGCGGAACAACTTCTGGGACCCGGACCCCATCGGGGCGGTGCTCAACGCCTTCCCGAGCGATGGCCACGGCGCCACCGGCCTGCTCAAGGGCGAGCGCTTCCGCAAGCTGCTGGAGCGGACGCTGCCGGTGCACAGCTTCGAGGAGCTGCCCCATCCGCTGCTGCTCGCGTCGGCCAACCTCACCCAGGGCACGCACGAGGTGTTCACCTCGGGCGAGCTGGCGCCGCGGGTGCACGCCACGTGCGCCTACCCGGGCCTGTTCCGCGCGGTGCGCCTGGGACGAGACCTGTACTGGGACGGCGGGCTGGTGGACAAGGCGCCCGCCCTGTCGATGAGGGAGAGCGCGTTCGGCAAGGACCTGGACGCCATCCTCGTGCACTACCTGCCGAGCCGCACGCGCAAGATGCTGGGTGGACCCATGGCGTACGCGCAGGGCATCGCCGCGGGCTCGGCGGCGCTGCGGCACGACCACTTCCGGCTGCAACTGTCGCTGCTGAAGGAGCGCGGCTTCCCCGTCTACGTGGTGGTGTCCAACCTGCCGCCGGTGTCGCCCTCGCAGCTGGAGCGCGGCTTCGATGCGCTCCACCAGGCGAAGCTGAGCACCGAGCGCGCCCTGGCGCGCCCTCCGGTGCCCTTCGAGGAGGCGTGAAGAGCTGGATGTTGCAGAATTAGGTCAATCGACCTATTTTCCTGGCATGCGAACCCAGGAACAGGAAATCCTCGTGCCGGACACACTCCGGTGCGCCCCCGAAGGCGCCGTGGTGCTCGTGGGAGGATATGGAGTCGTTGGCGGCGAGGTGGCCCGGATGCTCCGGGCCCGTCACCCCTCGCTGCCACTGGTGCTGGCGGGACGGACGCCCTCTCGGGGCGAAGCCCTGGCCAAGGAGGTCGGGGCGACGCTCCTCGCGCTGGACCTCGCGGGTCCGGCGCCACTCGACTTCTCCGCACGAGCCGTCGTCTCCCTGGTGAATGATCCCTCGGACCGGCTGCTGCGCGCCTGCATCCGCGCCGGCATCCCCTACGTGGACATCACCCGCTGGACGGCGCGCGTCCAACAGGCGTTGGCCCTGGTCGCGGTGGAGCCTCCGCGAGCCCCCGTCGTCCTGTCCTCCGGATGGATGGGAGGCGTCGTCCCGCTGGTGGGCGCGGCGCTGGCCAGCGAGTTGGGGGGCGCGACCTCCATCGACACGTCCATCCTCTACGACCTGGCCGACCGTGCGGGCGAGGACTCCATCGAGTTCATGGACCGCATGAACTTTGCCTTCGAGGTGACGGAGGACGGACGGCGCCAGGTGGTGGAGCCGCTCACGGAAGCGCGCCACGTCCGGCTCGGGGGCCAGAACCGCCGGGTGGTCCGACTCGACACGCCCGAGCAGCTCACGCTGCCCCTGGTGCTCGGCGCCCGGACGGTCTCCACACGCATCGGATTCAGCGACGGTTCGGCCACGCTCGCGCTCCAGGCCCTCCAGGGGTTGGGAGTCTTCCACCTGCTCCGGGGGGAGCGCTTCCGGGGCCTGCGCCGAGCCCTGTTGCGCAGCTCGGGCCGGGGCGGGAGGGCCGTGCTCCACATCGAGGTCTCCCGGGGTGGCGAGTCGCGCTCGGCCGAGCTGGTGGATGCTCGGGGACAGGCCCACCTGACCGCTGCGGGAGCCACGCTGGCGTTGGAGCGCGCACTGGGACTGGATGGGGACGCGCCGCCCCGAGGCATCGCCTTCCCGGAGCAGAGCACGTCCCCCGGACGCGCGGTCGAGGCGCTGCGCTCGCTGGGCGTGGAGATCGAGCTACGCTCCGGCGCGAACACGGAGAAACGGGCGGCATGAGCACGCGAGGCACCTCACGAAAGGGACAGGAGCGAAGCGAGGCCATCCTCGACGAGGCGGAGCGGCTGCTCGTGGACGAGGGACATGCGGCCCTCACCCTGCGTGGGGTGGCCCAGCGCGCCGGCATCCGGCTGGGCAACCTCCAGTATTACTTCGCCACCCGCGAGGAGCTGGTGCGGGCCCTGCTCGCACGCGTCCTGGAGCGGGCGACAGCACGGCTCGAGGAGCGGATGGGCACCGCGGGACATCCGGCCAAGGCGCTCGACGCGGCGCTGGATTCACTGTTGGAGGAGCAGAGGGAGCCCACCAGCTACCGGCTCTATTACGACCTGTGGGCGTTGGCGGCACGAGAGCCCGCCATCGCCGCGGAGCTCCGGACCTTCTACGTCTGTTACATCGATGCGGTGGCGGAGCTGCTGAGCCGGGTGGCCCCGGAACTGCCCCGCGCCGAGGCTCGCTCGCGAGCGGAGCTGCTGGTGGCCCTGTTGGAGGGACTCTCGCTCTTCCGCTCCGGGACGCTCGGCGAGCCCGACCCGAAGGTGGAGGCCGAGCTGCGGCGCATGACCTCCTGGCTCACCTCCACGCCCCAACGCACTCAGCGCCCGTAGCGCCGGTGGTCCACCATCAGGCAGCGGTCCTGCACGACCTTGATGCCCGCCTCGGCCAGCCGCCGGGCCGCCACGTCGTTGCGGATGCCCGACTGGAACCACACCGCCTTGGGCTTCTTGGCGAGGATGTCGTCCACGTGCTGGTCGATGTCCTGCGGTCGCCGGAACACGTCCACCAGGTCCAGGTCGCCCGGAATGTCCACCAGCCTCCGGAACACCGGCCTCCCGAGGATGTGCGTCACGTCCGGGTAGTAGACGGGCACCGGCACCACGTCCACGCCCGCCTGCGCCAGGTACTGCGGCACGTAGAAGGCCGGCTGGCCCTCCTGCTGCTCCGTCTTGATGCCCAGCACCGCCACGCGCTTGCTCGCCTGCACCACCGCGCGGATGCCCGCCTCGTCCTCGATGAGGTTCTGCTCGTGAGCTCATCGCTGCTCCTCCTCGGGCGCCTGCAGCGACTCCAGTGCCGACTGCGTTGCCCACGTCCAGGTCTCGCCATCCAACGTCGCCCGCAGAGTGAGCCCGCGCCGCACCGGCAGGAAGCGCCCCTTCCCGAGCAACTGTTCTCCCTCGCACTGAACTCCCGGCGTCAGTTCGGGATACCCCAGCTGCCACAGGGACTGGCGCACCTCCGCGGGCAACCGCTCCACGGGCTCGTCCAGGCAGCGCAGCGTGAGCACCACCGCCTCGCCGTACTCGGTGAGCAGCGTCCCCGTGAAGGTGCGCTCCAGCAGGTACGTCACCTCGCGTCCGCCCAGCGGCACCGTGCCCACCACGTAGGTCCGTCCCCCCGGCTCCAGGGCCTGCCCGTAGAGGTTCCCGTACTTCACCTCCCACTCGTCGCGAGTGCGCGCATCCAGCACCTCCGGGGCGAAGAAGCGCTCCAGCGACGAGGCGTCCAGGTCCGACGGAGTCACCTCCTTCAGCGCCGTCAGCGCGGCGCCCGGCTCCACCACCTGGATGTAGGTGCCATCCGCCGCGAGCCGCACGCGCAGGGGGAAGCGAGTGAGGACATCCTCTACCAGCGTCTCCACCGGAGTCCCGTCCAGCGAGTAGTGCGCCCGAATCACACGCTGGGTGAGGAGCCAACCCGCCGGATCCGGAGAGAAGCGCGTGACGGTGGCCATCTCCGCCTCCTGAACGCCCGGCGCGCCACTCCGGCGCACGGAGCTCTTCACCGTCTCGGAGAGGACCGAGTCGCCGGGAGGAAGGAACTCGAGCCGCAGGGGTGGCGGGGTTCCCAAAGCGGGCACCAGGGAGGGGATGTTGCGGCTGCACGCGGCGGCCGAGACCGCGAGGAGCAGCAGGGAGCACAGGCGGTGGATACGCATGACGTGCGCGAACGCTGGCAGAAAGCGCCGGGACTCGCGAGCGCTTCGACACGGCGAGAGCAACCACGCCCCGGTCACGCACCTCATTGGTCGAAGTCGAACGTGCACAACCCGGGGTTGTCCTTCCATACTCCCGAGCACTTCTCCAGGGGCCCGCAGGTGCCCGGCGCATCCGAGTTGCAGCTCTGGATGCAGCGACCGCGCAGGCAAGAGGAGCCCTCGGGACACGGCCGCGCTTGGGCGTCGCATTCAAGCAGGCATCTCATTCCCACGACATTTCGTGATTTCTTCACCGCGACTTCGCATATCTGACCCGTCGGACAGGGAGTGAGCTGGCAATCCGTTCCTTTCACCAGCGCGCAAATCGATATTCCGTGCTCCAGTGCGACACATCGTTGTCCCTCGGGGCACGAGCGCCCCTCGCAGGTGGGTAGACACACGGGTCCCTTCACATCCGCGGCACTACAAAAATAGCCCTCGGGACAACTCCGGGGCGCTTGGGGTTGGCAGGGACGGCGGCATCTCTGATGCGTACACATCAAATCTGGCGCGCACGCCATGCCGCGCGAATAGGGCAGTTCCATGCATAACTCCCCTTCCGCCAGCTCACCTGGAGCACCACACAGGCGCAACACGCGCTCTCCCGCCGCGATGGAATGGCAGGAGAGGCCTCGGCTACAGTCCGCATCCGTCGCACAGGTGCTCGCCAGACAGGCGTGATCCAACATGAGCTGGTCACGAAGGCAGGCGAGCGGGGCATCGCAGTCCTCATTCCTTTCGCAGGGCCTCTCGAAGGTGAGCAGTCGCCTCGTCTCGTCGGGAGGGAGTATCGGGACGAACTTGCTTCCATCCTCGCGCGCGATGGGCGCCTTCCATCCGCCCCAGAGCAGCCTGCTCGAAGCCCAGATCAAGGGAACCGGCAGCAAAACCCCCAACAGAATGGCGAGCCCTGCACGCCATTTCATTGCCGGTCCCTTTCCTTCATCCCCTTGATGCATCTTTCCATGCACTCATCGAAGTCGTCGGGCCCACACAAGGCATCAACGGCCGCAGACTGGCAGCGTCCACGGATCAGCTTATCCATTCTCGTCCCTGAACAAGGCTTGATGGAGCACCCCCGCGCCCCCGCCCACGGGGCACCCCGTCTCGAGCGCCACCACCAGCATCCATGCGGCTGCGTTCACGCGGTTCATCAACCCGTCCCTCCAGACGCCTTGGAGGTATGAGCCTACATGCTGGAACCGGGCTGAATCCACGGTGCCGTGGAAGAAGCGGAGACCACGCCGCATCTCCGGAGTCACCTCCTCCGAAATGACTACACGAGTAGGTTTCTCCTTGCCCCCACGAATGGGCATCCCCTAACCTGCGCGCCTGCCCCGAAAGTCCCCGCGTGCGCCCAGGTTCCTGGCTTCTCTTCCTGTCCCTCCTGCTCTCCGCTCCGGCCGCCGCGCAGGTCCGGTTGGATTCTCCCTGGCTCCGGCGGCGCCTGCTGGTGGCCCCTGTCAGGCCCGATCAGGTACCGCCCCTGGAGCTGCGGGTGGCGGGCCGGCGTGGCCGCGCTCGTCATGCTCGAAGCGCCTCTGAGTCTCGGGGCCGTGAGGCTTCCCGTGGACGAGAAGCGCATCCAGCTCGTTCCGATGAGCGACGGCTCGCTGATCATCGTCCCCACCACGGACCTGGCCGAGGGTGAGCAGGTCCCCCTCACCGTGGAGGCCGGACCCGGTGCCGAGCCCCTCCGCTTCGTGCTCGTCACCGGGCGCGACGCGGTGGACCTCCAGGTTCGCGTGGTGAAAGGCGAGCCCTCCGCCGACGAGGCCGCCCTGGAGCCCCTGGCCCGGAGCCTCCTCGCCGCGCCAGATAGCCGCGCCACGCTCGCCCTTCCCCAGGAGACGGTGGACCTCCAGCCACGAGCCTCGCGGGGAGAGGTCGAGGCCCTGCTCTGGATGGAGCGGCGCTTCTTCGCCACCGTGGCCGTGCGCAGCCGCAGGAAGGGGGCGCCCCCGTGGAGTCTGGTGCAGGCGCGCCTGCGGGCGACACTCGCGGACGGCGTCCTCCTGGAATGGCCCGCGCACCTGGTCTCGGGAGCGGCGGGGTCGATACGCCAGCGCCACATCCTGACGGGTGTCCTCCCGGAAGGCGCCTCGCGGCTGGAGCTGGCGCTGGACGGAAAGGACTCGCCCGGGGCCTTCCAACCGCTCCCCCTCGAAGAAGCGCGGGTGCGCCCATGAGCCCGCCACTGCATCCCAACCAGACTTCGCGCGGGGCACTGGATACGGGACTTCCTCGTCGTGCGCCGGTTGGGCGTCGGGGGTTTCGCCTTCGTCTTCCTGGTGGAGCGCGAGGGCCGCCGCCATTCGCTGAAGATGGCGGCCCGATCCGCCTCGGAAAAGGACGAGGACCGGGTGGATGACTGGATACGCCGCGAGGCGGCCTCGCTGGAGCACCTGGAGCATCCCCACCTGCTGCCGGTACTCGAGTGGGGCCGTTGGCCCGACCCGGAGAAGGGCTACGCCTACTTCGTCACTCCCCATGTCGCCGGGAGCACCTTCCACGTCTGGCGCTGGCGCGAGCGTGTCACACTGCATCGGGCCGTGGGCGTGCTGTGCGAGTTCTTGAAGACGCTCGAGGTGCTGCACGAGCGCGGCATCTGCCACCGGGACATCAAGGCGGAGAACCTGCTGGTGCGCGAGGGAGATGACACTCCCTTCCTCATCGACTTCGGCGCGGTGCACCTGCCCTGGGCGCGCGTGCTGACGGAGGGACTGGCCCCGGGGACGCTCCATTGCCAGCCGCCCGAGGCCGTCTTCTTCCTGGCGTCCCTGCTGTCGGGCACGCCTCCCCGGGACGCGCGGCTGGAGGCCCGCCCCTCCGCGGACCTGTATGCCGTGGGCGTGCTGCTGTACGAGCTCCTCACCAACTGCCGTCCCTTCAGCACCCGGGTGCCACTGGAGCAGGTGCTGGCGGCCATCGCCTCCACGCCGCCCCTGGAGCCGGGGCGGCTCGCGCCCGATGCACCCGAGTCACTGTGCGGGCTGGCCCTGCGGCTGCTGGCGAAGGAGCCCGCGCAGCGCCCTCCGAGTGCCCGCGCCGTGCGCGAGGAGCTGGAGCGGCTGCTCGAAGAAGAGGGGCGCACAGCACCCTGGCGGGCTCCGGCGAAGCGTCCCTCCGAGTGCGCGCGGGTGCGGGAGCTGTTCCCGGACGTGGACATGCTGGAGGAGCCTCGGGAGGAACCCTCGGAGCCGGAGCCCTCCGCTCCTCGGGAAGCCCTTCCGCCGGCGCGCGTCGGGTGGGCGGGAAGGCGGCTGTGGCGCTTCGTCGCGCTGGCCCTCGGGCTGGGGGTGCTCGGGATAGGGTGGACGCTCCTCCGCGCGCAACAGGCTCCTCCTCGGGAGGACGGCTGGCGCGCGGAGCCCACCGCGCCGGCCGCTCCGGCGCATTCCGAGAAAGGAACACAGCCCGTGCCTACCTCTTCCCACTCCGAACCCCCCGTGACAACTCCCCCCCGCTCCCCGGAGGGCTCGCGCGTGTGCGCGCTGCTCACCAGCCTGCTGGGAGCGGCCACCGCGCAGTTCCTCGGGTGTGCCACCACTCCCACGCGGCCCGACCCCATCGGCTACCTCGCGCGCTGCTCCCCCGAGGCCCGCGCCACCCCCGTCAAGCTGGGCATCAAGCCCGACGAGCAGGGCTCCTTCCTGGAGACGGGCACCGCGGTATCGGATGAATCCATCGAGGAGGGAGGCGCCCTCAACCTCAAGCCGGGCCCCGTCACCGCGTCCATGCTGGTGGAGTTGAAGGGCAAGGAGCAGTACGTGAAGATCACCGGCGAGGCGGTGACGACCCCCAACCGCGTCTACATCCAGCTCGACCGGCTGTACCTGCCGGACGGCACGTCGCATCCCATCTGCGGTGTGGCGCTGGATGGCAAGCACCAGTACGGAATCCCCACGTACGCGAGGCTGCCCATGCATGGCGCCAAGGTGGACCCGGCCCGAGTGGACAAGAGCCCCGGCAGCGTGGTGCTCAACGACCCGCGCTTCGAGACGGTGTTGCAGGGGCCGGAGGGCTACTACATGCCTCGCGTCGACCTGGCCCCGCCGGACCGGCGCTGAGTCCTTCCGCTCGGGCCCTTCGGGACCGCGGCGCTCCCTGCGCCGCGTGTCTCCGGGAGGAAGACCGGGCGCGGTGCATGCGTCTCATTTGTCGAGGTCGAACATGCACCACCCGGGTTCGTCCTCCGACAACCCCGCACACTCCTCCAAGGGCCCGCAGGTGCCCGGCGCATCCGAGTTGCACCGCTTCAGGCAGAAGCGACCCAGGCACGAGAGGCCCTCGGGGCACGATCGCGCCTGGGGGCTGCATGAAAACCTGCATCCCATCCACACCTCATTTCGTGACTCCTGGGCCGCGATATCGCATTGCTGACCCGCCGGGCAGGGATTGAGCTGGCAATCCATTCCTCGCACCCGCGCGCAAATCGATACTCCATGCTCCAGGGCCACGCATCGTTGTCCCTCGGGGCAGGAGCGCCCCTGGCAGGTCGGAAGACACACGGAGCCCCTCGCATCCGCGGCATGGCAGGAGTACCCCTCGGAACAACTCTGGGGCTCCTGGGGTCGGCAGGGGCGTCGGCATTTCTTGTGTGTACACCTCAGATCTGGCGCGCACGCCATGCGCCGGAAGCGGGGCAGTTCCTGGCAAAACTCCCCCTCCGCGATCTCACCTGGAGCGCCACACAGGCGCAACACGCGTTCACCCGCTGCGATTGAATAGCAGGAGAGGCCCTGGCTACAGTCCGCATCCGTTGCACAGGTGCTCGCCACACAGGCTCTTCCAACATGAACTGGCCGGCAAGCAGACGAGCGGGGCGTCGCAGTCTTCATCCCCTTTGCAGGCTCTCTCAAAGGTGAGCAGCCGTCTCGTCTCGTCGGGTGGGAGCATGGGCACGAACCTGCGGCCATCCTCGCGTGTGGCGGGCGCGTTCCATCCGCCCAGTAGCAGCCTGCTCGAGGCCCAGATCAGGGAAGCGGGAGCAGAAACACCCACAGGACAGCAAGCCGGGCACGCCACTTGATCTCCGGGCCCTTCGCTCCTGCTCCTGTGCGCATTCCGCCAGGCACGCGTGGAAATCCTTACTCCCACACAATGTCTTCGACATCCGCAGGCTGGCAACTGTCACGCGCCAGTCTTCCGTCCTCATCCATGAGCAGGGCCTGGAGCACCCCCGCCTCGCCGCCCACAGGGCACCCCGACTCGAGCATCAACACCAGCATCCATGCTGCTGCGTACACGCGGTTGATCAGCCGCTGACTTCTCGAGGGCCATGAGCCTAGAACTCGAAGCGTAAGACGTCCACCGAGCAACGGCATGTCTTCCGCAGGAGGGCCGAGCGGCTGCCGGGAGTCCAGCAGCAGCTGCGGCGCGAGCAGGCCGGAGAAGAGACGCCGAGGCACGCCGACGGCAGGCACTGGACAAGCGCCGCCAGCGTGCGGCCCGCCGGGCCGAGGCGCCCACGCGCGCAGGTGCACCACGCTGTCCCCGAGGAGCTGCGCGTCTGTCCCGGGTGTGGTGGGCGCGACCTCAAGCCGCTGGGCCAGGGGCGCACCACGGAGGTGTACGAGTACCTGCCGGCGCGCTTCGAGCAAGCAGCTGCACGTACAAGAGACGCTGGCCTGCGCGTGTGGCCAGGGCGTGGTGACAGCGCCCTCGCCGCGCGAAGGTGGTGGACAAGGGCGAGTACGGCCCGGGCTTCCTCGCCCACGTGGTGGGCTCCAAGTGCGCCGACGCCATGCCCCTGCACCGGCTGGCGCAGCGGCTGGAGCGCGGCGGCGTGCCCATGAGCCGCAGCACGCTGACGGACCTCTTCCACCTGTCCGCCGAGGTGCTGCTCGCCGCTTTCGCGTGCGCCTGTTGCAACGCATTGCCTCGTGCCGAGGTGGTGTGGGCCGACGAGACGCCCCTGCGCGTGCTGGACGTGAAGAAGACGCGCCTGGGCTACCTCTGGACATTCCTCACCCAGAACGAAAACGGCGAGTGGCTCATCGGCTACCGCTTCAGCATGGGCCGGGCGAGCAAGACGCCCAAGGAGGTGCTGGGCGGCACCACGGGCGCGCTCGTGGTGGACGCGTACACCGGCTACAACGCGGTGACGCTGCCCGACGGCCGCGTCCGCGTCGGCTGCTGGGCGCATGTGCGCCGCCGCTTCTTCGACGCGCTGGCCACCGACGCCCGAGGCCCGCCAGGCGCATGGACTTCATCCTCGTCGCTCTACCGGGTGGAGGCCCAGGCGCGCGAGGCCGAGGTGGTGCGCACGGCCGCCCACCGCGCGCTGCGCCAGCAGCGCAGCGCGCCCGTCCTGGAAGCAGCTGCGCACGTAGCTGACGGAGCAGGCGCCGCGGCACCCGCCCAAGGGGCCGCTGGGGCAGGCCATCTCCTACGCGCTCAAGCAGTGGGAGGCGCTGAGCCGCTTCGTCTCGGACGAGCGCCTGCCGCTCGACAACAACCGCGCGGAAGGCGCGCTGCGCAAGGCGGCGCTGGGCCGCAAGAACTTCCTCTTCGTCGGCCACGAGGCCGCGGGCGAGAACCTCGCCGGCCTCTACGCGCTGGTGGCCACCTGCGAGGCCAACGGCGTCAACCCCGAGGAGTACCTGGCGGACGTGCTGCTGCGCGTGCAGACGCACCCCAACTCGCGCATCGACGAGCTGCTGCCGCACGAGTGGAAGCGCCTGCGCGCCGCCGACTCCTCCTGAGCGCTCCCGCGCTCGCAGCCCGCCCTGCTCATCGCCATCCACCAGCTCGCGACCGCCGCCGAGCACGGCCCTCGTCCGCCCTCAATCACCCTCGGCACGTCGTCCGCCGGACGGCGCGCTCAGTCCACCCAGCAGAAGCCAGCTCGAAGCCCAGAGCAGTGGAACCGGGAGCAGAAACACCAACAGGACAGCAAGCCGGGCGCGCCACTTCATTTCTCCACACTACCGCACTCGTTGAGTCCACGTACATGACCTGAGTCGTAGAAAGCGAAGCGCCCGCGAACACTGGCCATGCACGGCCAACGCTCGCGAGCGCCTCAACGCTCAGCGCATCGTCGCTTCTCTACGGATGCCGCGTGTGTCCTTTCGGAGCGTTCTCCACCAGGTCGCGGCCGATGTTGCGCCGGTCGCGATCCACCCCGTCATCGTCTCGCAGGCCGCCGCGCCCGAAGCGCCGCGCCGCCTCCGCCAGGTCGCGCATCACATCTTCTCGGGACTGGTACTCTTCCTGGGGCAGCGATTTGAGGACGTTGATGATGTCCATATACGCGCCGTTGTCCGCCGCGGCCGATACGAGCTGCTCGCGCGTCGCCGGGTAGTCCACGGAGTCGAGGTGCGGCGTGATGGAGAGCGCCGGGTCCTCCGCAAATCCGAATGCCATCGTGTCTCTGCCTTTCCGCCCGGGCTTCCCTCCACTCCCGGGGCTTGCTTCCAACCTGGGGACGGAATCTCGAGCGGGCCACCTCGCCACGGCCCCCCGGTCGGCGTCTCCCAGGCAGCCAGCCGGCCAGCGCCCGGGTAGACTGGTGCTTCCCAGACCCCTTCCCCTGGTCCCGATGATCTCCACTCCCCTGCTCGTCACCTGGCTCGTGCTCGCCACCCCGACCGCCGCCCCCACCGCCGACGCCACGAGCGTCTACTCGCTGGAGGACCCGGCCTTCGTGGACCAGGCATTGAGGGACCTGGAAGCCCTCGAGCACCACGCCCAGGGCCTGCGCGCCCTGCAGCAGCACATCTCCAAGACGCGCGCTCTCTACACGCGCAAGCAGGACATCCCCTACTCGCCCGAGGAGAAGCGCACCCTGCTCACCACCTGGGCGGCCTTCTCCGACTACTTCGCCTCGCTCGAGGTCATCCGCCAGCGCTACTGGGACTTCGTCAAGGTGCCCGCCCTCACCCAGGAGACGAAGCACGCCTGGGGCTTCCTGCTCACCCACGGGGCGCTCACCACGGAGCTGGCCCACGGACTGACGTACGCGGAGCTCACCAACGGCCGCAAGCAGCTCGAGGTGCTGCTGGACGAGCCCTCCGAGGAGTACGGCCTGCCCTCGCGAGCCTTCGCCCGCTTCAAGGAGCGGGCCATCCACGTCTCCACCGCCACCCAGCTCATGACGGGGGACACCTACGCCGAGCAGCTCCGGCCCCTGCTGAAGAAGACGGGCATCCTCGACGTGCGCCGCGCGACCTGGCTGGTGCCGGGAGATGAAGGAGAACTCCAAGGTGGCCCGGGGCAAGCTGCTCAAGCGCGGGCTTCACCCTCTTCGCCAAGGCCGGCGCGGACCTCGTCCAGGACAGCCACCGCCAACGCCATCTTCCCCGTGCAGCGCTCGGTGGCCGAGTGGATGGGCGACACCCGGGTGAAGCGCATCGGCAAGCCGCTCATCTCCCGCGAGCAGGCGCTCGCCCTGCTGGCCCGCATGCAGCCGGGCGACATCCTCGTGGCGCGGCAGAACTGGTACCTCTCCAACATCGGCCTGCCCGGCTTCTGGCCCCACGCCGAGCTGTACGTGGGCACTGCCCCAGGATTGGGTCACCGCCTTCGACGGCGACCCCGAGGTGCAGGCCTGGCTGAAGACGCTGCCCGGCGCCCCGAAGACGCTCGCCGAGCACCTGGCCCGCGCGTACCCCGCCAAGTGGGCCACCTACACGGCCACGGACCGCCACGGGGACGCCCTCCGCATCATCGAGTCCATCAGCGAGGGCGTCTCCTTCACCGGCCCCGAGCACGGCCTGCACGTGGACTACCTCGGCGTCATGCGCCCGCGCCTCGCCCCGGTGGAGAAGGCCCGCGCCATCGCCCGCGCCTTCCACCTCCAGGGGCGGCCCTACGACTTCAACTTCGACTTCTTCTCCGACTCCACCCTCGTGTGCACCGAGCTCGTGTACAAGTCCTACGTCCCCTCCCAGGCGACGAAGGGCGTGCGCATCGACCTGGTGGACGTGGCTGGCCGGCGCACCCTGCCCGCCAACGAGTTCGTCCGGCTGTTCGATTCGGAGTACGACAGCCCCGACCGGCAGCTCGATTTCGTTGCTTTCCTGGACGGCCGCGAGCAGGAGCGGAATGCGCGGGAGGGCGACGTGGAGTCCTTCCGGCGCAGTTGGCGCCGGGTGAAGTGGGACATCGCCCAACATTGAAGGCGAGGAGACACGCGCGATGACGGAAGAGACTGGACTGGGAGATGCTGGAGATCGCCAGCAAGCTCTTCGAGCGGATGATTTCCCAGCAGCAGGCCAAGGTCCTCCGCCTGGCCCGCGAGGTGGTGCCCAACATCACCCCCGAGGAGCTGCGCAATCCCCATGACTTCCCGACAACTCAAGGAACACCCGACCTTCGAATTCGAGGACGGGCTGCTGTCGGGCCTCATCTCGGCGCAGGTGGCCTTCAACGCGGAAATCAAGGGCCGCCTGTTGCCCCCCGAACCGCCCCGGTGACGCCTGCCTGCCTGCCTTTGCCGTCCGCCCGAGCCTGGGTTAGTCCTTCCCGCCGTGAGCCTCACCTCCCTCTTCAGCCCGCCAGCTCGCCCGCGAGCGCCTCGTCTCCGCGCTCGCGGCCGATCCCCCGCGGCTGGACCTGGCGGCGCTCGCCATCGCGACGCTCAACCGGCCGGAGCTGGACACGGCCGGCCTACCTGCACACGCTGGATGCGCTGGCGGCCCGGGTGCAGGTGGAGATGGAGCGGCACGCGGGCCAGGGCGAGGTGCTCGCCGGCTCACCGCGCTGCGTCACGTGCTGGCGGACATCGAGGGCTTCCGCGGCAACGAGGACGACTACCAGTCGCCGGACAACAGCTTCCTGGACCAGGTGCTGGAGCGGAAGGTGGGCCTGCCCATCACGCTCTCGGTGGTGTACCTGGAGGTGGCGCGGCGCGCGGGCATCCCCCTCTACGGCGTGCCCTTCCCCGGGCACTTCCTGGTGGCGTGCGAGGCGGGGGACCACAAGCTGGTGGTGGACCCGTTCCACGGCGGGGAGATCCTCACCGAGGAGGGCTGCAAGGAGCTGCTGGAGCGGGTGGCGCCGCAGCTCAAGTTCGACGCCCTCCATGCTGGCGCCGGCGCCGGTGGAGCTGATTACCTACCGGATGCTGTCCAACCTGCGCCGGGTGTACCTGGAGCGCGAGGACTGCGAGCGGGGCCTGGCGGTGGTGGACCTGCTGCTGCATGCTGGCGCCCAACCACCCGGGCGAGCTGCGCACGCGGGCGGCGCTGCTGGCCAACCTCGGGGCCTACCGCGCGGCGCTCAAGGACGTGGAGCGCTGCCTGGAGCTGTCGCCGGACGCGCCGGACCGGGAGCGGCTGGAGTTGACGGCCCGGGAGTTGCGCGACCGCGCCGCCCTGTTGAACTGAGCCCATGAGACGCCATCCCAAACCGTGGCCCCGCCTGCGCCGGGGCCTGCGAGCACGACTACCACGTCCTCAAGGTCCGCCAGGACGTGGTGGCCGACCCCCGCACCGGCCACGAGCACCCGCGCGTCGTCATCGACACCCCGGACTGGGTGAACGTCATCGCGGTGACGAAGGACGAGCAGCTGGTGCTCATCCGCCAGTACCGCTTCGGCATCGCGGAGACGACGCTGGAGATTCCCGGCGGCATGGTGGAGCCGGGCGAGGACCCCGCGCGGCCGCCGCGCGCGAGCTGGAGGAGGAGACGGGCTACGTGCCGGGCCGGGTGGTGACGCTCGGGCAGGTGCACCCCAACCCCGCCATCCAGAGCAACCGCTGCCACAGCTACCTCGCGCTCGACTGCGTGAAGGCGCACGAGGGCCAGCAGGACGCGGGCGAGGACATCGCCGTGGAGCTGCACCCGCGCTCGGCGGTGCCCCAGCTCATCCAGAGCGGCGCCATCACCCACTCGCTGGTGGTGGTGGCCTTCTTCCTGGAGCGCCTGCGCGCCGAGGCCCAGGGCACCCGCTGAAATTGTCGGGTGTCACCCGCGTTTGACGGCGGCGTCACGCAGGTGACCCCTCACTGCCGGGGGGGCCGGTGACACGGAATCGGGGCGGGATTAGCCTCTGCCCCCGAGGTGAGCTCGCCATGGCGGAAAGCCTGACGCATCCACTCGAGGAGCCCCTGCCGCGGCCTCCGCTGGCCCTGCCCCCCGATGCCGGCCACGAGGCCGCGCGTCTCCACGAGAGCGCCAGCCCCCGCGTCTCCCTTCCGGACATCCTCCCCGACGAGGACGTGTTCGCCTACGTGCGGCGCGTGCGCGGCGCCTTCGAGCCCCGGCTGTACCAACAGGTCGTTGGTGCCGCGAATGAGCTCAAGGAGGGGGACGTGACCATCGGCGTCGCCGCGGCCGACGAGGCGTCCCGCCGCAACGCCCGGGCCCTGCTCGCGCACACGCGGCTCGGCGACCTCGACGCCACCCGCTGGTGGAGGACGGCTGTACTGCGTGCATGCAGGGGGCGCTCGACGCCTCGGCGCAGGCGCGCACCGCGGGCTGGACGCTGGGCGAGCTCAAGGCCTTCCTGCTGTCGGCGAGCGAGGAGGAGATCCACGAGCCGTCAAGGACGGGCTGACCAGCGACGCGATCGGCTGCGTGGTGAAGCTGATGAGCAACGAGGAGCTCGCCGCCGTCGGGCGCAAGGTGTTCAACCCGCTGCCCGGCAGCAAGGTGGGCGCGGGGCTACCTGGGCGCGCGGATCCAGCCCAACTCGCCGACCGACCACCCGGACGACATCCGCTGGCAGGTCTTCGACGGTTGGTGTTTCGCGGTGGGCGACGTGGTGCTCGGCACCAACCCCGTGTCCTCGAGCGCCCGAGTCGGTGGCCGCCGTCGAGTCCGCCCTGCACGACATCCTGGTGACGTTCGGGCTCGCAGGACGTCCTGCCGCACTGCGTGCTCGCGCACGTCGACGTGCAGGCGGAGGTCGAGGCGATGCAGCCGGGCACCACGGGCATCTGGTTCCAGAGCCTCGCCGGCAGCGACGGCCGCCAACGCGCACCTTCGACGTGACCCTGGAGAAGATGCTGGCCCACGCCGCCGCGCGCACCGGGCGCTAGGGCCTGTACTTCGAGACGGGCCAGGGCGCCGACTTCACCAACGGACAGCGGCCAGGGCGTCGACATGGTGATGCACGAGTCGCGCAAGTACGGCTTCGCCCGCGCTGCTGACCCAGCGCGTCGCCGCCGCGCAGGCCCGCGCCGGGCACGAGGCCGCCCCGTGGGTCATCGTCAACGACGTGGCCGGCTTCATCGGCCCCGAGGTGTTCCGCACCCGCGAGCAGCTCGTGCGCTGCTGCCTCGAGGACATCGTCATGGGCAAGCTGCACGGCCTGACCATCGGCCTGGACGTCTGCTCGACCCTGCACATGGACGTCTCGCTGGACGACCTGGACTGGTGCCTGGAGCAGATCGTGCCGGCCAACCCCGGCTACCTCATGGCGCTGCCGACCAAGAACGATCCGATGCTCAGCTACCTGACCACGGCCTTCCAGGACCACGTCCGGCTGCGCGAGACGTTCGGCTACAAGGTGGACGACCGGATGTGGGCCTTCTTCCAGCGGCTCGGCGTCATCGACGCACAGGGACGCCCCACCGAGCACTTCGGCGACCCCGCCTGGGTCTACCTGCAGTACCGCCGCCACAAGGGCGACACCCGGCCGGACGCCGACGTGCTCGCCGAGGCCGCACGGCAGATGGCCGAGGTGCGCGCCCGCGGGCGTCCCGCTCGCCGAGGGCCACGGCGCGAAGCCGTGGGACCTGGAGCCCACGCTCGACCGGGAGATCCGCGGGCTCTACGACGACGCCAAGGCCGGCCTCTGGTCCGACCTCTCCCCGGACTTCGTCGCGACGCTTCCCGACGCCGTGCGCCTGCGCACCCGCGCCGACCAACCGCCGCGACTACATCCTCCACCCGCCCTCGGGCGAGCAGTTGGACCCCGCCTCCGAGCACCTCCTGGAGTCGCTGCGCGCGCGCCACGCCGGCCGGTACGACGTGCAGCTCGTCATCTCGGACGGGCTGAACGCGCGCTCCCTCATGGACGAGGGCCACCTGCGCCCCTTCCTCACCGCGCTGCGCGCCCGGCTGGAGGCCGCCGGCCACCGCGTGGCCCCCGAGCACCTCGTGCTGTCGCTGGGCGCGTGCGCGCCGGCTACCGCGCCGGGGAGATCCTCTTCGGGGACTCGACGGCGGAGGGGCCCCGAGCGCTCATCCACGTCATCGGCGAGCGCCCCGGCTCCGGACACCACAGCTTCTCCGCCTACGTCACCGCGCCTCTGGCCCGCGTCTGGGCGAAGCCGGGCACGGTGGACCACAACATCACCCGCGTGGTGGCGGGCATCTCCGACACCAGCCTGCGGCCCGAGACCGCGGCGACGGAGGTGGCGCGCCTCCTCGGCGAGCTCACCTCCGCGTCCTGAGCCTCAGCGGGCCAGGGAGCGGATCCACGCGTCGATGCGCTCCCAGCCCTCCACCCGGCTGTAGTGACCGTTGAAGACGTGCCCGGTGTGGGAGATGCGGGTCCACCCACACGCGCGGCGAGTGGGGGTACGCCTGGGCCTCGGTCGCGGCGTTGGCGGCCGGCGCCATCAGGTCGTTGTCCCCGAGCTGCACCATCACCGGCACGGTGAGCGCCTGGGTCGGGATGAGCTGCGGATAGGCCAGCATCGTCAGCAGGTCGATCATCTGGCCGCGCGACACCACGTCCGAGATGACCTCGTTGTCGTAGGCGATGACCGCCGGATCCGCGTTCGCCGCGTCGTAGAAGAGGGCACCGCGCATCTCGCCAGGGAGGCGGATGTAGGGGCCCTGCTGCAGGACGGCCCCGATGGCGCCCGGGTCCACCGGCACCGAGTGCAAGGTGTTCAGCCAACCCGTCATCACCACCGCCTGCGCGTCGCCGTACAGCGCCTGCGCGAAGGTGGAGATGAGCGCCCCGTTCGAGTGCCCCACGTAGACGAGCGTCTCGAAGGTGTTCTTCTCCGCCGTGGCCCGGAGCTGCGAGGCCACCTGGTGCAGGGCGCTCGCCGACTCCGCCAGGTTGAGGAAGTCCCCATCGGGCTTGTCGCTCTCTCCGGCGCCCGGCAGATCCAACGCGAGCACCGCGTAGTGCTGGCGGGCCATGTAGCGCGCGTACGAATAGTCCTGGCCGTCGATCTCCGGCAGGTCCCAGTACCCGTGGTTGTAGGTGATGCCGTGGGTGAGGATCTGCACCGGCCGGTTCTTCAGGCTGCCCTGGTAGTAGAGGTAGCCCACCACCGAGTAGGTGCCCCCATCGGACAGGCGGACCGGGAACACCCGGCGCTCCACCTTCACGTCCCGTGGCCCCTTCGCCTCGGCCGTCCCCGGCAGAGCGAGCACCGCCCACAGCACCAACGCCACCCAGGCTCCCACGATACGCATCGTCCTCATGGCCCCACCTCCAAGCACTTCTTTACTGTAAAGTTTTACAGACATCAAAAACACCGGAGAGGGCCTGATATTCTGGGTTGTCCGGCAGATCCAATGAAAATATCTTTTCACGGAAAGCACAAGACACCGGGGAGGAGCAAGACTCCGAGTGAGAGGGCTCGAGTCCGGGGTGGGCAACGCCGCCGCCCGTGCGCGCGGGAGATCTGCCACGATGGCTCGCCTAGGACCCGGAGGGGACGCAGGCGTGAGGAATGACGACTCGGTGAAGGCCCGGCTGGAGCGGATGGAGCTGCCATTCAACGCGTACGGGGTGGATCCCGTACGGCGTGTCCAAGTGGCACCTGAGCGTCTTCTTCGAGGTGATGTCCTTCTTCTACCGGCAGCTACTTCCGGGTGAAGTGCCACGGCATCGAGCACGTCCCGGCGCGCGGGAGGGCCATGCTGGTGGGCAACCACTCGGGCGGGGTGGCGGTGGACGGGGCCATGGTCATCACCTCGTGCTTCCTGGAGATGGAGCCGCCGCGGCTGGCGCAGGGCATGGCGGAGAAGTTCATCAACGCCATGCCGGTGGCCTCCACGTGGACCAGCCGCTGCGGCCAGTTCCCCGGCCTGCCCGAGCACGCGGTGCGCCTGCTGGAGGAAGACCGGCTGCTGATGGTCTTCCCGGAAGGCGCTCGCGGCACCGCGAAGCTCTACCCGCAGCGCTACGACCTGGTGGATTTCGGCACGGGCTTCATGCGCCTGGCGCTGAAGACGCGCTCGCCCATCGTCCCGTTCGGCTTCCTCGGGGGCGGGGCCGCCATCCCCACGGTGGCCAACCTCTACCGACTGGGCAAGCTGCTCGGGGTGCCCTACGTCCCCGTCACCCCCTACCTGCTGCCCCTCCCCCTCCCCGTCCCGCTGGAAATCCACTATGCCGAGCCGATGCTCTTCGAGGGCACGGGCAACGAGGATGACTCGGTCATCCAGGGCTACGTGGAGCAGGTGAAGGCGCGCATCGCGGACATCATCGATCGGCGCCGTCACGAGCGCTGGGAAGGGCGTTGAGCCATGAGGGTCCTCATCCTCGGCATTGGTGGAGCGGTGGCGCAGCGGGTGGCACTGACGCTGCGGGACCAGGGTCACGCGGTCATGGGCATCGACACGCGGCCGTGGGAGGACGCGCCCGCGGACATCGAGGTGCACGAGGTGGACCTGCGCAAGCGGGCGGCGGAGGACGTCTTCCGCACGCGGCGCCCCGAGGTGGTGGTGCACATGGCCACCGTGACGTCGCTGCGCGTGCAGGGCGAGGAGCGCCACCGCATCAACCTGGGCGGCACGCGCGTGGTGTTCGAGCACTGCCGCACCTACGGGGTGAAGCACGCCATCTTCGTGGGCCGGCACACCTTCTACGGGGCGGCCTCGGACTCGGCGCTGTACCACACCGAGGACGAGCCCCCGAAGGAGCTGGCCTCCTTCCCGGAGCTGGCGGACCTGGTGGCCGCGGACCTCTACGCCTCCACCGCGCTGTGGCGCTACCCGGAGCTGACCACCTCGGTGCTGCGCGTGTGCTACACGCTCGGGCCCTCGGCGCAGGGCACGCTGGCCACCTTCCTGCGCGGCCGGCGCGTGCCCATGGTGGCGGGGTATGATCCGCTCTTCCAGTTCATGCACGAGGACGACGTGGCGGCGGCCATCGCGCTCACGGTGGAGAAGCGCACCCGCGGCGTCTTCAACGTCGCGGGACCGCAGCCGCTGCCGCTCTCCGTCATCATCCGCCAGGCCCAGCGCCAGCCGGTGCCACTGCCCATGATGGTGCTGCGCCAGCTCCTCGGCCGCTTCGGACTGCCGCGACTGCCGCCCGGGGCGCTCTACCACCTGCAGTACCCCATCGTGGTGGACGCGCGAGCCTTCCAGACCGCCACCGGCTTCACCTACCGCCACGACGAGGTCCAGACCATCCAGTCCTTCCTGGAGGCCCACCCGCCTCCGCGCCCGCGGCGGGAGGAGCTGTTCGACCGGCTGGAGGCGCTCGGGGTGCTGAAGTAGCGGTGCTCCAGGGCTCGCGCTCCGGACCCCATCCCGGCTAGCCTCCTGGCGCAATCTCGACTCAGGGGGATTCGATGCTCGTCGTACCGTCCGTGCTGGATGCGGTCACCGTCCATGCCGAGGGCGCGCTCTGCACGCGCCTGGCATCGGTTCCTTTCGACAAGGGCAGACTCCCCGTACAGGTGCGCATCGAGGGCCTGCCGCTCGGGCTGCGCACCGGCTCGCTCCGGGCCGCCGTGCTCAAGGGCCCCCAGGGACTCCAGGTGCGGGACATCCGGCCCGCCTTCGACGTGCGGCTGCCTCCGGAGACGGACATCCCCGCGGCGCAGCGCGCCCTGGAGGACGCCCAGGAGAAGCTCCACGGCCTCTCCGCCGAGCTGGAGCGCGTGCAGCGCGACCTCCAGTCCCTCCAGAAGCTCAAGCCCGCCTTCCCGCCGCGCAAGAAGGAGGAGCCGAGCGAGCCCCGCGAGTCGGCGCTCACGGCCCTCCTCTCGCTCGCGGGCTTCGTCGACACGGAGCTCGCCGCCCTGCACGCCCGGCACCTGGAGCTGGAGCGCCAGCACCGCGACGCCACCGAGGAGGTGGAGCTGCGCCGCCGGAGGCTGGAGGAGAGCTCGTCCGCGGTGCGGGGCCAGCGCGCCCAGCTCTACCGGGCGGCCGTCCTCACGCTCTCCGAGGTGGGCCCGGTGGACGAGGGCGCGCAGCTCGCGCTCGAGTACGCGGTCCACGGGGCCCGTTGGGTGCCCGGCTATGACCTGCGGATGCCCCGGAGCCTCGACGGGGGCACGCTGAACATGCGCGCCTCCATCATCCAGCTCACCGGCGAGGACTGGAGCAACGTGCGGCTGTCCCTGTCCACCGCGGACCTGGCTCGGCGCGCCGACGTGCCGGAGCTGAAGGCCCTGCGCATCGGCCGTCATCAGCCGCCCCCGGCCCGCTCGGGCTGGCGCGAGCCACCGCCAGGGCTCGACGAGCTGTTCTCCGGCTACGACTCGGCCCGGCCTTCCCCGCGCAAGCCCGCGCCCCGGCAGGAGCGCACCCGGGCGCGCGAGTTCCCCATGCCTCCGCCGGCCGAGCCCATGCCGCAGCAGGCGCCCTACGGGAGTGCGCGCCGCCTCCGCCCCCCGCCCCGATGGCGGCGGCGCCGATGCGCGTGTCCCAGTCCATGCGCGCCGTGGGAGGCGCGCCCGAGACCGCCGAAATGGCCGCGCCCGCGATGGCCCGGCCCTCCATGCCCCTGCGCGGAGGAGCCCCGCCCCCTGCAGCCCGGGAGCACCGCCTCCGAGGCCCAAGAGCGCGAACATGATGAAGAGGCGCAGCATGCCCGCCGATGAGGCGCCCATGGAGATGGCGAAGGAGGCGAAGGCGGACATGCTGTCCGACCTCGATGACGAAGACTCGTTCTCCGACGGATTCGGAGGAGGAGGCGGCCTCGGGGGGAGAGAGCAGCGGCAGGACGCCGGGCTGGAGCCGGCGGGAGGCCTGCTCGACTACGGCAGCCTGGAGATGGGCTCCGCGAAGGACCCGGCACAGCGTGGGCGGCTGCAGCCCCAGCCCGAGGCCCTGTCTCGGGAGCTGCTCTCGCTGATGGCCGTCCACGTGCGCGTGGATGTCGTGGCGATCATGGCCCAGTACGAGCGCACCGTGTCCTCCGTCCGGGACGTGCCGCCGCCGACCTGGTCCGTGCCGCCGCGCCAGTCCTCGCCGCACTTCGACCACCGCTTCGACGTGGAGGTGCGCGCCGAGGTGCCCTCGGATGGCGTGTGGCACATGGTGCCCGTCTTCTCCGCCCCGGTGGGACTGAGCGCCGAGTACGTCTGCGTGCCCTCCATGGAATCGCGCGCCTTCCGCACCGTGAAGGTGGAGAACCGCACGCCGCACGCGCTGCTCGCCGGCCCGGTGGACGTCACGCTCGGCGACGAGTTCCTGATGACCTCGCCCCTGCCCACGCTCGCGCCCGGCGCCACGCAGCGGCTGGGCCTGGGCGTCGAGGAGTCCATCAAGGTGTCGCGCAACACGCGCTTCGACGAGGCCTCCGGCGGAATGTTCGGCGGCTCCAACGTGCTCACCCACCACGTCAGCATCGAGCTGGCCAACCGCACCCCGCAGCGGGCCGTGGTGGAGGTGCTGGAGCGCATGCCCGCGGTGCCCTCGGCCGAGAAGGACATCAAGGTGGAGGAGTCCGAGGTCAAGCCCGCCTGGAGCAAGCGCTCGCTCCTGCCCGGCGAGACGCCCGTGGAGGGCGAGCGGGCCTGGAAGGTGACGCTGCAGCCGGGTGAGACGCAGGCGTTGAACGCGACGTGGGTCGTACGGATTCCCTCGAGCAAGATGCTCGTGGGCGGAAACCGGAGGACGTGATGAGCACCCCCATCCATCTGCCCGTCGTGAAGGTCACCGTCCTCGAGGATCGCGCGCTGGTGGAGCGCCGCGGAGACGTGGTGCTGTCCGCCGGCCCCCAGCGGCTGCGCGTGGAGGGGCTCTCGCCGCTCGCGGTGGACCGGTCGCTCCAGGCCCAGCTCTCGGGGGGCAGCGTGGCGCAGGCCCGCGTGAACCGCACCTGGAAGGAGAAGCCCCGCGAGGGCGCGCGCGAGCGGAAGACGGAGCTGCGCAACCGCGTGGAGGACCTGGAGGCCGAGTGGAAGCGCGCCCACGCGGACGTGCAGCGGCTCCAGTCCCGGCTGGAGGTGGTGAACGTGGCGCGCGAGGACGTGCTGCGCTCCATCGCCGAGTTCTCGGGCGTCGGGCGCGCGAAGCCGGAGTCCTGGCACGAGCAGCTCGAGACGGTGCGCAAGGAGCTGGCCTCCACCGAGGAGGCGCTCCGAGAGGCGCGCAAACACGCGGAGGTGACGCGGCTGCGGCTGGTGGAGACCCAGGCGGCCATCGCCCAGAGCGAGCAGCCGGAGCCCCAGCTCGTCACCGCCGCCGAGCTGGAAGCGAACCACCCGGAGGGAGGCACAGTCTCGCTGCGCGTGACGTACCTGGTGCCGTGCGCCGTGTGGCGGCCGGCGTACCGCGCCACGCTCACCCCCGCCGAGAAGGGTGAGGCGGTAACGCTCGAGTGCGAGGCGGTGGTGTGGCAGCACACCGAGGAGGAGTGGAAGGACGTGGAGCTGCTGTTCTCCACGGCTCGCCCCACCCTGGGTGCCTCGCCGCCGCGACTGGTGGAGGACTGGCTGCGGCTGCGCGACAAGAGCGAGCAGGAGAAGCATACGGTGGAGGTGTCCATCCGCGAGGAGGTCATCCAGACCACCGGCGAGGGCGGCGCGAGCCAGACGGAGGACATGCCGGGCCTGGACGACGGCGGCGAGGCGCTGACGCTACGGGCGCAGCACCGGGCCACCGTGCCCTGCGATGGCGCGCCCCACCGCGTGCCGCTGTTCCAGTTCACCGCCCCGGCGACGTCCGAGCTCATCGGCTACCCGGAGCACTCGCCGCTGGTGCACCGGGTGGCGCGCTTCGACAACCGGGGGAGCTCGGTACTGCTGGCGGGCCCGGTGGACCTGGTGCGCACCAGTGGCTACGTGGGCCGCGCCCAGCTCAAGTTCACCGGCGTGGGCGAGCGGCTCAAGCTGGGCTTCGGCAGCGAGGACACCCTGCGCATCGCCCGGCTGGAGGACTCGAAGCAGGACACCAACCGGCTCACCGGCCGGCGCACCCGGACGCAGCAGGTGAAGCTCTTCCTCTCCAACACCGGCACCCGCCCCGAGAAGGTGGTCATCGAGGAGCGCATGCCCGTCTCCGAGGTGGAGGCCGTGGAGGTGAAGCTGCTTCAGGAGCAGACGAAGCCCGCCCCCGCGAAGGTGAGCGAGGACGGCATCGTGCGCTTCGAGCTGGCCGCCCCGCCGCGCTCGCAGCAGGAGCTCGCCTTCGCCTTCTCGGTGGCCAGTTCCTCCAAGGTGGCCGGGCTCTGATACCCGGCTGCTGTAGCCCTGCGAGGGTCCGCCGTGCGCTCAGGTGTAGTCCCGGACGATGACCTCGCCGGGCTGGGGCGCGGCCAGCAGCAGGTTCAGCGCATCCATGAGGATCCACTTCTGGAGCGCTTCGTCCCCAGGCTTCCCGAGCGAGTGCCCCGCGATGAATCCACGCGGGCACAGCGCCCGGGGTGGCCGGGCCTGAGCACTCTCCTCGGGCTCCACGGTGATGAGCACCGTGGGGATGCCGATCATCTCGATGAATCTCTGCACCGTGACCACGGTGCGATGGCAGAGGCGTCAACCGCCGGTGAGCAGCACCGCGTCCGGCCTCACCTTGTCCACCTCGCGGACCAGCTCGGGGATGGTGGTCTCGCGCAGCTCACGCAGGGCCTGACTGAAGCCCAGGGAGAAATGCTGCTCGCTCAGGCCCCCGATTCGCCCCTCGCGCGTCAAAGAGCACAGCCGGTCGATGGGAAAGACACAGTTGAGGTCCTTGTCGACGCACGCATGGTCGTAGTGGGTGTCGTCGTAGGCGAGGTCCGCGGTGGTCATGTCGCTGCGGATGACACGGAAGCTCGTGTCCCCTTCCAGGGCGAAAGGCTTGTCATTCTTCTGACGGACCGCGGCGGTCGTCACGAGGCAGATCGATGACTCCTCGAGCTTGCGGCGGAACGGCGTGAACGGAATGCAGTAGCGAGAGAGCTCGATCGGTTTTTGCATCTGCCTCACCAGTGTCCGAGGACCGCGGGGTGGCCGCGCGGAGGAGCCACCCCGCGAAGGGTTGCCGCCGATGAAACACGCGCCAGCGCCTATTTCAGTTTGTCGAGTGCCTCCATGATCTTGTCGGTGGGCGGCTGCTCGCCGATGTCGTGGATGTCGATGTACCGAAGGATGCCCTGCTTATCGACGACGAAGATCGCCCGTTCGACGGTGCCTGAACCTCTCATCACACCGTACTGGGTCGCGACAAAACCATACGGCCAGTTGTCGCTCAGGAGCGGATAGGACAACCCGCCCATCGACTTCGCCCACGCATCATTGCTGTAAACCATGTCCGTCGAGATGCCCAGGACCTGGGCATTGCGCCGCTCGAACTCGGAGAGATCCTCCTCGTACGACGGCATCTGGATCGTTCAAACAGGTGTGAACGCGGCGGGGTAGAAGACGAGCACCACGGCCTTCTTGCCGCGGTAATCACTCAGACGGATCGTCTTGTGCTTCTCTCCCTTGCCGGCGGTGTCGCCGGTGGCCATGAGCGCGAAGTCGGGGGCTTCTTCTCCGACCGAGAGCTTCCAGACCGGCCTGTGCGTCGCCATGACGGGTCTCCTGGGTGAGGGTTGGGTACGGCGGCCCTACGTTAGAGGCACTCCCAGCCGAATCTAGTCACGGCGCGGCATCAGCGTTGGCCAGCCGACAAGGGGCGCCCTGGTACGCTCCCACTCCGAGCACCCAGGGCCGCATCCGTGCCCGACCCGAGCGCGATCACCGCGCGACTTCGTCAAAGCAGCTCTTGCTTCCTTCCGGAAGCGGACGCTTTGCTGCTCGCCCCGAGGAGCGCCCGGTGGAGAACCCCTTCCCCCCGGGCACACACGCCCCATGACAGACAGAAGGATCCTCCTGCACCCCGGCCTGCTCGTGCTGGCCGTGTGCATGACTGGCAACGTGGCCCTGGCGCAAGGCACCTCCGTGCTCCTGGGCACGGTGGTGGATGCCTCCAACCGGAAGCCGGTGATGGACGTGGTGGTGACGGCGACCTCGCCCGCCCTCCAGGGCGAGCAGACGGTCGTCACCGACCAGTCCGGCCAGTACCGCATCCCCCAGCTTCCTCCCGGCGTGTACACGCTGAGATTCGACAAGGAGTCCTACAAGCCCCTCTCCCGCGAGAACATCGGCGTCCGGTTGGACTACTCGGTGCGCGTCAACGTGGAGCTCCTGCCCGAGGCGCTCGGCGAGGAGATCAACGTGGTGGCCCAGGCGCCCACCGTCGACATCGGCTCCACCTCCACGGGGGTGAACGTCAGCAAGGACTTCCTGCGCAACATCGCCGTCGTCTCCCCGAGCGGCAAGGGCGCGGCGTCGCGCTCCTTCGAGTCGCTGGCGGAGCTGGCCCCGGGCGCCAACGCCGACACCTACGGCGTCTCCGTCAACGGCGCCACCTCGCCGGAGAACCAATACATCGTCGACGGCGTCTCGGTGAATGACCCGGGCTTCGGCATCAACGGCACCCCGCTGAGCGTGGAGTTCATCGGCGAGGTGAGCGTCATCAGCGGCGGCTACCTGCCCGAGTACGGCCGCTCCACCGGTGGCGTGGTCAACGCGGTGACGAAGTCGGGCTCCAACGAGTTCCACGGCTCGGTGTTCGGCAACCTCACCCCGGGCGCACTCTCCCCCCGGGGAACGGAGCTCCGCCAGGAGGCCGGCACCATCTCCGGTCAGGCGTCGCCGTGGAACCTGGGGGACTTCGGCTTCGAGGTGGGAGGCCCCATCCTCCGGGACAAGCTCTGGTTCTACACGGGCGTGGCCCCCTCCTTCACCCGCTACCAGTTGGAGCGCAACCTCAACGCCCTGGTGCTGGACGAGAACGGCAACACCGTGCAGGACGAGCGGGGCTTCACCCAGACCCAGCGCATCGAGGGCACGCGGCGGCTCTACTTCGCGGACCAGCGCACCTTCCAGTTCATCGGCAAGCTCACCTACCTGCTCAACCAGGACCACAACGTCAGCGTGTCCGTGACGGGTACGCCCTCGTCCTCGGGAGGCGAGGGTCGCTTCGCCATCAGTGAGCGCACCGGCGCCCCAGAGGTGGAGCGCATCTCCGGCCAGCAGGGGGCCATCGCCACCCAGCGCATCGCCAGCAGCTTCGACACCAGCCTCAAGTGGTCCTCCTCCTTCCTGGACAAGCGCCTGCTCTTCAACGCGACCCTCGGCTGGCACCACCAGGATGCCAGCGTGCGCGCCTCGGACGGCTCGCGGGCCGGCAGCCTCACGGGGCTCTCTGGCGTCTCCAACACCACCTGGCAGCGCACCACCCCGGGCCAGCACTCCATCACCGAGTTCGAGGACCTGCCGGATCCCTCCGTCTGCCTCTCGCCCACGCCCGAGCTGGCCACGCGCTGCCCGGTGCTCAGCTACATGACGGGTGGCCCGGGTCGCCTCGACGAGAGCAAGCTGGACCGCTACCAGGGCAAGCTGGTGGGCACCCTGCTGCTCCAGGGCGCGGGCCAGCACGTCATCAAGGCGGGCGTGGACCTCGAGCAGATGCGCTACGACCACATCCGGGCCGTGAGCGGCAGGACCGTCCTCATCGAGGCGGATGACGGGGCCTATTTCTATGACTACCGCCAGTACGGGTACCTCACCGGCCCGGACCAGGTGCTCATCCAGGACTTCCAGCACCCGGTGTCCACGTCCAACTCCATCGGGGGCTTCGTGCAGGACAGCTGGAGCCTGTTCGACATGGCCACCCTCAACGTGGGGTTGCGCTACGACGTCCAGCAGCTCATCGGCGGTGGACAGCTCGCCATGGTGCTGGCCAACCAGTGGTCGCCCCGGCTGGGATTGATCGTCGACCCCACCCGCTCCGGCAAGGCCAAGCTCTACGCCAACTACGCCCGCTACTACGAGAGCGTCCCGTTGGACCTCGTGGACCGCTCGTTCCCCGGCGAGCCCGGCGTGCGCTCGGAGAAGGACTCCCGCGTGTGCGATCCGAGAGATCCGGCGCAGCAGCAGGGCACCTGCTCCAACGACAGCGCGCGCCTGGCCTTCCGGCCCGGGCTGGACGCCAACCGCCTGTGGGAGACCGTGGGCGCTGGCGCCACCATCGTGGACCCCACCATCCAACCCCAGTCCACCGACGAGTTCGTGGTGGGTGGCGAGTACGAGCTGCTGGCCAACGCCCGTGCCGGCCTGTCCTATACGCGGCGCTCCCTCAACATCGCCATCGAGGACATGAGCCGGGATGACGGCGCCACCTACTTCATCGGCAACCCGGGGCGCGGCTTCGCCAAGGACTTCGTCGAGCCACAGCGCACGTATGACGCGGTGACGCTCTTCTTCCAGAAGAACTTCGCCGACCAGTGGCTCGCCCAGGTCAGCTACACGTGGTCCTCCCTGCGCGGCAACTACGAGGGCCTGTTCCGCTCCGACACCGGCCAGCTCGATCCGAACATCAACTCCGACTTCGACCTCGTCTCCCTGCTGCCCAACCGCCAAGGCCCGCTGCCGGCCGACCGCACACACCAGCTCAAGGCGTTCGGCGCACGCGAGTTCGTCCTGCGACCCGACCTGAGCATCAACCTCGGCATGTCCTACCGGGGCGCCTCCGGCACGCCGTACAGCTACCTCGGGGCGCACGAGGACTACGGTCCGGGACAGGCCTTCATCCTGCCGCGCGGAGAAGCGGGCCGCCTGCCCTGGGTGCACCGCATCGACAGCCGTCTGGCCCTCAACTACCGGCTGACCCGCGAGCTCACCGCCTCGCTCAGCGTGGATGTCTTCAACCTCTTCAACTTCCAGGCGCCCGTCTCGTACGACCAGAACTACACGTACTCGGCCGTGCTGCCCATCGAGGGGGGAAGCGCGAGCGATCTGCCCGCGAAGCTGGTGGACCCCGACGGCAACCCGGTCGATGCGGCGTCCCTCAACAAGAACTTCGGCAAGCCCCTCGCCTACCAGTCGCCGCGCTCCTTCCGGTTCGGCGCCCGGGTGTCCTTCTAGCGACCATGGACAGGAAAGGTCTCTCACACATGACTCGACGAATCCTCGGGCTGGCGGCGGCCGCCGCCCTCGCTCCCGCCTGTGACACGACGCAGCCGCCCATCGGCTGCCCGGTGCAGAGCCTGGAGTGGGCTGCCACCTACAAGCCGAAGGGCACGAGCACCTGCCCCGTGAAGGCGGGGGAGCAGCTCGGCATCCAGAAGTTCTCCACGCCCACCGGCGACGAGCGGCTCTCCATCAACCCCGCGACGCTCGTCGCGCTCGGGGAGCGAGACCCGGCGCACGTGTCGCACTCGCTCGGCGCGCTGGCCAGGGCCTCGGACGAGGAGGGGTTCTGCTCCGTCACGGACGTGGCGGTCGCGGAGAAGCACGCTCCCGCCGACCCGAGCCGGGATCTGTCCTCCTCGGACATCGTCTACCGTTGGAGCAACGTCCGGGTGCTCGCCACTCCGCGGGCCCCGGGGACGCAACTGGTGGCGGAGCTGGAGTACACCGAGAACGGGTGCACCGCGCAGTACGAGGTGTGGGCGATGTGGCCTGGGGACATCGACTGCGCGGACGCGGCCGGAAAGCCCGACAACACCCTTTGCGAGACGGCGGGGAGCATCAATCCCGATTTCGAGGTCACCTGCGATCCCACCCAGCTCCGCTGCGTCCCGGCGAAACGTCCGCCGTCCCTGAAGTAGCTCCAGAGGGTTGAGCCATAGCGGACCCCGAGGGAGCGGACGCGCGTTCCTTCGGGGTATCCACCCGTGCGGGTTGTCAGTGGCCCTTGCTATACGTCGCGCCGCTGCCACGTACCGCAGCCCGAGGGGAAACCGCACATGAACCGCTTCATCGCCGTTGCTTCGTTGTTCGCCGCTGCTCAGGCGTTCGCCGCCGAGCCGTCCGCCACCGTCAAGGTGGAGCCCAAAGCCGCCTTCGAGCGGATGAAGTCGCTCGCTGGCGAGTGGAAGGGTCAGGCGGGCCATGGGGAGCAGACGTTCCCCGCGGTCGTGACGTACAAGCTCGCGTCCAACGGCTCGGTCGTCATGGAGACCCTCATGCCGGGCACTCCGCACGAGATGATCTCCATGTACCACCTCGATGGTGGGGAGCTCGTGATGACGCACTACTGCGCCATGGGGAACCAGCCGCGGATGAAGCTGGACACCACCGCCTCCACCCAGGACGAGCTGAAGTTCGCCTTCGTGGGCGGCACGAACCTGGATCCGGCGAAGGACGGCCACATCCACGCCGGCGCGCTGAAGTTCGACGGCGCGGCGCTGCTCGCCGACTGGACCTTCTGGGCCGGTGGCAAGGAGCAGGGCCACAACAAGTTCAACCTCAAGCGCTCCAATGGCGCCGCCGTCGTTGCTCCCGCCGCGCCCGCCGCCAGGCCGGCCGCGGCGCCCCAGCCGAAGCACCACTGACAGGCTCACCCCGTCTTCCTAGCCGCCAACCTGAAACAGCATCGGCGGCTCGGGTACGCCCTCGGGGAGCTCAGCCCGCGGTGTAGAGGCGGCGGTGCTCGCGGATCTCCGCGAGGCGGAACTCGCCCGGTGCCGGAGTCAGCGACTCCGGCGCGTCCGAGGGGAGACGCATGATGCGCTCGTACTCCTCAATGGAGACGCGCTCCCGCTTCGCGAGCACCGCCTCCACGTCCGTCTGGGCCATCCGCCGCGCGGCCCCCTCCCCCACCACGCCCGAGTAGAACTCCGAGCAGCAGCCGCTGCCGTAGGAGAGCAGGCCGATCCGCTTGCCGGCCAGCTCCGCGGCCTCGCCGTGCAGCAGGCCCGCGAGCGCCAGGTACAGCGAGGCGGTGTACACGTTGCCGATGCGGGAGTTGAGCCCCAGGGACGAGGCCACCTGCGCCTCGTAGCTCGCCGAGGACTTCGCCGCCTCCTCGCGCGCCGCCGGAGTGCTGGCCTGGGCGCCCGGCGCGTCCTCCAGGTCGCACAGCCGAAGCTGCGTGTGCGCCTTGCGCGCCATCTTGCAGAAGGGCACGTGGTAGAGGATGCGCGCGAGCTGCTCGCCCGGGAGCGTGTCCCCCCAGCGCACCACCTCGTGCGCCAGCGCGCGCTCGCGCCAGCCGCGGTACGCCCCCGAGAGCGCCTCCAGGTAGCAGTTGATGGAGTAGTGCCCGTCCACCACCGCCTCCCGCCGGCCGAGCGGCCGCCAGAAGTCGTACACGTCCATGGTGCAGACGCCGTTGAGCCCGATGTCCATGGCCAACAGGTCCGGCTGCTCCGAGACGAGCAGGGCCACCGCGCCGCCGCCCTGCGTCGGCTCGCCCGCGGTGTTCAGCCCGTAGCGGGCGATGTCCGAGCAGATGACGATGGCCGAGCGGCCCGCGCCCGCGCCCGAGGCAATCCACTCCACGGCCGCCATCAGCCCCGCGGTGCCGCCGTAGCACGCGTGCTGGGCGTCGAAGGTCCGCATCGACCGAGGCAGCTTCAGCATCCCCTGGACGTGCGAGGCCACCGCCTTCGAGTGGTCCACGCCCGTCTCGGTGCCCACCACCAGCATGCCCACGCGGGCCGGGTCCACCGCGTGGCGCTGGAGCAGCCGGGACGCGGCGCTCGCGGCGAGCGCGACGGAGTCCTCCCCCGGGTCCGCCACCGCCATCTCCTTCGCCCCCAGGCCCGAGGTGAACTTGGCGGGGTCCACGCCCCTCGCCCGGGCCAGGTCCTCGATATCCACGTAGCGGCGGGGCACCGCGATGGCCAGCGCTTCGATTCCAACCTGCTTCTTCATGGGAATTCCTCGCTTCTGCTCGGGTGGGGGGAGCTGCTCGGACCGCCGATGGGCCTACTGTCCCTCGGGGGGCACCAGCACCAGCCGTCCCGCCACCTCGCGGTTCTCCAGCCGGAAGTGCGCCCGCGCGGCCTCGGCCAGCGGGACCGTCTCCGCTACGAAGGGGCGGATCTTCCCCTCGGCCACCAGCCGGAGCGACTCGTCCAGCTCCTCGCGCGTGGTGGCGTAGGCCCCGAGGATCTCCAGCTCCTTGACGATGACCAGACCCGGGTTGAGGTTCACCGAGCCCGTCTCCAGGTTGCCCACCACCACCACCCGGCCGCCCGGCGCCATCGCCTTCAGCGTCTGCTCGAAGGTGGCGCTGCCGACGATCTCGATGGCCACGTTGACGCCCTCGCCTCCCGTGCGCTTGCGCGCCTCGGACGCGAAGTCCAGCCCACGCGAGACGATGACCTCGTCCGCTCCCGCCTCGCGCAGCGCCTGCACCTTGGCCTCACCGGACGTCACCGCGATGACGCGCGCCCCGTCCAGCTTCGCGAGCTGCACCGCCGCGAGTCCCACGCCTCCGCTGGCTCCGGTGATGAGCACCGTCTCGCCATCGCGCACGCGCCCCCGCGTCCTCACCGTGTGGACCGCGGTGCCCAGGGTGCAGCACACCGTGGCCGCTACCGGCCAGGGCAGCCCCTCGGGCACCCGGCCCAGCCCCGCCACGGGCGCCGTCATGTACTGCGCGTAACCGCCGGAGATCTCCTCTCCGAAGAAGCGGTTGTCCTTCTTGCACAGGCTGTTGCGACCGCTCTTGCACAGGGCGCACTCGCCGCACGAGAGCCGCTGGAGCGTGGCCACGCGATCCCCCACCTTCCACCCGGGCGTGTCCGGGCCCACCTCCACCACCTCGCCGGCGGCCTCGTGACCGAGGATGGCGGGCACGTGGGTGCGCGGCAGGTTGCCCCGGCGGTTGATGACGTCGTGGTAGCAGACGCCACAGGCGTGGACGCGGATGAGCACCTCGCCCCGCCCCGGCTGGGGGTTGGGCATGTTCTCCATCCGCAGGTTGCTGGCCGCACCAAACTCACGCAGAACGACAGCCTTCATCCGAAGACTCCCTGAAAATAAAGACGGTGTGTCAGGCCCCCACGAGCTGGTCGCGGAGTCCTTGGGGATCGATCGCCCGGATCGCCGAGACGGTGCGCGCATCCGGGAGCGGGGTGACGGGTAGCGGCTCCTCCACCTGGAAGGGGAAGCCGGTGCGCGCGCTGATGTCCTCGAGGCTCGCCCAGGGGTGACGGGCGAGGAGCCGGGCCCCGCTGGCCCCGAGCTCGAAGATGCCGAGGTCGGAGATGAGCTTCACCGGACGCTGCTCGTCGCGCGTGGTCGCCACCTGCACCTCGGGCACGAGGTTGCGGCGCGACTGGCGCGGCACCAGCAGCACCGGCCGACGCACCCACCGCCGCAGCGTGGCCGCGCCCGCCACACCGGGGAACTTGCTCCGAGGCCGCTCCAGGCTGCCCGAGGCCGTCATGTTCGTCCGCCCCTGGGCATCCACCTCCGCGGCCCCGAAGAAGACGGTGTCCACCCTCCCCCGCCGCGCATGGTCGAAGAGATCGGGAATGGTGATCTCCGCCGAGCGTCCCTCCAGGTAGCCGAGGTCCTCGGACGAGGGCAACAGCCGGGGAATGTCCGGATCCAACGAGCCGACGCACGCCAGGTACGTCAGTCCGGGCGCGTGCGTGGCCCGGGCCACGGCGATGGCGAGGATGGCCAGCGGCGAGGCGACTCCGGTGGCAACCACGGCCCCGTCATCGATCTCCTGGGCGAGCAGCGAGACCACCACCTCGGCGGGGGTGACGGAAGACTCCGCGCTCATGCCGCACTCCGTGTCTGGAGAAGGGAGTTCAGGAACTCCGCCTCGCGCCCGGCCTCGGCCAGCGAGAGGTAGTCCGCCAGCATCGCGTCGTCGTGCGGGTACAGCCCGATGCAGCCGGTGGGGAGCGCGCCTTCTCGCGCCAGCGCGACGCGCTCCACCTGGAAGCCCGGAATCGTCACCCGAGGCAGCCGGGACACGCGCTCCTCGGCCGTCGCCAGCACCCGGCGGGCCGCTCCGGCCACGAGCAGGTCCGTGGTGGGGTCCTCGATGAAGAGGTTGCCCCGCTCGTCCGCGGCGCGTGCGTGGATGAGCGCCACGTCCGGGTAGAAGGCCTGCTCGACCGGCACGGACTGCCCGGTGAAGGGATCCACGACGACCTGGAGCGGCTCGGCCTGGGCCAGCTCGGACACGTCCGCGTCCGGCGCGGGCAGGAACGGCACCCCCATGGCCGCCGCGCGCAGCCGCTGGACGACGCGGTAACCGTCATGCTCGCGCCAGGAAATGCGCCCCTGCTCGATGGCCCTCTTGAGGCACGGCATCGAGCGCACCCGGCCCTCCAGGTTCAGCGCGCCGAAGGGGAACTCCACCCGCGACAGGCACCCACCCGCCACCAGGAACTCGGCGGGCAGCGGGTTGGGCAGCGAGATGAGCTTGAGGTCCTTGCGGCCTTGGGCGATCAACTCCAGCACCATCGCCATGGGCGCGCGGCCCAGCATGAAGCCCCCGGTGGCCAGCCACGCCCCGTCCGGGATGGAGGCCACCACCTCGGCCAGCGAACCCCAGCGACCGGGCTTCATGACCCCTCCCCCACCGCGGCGGGAGGCACGATCGACAGCATGGGAGCACCCGTCGGGGAGGCGGCCAGCGTCGCGGGGGAGACCAATCCGGCGAAGAGCAGGTCCACCATGCCGTCAGAGACCTGCTCGGCCGAGAGCCGCCCGTCGGGCTGGAACCACTTGTAGATCCACAGCACCATGCCGAGGAACGAGAACGCGGCGACGGTGGGCTGCACGGGGCGGATGCGCCCCAGGCGCACGGCCTCGGAGAACGAGTCCTCGAGGAACCGGACGTAGCGCTTCTTGCGGCTGTCGATGAAGGCGCGGGCCTCGCCGGTGAGCGTGGCGTGCTCGTGGAGGATGATGATGACCTCCTTGCTGCACCCGCCCGTCACCAGGTGGATGTTGAGCCGCATGCACTCGCGCAGCCGCTCGACGGGGTCGGCGATGTCCCGCACCTTCTCGAGCACCACTTCCTCGAAGGCGGACATCCCGTAGCTCATGATGTCGAAGAGGAGCTGCTCCTTGTTCTGGACGTGGTGGTAGAGCCCCGCCTTCGTCATCCGGCACGCGGCGGCGATCTCCTGCATCGAGGTGCCCTCGTAGCCGCGCTCGCAGATGAGGCGCGCCGCCGTCTCCAGGATGGCCCGGTAGCGCTCGTCGCTCTTGTGCCCCGAATGCGTCACGTGTCCTACCTCCCGGTCGGCCGCATGCCCCAAGGGCGACCTACCGACCGGTCGGTAAAGTGCCGAGACCGACGCGAGGCGTCAAGGCGAAAGTCACTCGGGGAGCCGGGAAGCCCGGCGGCTTCCTCCTGCACCGAGAGGGCGGGGGCCCGCTGCATGGAGAGCACCCACATGACCACTTTCGTCACGCCAGGGGTCTGGCAGGAGGTGGACGATGGTCCTCGGAGTGAAGACGCGGCTCGTGCTGGCGGGTGCGGTGCTCGGGGCGGCGCTGATGGCGCTGGCGACGGCGGACGCGCAGATCGATCCCTCGACCGGTGCGCCCACCACACCGGGAGTGCCCCAGACGACCCCGGGGGTCTCGCCCACGCCGGGAACGACCCCCGGAACCACTCAACCAGACCTCTCGGGACTCAATGCGGATGCGGGCCTCGGGGGCTCCGGCTCGATGATGCCCCCGTCGACCTACCCCTCGCTCTTCGGAGAGGACGCGGGATTTGGCGGCACCGGCTTCTCTCCGTACTCGCCTTTCGGGGGGTCGGATGCCGGAACCGGCCTGGGATTCTGAGCTACCGGCGGCGAGGGGTCTTGCGCGTGGGACGGCGGGTCGCGGCGGGCTTCTTCTCACCGCCCTCGCGGTCCCAGGTGCCAGAGCGGCCGCCGGACTTGTGGTCCAACTGCACGCGCTCCATCACCATGCCGCGGTCCACGCTCTTGCACATGTCGTAGACCGTGAGGGCGGACGCGCAGGCCGCCGTGAGCGCCTCCATCTCCACGCCCGTGCGGTCCACCGTCCGCACCGTCGCGCGGACTTCCAGCCCGGCCTCCACCGGGGTGAGGTGGACCTCTACCCCGGAGAGAGCGATGGGATGGCACAGCGGGACGATGTCCGGGGTGCGCTTGGCCGCCATCACCCCCGCGAGGCGCGCGGCGGCCAGCACATCCCCCTTCTCCACCTTGCCCTGGAGGATGCGCTCCAGCGTCGCGGGAAGCATGCGCAGGAGCGCGGTGGCCACCGCCACGCGCTCCGTCTTCTCCTTCCCGCCCACGTCGACCATCTTCATCGTTTCATCGCCTCCGCGACCGCGGCGAGCAGGTCGTCCGCGATGTCATCTGGATCCTCCAGGCCCACCGAGACGCGGATGAGGCTCTCGCCGATGCCGGCGGCCTGCCGCTCCTCGGGCGTCATGCGGCGGGCGCTCGCGCTGGCCGCGTGCATCACCAGCGTGCACACGTCCCCGAGCGACGGGGCCGCCCGAGCCAGCTTCACCGCCTCCAGGAAGCGGAAGCAGTCGGGCCGGCCCGCGCCCTTGATGTCGAAGGCCACCATGCCGCCGAAGCCGCCCTCCAGCACCTGACTGCGCCACCGCGTGGTCCGGGTGGCCCGGCAGGCCCGGGTAGTGGACGCGCTCGACGAGCGGCGATCTCGGAAAGCCGCTTCGCCACGTGGGCCGCGTGCTCGCAGTGGGCCTTCATGCGCACCGGCAGCGTGCGCACCCCGCGCAGGGTGAGCCACGCCTCGAAGGGGCCCAGCACATCACCGGCGAAGAGGCGCGCGGCCCGCAGCGGCGCCATCTTCTCGCGGCTGCCGCTCACCGTGCCGCCCAGCGCGTCGCTGTGCCCGTTGAGCCACTTGGTGGTGGACTGCACGGCGTAGTCCGCGCCCAGCTCGCACGCCCGCTGTCCGTAGGGCGAGGGGAAGGTGGCATCCACCGCGAGCGCGGCGCCCACTTCCCGGCATGCCCGCGACAGGGCCCGGATGTCCGGCACGCGCAGCAGCGGGTTGGTGACGCTCTCGGCCAGCACCAGCTTGGGACGCAGGGCGACGATGCGCTCGGGCGCCGAGGCGTCGGCGAGGATGAGCGCCTCGATGCGCACCCCGGACCGCGCGGCCAGGTTCTTGAAGAGCGAGCGGGTGACGCCGTAGCCGTCCGCCGGCATCACCACCACGTCGCCGGCCTTCAGGTTCATCACCTCGAAGACGGCCCGGAGCGCGGCCATGCCGCTGGCGTAGGCCACGCAGGCCTCCGCGCCCTCCAGCGCCGCCACCGCCTCCTCCAGCAGGGCGGCGTTGGGAGCGGCGATGCGCGAGTAGACGTAGTCCTTGCCATCCAGCGCCGCGTCCAGCTCGTCGCTGCTGTCGAAGAAGCTCACCGCCGACACGTGGATGGGCGGCACCACCGGCTGGGACTTGCTGCCCGTCAGTTGCGAGCCCGCGTGTACCGCCACCGTCTTCCGCTTGTTGCTCATGGGTGTTTGCGCGTCCCTGGTGGCCTACTCGCCCTCTTCGATGAGCCAGCGCTCGGCGTCGATGGCGGCCATGCAGCCGGTGCCCGCCGCGGTGATGGCCTGCCGGTAGTAGCTGTCCTGCACGTCGCCGCAGGCGAACACGCCCGGGATGTTGGTGCGGGTGCTGCCCGGCACCGTCTTGAGATAGCCGGTCTGCTGCGTCTCCAGCACGCCCTGGAAGAGGTGCGTGTTGGGCGTGTGGCCGATGGCCACGAACAGGCCCGTGGCCGCCACCAGCTTCGTGTCCCCCGTCTTCAGGTTGCGCACCACCGCGCCCGTCATCCCCTTCTCGTTGCCCACCACCTCGTCGACGGCGCTGTCCCACAGGAAGGAGATCTTCGGGTTGTTGCGAGCCCGGTCCTGCATCACCTTCGAGGCGCGCAGGGTGTCGCGCCGGTGCACGAGGGTGACGCTGTTGACGATCTTCGCCAGGTAGTTGGCCTCCTCCATGGCGGTGTCGCCGCCGCCCACCACCAGCACGTCCTGCTTCTTGAAGAAGGCGCCGTCACAGGTGGCGCAGGCGGACACACCCCGGTTCTTGTAGGTGTCCTCGCCCTTCACGCCCAGCCACTTCGCGCTCGCCCCCGTGGCGATGATGACGGTCTCCGAGTAGCAGCTCACGCTCTCGCCCTGGATGAAGAAGGGGCGCTTGGAGAAGTCCACCTTCACCACGTTCTCCATGTGGATGACGGTGCCGAAGCGCTCGGCCTGCTTCTGGAAGCGCTCCATGAGCTCGGGGCCGGTGATGGCCTCGGGGAAGCCGGGGTAGTTCTCCACGTCGGTGGTGGTCATCAGCTGGCCGCCGGGCACGCGCTGAGCGTCCTCGAGCGTGGGGCCACCGGAGAACATGACCGGCTCCAGGTTGGCACGCGCGGCGTAGATGGCCGCGGTGTAGCCCGCGGGCCCCGAGCCGATGATGGTCACCTTGTTGATCTTCTCCGCCACGGGTCGTCGCTCCTGTTTCTCGAAGATGGGGCGCCACCGTACCAGAGCCCTCCGGGACGTGGTACGAACTGGCGCCACATGGATGCCTCGCTCCTCAAGAAGGTTGCGCTCTTCGAGGGCCTCACCCAGAGTCAGCTCCACCGCGTGGCGTCGATCGCCCGCCCCCGGGGCTACGAGGCAGGGGCCTGCCTGTTCCGCGAGGGAGACACCGGCCGGGAGATGTTCATCATCCTGGAGGGCAAGGTCCGCATCTCCCAGCAGGTGCCCGGGATGGGCGAGGAGGCACTCGCCATCCTGGAGAAGGGCCAGTATTTCGGGGAGATGTCGGTCATCGAGGACATCCCCCGCTCGGCGGATGCCTTCGCCCACACCTCGTGCACGCTGTGGGTCATCGAGCGCGAGCAGCTCGACCAGCTCATGTTCACCGACAAGGACCTGGCCTACGTGCTGCTGTGGACCTTCGTCCGCACCCTGTCCGAGCGACTGCGCGAGACGAACGAGAAGGTGAAGACCTTCCTGGCGCTCGCACGCTTCTGAGGGCCCGCCAACCCTCACCGACTCGGAGCCAAGGGGATGTCCCAGGGCTGGAGTGGCTTCAGCAGCCCGGCCCGCTCCAATACTTCCGCGACCTGGTTGGCCAGCTCCACGTGCGCGGGATTGCTCGCGGTGAAGCGCTCGGGAGTGAGGACGACGAGCGTGCCCTTGTCCTCCACCGGCTCGACGTGCACGGGGGCTGGCAGCGGCGGCACCGGGCCCCGGCGATGGGAGAAGTACATCACCCAGCCTGGGAACGTGCCCACCTTGGTGGCCTTCAGCACCTGATCGCGGTGAACATGAGAGGTCGCAATGCCCCACTCCGGATCCCAAGACAGAACCATCGCGCGAAGTATCTGGGTGAGAACAGGGGCAGACAACACTCGCTCCGCGACAGGGCCTTCCGAGGGCGGCCTGAGCACGCATGTGCTGGGAACAATCTGGGACGAAGATCCGCAGGAAAATCGGAGCGTGCTGTCGTCAGCACTGCTCTCTCCATTCCAGGCACTCACGGAGAAGCCACCTTTAACCCCCTGAGAGTCTTCCCTGCCGAACATCTCCAGAAATGTCGTGGCATCGGGCTCGAAGCGAAGCTTCAGTGCATCCTCACGCGAGTACGCCTTTTCAAACCACTGGGTAAAGGTCGGATCGCAACGGGACAGGAGGCGGAAGAAAGATTCCGCGCGACGGGCGCATACCTCGGCCGATTCCTTCCGGCCAAGCCAGTAGCTGCCTGCATAGTAGGTCTCGCTCATTCGGAACTCTTCCTCACGGAACCGCGGGCCTGTGGATGACCTCGATCATGCCCAGACCTTCATCCATGAACCGCAACCGCATGGCATCCGCGACCTCTCGCTCCGCGAAGTACCACTGGATGGGAATGCCATTGGCTGATTCAACCTGCCTCATCGCTTGCTCCACCATCTTGTCGGCTCCCCTGAACCAGCCATCAGGCTCGCCCCCCTTCTTGAAGAGGTCGAGGTAGCCAGGCCCTTTGGCCTCCAGCAACACACCATTCTTGTACCCATCGAACTTCACGTCTCCAATCTTGTAGACATAACCCTCCGGTGCCCCCGTGATCTGCGCCTGATACTCGAGTGCGCGTGGCTTCATGGACTCGGTGGCCTTCACCCACTGTCCAGGCCCTCCGGGTGGTGGCGGTCTGGGCACATGACCACCGCCCCCGCTTCCCATGTTGGCCATGTGGAGGATGTAGAGGGAGCCCACAGCTGGCCCCACCGCCGTGACAAGCTGGCCCACCGGCACCGCCACGAGGCGCAGAGACATCGTTCCTTCGGCGGACAGGGAGAGGAGCGGCATCCCGAGGCGTCCCAATCGACTGCCCGCGGAAGCGATGCGCGCACTGCCCGCCCCCGCGGTGCCCACCGTGATGAGGACATTGGTGAGCAGGCGCGACACGGCACGAACCTGCGCCCCGTGGGGCATCGCTCGAAAGTGCTCCCAGTAATCGGGAGAGTTCTGGATCAGCGTCCTCACGGCCCCCGGTAACTGCGTCAACCCCTCCAGGCTCTCGATGGGGTGCAGCACGAGGGTCACCAGGCCCGTCACGGTGTCCACCACCGCCGCTCCCGCCCCTTCCAGCATCGGCCCGACAGTCCCCTCGTCCGGTGCCCAGACGCCGGACATCACCGCGTCTGGGTGTATCTCCAGATCTGCCTCCACCGGGTACAGGTAGTGCCCGCGCACCGTGTAGAAGGGGCCCACCTCGAAGCCCTCCGCGCGCAGGGCATCCCCCTCCAGTCGTACCTCTCCCGCGTATTGCACGGCCCGACCGGTGGTGGCCTTCACCAGATAGCCATCGGGCCGCAGCACCAGCAGGGGAACGAAGCGCCGCATGCGCTCATGCAGCATCTCGCGTGAGACCGGGGCGCCCCCTTGCGCCACCTGCCATAGCAGATGAGCCGCCATGCGCCAGGGCCCGAAGTCCCTCAGCCCGACCTCCGCCGACAGCACCGCGGAGAGCAGTCGCACGGCCTCGGCCGGAGACAAGCTGCGTTTGTTCTCTGGGAGTTGCTCCTGCGGGATTCCCGCGCGCACCAGCAGCCCGTGGAAGTAGTCCACGTCCAACAGGTCCGTCTCTATAGGACCCACATCGCCTCGGGGCGCACGGGCCATCCCGACCGGCCCGGAAGGAGCTCCAGACGAGGTTCCGCCGAGCATCCCGCGAACTGGCCGCGCCCGCGCACAGTCGACCCCGGAGGCACAGCCCAGGTAGAGCGAGGAACCGCGCCCCTCCCCTTGCGTGGTGACGCAAGCGGGGAGTCCCATCAACAGCATCAGCAAGACGAAGCGCACGGGATGGATTGCCATGGTCACCCCGAGCGTAGGCGAGCGCCCCCGTCCGGGTAACGAGCCGATCCGCGCGCAATGAGACGGTGAGGCACGGCGCTCCCGAGGGAAGCACGCTCGGCACGCGCATTGCTCATACCGCCAGGAGCGGACGGAGGGCGGGATGGAACGGCGTGGGGCGATGGGGATGGTGGAGTGGGAGGAGTCAGCGGGCAATGGGTCGGTGAGGGAGGTGAAGGAGACGCTTCCGGAGGCGGAGAGCCCTCGGGAGCGCCTCTACAGGTTGGGGGCGTCGGCCCTCACCGACCCGGAGCTTCTCTCCGTGCTGCTGGGCTCGAGCTCGCGCACGCAGGTGCTGGCGGAAGCGCTGCTCGCCACGAAGGGTGGGCTCAAGGCCCTGGTGCAGCAGGACCCGAGGGAGCTGTGCGCACGCCCGGGAATGGGGCCGGTGCGCACGGCGCAGGTGATGGCGGCGCTGGAGCTGGGGCGTCGGGCTCAGCGCGTCACCGAGCGGCGGCCGCGCCTGCGCACCCCGAAGGAAATCTATCACGTACCTCGCGCCCACCCTGAGCGCGCTGCGGCGGGAGGTGTTCCACGTCCTGTGCTTCAACGCGCGCAACGTGCTGCTGCACGACGTCCGGGTGGCCGAGGGCACCATCAACGCATGCCCCGTGGACCCACGCGAGGTGTTCGCCGCGGCCATCACCTCGCGCGCCTCCGCCATCGTGCTGGCCCACAACCACCCCTCGGGAGACCCGGAGCCCTCGGGGCAGGACCTGGGCCTCACCGCGCAGCTCATCGAGGCGGGCCGGGTGCTGGGCATCAAGGTGCTGGACCACGTGGTGATTGGAGATGGGACGTACACCTCGCTGCTGGAGCGGGGCGAGCTGCCGCTGCTGGGCGGGGAGACGAGAGGGCCATGGAGCATGGTGGGAGAGGAGCGTGGGTGATGCTGGGAGCACTGGGTGTGGTGGCGTGCGGTGGGGGCGCGGTGCAGGTGGAGGTGCTGGAGGACGAGGTGGCGCAGGTGGTGCCCATGGGAGGTGGCCCGGCGCACACGGTGCCTCGCACCACCCTGCCCTCGAACGTGAGGGAGGGGGATGTGGTGAGGGATGGCCGCCTGGATGCCGAGCTGGGGGCCCGGCTGGCGCGCGAGGTGGCGGAGTGGCGGGCGCGCCTGGCCGTTCCAGTACCTGACGGGCTGGACCTGGACGCAGGAGCCTCTGAGTCGTTGACGCCCAAGAAGGAACAGTGAATATGCGGCGGATGACGGAGGCCCTGCCCTACTTCGAGCAAGCACAAGAGGGACTGGTCCGTCATTTCGGGCTGACCGAGTTCAGACCGGGGCAGGCCCAGGTCATCAGCTCCGTTCTGAGCGGGCGCAACACCGTGGTGGTGATGCCCACGGGCGCGGGGAAGAGCCTCTGCTACCAGCTCCCCGCCATGCTGATGCCCGGGGTGACGCTCGTCATCTCGCCCCTCATCGCGCTGATGAAGGACCAGGTGGAGCAGCTCACCGCCCGGGGCATCTCCGCCACCTTCATCAACTCGTCCCTGTCGGACCTGGAGCGCGCGGACCGCATCCGCCGGATGCGCATCGGTGAGTTCAAGCTCGTCTACGTGGCGCCCGAGCGCTTTCGCAGCCCGAGCTTCCTGGACGCGCTGGCCCAGGTGGGGGTGGACCTGCTCGCCGTGGACGAGGCCCACTGCATCTCCCAGTGGGGCCACGACTTCCGGCCGGACTACGCGCAGCTCGGCCAGGTGCGCAAGCGCCTGCGCCCACCGCGCACCGTGGCCCTCACCGCCACCGCCACGCCCGAGGTCCGCGACGACATCGTCCGCTCCCTGCTGATGAAGGATCCGTCAGGTGTTCGCCGACGGCTTCGACCGGCCCAACCTCTTCCTGGAGGTGTTCGAGGTCGGCGGGGACGAGGACAAGCGTCGGGCTTGCGCGGGGCTCGCATCGCTGGGGGGCAGCGGCATCATCTACTGCTCCACCCGCAAGTCGACGGAGAACATGCACTCCGCGCTGCTCGAGCGGGGCGTGAACGCCGTCCTCTACCACGCGGGCATGGACGACGACGCGCGGCGCCGGGCCCAGGACGACTTCATGTCCGCCAAGGAGGCGGTGGCGGTGGCCACCAACGCCTTCGGCATGGGCATCGACAAGCCGGACATCCGCTTCGTCGCCCACGCCAACATCCCCAAGGCGGTGGAGGCCTACTACCAGGAGATCGGCCGCGCGGGACGCGACCGGGGGCCGGCCTTCGCCGCGCTCCTCTTCAACCACGCGGACGTGTACACGCAGGAGCGGCTCATCGAGAGCAACCACCCCTCGGAGGCGGTGCTCTCGGACGTGTGGAACGTGCTGCGCAGCGTGCCCGAGTACGACAAGGGCATGCACGTGCTGGCCGCCCAGTCGGGCGCGAGCGAGTTCGAGGTCTCCGCCGCGCTGCGCATCCTGGAGCGCGAGGGGAAGATCGAGCGCGGCGGCCGCGGCGAGGGCGAGTACGGCATCACCCTGACGGAGAAGGCCGCCACGACGCAGCCGCACGCCCCGGACGCGCGGCGCCTGCTGGCCTCGCTGCTGGAGACGTTCCCGGTGGGGCGCTCGGCCACCACGGAGCTGCCCATCCTCGCGCGGCGCACCGGGCTGTCCGGCGATGACATCCAGCACGCGCTGAAGCTGCTGGAGCGGGCCGGGGCGGTGCAGGTGCGCCGGCCCTTCGCGGGCCGAGCCATCCGCGCGCTGGAGCAGGTGCCCTTCCGCGAGCTGGGCGTGGACCTGAGCAAGCTGCGCGAGCAGGAGCGGCGCTCGCTGCTGCTGCTCAAGCGGATGACGGACTACGCCTACACGAAGCGCTGCCGGCGGGCCTTCATCCTGCAGTACTTCGGCCAGCAGGACGTGGACGCCACCTGCGGCAACTGCGACATGTGCGCCGGCAGCAGGATGCAGCGGCTGGAGGGTGTCTCCCGCTCGGCCACCGCTTCTCGGGCCACGCCGACGCTCGCCCCGGGACGGCCCGACGGCTACAGCGAGCTGGCCGCCACCGAGCTGCGCCGCTGGCGCAAGGACCTGGCGCGGGACCTCGAGGTGCCGCCCTTCATCATCTTCAACGACGAGACGCTGCGTGGACTCGCCGCGGCGCTGCCCATCGACCGCGAGGGCTTCCTCGCGGTGAAGGGCACGGGCGAGAGCCGCTGGGAGCGCTTCGGGCCCAAGGTGGTGGAGATCTGCCTCATGGCGCGCGCCGCCGGCCACGAGCCCATCCCCGTGGCCCCCGTACCGCCCCGGGTGCGCAAGGCCCGCGGCACCCGGCACTGAGGCGACGCCGGGCTACCCTCGCGGGGAACGGCGCAGCACCAGGCCGACGCAGCGTGCCCATGAACACGCCCACCACCACCGCGAGCAGGAAGATGATGATGATGGTGGTGGCGCCGAAGACGAGGCGCACCGTGGACTCGGTGATGTGGCCGGAGAAGTAGGCATCGCGCAGCGGCTGCATGCCCCCCACCAGCTCCAGAGCCCGCGCCGGCAGCGAGTCCAGCGACAGGGAGAGCCGCTGGAGGAAGATGGACGGCTAGAACCGCCGCGCGCCCTCCACGAGGATGCCCACCACCAGGTAGAGGATGGAGAGCAGGAAGGCGTTGCCGCTCATGATGCGCATCAGCGGCAGCGGCGGAGGAGTCTGGGCTTCCACGCTATCGTCCCCCTGCCCGGCGCTGCAGGGCCGGCAATGCCTTCTTCACCCGGCCCGCCTCGGGAGAGGCGCCCGCCAGCTTCAGGAAGGACTCGTAGGCCTGCACCGCCCGCGCCGTCTCCGCGGAGTTGCGCACGAGCGCGTCCGCCAGGGCCAGCCAGACCGAGCCGTCCACGGGCTCCAGCTCCACCGCCCGGGAGAGCGCCTTCATCGCGGTCGCCTCGTCCCGCTGCTTCAGCGCCACCTGACCCAGCACGAGGTGGCTCCGCCCCGAGGAGGGCGCCAGCCGCACCGCCTCGTCCGCGGCCTCGCGCGCCTCCTTCGTCACCCCGGCGGCGAGCAGCACCCGCGCCCTGGCCGCCTGGGCGAAGCCCTTGTCCCACGTGGTGGGCGCCTTGTCCGCGAGGTCCTTCAGCACCTTCGCCGCCGCGCGTCCGCCCGAGCCGTCCACCCAGTGCTCGCCCACCTGGCCGCACGTGACGTCCGGCCCCTCGCGCCGCGCCGCCTCGAAGGCCTTGGCCGCGTTGTCCTCGAGGCCCTGCCGCAGGAAGGCGAAGGCGATCTCACAGAAGGTCTCCGGCGATTTGGGATCCAGCCTGTTGGCGTTCTCCAGTTCGCCGAAGCCGCCCTTGGTGTTGCCCAGGGCGAAAAGAACGGCGGCGCGCGCACGATGGGCTTCGGGATCGCTCGCGGCCAGCTTCACCGCGCGCCCGGCGGCGGCCTCCGCGTCCTTCATCCGGCCCAACTGGAACAGCGCCATCGCGAACCCCTTGTGGGCCGCCGCGGCGTTCGGGTTGTCGAGCTGCCACTCCTCGAACTGCTTGAGGGCCTCGTCGGTGCGGCCCAGCGCCAGCAGCGTCCGGCCGAGCGCCTCGCGCGCCTCGCCGTGGGAGCCGTTGCGCTCCACCGCCTGCGTCAGCGGCTTCATCGCCTGGTCCGGCAGGCCCCGGGCCATGAGAAGCCGGCCCAGCGCGCACGAGGCCTCGTAGTGCCGCGCGCCCTCCGCCACGGCCGCCTCCAGCAGGGTGCTCGCCTTGTCCAGGGCCTTGTCCTGCCAGTGCACCAGCGCCAATGCCGTGCGCACCTCGGACCTGCCCGTCTTCGCCGCCACGAGCGTCTTCTCCAGCGCCGCCCTCGCCCGGTCGCGCTCGCCCTCGGCGGCATCGGCCTGGGCCAGGTAGACGACGGCCTCGGCGGGATAGCGGTCCCCCACGCGCGTGAGGGCCAGTTCCGCCCGGACGCGTTTCCAGTCGCCCAGCTTCGCGTAGGCCCCGGCCCGCACCAGCGCCACCTGGCGGCCCTCGCCCTCCACCCGGGAGAGCACCTCGCGCTCGCGGTCTCGGTCCAGGAGCGCCCGACCAATGCCCGCCTGCGCCTCCTCGCTGCCGGGCTTCACCGTGAGGGCCTGCTCAAAAGCCCGCTGGGTGGCGGCCATGTCCCCGGCCACGCGGTTCGCCTCGCCGAGCGCGAGGAAGGTCTCGTAGGCCAGCGGCCCCTTCGTGCCCTCGGCGAGGAGCGTGCGTGCCTCGCGGGCCTTGCCGAGCGCGGTCATCAACCGACCCTGCGCCAGTTGCTGGCGCGGGCGCATCGCGACCGGCAGCGCCGGGTCCGTGGCCAACCCCTGCACGTCCGAGAGGGCGGACTCCAGCTCCTGGCCGAGCACCAGCCGGCTCTCCGCGATGCCGAGACGCGCCACCGGGTGCTCGGGGGCCAGCTTCGCGACGCTCGTGTACACCTTCAGCGCGTTCACCGGGTCGCCCGCGTCGAGGTAGTAACTCCCGAGCGACAGCAGGGCGCGCACGTTGCGCGGTGACAGCTTGAGGGCCCGCTGGAAGCGCTCCAGGGCCTCCTGCATCTTGCCCGATTCGAGCAGCACGGTGCCGGCCAGCCCCTGGACCTCCGAGGTCTCCACCCTGGCACCCAGGAGGGCGCGGCGGGCGGAGTCGCGGCCCTGCGCATCGGCCACCAGCACGTCCACCACCAGGGCGAGCCCCGGGTGCTCCGCGCGCACGTTCGGACGGTTCAGCGCGGCGAGCGCCTGCGCACGATCCTCGGCGGAAGCACTGTCGGCGTACCGCACCGCGTGGGCGTGGGCCGAGAGGGCCCAGGCACGGGTGTTGTCTGACTCCAGATCCACCACGAGGCCGAGCTGCGCGAGCGCCTCCTGCCGGGCGGACTCCGTATCCTGCTCGATGAGCTGGGAGACCCGATCCAGCGCCGCGGCGAGCGCCTGGCCGCCCTGCTTCGCCATCACGAGGAGGAGCACGCCGAGCAGCACCACCAGGGCGCCCATCGCCGCCATCACCTTCAGCGTGCGGCCGGAGAAGAACGAGCCCCCGTCCTTGGGGAGGAGATTCTCGCGCAGCTCACGCTCATAGGCCGCGGTGAGGGTCCCCACGTCTTGGACGGGAGCAGCCTTCCGGCCCACCGGGGCGACCACCGGCGCGGGAGCCGCCTGGACGTCCGCGGTCGCCTCGGGGAGCTCATCGAGCAGCCCGCGCCGGGAACCAAGGCCCGACGGCGGAGGCGAGAGCACGGGCCCACGCCTCTCGGGCGCGGGCGGCGGAGCGGCGGGCCTGGGCTCCTCGAGCGACGGTAAATCCGCGAGCAGTCCGCCCTCGCTCGAAGGCTCGGGCTCGCCCTCCGCCACGGCCTCCACCGGCTCTGGACTCTCCTCACTAGAGGGAGCCTCCGCCGACGCGGCCAGTGGCTCCTCCTCGACAGGCAGCTCCTCCTCGGGAGCCTCGCTCGGAGCGGCGTCGACCGGAGCGGCCTCGAGCAGCGGGCCCCCTTCGAATCTCACCGGCCTCCGGCGTCAGCACCACCGGGGCCTCGTCCGGGGCCGCCACGTCCGCGGCCTCCAGCACCGGCACGGTAGGGCCCTCTGGAGCCAAGGGAGGAGCCGACTCGGCCGGAGCCTCCGCCACCTGGGCGGACGCGGCCTCCGGAGCCGGCTCAGCGGGAGCCTCGGGGGAAGCCTCCGGACCCGAGGCCTCCTCCTTGGCGACGGGCTCCTCCGCGGCCTTGGGCTCCAGCGTATTCAGGTCGCTGAACTCCGGGGCGGGCCCACCCGAGAGCGCCGCCTGGGCCTGCTCCATCCACCCACGCACGCGGGCGTCGTTGGGCTGCAGGGCCAGCGCCTTGCGGAGGATGGGCAGCGCCGAGCGGAACAGCCCCCGTTGCAGCAGCACCTCGGCGATGAGGTTGTAGGCGTGCGGGTTCTCTTTATCGATCGAAACGGCCTGATCGAACTGGGCCATCGCCTCGGCGGGACGGCCCAGCAAGATGAGCGCCTTGCCCCACAGCACCCGCCCCGTCACCGAGTTGGGGTGATGGGAGATGCCCTGCTCGCAGACCGTAATGGCTCGAGCGGCCTCCCCCTTGGCGATGAGGGCCTTGGCCAGTTCGACGAAAACCGACGATGCAGGATCCTGGGCGAGGAGCTGCTCGTAGCGCTCCACCAACGATTTGGCCATGCGGCCCGCGACCATAGCACTGGGCCCGCTTCCGTTTCGCCCCCTCTGGAATGGGTGCTACCGTCTCCGGCGTGATTCGCCTGCTCGCTGTGCTACTCGTCCTCACTCTCGGTGGGGCCTGCGCCCACACGAAGAAAAACTCCGACACGCAGAGCCTTCAGCCGGTGGTGGAAAGCTTCCATCAGCGTGTACGCTGGAAGGACTACCGACTCGCCTCCCGCTACATCGTCCCCGAGCGCCGCAAGGACTTCGAGCGGGCGCGCCGGGAGCTCAAGGACGAGAGGGATCTGTCCATCACCGACTACGAAGTCGAGGAGGTGCAGTTCGTCGAGGAGGGCCATCGGGCCATCGTCACGAGCCGCATGCAGTGGATGCGCCTCCCCTCGCCCTCCGAGAAGACCGACACCGTCACCTCCGAGTTCATCTATCGGGACGGGACGTGGCTGCTGGAGCGGCAGGTCGGGGGCCCGTTCGACGGCGAGCTGCCCTGAAAAAAAAACGCCCACCGTCCCGGGGCCGGCCGAGGCGGTGGGCGTCGGTGGCCCCCCTATGGAGCCACCTGACCATGCCTGCCTCTAGAGCAATGCGGGTGCCAGCCCCTCGTCCGCCGCCTCCCTCCGGAAAATCAGGGGGTTGCGCGTCCGCCCCAGGAAGGCCCCACATGAGAAGGGCCCAAGTCCACGACATCCGTGTCAGGAGTCGCTGGGGGCGCCGTGGATTTCTCCCCTGACAAGCGCGTCAGGGGAACCCCTTACTCGCCGATGACGGAGCGGATCGTCTCGCGCATGGAGTGGCGAGGCTTCCAGTCCACGTCCTTCCGCCAGCGGCCGCCGTCCACGTTGCAGAGGAACTGGATGTGGTCCAGCTCGGGGGGCGGGAAGTTGGCCAGCCGGTACTTGAAGAGGAGCCCCAGCAGGGGCCGGGCCACGGGGTGCGGCACGGGGATGGCTTTGTGGCCCAGCTCGCGGAGGATGGCGGACAGGGGCACCTCGCCGGGGCCCACCACGTTGTAGACGCCCTTGGGCTCGGGGCGCAGGGCGGCCTCCACCATGGCGCGCGCCACGTCCTCCACGTGGATGAGCTGCACCATCGGATCGAAGCCCGCGAGCACCCACGGGCGGCGCAGCCGCAGGTAGTTGCTGGGCGCGTTCTTGATGGTGGGGCCCACGATGTGGACGGGCCGGAGGATGACCGTCTGGACGTCGGGGTGCTTCCAGAAGAAGCCGTGCGCGAGCATGTCGACCTCGATCAGGTCGCGCACTCCCGAGAAGCGGCTGGCCGCCATGAGCGGCGCGTCCTCGGTGAGGAAGTTGGAGTTGTCCGGGCTGGGGCCGTAGACGTTGGCCGAGGAGAGGACCACCACCTTCTTCACGTTGTAGCGGGCGCAGTACTCGAGCAGGCGCGTGGTGCCCACCACGTTGAAGGAGTGGTGCTCCTCCTCGCTCATGCGCGGGTCGTGCATGATGCCCATGTGGATGACCGCGCGGATGTCGTTCTTGCGGAAGACGTCCTCCGCCTTCTTCTTGCGCAGGTCCAACTGGTGCATCTCGATGTCCTTCGGCTTGCCCACGAAGGGGCGCCGATCGATACCGATGATGCGCTCGTGCTTGTGCAGCAGCTTGGCCAGCGTCCGGCCCAGGTTGCCGCTGATGCCGGTGACGACGACGGCCGGTCTCTTGGAAGGATCCTGTGTCATGGCGCGCGTGCCGGGGGCTTCACCAGAAGACGCCCTGGCGCTCCTGGAGGCCCTGGTTGAGCATGGACTGGATGGCGGACTTCACGGTGCGGACCTTCTTGTCCAGCTCGGTGTCCTCGTCGTCCGGACGGCCCGTGAAGCGCAGCGGCTCCCCGAAGTAGATGCGGTACTTGGTGGGCAGCGGGAAGGGGCAGCCCGGTGACGGTGAGGGGGAAGGAGGGGAAGCCGAGCAGCTTCGCCAGGGGCTTCACGTCCATCAGGGCGGGAGCCTGCTCCTCGGCGCCCACCACGGCGATGGGAACGATGGGGGTGTCCGTCTCCAGGGCCAGGCGCATGAAGCCCAGACCGAAGTCCTGGAGCTGGTAGCGCTGGGGCCACAGCTTGCCGATGCCGCGTACGCCCTCGGGGAAGACGAGGATGGCCTCCTCCGCCTCGAGCAGGCGCCGGCAGTTCTCCGGGGTGCCGACGATCTGGCCCACCCGGGCCATGAAGGTGGAGACGTAGGGCAGCGAGGGCACCCACTTCTCCACCATGCTGCGGATGGCGCGCGGCGGGTCGGCCTCCAGCAGCAGGGCCACGCCAATCATCGCTCCGTCCATGGGCAGCTGGCCGGAGTGGTTGCGAGACGAGGAGGACGCGGCCCTTGGGCACGTTCTCGACGCCGTGGACCTCCACCCGGTGGTAGTGGCGGTAGAGCCAGAAGAAGGGCGCCAGCGCCGAGAGGCTGTAGTCGAGGTTGAAGCCGAACGGATCCACCCCGTACTCGTTGCCAGTGCGGGCGAGCGCCTGCAGGCGCTCCTTGCGCTCCGGCCCCACCATGCGCTCCGTCCACTCCCGGAGATCCTGCTTCACCTTGTCGGAGAGCTGCTGGAACATGAGGCGTGTCTACACCATCCCCTCCCTCGCTGGGAGGCATCCGTGTCCGCTAGCGGATGGATTTCACACCAGCATTGGCGCATCCCCCCGAGGGCCCCTTATGAAGTAGCGGGTGGGTTCAGCACGTCCATGGACATGGCTCGGAGTCCTGGCCGTGTGGGCCGGAGCGGCGGGAACGGCCCATGCGACCGAGACGGACCAGTACTTCGCGATCGCCAAGCGGCCGCGGGACTCGCTGAGCGCTCTCAACGAGAAGATCAATCGCGAGCTCCTGGGCGCCGTGGACCTCGTGAACCGGCAAGGGAACTGGGAGCGCGCCTCCTGCGAGGACGTCGCCCACGGCGTCTACCAGCGCTTCCGCATCTCGGGACTCCACAAGATCGAGCTCTGGGCGGAGCACTCGCCCCGCCTCGAGCGCGTGCCGTCCGATGAGGAGCATGGGCGCTTCAAGAACAAGGACTCCATCTACCGCAACGGGCGCTTGTGGGACTGGGGCCTCACCTTCGGGGTGAAGGCGACGTTCAGCGTCGCCGGGGTTCACCTGGGCGCGGACAAGCTCTCCCACTTCTTCCAGACGGGCTGGAAGTACGACAGGCGCTTCCGCGAATACATGAAGGAGGGAGTCCCCGAGCGTGAGGCGCTCGAGCGGCTGGTCCGCTACGGAGTGAAAACGGAGTCCGGTACGCTCGGCCTCGGGACGACGGGGGTCTTCTCGTTCGGCGACCTCGAGGCCAACTACCAGGGGTTCCTCTTCTATCGGAGCCTGTGCCAGGACGAGAACCCGCGGCTCCTGAAAACCTCCGAGGGCTGGCGGCTGACGCGTCCGTTCGACTGGCGCGAGTACGTCTCCCCATGGCTCGACGAGACCTACAACAACTCCGCGTTCACGCCGAAGCGCTGGAGGGAAGTCCGGACCAATCTGCGGCGGGATTACTGTCCGAAGCTCGACAGTGATGCCTTCGTGGAGCACTACCAGCGTTACGCGCGTTACGCGGGCAGACCCGACGACTTCAACATCCGCTACGTCCGGGAACTGCTCGCCCGCGGAGAGGTGCCACGTCAGGAGGACTACTCCGTCTGGACGGCCTGCGACCGGAGTCGGCCGGACTTCGGCGTCGGCGGAGCGGAGGCCCTGGAAGGGAGCCCCGAGCCAGCGCCTCGGTACGAGACCCCGCGCTTCGACGAGCCGCTCCTCCGGCCCACGGGCGAATTCGGCGGAGGCGGGCGCCAGGGCGCCGGCTCCGACTGGGAAGTCCTGCTCCGGGTGCGGTTCGTGCTCCGCGAGACCGTGGTGCCGGAAGATGCGTGGGATGCGGTGCGGACCCCCGAGTACCTGCTCTGGGCCTCGCTCGACGGGACGCTCGCGGCGGGCGGGCTCTTCCACGAAGCCACCCTGCCCCATGCCGACCTCCGCTTCACGCCCATGGAACGACGCTTCGAGCTGAACGACGCCTCCACGGGAGACACGCTGGCGGTCGGTGTGGCGTTCGCGCCAGTGCGACTCACACGGTTCCTGGAACTGGACCGGAAGCTGGGAGTCGAGGCCTCCGTCGCCGGAGTCCGAGGAAGACTGGGGACGCGACTCGGCGAGCGGCAGCGGGTGGGCGTGTTCGCGTCCCTGGCGCTGGAGGCGCTCGGGTACAAGGCGGCGCTCCCCCTCTCCGACGTGGGCACGTTCCAGGGGGTGCATGTCACCAGCCTGTCGCTCGAGGCCGGCGCGGAGCTGTGGCTCGGAGAGCGGCTCCGGCTCGGCATCGTCTCTGGCGGAAGCGCGGGGGTCGGCCTGGGGTGGAGCCACGACAGGAGTGGGCTCTCGTCCCTCTCGGACCTCAGGGCCTACGCCGAGGGGCAGGTGGACGTGACGAGGTTCTTCCGCCTGTTCGCCCGGGGCCAGCTCGACGCCCTCCTGGAGTCCGGGAGTGACCGGACCCGCTCCGCGCCGACCGTCCTCGCTGGCGCCGCGGTCCTGTTCTGACCTGCCCCCGAGGATGGGAGAGGCAGGCATCCGCGAGCGGGCCCTCGCCGCGCCGCCTGCTCCAAACGCTTGTGGGTCCACACTTCGCGCACCAGCTTTGCTGTCGTCCAGCTGGCCACGGAGGGTTGGGACATGAGGATGCGGCGGTTCCTGTGGAGCACGGGGCTGTGGGCGGTCGTGGGGCTGGGCGTGGGCTGTGCCCATGACGAGGCGAAGCAGGCACGCGCTCAGGGCGAGAAGGTGGGCGAAGCCTTCGCGGAGAAGGTCCGCTTCGCCGATCAGCTCTCCCTGCTGAACCAGGAGCAGATCGTCCTGGGCCAGATTGCCCTGCGGAACTCCAACGACCCGGAGGTGCGGCGCTTCGCCGAGGACCTCATCCGAGACCACCAGAGGAACCAGGAGGATCTGAAGACGCTGGCCGAGGCCAAGGCCATGTCGCTTGCCGCGGTGAACCTGTCCACGCAGGACATAGCCACCGGCGGCGCGGGCCCCGAAGGCGCTCAGCGGGGCATGGAGAAGGGGGACGAGGAGTACAACAAGAAATACGACAAGCAGGTGATGGAGTTCCTCGAGAAGCGCAACTCGCTGTCGGGCCTGAGCGGCCGCGAGTTCGACAAGGCCTTCCTGGCGGAGGTGAAGAAGGGCCAGCAGCGGGGCGAGAAGCTCATCGACGAGGGCTTGGACGACTACCCCGATGACACGACACTGGCCATGTTCCTCGGAAGGACCTCGCCGGTGATCGACAGCCACCAGCAGCGGCTCGAGACCTTGCGGGGCTTCATCGGAGACTGAGCGTCCGTGGCCGGGCAGAGCCCGACCAGCGTGTCGTCCGCGAGGTGCTCCATCAGGAGAGGGCGGAATCTCAGGGTCGATGGAGGTTCACCATGGCTGACGTGCTCACACAGATGTGGCGGGAGATCGTCGAGCGCCCCGACGGGCCGATGGCGTTCCGCTTCTACCTCCAACCGCTGATGGCGATGCTGTTCGCCGTGCGCGACGGCATCAAGGACGCGCGTGAGGGACGGCCCGCCTACTTCTGGGCGCTTTTCACGGACAAGCCGCACCGGAGTGAGTTGCTGCGCTCTGGATGGAGCTCGGTCGGGAAGATCTTCATCCTCGCGCTCGTGCTCGACACGGTCTATCAACTCCTCGTGTTCAGGGGGCTGCGGCCAATCCAAGGCCTGCTCATGTCCGTGCTCCTGGCCCTCGTGCCGTACGTGCTGCTCCGCGGCCCGGTGAACCGGCTCGCTCGCGCCCTCCTCCACCGCCGGGCCAGCGGACAGGGGTGACCTTGTTTTCGCCTCCGAGAGCGCGGGGCCTGGGGCCGCCCGCCGGATGACGGGCGGCCCCACTCCGTCAGCTCAGGGGTGTGCCTGCTGGAAGCGGGCGATGGCGTGCTCGACCTCATCGGCGAAGTGATGAATCGCCTCGCCGACGTTCGTGGTAGCGCCTGCCTTCCGCGCGCCCTCGCGCTGCGCCATCATCTCCTTCACCTTCTGCTTCACCTCCTCCTTGAGGGGCCCGATGCCGAGGCTGCCCGGCGCCTGGCTGGGTGGGTACTCGATGAGGCTCTCGGCGAACTGCCGGACGACCATCTGCCCCGGCACGAAGAGGAAGATCCGCTCGCCGTACCAGCGGGTGTAGAGCCCCGAGTTCGTGGCGTACTCGAACGGATCCGAGCGCACGTTGATGATGTAGGGCCAGGCGGGGTTGAAGCGCTTGCCGCTGAACCACATGTCCGGCCCCTCACCGTCCTGGTAGCTGAAGATGAGCTTCCAGTCGTCGTAGCGGACGGCGGCGAGGTCGCCGCTGTCGAGCACGTAGATGAACTCATGGCGCTTGCCGGCACCCTTGCCAGCGAGCACGTCTCGCTGCTCGTAGCCGTCGAGGTGCACGCGGAACTTCTTGGAGCCCACCTGGTGGCCCTGCTTGCACCGCTCGACCAGGTTCTCGGGGCCGCCCGCGGCCGCCACGAGAGTCGGCATCCAGTCCTCGTGAGCGAAGATGTCGTTGATGACGGTCCCCGGCTGGATGACGCCCGGCCAGCGGACGAGGCAGGGGACACGGACGCCGCCCTCCCAGGTCGAGCCCTTCTCCCCCCGGAACGGGCGCGTTGCCGCCATCGGGCCAGCTCATCTTCTCCACGCCGTTGTCGGTGGAGAAGACGACGAGGGTGTTGTCGGCGATGCCCAGCTCCTCGAGCTTGGCGAGCAGCATGCCCACGTGGTCATCGAGCTCGGCCATGGCGTCGGCGTAGAGGCCCTTGCCCGTCTTGTTCCGGTACTTTTCCTGGAGGAACGTCCACACGTGGGTGCGCGTGGTGTTGTGCCAGACGAAGAAGGGCTTGCCCTCCTTCGCCGCCCGCTCGATGAAGTTCAGCGAGGAGGCCATGAACTCCTCGTCGACGGTCTCCATGCGCTTCTGGGTGAGCGGTCCGGTGTCCTCGATGCGCTGCCTGCCCACGCGGCCCCAGCGCGGCTCCTCGGTGGGGTCGTCCCGGTCCGTCGCCCAGCAGTGGAGCACGCCGCGCGGTCCGAACTGCTCCTTGAACGTCGGGTCCTTCGGGTAGTCGGGGCACTCCGGCTCGTTCTCGGCGTTGAGGTGGTAGAGGTTGCCGTGGAACTCGTCGAAGCCGTGCACGGTGGGCAGGTAGGGGTTGGAGTCGCCCAGGTGGTTCTTGCCGAACTGGCCGCACACGTAGCCCAGGGGCTTGAGCATCTCGGCGATGGTGGGGTCCGAGTCCTGCAGCCCGTAGGCGGCGCCGGGCATGCCGATGGTGGTGAGCCCGGTGCGCAGCGGATTCATGCCGGTGATGAAGGCGGCCCGGCCCGCCGTGCAGCTCTGCTGCCCGTAGCAGTCCGTGAGCAGCGCCCCCTCCTTCGCGATGCGGTCGATGTTCGGGGTGCGGTAGCCCATCATCCCCTGGTTGTAGGCGCTGACGTTCCAGTACCCGATGTCGTCTCCCCAGATGACGAGGATGTTGGGCTGCCTGCGCTCACCCTTCTTGCCATGGCCGTTGCCCGTCTTCGAGTGGCCATTGCCCGTCTTCTTGCGGTGCGGCATGTGCTGCGCCCTCCTTCGTGGGAACGATTGAATGGGTGTCCATCCCGAGCACCGCCGTGCAACGAGGAGGCGAGCGGCGGCAAGTCGACGCCCGCGCCCTGTCCTCCGGGGAGGGACGAGCGGCACGCCGTGAACACGTCCCTCGGCCCGACATGCCGAGTGCCCCTCCGCCGGACGGTCCCCAGCTTGCACCTTCGCGAGGAGCGTCAGCCCCACGTACGGAACAAGGGAGAACACCCATGAGCTCGGAAGTCCGTGGAGAAGCCACGGCGCTGGAGACGAAGTCCCAGGAGGAGCCCGCGCCGCGGGAGGCTCCGTTCCCGGACATGGTGTGGATTCCCGGTGGCACCTACTGGATGGGCTCGGACAACCACTACCCGGAGGAGAAGCCCGTCCACCAGGTGACGGTGACCGGCTTCTGGATGGACATCCATCTGGTGACGAACGCGCAGTTCGCCCGCTTCGTGGAAGCCACCGGCTACGTCACCGTGGCCGAGCGCCCGCTGGACCCGAAGGACTACCCGGGGGCGGATCCGGCGCTGCTCGTCCCCGGCTCGCTCGTCTTCCGCAAGCCCGGCCAGCGCGTCAGCCTGGACGACTTCACCCAGTGGTGGGCCTACGTGCCGGGTGCCTGCTGGAGACACCCCGAGGGCCCCGACAGCACGTGGGAGGGACGCGAGCAGCACCCGGTCGTCCACGTGGCCTTCGAGGACGTGGAGGCCTACGCCACCTGGGCCGGCAAGGAGCTGGCCACCGAGGCCGAGTGGGAGCGCGCCGCGCGCGGGGGCCTGGACCGGAAGATATACGCCTGGGGAGACCTGCTCTCGCCCGAGGGCCGGATGATGGCCAACACCTGGCAGGGACAGTTCCCCATGCAGAACCTGCTCGAGGACGGCTACGAGGGGACCTCCCCCGTGGGCGCCTTCCCCGCCAATGGCTATGGCGTCCACGACCTCATCGGCAACGTGTGGGAATGGACCACGGACTGGTACCAGGACCGGCACCAGGGCAACCGCGGCAAGGCCTGCTGCATCCCCACCAACCCGCGCGGGCCGGCCCGCCCCGAGGGGAGCCAGGACCCTCGAACGCCCCAGGTGAGCATCCCGCGGCGGGTGCTCAAGGGGGGCAGCCACCTGTGCGCCCCCAACTACTGCCTGCGCTACCGCCCCGCCGCGCGCTCCCCGCAGGCCGTGGACAGCGGCTCCGGCCACATCGGCTTCCGCTGCATCGTCCGTCCTCCCTTCCAGTGAGCCGGACGGAGGGCACGGCCACGAGCACCGGTGGCCGCGTCCTCAGTGCACCGCCGGAGGCGCGGGGGGAGCACCGGCCGGGGGCTGCCCGGCGGCTTCTGGGTACAGGGCCAGGAACCGGCGCACCGCCTCGCCCACGGTGGGGTGGACGTTCTCCGGGCCGATGCTCTCCATCAGCCCCGTGCGCCGCAACAGCTCCCTCAGCGGGGCCTTGGCCTGGGCGATGGCCAGCACCACCCCCTCCTCCTCCAGTTCCACCCGCAGGCTCTCCAGTCCCTCGGCCGCGGTGACGTCGAGGTCGAAGACGGCGGCGGTATCCACGAGGAACCACTTCACCGGGAAGTGCGCCCCGGCCACCAGGGCCCGGGCCTGCTCTCGCAGGTGCCGCACGTTGGCGAAGAAGAGCGGCGCGTCGAATTGGAGAGGAAGTCCGCGAGCCCGCCCGCCTTGACCAGCCCGCCCACGAGGCTGATGACGCCCACCATGAGTGCCAGGAGCGCGGCCAGCGCGGCATAGCGCGCCGGGGAGGTGTCGGGAGGCTCCAAACAGTGCGTAGGCCAGCATGGCGAAGATGCCCGCGTAGAGCCCCGCCACCGGGCGCACGCCGACAATCTGCGCGTAGGCGAGTCCCTGGGGGATGAGCATCGCGCTGAGGGTGAGCGCGGAGAGGAAGTCCGCGCGAAGCCACCGGCGCGGGTAGGTGCGCGCCAGCCGCAGGCCGGGGACGACCCGTTGCACCATCTGCCAGACCCCCGAGCGCTCCTTCTCCACGTCGTCCTCCCCTCATGGCCCCAGGGGCACCCCGAACGTGGGGCGTCCCTCCTCGCGCCGGCAAGGAGAGGACCGCTGAACCCCCGGCCCTCACCCCGCGGGGCTGTCCGAGCGGGCGGGGCAAGCCCAGTCCTCGCGCGGCTTCAGGCGGTCGAGCGAGCTCCGACTGCGGCGCTGGCGCGCCCGCGCATCCGTCGTCAACCTCATCGATGAGCGAATAAGACTCGCGGAGGGCTGAATCGATGACGGAACGCACCATTCAGAGAGAGAAGGTCAAAGAGCCCGGCAGGCCAGTTCAGCCTGGGGTCCAGGCGCAACGCCGGATCGAGGATCACGCGCTCATCGGCAACTTGCGCTCGGCGGCGCTGGTCACCAAGGACGGGACGATCGACTGGTTGTGTCTGCCGGACTTCGACTCGGACGCCTGCTTCGCGAGTCTGCTCGGGACGCCGGCGAACGGCGAGTGGTCGATCGCGCCGAAGGAGCCCACCCGCAAGGTCGAACGCCGCTACCGGAAGGACACCCTGATCCTGGAGACGGACTTCACCTGCGACTCTGGGGTTGTCCGGTTGATCGACTTCATGCCTGTCCATCAAGAGTTTCCCAGGCTCGTCCGGACGATCGTGGGGCTGAAGGGGAAGGTGGCGGTGCACTCGGAGCTGACGCCGCGCTTCGCCTTCGGCCGCTCCGTCCCCCGGGTGGAGAGCGCGGATGGCGCGCTCAGGGCGTTCGCCGGTCCGGACGCGTTGTTCCTCCGGCGTTCGGATCGGGACTCCGCGCCCCCGCTGGTGTCGGACGTCCAGGTCAGCGAGGGCCAGCGAATCTCCTGGGTGCTGAGCTGGAACTACTCGTGGCTGGATCAGGCCCCGCCGCGCCTGGACGCGGACGAGGCCGAGCGGGACACCGAGCACTTCTGGATCGGCTGGGTCTCGAAGATCATCCCGCCGCCAAGGTACCGCGACGCGGTGGTCCGGTCGTTGATCACCATCAAGGCCTGCACCTACGAGAGCACCGGAGGGATCGTGGCCGCGCCCACCACCTCGCTCCCGGAGACGCCGGGAGGCGAGCGCAACTGGGACTACCGCTTCACGTGGCTGCGCGACGCGGTGCTCGCGCGTCAACGCGTTGACGCGCGCGGGCTTGAGGGACGAGGCGGTGTCCTTCAGGAAGTGGGTGATGCGCGCGATCGCGGGAGATCCCGCGCAGATGCAGATCATGTACGGAATCCGCGGCGAGCGCCGCCTCACGGAAGCCGAGCTCGGCTGGCTCGACGGCTACGGCGGCGCGAAGCCGGTGCGCATCGGAAACGGGGCTTACGATCAGTTCCAGCTCGACGTGCTCGGCGAGGTGTCCGTGGTGGTCTACGCGGGCGCGAAGTACTACGGCGAGGTCGGCCCCGTCGCGCAGCGCGCGCTGCTCAACGTCGCCGAGCAGACGATGAAGGTTTGGAGGAATCCCGACAAGGGCATCTGGGAGATGCGCGGGCCGGACCGTCACTTCATCGCCTCCAAGGTGGCCGCGTGGACGGCGATCGACCGGGCGATCAAGGCCGCGGACGAGACGAAGCTGACGGCCCCGATGGAGCAGCTGCTCGAGACACGGGAGGCGATCTTCGACGAGGTCTGCACCCGAGGGGTTCGATCCCGAGCTGAACAGCTTCGTGCAGTACTACGGCGGCAAGCAGATGGACGCGAGCCTGCTCTACATCCCGCTGTCCGGGTTCCTTCCCGCGACGGATCCGCGAGTGGTGGGCACGGTGGCGATGATTGAGCGCGAGCTGCTCCAGGACGGGCTGGTGCTCCGCTTCAAGCCGGACGCCACCGGCTCGGTGGACGGGCTCAGCGGGGAGGAGGGCACCTTCCTCGCGTGCTCGTTCTGGCTCGCCGACACGTACCAGATGATGGGGCGCTTCGAGGATGCCCGGCGGCTGTTCGAGATGCTGCTGTCGTTGAGCAACGACGTGGGCCTGCTCGCCGAGGAGTACATGCCGAAGCTGCACGCGCAGATCGGCAACTTCCCGCAGGCGTTCAGCCACTTCTCGCTGGTCAACGCGGCCTACATCATCACCGAGTCGCGCGCCTAGAACCCGGCGATGCGAGGTGCGTCGCCGAACGGGGCGCCGCAGGTTGACGCGGCATCGCATGGATGCGCTTGCCGCGCTCGACTTCCAGCTCTTCCGCCCCTGGTCCGGCACGGGAACCCGCGCCGGGGGAGGGGCCTTCTTGGCCCGCGTGGCCCGCTCCACCTCGTCCACGCCTCCACACTCCTGGGCCGGGCGGCGAGGTGGTCGGCCGCGTCCCGCGGCGCTACCCGCGGTCAACGCGACACAGGCACGGGAGGAGCTACCGAGTCACGTTAGCCTCCTGACTCTGGAGGTTGCCCCAGCCGTGAGAGCGCCGCACGACAGACTGCCCGTGCCCGGGGACATGGTGGGCCTGTACCGCGTGGTGGCCCCGCTGGGCCGAGGCGGCCAGGGTTACGTCTACCTGGCCGAGTGCGCCGGACGCCACTTCGTCCTCAAGTTCTTCGAGGCCCACCCGGCGAGCCCCTGGGGCGAGCTGGAGATCGACATCCTGCGCCACCTCGAGCACCCCAACGTGGTGCGGGTACTGGGCTACGGCCGATGGCCGGACCCGGAGCGAGGCTTCCTCTACATCGCCATGGAGTATGTGGAGGGCCTGACGCTGGAGGCGCACGCCCTGGAGCACAACCCCTCGGCGCGCCGGGCCGCCCCCCTGCTGCGGACGTGGTCATCCTCGCCGTCGGTGGCCACTCGGCGTGGTTCGGTCACGACGTCACCGAGGGAGAGGGCCGCGACACCGCGAATATCGACCTGCCGGCGCAGCAGGTGGAGCTCATCCAGGCCGTGACTGAAGCCGGCAAACCGGTCGTCGCCGTCGTGTCGATGGGACATCCGTATGGACTCGCCGCGGTCATCGACCGTCTCCCGGCCGTGCTCACCGCCTACTACGGGGGACCGCACCACGGAGCCGCGCTCGCGGATGCACTCTTCGGTGTCACGAATCCTGGAGGAAAGCTGCCGTTCACGCTCCCACGGCACGTCGGGCAGGTGCCAATCCACCACGGCCAGAAGACGGGCAGTGGGTACCGGCGGACCGCCGCCGACATCCACAAGGGCTACCTCGACATGCCGTCCACCCCGCTGTTCGCCTTCGGCCACGGCCTCGGCTACACGACGTTCGACTACGGCCCGCTGAAGCTGGAGAGCGACACCGTCGACGTGAACGGCGAGCTTCGGCTGTCCCTCTCCGTTACCAATACGGGCAGTCGGCGTGGGACGGAGGTCGTGCAGCTCTATGCCGCCGACACGGCCACGGGCGTAACGCTCCCCGCGCAGCAGCTCATCGGGTTCGCCCGGCTCGACCTGGAGCCGGGTGAATCGGAGACCGTCGCGTTCGGGGTGCCCATGAGCCTGCTCGGCTACACGGGGCTCTCCGGCGACTTCGTCATCGAGCCCGGTCCGGTGGACGTGAGCGCGGCAGCAGCTCGAGTGACATCCGCTCCAGCGCCACGTTCACGGTCATCGGGAAGCACGCGCACCATCAAGGCTGAGGAACGCGCGTTCCTCTCCGTCGCGACAATCGGCCCGTTGGGTGGTTCCGCCACACTGCACTGAGGAGGGAGTTCCGAATCCGGAAGAGAAAGGCACACAAAAAGACAGGGAGGAACGCCGGCCTCCGCTCACTCAAGCGACACGGTGACTGAGAGGTGCTCGGCCGCGTCCCGCAGCGTCACCACGTCGTAATCGGACTTCAGCCAGCCGAAGAGGGTCCTGAGCCGCTCCAGCTTCCGCGCAGCGGGCACCCGCAGGTCCCTCTGCTGGCGCACCAGCTCCGGGGGAAGGCCGTCCTCCGCGCCCAGCACGTCCACCGCGTGCAGCTCGAAGTTGAAGAACGGATCCCTCCCGAGCGCGCGGTACGCGGCCCGGATGACGGGCAGCGGCAGCGTGGTGGCGAAGGTGCCGATGAAGGGGAAGCGAACCCCGGGCGTCACCGCCATCGGCAGTTCCAGCACGGCGCCCGTGCCTCGCCGATACGGTTGCGCCGGGTCCGGCCGGTACGGCGTGCGCGGCGCGAGCAGCACGCGCGGGGAGTCCAGCACCGCCCGCGAAGGACGACGCGAGCAGCGCCAGCGCCCCCATCACCGCCGCCTTCGCCGTGTAGTACGGGGCCGCCGGGAACGTGGACGAGCCGTAGCGGTAGCCGCGCTCCACCGTCGCCGCGTACAGCGCCGCGTTGAGCGTGTAGCCCGGCGCGCGAAAGCCCACCGGCCGCGCGCCCGTGGCCGCCTCCAGCACCTCGTCCGCGCGCCGCAGGTCCTCGCGGATGCTCTCGGGCGAGCGCCGCGTCAGCGCGTAGTCGTGCGAGTAGCTGTGGCTCGCCACCTCCACGCCCGCCTCGTGCGCGGCTCGCAGCGCCGCCGCCGCCACCGCGTCCGCCGCCACGTCCTCGCCGATGGCGAAGAACGTCCCCGGCACGCCCACCGACTCCAGCAGCTCCCGCAGCCGGGGCACCGCCAGCGTGTAGACGAGCCCCCGCGCCCGCGCGTCCAGCAGCGACTCGGGCAGCCCGTGGATGCGGCAGTAGTGCGGCAGCGAGTCCAGGTCGACGGAGATGGATGCGAGCCGCCGCGCCACCCTCGCCTCCTCTAGGTGCCGCGGATGCGGATGACGTAGACCAGCTTGCCCACGTTCTTCAGCACGTTGGGCACGCGCCTGAAGAGGTGGATGGAGGGCTGGCGCTTCTCGTGGAGCTGGATGGGAATCTCCACCACCCGCAGCCCCTCGCGCCAGGCGCGGATGACGAACTCGCTGGCGAACACGTCCATGTCCACCACGCACTTGGCCACCACCGGAAGCAGCGCCTCGCGCCGGAAGGCCTTCAGCCCGTGCGTGTCCGTGCCCTGGAAGCCCAGCGTCACCCGCAACAGCTTGTTGTGCACCCGCGTGGCCACGCGCCGGATGAGGGGCCGCTGGTCGCTCGCGCCCTTGGCGGCCTTCGAGCCCACCACCATGTCCGCCCCGCCCTTCTCCAGCAGCGGCAGCGCCGAGTCGTAGAAGGTCAGGTCGCACAGGTCGATCTCATCGCAGACGACGTAGGTGCCGCGGGCCTTCTCGATGCCGGCCTTCAGCGCCGTGCCGTAGTTGGGCCGCTCCGAGTGGAACCAGCGCAGGCGCGGGTTCTTCGCGCACAGCTCCTCGAGGATCTGGGGCGTGGCGTCGCGCGAGCCGTTCTCCGCGAAGATGATCTCGTAGTCCCACCCCCGCGCGTCGAGCCCTTGGGAGAGCTCCGCCGCGGCGGAGGCGACGATGGCCGCCTCGTTGTAGACGGGGATGACGATGGAGAGGTACGGGGACGAAGCCATGGGCGGGCGATTCACGTAGCATGCCCCCGCGGGCTCCGTCGACGATCAACTACCGCCGGCCCCGCCCCTCCGTCAGCCGTTCAACCGGCGCGCGCAGGCCCGTCCGGCGAGGATGGCATCCTCCATGGACGAGTACTCCCACTGCCCGTAGCGCCCCGCGGGGAGGATACCGGCGTGCTCCAGGAAGCGGAGGATCTCCGTCTTCGCCGGCCCGTAGGCTTCGTCATAGAGGACGTAGGCGTGGGGAATCTCCCGCGCCCGGGTGAAGAGCAGGTCGTCCGCCGAGTGCACCATCTGAGAGCGAACCAGGTCCTCCACCGCGTGCTGCTCGGCCTGGGCCAGGGACAGCTCGCCGTGGTGGCTGTACTCCACGGAGAAGGTGGCGGTGTCTGGAGGTGCCAGCGGCGCGTACACCGCCGAGGGCGAGCCGATGCGGTACGACTTGAACTCGGGCTCGGGCAGGTAGATCCAATGCCAGGGCTGGCGGTTCTTCCCACGAGCGGCCACGCACACGTACGTCACCGTGGTGGCGCGCAGGCGCCCAGCGGCGGCCAGCACCTCGTCGGGCACACCGGAGCCGCCCTTCGCCACCAGCCGCACCAGCCCGGGCAGCGAGATGGAGGAGATGAGCTGCGAGTAGCCGAGCGTGCGCCCGTCCGACAGGGAGACCTTCCGGGCCTTCCAGTCGATGGCGGTGGGCTCGGTATTGACGCTCAGCTCCCCGCCCTTCAGGTGGGCCAGCATGGCGCGGGCGAGGCTCTCGATGCCGCCCTCGCGCGGGTAGAGGAAGGAGGCGTTGTAGCCCAACGCGTCGCTCCCCACGCCCAGCGCTCCGTCCACCACCTCCTTCAAGGTAGGCCGCGGCACGAAGCGCCCCACCCAGGCAGCGGACAGCTCGGACGGGTCCACCGTCCACAGCTTCTTGTTGTAGGGGAGCATGAAGTTCTTCGCGAACCCCTCCCCCATGTAGCGCAGGATGAACTCGGTGAAGTTGCGGGGCTCGCGCTCGCGCAGCTCCCGGCCCTTCTCCCCGTAGATGGCCTCCACGTAGCCGATGAGGTTCTCCGCCACCACCTCGGGCGGCAGGCCATGCGTGTTCACCTGGTACGGGAAGCGCGTGAAGATGCCCCGCGAGAAGATGCCCGCCTTGCGCTGGATGGACACGAGCTGGTCCGGCAGCCAGCGCGTGTTCACCAGTTCCTTGATCTCCGGGTCTCTCAGGTGGAGCCAGTGCCCGGTGGGGTCGAAGTAGCACCCATCGAGAATCTCGGTCTTGATGAGCCCGCCGACACGCTCGGACTTCTCGATGAGGCGCCAGGGACGCTGGAGGAAGTGCGCGGCGGACAGCCCCGCGAGGCCCGCACCGAGGATGACGATGGGTTCCATGGGAAAACCGGGTCTACCACCTTCACTGCCACATGGGGCAACAGGAGCGTTGCATCTGTCGGCCCGGAACCGGCGCCCCCCGCCCGCCTGCCCTGCCGCCGAGGATGGGTCCGACGCGAGGTGTCGCGTTCTTTGCCGCCTGGAAAATGCCTCTGATAACCTGCGCCCGCCGCGGGTCAGTGCGGCCGTTCGCGTCCGATGGCCCCCGCTGAAGGAAACCCATGAAAGTCTCCTGCCCGTCTTGCCAGACGAACTACAACATCGATGACAAGCGGATCCCGCCGGGCGGCGCGAAGCTCAAGTGCGCCCGTTGCCAGAACACCTTCCCCATCAAGCCCGGCGATGCGGTGAGCGCGCCGGCTCGCGGCCTCGCGCCCGAGCCCCTGTCCATGTCCGCCGCCGTCCCGCTGCCCGGCCCCGCCGCGCCAGCGGATCCGTACGCGGCCTACGATGACTTCCAGCGGCCCCCGGAGAGCGAGGCCACCCGCGTCGTCGCCCTCCCCGTGCCGAGCGCGGCCTACCGCGACACCGCGGCCCCGTCCGCCGCCATCCCGCTGCCCGGCCCCACCGACTACGCCGGCACCGCGCGCGACTTCGACTACAACGCGTCCGAGCCCTCGCCGGACCTCGCGTACAACGTGAGCGCGTCCGAGCCTGTCACGGGCGAGGCCATCCCGCTGCCGGGCGTGAGCGACCCGTACGCGGGCAGCGCGTACCCGATGGCGGGCGACGCCGTGCCACTGCCCGGCGCCTCCGACGGCTACGGGAGCGCGGGCAACTACGACTACGCTTCGAACCCGTACGACGCCGCCCCGCAGGCGGACGCCGTCGCCCTGCCCCCTCCGGCCTACGGCAACCCGTACGACGCCGCCCCACCGGAGGACGCCTTCGCCCTGCCTCCTCCGCCCTCCGCCGAGGAGCCCTACCCGTACGCGGCCGAGCCCACGGCGAGCGCCATCGCCCTGCCTCCTCCGCCCGGCGATTTCTCGCATCATCCGACCACGACCGAGGTGGACACGTTCGCCCTGCCGCCTCCGGCCGAGGACCCGTATGCCGCCGCTCCGGGCTCCGAGGACCCGTTCGGTCTGCCGCCGACTCCGGCCTACGAGGACCCGTACGCCGCCGCTCCGGGTTCCGAGGATCCGTTCGCCCTGCCGCCTCCGGCCGAGGACCCGTATGCCGCCGCTCCGGGCTCCGAGGATCCGTTCGCCCTGCCGCCGACCCCGGCCTACGAGGACCCGTACGCCGCCGCTCCAGGCGCCGAGGACCCGTTCGCCCTGCCGCCTCCCGCGGCGGATGTGACGAACCTCGACTTCTCCGAGCCCCCGCCCGTCGTGCCCGCGGCGCCTCCCAACGTCGCCACCGACTTCGGGGACGTGGACTTCGGCGAGCCCCCGCCCGTCGCGGCGGCCACGGCCTCCATCCCCGACGCGCTCGAGTTCGATCCGACCTCGCCGACCCAGCCGGCGGGCGATGACCTCGAGGCCGATCTCTCCGCGCCGCTGCCGCCTCCGCCCGCCGCGGGCACGGCCGACGGCCTGGAGATGCTCAGCTTCATCGACGACGCCGCCAAGGAGAACGGAGGCAACAAGCCCAAGGCCAACGTGCGCCGCTTCCACGTGCGCCGCCGCTCGGGCAAGGTCTTCGGGCCCTTCGAAGAAGGCGTCGTCGTCAAGATGCTCGAGGACGGTCAGCTCCTCGGCAACGAGGACGTCTCCAACGACGCCGATTCCTGGACGCCCATCGGCACGGTGCCCATCTTCGCCACGGCCATCCAGAAGCTGATGGAGGGGCCGGGCACGCCCGCCGCTCCCGCCGCCGCGCCCCCCGTGCCCGGTACCGAGCCCGGCTCCAAGGCCAGCCAGTCCGCCGCCAATGCCGCCAATGCCGCCGCCAACATGGAGCGGTTGAACCAGCTCTACGGCGGCCGCATGGCGGCGGTGGCCGTGGTGGACACCACCTCGCGCGCCGAGCTCCTCGTCGCGAAGCTCAAGAAGCGCCTGCCCTTGGTGATCGCCGCCGCGGCGGCGGTCCTCGTGCTCGGAGTGGGCCTTGGATTCGGAGCCACGCGCTACGGAGTCTTCGGGCTCAAGAAGTTCTTCCCCTCCAAGGTCTCGGCTGGCTCGTCGGAAGCCGCGGACGTGCAGGCCGCGCAGAAGGCGCTGCTCCAGGACTCCTTCCAGAGCTACAAGCAGGCCCGGACGCTGAGCCAGAAGGTGCTGGCCTCCAAGGAGTACCCGGAGGTCCGCGCCCTCTGGTGCCAGGCCGTCTTCTACCTCCAGCGCCGCTACTCGGCCGCGGATCCCAACGAGCTCAACCAGTGCCGCGCCGAGGAGGAGGTGGCGAGCCTCGAGCTGCTGGGCGAGAAGAACGTCGAGTACGTCAAGTTCCTCGCGGGCAAGGCGCTCACCGCCCGTGAGCCGGACACGGCCATCCCGCTCGCGCAGGACGCCTGGAGCCGCGAGGCCAACCAGGGAGATGCCGAGCTGGCCTTCCTGCTCGCCGAGGCCTACTCGGCCAAGAACCAGAACGACCAGGCCATCGAGACGCTGAAGCGGGTGCTGGAGAAGCAGCCCGACTCGGTGAAGGCGCACCACGCCCTGGGCAACCTCTACCAGGCGACGGGCAAGGCGGACGAGGCCGCGAAGTCCTACGAGGCCGCGCTCAAGGCGGATGCCACCCACATCATCTCCGCGCTGGAGCTGGCGGCGGTGGAGGTGCTGCTGCGCAAGGACGCGCAGAAGGGCCTCGAGGCCGCCGAGCGCGCGCTGGACGAGAAGGCGCAGGCGGAGATGGGCCCCGCGGAGGTGGCCCGCGCCCGCACCCTCAAGGGCATCGCCCTCTTCCAGCTCTTCAAGCCCAAGGAGGCCGAGCAGGAGCTGAAGGCCGCGATGGAGAAGGACCCCAGCTCCATCCTCATCAAGGCCAACCTGGCGCGCGTGCTGCGCTCCCAGCGCCGCTTCGCCGACGCCCTGCCCTTCTACGAGACGGTGGCCAAGGCCGATCCGCGGAACCTCGAGTACACCGACGGCCACATCAGCACGCTGGTGGTCACCGGCAAGATGGAGGACGCGCAGAAGGCGGTGGAGGAGGCCAACAAGCGCTTCCCGGGCAACGCTCGCATCGAGTACCTCTACGGCCGCATCGACGAGGCGCGTGACAGCAACCTCAGCGCCGAGGAGCACTACCAGCGCGCCATCAAGGCCGACGCCGAGCTCGTCGAGGCCAACGTCTACCTCGGCCGCTTCTACGTGCGCCTGCGCCGCAACAAGGAGGCGCGTGAGCAGTTCGAGCTGGCCGCCTCCAAGGCGCCCCAGAACGCCGCCGTGCGCGTGGGTCTCGGGGAGCTGGCGCTCGCCGAGGAGAACATCCCCACGGCCCAGGAGGAGTTCACTCGCGCCGTCGAGTTCGATCCCACCCTCGCCGACGCCCACCTCGGGCTGTCCCACCTGGCGCTGCTGGCCGGGGACCTGGAGAAGGCCCAGAAGGACGCCGACACGGCCCTGGAGCTGGATCCGAACCTCAAGGGTGGCCGGCTGCAGCGCGGCACCGTGCTGTATCGCCTGGGCAAGCTGGACGAGGCCCTCACCGAACTGGAGCAGGCCAAGAAGGAGGATCCGCGCTCGGTGCTGCCGTCCATCACCCTGGGCACGGTGCAGATCGCCAAGGGCAACCTCAAGGACGCCGAGGCCAACCTCCTCCTGGCGCTCAAGAGCGAGCCCTCCAACTTCGAGGCGAACTTCCAGATGGCCATGCTGCGGGCCAAGCGCGGCGAGTACACCCAGGCCCTCGAGAGCATGAAGAGCGCCGTGGACCGCGCCCCTCAGCGCGCCGACTACCGCTACGCCTACGGTGTCCTCTTCCGCGAGGCCAAGCAGCCGGCGGACGCCATCGAGCAGTGGAAGCAGGCGGTGGCGCTGGATCCGCAGATGGCCGACGCCCACGAGTCCCTGGGTCAGGCCTACCTGGAGTCCAACTCGCTCGACGACGCCATCAAGGCCTTCCAGGCCACGCTCAAGGTGGACCCCAAGCGCACCCGGGCGCTCGCCGCCATTGGCGACGCGCACTTCACGGCCATGCGCTGGCGCGAGGCCATCCGCTTCTACGAGCAGGCGCTCAAGGCGGCTCCGGACCTCACCGTCGTCTTCTACAAGATGGCGCGCTGCTACAGCGAACAGGGCCAGCACGCCAAGTCCATCGACTGGTACGTGAAGGCCACCGTGGCCAAGCCGGACGAGGCCGATGCCTGGTACCACCTGGGCTACGCGTACAAGGAGAAGGGCAAGAAGGCGGACGCGGTCAAGGCCTTCCAGGAGTACCTCACGCGCAAGCCCGAGGCGGAGGACCGCAAGGAAATCGAGGACGAGATCAGCTTCCTGGAGTAGCCACTCGCCCCCTCCCGGGCGTCCGTTTCCGGGCGCCCGGGTACGACATGCCTTGCCCGGCCCGCGCGGGGTGACTAGAACCGCCTCGCCATGCTGGATCTCAAGTACGTCGCGCAGAACTTCGATGCGGTGGTCGCCCGGCTGCAGTCCCGGGGCGGCAGCCTGGACCTCGGCCCCTTCAAGAGCCTCGTGTCGGAACGGCGAGACCTCTACGTGGCGATGGAGTCGCTCGCCGCGCGCCGCAACGCCGCCAATGAGGAGATGAAGCGCAAGGCCAAGGAGGACCCCGCGGCCCTCGAGGCGCTGCGCGGGGAGATGCGCGCCGTCTCCCAGTCCATCAAGGAGAAGGAGGCGCGACTCAAGGAAGTGGAGGAGGAGCTCAGCCACATCCTGCTGCTCATCCCCAACGTCCCCCACGAGTCCGTGCCCGTGGGCGCCAGCGCCGACGAGAACGTCCAGGTGCGCGTCTGGGGCGACAAGCCCATCCTCCCCTTCACGCCCAAGCAGCACTTCGAGCTGGGCGAGAAGCTGGGGATGCTGGACTTCGAGCGCGCCGCCAAGGTGTCCGGCTCCCGGTTCGCCTTCTACAAGGGAGCGCTCGCCCGGCTGGAGCGGGCCCTGGTGACCTTCATGATCGACGTGCACACCCAGAAGGGGTACGTCGAGATGCTGCCGCCCTACCTCGTGCTCCGCGAGACGATGCTGGGCACCGGCCAGCTCCCGAAGTTCGAGGAGGACGCCTTCAAGACGGTCGGCGAGCCCGAGCGCTTCCTCATTCCCACCTCCGAGGTGCCCGTCACCAACTACCACTCGGATGAAATCCTCGATGGCGACGTGCTTCCGGTGAAGTACTGCGCCTTCAGCCCCTGCTTCCGCGCCGAGGCGGGCTCGGCGGGCAAGGACACGCGCGGCCTCATCCGCCAGCACCAGTTCCACAAGGTGGAGATGGTGAAGTTCTCCCACCCGGACAGCAGCCTGGACGAGCTGGAGAAGATGACGGACGACGCCTGCGACATCCTCCGGCGCCTGGGGCTGCACCACCGGGTGATGCTGCTGTGCACCGGAGACATGGGCTTCGCTTCCCGGAAGACCTACGACATCGAGGTCTGGCTGCCTGGCCAGGGGACGTACCGCGAGATTTCCTCCTGCTCGGACTGCGGCGACTTCCAGGCCCGCCGGGCCAAAATCCGCTACCGGGCCCAGAAGGGGGACAAGCCCCATCTCCTCCACACGCTCAATGGCAGCGGCCTGGCCGTGGGGCGGACGACCATCGCCATCCTCGAGAACTACCAGCGCGAGGACGGAAGCATCGCCATCCCGGAGGCGTTGGTGCCGTACATGGGCGGTCTCAAGGAATTGAGGCCGCTGTAGGCCTCTTCCCGCTGTCAGAATCCAGAACCCCACAACGTTGTTGCAATGGGCTCCGGATGATGTAGAAGGGCGACCCACGCAGTTCGGTGGGTCGCGCGGCTTCGAGCAGTTGGAGGAGTGGCCGAGCGGCTGAAGGCAGCGGTCTTGAAAACCGCAGGTGGCGAAAGCCTCCCGTAGGTTCGAATCCTACCTCCTCCGATTTTGTTCTTGCGGTACGCGGTTCTTTGACAGTAAAGGCATTGGAGAGATGGCCGAGAGGCTGAAGGCACAGGTTTGCTAAACCTGCATACTCGAAAGGGTATCGAGGGTTCGAATCCCTCTCTCTCCGCCACTTATCTTGGTTGTAGTAGAGCGAAGTTGCGGTAGCGAAAAAGAAGTTGTGGTACAGAGGCAGCGGTTGTGGTAGAAGCGGCGCAAAGGTAACGGAAAGCTCCCTTAGCTCAGCTGGATAGAGCGTCGGACTACGAATCCGAAGGCCGGAGGTTCGAATCCTCCAGGGAGCGCCACCTTTCCCCTCCTCCAATCCCCTCATGAGTCCGGACGAAGTCTTCATGCAGCAGGCCCTTGCGCTCGCGCGGGAGGCTGCCGGGCTTGGGGAAGTCCCCGTCGGAGCAGTAGCCGTACACGATGGAAAGATCATCGGGAGCGGTTTCAATCGACGGGAGCTCGACCGGAATCCCCTGGCCCACGCGGAGATCTTCGCGTTGGACGCAGCGGCCAAGGCGTTAGGAGCGTGGCGACTCACGGGTGTCACCCTGTATGTGACGCTGGAGCCGTGCGCGATGTGCGCCGGAGCACTGGTCCAATCGAGAGTCACCCGTCTGGTCTTCGGAACGAAGGATCCGAAAGCCGGAGCAGTCGGCTCTCTCTACAACCTCGCGGAGGAGCCCCGGCACAACCACCGGCTCCAAGTGATGAGTGGGGTTTTGGCGGACGAGAGCCGCCAGATGCTGAAGGACTTCTTCGAGCGCCTGCGCGAGAAGAAACGAGAAAAGTGAATATTGGAGAGCTGGCCGAGTGGTCGAAGGCACCTGACTCGAAATCAGGCATACCGGGAACGGTATCGTAGGTTCGAATCCTACGCTCTCCGCAGAGTGTCTCATGGAGAGGTGGCCGAGCGGTTGAAGGCGCACGCCTGGAACGCGTGTATATCTGAAAGGGTATCGTGGGTTCGAATCCCACCCTCTCCGTAGTTGTTACTTGATTTGAAGAGCTTGTGGTCGGGACAACGTGGGGACGTGAACCCCGCCAGGTCCGGAAGGAAGCAACGGTAGCGCACCTCCGCGTGTGTCCCGGCCGTTCTTGTGAAGGAGCCGAGCATCCCTGCAAAGGGTTGCTCGGCTCCTTCTTTTTGCCCGGAAGCGCCCTGCTCCAGCGCCCCGCTCAGTCGCGCGCCAGCACCGTCTCGCGGCCCACCTGCTCGACAATCCGGAAGCCGGCCGCCTGGAGCTCGGCGAGGGCTCGGCCCTCGAAGGTGACGGCGCGGTTGAACCGGGCATCCCGCATGGCCCCCTGGAAGAAGGCATCGCCGGGGTTGTCGCAGGTACCCCAGGGGATGTTCTTGCCGATGTAGAAGAAGCCCCCGGAGCCCCACAGGCCCTCGTTGACGATGAGCAGCCCGCGGGCGCTGTCGTCCCGGGTGGCCGAGACGATGGCGCGGAACTGGTCCCCCTTCACGTCCACTGGGGGGAAGTAGTGCCCCGACAGGAGGGTGGCGGCCAGGGCCAGCGCCCCCAGCCCCCAGCGCAGCCGGGCATCCCCTCGCTCCAGCACGAAGGTGGCCACGAACGGGGCCGCGGCCAGCACCCCCAGTACCAGCCCCGGGTAGAGGAAGCGCTCCTCCTTGTGGGCGGTGGCGGTGATGGCGGCGAGGTACACCACCGCGCAGAAGAGCGGCAGCGACAGGGCGAATCGCCGACGCAGGGCAAGCAGGCCCAGCGGAACCGCGCCCCAGACCCAGACGGGCACCCCCTCGAGGAAGGGCAGCAGGTAGAAGCCAGGGGGAGAGGCGCCGAACTGCCTCGCGGCCTGCCCGGAGAGGACGTTGAAGTCCACGTAGGCGAAGAAGGAATGGAAGGGCTTGCCCCACGTCGCCTGGTCGAGGGCCCCCAGGCCCAGCGCGACGCCCAGGCCCGCGAGGCAGGTGAAGGCGAGCACCCTCCAGCGCCGCGCCGCCACCAGCCAGATGAGCGCCGCCAGCACCATCACCGCCGAGCCGTAGCGCACCACCACCGCCAATCCCAGCGCCAGCCCGCCCACCAGGCCCGCGCGCGTCGGGCGCTCGGTGCGGTCCAACGCCTCCAGGGCCACCACCAGGAAGGCGGTGGACAGGGACTCGCCCAGCGTCCGGCCCGCGAAGATGAGCACCGGCCCATAAAGGCCCACGGCGAGGAGGAGAAGAGGCCCCCCGCGCGTCCGGCACGGCGCTCGGCGAAGCGGTAGACAGCCCAGAGCATCCACCCGTGCAGCGCCGCCTGGGGTACGGCGAGCAGCGCCCGGTACGCCACCGGGTGCGAGAGGCCCAGCAGGTCCGCCAGCTTCAGAAACCCCGCGGCCACTCCCGGCGCGGCCCAGTTGCGCAGGCCCACGCGCCACTCCCAGGCCAGCACCCCGTAGCCGTGCACGCGGAACCACGCCGGCTCGAGCAGTTGGTACACCTCATCCGGGTGGATGCGGCCCAGTTGCGCCACCGCGATGACCGCGGGCAGCAGCCCCACCGCGCCCAGCAGCAGCACGAGAGGCCACCTTCGAGGTGCCACGGAGAGTGGTGGCTCGGGGATGGAGTTGGCGTGCGACGGCGGAGCGGAAATGGGCGCGGGAGCGGTCATCGGAAGGGCCTCGCGACTCTCTCCGTCCTCTCAGGGAAGCGCAAGCCGTGGGGCGGCTGTCCGCCCGCTCAGCACCGTCTCGGACGCGGAGTGTAAGGACCCGACTCCGGGCGTCCCTTTTCTGGACTCCCAGGCGTGACTTGAAAAGTAGAGCGGCCGACGCATGGAAACCGTGCGCCCGCGTGTTCTCCGTGTTTAGATTCACGCCCCCCATGAGCTACCTCGTCCTCGCCCGTAAATGGCGCCCGCAGACTTTCGACGACATGACCGGCCAGGAGCACGTGGTCCGGACGGTCGCCAACGCCATCAAGATGAACCGGGTGGCGCACGCCTACCTGTTCTGCGGCCCCCGCGGCGTCGGCAAGACCACCGCGGCCCGCCTGCTCGCCAAGGCGCTCAACTGCGAGAACGGCCCCACCCCCGAGCCCTGCGGCAAGTGCCAGGCGTGCACGGAGATCGCCGCGGGCACCTCGGTGGACGTGGCGGAGATCGACGGTGCCTCCAACAACGGCGTGGAGAACGTCCGCGAGATTCGCGAGAACGCCAAGTACCTGCCGCAGCGCGACCGGCACAAGATCTACATCATCGACGAGGTCCACATGCTCTCGGGGGCCGCGTTCAACGCGCTCCTGAAGACGCTGGAGGAGCCGCCCGGGCACGTGAAGTTCATCTTCGCCACCACCGAGGCGCACAAGCTCCCGGACACCATCCTCTCGCGCTGCCAGCGCCACAACTTCCGCCGCATCTCCGCGAAGGTGATGCTCGATCGCCTCAAGTACATCTGCGAGCAGGAGAAGGTGGCCATCTCGGAGCGGGCGCTCTCCATGGTGGTGCGCCAGTCCGAGGGCGGCATGCGCGACGCGCTCAGCCTCCTGGACCAGATCTTCTCCGCCTGCGGCCCCGATCCCAAGGACGAGGACGTGGCCGATGCGCTGGGCACCATCGACCGCACCGTGGTGCAGGACTTCGCCGAGGCGCTGGTGCGCAAGGACGCGAAGCGCGTCCTGGAGCGCGTGGAGGAGGTCTTCAACCGCGGCGTGGACCTCAAGCGGCTCGCCGAGGAGCTCGCGCTGCAGCTCCGTCACCTCTTCGTGGCCAAGACGCTGGGCGAGGCCCCCGCGGAGCTCGCCGAGTCCGAGCGCACGGCGCTCGTCACGCTGGCGAAGGACGCGGACTCGGCTCAGATCTCGCGGCTCTTCGACGTGGTGCACGGCTGCGTGTGGGACGTGTCGCGCGCGGCCCAGCCCCGACTGGCGCTGGAGATGGCGCTGCTCAAGGCCATCCAGCTCTCGCCCGTCGGAGCCATCCCGGACCTCATCGCCCGGGTGGACCGCCTCGCCGCGGGACTGGGTTCCGATGATGCTCGCAAGGTAGCTGCCGGGGCGCCCGGAGGTCGCTCCGGTCCCGCCAACTTTCGCTCCCACTGAGCGTCCTCCCGAGCCCGTCCGCCCTCCCCCCGCGCCCGTCGCGCGCTCGCCCGAGGCCCCCGCGCCCGCGCAGCCCATCGTGCGCGTGACGAACGTGCGCCTGCCGACGCCCCCGCCCGCCACGGAGGACGAGCGCTTCTTCCCCGAGGAGGGCTCCGCCGAAGGCTGTGCTTCCGGCGAGTGTCTCCCGGACGTGCCGCCCGTCCCTCTCGCCGAGCCGGAGCCGGAACCGGAAGCCGACTCCGTCCGGCCCTTCGACGTCCACCACGCCTCGGGCGCCGCGGCCCCCATGGCCACCTCGGGACGCGACAACCCCCGACGTCCCCTCCAGGACCGGTGGCGCGCGGTGGTGGACACCGTGCGAGCCTCTTCCGGCCGGCACGCCCAGTCGCTCGCCAATGGTCGCCTCCTCTGGATTCGAGAGGGCGAGGTGGCGGTCGCCTATGTGCCCAAGGACGGCTTCCACAAGCTCATGGTGTCCAGCAACGGGCGCCCCGCCATCGAGAAGGCCCTCGCCGAGCACTTCGGTCGCCCGACGAAGCTCCTGGTGCAGGATGCGGCCGCGGACGACACCAGCCCCACCGCGGGCCTCATCAGCATCGCCCAGCAGGACGCCCAGGAACGCACCGCCTACGAGAAGAGCACCGAGGGACGGGTCCGCAGTCACCCGGCCCTCCGCGCCACACTCAAGTTCCTCGGGGGCGAAATCGAGCACATCCAGGTGTACGACCAGCCTGCGCGCCCGGTGGCCGCCCCGACGAACGACTCTCCTGACGAGAGCCCCTGACAACCGGCTCGCCCAACGCTAGGGTGCGCGCTTCGCACTTCATCGAGCGGTCCCCGATGCCCGCTCGCACGCCCTACTGAGGAAGCACATGCCCGGCATCGATCTGAACTACTTCATCCGTCAGGCCAACAAGCTCACGGAGAAGATCGAACAGCGTAAGAAGGAACTGGCTGAAGAGACCGTCGAGGCCAAGGCCGGCGACGGCCGCGTCACCGTGGTCGCCAACTGCGTCCAGGAGATCAAGAGCATCAAGATCGACAAGTCGCTCGTCGACCCCAACGACCTGGGCATGCTCGAGGACCTGGTCACCGCCGGCGTCAACGCTGCCCTGGCGAGCAGCCGTGAGAAGATGCAGCGCGAGCTCGGCAAGATTTCCGGCGGCGTGAAGATCCCCGGCATTACTTGATACGGAATGACTCCTGATCCGCTCAATCGCCTGGTCGCCCAGCTCGCGAAGCTCCCGGGTATCGGTGAGAAGACCGCGCAGCGGCTGGCGTTCCACATCCTCCGCGCCCCGAGCGAGTACGCCTCGGACCTGTCCCAGGCCATCCGCGAGGTGAAGGAGCGGGTGCATTTGTGCACCCGCTGCTTCTCCCTCACTGACACGGAGCTGTGCGGCTTCTGTCGGGACAACAAGCGCGACGAGCGCGTCCTGTGCGTGGTGGAGACGTACGCGGACCTGATGGCGCTGGAGCGCACCCGCGAGTTCAAGGGGCGCTACCACGTGCTGCACGGGGTGCTCTCCCCGCTGGACGGCGTGGGCCCGGAGCAGCTTCGCATCAAGGAGCTGCTGACCCGGCTCGGCGATGGCCACGTCGAGGAGATCATCGTCGCCACCAACCCGGACGTGGAGGGCGAGGCCACCGCGCTCTACCTGACGCGCCTGCTCAAGCCCATGGGCATCCGCGTCAGCCGCATCGCCCAGGGCCTGCCCATGGGCGGTGACCTCGAGTACGCCGACCAGGCCACGCTGGCCAAGGCGCTCAGCGCCCGGCGCGAGCTGTGAGGCTCCCGGCTACCGCGTGACGCGGTAGCCGAAGGGCAGCACCACCGTCACTTCCTTGTCCTTGTGCGCGGGGAAGCGCAGGCGCTCCACCTGCTTCTCCAGGCACTTGCCCACGGGCAGCGCCGCCAGCGGTCCCTGGGTGGACGCGTCCGGCCGCCCCGAGGAGTAGATGGTGAAGCGCACCTGCACCTCGCCCTGGTCCGCGGGCAGGTCGCGCTTGAACTGCTCGAAGCACGTCATGATGCGCGCCCGGTTGCGCGACACCACGCGCTGGATGTCAGCGGCCTCCAACGTGATGCGCGCCTTCGTCGTGCGCACCGGCTCCTTCACCACGGGCGGCGGCTCGACCTGCGCCTCGGGCTGGGCCTCGCCCTGCGGCGAGGGCTGCGGCACCTGGGCCGCCTCGGCGACGACGGCACCCGGAACGACGGCACCCGCGGCCCCGGGGCCCGGTGATGCGGTGTCTGGCGCCACGGTGCCCGGCTGAGGCGTGGGATTCGACGACGGCAGGGCGACCGCGGCCACGGGAGGCGGCGTCGGCTGAGCCACCAGCTCGGGGGTCATCCCGAGCTTGCGCCCCACCACGAAGGCCCCACCCGCCAGCAGCAGGCAGCCCGCCGCGACGCCCAGGATGAGTCCCCGCCGACGCGTCGGCGCGACCGCCTGCACGCCCATCCCGGACTGAGGGGGAGCGACACTCGTCCGCCCCTCGGAGGCGGCGGAGGGCGTGGCCATGGGCAGCAGCGGAGAGGTGCCCGCGCCCGTCACCACCACGGAAATCCCGGACTGGCTCAACCGCGAGAGCGCGGGGATGCGCGTCTTCTCCGTGTAGCGCGCCTCACCGAAGCTCTGGCGCAGGTACGCGGCGAGCGTGGCACTGGTCGGCGACATGGCCTCCCGCACCAGGAGTCCTTCCAGGTCGTCCGCGAACTCGGCGGCGGTGGCGTAGCGATGAGCGGGGTCGAAGGCCATCGCCTTGAGCACCACCGCCTCCAACTCCGGGGACAGGTCGGGCCGCAGCGCCCGCGGCGGCTGGTAGTCGCCCGCCAGCAGGGCGTTGAGCACCGCCAGGTCGTTGTCCCGAGCGAAGGGCCGCACGTGGGTGAGCGCCTCGTAGAGGCTCACGCCCAACGAGAATACGTCCGCGCGACGATCCACCGAGAGGCCCTTGGCCTGCTCCGGCGCCATGTAGACGTACTTGCCCTTCACCACGCCGGTGCGCGTGTGGGCCAGGCGCGACTCGGCCTTGGCGATGCCGAAGTCCAGCACCTTCACCTGCCCGTCGTAAGTCACGTACAGGTTGGAGGGCGAGATGTCGCGGTGGACGATGTTCAGCGGCTTGCCCGACTCATCGGTGAAGTCGTGGGCGTAGTGCAGGCCACGCGCCGCATCGGCGAGGACGCGCATCACCAGGGGCACGGGCACGTACTCGCCCCGGTAGCTCGCCGTGCGCACCGTGGTGGAGAAGTCCTCGCCCGGGAGGTACTCCATGCAGATGTAGTAGCAGCCCTCGGTGAAGCCCAGGTCGTCGATCTTCACCACATTCGGGTGGTTCAGCCGCGCCGCCAGCCGCGCCTCGTCGCGGAACATCTCCACGAAGTCCGGCAGGCCCGTCAGGTGGGCCAGCATCCGCTTGATGACGACGTTGCGCTCGAAACCGTCGGCGCCAAGCCGCTTGGCGAGGAAGATCTCCGCCATACCGCCCTCGGCCAACTTGCGCACCAGCACGTACTGGCCGTAGGCCGTCGGCTGCGCACCGGAGGGACCTCCGGGTTCCGTTCGGGATTGGGGAGTCGTCATTCCCAGGGCCTCACTTCAAGGTGCGCACCGTGTACACGTCCGGCGCACCCGATCTGGACAGCTTGAATACGATGAGGGGCGGCTGTCCCGAGGGGGCCACCCAGGTATCGAACCGGTGCTTCGAGTCGAGCGCCACGCGCTGCCCGTTCACGAGGAGTTGCGAGCCCACCGGGGCCACTCCGGCCACCCGCACCCGAGAACCCGCGCGCTGGCCCTCACGGGGAGCGCTGACCACGAGCGTGGGCACCGAGTTGTCGAAGACGAGCTCCAGCTTGTTCATCCGCCCGCCTCGCAGCGGCCGTCCATTGGGCGCCAGCGGGGTGATGGACCAGAGGAAGTTGCCCTCCTTCAGGACGCCCGCCTCGAGCGGCACCTGCGACGCCGAGGCGGACCGCTCCACCACGGGCTTGCTCAGCGCCCCCTGCCGGTACACCGCCACCTTGTAGGAGGCCGCGCCCGGCTCCGCCTGACAGGTGAAGGTGACGGCCGGGGGCTTGTCCTGGAAGTAGATGGTCGTCTTCTCCGGGCCCTCGGGGACGCGGTTGCGCAGCCGGTCCAGCTCGCGCCTCGAGGAGCGCTCGGGACCGAAGGACGCACTGCCCCGGGCCACCTCCGAGCCATCCGTCCGCCGCACCCGCCAGTACAGCGCGCCTCGCTCGGGGGCCGTCACGTTGACGAAGCCTCCGCGGGCCACCCCCTCCAGCACCGTCCGCTGGAAGTCGGCATCCGAGGCCACCTCCACCCGCACCTCGCCCGTCTCCTCCCACGTGAGGGCCACCTCCGACCCGCGCCGCAGGAACACCTGCTGGCCCGGCACCGGGGACAACCCGAGCGGCGCCCGCGCCAGCGCCTCCACCCGCGCGGCGGCCTCGCCCTCCACCTTGGCGCGCTGGCCCGCGCGCAGGGGCTCGCGGGCCTCACCGCGCACCAGTGTCACGTCTCCGGCGCGCGAGGCCACGGTGAAGCCATCCTCCGTGCGCCGCACGTCGAGCCGGGCCGCGCCCTTGCTCTCCAGCGAGAGTCCCGGCAGCACCACCCGGCTCGAGCGACCCGGGGCCAGCGTCAGCCCGAGCTCGCCCTTGAGCAGATCCACCCGCGCCTCATCCGTCGAGCCGGCCTGGGATACGCCCTGCACCACCAGCTCGCCGCCCGAGAGCGAGAGCGTGGACTCCGAGCCCTCCAGCGTCAGCAGCGCCGTGCCCTGGCGCACGCGCACGGCATCTCCGGCCTTGAGCGCCTCGCCCTTCCGGTCCACCACACGCCACCGGGCACTGCCCTTCTCACGCCACTCCGTGCGGCCCGTCGCGGCGTGCACCGTCACCTCGACGGACGCCAGCTCCAGCACCCGCGTCGTCACGCCCTCGGCCTTCACCGAGACCGCCTGTCCCTGCGAGGCCCGCACCGACTGCCCGTTCTTCGCCACCACCTCCACGGAGCCGAGGAGCACCTCCACGCGCCCCTCGTTCTCGCCCACGCCCACCTGCACTTCGCTCTCGCTCGTGCCCACGCGGGTGAGTCCGAAGGGCGTGAGGATGGTGAGCCGCACCGCCGGGCCCACCTGCTCCCGAGCACCGGACGCGGGCACCCGCGACAGCACGAGGCCCCGCGCCACCTCCAGCACCACGCCGCTCGCGTCCTCGCCGAGGACAAAGCGCGCATCCGGCCCTACCTCCACCGTGCGCCCGTCGGCGAAGCGCACCGTGACACCGCCGTCCGCCCCCGTCTCCACCGCGTCCCCACGCCACAGCGGACCCTGGACCGCGGGCTCCAGCTTCCCTCCGCGCTCGAGCCGCACCTCGCCCTTCACCGTCACGAGCTGCGCGAGCGGAGCCACGCCCGCGTCCACCACCGCCGGCTCCTTCACCACCGCGGAGGGAAGAGGCTGCGCGGAGGGCAACGACTCTTCGTCTCCGCAGGCGGTCGCCAGCAGCAGGCAGAGCGAGGACATCCAGAGGGGATGAAGGGGGCTCACCGGGACTTGGGAAAGAGATCGACGTTGAAGATGGTCTGCTCGCCGTCGTGCACGGTGACGACCTTCGTCTGGGAGAGGTGACCGGGAGCCGAGAAGATAAGACGATACCTACCCTGCTTGAGCTGGACCTGGAAAGCCCCCCGAGCGTCCGTCCGCCGGCGGATGTTCGCCTCCGGAATGACGAGCCAGGCCTGAAGCGGCTTGCCCTTACGGATGCTGCGCACCTGGCCAGACAGGGTGGCGAGCGCTCCCTGATTCGCGGAGGCGAGCGACACGGACAGTGGCGTCTCGGCGCCGGCGAGGATGACCACCGCCTCCTGTTCGGAGCGGAAGCCCTCGGCGGATATTTTCACCTCCAGCGGCCCCGCCGAGAGTCCCTCCAGGCGCACCACGCCCGTCGCGTCGGTGAGAACCTGGGTGGAACCCATGGTGACGGTCGCCCTCGGCAGGGGCACCCCACTGCGCGCATCCAGCACGCTCACACGCAAGGTGCCCACCTGGGGCTCCCGGCGCGCCCGCACCACCAGCTCCGCGCGCCCACCGGCCGTCACCGAAATGCGACCTTCCGCGGGCTCGTAGCCCTCCGCGCTCACGCGGGCGAGCACCTCGCCCGGCGGCAGCATCACATCCGTCAACCGCCCATCCGTCCCCACCGCGCGCGGCGCCTGCGCCACACCGTCCGCCGTCAGCACCACCTGGGCACCAGGCAGCGCCATCCCGGACTCCGCGTCCACCACCGCGAGCACGAGCGCGCCCAGCTCCGACCGCGCGGCGTCAGTTCCTCCGTAGGCGAGCTCGAACCCCACTCCCGCGCGACTGATGTCCTGCCGGGACGTCACCCCCTCGGCGGTCGTCAGGCTGTCGCGCACATATTGGTAGTCCAGCACCAGGGAGCCACCCCATTCGCCCCGGCGCACCACCGGAAGGAGCAGCGCGGCACCGGCCGCGAAACCACTGGACGTGGTGCCGATCGCCACGGGCACCTCCCCTCGCACCTCCGCGCGCAGGCGCCAGGGCAGCGGCACGACGACGCGGCCCCCCACCAGCGCGGCATGGCGCGCCACGGGAACGAGCCGCGCCTGCCCCGGGCCGGAGAAGGTCGGGAGCTGCGCGAAGCCATAGCCGGCGCTCAGCTCGGCGCGCACCGGCCCCAACGTGAACCGGGCCGCCGGCCCCACCGAGGCCCGCAGCAGTCCACCGCTGGTGACGAGGTCCGTCCCCTTCGAGAGACTGAAGCCCTCGCGCTGGACGCTGGCCCACGCGCCCCACCAGTTCTCGCCGAACACGGTGGCCCCGAGCGCCAGGTCGTTGGGCGTCATTCCCCCGTAGGACAGCGCCGGTCCGGCATCCTGGGCCCCGTCCCGGAAGGCCAGGCCGTAGCGCAGCCGCAGCGCGACCCCCTGGGCGGAGGCGGTGATCGGCCCCCCCAAAGTGAGCACAAGTAGGAGGAGACGAAAAAAGGGGCGAGGATGGACCAGCACGGCCGGAGTATAGTGAAGACCGGACAAGTCCCCTCGAAACAGGCAGCACCCGGCTGTTCGCGACCCCTCCATGGAGAGCAATGCCCCCCTTCAGCCCCTCTCGCCCTCCCACACACGGGATGTGGGCAGGCAGCCGATGCGGGCTCGTGCCTGGACGCCAGCCCCCGGAGCACGGGACTCCACGTCGCGAGGTGGCTTCTTGCCGGGTTGGAAGGGCTTTGCTAAAGCTCCACCGGTCGGGAGCGCCGCACCTAACCTCCGAAATTCATTCCGGAAACCTACGGGGAACCCTCGGGGGCCGCGGAAGTACAGGTCGAGCGAACGCTTAGGAGCGTAAACGCCCATGGGCACGCAACTGGTGATGTATGAAGAGGAGTTCACCAAGATCAACGCGGTTTGCGACCGGCTGACCAAGGACGCGAACGCGAAGGTGGTGTTCCTCGTCGACAAGAACGGGCAGCTCATCTCTTCCGCGGGGCAGACGCAGAACATCGACACCACCTCACTGGCCTCGCTGACGGCCGGTAACGTGGCGGCGATGGGCGGCCTCGCGAAGTTGATTGGCGAGAACGAGTTCCCCCATCAGTTCCATGAAGGGGCCAAGGACTCGCTCTACATGACCATCGTCGGGAGCCGGGTGGTGCTGGTTGTCATCTTCGACAACCGCACGAGCCTCGGTCTGGTGCGCCTGCGCATCAAGAAGGCCAGTGACGAGCTCACCAAGATTTTCGAGACCCTGGTCAAGAAAACGGATGGTCCCGGGGCTGGGTCGCCGTTCGCCGAGATTTCCGACGACGATATCGACAACCTCTTCAGCGAGTAACCCGGGAAGCCATGTCCTTCATCAACTACTCGTCTCGCGAAATCAACTGCAAGATCGTCTACTACGGTCCCGGGTTGTGCGGGAAGACGACGAACCTGCAGTACATCTACAACAAGACCGCCGCGGATACGAAGGGCAAGCTCATCTCGCTCTCGACCGAGACGGATCGCACGCTCTTCTTCGACTTCCTGCCGCTGTCGCTCGGTGAGATCCGCGGATTCAAGACGCGCTTCCACCTGTACACGGTGCCCGGTCAGGTCTTCTACGACGCCAGCCGCAAGCTCATCCTCAAGGGTGTGGACGGCGTGGTGTTCGTGGCCGACAGCCAGGTCGAGCGCATGGAGGCCAACATGGAGTCGTTGGAGAACCTCCGCATCAACCTCGCCGAGCAGGGCTACGATCTGAACAAGATCCCCGCCGTGCTCCAGTACAACAAGCGCGACCTCCCCAACGCGGTGACGATGGAGGAGATGCACAAGACGCTCAACCCGCGGAACATCCCTGAGTACCAGGCGGTGGCTCCCACGGGCGTGGGAGTGTTCGATACGCTCAAGGCCGTGGCCAAGCTCGTATTGACGGAGTTGAAGAAGGGCGGCTAAGGACGCAGGGCGGTCCCCTGGTCCGCCCGCAGACGAGGTCGCCGCTTGCGCTTCACTCCCTCCACCCTCCGTCTCCTGGCCCTGATTGGCACGGGCCTGTGGGCCCCCGCGTTCGCGCAGGGGCCCGCTGTCGTTTCCGCGCCCGCGTCCATGCCCGCGTCCTCGAAGCCCGAGGCCACGCCCACCGCGAAGACGGCCGAGGAGGCCTTCAACACCCGGGTGAGGACGCTGGAGGAGCAGGTCGTCGACCTCAAGGAGAAGATCTTCCGCTCCAAGGCGCGCCTGCAGCTCCTGCAGGAGACGGTGCTGGGAGGGGACCTGTCCACGGGCTCGCGCGCGGTGCTCCTCCACCGCAACGAGATGGGCAACTCGTTCGTGCTGGAGTCGGTGGCGTACGCGCTGGACGGCGCCCCCATCTTCACCCGCACGGATGAGAACGAGGACCTCTCCAAGCACGAGGAGCTCGAGATCTTCAACGGCCGCATCGTGCCGGGCCAGCACCAGGTGGCCGTGAAGCTCGTCTACCGGGGCCATGGCTACGGGGTGTTCAGCTACCTCGAGGGCTACCGGTTCAAGGTGCAATCCAGCTACACCTTCAACGCGGAGCCCGGGAAGGTGACGACCGTGCGCGTGGTGGGGTTCGAGAAGGGCGGGCTGACCGCGGACCTGCAGGATCGTCCAGCGGTGCGCTACGACATCGAGTCGTCGCGTGAATCGGGCAAGAAGCAGCCCGCGGCCCCAGCCGAGACGAAGTAGGGAGTCGCATGTGAGCACGTCGCGCCTCCATGCACTGGTGCTCGCGGCGGCCACCCTGGCGGCCTCCGGGCCCGCGCGAGCCGAGGAGAAGCCATCCCGCCCGTCCTCGCGCGAGCTGTCCGCGCGGCTGGACCAGGTGTCCGGACAGCTCAACGCGGCCGAGGAGAACCTCCGCTTCGTCGAGACGCAGTACATCGAGCGCCCCGAGCCCGGCGACGAGGAGGGCCTGCTACGGCGCTACTCCGACGGGGAGATTCAGTACCTGCTGGGCGATTGGGCCAACGCGTCGGTGCTCTTCTACGACCTGGTGAGCGACCCGAAGTTCCGCTCCCACGCGCGCTACCCGGACGCGCTCTTCTACCTGTCGGACTCGCTCTACCAGCAGCAGAACCACGTCGGCGCGCGGCTGTACCTGCGCGAGCTGCTCTCCCACTCCGACACGCGCCGCTACCGGGACGCGCTGGTGCGCTACCTGGAGATCGCCGGCCGGCTCAACCAGTTCACGGGACTGGACGAGTACATCGAGCGGGCGCGGCGCCTGTCGGGCGGGCAGATGCCGCCGGAGCTCGAGTACGTCTACGCCAAGTGGCTCTTCAAGCGGACGGATCTGCCCGACGCGGAGCGGCACGAGCGGGCCCGCGCGGCCTTCAAGCCGCTGGCCGCCACGGAAGGTGGGCGCTTCCAGAAGCAGAGCGCATACTTCCTCGGCGTGCTCTCCGTGCAGGAGGGCGACTACGCGGGCGCCGTGGAGCGGTTCCGTCCCCTCGCCTCCGACACGTCAACGGAGCCGGAGCTCAAACGGCTCAAGGAGCTCGCGAGCCTCTCCCTGGGGCGGCTGCTCTACGAGCTGGGGCGCTACGACGAGGCGCTCGACCGCTATACGGAGATTCCGCGCGACAGCGACTCCTTCGTGGACTCGCTCTATGAGATTGCCTGGGTCCACGTGAAGAAGGGGGATCCCGAGAAGGCGAAGAACGCCACGGACATCCTCCTGCTGGTGGCACCCGAGGCCCCCATCGCCCCCGACGCCCGCATCCTCCAGGGCCACCTGCAGCTCAAGCTGCGGCACTACGACGAGGCCACCGCCACGTACGAGGAAGTCATCGGCACGTACAAGCCGGTGCGCGATCAGGTGGACGCGCTGCTGAAGGTGAACAAGGACCCCATCGCGTACTTCGACAACCTGCTGGCGCGCAACGAGCGCACCCTGGATGTCACCACGCTGCTGCCGCCGATGGCGCTGAAGTTCGCCACCACCCAGGAAGAGGTGGCGCAGGCGGTGGCGATGGTGAAGGACATCGACACGAGTCGGCAGAGCGCGGACGAGTCGAAGGTCATCGCCACGCGCATCCTCCAGGCCCTGAACGAGCGAGGCCAGGAGGTCTTCCCCGAGTTGCAGGAGGGCTACCTGCGGGCGGAGTCGGTGGACAGCGCGCTCGCGCGGACGGAGCAGTGGCTGGTGCAGGTGGAGGCGGACGTGCTGAGGGAGCGGCTCACCCCCGAGGAGCGCACCGCCCTGGACGAGGTGCGCCGCGAAGCCGAGCCCCTGCGCATGCGCTTCGCCCGGCTGCCCACGAACCAGCAGGAGATGGATGCGCGGAAGGAGCGGATACAGGACCGGGTGGACGAGCTGGACCGCGATGCCTTCCGGCTGAGCTACGAGCTGCAGAGCATGACGGCCATCACCACCGCGGTGCGCAAGTGGGTGGAGGACACGCGCTCGGAGCGCCAGAGCACTCCCGAGGAGGAGAAGGAGTTCTTCACCCAGCTCGGCAACGAGGAGCAGACGGTGGTGGCGCTCCAGGCCGAGCTGCAGCAGCTCCGCTCGCGCCTGGCGGACGAGCGCGGCTCCGCCAACGCCTTCGTTTCCGGAGAGGACGTCATCCGCGCCCAGTACCGCGAGACGCTCCAGCGCGAGCACGCGCTGCTGGCCGCCGCCGAGGGCCGGCTGTCCGGGGACGACGCGGCGCTGGTGGGCCGCACCCACGAGGCGCGCCAGCGAGCCGATGCCCTGCGCGCGCGGGTGGAGCTGTCCCGGCAGGTGCTGCGCGCCCAGGTGGAGCAGCGCGGCAAGCTCATCCGGGAGAAGGTGCTGGTCGAGCAGCAGCTCCTCCAGGGCTACCACCAGGAAGTGGCCGCCGTGGCCGGTGACGCGCGCAACCTGGTGGGCCGCATCGCCTTCGAGAGCTTCAAGAAGGTGCGCCAGCAGTTCTATGACTTCGTCCTCAAGGCGGACGTGGGACTGGTCGACGTGGCCTTCACCCGCAAGCAGGACAAGACGACGGAGATCCAGAAGCTGTCCTCGCAGAAGGACCAGGAGCTGCACTCCCTGGAAGAGGAGTTCAAGGAAGTCCTCGAGGACACCCACTAGATGCGCCGCCCCCTCCTGCTCACCCTCCTGACGCTGGCCACCACGCGCGCCGCCGCGCAGGACGCGGCACGTCCGGAGTCGGTGGCCGAGGCCCCGGTACAGCAGGCGCGCTCGCGCTTCGCGGGCCTGGGTCGCACGCCCGAGCAGGAGAAGCTGCTGGAGGAGCTGAGCGAGGCCGTCCAGCGCTACGAGGAGGAGTCGCGCGAGTACAAGCGCTCGGTGCAGCGCCTCATCGAGAAGAAGTACCAGGAGCGGCGCGAGCGGCTGTCGGAGTCGTACGAGAAGGCCATCTCCACCCTGGAGGCCCAGGAGCGCCAGGAACGCCAGGACGCCATCGCGCGTTTCGAGGAGTTCCTCCGGCGCTACCCCGACGAGCCGCGCTACTCGCCGGACGTGATGTTCCGCCTGGCGGAGCTGTACTACGAGCGCTCCAGCGATGCGCACCTGGAGGCCATGCGCGGGTTCGAGGAGAAGCTGCGCACCCTCCCCGAGAGCGCCGAGCCCCCTCCCGAGCCACAGCCGGACTTCAACCCGTCCATCGCGCTCTACCGGAAGCTCCTCGAGCGCTTCCCGGAGTACCGGCTCAACGACGGCGCGTACTACCTGCTCGGCTACTGCCTGGAGAAGCAGAACGCCTTCGAGGAGAGCCGCGCCACCTACCAGCGGCTCATCGCGCGCTACCCCACCAGCCGCTTCACCACCGAGGCGTGGGTCCGTATCGGCGAGTACTACTTCGACGCCTACGACGAGCCGGATGCGCTCGCCAAGGCGGCCGAGGCCTACGAGGCGGCCGTGCGCGACACCTCGCACCCGCTCTACGACAAGGCGCTCTACAAGCTGGGTTGGACGTACTACCGCATGGACCGCTACGACGAGGCGGTCGCTCGCTTCGTCGCGCTGATGGACGTCTACGAGGCCCAGCGCGTCGCCAGGGGCGACGAGGCCGGCGGCGGCGACCTGCGCACGGAAGCACTCCAGTACACGGCCATCTCCTTCACCGACGAGACGTGGGGCGGCCTCGACAAGGTCCAGGCATTCTTCGCGAGGATCGGCCCCCGTCCCTACGAGGCCGAGGTGTACCGGCGCGTGGGTGACGTCTTCTTCGACCAGACCCAGCACGAGGCGGCCATCGCGGCCTACCGGCTGGTGCTGCGGAAGGACCCGCTCGCCCCGGACGCGCCCCAGATTCAACAGAAGATCGTCCAGGCGTACGAGCGTGACCGCAAGCTGACGGAGTCCTCCTCCGAGTCCCAGAAGCTCTCCGAGCTCTACTCGCCCGGCTCCCAGTGGTACCAGCAGCACCAGAACGATCCGGACGCGCTCGCCACCGCCAACGACCTGACCGAGAAGAGCCTCTACTCCAGCGCCATCTACCACCACCAGCAGGCGCTCGTGTTCAAGCAGGAGGGCCGGTTCGACCAGGCCAAATCGAGCTTCGAGCTGGCCGCCACCTCCTACGGCAAGTACCTGGAGCGCTTCCCGCGCAGCAAGAACGCCTACGAGATGGAGTTCTATTACGCGGAGTGCCTCTACAACTCGCTGCAGTTCGGCGCGGCGGCGAAGCACTACGAGGTGGTGCGCGACTCGACCCTGGGCGACAAGTACTTCGCCGAGTCGGCCTTCAGCGCGGTGCTCGCCTGGCAGAAGCAGCTCGAGGCGGAGCTCAAGGCGGGCACCCTCCCCCCGCGCTCCCCGCTGCGCTCCACCGAGCGCCCCGAGGGCCAGAAGGTCCAGCCCTCCCCGCTCTCCGAGCTGGAGACGAAGCTGGTGGCCGCCTCGGACCTCCACGTGGCGAAGTTCCCGAAGAGCGAGCGCTCGCCCGGCATCGCCTACAAGGCGGCGGAGCTGTACTACGCCCACGACGACTTCCCCGAGGCCCGCAAGCGCTTCGAGGCCATCGTGAAGGCGTACCCCCAGAACGAGGTGGCCCGCTTCTCCACCAACCTCATCGTCGAGACCTTCCTCATCGACCAGGACTGGAAGAGCGTCGAGGACGTCAGCGGCACCCTCGCCGCCAACAAGGAGGTCATCGACCCCAACAGCGACCTCCACAAGGACCTGGTCCGCTTCAAGCTCGCCGGCCGCTTCAAGCTCGCCGACCAGCTCCTCGCCGAGGGCAAGTACGACGAGGCCGCCACCAAGTACATCGAGCTCGTCAACGAGGCTCCTCGCCACGAGTTCGCCGACAAGGCCCTCAACAACGCCGCCGTCGCCTACGAGAAGACGCGCCGCTTCGACTCGGCCCTCAAGCTCTACGAGCGCATCTACCGCGAGTACCCCTCCTCGCCCCTGGCCGACGGAGCCCTCTTCCGCGTGGCCGTCAACGCGGAGAACTCGTACGACTTCGACCGGGCGGTGGTGAGCTACCAGAAGCTCGTGAAGGACTACCCCGCCTCGAAGGACCGCGAGGCCGCCCTCTTCAACGCCGCGCGCCTGCTCGAGGGCCAGCAGCGCTACGCCGAGGCCGCCTCCGCCTTCCAGCGCTACGCCGACCTCTTCCCCAACGCCGAGGACGCGCCGCGCAACCAGTTCCGCGCCGCCCTCATCCTCGAGAAGCGCGAGGACTGGAAGGGGGAGATCCGCGCCCTGGAGGCCTTCGTCCGCAAGTTCGCCGCCCAGCCCGCCCAGGCGGAACTGGTGGTGGACGCCAAGCGCCGCATCGGCGACGCGTGGCGGAAGCTCGGCAACGAGCGCTCCGCGCTCCAGTCCTACGAGGCCTCCGCCAGCGAGTTCGACCGCCGCAAGCTCCAGCCGGACACCCAGCCGATCGCCGCGGACGCCGCCGCCTACAGCCGCTTCCAGCTCGCCGAGGTCGAGTTCCGCAAGTTCGACAAGCTGAAGATTGGCGGCAAGGGCAAGGCGCTGGAGCGCAGCTTCACCACCAAGCGCTCCGCGGTGAAGTCCGTCAACGACGCCTATGCCCGCGTCTTTACCTACAAGCGGCTGGAGTGGACGCTGGCCGCGCTCTACCGCCGCGGCCATGCCCTGGAGCGCTTCGCCAACACCATCATCGAAACCCCCATCCCCCCGGATGTGAAGCGGCTCGGTGAGGAGGGGATCGTGGCCTACCAGGACCTGCTCGCCCAGCAGACCGCGACGCTCGAGGACGCGGCCGTGGAGAGCTACGCCGCCACCCTCCAGGAGGCGCGCAAGAACCACATCACCAACGAGTGGACCCGCCGCACGCTCGAGTCGCTCCACCGCTTCCGGCCCAAGGAGTACCCGGTGCTCAAGGAGCCGAAGGACGCCATCGCCTCGGACCAGCTCTACCCCGAGGGCATCCTGGGAGATGGGACATGAGCCCGCGCCGACTGCTCGCCCCGGGCCTCCTGCTGCTCGCCTCGGCCTGCGCCACCACGCCCAAGGCGGGCCCGGAGACCCCAACCCCCACCGCCGCCGCCATCTCCTCCGCCACTCCGAGCGGTGACGCCGGGAAGGCCGCCGACCCGCAGCAACAGGCCACCAAGGCCGCCGAGAAGACCACCGCAGCCCCGAGCGGGAAGGACGACACCGAGTGGACGAACCTCGGCATCGCCCAGGAGCGCCTCGGCAAGAATGACGAGGCCGAGCGCGCCTACCGCCAGGCCCTGGAGCTGAAGCCCGAGCAGCAGGCCGCCTGGGACAACCTCACCCGCCTCCAGTGCCGCACCGGCCGCGCCGCCCAGGCCGAGGCCCAACTTCGCGAGCGGCTCCAGGCCAACGCCGAGGCCCTCGCCCCACGCACCGCGCTCGTGCTGGCGCTGCTGTGCCAGAAGAAGTTCGACGCGGCCGCCATCGAGGCCAAGCGCGTCCTCAAGGCGGACGAGCGCAACGTGCGGGCCATGCAGCTCCTCGCCCAGGTGTACTACCGCGAGCGCAAGTTCGAGCTGGCCAAGATGGTGCTGGAGAACGCCCGCGCCATCGCCCCCAACGAGCCCGCCACGCACAACGCCCTGGGGCTGGTGCAGCTCGCGCTCGGGACGAAGCCCGCCGCCCTGGAGTCCTTCAAGAAGGCCTCGGAGCTGAAGCCGGACTTCGCCGAGGCACGCAACAACTTCGGTGCCCTGCTCAACGAGGCCCAGGACTACCCCGCCGCCCTCCGCGAGCTGGAGGCCGCCGTGCAAGCCGCTCCGGACTTCGTCTCCGCCCGGCTCAACCTCGGCAACGCCTACCGCGGCCAGGGGGACTTCGCCCGCGCCCTCAACGAGTACCAGCAGGTGCTGCGCCTCGCCCCAAGCCTGCCGGACACCTACTTCAACCTCGCCATCCTCCACCTCGACGCCGAGCCCCAGGACCTGGACACCCTCGTCCGGCTCCAGTCCTCCCTCTCCTTCTTCGAGCAGTACCGCTCCAAGGGTGGCCGCGACGAGCGCGTGGACGACTACGTCAAGGACGCCAAAAAGGGCATCGAGAAGGAGGAGCGGCGGCGCGAGCGCGAGAAGCGGGAGCAGCTCCGCAAGTCCCAGAAGGCCGAGGAGGAGCAGAATCCTACATCTGCCTCCAAGGAAGGCGCGCCCCCTGCCCGCCCGGTCTCCGGCTCGGATAAAGTCGCCTCGGACAAGAAGTGAGCCTGCCCATGCGCCCTGCCCTCGCCCTCGCCCTCGTGCTCCTGCTCGCCGCCGCGCCCGTGCTCGCGGAGGATGGCGCCACGTCCTCCACCCCGGCCACGGCCAAGGACAAGGAGCCCGCCAAGAAGAAGAAGGTCATCCGCCTGGATGCCATCACCGTCGAGGGGCGCATCCAGAAGCCGCAGGCCTTCTACATCCTCCAGCGCTCCAACCTGGACTTCGACGAAATCAACAAGGCCGAGAGCTTCGTGCCCAAGGTCGTCAAGAGCGTGGAGAAGGAACCTTTCTAGAGTAGGAAGGGTCCTAGAGACGAGACATGGCTTCCACCCAGCAGAGCCGAATCCTCCGCGTCGGCCTCCTCCACCAGGACGGACGCATCATCGAGGAGCGCCACCTGCGCCGGCCCGGGGATTTCACCGTCGGCCGCGACGCGAAGAGCACCCTCGTGCTGCCGCTGTCGGAGGACATGCCGGCCAGCTTCACCGTCTTCGAGTACCGGGCCAACCAGTACAACCTCGTCTTCAACGAGGGCATGAAGGGCCGCGTCCACCTCGGCTCCTCGGACGTGGATTTCGACGCCCTGCGCGCCGATGGCATGGCCATGCAGCGCGGCGACCAGTATGTGCTGCCCCTGCAGGAGAGCGCCCGCGGGCTGGTGGAGCTCGACGACGACCTGCGCCTGTTCTTCCAGTTCGTCCCCCTCCCGCCCAAGTCCGAGAAGCCGCGGCTCCCGCCGGACCTCCAGGGCGGCCTGTGGCGGACCATGGATCGGGTCTTCTTCGGCATCCTGGCCGCCTCGCTGCTGCTCCACTTCTCCGGCGCGGCGCTCATCATCGCCTCCGATCCTCCGCCCGAGCCCGAGCTGTCCCTCGACGAGCTGCCGGACCGCTTCGCCCGGGTGCTCATGCCCCCGAAGCCCGAGGAGCCCAAGCCGCAGGCCGCCGAGAAGGCCCAGGCCGCCGCGGCCACCGAGGAGAAGCCCAAGTCGAATGACGCGGAGGACAAGCCCGCCGAGGCCACCAAGCCCGCCAACGCCCAGGAGGCGGCCGCCCGGCGCGCCGAGGTGGTGAAGAAGGTGGAGGGCAAGGGACTCCTGAAGATCCTCGGCTCCTCGGGCAGCGGCGGCGGGGGCGCGTTCGCGGACGTGCTCGGCGGCAGCACCGGGGGCGGGGAGATCGCGGCGGCGCTGGCCGGCGCGGGCGGCGTGGGCATCGCCACCGAGGCCTCGGTGGGCGCCAACGGCCCGCGAGGCGGCGGCACCGGCAAGGTGGCCGGCATCGGCGAGCTGGGCACCAGCGGCGCCGGCAAGGTGGACCTGGGCTCCTCCAAGAAGGAGGTCGAGGTCTCCGGTCGCGTCACCAGCTCCACCCCCGAGGTGGAGAGCTCGGACGTGGACCGCGAGGCGCTCGCCCGCTACGTCAAGGCGCGCCTCAAGGCCATCCAGAACTGCTACGAGAAGGAGCTCAAGCGCAACCCGAGCCTCAAGGGCAAGGTGATGGTGCGCTTCAACATCCTGCCCTCCGGTCGCACCGGAGACATCGAAATCGAGGAAAACACCCTGGGCAACGACGCGGTGGGGAGCTGCATCCGCACCGTCATCCGGAGCTGGGTGTTTCCCTTCAAACCAGACGACGAAGTCCCGGTGGCATACCCGTTCGTGTTCTCGCCAGCGGGGTAGAATCGGGCCAGCAATCCGCATCCCGGGGGTCGGGGACATGGAGAAGCTGGCCGTCATTTCGTCGTCACCGCTGTTCGAGATGCTCTCCAGCACGGAGCTGGCGCACCTGGCCGAGCTGGCCGAGCAGCGGCGTCATCCCTCCGGGGATGTCGTCTTCGAGGAGGGAGAGCTGGGCGACAGTCTCTACGTCATCGTCCGCGGGGAGGTGGAGGTGACGCGGCGCGACGGAGGCGGCGTGCCCCGGGCCCTCACGGTGCTCACCGCCCCGGACTTCTTCGGGGAGATGAGCCTCATCGACAAGGAGTACCGCTCCGCCACGGTGCGGGCGCGCTCGGAGACGGTGCTGCTGCGGCTCACCACCCAACACCTGGCCACCTTCCGCCAGGCGCACCGCGACGGCTTCACCTTCGTCGTCATCAACATCGCGCGCATCCTCTCGGCGCGGGTGCGCGAGGCCAATGCCCGGCTCGCGGCCAGGCAGGCCTGAGCACCCCCCACGTTGACACCCCCTCCCCTCCTCTCTAGCGTCCAGGCCATGCGCCTCGGCCCCCGAGCACAACACATGCGCTACATCGGAATGCTGGCGGTGCTACTCACGAGCGGACTCGCCCTGGCCCAGCCTGCCCCGCGTCCAGCCCCCATCGCCTCGCCCTTCCTGGAGAAGGCCAGCGACGTGCCGGACGCGCAGAAGCTCGAGCGCGGCACCAAGGCCCTCGCCTCCATGCGCGAGGTGCTCCGGGACGTGCTGGGCAAGCTGGAGGAGGCCCGGCGCGCCAAGGACGTGGTGAAGCTCAACTGCGTCAACGAGAAGCTCACTCAAATCAAGGGCTTGCTGCGCATCTCCGAGCAGGCGGACATCGCGCTCCAGGAGGCCGTGGCCCGCCGCGAGTCCACCTCCAGCGAGCACGAGTACACCAAGCTGGTGATCGCCCAACAGAAGGTGTCCCAGCTTCGCAGCGAGGCCGAGGCCTGCATCGGGCAGCTCGCCTTCCGCACGGACGAGAACCTTTCGGTGGAGGTGGAGGAGCCCAAGAACCTTCCCGGTGGGGACCCCACCCAGCCCCAGCCCGTCGAGACCATCACCATCCGCCCCCCTCCTTCCAGCGCCGTCCGGTGACGCCTCCCAGACACCTCACCTGTCTTACAAGCGACCCCTGTAGCCGCCAGTCCAGGGAAGTCTTTCGAGCACACCCGATGTGCGTGGTATGAGCCCAGGGCTGGGGTCCTCAACCGATTCATGACGCAGCCCGCCCACAAGTGGAAGGCCTGGTGCCTGCTGGCCATGGCAGCGTTGTGGCCCGCGCTCGGGCACGCCCAACAGGTGGGCGGCAACGGCCTCAAGATCGGTGAGGGCAGGCTGCACCCCACCTTCGACTTCGAGACGCGCATCGACAGCGCGGCTGGCTACTTCCCGCCCCCGGGCAGCACGGACGGCAACACGGTGTCCGACCAGCTCTCCGGAGAGGCCGTGCTGCACTTCCGGCCCGGACTGGGACTGGATCTGCCCGGCTCCAAGGTCGCCGTGAATCTGCGGGGTTACGCCGACTATGTCCACTACACCGGCCTGCTGACGCCCGGCTCCAGCAACACCTCGCACCTGGAGGGGCTGGCGGACTTGACCGTCCACTTCAACCGGGAAGCGCCCGTGTCGGTGGTGGTGGCGGACCATTTCGAGCGCTCGGATCGCACGCGCAGCGTGGCGCTCGGCGCGGGCGTGCTGTCGCTCTACAACGAGGCGCGACTGAGCATGCCGCTGCGGCCCGGCGGTGGCGCCATCTCGGTGACGCCCCAGGTGGCATGGGGCCTCGAGCGCTTCAAGTCTCTCGCGGCCCTGTTCCCGGTAGGCTGCGACACGCCGGTGTGCGACCCCGCCGCGGTGGACCAGTTCGACTACAGCAACCTTCGGGCGAGCCTGGAGGGCCGCTGGCGCTTCCTGCCCAAGACGGCGGTGGTGGTGGACGCCCAGTTCAACTACCGCACCTACGCCCGGGACAGCACCCCGGAGGCCCTGCTGCTGCACACCAGAGCGGGGCTGGCGGGACTGGTGTCCCCGAGGATCTCCGTGACGGCCCTGGTGGGCTGGGGCCAGGACTTCGGCGCGGCCGGGGCGGTGCCCTCCTCGCCCAGCTCGAGGGCGCCTACCAGCTGAGCCAGACGGCCAGCGTGAAGTTCGGCTATGCACGCACCCTGGAGCCCGTGGCCGCCTTCGGCCTGTTCCGAGATGATCGCGGCTACCTGGAGGCGCAGGCCCTGCTCGGCGGCCGACTCACCGTGAGGGGCATGACCGGCGTCAACCACCTGAGCTTCCAGGGGACCCGGCGCGACAACCTCTTCGAGTTGGATCTGGGACCCCAGTACCAGTTCAAGCGCTGGCTCATTGGAGGGACCGGCTACCTGTTGGGGTGGCGGTCGTCCAACGAATCCGGTGCCGGCATCAACTACGTCCGGCACGAAGGGTATGTTCGGATGACCGTGACGTACTGAGACAGCCACTGTGATGCGCATCCTCTCCCTGCTCATACTGCTGCTCGCCGCGCCGACCGCGTGCCGCACCGCCATGCCCCCCCTCGCGACCGAGGCCGCGGCGGCCAAGGAGGACTCCGACACCCGCCGCACCCTGGGCGCGGGAGACCTGGTGGACGTGCGCGTCTACCTGGAGCCGGACCACTCGGGCGTGTGGGCCGTGTCCCCCGAGGGCACCATCGACTACCCGCTGTGCGGGAAGATCCACCTGGCGGGCCGCACCTCCGGCACCGCCGCCGACGCCCTGCGCGAGTGCCTCGTCCGCTACCTGCGCCACCCCGACGTGTCCGTGGCCATCCGCGAGTACAACTCGAAAAAGGTCTTCGTCTTCGGCGAGGTGCAGAAGCCGGGCACGTTCACCTACGTGGAGGGGATGACCATCATCGAGGCGATTACCATGGCCGGAGGCCTCACCAAGCTGGCCTCGCCCAACGGCACCACCGTGGCGAGGCAGGGAGAGGGCCAGCAGCAGAAGGTCCGCGTCCCGGTGAAGGACATCCGCGACGGCCAGGAGAAGAACTTCCCCCTCCAGCCGGGCGACATCGTCTTCGTGCCGGAGAGCTTCTTCTAGGCGCTCAGGCGCGCGGGGCCGGGGGCGTCCAGCCGATGTCGGCGAGGAAGCCCTGGCACTCAGCGATGAGCGCGGAAGCCAGGCCCGGGGCGCAGGCGAGCACGTCCCCGTGGCCCACCTGGAAGGGGGCTCCGTCGATGCGCACCATCGTCCCGCCCGCCTCCTTCACCAGCAGCGCCCCGGCGGCCACGTCCCAGGGCTTGAGGCCGAACTCGAAGAAGCCGTCGAAGCGGCCGGCGGCCACGTAGGCCAGGTCCAGCGCGGCGCTGCCCGTGCGGCGGATGCCCTGCGCCTGGACGATGAAGCGCCGCAGCAGCCCCACCGGGCCCTCGGGCCGCTGGTGCACGTCGTAGGGAAAGCCCGTGCACAGCAGGGCGCGCGACAGTTCCGGGGTGTCCGAGGCCCGCAGGGGCCGGCCGTTGAGCGTGGCCCCCTCGCCTCGCGCGGCGGAGAAGAGCTCGTTCAGCATCGGGTCGTAGATGGCGCCGGCGAGCAGCCCGTCCGGCCCCTCCACCCCCACGCTCACGCAGAAGTGCGGCACCCGGTGCGAGTAGTTGGTGGTGCCGTCCAGCGGATCGACGATCCACCGGAAGCCCGAGCCCTGGGAGGCCCCGCTCTCCTCGGCCAGCACCGCGTGGCCGGGGTAGCGCTGGCGGATGAAGCCGAGCACCGCCTCCTCGGCCGCGCGGTCCGCGTCGGTGACGAGGTCGATGCCGCCCTTGTACTCGATGGTGCGCTCGCCCAGGAAACGCTCGGCGAGCACCCGGCCGGCGAGCCGGGCCCCCTCCTCGGCGGTGCGGCGAAGGGTGGCGGGCGACTCATCGGACATGGCGGCTCCTCCCTCTTCTATTTGTCGGCGGGCTCGGCGAGCAGCTGCTCGATCTGCGCCTGGTACTTGGCGAGGAACTCCTCGGCGAAGCCCTCGTGTACGTAGCGCACCACGCCCTTGCGGTCGATCAGCAGCGTGGTGGGCATGGAGCGGACCCGCAGCACCTTGTCCGCCACCTCGGCGTTGGTGTCGACGAGGATGGGCAGGCTCACCTTCGTCTCCTTGAGGAAGGGAGGAATGGCGCGGGAGTCCTCGTCCACGTTGAGGGCGTACACCTTGAGGCCGCGCGAGGCGTAGTGCTTCGCGAGGTCCTCGTAGATGGGGAGCGCGTCGCGGCAGGGCTCGCACCAGGTGGCCCACACGTCGAGCAGCACCACGTCGCCGCGGTCGCTGGCGATGGCGTGGGGCTCGCCGCCTGGGTAGCGCTTGACGGTGAACTGCAGCGGGGCGGGCGCGTCGGAGGCCAGGGCCGCCGAGGAGGCCGTCGGGAGCGCGGGGCCGGTGAGCGTCGGCATCTTCTGGGCGCAGCCGGAGAGGGCGAGCGCGGCCAGGGCGAGGTGGAGGGGGCGCATGCTCACTTCTCTCCCATGCGGGCGCGCAGCGCGACGAGCAGTTTGTCGATGAAGCCGCCGAAGGCGCCGTTGCTCATGACGAGCAGCACGTCCCCGGGCTGGGCCTCGCGCGCGGTGCGCTCGACGAGCGTGGGCACGTCCGAGGCGTAGTCCGCGGCGATGCCCTGCTTCTTCAGCTCCTCGGTCACGCGAGGCACGTCCAGCTCCTCGTTGGTGGGCACCTTGTCATGGTGCTCGGGCACCTTGAGGCTGGCCCTCGAGGCACCGGTGAAGGAGTGCGCGTAGTCCTCCTGGTGGATGTTGCGACGGCTCGTGTTGGAGCGGGGCTCGAAGATGGCCCACAGCCGGCGATCCGCGTAGCGGTGGCGGATGGCGGCGATCGTCTCGCGCACGGCCGTGGGGTGGTGCGCGAAGTCGTCCACCACGAGGATGCCGCCGACCTCCGCGCGCACCTCCTGGCGGCGCTTCACCCCCTGGAAGGTGGCGAGCCCCTTGGCGATCTCCTCGAAGGAGAGACCCAGGCCGCGCGCCGCGCCAATGACGCCGAGCGTGTTCTCCACGTTGTGCAGGCCGGAGAGCGGCAGCAGCACGGTGCCGAGCACGGTGCCACGCTCGAGCACCTCGAAGCGGGCGCCCTCGGGGCCGAAGCGCACGTTGCGCGGGGTGTAGTCGGCCTCGGCGCCCTCCTTGGCCACGTAGGTGACGACCTGACCGGGGCAGGCCTTCGCCAGTTGCACGGCGTTGGGGTACGCGGCGCACACCACGAGCCGGCCGTCCCGCGGAATCAACCGGACGAACTTGTCGAAGGTGGACTCGTAGTGCGGCAGGTCCCGGAAGATGTCCGCGTGGTCGAACTCCACGCTGGTGAGGATGGCCGTCTTCGGCCGGTAGTGGAGGAACTTGGAGCCCTTGTCCCAGTAGGCCGTGTCGTACTCGTCGCCCTCGACGACGAAGTGCGGGCCCTTCCCCACCCGGTAGTTGCCCGAGTAGTTCTGCGTCACACCGCCCACGAGGAAGGACGGATCCCTCCCCGCCTCCACGAGGACGTGGGCCATCAGCGAGGACGTGGTCGTCTTCCCGTGGGTGCCCGCCACCACGACGGAGTGCGAGCGGTCCAGGAAGAGCGAGCCCAGCGCGGCCGGGAAGCTCATCTGGGGAATGCGGCGCTCGCGGACGGCGGTGGCCTCGGGGTTCACCCGGCGGATGACGTTGCCGATGATGACGAGGTCCGGCTTCGCCACATCGAGGTTCCCCGGGCTGTAGGGGGTGAGCGCTTGAATCCCCCAGTTGCGGAGCATGTCGCTCATGGGCGGGTAGACGTTCTCGTCACTGCCGGTGACTTCGTAGCCGGCGGCCTTGAGCATGCCCGCGAACGAGCCCATGCCCGTACCGGCCACGCCGACGAGGTGGATGCGGCGCACCGCGCCGGGGGTGATGGTTTCGAGGACGTTGCCGTTGTCGTCAGCCATTTGCTTTCGGGGTGAGGTCATGGAGGCCAAGGGCCTGCACGACGAGGTCGTGGAAGACGGGGCGGAAATCGCGGATGCGCACTTCCTGGCGGCCGAGCGCCACGCGATTGGTGACGAGCGCCACCACCAGGGAGCGGCGCAGGTCCACCCAGAGGCTCGTGCCGGTGAAGCCGAGGTGGCCCACCGCGCCCGGAGGGGTGTCGCCGATGAAGTGGCCCGCGCTGGACAGGCGCTCGGAGGGCGAGTCGAAGCCCATGGAGCGGGTGCTGCCCTCCAAGAGGGGATCGCTCGCCAGCGCGCGGTACCAGAGGGGACCGGGGGCGAGGGCCGCGTCTCCCGCGCACCCCGCGAGGATGGCCTGGCCAAAGCGGGCCACGTCCACCGCGGTGCCGAAGAGGCCGGCGTGGCCGCTGACGCCATCCATCACCCAGGCGTTGTCATCATCCACCTCGCCGGGCACGGAGGGATGGGAGGGAAGCTCGCCCCACATCTTCTCCTGGCCGGGAGCGGGCTCGCGGGGACGGGTGGCCCCGGTGGGCGCGACCTGGCCGTCGGTGGGGAAATCGGTGAGGCGGTGGAAGCGCGCGGAGAGGCCGAGCGGCTCGGCGACATGGCGCGAGAAGAGGACGTCCAGGGGCGCACCACCCGCGCGGGCGAGGATCTCCCCCAAGAGGATGAAGCCCACGTCGCTGTAGGCGGTGCAGGTGCGCAGCGGGGCCACGAGCGGGGTGCGCGCGGCGGCCTGGATGACCTCGTCCCGAACGCGGGCGCGGGTGGCCGAGGGACAGGCCGGGTCGAGGAGCTCGGGGGTGGAGGTGAGCGCCTCGGCGAAGAAGGGCACGAAGGGCGGCAGACCCGAGCGGTGGTAGAGCAGGTCCGCCACCGTGGCCCCCGCCTCCCCCACGGGCGAGCCCGGGAAGAAGCGGGCCACCGGGGTCTCGGGCCCCACCTTCCCCTCGGTCCAGAAGCGCAGGAAGAGCGAGGTGGTGCAGAGCACCTTGGTGACGGAGGCCAGGTCGAAGCGGGTGTCGCCGGTGACGTTGCCGGCCACGCCGCCGAAGACCTGGGCGCCCCGGTGCAGCACCACGGCCTGCGCTGCCGGGAAGATGCCGAGCGTGATGGCCTCCTCCAGCGCACTCTGGAGATCGGCGATGGGGTGACTGCTCATGCCTGCACCGCTCCTTCCAGGAAGGTGAGGCGGGCGGCGCTGGCATCCAACCTCACGTGAGTGCCGAGGGCGATGGGGTAGTTGGGCGTGTCGTGGCCGACCGGGAAGCCAGCGGCACACGGGAGGCCCGTCTCCTCGGCGAGCGAGCGCAGGACATCGGCGCTGCCGTAGGGAGCGTCCTTCACCTCGCAGTCGGTGAAGTCACCGAGCACGAGGCCGCGCACGCGCTCGAACACGCCGGCGAGCTTCAGGTGGGTCCACATGCGGTCGAGCCGGTAGGGGCGCTCGCCCACGTCCTCGAGGAAGAGGACGGCGCCGTCGAGCGGCGGCATGTAGGGAGTGCCCAGCAGCCGGGAGAAGACGGAGAGGTTGCCACCGAGGAGCCGTCCCTCGACGACGCCGGGGACGTAGGTGGCCTTGCCCTGGAGGGGCGGAGGGGCCTCGGGGGACTCCAGAAGTCGGAAGAGGTACTCCTGGACCTCGGGAGGCTGCTTGCCCAGGTGGGTGATGACGGGCCCGTGAATGGTGACGCGACCGAGCCCCTGGAGCGGCAGGTGGATGGCGGTGAGGTCGGAGAAGCCGACGAGCGCCGTGGGAACCATGTCCGCGAGCGGGAGGGACGGGAGGAGGCGCATGCTCCCGTAGCCACCGCGGGCGCAGAAGACGGCGCGGGCGCCCCGGTCGGTGATGGCGTGGGCGAGCTCCTCGGCACGACGGGCATCGGTGCCGGCGAGGTAGCGCCAGCTCTCGTAGAGGTCGGGCCGGAAGACGGGCGAGTAGCGCTGACCGAGGACGTTGAGACCGACCTCGAAGCTGGGGCGGTCGAAAGGGCCGGCGGGAGCGACGACGTGGACGGTGTCGCGAGGACGCAGCGGAAGGGGCTTGAGCCAACGCACGGGCGCCTTCATAGCACCGGGGGAGCAGGTGTCCCCGTGCTTCGAACACCTCATGTCTGGGTGACAACCTCCCCCCTCCCCCCGGAGGAAGGCCAGGGTGAGGTTGTCTGGTCCCCTACCCACCCGTGCGTTCGAGCACGGCGGCGAAGAACCCATCGGTCCCGTGCAGGTGCGGCGCGCAGAACAGGAAGCCCTCCCGGATGCACGAGGGGTCCAACCACCCCGCCCCGGGGGCGACCGTCCGGAACTCGGGGGCCGAGCGCAGGAACTCCGAGACGACCTCCTCGTTCTCGGCACGATTCACGGTGCAGGTCGCGTAGACGAGCCGCCCCCCGGGACGCACGAGTGGGCGCGCGCGAGCGAGGATGTCGAGCTGGACCCGAGGCAGCTCGGAGAGCTTGGCGGGGTCGATGCGGAACCGCAGGTCGGGCCCGCGACGCAGGGAGCCCAGCTCCGAGCACGGGGCGTCCACGAGCACCCGGTCGGCGAGCACGCCCTCTGGAGGCGCCCGGAGCACCTGGACATTCGAGACCCCCGCGCGAGAGCACCGCTGCAGGAGCCGGTCGAGCCGCTCGGCATCCGGGTCGTACGCGAGGAGCCGCCCCCGGTTCTCCAGGGCGGCGCCGAGCTGGAGCGTCTTGCCCCCGGCCCCGGCGCACAGGTCGAGCACGGTCTCCCCGGGCCGGGCCTCGACGAGGAGCCCGAGGAGCTGACTGCCCTCGTCCTGCACCTCGAAGAGACCCTCCCGCAGCGAGGCGAGCCCATACAGATTGGGCCTGGGGCCCACGACATGGAGCGCGAGGGGGCTGAGCACCCCAGGCCGGGTCTCGACGCCCTCGGCGCGCAACCGCTCCGCCAGGGCTTCACGGGTCGTGCGGAGCCGGTTCACCCGGAGCGTGATGGGACCGGGGACGTTGAGGTGGGCGCAGAAGTCCTCGGCGGAGGGGCCGAGCTCGCGGGTGAAGTGCTCGGCGAGCCAGTCAGGCAGGGAGTAACGGAGACCGAGCGACGGAGGCTCCCCGGCGACGAGGGCCAGCGGCGCCCCGATGCCCGCGAGCCGGGCGGCCTCCTCGGCCGGGAGGCCTACGAGCCGATGGAGGAAGGCGAAGAGCAGCGCGGGAGCGGGAGCGTCGGGGTTGCCCAGATGGAACCCGAGCCGGCGACGCCAGAGACCGACGTTGAAGACGGCCTCGGCGAGAACCTGGCGCTGCTCGCGGGAAAGTTGCCGGTGCGCACGCAGGGTTCGGTCCAGCACGCGCTCCGCGGAGCCGCCCCCAGAGAGGACGTGCGAGAGGGCCTCGGCGACGATGGGAGCAATCCCTTCGAGCGCCGGCCAGGGAACCGGGCGAAGTCGTGAGAGCGGGTCAAAACGGGATGTTGACAGGACGGACTCCGTTCTTTAGAAAGCACCTCGTTGTCGCGGCGGTTCACCAACGGCCGACGCGCAGCGGACATATTCCCCGATAGCTCAGCCGGTAGAGCGGGTGACTGTTAATCACTAGGTCCGAGGTTCGAGTCCTCGTCGGGGAGCAAGATTCACCAGTAATTTCAGGGCCTTGGACGAAAGTTCAAGGCCCTTTTCATTTGCCCTCCCCTGCCCGTGGGCAAAATACGGGCAACCCCCCGGACGTTCTCCCCAATGGAGGGCGCGGGCGCATGGGTGAGAGCACGGGCAAGAGCCAGGACTACGCGGAGACGTGGGAAGGCGGGTTCATCCGCCACGACTCGAAGGGTCGCAAGGTCTACGTCATCCGCCGGATGATCAACGGGCGAAGCTACAAGGTCAGCACGCGGGCGACCACGCTCCGGGCGGCCATGGAGCAGCTCAAGCGGTTCGAGGCTGATCCGGAGCACTACAACCCGGCGGGCTCGCTCCACGAGCAGCCCATCTACCTGGACGCGCCGCTCGCGGCTGAGTTCCTCGCCTACTCGCGCGACGTGGACAAGAACAGCCCCACCTGGGTGACGAAGCAGCAGGGCTATCTCGCGTGGTGGGCCGACCAGCTCAAGGGTCGGGACCTGCGGAAGGCCACGCTCCTCGATGACATCCTCCCCGCCCTGGAGGGAGCAAAGGCCCGGGGTCATCGAATCGCGGTCCTCAAGCGCGTCTACTCCTGGCTGCGCAAGGTGAAGCACGTCCTCTCGGTGGCCGAGGATCCGACCTTCGGACGGCTCACCGTGCCCCAGGCTCGGCCCGAGCAGTGGAAGCGGATCAAGGTCATTCCCCGGGAGCACTACCTGCTCGCCCACGAACACCTTGCGCCTCACTGGCGCGACGGGATGGACGTGCAGGCGGGCACCGGCTGGCACGTCTCGGAGCTGGTGCGCTTCGCCAGGATGGGCAGCGTGGAGCCGTACCGGGGCGAGGCCGAGGGGATCGCGGGCGTGCTGGTGTGCCCGCAGACCAAGAGCGGCGAGCCCTTGCGCACCGCCGTGTCCGCCGAGGTGCTGGAGGCCGGAAAGCGGCTGCTGGAGCGCGGCTCGTTCAGCTCCGAGAAGTACGGTCTCGCCATCAAGGGAGCCTGCAACGCGGCGGGCATCCCGCCCTTCACCCCGGGACGGTTCCGGCACTCCGTCGCCACCTGGGCCATCGAGAAGGGAGCGGACCCGGCATCGGTGGCGGCCTTCTTCAATCACAAGAGCCCGGCTACCACGCGAAGCTTCTACGCGACGCACGCGGTCCCGGCGAAGATTCCTACGTTACGGTGAAACTCGGCCCCGGCATCCCCACCAGTCATGGGGACACCGGGGGCCGGAGAACGAGTGCTTACTAGCGGGCACGGCGAGCAGCGGTCCTCCGCTTCCTCGTAGAGGAGGTGCCCTGGCTGTCCACTACCTCGTGAGAGGCAGGCGGGCTCAGGCGCGCCGGGACAGGCCTGGGCCTAGGCTTGGGCTTGGACGTCGAGGACTTCAGCAACGCCGTCACACCGAGACCGAGGAGCACGCCAAGGCCGACGTGGACAAGCGCGTTGCCAGTGCCCACGACCTTCTGCTGCTCGAAGCCACAACCGTTGCAGCGCATGTAGTCCAGCTCCACGTGAACGTGGTTCACGTTGTCCCCGCCGCAATGCGGACACACGGGAGGCGCGACGATGTGCTCCGGGAGCGTGTCGAGCCCACGTCGAGCAAGCTCGTTCTGCGCCTTCACCGCGTTCTCGTACGCCCACTCCGGCACCTTCACCGTCTTGTACTTCATCTTCACCATGGTGCTTCTCCTTTCCACCTCATTCTACCTTTGACTACCTGGGTGTCAAGGGAGCGGGCAATCGCCTGTAGGCGTGGGCTCAGGCTGTATGCTGCTGGACCCGTAGCGGCAGCGTGGCCATGCATTGCGCTCGTGGCGAGCGCGGCCTGTCCAGCGCACGCCGCTCACCGCCAACGAGCAACGAGGAGACGCAATGGGCAAGAAGCAGCTTGAGGCGACGACGACGTGGAAGTGCGATGCCTGTGGCCAAAAGATCAAGAGCAAGAAGGACGGCTGGGTCGAGTGGCTGCACTTCTTCCCGGGGACCGGCTCAGGCCCAAAAGGGCGCGGCCTCCGCCTCGTGCATAACGGTGGGACGAGCCCCCGTGGGCGCTCGGGTTGCCAGTACGGACGGAACCCTAAAGAGCTGGTGAAGGATCTCGACCTCGAATCTTTCCTGGGTGCTGATGGGCTCATGCAGCTTCTTGCACTCATCTACGACCAGGAGGTGCCCACCGAGGAGGTGCTGGAGATGATCAAGCGCCTGCACATCCCGGGTTATGAGGAAGCGCGTCTCCACTTCAAGAGCGCCATGGCAGCGGGCGAATACGAACCGAACACCGCACCTGGATTCCCGTTCCAGGACCAGATTGCTGGGGTTCTGGAGTTCGCGCGACGCCGCCAGTCGGATGAGTAAATACCCGCTCACGGGAAGGCGAGACGGCTCCCTCCATGAACGAAAAGCTGCAACGTCTCCTGGATGATGCGGCACGAGCTGCTCGCCTGCGGCTGGGGCTCACACAGGCGGAGGTGGCCAAGAAGGTGGGCTTGAAGTCCGGCGTCTACGGGCGGGTCGAGCGCGGGATGATGACGCCCAGCGTGCCCACGCTGCGACGGATGTGCGAGCCCCTGGGCATCTCCTCGGACGCGCTCCTGTCCCTGGGTGTCCAGGCTCCCGAGGCGACGGCACCGGCCCTCCGCCCTGGGCCTGTGAGCACCCTGAGCTGAAGTAGGGCTGAGGAGATTCATTCCCCCGGCCAGTAGAGGCCCACCACTGGGTGCTCAGCTCAAAACGGGGCCATGCGCGTCATCATCGGCAGGGCATCACGCCAGGATCTCGATTCCGACCAGGACTCCATCCTGGTCGAAGTCGAGCACCACATCGGGGCCCGTGTAGGAACCCAGGAGTTCGGCCAGCCTGATCGACTTCGACATCTTGCAGGTCTCACCGGGGTGACTCGGGAGGCGCAAATAGGCCACGTCCTGATCGTCCTCGGAGACTCGCAGCTCGAAGCGCCCGAGCGTCTTCTTTGAATCCGTCTGCCCCATTACGGCCTCCACTGCAAAACGGTCTTCAGCTTCAATACACCATCCCTGAGCTGATAGACGACCGCACCACCTCGGCCAAAGCCAGGAACGATGACGCGGTCCGCGTGGGCCGTGTCCCGAATGGTTCCGGGCGGAAGCCCCGACTTCTCGATCTGTCGGCCGAACTCCTGCAAGGCCGCGCGAGCATCCTGCACGCTTGAGAAACCAGCCCGTTCAACCGCACGTTCCGCCGCGTGCGGCATGTTGCTGTTGACCACCTTGTCAACGTGGATATCCGACGCGCCTCCTGTCAGCTCGCCCGTGACATGACCGTTGCCTCGGCCATCTCCGGCCGACATCGCGACCGCATTGGGGGCAAGGGTGATGGTGACGGCCTCGGCACTCACGGCAACCGTCTCTATCTCCCCCACTGCCGCGAGGCGGAGGCCCACCTGCGTCTCCGCCTGCGCCGCCGCCTGCATCGCACCGGGCAGCGTCGGCACCTTCGCCGCCAACCCCGTCGCCGTGTTGCCGAGCGCCACCGTGGCCAGCATGGCGAACGCACGCGCTGCGTTGCGGCCCATGACCTTCCCGTACCGCTCCCCGGCCTCGCGCAGCTCATTGAACGTGGTGGCCCGATCCGCCGCGTCCATCAGCCGCTTGAAGCCCACGACGAGGCCCCAGAAGGTGTCGACGCCCACGTAGGAGATGAGGGTAGCGGTCATCACCGCCGCGAGACCCTTCGAGACCGTCACGTCGGGAATCGAGATGAGGAGCATGTACGTGGTCCAGGTCCAGAGCACCGCCGCCACCATGGCGTGGGGGTCGGCCATGTCCTTGAACGCCTCCAGCATCTCGTCGAGCACGGCGCCCTTGGCGAGGGCCAGGGCCAGCGCGAAACGGCCGTCCCCGTTGACGATGGAGCTCTCCGTCAGCAGGCGGAGACAGTCTCCGGGCCTGCCGGTGCGCTCGCACCAGCGCAGATAGTCGCGCGTCAACTCCACCTCCGCCGCCGATGGTGCCCCCTCCAGATGTTCGTCCGGCCCGAGCGGAGTGACGCGGCGGCTGCGTGTCTCGTACGTGTACGAACCACTCCGCGCCTCGACCTCGAACAACTTCCGGGCGGCCTCCTGGGGCCGAGCGGAGGGCCGAACCTCCCAGGCACGCTTCGCCACGGCCTCCTTGAACTCGTCGCCGTTCAACCTCACCGGCTCGGCACCGGAGCGTGGGGTGAAAACGAGAGTGTCGGCCTGGCCCGTGTCCAGGCGCACGACCCGAGAAGCGGTAGCACACCCGGCGAGGAGCACCAGCAGCGCCGCCGTCCAGCCCAGCTTCATGGGAATTCCCCCTGATGATGGCCACCCCCTGATGGGTAGCCAGTCCAACTGTGTACCCTATTGGTCTGACAACTCCCGGTGTTCGCCGCTCTCGGCGGCGTCATTCGAGGGGCTCATCAAGAGCGCCCGTGCTTCGGCATAAGGACCTTGGCGGTCATCCCCGCTGACGTCCTGGCTGGTCGGCCAGTGCGTCTTCATCCAATCCACCCGAGGAGGAATGCAGATGGAACACGTCAGCCTCTCCGCTGAGCTGGGGGAAATTCGTTACGCCATCGAGGGCGCCCACTGGATCGCGGACAGCGTCGCCATGGGCGCGGTGCCCGACCCGGATCGGGTGCACAGCGCGCCCGTCATCATCAGCGCCATCCTGCTGCTGGTGGAGACCAGGCTGCATCAGCTCGGCCGTGTGCTCCGAGGCGAGGAGAACCCGGCGCACCTGTTGACGCCGCACAACGTCACCGCCGGGGAGAACGCGGACAGGGATGACGTGGTTCTGCGGCCTTGGGACTGGAGCGCCGCGCCGAGGCCGTCTCCGTCCGAGAAGAAGGAGACCGAGCAGCCCCGTCCAGTAGCGGGAACCGAGTCCCCCGTCCGTTGGAGGAGAGCCCTCCCGCCCAGCCCGGCACGCAGGGGGCGCAACCGCCCCCCACCGGGGAGCCGGGCTGATCGGCTGCGGCCTGTATCGTGCCTGGAGTACCAGGGGAAGGGAGGTGAAGACGATGCTGGGTGCCGTGAAGAAGCTGGCCGCCTCACCAATCACCCTCCGGGTGGCAGCGGCCATTTTGATCGGACTGGCCGAGCACCTGCGCGAGGTGACGCGGCACGGGCGGTGAAGATGCCCGGAGTTGAAGCACGGTCCCCGTCGCACCAACACCAGCGTGATGCTCCCGGTCTTGGCCGGGTGGTGTGGCGGGGGCCGGTTCGTCTCCACGGGCTCCGATCCCGGTGGCACCAGCTCCGGTGCAGTTCCACCGCCGGAGGTCCCCGGTCACTTCTCCCGGTGGTCCTCCAGATTTTTAAGTATCAGGGGCGCCCTACCCCCTCGTGCGCGAGGAGCTGGAGGGCGAACACTGGGTACGGCCATCAGTAACCCCTGGGCGAAGATCGCCAGGGACCGCGTACCGGGGAGCAGCCCGCTGGAGAGTCCCCCCGAAAAATCTTGAGAGCCCCCATCCCCCCAGGGGCGCGAAGAAGACCAGGGGGCTTACAGGTGGACCTGCGACAAGGGAACCCCAGTCCCCCCATCCCCGGGGGTGCTCACCCAGGTTGGATAGGGCTACCGATTAGCGAGTCAGGGCGAAGAGGGCCCGGGAGAGGCGTCAAAACGAACCCGAGGGCGTCACTTCACGAGCCGCAGGCGTCACGCGCAGCTCCTTGGCCTCGGCCGGGTTCTCGGCCTTCACGGTGGCCACCTGGGCGCGGAGCTGGTCGAGGAGCCCGAGCTGCCGCTGCATGGCGGTCTCCAGCAGCTTGCGGTGGCGCTCCAGCTTCCGCAGGTCCGCGTCTTCCAGCAGCAGCACCTCGGCGGCCAGCCGTTCGCGCACCGGCGCGAGCGCGCCCTCGTCCTCGGCCAGCTTCGCGGAGAGGGCGCCCTTCACACCTGGGCCGCGTTTCCCAGGTCTCGGTAGACGGCCGGGGGGATGCGCTCCGTCCTTGAGTTCTCCTGGGCATGTGTTGAGCGCGAAGGCCAGGGGCTCCACCACGACCATCGGCAGGCCCGGCACCTCGCGCAGCACGGTCACGGTCTTCTCCACGCCGGTGAGGAAGGCGTCGGTCTGCTCCGCGTCCTTCGGCGGTGGGGAGGCATCCACGAACTCGACGAAGGCGCTCACCGCCAGCGCCCGGCGGGTGAGGTCGTAGGTCTTGAACTCGTCCGTCTTCTCCAGCTCCTCCTCCAGCCGGGCCCGGATCCGGCCGTTCTCCACCCGGCTCAGCCGCTCCAGCTTCCAGGCCGTGTCCGCGAGCTGCGCCACGATGGTGGCCTCGGGCAGGGTGGTGGGCGAAGCTGGAGAACCACGAGTCCACGTGCGCCTCGTACTCGGCGGCATCCTCTCCGGGAAGGAGCAGATGCGTGGCGCTCAACCCGTGGCGGAGGGAATTGAGCGAGGATGTAACCTTCCCCTCGGGGGTCTTCGGGCCGTTCGAGCGGGCCCCATTGAGCGCGCTGGTGAGCGGCCTGTCGGGCGGAGCGGACGGAGGGGTTCATACGGGAATTCTCCGGTCTGGCTCGCACACTCGTGGGAAGAGGAACGTATAGCCTCAGACGCGGATGGCCCCATGACGGTGCTACTGCACCAATGAGGAAGGCGAGCGAGGGCTGGGCTCCCTGCTCGTCACTTCCATTGGGCACAGAGAGCCAATCCGACGCCTCTTCGGATTAAGGGTCGAGGGGTCTATCCGGCTCTTTGTATGTTGTAAATCCAGGGTCTCTTCTGGAGCGAGGCCAGGACTAGTTCTTCAAGGGCTTCGTTCCGAAGAACTCCTGGTATCTTGTAGTTTCTGCTCCCTCTCCGAAATCGAGAGAAAGGACCTTCAGTCCTTTCTCTCTTTCTCTATTCTCCTTATATGATGCAATTACAAGATATAAAGAGATTGAAGAATGAATGAACGAGGACTTGGAATAGAGTCCTCGTTCTTGGACGAAAGAGAGTAGGGGAATTACAAGATACAATGGCTGCTTGAACCCCTCGCCCTTGAATCCACCGAGGCATTTGGAGGGGTGAAGAAGGCACCTGGATTACAACATTCAAGATGTTCCCGGAGAGGCGCCCTTGATCTCCACCAAGACCTCGCCGGAAGAAGAAGACGCCCGGAATTACAAGATGCAAAGAGTCCGAGTTAGCTGGTGCGTACGGGCTTCTTGTTCCTGAGTTGGAGCCCATAGGCGTCCCTAGCCGCGTCCTCCTCGGTGTACCGACCCGTATCCGGCACCCACCTCAACTTGTAAGTGGCTGCCCTCGTGCCAGCCGAGTGGCCCTCGTACAGCTCGAAGACGTGGGAGCCGAAGAATTTCCGTAAGAACTCTGGAGTGCCCGGAGGCTCCAAGGATGGCCTCTTCGTTCGTTCCGGCGCCGCGCAGCCAATCCGATCTCCACCGAACCAAGTAGCCCTGGGCCTGAGCATTCCATTGCATGTAGGCGGCCATTCGTTGGAGGCACCTGAAGAGATAGAAGGCGACTATGGGGCCATGCGTCTGGCTTACCCGATGGACCCACTCCATGCTGCTGGGCCCCATCTTGGCGAATAGAACTTCGGGATGCTCGTTGAGTAGGTTATTCCTGAAGCCGGCGAGCTGTCCCCTGAGCCCTCGAAGGGTATTACCATCCGTGACGCCGCTCGCTTGAGCCCATACCTGGAGGAAACTGAAATAATCAGGCACTCCATCTTCGGGGTGGTACTCGACCGCCTTACGTAGCCTCTCGCTTCGCATCAGCACCCCGGCCGAGAGATAGAACGGCTTTCCTTTCGGCCATGGAGGACTCCCCAGATGACGAGGGTATCCTCTTCGTTGATACTCGGAGGGGTGGCCCCCTCGGCAGCTTCGACCAGGTTCGTTCGGAGCTTGTAGAGCGGGGTGCCCCTGCATGGATGCCGAGTGGCTGGGCCATCAACCAGTTCCACTCCGCGTCACCCACCTGTCGAGTGAGCCCGAACCGGGTGATGACGCCTCCTGCCAGTACGTGGAGGGGGCGTAGCGACAGGCCAGCACCGAGCTCCTGCACGCTCATCACTCCTTGGAGCCTTAGGTCCACGTCACCCAGGAACGGAAAGACGTCCAGCACGCTCCCGGTGGGGAGCGGAGTCCTGGGAGGCAGTCACGCTGGTAGTAGGGGATTTTCTTGCGTCGGCTGACGCTGGGGATGTCGCATGTCTGTACGTCGCTCATGGCTCTGCTCCTTCTTGTGCACGCTGCAACGGGAGCTGGTGGCCCTGCCCGTGCACTTCTCAATGAATCAACCCGGCGAGCAGGACAGGCACTAATCCAAGGTTGCTCTGCCGTGGACCGTCCTGCCTGACGGGCCCTCGGTAGTGGGGTCCAGCGGGCCGTCCTAGTGTTTCCCTGTTGAGGAGATGAGCGATGGCGAAGCTCACGGATGAATCGACCATGGAGTCCCTGCCACCAGCCGGGAGCCTGGAGCCTCCGGGAGGGGAGCCCGGGACGGGCAGCGAGCGTCCCAAACCCCTTCCCCCCATTCCCCTCGGGTACTCGTGCGCGCCACCGCCACCGCCGCTTCCGGAGTACCTCCGTCCTCCGCTTCCCGTGAGGCGGGGGCGTCCCGATGGATGGGTGTGCAGACGATGCACGGAGTGGTGGGAGTGGCACCCGTACCGGCCTCCGACAGAGCAGGAACTCGACACGCCCTGCGTTGAATGCCGCAAGGCGATGGAGCCCGAGGAGCGCGCGGTGGAGGTGAACCGGCACCTGCTGGCGAGGCTCAGCGCGGGATTGGGCTGCCTGGCCCTGCCGACGCCCACTATGTCTCCGGTCCCAGGCCGGCGGCAGCGCACAGACCAGCTGCCGAGCTGTTGTCGAAGAAGTCGGCTGCGCGTCTCCTGGGCGTGGACCGGGCAACGACCTTGGAGGAGTGGATTGCCACTGGCCGTATCAAGGTGGTGGACCTCGACGGCCGAGTCCGCATCCCACTGGCGGAGGTCGAGCGCATCTTGAACGAGGGCATCCCGGCTCAAGAGGTGCGCTCCAAGCCCCATCGCTCAGCGAGAGCGGCTGCGTCTGTGCCATCCGAATCTCCAGGGAATGCGATTCGAAAGTTGAAGGTCTAGAGTGAGTTATACGCGATCTTCTGGCTACTATCGGTCGATGGGGAGGCTAATGAGTTCCGACATGAAGGCGGTCTCAATTATTCAGAACGCTCTACCAGGGCTGGAGATTGAACTTCAGCGGGTGCACGAAGCACTACACGAGGTGGAAGAGTACGAGTTCAACCGCATTCACGGGAGAGAGCTCGGTCTCATCCAGAAGAAGACTTGGCTAGAGAGATCTTCACGTCCAGAATGAAAAGGCTCTCGCGGCTTGTGCTCATATGCCTTGATGCTGCTGGCATGGTGGCGACGCGCGATGACTTCCGGGAAACATGGGCCAAATTCACCCTAACGGAAACCGAGTACGTCCACGAACTCGATGTGCTGCATAGCGAGCCATCCATCTACCTGGGAGACATGATTGACGGCCTACGCCTCATCGCAACTAGAGGCGAAAGCCCAACCGAAAAGGTGGATCTTCAGCGACTTCAGGATATGCTGCAAGCAACGCCCACGCTAATGCACAGGAGGAATATCGTTCCCCAGCGGGAGCACGACATCCAGTTGGTTATGGCTGATTATCTGGAGGCATGTTTCCCACGAGAGTTCGTGCCCTCTCCAGGTGTCCCCGGCTTCATCAAGAACTTCAAAGCCGATGCCGGGGATACGGCATCTCAAAGCAGCGGTGGAATTCAAGTTCGCCTCTACTCCCACCGAATTGAAGCAAGCAGTATCTGGAATCTTCGAGGACACAGCGGGGTACAAGGGATCCCTCGATTGGACCCGCTTCTACTCGGTTATTTATATGACTGAACCGTTCGAGTCGCCTGCTCGCTTCCACGCGGATATGAGCCGAGCGGGGGCTCTGAACTGGACCGTGATCCCGGTTAGTGGAGCGGGCGAAAAGCAGCGGAGGTTCCGGAAAGGGAAGGGTAAGGTAGAGCCAGTCGAGCCGAAGAAGGCCGAGCCAGTCGAGCAGAAGAAGGCCGAGCCAAGCGAGCCGAAGAAGGAGTAACTCACCGCTGTTAGGAAGCCGGTCATGGGCAAATTACGGGCAACCACCTCTCCCGTTTTCGACGGTTCCAACCCCCTCTCCAGGGGAGGAGTGGCGGTGCCCCCGGCCTTTTCACGACTGTTAATCACTAGGTCCGAGGTTCGAGTCCTCGTCGGGGAGCACAAGAAGGGCGTCAGACGAAAGTCTGGCGCCCTTTTCTTTTGCCCTCTCTGCCCCATCGGCACAACACGGGCAACCCCCTTCGAGCGCGGTCCTCAAGCGCGTCTACTCCTGGTTGCGCAAGGTGAAGCACGTCCTCTCGGTGGCCGAGGACCCGACCTTCGAGCGGCTCACCGTGCCCCAGGCCCGGCCCGAGCAGTGGAAGCGGACCAAGGTGATTCCCCGGGAGCACTACCTGCTCGCCCGCGAGCACCTCGCGCCTCACTGGCGCGACGGGATGGACGTGCAAGCGGGCACCGGCTGGCACGTCTCGGGAGCTGGTGCGCTTCGCCAGGATGGGCAGCGTGGAGCCATACCGGGGCGAGGCCGAGGGGATCGCGGGCGTGCTGGTGTGTCCGCAGACCAAGAGCGGCGAGCCCTTGCGCACTGCCGTGTCCGCCGAGGTGCAGGAGGCCGGGAAGCGGCTGCTGGAGCGCGGCTCGTTCAGCTTCGAGAAGTACGGTCTGGCCATCAAGGGAGCCTGCAACGCGGCGGGCATCCCGGCCTTCACGCCGGGACGGTTCCGGCACTCCGTCGCCACCTGGGCCATCGAGAAGGGAGCGGACCCGGCTTCCGTGGCGGCCTTCCTCAACCACAAGAGCCCGACCACCACGCGGCGCTTCTATGCGACGCACGCTGTCCCGGTGAAGATCCCCACCCTGGCATAGGACACCGAGAGCGACGGTTTCCTAACCCTTGAAGGGCCCCTCGGTCCTCGGGTGGAGCCGGGTAAACCCCCGAGATTACTGGACGCTGGCGTTCATCCACGTTCACCCGCGACCGACCGATTACGTACAGATTACGTACTGGTCGAACCGATTCCGGGACTTTCGTCCCGAGTCGTGGCAACCCAGGTTTCAGGGATGAGTTCCAACAACAGCACGGTCAGTCCAGAACTCCAGCACTACATGCGCTGCACTGCATGTAAGCGGCGCGTAAGCGAGCACGCTCCTGGTAAGTGCCTCTACCAGGAAACGGCTCTCGCTCCGTTGACACACAACAATTTTTGTTGCGACACCTTCAAGTCCATTGATTCAGAACTGAGCGCTGATCTGCTTGGTCGGAAGGAAGACGAGCAGCTCTACGTCAAGCGTCACAATGAACTCGTCGCACTGTGCCCGCATCCACCAAATCGAGTGAGCACGGGCGAATACGGCCTGGAGTTCTGTACCTGCTGTAACTCCGTCATCGAGAGCTAGACGGGCTCGATGAACGAGAAGCTGCAACGCACTCCAAGGGAGGCGGCTCGGGCTGCTCGCCGTCATCGTCGGCAGGGCATCACGCCAGGATCTCGATTCCGACCAGGACTCCATCCTGGTCGAAGTCGAGCACCACATCGGGACCCGTGTACGAGCCCATGAGTTCGGCCAGCTTGATCGACTTCGACATCTTGCAGGTCTCTCCGGGGTGACTCGGGAGGCGCAAATAGGCGACGTCCTGATCGTCCTCAGAGACTTGCAGCTCGAAGCGCCCGAGCTTCTTCTTGGAATCCGCCTGCCCCATTACGGCCTCCAGGCCATGAACTACGGCGTTTCCCCCAGCTCACGGAGCTTGCCGCGTGCAATCTCGTTCAGCGGCTCCTTCTGGAGGATGCGACGGTAGAGCCGCACTTTCTCGGCCGGCTCACGTGCCAGCGCCGCCTCCAAGGTGAGAACCTGCACGTGCTCCGGGTCCAACGCCTGGGCCATGCCGAGCTGCCGACTCGCTTCGCCGTCTTCTCCCATGAGGAAATAGATGAATCCGAATTCAACCCGTGCGAGCACATCCTTGGGCATCAGCTCCAAGAGTCGTTCATAGGTGGGCACCGATACCTCGGGCTCAGCGTAGAACTTTCCTGCAAGCACCGGGAGTACAGCGGGATCGGAAACGTGACGGAGCGCATCGCGGAAGGCCCGCTCTGCCTCTGCTCCTCCTGTCTCCAGCACTCGCTTCGCCAGATATTCGAAATGGTCCGTCATGGGGGAATGAAAGCGGTGTTGATGGTGATTCGACCGTCCGTGTACTTGAACCAGCGAATGGTCAGGTTCGCAATCCCCCCGAACCTATCATTGATCTTGAGGGTGCTCTCGAAGATGGACCCTTTGGGGGTTGTGGCCAATGCGCTCACCTTCCCATCGAGCTGGCGGACAGCGTCGATGAGGAACTGTCGTTGCTCTGGCCACGTTGGAGCCAGGCGGTCCAGGTTGTGCTTGGGAACGTCTACGTGCGCATCTTTGACCGAGATGTCATCACCGCTCGCCGGGAGCGGAGCGCTCGTGGCACCCGACCCCTGAGCCGACATCGCCACGGCGCCCGGAGTAAGTGCGATGGTGACGGCCTCGGCACTCACGGCAACCGTCTCGACCTCCCCCACTGCCGCGAGGCGGAGGCCCACCTGCGTCTCCGCCTGCGCCGCCGCCTGCATCGCACCGGGCAGCGTCGGCACCTTCGCCGCTAATCCCGTCGCCGTGTTGCCGAGCACCACCGTGGCCAGCATGGCGAACGCACGCGCTGCGTTGCGCCCCATGACCTTCCCGTACCGCTCCCCGGCCCCGCGCAGCTCGTTGAACGTGGCGGCCCGATCCACCTCGTCCATCAGCCGCTTGAAGCCCACGACGAGGCCCCAGAAGGTGTCGACGCCCACGTAGGAGATGAGGGTGGCGGTCATCACCGCCGCGAGACCCTTCGAGACCGTCACGTCGGGAATCGGAGATGAGGAGCATGTACGTGGTCCAGGTCCAGAGAACCGCCGCCACCATGGCGTGGGGGTCGGCCATGTCCTTGAACGCCTCCAGCATCTCGTCGAGCACGGCGCCCTTGGCAAGGGCCAGGGCCAGGGCGAAACGGCCGTCCCCGTTGACGATGGGGCTCTCCGTCAGCAGGCGGAGACAGTCTCCGGGCCTGCCGGTGCGCTCGCACCAGCGCAGATAGTCGCGCGTCAACTCCACCTCCGCCGCCGGTGGTGCCCCCTCCAGATGTTCGTCCGGCCCGAGCGGAGTGACGCGGCGGCTGTGTGTCTCGTACGTGTACGAACCACTCCGCGCCTCGACCTCGAACAACTTCCGGGCGGCCTCCTGGGGCCGAGCGGAGGGCCGAATCTCCCAGGCACGCTTCGCCACGGCCTCCTTGAACTCGTCGCCGTTCAACTTCACCGGCTCGGCACCGGAGCGTGGGGTGAAAACGAGAGTGTCGGCCTGGCCCGTGTCCAGGCGCACGACCCGAGAAGCGGTAGCACACCCGGCGAGGAGCACCAGCAGCGCCGCCGTCCAGCCCAGCTTCATGGGAATTCCCCCTGATGATGGCCACTCCCTGATTGGTAGCCATTCCAACTGTGTACCCTATTGGTCTGACAACGCCCGGTGTCCGCCGCTCTCGGCGGCGTCAATCGAGGGGCTCATCAAGAGCGCCCGTGCTTCGGCATAAGGACCTTGGCGGTCATCCCCGCTGACGTCCTGGCTGGTTGGCCAGTTCGTCTTCATCCAACCCACCCGAGGAGGAATCCAGATGGAACACGTCAGCCTCTCCGCCGAGTTGGGGGAGATTCGTTATGCCATCGAGGGCGCCCACTGGATCGCGGACAGCGTCGCCATGGGCGCGGTGCCCGACCCGGAGCGGACGCACAGCGCGCCCGTCATCATCAGCGCCATCCTGCTGCTGGTGGAGACCAGGCTGCATCAACTCGGCCGTGTACTTCGAGGCGAGGAGAATCCGGGGCACTTGTTGACGCCGCACAACGCCACCACCCAGGAGGAGGCGGACAAGGATGACGTGGTTCTGCGGGCCTGGGTCCAGGTCACTTCGGTGCGAGCACCTTCGCGCGGTTCGCCGCGCTCATCGCGTTTGGCCACCCTGCGTAGAACGCGAGGTGCGTGATCATCTCGACCAGCTCCTCCTGCGTGACGCCGTTCGCGAGGGCCTTCGGGAAGTGGAAGTCCATCTGCTCGGTCTTGCCCATCGCGATGAGGGCCGCGCAGGTGATGAGACTCCGGTCGCGCTTGCTGAGCTGCGGTCGCTCCCAGACATCGGCAAAGAGGACTTCATCGGTGAGCTCCACGAGCTTCGGCGCGAAGTCCCCGAGTGCCTGCTGGGCAGCGGTGGGTTCGGACTTGGTACTCATGGTGTCTGCTCCTTCTCGGGCGGCAGGTTGCACATCTGACGCGGCTTCACGGCGCCTCCTCGGCCAGCTCGAAGCGGACCACAAAGCCGCCGCGGGCTCCCGCCAGCTTCTCGACCCCCGACTCGATGTGGCCCAGCTTGACGAGCCCGCTCGAGTATCCGAAGTCGCGATAGAAGATCGCCAGGTTTCCCCACGGGGCGTAGTACGTGAGATCGCCGATCTCTGGGTCCACGCCCGGCGGCGTGCCGCTGGTCGAAAGCCGCCTCGGCAAGTCGCTCACCTTCTCCGTCCCCGCGTAGTCGCGCAGCGTGAGGTTGAGCGGCAGCAGCGAGACGAAGTCACGCGTCGCGGCGTTGTCGTCCAACGTGGCGGTCAAGACCGTGTCTTCCGTGATCAGTCGGAGCTTCATGGTGGCAACCTGTCGGGGTGAACTGTCGGTATCGGTCGAAGGCGACGGTGGGCTCTCGGCATCCGCCGCACGAGACGGCCCAGTACAGTCGCAGCTCGCCAGGGCGAGGACAGCGAGCACGAGCTTGATGGTCGAACGCCTACGCATCGGCTCCTCCCAAGCACTCACGGCCGCAGGAGCGTCTTGATGGCGCGCCTTTCGTCCATCGCGCGGTAGCCCTCGGCGACCTGGTCGAGGGGCAGCGTGAGGTCGAAGACCTTTCCGGGTTCGACCTTCCGGTTCCAGACGAGGTCGATGAGGTTCGGCAGGTAGCGGCGCACCGGCGCGGGGCCGCCGTGCAGATGGACGTGCGTGAAGAACAGGCTCTGCCCGTCGAGGGTGACGCCATGCGGCACGCCGACGTAGCTCACGTAGCCCCCGGGGCGCGTGGCGCCGATCGCCTGCTGCATCGACTCCTGCGTGCCCACGCACTCGAGCACCGCGTCGGCGCCCACGCCCCTGGTGAGGTCTTTGATGCGCGCGACGCCCTCGGCGCCACGCTCGGTCACGATGTCCGTCGCGCCGTACTCGCGCGCGAGCCTCTGCCGGGAGGCGTGCCGGCTCATCGCGATGATGCGCTCGGCGCCCATCTGCTTTGCGGCGAGCACGGCGAGGAGGCCGACCGCTCCGTCGCCCACGACGGTGACGGTCATCCCGGGTTTCACGTTGGCCGCGTCGGCCGCGAACCAGCCGGTCCCGAACACATCGGACGCAGCCAGCAGGCTCGGCACGAGGTCGTCCGGTGGGACCTCGGGCGTCGCGACGAGCGTCCCGTCGGCGAGCGGGACGCGAAGCCTGGGGGCCTGCGCGCCGACGACGGACTCTCGGTGCTGACACGACGTCTGGTAGCCCGCTTTGCAGTGAGGGCAGGTGTTGTCGGAAGCGAAGAAGGAGCCGATGACGAACTGGCCCGGTTTGACCGAGGTGACGGCGCGTGCCGACCTCCTCGACGATGCCGCAGTACTCGTGGCCCATCGGCGTCGGCTCGGTCACCTCCTGTACGCCTCGATAGGGCCAGAGGTCCGAGCCGCAGACGCACGTGGCCGAGATCCGGATGACGGCGTCCGTCGGCGTGAGGATCTTCGGGTCGGCTCGCTCTTCGAAACGTACGTCACCGGGCCTGTAGAGAACGGTGGCTCGCATGGCAGTTCCTTTCGTCGTGGCTCGTGGAAGAAACATGCGCCTCCGCGGCCGCACGGAGAAGGCCCGGGTGCGGGATGGGCTGTTAAGCCAGGATTGACAATCGTCACTGGGGCGGGGATGTAGATCGCAGGCCCAGCCCGTGAACACGACCCTGTTTCCCCAGCTCCAAGCCTTCCTCGCCGTCGCTCGGTCGCGGAGCTTCAGCGGCGCCGCACGCGAGCTCGGTGTCTCGCGCTCGGCGGTGAGCCAAAGCGTGCGCCAGCTCGAGGAGGAGCTCCGAGTGACCCTCGTTGCACGCACGACGCGCAGCGTGTCCCTCACCGATGCGGGAAGGCGCCTCTTGGAGTCTGCGGGCCCGGCCGTCGCACAGGTGCGCGCGGCACTCACGGAGGTCACCGCGAAACCTGGGGAGGTGGTCGGCCGCGTGCGGTTGACGGTGCCCCGCTCAGCGTTCCACTTCGTGATCGAGCCCGTCTTGCCGAAGTTCCGAGAGCGCCATCCTCGCATCGAGGTCGAGCTTGTCTTCGAAGATCGACGGGTGGACATCGTCGGTGAGGGCTACGACGCGGGCATTCGCCTGAGTGAGTTCGTCGAGCGCGACATGGTGAGCGTCCGACTCACCGACTCCTTTCGGTTCATCGTCATCGGTGCCCCCGACTACCTCGACAAGCACGGGACTCCAGAGCGCCCCGAAGATCTCCTTCATCATGAGTGCCTGACGTTTCGCTCGGACACCACGGGCTCGCTGTATGCGTGGGAGTTCGAACGGGGCCGCCGGACGTGGCGCGTTCCGGTTCGAGGAAGCCTTGTCGTCAATGACGGTCTTTTCTGCACGGCATGGGCTGAGCAGGGGCTCGGCCTGGCGTACGCGATGGAACCTCTGGTCAACGAGCAGCTCCGCACGGGAAGTCTTCGGCGCGTGCTCGAGCCGTACGCTGCGGCTGTTCCCGGCTTCTTTCTCTACTATCCCAGTCGAGCCCAGAGCTCCGCCCCGCTCCGGCTCTTCGTCGAGACGGTTCGTGAGCTGACCGGGAAGCCGCCGTCGGCGAAGACGCGGCCTCAGCCTTGAGGCCATCTCCGGCCTCGCCGTCGAGGTCGTCGAAACCGGGGCGATTTCAACGCGCCGACCCGCCGGCCGACGCCGTCGCGCACTGTCAAGCTCCGCTTAACAGCCCATCCATCAACCGACGCCTAGTTCGTTGACGAGAGCGAGCGCATGTTCCTGTTGCAGCGGTCAGGAGGGCAACAGCGACTGCGGCGATGACGTCACGACAAGGAGATCAACGATGGAAACCAGGTCTGATGCCGCGGAAAACGCGGCTCCAAAGCAATCCGTAGGCCTGAGCGTCAGCCGACGCCACCTTGTGAAGTTGGCAGGTGTCGCTGCCGCCCTGGGGGCGCTCGCTTGCCAGAGTGCGGCGCATCCCACGCGAGGCGCTGCGTTCGCGCAGGGCACCGGGGTCTGGGACAAGACCTTTCCGCAAAGCGCTCTGGTGAATCACGAGAAGGTGTCCTTCAACAATCGACTCGGTATCAAGCTCGTCGCTGATCTGTACGTACCCAAGAACCTGGACCGGAAGAAGCGCTCCCCCGCCATCGTCGTCGGACACCCGTTCGGTGGCGTAAAGGAACAGACGTCGGGGCTCTACGCCCAGACGATGGCCGAGCGAGGCTTCGTCACCCTGGCCTTCGACGCTTCCTACAACGGAGAGAGCGGCGGCCAGCCCCACTTCATCGCGTCACCGGAAGCCTTCGTCGAGGATTTCAGCGCCGCCGTGGACTACCTCGGCCTGAACCCGCTGGTCGACCGGAACCGCCTCGGCGTCATCGGCATCTGCGGCAGCGGCGGATTCGCGCTCAGTGCGGCGCAGATCGACCCGCGGATGAAGGCCATCGCGACGGTCAGCATGTACGACATGGGGCGCGATCGCCGGCAAGGCTTTGGCGACACGATGTCCGAGGCGGATCGCAGGAACGCGCTCGAGGACATCGCCCAGCAGCGCTGGATCGAGGCCGAGGGCGGCGAGAAGAAGTACGTCATCGGGACACCCGAGAAGATCACCGCCGATTCGCCCGACGCTGCGAAGGAGTTCTACGACTACTACCGCACGCCGCGCGGCCAGCACCCCCGCTCGACGACGGCCATGTCATTGACCAGCAACGGCGCGCTGATGCAGTTCTACCCGTTCGAGCACCTCGAGATGATCTCCCCGCGCCCGCTCCTCCTCATCGCGGGCGAGGTCGCCAACTCACGGTACTTCAGCGAGGAAGCGTTCCGCCGCGCCGCCGAACCGAAGGAACTCTACATCGTACCGGGTGCCGGCCACGTGGATCTGTACGACCGCGTGCAGCTCATCCCCTGGGACAAGCTCACGTCGTTCTTCAACGAGCATCTTCGCTGAACAGAAGCGCGCACCCCGGGAATGCGTTGAGCGCGTCGGCTGCGCTGAGTGGAGGAAAGACCATGAGTACATCGGAAGAGAAGAGGGACTTCGACGGCAAAGTGGCATTCGTGACCGGCGCCGGAACTGGAATCGGCCGCGCCACGGCGCTGGCATTTGCGCGAGGGGGCGCCAGCGTGGTGGCCACCGGGCTCTCGGAGCAGCACGTACAGGAAACGGCCCACTTGATCGAAGAGGTCGGCGGGCGAGCCCTCGCCGTGAAGTGTGATGTCACGCGCACGGAGGACGTGCAGTCGGCGCTGGGTAAGACCATCGAGGTCTTCGGGCGCCTGGATTTCGCGTTCAACAACGCAGGGGTGGAGCAGGCGATCACGGCGACGGCGGACCTCACAGAGGAGGAGTGGGACCGGATCGTCAACATCAATCTGCGAGCGGTGTTTGTCTGCATGAAGTACGAGATCCCGCTGATCCTCGAGCAAGGCGGTGGGGCGATCATCAACACCTCTTCGGGCGCTGGCGTGAAGGGCTTTGCTGGTCAAGCCGCCTACGCTGCGGCGAAGCATGGCGTGATCGGTCTCACCCGGTCGGCTGCGCTCGACTACGCGAGCTCGAAACTACGCATCAACGCAGTATGTCCCGGGATCATCGCCACGCCGATGATGGATCGGTTTACCGGCGGCACTGCAGAAGGCAGGCAGCGCGTGATCTCCCAGGAGCCGGTCGGTCGCATGGGGCAGCCCGAAGAGATCGCCGCGGCGGTGGTCTGGCTGTGTTCGGAACCGGCCGCCTTCGTCGTCGGACACGCCATGGTGATCGACGGCGGTCAAACGGCGTAGCGGTGACTGCACGCCCCCGACAGGTCGCTCTACGCGCCGGGACAGTCCAGGCGAATGGACGGCTCGCACGTTGTTGAACGTGTCCCTGCTCAGCGACAACTACACCTCCCCATCCTGAGTAACGGCAGCCGTCGGTAGAACCCGGTGACTCCTGAGGCTCGGCGTCAGCCGGTCTCATTCTTCAGCCAGTAGGCGCGACCATCACGAAGTGCCCGCACCAGGAAGTCCGAGAAGGAGGTGGCGATCTGATCGCAATACTTCGGGTCCGGCCACGCCTCGTGCCAGCCGTCGATAACGGGATAGCGGCCATTCTCCTGCCGGGCCACATCCACCAGCAGGTAGTTGCCGTCCTGCACGTCGCAGATGGCGTACACCGAAGCCGGACCCCATCTATCGTCATCCTCACCGTAGATTGCCACCCGGGCCCGGACTATCTCCGAGAGAGGAAGTATCTGGTAGGGTGAATCAGGTAGCCGTTCAATCGAGCAAGCTGCTCATTGGCGTGGCCATCATCAATTGTCCGTGTAGGGCAGCTCGGGTCCCACTGCATTCCAGGGGGCTTTGCCTTCATGCTTGAAGTCCGGCGTCTACATCGGCGCATGGCTAATGAGCCGTCGGTGAAGCGTCATTCTCGAGGGAAGTCTCCACGAGTCCCTCGGTCTGCCCCTCCCGCGCACGCACGGCCCGGGGCAGGTGCAGACGGAAGGTGCTGCCCCGGCCCAGCTCGCTCTCCAGTTCCAGCGTCCCGCCCTGCGCCACCGCGGCACGGAAAGCGATGCTCAAGCCCAGCCCAACGCCACCGGGTTGCCCGGGCCGCACGGGCCGGAAAAGCTCTCGCTGGCGCTCGGGGCTGATGCCGGGGCCGGAGTCCTCCACCTTGAACACCACCTCGTCCTCCTGCTCCTCCAGCGTGACGCGCACGAAGCCCTTTTCGGTGTACTTGATGGCGTTCTGGATGAGGTTTCCGAGCGCGTCCACCAACAGGTCCCGGTCCACCCGCATGCGCGCGGACCGGTTGGCGGAGATGTCGAGCCGCAAGCCCTTGCCGCTGGCATCGTGCTCGTAATCCGCGACGAGCTGGTCGATGACCTGGGCCGGGGCGAGGGTCTCCGGGTGGACCGGCAGCTCCTCGGGTTTGAAGCGCTCCAGCCGGAGGATGCCGTCGACAAGCCGGCTCAGCCGGCCCACCGTGCGGCGTAGCCGCTCCACGGCCCGGGTGTCCGGCGCGCCCTGCCCTCTTTCTAGCTGCTGGACATACAGGTTCAGCGTGGAGACAGGCGTGCGCAACTGGTGTGCGATGCCCGCCACGTACTCCGAGCGCTCACGGGCCACCTCCTCCGCCTGGTACTTCGCGAACCGGCGCGCCGACTCGGCGGCGAGATCGAAGATGGCGATGGAGAAGAACGAGTAATCCTGGACGGAAACCTGCTCGTCCCGCTCGTCAAGCCAGATGCGGACCGCCTCGATGACGTAGGCGTACTCGCGCACCACCTCCTCGATGGGCACCGCATCGCGCACGCGCTGCTCGGGGTCCATCCGTCCGTGGTGCTCCCACAACTTCCGGGGAGACTCAGAGGCTCCTCCCTCGCGCAGCGCACCGCCGATGGTCCGGAGTTGGACGGGCAGGTGGTTCTTGATTGCGGCCTCCGTCATTTCCGGGATCGCGGGCCCCTCCTGACACCACCGCTCGTACCACCGTTGCACGAGCTCGTCGGTATGGTTGCAGAGCAGCTCTCCGAGTGAGGCCATTCCTCGCCTTCCCATGGGGCACCAGGCCACAGAGGAAGATGGCGATTGCGACCGTTATTGCCCACACCGCCCCCGGTGCCCCATCGAGAAGGGGGCAGCCGACCGAGCAGGGACGCCTGTTGAACCAGCTCACCGCACCTGGCTCAGACGCGTCCAGGCCTCGGCGAGGGCATGCGCGGCGGCGACCACGTCCTCCCGGGTCGTCGTCCGCCCCAGGGACAGGCGCACCGAGCCGAGCGCCGCTCGCGGCTCGACGCCCATCGCCGTGAGCACGGAGGAAGCGGACTCCTCGCCCGCGTGGCACGCCGAGCCCGTGGACGCGGCGACCTCGGGAGTCGCCGCCAGGAGCGCCGCGCCGCTCACGCCGGGGAAGCGCACGTTCAGCGTGTTGGGCAGCCGCTCCGTCGGGATGACCGTTGAGCGCGAGCCCGGGGACGCGCGTCCGCAGCCGCTCCCAGCAGCTCGTCGCGCAGTGCGCGCACCCGCGTCGGCCTCCTGCCTCCAGGTCGCGGCGGGCCACGCTCGCACGCGACCCCGAGCCCCACGATGGACGGCCACGTTCTCGGTGCCCGGGCGCAGGCCGCGCTCGTGCCCGGCGCCGAGCAGCACCGGGCGCAGCGGCGTACCCGCGGCGCACGTACAGCGCGCCGACGCCCTTGGGCGCGTAGAGCTTGTGCCCGGCGACCGAGAGCAGGTCGACGCCGAGCTCGTCCACACGGTGGCGGCATCTTGCCGACGGACTGGGCCGCGTCGGTGTGCACCAGCGCGCCCGCGCGCGCGGGCGACGTCGCGCAATCTCGGCGATCGGCTGCAGCACGCCGGTCTCGTTGTTGGCGTGCATCACCGTGACGAGCGCCGTGTCGTCGTCGCAGCGCGCGCGCACCGCCTCGGCGACACGGACCCGCCCGTGCTCGTCCACGCGCGACGCGACGTCACCCGCACGCCGTGCGCTCCAGGTCACGCGCACGGCTCCGCGGTGGCCGGGTGCTCGATGACCGAGGTCACGAGGTGCCGCTTCTCCGGCGAGCGCGTCCGCGACGCCGCGGATCGCGAGGTTGTTCGGCCTCGGTCCCGCCGCGACGTGAAGACGATCTCGTCCGGCTGCGCAGCCGAGCAGCGCCGCCACCTGCGCCCGCGCGCGCGTCGACGGCGCTCGTGCGCCCGCGCCCGTAGACGTGCGCGCTCGACGGGTTGCCGAAGTGCTCGCGCAGGTACGGCAGCATCGCGTCGACGCACCTCCGGGCAGCACCGGCGTCGTCGCGTTGTGGTCGAGGTAGATGGGGTCGCGAGGCGCGGTCATGGCGCCGGCATTCTCTCCCATCCGGAGCCCGGGTTCACGGTTTCCCGGCGAGCCCCGGCACGTCCTCCTTCACACACTGGAACGTCCCCGAGGGGAATGACTTGCAGCGCAACGCCGTACCCGCGGGCAGGTTCCCGGCCTTGCCTTGCTTCCTCACGCACACCAGCTCGTCGTAATCCGGCTCACATCGCAGCTCGCTGGCGTCCCGCGGAGGGCCCCAGCTCCTGTCGGGCGAGAACGCCTCATTGCAGACGGTGTGCCCCGTCCCCGCCGGCTCACACGTCAGGGTGGTGGGCTCCTCGGGGTCTGGACGCAGAGAGGTGCAGGGCCTCTGTGAGACGACGGCCGCACATTTCCGACCCCCTCCCGCGGGATCACTGTCGTACCAGAGCCTCGACAACGACCCATCCGTCCGGCGGACGAACGCGGCGCGGATGGTCGAGTCGATACCGGCCAGGTCGAAGCCCACATGGAAGGGCTTTCCCGCTGCCTCTGCCTTTCGGGCACACGCGACGGCGGTCTCCCGCTGCGCCTCCTCGTGTGCCCACCCGCAGTCCACGGCGATCGCCGCCCGCGACCTGCCGAGCGAGCACTTCGATATCACAGGGATCGCAGCGCGAGTCCTGCAGGAGCCTGAACGTCGGGCGAGCCGCTGCGCTCCGATGGCCGCAGGCACTCACCCACAGACACGAGACCACGAGGAAGACCACACGAACGGTGGAGAGGTGCATGCTCCCGAGCCTAGAGCGCACCGCCCGCGGACGGGAGGTGCTATGCCCGGTTGTCGCCATGACCCGCACCCTCACCATCGTCCCCCGTTGGGCCGGTCACTCCGACTCGGACTTCTATCCCTGGCTCATGCTCGAACGGCCCTCGGGATTCGACACTGTGCGCGCGCTGGACATGCCGGACCCGAAGCAGCCCACCATCGACGCCTGGGTCTCCGCGCTCACCACCGCCGTGAGCCCGTCGCCCGCGTCCGGAACCGTGCTCCTGGGACACAGCGTCGGGTGCCAGGCGGTGCTGCGCTACCTCGCGACGCTGCCTCCGGGCTGTACCGTGGACGGCGTGCTGCTCGTGGCCGGCTGGTGGAGCGTGGACAAGCCGTGGGACAGCCTCCGCCCGTGGACGGACACGCCGGTGGACCTCGCGCGGGCCCGGGCCGCCTCGCGCCGCTTCGTCGTCCTGCTGTCCGACAACGACCCCTTCACCTCGGACTTCCGCGAGAACGGCCGCCTCTGGCGGGAGCGCCTCGGCGCCGAGGTGGTGCTCGTGCCCGGTGCGCGTCACTTCAACGGCGCGCAGGAGCCCTCGGTGCTCGACGCACTGCGTTCCTTCTCCCAGCCACTGACCAATCCCTGACGAGCCGTCAGGGCCCCCCCTGGTGGGACGTCCGATACCCGACGCCCAGCCGCCATGCAGGCAGGGCTTGGACCGAGCTTGGTTGACCGGCCACACGCTGGGTCAAAGGATTGAGACGTCATGAGCACGCTAGAGCCGAAGATCGTCGTCACGTCGTCCGACATGGAGCGGCTGCGGACCCTCATCGACACGACCGCGGGCGACCGGGCGGACGTGCTCGACGCGGAGCTGATGCGCGCCGTGGTGGTCGAACCCTCCGAGGTTCCACCGGACGTCGTCACCATGAACAGCCGCGTCGTCTACAGGGACGAGGACTCCCACGAGACGCGCGAGGTGACGCTCTCGTACCCGAAGGATGCCTCCCTTGAGCAGGGACGGGTATCCGTGCTGGCGCCCGTGGGTGCGGCGCTGCTCGGGCTCTCGGTGGGGCAGGAAATCGAGTGGTTGCTGCCCGGGGGGAAGCACAAGCGCCTGCGCATCATCTCGGTCCCCTATCAGCCGCAGGCGGCGGGCAACACCCACCACTGAGCGGAGCGGGAGGAGGGGTTCCATCCCCTCGGGTTGAACCCCAGCAACCGGCTCCGGGGCGAGAGCAGGAGCTCGGAGCACGAGCCCGGCCTCCTCTGCTACAAGCCCCCCGCGCATGTCGGTTCCCCGCTCCCCTCCCCCGCCCCCGCTGTCTCGTGAGCGCTTCGAGGCCCTCGTGGCGGAGGGCTACAACCAGGTCCCCCTGGTCCGCCGGCTCGCGAGTGACGGGCTCCGACCGCTGGACCTGCTGCGAGCCCTGCCCCCGGGACATCGCTTCCTCCTGGAGAGCACCCGCGCCTCCACCGAGGGCCGCTACTCCTACGTGGGGGCAAAGCCCTTCCTCACCTTCCGGGCCAAGGGCTCGCGGTGCGAGGTGAACGGCGAGCCGCATCCGGGTGAGCCCCTGTCCACCCTGCGCGAGCTGCTGAAGCGCTGGCGGGGCGTGCGGCTGCCGGGGATGCCCCTCTTCTGCGGCGGCGCGGTGGGCTTCTTCGCCTACGAGGCCGCCCACTATTTCGAGTCCCTCCCGCGCCACCCGAACGACGACCTGGGCCTGCCGGACATCGCCCTCGACTTCGTGGACACCTTCGTGGCGGTGGATCACCAGGAGGGGCACGCGCTGGTGGTGGCCACGGGCGACGACTACGACGACTGCACCCGGCGGGTGGAGGCGCTGGAGCGCGTGGTGCGTGGTGTCCTGGCCACCGAGCCTCCTGCCCCTTCCTGGCACCTCGCGGACGGGCAGACGCCGGACGTGGCGTGGCGCTCCAACTTCACCCAGGAGGACTACCTGCGCGCGGTGGAGCGCGTGCGCGAGTACATCCGCGCGGGAGACACCTACCAGGTCAACCTCTCGCAGCGGTTGGAGGTGGAGCCGAGGCTGCCCGCGCTGGCGCTGTACGAGGCGCTGTCCGCCCTCAACCCGGTCCACTTCGCCAGCTACCTGGAGGTGGACGGCGTCGAGGTGGTGAGCGCCTCGCCCGAGCGGCTGGTGCGGGTGGAGGACGGCCAGGCCATCACCCGGCCCATCGCGGGCACGCGCCGCAAGGGCACGCCGGAGGAGAACGCGCGCTTCGTCCACGAGCTGCGCACCAACGAGAAGGAGCGCGCCGAGCACGCGATGCTGGTGGACCTGGAGCGCAACGACCTGGGGCGCGTCTGCGCCTACGGCAGCGTCCAGGTGACGAAGCTGATGGAAATCATCGAGTACGCCCACGTCATCCACATCGAGTCCGAGGTGGTGGGCCGGCTGGCCCCGGGCGTGGAGCCGCTCGACGTGGTGGCGGCGGTGTTCCCGGGCGGCACCATCACCGGGCGTGCCGAAGATTCGCACCAGCAGCTCATCACCGAGCTGGAGCCACATGCCCGAGGGCTCTACACGGGCTCGCTCGGCTACCTGAGCTTCACGGGCGAGCTGGACCTGAACATCGTCATCCGCACGATGGTGCTGAAGGGCGGCCGGGCCTGGGTGCAGGTGGGCGCGGGCATCGTCCACGACTCGGAGCCGAGACGCGAGTACCAGGAGACGCTGCACAAGGCGCGCTCGTTGCTGCTCGCGCTGTCCGCGCGCCCGGTGGAGGACGCGGCATGATGCTGCTCATCGACAACTTCGACTCCTTCACCTTCAACCTCGTCCAGGCGCTGGGCAGCCTCGGGGCGGAGCTGAAGGTGGTGCGCAACGACGCCCTCACCCTCGCCGACGTGGAGGCGCTGCGGCCGGACCACATCGTCATCTCCCCGGGCCCGTGCACTCCGAACGAGGCCGGCATCTCGCTGGACGTCATCCGCGCCTTCGCGGGCCGGGTGCCCGTGCTCGGGGTGTGCCTGGGTCACCAGTCCATCGGACAGGTGTTCGGCGGGCGCGTCGTCCGGGCCCCGGTGCCCGTCCACGGCAAGACGGCCGACATCCACCACGATGGCCGGGGTGTCTTCCGGGGTCTGCCCAACCCGTTCGTCGCCGCGCGCTACCACTCGCTGGTGGTGGACCGGGCGAGCCTCCCGGACTGCCTGGAGGTGTCGGCCTGGTGCGGCGACCTGGTGATGGGCCTGCGGCACCGCGAGTACCCGTGGCTGGAGGGCATCCAGTTCCATCCCGAGTCCTTCCTCACGCCGCACGGGAACCAGTTGCTCGCCCGGTTCCTGGAGGCACGGCTCTGATGATGGAAACCGTCGCGGTGAACGGAGAGGTGCGAAGGCTGGGGGACCTGCGGCTCCAGGACTTCCTCCAGTCCTTCTTCTTCGGCGCGGGGTTCTTCGAGACGTTCCTCGTCACCGAGGGCGCCCCGATGTTCCTCGAGCGGCACCTCGCACGGCTGCGGGCGAGTCTCGCGGCCCATCACGACTGCGTGCGCCCTCCCCCGCCGGAAGCCCTCACCGCCGAGGCCGTCCTCGAGGCCCTGCGCCGATGCCTGGAGGCGGATGCCAGCCTGGGGCCGCGCTTCACCGGCGTGGGCAAGCTGGTGGCGGGAGATGGCCGGCTGCTGCTGTCCTTCCGTCCCCTCCCAAGCGACCACGAGCGCACCCTGCGCGAGGGTCGCGTCCACGATGAGTTGGAGCGCCAGGGTTACCGACGGGGTGACCCCACGCTGAAGCACAAGAGCGTCTCGTACCTCCGGCAGTACGCGCACCTCGGGCGGGGAACGGTCTTCTGCAACGAGCTCGGGGAGCTCTGCGAGGCGCCGAACGGGAACCTGTTCTTCCTCGTGGAGGACGCGGTGGTGACGCCGCCGCTGGAGGCCCCGTGCCTCCCGGGCATCATCCGCTCCGTACTGCTGGAGGAGGGGCGGCTCGGGGAGATGCCCGTCGTGGAGCGCGCGGTGCCGCTGGAGCGGCTGGAGGACGTGCGCGGGTGTGTCCTCACCAACTCCGTCAGCCTCGCGCTGGCCGTCCCGCGATTGCTCGGGCGGGAGCTGCCCGCGAGCCGGGAGCTGGCCGAGCGCGCTCGGGCCGTGGCCCTCGTCCAGGGGGAGCGGGTCCTTACGCGGGCCCCTGGAAGTCGAGGCCCTGTCGCACCTCGGCGTCCGTGAGCAACCGGTAGGAGCCCTCCGGCACGTCGAGCGTCACCTCGCCCACGGCCTCGCGGTGCAGCGTCCGCACCGGGTGCCCCACCGCCGCCAGCATCCGCTTCACCTGGTGGTGCCGTCCCTCGGTGAGCACCAGCTCGACCCGACTGGGAGTCAGCAGCCGAGCCCCCGCTGGCCGGGTGGGCCCATCCTCGAGCACCACGCCCTCCGCGCAGCCTCGCAGGGCCTCCTCCGAGGGCTGTCCCTCGACCTCCGTCACGTACCGCTTGGAGACGTGCGTCTCCGGAGAGGTCGCGTGCGCCACCAGTCGCTCCTCGTTGGTGAAGAGCAGCAACCCCGTCGTGTCCCGGTCCAACCGCCCCACCGCGTACCACTCGTAACCGCGCAGCTCCGGCGGCAGCACCGCCCGTAGACGCTCGAAGACCGTTCCGATGCCCTCGGGGTCGTGCCCCGCCACCACCACGCCCGCGGGCTTGTGGAACATCAGCACCAGCGTCCGCGCCTCCAGCGAGCGCGGCTGCCCCTCCACCCGCACCGCGCTCCCCGCGTGCACCGGCGCGAAGGGGTCTCGCTCCACGCGTCCGTCCACCTCCACGCGGCCCTCCTGGATGGCCTGCTCCGCCTCGGCCCGGGGCAGCACTCCCGCTCGCCCCAGCGCACGCGCGAGCCAGTCCACGCGGCTTCCCTCCGGCACCGGCTCCTTGCGCCGACGCGCGGCCTCCAGCCACCGCGGCGTCTTCGACTTCCTCGCCATCCCCGACTCCTTCTCCAGCGTCCGTATCTTCTATTCCCCGACCCCGCGTGCGCCCCTCCGCTGCCCGCCACACGAGCGCGCCCGACCTGATTCCTGGCACTTGCCCACGCATGCCTACCTTGAACCATGTGTGGGTCAGCCCCGGCATGCGCAGCATCCATTCCCAACCTACTCGGAGGAGACTGCATGGCAACCGTGACTGAAGGAGGAATCCAGGGCACCACCCATGCCGGCAGCAGCACCGGCGCATCGCCAGGCTCCAGTGAGGTCTCGTCCCAGCAGTCAGACATCGGCATCACCGCCCAGGGCAAGGAGCAGGTGAAGCGCGTCACCGGAGTGACCCGGGAGCGGGTCTACCACCAGGTGGACAACAAGAAGGAAGATCTCATCAAGGGCCTGCACGGCTTCGTCTCCACGTTGGAGAACGCCTCGCGGAACACCGAGGGCTTCTCGCAGCAGTTGCTGGGTGGCGCCGTGGGCTACGTCCGCAAGTTCTCGGACCGCATCGAGAACGGCTCCACCGAGGAACTGGTGCAGGAGGCCCGGCAATTCATCCGCGAGCGGCCCGTGCCCTTCTTCGCCGGCTGCATCGCCGTGGGGTTCCTCGCTGCCCGAGTCCTGAAGGAATAGGGAGGACACGATGCAGCCCTACAACACAGACAACCGAGGCAGCCCCCGCTACGAGGACCGCACCGTCCCGGGCGATGGCTCGTCGGGCCGTGAGTTCGGCTCGCTCCTGGGTGAGTTCTTCGACCAGGGCAAGCGGCTGATCCGCGCGGAAGTCACCCTCGCGAAGACCGAGCTGCGCGATGAGCTGACGAAGTTCAAGGCGGGCGGCGCGATGGTGGGCGCGGGTGGCGCGCTGCTCTTCATCGGAGGCATCGCCTTCATGCTCTTCGCCTGCACCGCGCTGGCGCTGGTGATGCCCTTCTGGGCCGCGGCCCTCATCGTCACGGTGCTCTTCCTCGCCGTGGGTGGAGGCATCGCCTACGCCGGCATCCAGCGCATGAAGAAGCTCCACGCACCCGAGAAAACCATCCAGACCCTCAAGGAGGACAATCAATGGGCGAGCAGGACGTTCCAATCCGTGAAATCTCAGATGCACGGGCACGCATGAGCGAGCTCGCCGACGAAATGGCCCGCCGCATGGAACCGGAGCACCTCAAGGCGATCGCCGCCGAGAAGGTCTCCGATTTCAAGGAGCAGGCCCGAGAGCGAGCGACGGAGAAGGTCGACGAAATCAAGACGCACGCCAAGGAGGCGGTCATGCGCAGGACAACGGAAATCAGGGAGCGAGCGGACACTCCCAAGGGATGGAGCATGCTCGGAGCCATTCTAGGCGCCGGGGTCGGCTCGCTGCTGATGAAGAAGGCCTTCGACGTGCGCCGAGAGTCCGGCGGGCACATGGGCTACCAGGGCCGGCGCATGTACGGCCGCTATGACCTGGAGACGCCGGAGCTGGTGCCCGCCCCCGAAGGTGGCCTGATGCGGCCCACCGGTGACGTGCGCGGCACGCTGGGCAGCGACATCGGCGTGCGGACCAGCACGGACGTGGGCAGCGTGGACACGGGAGAAGGCGGGCTGAAGGCTCGCGCCTCGGATGTCATCGACACGGCGAAGGAGAAAGCCTCCGAGCTCAAGGGACGCGCGAGCGACCTCGTGGACCGGGCCACGGAGAAGACCCATGGGCTGCGTGAGCGCATTCCGGATCGGGGCGAGCTGCGGCACCAGGCCTCGGACTGGTACGGCACCGTGAAAGACAACCCGGTGCTGCTGGCCATCGGCGGCCTCGCGGTCGGCGCGCTGTTCGCCAGCTTCATCCCGGTGACCAACCGCGAGCGCCAGCTCTTCGAGCCGGCCAAGAGCAAGGTGAAGGAGCGCATCTCCACCCTCGGCGACCAGCTCGAGAGCAAAATCTCAGGCCAGGAGGAGGAAGTCGAGGCGTCCGCCGCCTCGGAGAGCGAGCGCGAGCGCGGCACCATTCCGCCGCTGCCGCCGCTTGACGACTACACCTCCACCATTCACTGAGCAGGGTGCGGAGCGCACGAGGCCGGACGGGGAGACCACCGCCTCGCCCGGCCTTGCGCTATCCGCCGTCCACCGGAGCCGCGGCGCGTGCCCGCCACTCCCGATCGAGGACGGCGTAGATGAGCGAGTCGCACCACTCGCCCTTGATGAAGGCGTTCTCGCGGAAGTGTGCCTCCTGGCGCATGCCCAGCTTCTCCATCACCCGGACGGAAGCGGGGTTGCGCGGATCACAGTCTGCCCACACGCGGTGCAGGCCGAGCGTCCCGAAGCCGAAGTCCACGAGCGCCCGCGCCGCCTCGGGGATGTAGCCCCGGCCCCACTGAGAGCGGTCGAGGATGTACCAGAGGGTGGCCTCGCGCAGCTCGGGGTCGGTGATGTTCATGCCACAGCGCCCGATGAGCTGGTTGCCATCACGCAGCACCACGGCCAGGTCATAGATGCGCCGGGGCGTCTCACGCGCCACGGCCCTCACGCGGCGGATGTAGTCCCGGCTCTCCTCGGGAGTGCGGACCCCGTGGGACTGGTAGCGCACCACCTCCGGATCGGACTCGTAGGGGTGGGTGGCGCGCCAGTCGTCCTCCTCGAACTCGCGCAGCAGCAGGCGAGGCGTGGTCAGCGGCGAGGTGAACAGCATGACGTCAGGCCTCCTGGGCCGGAGCACCGGGGAAAAAGGCGTGGGCCTTGCCCTGCGCGTCGATGTAGCTGAAGTCCTGGAAGCGCGCGGCATCGGGGGAGTCCGGGTGCTGGCGAGCCTCCGCGAGTCGCGCGTACGAGAGGGAGTCGATGTCCTCCTCCTTCACGCCCGCGAGCGCGAGGAACCCGGGGCGGCTGTCCCCATCGCGCAGGAGCGTGGGCCGGTGGCCCTTGAAGTCGAGGGCGGTGGACACCCGCTGGAGGGCGGCATGGGCCTGGGAGAGCTGCTTCGCGGTGCGCATCCGCAGGGCCACCTCCTCGCGGGTCTGGCAGCTCCCGTCCACGTGGACGCTGACCCGCAGACTGTCCTCGGTGACGGAGAAGACGAGGACGCGGCTCTTGGGGAGCTCGCGGGAGAGGGTGGTCGCGGCCTCCTCGGCGGCCTCGCCCTCTGCGTGGGGCCACAGCCGCAGCGCCTTGCCCGGACCGGCGGCGAGGAAGGCCGACAACTGGCGGGAGCCGAGCCAGCGCTGCACCTTGGTGCGGGCCGCTCCCAGCACGATGAATCCCTGCGCGAAGTCACTCATGGGGCGCAAGAGCACGTCGAAGCAGCGTTCTCGTCAAGAGGCAGGAACGATTCGCCACGCTTCGGAGCCCTTGCCTTCTTCGGCAACCATCCGGACCGGCCTGGCCTCGACGAGTCCCGTCTCCTCGAGCGGGTACTCCTCGATGGGCTTGTCCACCATCACCATGAGCCGCAGGAGCCTCTCGGCAGGCTGACCCATGGGCGCCGGAGCATCGACGCGCTCCCACTTGGAGACGGTCGTCTTGTCGACCCCCATCTTGTCCGCGAAGTCCTTGCTGGAGAGCCCGAGGTATTTCCGCAAGAAGCGGATCTCCTTCGGACCGAGCTTCTCCCGACGCCTGGCCACCGTCATGGCCAGACGGCGGTGCAGCTCTTCAATCTTGAAGATGCCCACCTCGCGCTCGCCGCACTTGGGGCACCGGTAGACCATGACCCCCTTCAAAGTGACGTTATCCAACCCGATGAGGTCGTCCTTGATGTTCTCCCGGGTCCCCTTCATGGGCGTGCCGCACATGAGACACTTGTCGTTCACCGGTTCCTCCGCATGGCGGTCACCACCACGAGCGTGCTCTCGTCCGAAAGGCGATGACCACGCGAATCATCGAAGTCTCGACGTGGTACCGCCAGCTCCCGTTCTCCCACTCCGGCTCACGCACTACGCCTCCGCGGAGCACGTTTTCCACGTCCCTTCGTGAGAGCTCGTCCTTTCGCATTTCGTCTTCGGCGTGATTGCTGAAGAAATCACCCTCCTTCAGGATGGCCTGACCAGCTTCTTGGCATCACCTGCCCGGAGTTGACCTGTAACGTCGTACATTGGGAAAATACCAACTCTTGGAGAAACCTCAACTGCGCTCGCCTGCTCTCCGGGCGTTCTGCAAGCTGCTCGCCAGTTCGGACCCCAAGGGATTTCGCGCCTTTGCCGTACTGCACATGGCTCACGACTGAGACGGGTGAGCGCCTCCTCGGACGCTGGCCCGAGGACAGGCTGGCGGCGAACCTTCACGGAGGCTTCGTTTGACTCCCCCGGGGGCCTCTGCCATGTGCGCCCCGTGCTCCCCGCGGAACAACTCGTTGCACTCCAGGAACCGCCTCCGGTGCCGGCGGTGGCGTTCACGCTGCGGCTCGGACAGGCGCTGCATCGCTACGGCACTCCGGCCCACCAACTGGAGGAGCAGATGCGGCTGGTCTCGCAACGGTTGGGGCTGGAGGCTCGCTTCTTCTCCACGCCCACCTCCATCTTCGCGTCCTTCGGTCCTCCCGAGGCGCTGCGCACCAGCCTCATCCGCGTGGAGCCGGGGGAGCTGGACCTCGGACGGCTCGCCCACCTGGACGCGCTGGCGAACTCGGTCATCCGCGGTGAGCTCTCCCCCGAGGAGGGTGCGGAGCGCGTGGAGGCCGTCCTCTCCGAGCCCCCTCGCTACGGCAACGCCCTCCTCCTGCTGTGCTGGGCGCTCGCGGCGAGCGGCGGGGCCCGGCTCTTCGGCGGTGGCCCCCGGGAGATGGGCGTGGCGGCGGTCATCAGCCTCCTCATCGGCGGGTTGGATCTGTGGACGCGGCGAAAGCCCTCGACGGTCTGGGTGCTGGAGCCCGTGGCCGCCGTCCTCTCCTCGGCGCTCGCGGTCGTGGCGGCGAGCCTCCTGGGGCCCCTGTCCGTGCAGATCGTCACGCTCGCCGGCCTCATCGTGCTGCTGCCCGGCCTCAGCCTCACGGTGGCCATCAACGAGCTCGCCACGCGCAACCTCATCTCCGGCACGTCCCGGCTCATGGGCGCGGCGCTCGTGTTCCTGGAGCTCGGCTTCGGCGTGGCGCTGGGCACCCGGTTGACGGAGCTGTTCCCGCTGCCCGCGAAGCTCGGCCCGGTGCCCGCGCTCCCGGGGTGGACCGAGCCCCTCTCCCTCGTGCTGATGCTGTTCGCGGTGAGCATCCTCTTCCGGGCCCGGCCTCGGGACTGGGGGTGGATCGCCGTGGCCGGGACGCTCTCCTACGCGGGCTCCCGCCTGGGTGCGCAGGTCCTCGGGCCGCAGCTCGGCGCGTTCCTCGGCGCGCTCACCGTGGGGCTCGTCACCAACCTGCTCGCGCGGGCGCGCAACCGGCCCACCGTCATCACCCTGGTGCCCGCCATCATGCTGCTGGTGCCCGGCAGCATCGGGTTCCGCAGCATGGAGTCCCTGCTCGCCCGCGATGTGCTCGCGGGCGTGGACACCGCCTTCTCCATGCTCATGGTGGCGGTGGCCCTGGTGGCGGGCCTCCTGTTCGCCAACACCCTCTACCAGCCGCGCAAGGTGCTCTGAGCCGCCTCAGCGCGGCGCGGCCCGGGCCTGCTCCACCGCGCGAAGGATGGCCTCCGGCGTCGCGGGCGAGGCCAGCTCCACCGGCGTGCGCGGCGGCCCGAAGGCGGCGACCGCCTGCCGCAGCGCCGTCACCGCGCCGATGGCCAGCATGAAGGGAGGCTCTCCCACTGCCTTGCTGCCGTGGATGGTGTCGTCCTGCGGCGCGCGCTCCAGCAGCGAGACGCGGAAGTCCTCGGGCGCGTCCCCCACCGCCGGAATCTTGTACGTGTCCGGCGAGTGCGTGAGGAGCCGCCCCTTGGAGTCGAACAGCACCTCCTCGCACGTGAGCCACCCCAGGCCCTGGATGAAGCCGCCCTCCACCTGGCCCCGGTCGATGCTCGGCACGAGCGAGGTGCCCACGTCGTGGAGGATGTCCACCCGCCGCACGCGGTGCTCGCCGGTGAGGCCGCTCACCTCCACCTCCACCACGGCGGCACCGAAGGCGTAGTAGTGGAAGGGCTTCCCGCGCCCGGCCACCCGGTCGTACGTGATGTCCGGCGTGCGGTAGTAGCCCGTGGCCGACAGCGACACCTGCGCGAGGTACGCGGCATGCACCACCTCGGCGAAGGACGCCGAGCGCTCGGGGCGCGAGTGCAGGAAGACGCGGCCCCCGGCGAAGACGAGCGCATCCGCCTCGCCGCCCCGCTCGAGTTGCAGCAGCCGCGCCGCCACCGGGCGCAGCCGCTCCCGGAGGACCTCGCACGCCTGCTTCACCGCCTGCCCGTTGAGGTCCGAGCCGCTGGAGGCCGCCGTGGCCGAGGTGTTGGGCACCTTGTCCGTGGCGGTGTGCATCACCCGCACGCGCTCGGGGAGCACGCCCAGCTCGTGGGCGCACACGGCCCGCATCTTGGTGTGCAGTCCCTGCCCCATCTCGGTGCCACCGTGGTTGAGCTGCACGGTGCCGTCCGTGTACACGACCACCAGGGCGCCGGCCTGGTTGAGGAAGCTCGTGGTGAAGGAGATGCCGAACTTCACCGGCTGGAAGCCGATGCCCCGCTTCGTCCACCGCGAGCTGGCATTGAAGGCGTCGATTTCCGCGCGGCGCCGGGCATAGTCGCTGGAGGCCAGCAGCTCCGCGTGGATGCGCTGCAGGCGGTTGCCCTCGACGACCTGGCCGTACTGGGTGACGTTCGCGGGCGCGTCCTTGTAGTAGTTGCGCTCGCGCACCACGGTGGGGTCCAACCCGAGCCGCTCGGCGGCGCGGTTGAGCACCTCCTCCATCACGAACACGCCCTGGGGCCCGCCGAAGCCGCGGAAGGCCGTGTTGGAGGGCAGGTTCGTCCGGGCCACCTGGCCGGTGAAGCTCAGCGCCGGGACGAAGTACGCGTTGTCCAGGTGGAAGAGCGCCCGGTCCAGGATGGCGCGCGACAGGTCCGAGCTCCACCCACCGTCGGAGATCAGCTCCACCTTCAGCGCGAGCAGCCGCCCCTCGGCGTCGAAGCCCGCGTCGTACCGGCCCCAGAAGGGGTGACGCTTGCCCGTGGAGGCCATGTCCTGGTCGCGGTTGAGCCACACCTTCGCCGGCCGCCCGGTGACGCGCGCCCCCAGGGCCGCCAGGGCCGCGAAGGGCGCGGCCTGCGTCTCCTTGCCACCGAAGCCGCCGCCCATGCGCGGCACCTCCACCACCACCTGGTGCCGTCCCAACCGCAGCACGCCGGCCACGATGGCCTGCACCTCGGACGGGTGCTGGGTGGAGCACCACAGGTGCACCGACTCGTCCTCTCCGGGCACCGCCAGCGACACCTGGGTCTCCAGGTAGAAGTGGTCCTGGGCGCCCGTCATGCACTCGCCCGAGAGGCGCACCGGCGCGGCGGCGAGCGCGGCGTCCGGCTCGCCCCGGCGGATGGTGTGCGGCTCCGAGAGGAAGGCCCCCGCCTCCACCGCCGCCTTCATCGTCAGCAGCGCGGGCAGCGCCTCGTACTCCACCTCCACCAGCGCGGCGGCGCGGCGGGCGAGGTCCGCGCTCTCCGCGAACACCACGGCCACCGTCTGCCCCAGGAAGTGCACCTCGCCCTCGGCGAGCAGGGGCTCGTCGTGGATGACGGGGCCCACCTGGTTCTCCCCGGGCACGTCCTCGGCGAAGAGCACGGCGTGGACACCGGGCAGCGCGCGGGCCTTCGTCGCGTCCTTGCGGAGGATGCGCGCGTGCGCGTGCGGCGAGGTGACGAGGTGCCCCGCCAGCATCCCGGGAGGCTGGGGCATGTCGTCCACGTAGAGGGCCTCGCCGCTGGTGTGCTTCAGGCCACTCTCGTGCGGGGCCGGGGCATGCAGGGGCGTGCTGGCCGGCGCGGGCTGCTGGGCGCGGGCGGACTCGGGAGAAGAAGGAAGCGTGCTCATCCGGGTTACCTCACCTGCACCGTGGCCGGGTGCTGCTCCGCGAGCCGGGGCATGGGCGATTGCTGTGTCTCGAGGAAGAAGCCGCGCAGGAGGTTCTTCGCCACCTGGGCGCGGTACCACGCCGAGCCTCGATGGTCGGACAGGGGCTTGAAGTCCTCGTCCAGCCGGACCAGCGCCGCCTCCACGGTGGCCTCCGTCCAGGGCTGGCCCACCAGCGCGGCCTCGGTGCGCCGGGCCCGCGCGGGCGTGGCCGCCATGCCGCCGTAGGCCAGCCGCGCCTCCGTCACCTTCCCCTCCCCGTCCACCACCACCCGGAAGCCCGCGGCCACGGCACTGATGTCCAGCTCACGCCGCTTGGACACCTTGTACGCGAGCGCCCGGGCCCCCTCGGGCTGCGCCGGCACGTCCACGTACGCCAGCACCTCACCGCGTCCGAGCGCCGTGCGCCGGTAGCCCAGGAAGAAGTCCTCCAGCGGCATCCGTCGCTCGCCCGCCCGCGAGCGCAGCACCACCTCGGCCCCGAGCGCGAGGAGCACCGGCGCCAGGTCACCAATCGGCGACGCGTTGCAGAGGTTGCCGCCCACCGTCGCGCGGTTCTTGATCTGCCGCGAGCCGAAGTAGCGCAGCATCCGCTCCAGGGGCGGGCTCGCGGCGCGCGCGTAGTCCTCCAGGTCCGTCAGCCGCACCGAGGCGCCCAGGCGATGTCCGCCGTTTCGAGGCTCCAGCGCGCGCAGCTCGGGCAGGGCCTCCAGCGACACCAGCAGCGGGGGCTCCGCGTACTTCTTGGTCACCTCCAGCGACAGGTCCGTGCCGCCCACCACGAAGCGGGCCTCCGGGTGCTTGTCCAGCACGTCCCAGAGCGCGTCCAGCGAGCCGGGGGTGAAGAAGCGCTGGGCACCGGCCTCGTAGGAGAGGTCCATGGGCTCGGGCTGCGTCTCCGCGAGCGCTCGGGCGAAGCGGTCCTGGGGGCGCAGGCCGGCCACGCGGGTGGCGGCCTCGCGGATGGGCCGGTAGCCGGTGCAGCGGCAGAGGTTGCCGCACAGCTGCGCGTCCAGCTTCCAGGGCTCGTCCAGGTCGCGGCGGTGGCAGGCCTCCAGCATCGACATGGCGACGCCCGGCGTGCAGTAGCCGCACTGAGAGCCCAGCTCGCGCGCCAGCGTCTCCTGGACGAGGTGGTACTTCCCGCTCTCCTTGAGCGACTCCACCGTGTACACGCGTTTGCCCTGCACCATGGGCAGCAGCACCAGGCACGCGTTCACCGCGCGCAGGGCCGGTGCCCCCTGGCCATCGTGCTCCAGCACGACGACGGAGCAGGCCCCGCAGTCGCCCTCGGCACAGCCTTCCTTGGTGCCGGTCAGGTGCGCCCTGTCCCGCAGGTAGCGCAGCAGGGTCGTGGTGGGAGAGAGTCCCGTCTCCTCGACGGGTCGGTCATTCAGGAAGAAGCGCAGCCGTTCCATGGGCCTCCCCCAGCCCCCTGGAGGGTGGCCGGGGGGCCAGCGTACTACGGCGGGCGGCTTCCCGCCCTTCAGGATTGCCTAACGCCGGACACTTCAGCCGCGCAGGGCGAAGAGGGCGACCAGGCTGACGAGGAAGTAGGGCACCAGGGCGGCAGCGCCCGCGTACTCCTTGGCCATGCGCTGGCCGAAGAAGAGGGCCACGAAGGAGAGCCCGGAGAGGGCCGCGCCCCACATGGCCACCCGCGTGCTCCCGGACAGCACCAGCGACACCACCCCGGCCGCGCTCACCGCGCCAGAGGCCAATTCCATCACCGTGAGGGTGAGCAGCATGGGGACCACCACCCCGCGCAAGAGGCTCTTGGAGAAGTGTCCGGTGAGCCACCCCAGGTTGCCCTTCCAGTCGAAGACCTTGTCCAGGCCGGACTGCAGGAAGGTGATGGCGAGCAGGAGGGTGCTCAGCACCTGGATGAGCCAGAGGGGGAAGAGGTTCGAGTCGAGTGACGGCATGGGGCGCGTACTCTACCCGGCCTGCCCGCTTCCCCAAGTACCGAGCCGCCGTCACGAGCAGCCAACCGGGCGGACCCCCACCCCTTCCGCTCGCTGGGGGGCGCCCCCATCGTCCGACCATGGCCTCGGAAAAAGTCGCCCGGCGGGTCTTCATCGGGCTCATCCTGCTGTCCATCGCCCTGGTGCTGGTGGTTGCCTCGCCCTTCCTCGAGGCCTTCTTCCTGGCCGCGGTGCTCGCCGGAGCCTTCCAGGGCCTGCAGAGGTGGTTGACGCTGCACTTCAGGGGGCGGGCCGGGTTGTCCGCCAGCCTCATCTGCGTGGGCTTCGTCCTGGCCCTCCTGGCGCCGCTCGCCAGCCTCACCGCCTTCATCGTCTCGGAGCTCATCGAGGGGGTGAACTTCATCTCCACCGTGGTCCAGCAGCGGGGGCTGGAAGGACTGCTGACCTACGTCCCCGGCCCGCTGCGAGAACCCGCCGGACGGATGTTGGACCGCTTCCAGGCGGAGAGCGCCGGACTGTGGCAGACCCTGCAGGAGCAGCTCAGCACCCGGGGCTCCACCGCGGCCCAGACGGTGGGCGGGGTGGTGATGACCACGGGCTCGGTGGTCTTCCAGACCGTGATGATGCTCATCGCGCTGTACTTCCTGCTGGTGCAGGGCAAGGAGCTCGTCGCGTGGCTGGAGAGCGTGTCCCCCCTCAAGCGCGGGCAGACGATAGAGCTGCTCACCGAGTTCCGCCGCGTCACCAAGGCGGTGCTGGTGTCCAGCATCGCCACCGCGGGCGTGCAGGCGGTGGCGGCCCTGGTGGGCTACCTCATCGCCCGGGTGCCGGTCCCCATCTTCTTCGCGGCCATCACGTTCTTCTTCGCCCTCATCCCCGCCGTCGGCGCCGCCGTGGTGTGCCTGGCCGCCGCCCTGCTGCTGCTGGCCACCGGCCATCCCTGGGCCGCCCTGTTCCTGGCGATCTGGGGACTCGTCGTGGTGGGGCTCTCCGACAACGTCATCAAGCCCCTGCTCGCCAAGCGCGGCATGCACATGCACGGCGCCATCGTCTTCTTCGCCCTGCTCGGGGGCCTGTCCGTCTTCGGCGCCATCGGCCTGCTGCTGGGGCCGCTCATCGTGGCCTTCTTCCTCGCCGTGTTGCGCATCTACGAGCGCGACTACGGCCGGCCCTCCGCCCTCCCCGGAGACCCGGGCACCCCGCCCCAGAACAAGCCCACCGTGGCGGAGGGAGAGGAGTGGGAGCCCACGGTGTTCCATCCGAATGGGAAGGAGCGGCCCTCCCACTGACCCCCTGAAGCAGGTGCCTTCAGGGGGCTCGCCGCCACCTCGCGAGCACGACCTCCCGGGCGCGCGGTGCGAAAACCTGTCCGACAGTCGGACAGGTTTTTCGAGCGCGCGCCCGGGAGCCCTGCTGACGGCTACGGCTGGACGCCGGCTCCGGTCACGTCGAGCGAGTAGCTGCCGGTGGCGCCCGCGTAGCCCACCACCTTGACGTAGTAGGTGCCCGCCCCCGAGACGTTGTAGCTGCCCAGCTCCGGGTTGCTCGTGGTGTAGCCGCGCTCCAGGTACAGGTTGAGGTCGGAGGCGGAGTACAGGTACCAGTCCAGGTCCTGGCCACCGGGCATGGACAGCGACACCGTGACGGTGGTCGGCGCGTCCACCGTGAACTTGAACCAGTCCACGTCCGTGGAGGTGGAGACGTTGCCACTCACGCCGGTGCCCGCCGCCACCCGCCCGTTGGCGGTCGCCGCGGTGTCGTTGGACTCGGTCTCCGAGGTGATGACGACCTCACCCGGCGTGCCGCCGTCCGTGCCTCCCGTGCCGCCGTCCGTGCCTCCCGTGCCGCCGTCCGTGCCGCCGCCACCACCGGCAGCCGACCCATCCACCAGCGTGCCCGGAGAGGTGGAGAGGCTCGACAGGCTCGTATGCAGCACGAAGGAACCACTGGCGCTGACATCCGGGCTCCGGTTCATCGACACCCCATCCGTGCCCGACAGCGACGACGTGTAGCTGAAGCCGTCCACCGTCGTACCGGACGCGCTCTTCAGCGTCACCGTGCCCCCGCTGTTGCCCAGCACCAGCGAGCCCGTCGAGGCAGAGACCGCGTTCGTCAGCTCCGCGGGAATGCCCGACGCGCCCGCGAAGACGACCAGCATCGAGCCAGCGCCCAGGGTGCTGCCACTCGCGAAGGAGTGCCGCGTGGTCGTTCCGATGACCAGGGTCCACCCGCTCAGGTCCGCCGCCCCGGTCCCCACGTTCACCAGCTCGACGAACTCGCGAGTGGTGTCACTCGACGGCTCGTTGGCCAGGATCTCGTTGATGATGACCTGCGCCGTGCCCGTGCCCGTGCCCGCGTCCGTCCCCGTGCCCGCGTCCGTCCCCGTCCCCGCGTCCGTCCCGTGCCCGCGTCCGTCCCCGTCCCCGCGTCCGTCCCCGTCCCCGCGTCCGTCCCCGTCCCCGCATCCGTCCCCGTCCCCGCGTCCGTCCCCGTCCCCGCGTCCGTCCCCGTCCCCGTGTCACCCGGAATGAGGAAGTCCTTGATGACGGCCATGTGCTGCATGTTGGAGGCGCCGCTGTCACTGGACTGCGCGGGGGAGATCTCGCGAGATGGGCGAGTACACGCGCGTGTCCACCACCAGGCCCGCGGGGAAGGAGCTCCCGCCGATGACCGTGGCCGTCTGGTAGGCGCGCAGGTCCGCGTCCACCAGCACGTGGTCGTACGGCTTGCCACGGCAGGCGTTGGTGTTGCCGTTGCCGTTCTTGTCCGCCGGGTACGGGCTGCTGGTGCGTCACCACCTGGCTGAAGGTGCTGAAGCAGCTCTCGGTGCGGCTGCTGGTGTTGAAGTCACCGCCGATGACCAGGAAGTCGCCCGCGGGGATGTGCGCCTGGATGAACTGCACCAGGCTGTTCGCCTCGCTGTTGCGCACGCTGCTGCTCGCGGTGAGCAGGTGCACGCTCACCACCCAGAGGTCCTTGGGCCCGGGAATGTCGATGCGCGCCCAGGCGAAGTCCCGGTTGCTCGACGTTCGGGTCGTCCCACTCGCCCGCGGCGATGATGGGCCAGCGGCTGATGACGCCGTTCGGAATCTGCGCCCCGCCCTCGCGGTAGTAGTAGAAGCCCGGCCCGAACGCCGTATCCACGAAGCCCCGGATGGCGCTGGCCGAGTTGTCGCCGTAGTTGAACTCCTGGATCATCACCACGTCCGGCTTCGGTGCCCTGGAAGATGCGGAGGCCGTGGCCCGGGTCGTAGCTCTGCAGGTTGCCGCTGGTGATGTTGGCGGCCATCAGGCGCACCCGGACATCGGTGAGCGAGGCCCCAGTGGAGGTGATGCCCTCGTCCGAGGACTCCATCGGGTCCACGGCGCCCTCACCACATGCGGCGAGGGCCAGGGCGAACAGCGGCAGCAACAGCCAGGCTCGGAGGCTGGCCCGCGGCGAGGGGGGGAGGTGCTGGGACATAGGCGACTTCCTGCCCGCGACGAGCGGGCGCTCGAGAAGGACGACGGCCCCATCATCCTCGATTTTCCCCCTGCTGTCTCGCAGCCTCACTGTGAAATTACAGCTTGGGTCGCCGCGGCGGCGGACAGTGCGACAAAGAGGTAGCGCAGCCCCTTGCCCAGTGTGACGAAGGCGACGAAGGGCGCCCAGCGCACCCCCACGAGGCCGGCGGCGAGGACGAACACGTCTCCCACCACGGGCACCCAGGAGAAGACGAGCACCGGCGCGCCCCAGGTGGCCAGCCGCGCCTTGGCCCGCTCCAGCCGGGGGCCCTCCTGGTCGATGCGCCGCCGAACCCAGCGCCCCACCGCGCCGCCTCCGCCTCCCGCCACCCAGCGCCCCAGGAGGTAGACGGTGAGGGCACCGAGCACGTTGCCCCCGGTGGCCACCGCCACCGCCGGCCCCGGAGGCACCCCTCCATAGACGAGCGCGGCCAGCACCGCCTCGGAGGGAGCGGCGAGGATGGAGCCGGCCACCACCGCCACGAGGAAGAGCCCCGGCAGACTCCATTGGCTGAGTGTGGACACTTCAAACATGGACGGCGTCCACTTTAGAGCCTTCCGCGCCCGTCAGGACAGGCACGGACTCCCTGTACTCCCGGGAGGGCTGGACGCCTGCCTACCCATCCCTACCTTCCACCCAACACCCACCCTGTCTTGAGGTCTCCCATGAAGTCCCTCGTCGCCCTCGCGGCCATGGGCCTGCTGCTCACCAGCGGGAGCGGTCTGGCCCAGTCCGCCAGGTACACCGTGCGAATCAGTGAGTTGCTGCTGCTGCCCGAGGTCACCACCCCCACCGCGAACCAGACGGCCAGCGGCGAGTGGAAGGACCTGCTCCACACCACCCTGACGACGGGGCAGCGCAAGAACCTCACCCTGCAGGTCTCGCTGGAGGCCGGCCTGCACACGGCCGCCCAGGCACGCGCCCGGTACGGCACGGCGGAGGGCGCCCCGGCCAGGGGCCTCCTCGAGCTCCGGGTCGTGGTGGACGGGACCCCGGTGACCCCCGGCACCGTCCTCCTCACCGAGCGCCCGCGGCACCTCCTGAACCGCCTGGGCGATGTGCTGGAGAGCTGCGCCGACTCCGACGCCAACGGCACCATCGTCGCCGACGAGTGCATCTTCACCGGCGAGGAGCAGCGACGCGTGCTGCGCGCCCTCGAGACGTACGCGCTCACCTTCGCGCTGGATGACATCGACACCGGCACCCACGACATTCGCGTGCAGGCGCGCGTCAGCGTCTCCACCCAGGGCGCCACCGGCTCGGCCTCCGCGGGCGCGTGGATCGGCCGCGGTGCCGTCAGCGTCGAGGAGGTCCGACTGGTGAAGAGCTTCGACATCTCCCAGTGAGACTCACGCCGCGGCGGCGTGGTCCAGCGAGCGCCAGGTGCCCAGCGCCCAGTCCTGCTCATCCGGGTCATCGAAGCTGACGACGCACAGCGCCCGGTGCGCACCGGCCTCGCACAGGGCCGTGAGCCGGCACTCACCCGGCTCCATGTGCAGCGTCGCCCGTCCACTCACCCGCTCGCCGTGGTGTTGGAGCTCGTAGGGCAGCTCCGCCTCGGGCCCCGGAGCGCTGCCCCGCACGTCCCCCAGCGGAACGAAGCGCACGCTGCGCCGGTGGTCTCGCGCCACCCAGCTCCCGTCCGCGAGGCGCTGCTCGGCCAGCGAGCCGGGGATGCGAATCTCCCAGCCCTCGGGCAGCGTCACCTGCACCGAGCCCCGGCGATAGCCGATGAGCGGACCCGACGGCGCCGCGGCGGCGCGCTCGGAGACCTTCTCCGCCAGCGTGCCCCCGATGCCGAGAAACCCCAGCACCTCCTGCCACTCGCGCCACGGGTAGGGCAGCGAAGGGTCCTCCCGCCACGCCAACTCCAGCAGCCGGGCCACGTCGCGGAACAGATGACGCTCCTCCTCGAGCAGCGGCGGGCGCCACACCATGTCCGTCCAGATGCGGCTGAGCGCGCGGCCCAGCCTCGTCGAGGCCCCCTGGCCGGGCTCCCACCACGGGAAGATGTCCCGGCCTCGCAGCGGCTCCTCGTGCACGGCCCGCACCCAGGCCTCGTCCCGGGGACCCAGGGGAGTCAGCAGGGCCCCGGGGTACTCGAAGCCATGCCCGGAGCGCAGCGACAGCGTGGCCCCCGAGTTGCCGAGCCTCCGGAAGTCCAGCACCCGCCGGCCATCTCCGCCAGCCAGGCGAGCATGAGCGGGGCGATGTCGCTCGCGTCCCCGGTATGGAAGTACCCCGTGGGGTCCCCCACCCCGGCGGTGGTGAGGGCCGGATCCGCCCAGTCCACCTGCGAAGGCATCCCCCAGGGAATGCAGCAGGTCGCAGAGGTAGCGGTGGTAGCCGGGCCCCACCATGGAGGTGTTGGCCGAGACGACCACCCGGCCCTGCCCGGCGGCCACGATGGCCACCTCCTCCGCGGCCGGGTGCAGGCGCAGGAACAGGATGGGCCCCTGGGGACTGTCCACGGTGCGCGAGCTCTCCAGCAGCTCCTCCGCGGCCTCGTGGACCCAGCGCTCCACCCTCCGCAACCACGGCCGAGAGGCCTCGGGCGCGGTGAGCTCGCCTCCGTACCAGCCCGCCAGCAGCAACTTCACTCCCATCGCATCGTCTCCTCTCCGTCGGGCCGGGGGTCCATCTCCACGCAACGGGCGTCGGGAGCCGATTATGTCGCCATCAGCTCCAACTGATGTCGTAATCGACATCGAGCGAGGCCAGCCGCCGCCCCTGCACCACGAGGTCTCGGGCCGTCGATTTCTCCAGCGCCGCGGTGAGGACGCCCTCGTTGTAGGCCACGGGCAGGAAGTCCTGGCGCGCCATCATGCGTGCCTTCCTATCCCCAGTTTCTCCACCGAGCGCTCGCCATAGCTGAGAGAGGCCCGGTAGGAGCTGGGGAAGCTGGCCAGCAGCCGGTGGGGATCCGTCCCGGCGAGCGCCATCATCGTCCTGCCCACGGTGGAGTGCAGGAAGTCCTCCGTGGCCCGCCGCCCGAGCTGGCGCATCACGGCGTCCCGTCCCCCGAGCCTCGGCCCGAGCAGGTCCGCGGCCGTGAAGAGGGCCTTCATGAAGTCCGCCACCGGGTAGCTGAAGAAGTCCACGAACTTCTTCTCACCGGCGGCGGCGAAGCACCTCGCCCGGGCCTCCTCGCCCCCGAGCGCGCGCACCGCTTCGAGCAGGCCGTTGAAGAACATCCCGCGACACGTATCCACGGGCGTGACGAGGGTGAGCAGTTCCTCCAACGAAGGATCGACGGGACCGGAGGTGGCGGGCATCGACACGATAGGGGCTCCTGCGGAGGGTCCAGCGAGTGCTCGGTCGTCCGCGAGCTGCGCGGGGGGGGCCCGCATTTAGAGCGCAAAACGCCACTGCCTGGGCTCAAGCAGTGCGGATGGCCGCGGCCGACTCCAGCCCCAGCTCCGAGACCGCCATCTCGCGCATCCGGAATTTCTGGATCTTTCCCGTCACCGTCATCGGGAACTCGTCGACGAACTTCCAGTAGCGGGGAATCTTGTAGGTGGCGATGCGACCTGTGCAGAAGCGACCAGATCCTCCTGGGTGACGGTGGCGCCGGGCTTCGGCTTGACCCAGGCCATCACCTCCTCGCCGTACTTCTCGCTGGGCACGCCGATGACCTGGGCCTCGCTGACGGCGGGGTGGGTGTGGAGGAACTCTTCGATCTCGCGCGGATAGACGTTCTCGCCGCCGCGGATGATCATGTCCTTGATGCGGCCGACGATGTTGACGTAGCCCTCCTCGTCCATGGTGGCGAGGTCGCCGGTGTGCATCCAGCCGGCCGCGTCGATGGACGTGCGGGTGGCCTCCTCGTTGTTCCAGTAGCCGAGCATGACGCTGTAGCCGCGCGTGCACAGCTCGCCCGGCGTGCCGCGAGGCACCACCGCGCCCGTGCCCGCGTCGACGATCTTCACCTCCACGTGCGGATGGACGCGGCCCACGGTGCAGACGCGCTTGTCCAGCGGATCGTCCAGCGCGCTCTGCGTGGACACGGGCGAGGTCTCGGTCATGCCGTAGCAGATGGTGACCTCGCGCATGTTCATGCGCGACTGGACCTTCTTCATCACCTCGATGGGGCAGGGCGAGCCGGCCATGATGCCGGTGCGCAGCGTGGAGAGGTCGAACTCGCCGAAGCGCGGGTGATCGAGCTCGGCGATGAACATGGTGGGCACGCCGTAGAGCGCGGTGCAGCGCTCGACGCCCACCGTCTCCAGCACCGCGAGGGCATCGAAGGCCTCGCCAGGAATCACCATGGTCGCGCCGTGGGAGGTGCAGGCCAGGTTGCCCATCACCATGCCGAAGCAGTGGTAGAAGGGCACGGGGATGCAGACGCGGTCCTCGGGCCCCAGGCGCAGCCCCTCGCCCACGAAGAAGCCATTGTTGAGGATGTTGTGGTGGGTGAGCGTGGCGCCCTTGGGGAAGCCCGTGGTGCCGGAGGTGTACTGGATGTTGATGGCGTCGTCGAACTGGAGCGAGGCCTCGCGGTCCGCCAGCGTGCGCTCGCTCACGTGGGTGCCGTTCTTGAGGAGCAGCTCCCAGTCGTCGTCGAGCACGAGCGAGACGCGCAGGTCGGGGCAGCGCGGGCGCACCTCCTCCAGCATCTTGCGGTAGTCCGACTGGCGGAAGCCGCGCGACAGCAGCAGCACGCTGACGCCGGACTGCTGGAGCGCGTACTCCAGCTCGGCCGTCTTGTAGGCGGGGTTGATGTTCACGAGGACGGCCCCGAGGCGCGCCGGGGCGTACTGGACCACCACCCACTCGAAGCGATTGGGAGACCAGAGGCCCACGCGGTCGCCCTTCTCCACGCCGAAGGCCAGCAGGCCCAGGGCCACCCGCGTCGTCTCGTCCCAGAACTGGCGCTACGTGGCGCGGTAGCCCTGTGAGATGACGACGAGCGCCTCGCGGTCCGCGTAGCGCTCGACGGTGCGACGCAGGTTCTGGCCGATGGTCTCCCCAAGCAGCGGGGTCGTGCTGGTGCCGTGGACGTAGGACGGAGAGGACATGGAGCGGATCCTTTCCGCCCGCCGCCGCCTCGCGCAAGCCCCGAACGCACTTGCTCGCTCCCCGAGGCGATTCACCTCCCGACACTCCCGTCCCCCGGGCCGTCGCGCAGTGGATGCTCGCCGCCTCGCGCCGCTCGGGAGCCTTGCCTGTCCCACCGCTGTATTCAAAAGAGCACGGATGACCGCCGAGCCGAAACGACGCGAGCTCCTCATCTCCAAGGGCTGGGTGCAGGCCGCCGCCCTGGTGATGCTCTTCGGCTTCTTCGTCCTGGGGCTCCTCGCCTTCCGCGCCTATCGAGACAGCGCGCCCATCCCCCAACGGGTCGTCAGCCCGGACGGGAGGCTCGTCTTCACCGGAGAGGACGTGCTCACGGGGCAGGGCCTCTTCCTGCGCAACGGGCTGATGCAGTACGGCTCGGTGTTCGGCCACGGCGCCTACCTGGGGCCGGACTACACCGCGGACTACCTGCGGCGCGCGGCGCTCTCCGTGCGCAATCGCCTCGGCGGAGAGGGAGAGACCTCGGCCCAGGCGCGCACCGTCATCGCCTTCAAGGAGAACCGGTACGACGCGGCCACCGGCACGCTCACCCTCACCGCGGAGCAGGCCCTCGCCTTCGAGGAGCTGGCGGCGCACTACCACGCCACCTTCTCCTCGCCGGACACCGGAAAGGGACTGCGCCCCCGCGCCATCGCGGAGCCGGGAGACACCCGGCGGCTCACCGCCTTCTTCGCCTGGACGGCCTGGACGGCCTCCACCCTGCGCCCGGGGCTCGATTACTCGTACACCAACAACTGGCCGCCGGAGCCGCTGGTGGGCAACGGCCCCACGGGGGCCATGGTGGTGTGGAGCGTGCTGTCGCTCATCGCGCTGCTGGGCGGCATCGGCCTGCTGTTCGCCGCCTTCGGCCGGTGGGACTTCCTCGGCTGGCACGGCCGCGAGCGCCAGACGGTGTCCTTCCGCCGCCCCGGCGAGGTGGTCCTCACCGCCGTCCCAGCGCGCGTGCGCGTGGTTCTTCCTGGTGATGGCGGTGCTCTTCCTCGTGCAGTCCCTGCTGGGCGGCGCCACCCAGCACTACCGCGCCGAGCTGACCGGACTTCTTCGGCTTCGACCTGGCCGCCCTCCTCCCCTTCAACCTCGCGCGCACCTGGCACGTGCAGCTCGCCATCTTCTGGGTGGCCACGTCCTTCCTCGCCGCCGGCATCTTCCTGGCGCCCCTGGTGGCCGGCCACGAGCCGCGCGGACAGCACTGGCTGGCCTACGGGCTGCTGGGCGCGCTCGCGGTGGTGGTGTTCGGCAGCATGGCGGGCGAGCTCGCCGGCATCCACGGGTGGACCACCAGCGTGTGGTTCGGCAACCAGGGCTTCGAGTACCTGGACCTCGGGCGCTTCTGGCAGGTGCTGCTGTCCGTGGGGCTGCTGCTCTGGGTGGCGATGCTCTTCCGCGGGCTGCGGCGCCGGCTGCGCACCGAGCACCTGGGCAACATGCCCTGGCTCTTCTTCTTCTCGGCGCTGGCCATCCCCGCCTTCTACGCGGTGGGCCTGCTGGCCCGGCCCGACTCGCACTTCACCCTCACCGACTTCTGGCGCTTCTGGGTGGTGCACCTGTGGGTCGAGGACTTCCTCGAGCTCTTCACCACCATCATGGTGGCCTACATCTTCGTGCTGCTGGGCGTGGTGTCCGAGCGCGTGGCCCTGCGCGTCATCTACCTGGACATCATCCTGTACTCGGTCGGCGGCGTCATCGGCACCATGCACCACCTGTACTTCTCCGGCACGCCGGTGGAGCACATGGCGCTCGGCGCCTTCTTCTCCGCCGCCGAGGTGATTCCGCTCACCTTCCTCACCGTGGAGGCGTGGAGCTTCCTGCGGCTGGGCCGTGAGCAGGGAGCGCAGGTCCAGCGCGCCCTTCCCCCACCGCTGGGCCATCCTGTTCCTGGTCTCGGTGGGCTTCTGGAACTTCCTGGGCGCCGGCATCTTCGGCTTCCTCATCAACCTGCCCATCGTCTCGTACTACGAGATCGGCACCGCGCTGACCTCCAACCACGGCCACGCGGCGATGATGGGCGTCTACGGCATGCTGGCGGTGGGGCTGGCGCTCTTCGCGCTGCGCTACCTCATCCCCGAGGACCGCTGGTCCGAGCGGGCCGCGAAGCTGAGCTTCTGGTCGCTCAACCTCGGGCTGGCGTGGATGGTGTTCGCCACGCTCTTCCCGCTGGGCGTGCTGCAGCTCTACGAGTCCGTCAGCCACGGCTACTTCGAGGCGCGCCAGCTCGACTTCCTCACCAGCGAACGGATGGAGCTGCTCGAGTGGATGCGGCTGCCCGGCGACGTCCTCTTCATCGTGGGCGGCGTGCTGCCCCTGCTGCTGCTGTGCTGGCGGGGCGTGCGCCACCGGGTGCCCCACCCGGAGCACGCCGGGCCGGAGACCGCGCCCCTCTTCACCCACGTCGAGGGCGCGGTCGAGCCAGCGGAGCCGGGGCGATGAACCTCCACGCCGAGGTGCTGTTCGCTTCCGGGTATGCGCTCTTCTTGCTGGGAGTGGCCCGGGGCCTGGTGGCGATGGGACGGCGGGCGCGTGCGGGGGACGACACCTGGCCGCGCACGGACGTCGCCCGCTTCCACCAGGGACTGTCCATGGTCCTCATCTTGCTGGCGGGCCTGCTCGTCGGCGCCTGCGCGGTGCGTCACCCCGAGGGCCTCGAATTGGGGTTGCTCGGCGGGGTGTCGCTGGCAATCGCCTGGAGGGCCCGTCGCGCCTGGGTCGAGTGGTGGGCGGAGGCCTCCGCCAGCGGGGAGGGATAGACGAGCAGCCGCACATGGACGCCGGGAGCCCGGCCTCAGGCCAGCCCCCCCGCGCCCTCCTCTTCCAGCTCGATGTCCCGGCCCTGGGGCATGTCCACCAGGGCCCCGAGCGGATAGATGATGAGGTGGCGCTGGGGCTCGCTGCCGTGACTCACCGTCTCCAGGTGGTAACGCGAGACGAGCCGGTGCTGCAGCTTGCGCAGCCGGGGCGGCCTCGGGGCCAGCGGCACCACCACACTCTCGCTCAGCACGCGCTGGATGGCGTGCTCGGCCTCCAGCACCGCCTCGCGCACCTGCTCCTCGTCCACGCCCTCTGCGATGAGGAAGGCATCGCGCAGCACCCGCCGCATCTCCGACGAGCTGTTGCGCTTGATGGCCAGCACGCGCGCGCCCGTCTTCTCCGACACCTTGCGCATCTTCGGATCATTGGCGCGCGAGCGCAGCGTGAGGATGACGTCCGCGTTCTCCAGGCGGCCCACCACGCGCGCATCCGCTCCGAGATCGCGCAGCACCCGCTCGAGCAGGTCCCTGCTGGCCGCGTGGACGTAGACGCGCGAGGTGCCCTGACGCAGGCCGGGCTGGCGCCTCGGCCCGAGCCGCGAGGCCTCGCGAGCGGGCTCGGCGGAGACCGGAGCCGGCAGCGGGGCCACCGCCTTCGGCTCCTCCTTCACCTCCACCTGGCCCTCGACGAGCTGGCGCCGCTCGCCGCCCACGTCCTCGCCCGCCAGCAGCCGGTCCACCGACTGGGCGGTGTCGCGGTGCACCAGCACCTCGTCGCGGTTCACCATCTCCACCACCACGTCGAAGGTGGGCGGCGCCCGGCGCTCGTTGATCGTCTTCTGCGTGCGGCGGCGCCGCGCCTCCTCGTCGCTGAGCGTGACGGTGTGCACGCCGCCCACGAGGTCCGACAGCGTGGGGTTGAGGACGAGGTTCTCGAGCGTGTTGCCGTGGGCGGTGGCCACCAGCTGCACGCCGCGCTCGGCGATGGTGCGGGCCGCGGCGGCCTCGGCCGAGGTGCCGATCTCGTCGACGATGATGGCCTCGGGCATGTGGTTCTCCACCGCCTCGATCATCACGTCGTGCTGTTTGTCCGGCCGCGACACCTGCATGCGGCGCGCGGTGCCGATGCCCGGGTGGGGGATGTCGCCGTCGCCGCCGATCTCGTTGGAGGTGTCGACCACCATCACGCGCTTGCCCAGGTCGTCGGCGAGCACGCGGGCCACCTCGCGCAGCTTGGTCGTCTTGCCCACGCCGGGCCGGCCGAGCAGCAGGAGGTTGAGACCGGTGTCGATGAGGTCCCGCAGCATGTCGATGGTGCCGAAGATGGCGCGACCCACGCGCAAGGTGAGGCCCACCACCTCGCCCTGGCGGTTGCGGATGGCGGAGATGCGGTGGAGGGTGCGCTCGATGCCGGCGCGGTTGTCCTCGCCCACCGAGCCCACCTGGCCCACCACGTGCTCCAGGTCCTTGCGGGTGACGGGAGACTCGGACAAGCGGGCCACTCGCCCGACCAATCGGGCTTCGGGCGGGCGACCGAGATCCATCACCACCTCCAACATCTCACCCGGTGGAAGCTCCCGCACCGCCGCCTGCAGGGGCGCGGGGAGGATGTCCACGAGGAGCTGGAAGTCGTCATTGGGAACGGGAGTGGCGTCGCGCTGACTCATGGCGTGTCTAAAGGTGAATCCTTCCCGGGCGTCGTGCACCGTGTCCCGCGGCCGGGGGGCAGCGGAGCACCCGAAGCTAGCGGGCATCCAGGCGCAGCGCCTCTCTCTTGTGACTGGGTACGGCCCGGAGCCCTGCATAGCTCACGAAATGGGTGTGACTGGAGGCCGCGCCCCCAGCCCCCCACCACCCCTTAGGAGCAAGGCCATGGCCCAGCACGACAAGGACAAGGACATCACCCGCAGTACCCCGAATACCGAGAACAACATCGACAAGCCCAAGGGGCAGATGAGCATCCGTGACGCTGCTGCGAAGGAGATGCCGACACAACACATTGAGACCAGCATGCCGGGAACGGCGGTGCACGGCTTCGGCGAAGGTCAGGCCGACACGGTGAAGCGCCATACGAGCACCGCGGACATGGCCATGGGAATGCCGCAGCCGAGCGCGGGGGAGTCGGTGACGAAGCTCGTCGAGCAGATCTTCCAGCTCCCGTTCCACGCGCAGCTCGGCGTGCTGCGGATGATCGCGCCCAAGATTCTGGGTGCCATGGACGCGAGAGACCGAAAGAATTTCCTGAGCACGCTGAGCTCGGAGACGAGCGAGGAGGGCACCGCCGAGAAGGGCACCGCGGCGAGTCCCATGAGCATGGAGGACATCCAGGGCATGTGATCGACCTCCACTGGGGAGCACGACGAGCGGAGACCCGAGTGCCGTCACCGCCCCCGTGGGGAGCCTTCACCACCCCCTGAGGAGCGAATGCCCGCGCTGGCGGCGGCGGCCATGAAGCGAAGCACCATCCGCGGATCCTCCAGCATCCGCTGCAGCTCGCCCCCGAGCTCCCGGAACAGGGAGCGGCACAGCTCCACCTTCTCCTCGTCCGAGAGCGGGGAGGCATGCCCCAGCGGAGGCATCCGCTGCCGCCAGGTGCGCGAGCGCAGCAGGTGCGAGCGGAGGAAGTCCAGGATGTCGATGGGGGTCGGCGGCATGAGTCCCACCGAGATGGGAATGGACTCCTGCTCCGGCGCGGTGACCTCGTGCCAGAAGCCACCGGGAATGTAGAGCCAGTCGCCGGCTTCGAGCCGGCACTCGAGGGTCGGCGTCCGCTCGCGCGCGATGTTCGTCTCGGCGGTGAGCGTCTCGAGCAGGGGCACCGGGTTGAGCGTGTTCTCCCGCAGCAGGTAGCGCTTGGCCCCCTGGGTCTGGAAGATGAAGACCTCCTCCGGGTCGCAGTGCCAGCCGAAGCTGCCGTGGCCCGGAGGGGTGCAATAGACCTGCAGGTTCACCGTGCCGTGCAGCTCGGCGGAGAGCGTGCGCCCCAACTGCGCGAGGCCCGCGTCATGCCGATCCGCGTGCCTCAGGGCGAGCGAGTACCCCTCCTCGTAGAGCTTGCGGGCCTCCTGGGCACTGGTGGGCCGGGGGCCCGACCACAGCACGCCGTCGCGGACCAGCAGCAGGTCGCACGCGGGATTCTCGACGAGACGCTCGACGGTGGCCCAGGTCGCCAGCTCCCGCAGGTGTGCGGCGGCGGCCGGCCGCGCGAGCGGCTTCTGGAGGTAGTGCTCCTGGAGGAAGACAGGGCGAGGAAGCTCGCCCAGCAGCGTGTCGATGAGCATGGAGAAACCTGGTGGGCCCCATGAACCAATGTCGGGCCTTCACCCGGAATATACGAGGGAAACCGAAGAAAGAAGGCCCCCGGAGCGCGTGCCCTCGGAGGCCTTCTCGGCGTCCTCAGAGGGCCTCGAGGCGCTGCCGGAGCCGCGCCGCCACGCGCGGCAGGTCGTCGGGCTCCTTCACCGGCTCGAACCGGCTGGTGGCCGGGTCCGTCCGGCTCACCTCGACGAAGACGACGGGGAAGAGCGGCTGGCCATCGGGGCCGGTGAGGCTGCTGGCCTCCGCCGTCACCTGCTCGAGCTGAATCACGGGCTGCCCGTCCACCTTCTTGGAGACCGCCCGGTAGGGAATGGGGATGTCCTTCCGGAGCATCGCGTCCAGGTCGAAGGTGATGTTGTTGGTCGAGATGAACGGGTGCTGGGTCGGGTCCACCTTCTCGACGAGCTGGAGCAGCCCATTGAGGCGCAGCGGTGCCGCGCCCGCGTCGAGCGCCCCGCTGGGGTTCTTCCGCGGCGTCACCTCCACCGTCATGGACTTGCCCAGCTTCAGGTGCATGCCGATGACGACCGGGTCGAGCGTCGCCGCCAGGTTGTCCACGTTGGAGAAGTACACGCAGCGCACGCCACGCCGGCGCAACTCCTCCCCCACCCCGCTCTCACGCAAGGCCCGGAAGACATCTCCGTGCCCGGAGGGGGCGAACGAGAGCTGACCATCCGCGTCCTTGAACAGCTCGCCGCTCGACGTGAGCCGCGGGAGCATCCGCTGGCGGAAGAGGAACACGTTCTCCTGTGCACCCTGCTTCGCCAGGTGCGCGGTGATGTCCTCATGGGTGAGGAAGGACGTCATCAGCGCCACGGGCACCGGGCGTCCGAAGCGAGCCCCCAGCCGGCGCGCCTCCGCCAGCTTGAAGTCGAGGAAGGTGCGCTCCCCCAATACCGGGACGAGCCCCTTCACCCCGCCGCCGAAGCGCGTCCCGGCGCCGCCGGCCACCACGAGGGCGGCCACCTGGCCCTGCCGGAACGCCTCCTCACCGCGAGCCCGGCACTCCTCGTACTCGGGGGTCCCCTCCCGTGGGAGCGGCTGGACGTCACCCTCGCGGGGCGGTTCGAGGGTGCCGGTGAGGGGCGCGGTAGCGGCGAGCTCACCGCGTTTGAACTGGGCGAGCAGCTCACGGAAGCTCGCGGCGTCGAAGCCGTCACGGGCGAGCTGAGGACTGTCGAGATCCATATCGGTCGGTTGGCCTGTCACGGGACGAAGGTACTGCGCACCTCCATGATGCGCATGGTCCTTTGGGACAAGATAAACCGGTCCGCTGAGCGGCCGGCCATCCAATCCGCAGGAGGGCCGCCATCCGCGAACAATCACTGGGGCCAGACCACTCCGATGAGGACCTGCGGCGCTGGGAGCGTCGTTTCCTCGATTGACACTCGCTGCACACCCCACCGCGGACCTGTGCGAGCCGCTGCACAAGCGTTGCACACCGCGCCCCGCCGTCCCTCTGCGTGACGCACGGCGCCACGGCTGGCGCGCGAGGTGCATCGAGCCCTCCTCCCGGAGGGTTCAATCCATGAGCGCGACAATGATGGCAACGAAGTGGGATGTGCGGGTGCTCGCCGTGGCGGGCGCGGGGCTGCTGGGGCTCGCGGGCGTGTTCCTGTGGAGGGACTTGCAGGTGCCGCACGAGCTGCTGCTCGCGGTGGCCGCGGTGCTGGCCTCGGCGGTGGCCCTGGCCGAGGTGCCCCGGCACCGCCCGCTCGCCGGTCCCATCGCCCTGCTCGTCACCGGCCTCGCTGGCGGCCTGTGGTACGCGTCGGTGAAATCCGGGCTGCTGCTGCCGGGCCTGGGGCTCACCGTCCTCGCCACCGCCGTCACCGTGGCGCGCACCTGGCGCCGCACCGAGGCGCGCGAGGACAAGCTGCAGGGCGTGCTCCTCTGGTACGGACTGACGGCGGCGGTGCTCGCGGCCTCGTGGGCCTTCTACTTCCACTTCTTCACCCTGGGCTTCGCCGCCGATGACATTGGCCGCCGGCTGGTGCTCACCCTGGGCTGGCTCGTCTCGGGCGTGGGGCTCGTGGTGTACGGCCGCAACCGGGGCGAGAACGTCATCCGCGACGCGGGCTTCGCCTTCATCGCCGTGGCCGTGGGCAAGGCGCTCGCCTATGACACCACGCACCTGAGCGGCATGCTGCGCGTCGCGGGCCTGGCCGGCGCGGGCGCCCTCATGCTCGGCGGCGCGTGGCTGTCCCTCCACCGTCAGGCCCGGAGCGCGTGACATGGGTGCCCTCACCGCACTCGTGCTGGTGCTCGCCGCGGGCTCGCCCCAGCGCTCCTGTTTCGTCCCCTCGGACCAGACGGCGGGGTGGAAGCGCGTGGTGCTGCCGGAGGAGGCCCCGGCCCTCGCCGCCCCGGAGGACGTGGACCAGTTCCGCTCCGGCGAGCCCGCACTCTTCCTCCAGGAGGACGCCTCCGCGTACCTCGGCGCCGACAAGGAGCACCCGGGCCGCATGGCGTATGACTTCCGGGTGCCCTGGGACGCGCGCCGTCTGGAGCTCGGCTTCCTCGACGACCTGCGCGGCGCGAAGGTGGACGCCGTGGCCTACAGGGGTGGCCGCGCCTTCCCGCTGCTCGACGAGAAGCGGCTCGCGGGCAGGCAGCTCGCGCTGGAGTGGACGATGGAGGGTGTCGACCTGGTGAGGGTGTCCGTCCACCACCACTTGCGCGAGAAGCCGGTGGTGCGCACGTGGCGGGTGGTCCGCCTGCTGACGCCCTCGGAGGCTCCGACGATGCCCGAGTCCTTCCGCGCGCCGCGCTCGCTCTACTTCCACCACCCGGGTGGGCGGAGGCTCGAGCTGTGCGATGCGCCGGGACGCGCGCTGCGACTCGCCCGCTGGCCAGAGGCCAACAGCGCCATGCAGGTGACTCTCACGCCTCGGCACTGAGGTCCTCGACTGCTCGTCTTCGTGCTCATTGGGCGTTGTTGCTGAGTCATTTCGGACGCATGGAACCGGGTAGCTCAGGCGAAAATGAGCCCCAGGGGGAAGGCAGCGGTACTATGAGCATGGTTGGAGTCCTGTCCCATGCCAACGCATGAACCCCCTGGCGCAGCACCCTCTCCAGCCTCGACTTCCGTAACCGGAGGCATGCCGCCACGTGCGCAGCCTCCGGAATCCAAGGCCTGGGTCTGGAGACTCCACCGCTTCGTGGGCTCTCCGCTCGGGCGCTACGGCTTTGCCCTCCTGAGCACCGCACTGGCGCTGCTCATCCAGAAAGCCCTCGGACATTTCGTCTACCCCACGCCGTTCCTGATGTTCTTCGGCGCGGTGATGCTGTCGAGCTGGTGGGGAGGATGGGGACCTGGCCTGGTGTCCATCGCGCTGTCCCTGCTGGCTGTCGACTACTACTTCATCCCGCCCTTCAACTCGTTCAAGCTCCAGGCGGGCAGCGCCCTGTTGCTCGGCCTCTTCAGCGCAATCAGCGGCGTCATGATCCGGTTGAACGCGGCGCGGAGGCGGACGAGCGCCGAGCGGGCCGAGATGCTGGAGCGCGAGCGCCAGGCCCGGCGCGAGACGGAGACCGAGCGGGCCCGCCTGTACAATCTGCTCATGCAGGCCCCTTCCTTCGTGGCGCTGTTCCGAGGGCCGAAGCACGTCTACATCCTGTCCAACCCCCCGAACGACGAGCTGCTGGGCCACAAGCAGGTGCTGGGCAAAGCGGCCCTCGAGGCCGTGCCCGAGGCGAGGGAGCAAGGGCTCATTGCTCTCCTCGATCGCGTGTACGAGACCGGCAAGTCCTTCTCGGCCAAGGAGGTGCACCAGATGTTCCTCCGGCCCGACGGCTCGCAGCGGGAGTATTTCATCAACCTCGTCTATCAGCCCACCCGGGATGCCCAGGGCCAGATCGACGGTGTGGCCGCCTTTGGTTTCGACGTCACGGACTTCGTCCATGCGCGCCAGAAGGAGGAGGCGCTGACCGCCGAGCTCAAGCGCACCGAGGAGCGCTACCGGACCTTCGTCAACCAGAGCACCGAGGGAATCTTCCGCGTCGACCCCAGCCGCCCCATCCCCGTCACCCTACCCGTGGAGGAGCAGGTCCAGCGCATATTCCGCGACGCCTACATCGTGGAGTGCAACGACGCCATGGCCCGGATGTACGGCTTCGACAGCGCGGCGGCGTTCCTGGGCGCCCGGATGGACCAGTTCATCGCGCAGGAAGACATCCACAACCTCGAGACCATGCGGGCCTTCATCCAGAACGGCTATCGGAGCGTGAACATGGAGTCCCATGAGAAGGCCCGTGGTGGCACTCCCAGGATCTTCCTCAACAACCTGGTGGGGATCATCGAGCACGGTCACTTCCTCGGGATCTGGGGCACCCAGCGGGACGTAACGGAGCAGCGCCACGCCGAGGAGGAGCTCAAGCGCGCGGAGTCGAACGCGCGGTTCCTCTCCGAGGCGAGCGCCGTGTTGGCCTCTTCCCTGGACTACGAATCCACCTTGCGAAACGTGGCCCGGCTCGCCGTCCCCACGCTCGCGGACTGGTGCCTGGTGGACCTGGCCCAGCCGGACGGGACACTCAAGCGGGTGGAGACCGTGAGTTCCTCGCCCGAGGATGCAGGGATCGCGCTGCAATCCCAGCACATGGGGGGCATCCCGGAGAATCACCCCGGGTCCCCGGTGGTGCAGGCGCTCCTTCGTGGGCAGCCGGTCCTCATCGAGCGAGTCACTCCCGAGCACATCCAGGAGCTCGCGCGGGGCGAGGAGCATGCGCGGCTGTTGTCCACCCTCCAGCCGGTCTCGTTCATCTCGGTGCCGTTGATGGTACGAGGCCGCGCACTCGGGGTGCTCAGCTTCTTCACCTCGCGCTCCGGCCGGCGCTACACGGAGACCGCGGTGACGCTGCTGGAGGAGCTCGCGCGGCGCGCGGCCCTCTCGGTCGAGAACGCGCGGCTCTACCGGGAGGCCCAGGAAGCCATCCACCTGCGCGACGAGTTCCTCTCCATCGCCAGCCACGAGCTGAAGACGCCTCTCACCCCGCTGAGCCTGAGACTGCAGATGCTCGCGCGAGAGGCGCGGCAGCAGCCCGAGTCCCCCTTCCGGAACGCCGTGGAGGACTACATCGCCGTCGGCTCCCGGCAGGTGAAGAGGCTGTCCGAGCTCGTGAGCGACCTGCTCGACGTGGCCCGGATCGTCGGCGGGCGGCTCCGCCTGGAGTTCGAGGAGGTGGATCTGTCCACGCTCGCGCGGGAAGTCATCGCACGCTACGAGCCCGAGGCGGCGCGGGCCGGCTCGACGCTCGTGCTGGCGGCCCAGGAGTCCGTGGTCGGGCACTGGGACCGGCTCCGCCTGGAGCAGGTCCTCACCAACCTGGTCGACAACGCCATCAAGTACGGAGCGGGAAGGCCCATCCACGTCCAGCTCGAGGCGGACGCCAGCCGAGCTCTCCTGCGCGTGAGGGATGAGGGCATCGGCATCGCGCCAAAACACCTGTCGCGCATCTTCGAGCGCTTCGAGCGCGCCGTGTCCGATCGTCACTATGGAGGCCTGGGCCTCGGCCTCTACATTTCCCGCACCATCGTGGAGGCGATGGGTGGGAGCATCCAGGCCGAGAGTCAGCCCGGCCAGGGTGCCACGTTCACGGTGGTGCTCCCCCGGGCGCCGCGTGAGGCTCCTGCTGTGGGCCCCTCGGCCTGATGGCGGCGAGGGCTCGGAGGAGGCCTCAATTCCTCCCACGCTCTCAGCGCCCCATCTGTCCGCTATATGACACTCCAGGATTTTCCGCTCAAGCTTGATTTTCTCGACCTCGACAACCTTCTCCCGAGGGTGAGCTGGCCCAGCGCAATGAAACCATTTACATCCGAATGTGTATGGTCCAGCGCATGAGCCGCGAATGAAACCATTTACTTCCGAATGTATAATGGCGCGGCGTAGAAGCCGCCCATGAAAAAATCATGGCTGTCCATTGCCCCCGTTCCCCTTCTGCTGCTCACCTCCTGCTCGCCGAGCGCGCCCGACACCGAGCTTTCACAGACGGCTGAGAGCCGTCTCGACTCCCAGCTCGTGCGGTCATCGCTCCAGCGGCTGAAAGACATGCGCACGGAGTTGGGCCTCACCGCGGAGCACTCGTTCCAGCCCCGTGCCCAGCACCAGGACTCGCTCGGGCAGTCTCACGTCCGCTTCAATCAGTACTACCGCGGCGTGCGAGTCTGGGGCAGCGAGGTCATCACCCACACCGGCACCAACGGAGAGTCATTGGCTCCGACCACCGCGCTGAGGCAGGGGATCCGGGTCGACGTGGTGCCCTCGCTCTCGGCCACCGAGACGGCGAACCTCGTCAAGGCGATGCTCGCACCGGCCCAGGGATTCGCGAGCGAGCCCCTCGTCGACATCGAACTCGTCGTCTACCCCAAGACGGTGAGCCACGTGCTCCCCAACCGCGCCCACCTTGCCCAGGCGAAGCTGAACGCACTCGACTTCGTCACTGAGGTTGAGAGCTACCATCTCGCCTACCACGTCCACACCGAGCTCGAGAACCCCGGTGACACGCGGCACACGGACCTGATCATCGACGCTCACACGGGCAGCGTCCTCGAGCAATGGAACAGCCTTCAGACTGGGGCTGCCGTCGGCACGGGCAACAGCTACTACAGCGGCACGGTGCAAATCACCACCGACAGCATCGCGGGCGGCTACCAGATTCGGGACCTGACCCGGCCCGCGAGCGGCGCCAACGTTATCTACGACCTCAACCACCAGACCTCTGGGTTCGGGTCCCTGTATCAAGACGTCGACAACGTCTGGGGCGACGGCGCCAACTACAAGGAAGACCCCGAGCCGACGACCTCTCCCAACGGGCAGACCGCGGCGGTGGACGCGGCCTATGGGCTTCAGTCGACCTGGGACATGTACAAGAACGTCTTCGGGCGCTACGGCATCGACGGGCTCGGCACCGCCACCTACGCGCGCGTCCACTACGACTACGCTTTCGACAACGCCTTCTTCTCCGACAACTGCAAGTGCATCACCTATGGAGATGGGACCAAACTCCAGACGTTGACGTCTCTCGACGTGGCGGCGCACGAGTTCTCCCACGGGGTCACGAGCGCAACCGCTCGCCTCATCTACTCCAAGGAATCCGGTGGCCTGAACGAGTCCAACTCCGACATCTTCGGAGCGCTCACCGAGTTCTACATGCGGGGCGCCAACGGCCAGGGCAGCGTCATCCCGGACACCGGCGGAACGTGGACGCAAGGTGAGCAGATCACGACTGCCGCTTACCCCCTGAAGATGCGCTTCCTCTACAAGCCCAGCAAGGACGGCAAGAGCGCCGACGCCTGGAGTCCGACCCTGAAGGATCTGGACGTCCACTACAGCTCGGGGCCGATGAACCGCGCCTTCTACTTCCTGAGCCAGGGCGCGACCACCACGGGGGACACCTCCACGACCTACCTGCCGGAGGGAATGACTGGCATCGGAAACCAGAAGGCCGCCCAGATCTGGTATCGAGCCCTGACCACCTACATGACGCCGTCCACGGACTACGCCGCCGTCCGGATTGCGTGCATCCAGGCCGTGCGCGACCTCTTCCCCGTGTCGGGACCCGAGGAGATCGCCGTGTGGAACGCCTTTGCCGGAATCAACGTCGGCGGCCCGTGGGCCGGGCCCGACGCGGCGCCCACGGCCACCGTGAGCCAGACGGGCGAGAGCGGGACACTCACCTTCAGCGCCACGGCGAGCGACGACAAGGGCGTGGCCAGGGTCGACTTCTTGCTCGACGGCTTGCTGGTCGGGTCGACCACCGCGGCTCCCTACTCCATGGCCTACGACTCCACCCTCCAGGACGACGGCATCCACACGCTGGTAGCGCGCGCCACCGACACCGTGGGCCTGTTCACGGACGCGACGATGACCTTCACGATCGCCAACGGGCAGCTGCTCAAGAACGGCAGCTTCGAGAAGGGATACGGCGTGGGTTGGTCGAACACCAATGGCATGCAGATCGGCGCCATCCTCAACACGCCCTGCTACAACGGGCTCAAGTGCGCGAAGTTCAATGGCTTGGGCGAGGCGAAGAGCGTCTCCCTCTTCCAGACCGTGAGCGTCCCGGCGACGGCGACGTCCGTGACCCTGAGCTTCGCGCTGCAGGTGCAAACGCAGGAAACGTCGAGCTTCGCCCGGGACACCTTCGTCGTAGAGATCCGCGACACCGCCGGAGCGCTCCTGGGAACCGTGGCGAGCTACAGCAACCTGAACGCGGGGGCGGGCTACACCGTCTATAATTTCGACCTCTCCGCCTACAAGGGACAGACGGTCCAGCTCTACTTCACCGGGACCGAGGACGCCGCGATCTCCACGGGGTTCCTCCTCGACCGGGTGAGGTTCTACGCGACCGGAACGGGCCCCGCGGACACCACGGCGCCGACGGTCAGCGTGACGGAGAGCGGCACCAGCGGCACCATCACGTTCTCCGCGACGGCCTCCGACGACGTGGGGGTGTCCAGGGTCGAGTTCCTCGTTGACGGAGTGCTCGCTGGGTCGGATACGACCGCGCCTTACTCCGTGACCATGGACTCGCTGACCCTGACCAACGGCAGCCACACGCTCGTCGGCAAGGCCTACGACGCCGCGGGCAACGTCGGCACCTCGACCTCCGTGCCCTTCTCGGTGAGCAACACGGGGGGCGGGGACACAGAGGCCCCGGTCGTCTCCGCGAGCGAGACCGGCACGAGCGGCGTCATCACGTTCAGCGCCACCGCCACCGACAACGTCGGCATCACCCGCGTGGAGTTCCAGGTGGACGGCGTGCTCAAGGGGAGCGACACGACGTCGCCCTACTCGATGACCCTCGACTCCACCACGCTGACGAACGGCAGCCACACCCTGGTGGCCCTGGCCTACGACGCCGCCGGCAACGTCGGCACCTCGACCTCCGTTGCCTTCTCGGTGAGCAATACCGTCTCCACGACATTCAACGAGGTAGAGAGCAACGGCACCACGTCCACGGCCAATGCCGTCGCGGACGCCGTCACGAAGATCGTGGGCTTCATCGGCACGTCCACGGATCAGGACTACTTCCGAATCACCGTCCCCGCGGGACGCACCCTGACGATCAACATGACCGGCCCGGCGAGGGATTACGATCTCTACCTGCTGAACACCAGCGGCGGCACGCTGCGAAGCAGCGCCAACTCGGGATCCACCGAGTCGGTGACCTACACGAACTCGCTCACGACGACGGCCACCTATTACATCAAGGTGGTCGGGTTCGGAGGAGCGTTTGACACCGTCAATGTCTACAACCTGAACCTCACCCGCTGATTGGAGTTCGCAGCCCTCTCCCCCAGCGAAGTCGGGGGAGAGGCCTCATCCCTCCGCGGCAAAACAAACGTTTTGTTTGAAATGTTCTGGGCGATAAGCCATGTGACAAAGAATTTTGAATTTGCTTGACGCCCTGTGTTGTCCGCGCCTATTGCCCTCGCCCTCAAATGCCTGATTGTCATGAAAAATAGGCATTGCAAGGTTTTTCCCAGAGCCTCGCGACGACGAGGCTTTCGCGCCCGGAGGGCGCATGGAGAGGAGCAACATGGTTCGGAGAGGTAATGCAGTGCGGCTCGCGGCGCTGGTGCTGACGGTGCTCGGAGCTGGGCGCGCCAACGCCTATTACGCCCAGTCCTCGGTTGCGTATGACGCGGCCTCGGCGCCCACCCTGCTCTCGACGGTGTCTGGCTGTGACGACTGCTCGCAGGTGGTGAGCCTGCCGTTTACGTTCCCGTTCTACGGGAAGACGTTCACCCAGGTGACGGTGTCCAGCAACGGCTACCTGGTGATGGGCAACACGACGGCCGCTGCCTACGCCAACACGCAGCTGGCGTGGGAGGGCACGAGCTCGGCCCCGGCGGGACTTCTCTCTCCCATGTGGGACGACTGGAGCCCGGAGGCGGGCGGAGACGTGTACGCGGGCGCGGTGGGCTCGGCCTACGTGGTGGAGTGGCGCAACCTCCGCCGCTATGGCCAGTCCAGCGGCAGCGGCTACACCTTCAAGGTCAAGCTCTTCAGCGACGGCACCTTCGAGTTCCACTATGGCAACACCATCGGCGGAGTCTCGACTGCCGACAACGGAGCCCTGGCCACCTCCGGCTATCAGGAGGGAGTGGACACCATCGGCCACCCGCTGAGCTACAAGCAGGCGGTGCTCACCAGCTCCACGGCGAAGCGCTTCACCCGCCCGGGTGCGACGGCCCTCTACGTCAACGTGAAGGACGGCCTCTACAACCAGCCCCGCGTGGGCCTGAGCTACACGGTGCCCTACCAGTGCACCTCGGGGAGCACCCCCGTCTCCGGCGCGCTCTCGATGGTGAGCACCAGCTCGGCCGCCAATGCGGGGTGGAACCTGGTGGCGGCCTCTCCCGCGTGCACCGGCCTCACGGTCGGCACCACCACCTTCAACGGAGACACGAACGGCTACAGCGTGTCCTCCTACCCGCTCATGGGCGCTGCCGTGGATCGCGCCAGTGGCACCTACCGCTTCATCCGGCGCGCGGACCTCACCCCGAGGCAGACCTCGCAGAGCGCCTTCACCGTTACCTATGGCGGCACCACCAGCCACCGCGCGGTGCTGGACTACTGGGTGAGCGGCGCCTTCGACAAGCCGCTGGTCATCATCACCGGCTTCGACCCGCTCAATGAGGACAGCACCGCCAGCTACCTCATGCTCATGGGAGAGATGGTGCGCACCCTGCAGAGCGAGGGCTACGACATCGCCATCGGCAAGCATGGGGATGGCAACCAGCGGCTCGGGTGGTTCCGCGGCGAAGTGGCGGCGTGGATCGATGATGCGGCCAACAGGCTGCCGGCGGGCGGCAAGGTGCAGGTGGCTGGCATCAGCCAGGGCGGTATCGTGCTGCGTGACACCCTGTCCAACAACACCAATGGCGTGCTCAGCCGGGTGAAGGCCTGGTACTCCATTGACGCCCCGCAGCTCGGCGCCAACCTGGGCAGTGCGACCCGAGGCATCCAGAACCTGGTGCTCTGCAACAAGCCGGAGTGGGACCCGGCTCGCAAGAAGCTCACCTCGGCCTCGGCGCAAGACCTCGTCTACACCATGGCCACCACCTGCACGTGCGAGACCGAACCGGAGAACTCCACCTGCGGCAGCTCGTCCGCCAGCCACGACGCGTACTACGGAGCCATTGGCTGGCCCACCTCCGCCGTGCCGCGCTACGCCCTGGCCTTCAGCGATGCCAACCCCACCGGTGGGTACTCGACGAACGGCAGCAGCACCAGCCTGTATGACTTCTACTATACGGGATGGTTCTGCTCGGAGGACCAGGACTGGAAGCCGGGTCAGCGCGACTGCGTGGCGGGCTCGCGCAGCATCTCCGCCGCGGATGTAAACACGGACGCGGACGCGTCGCTGTGCGGCACCTTCCAGCTGCGCCTCAACTTCGAGCCGGCCTTCATCAACGCCGACTCGGCGCTGGCCGTCACCGGCAACACCCTCTCCACCGAGACGACGAGCGCGAGCTGCGCGGTGAACTACAGCTCGCTCTCCCCCACGCAGTGGAAGGGCTGGGCCAGCAATACCTACAACGAGAAGCACCAGGTGCTCACCTCCACGCTCGCCAACCAGCTGATGACCTGGGTGCGTGCGGAGCAGTAGGTTGCCAGGAGCCGCGCCCGGGAGCCTTGGGCCCCGGGCGCTCACACAGGAGTGTCAATGAAACCAGCAGCCAGACAACATCCCAGGTGGGGCCGGTGGTTGGCCGGCCTGGTGCTCGTTGCGGCGCTGGGGGCCGGTACATTCCTGTCACGCGGCGAGGCGCCAGCGCAGCCAGGGCCAGCTCCCACGGCTCTCTCCCAGGCCGCGCCCGCGCCTCGCCCCGAGCCCGAAACGGGCCTGAAGGTGAGCCGCCTCACCGCCTCGCCATTGGATGTACCGCTGGGGGGGCGATCGCAGTTGGAGTGTGAGGTGACAGGCGCGCGGGGAGACCCGGCCGCGCTGCGCTACACCTGGGTGGCCACCAAGGGGCGAATCGAAGGCCAGGGCGGGCCGAGGGTCTCGTGGGTGGCGCCGAAGACGCCGGGGGTGTACCAGGTTGGCGTGCTGGTGGAGGACGGTGAGGCACGAGCGCGGCAGACGGTGACGCTGCAGGTACACGTCCCCCGCCCCGAGGACGTGCGGGCGCTGCTGCAGGACAAGGACTGGCAGGAGGCACAGCGGCAGGCGCGGGCACGGCAGCAGGAGGTGGAGGCCCAGCTCACCGCCCTGCGCGAGGTGGTGGCGAAGCGGCAGACGCATGAAGATCGGTTGCGGGGCTTCCTCGCGTTGGAGGACCTGGCGGCGCTGCTGCTGAGCGAGGGGCGCCACGAGGAGGCGCTGGCGGCGTACGAGGAGCTGCTGGGGAGCGTGCTGGAGACGGAGCCGAAGCGGCGGAAGTACCTCTCGGGCAAGGCGAGCGCGCTGTTCGCACTCGGGAGGGAGGAAGAGGCGCTGGCGGCCTTCCAGGCGGCGGGGGACTACAACCAGCCGATGTCTTTCTATTACGCGGGGCTGTTGCTGGAGGCGCGAGGACGCTCGACCGAGGCGATGGAGCTGTATCGCAAGGCCTCGGAGGCCAACCCCTGGTTCAGTGATCCGCTGCTGCGCCATGCCGAGCTGCTGTTGCGGCAGGGGCGGTCAGAGGCGGAGGTGGTGGAGCTGTTGGTGGCGGCCTCTCCAAGGTACGGGCGGCAGGCTCTGCTGGAGCGGCTGGGCACGGATCCGCAGCTCGCGCAACTCAACGAGGCGCTGGAGGCGAGCGGCCGTGCGGGGCAGTTGGAGGAGCAACGTCCCATCGAGCGCAACCTCCCGGAGCCGCCGCAAGCACCCAAGCCCGGCGAGGACTCCGTGGTGGAGCGGGTGAAGTAAGGGAACTCCCATCCCTGGGTGCGGCCGGCACCTCTTGGTAACCGCGACAGCTCTCCCGCGTAACAGGGTGCACGAACCAGCGGGAGTGCCTCCATTTCGAGGGCACTCGTTCTCGACTGGTGGGAGAAGACATGAAGCCGTCCGTGCTGTCTGCCCTGGCCTCCGTGATGCTCGCCGTTCCGTCCCTCGCCTCCGCGGCCGAATACGTCATCGACGCTCAGCATTCGAGCGCCCAGTTCTCCGTGAAGCACCTGGCCGTGTCCAACGTGCGGGGCGAGCTCGGGAAGATGAGTGGCACCATCCTCTTCGATGAGAAGGACCCCTCCAGCTCGCGAGTGGAAGCCACCATCGACGTCACCACCATCAACACCCGCGAGCCCCAGCGCGACGAGCACCTGCGCAGCGGGGACTTCTTCCATGTGGCGAAGTACCCCAACCTCGTCTTCAAATCCAAGCGCGTGGAGAAGCTGGGGAACGAGCACTACAAGGTGACGGGCGACCTCTCCCTGCGTGGAGTGACGAAGGAAGTGGTACTCGACGTGGAGGGCATGGACACCGTGGTGAAGGACCCCTGGGGCAACCACAAGCGCGGCGCCGTGGCGACCACGAAGCTCAACCGCAAGGACTTCGGGCTCACCTGGAACAAGGTGCTGGAGGCCGGCAGTCTGGTGGTGGGTGACGAGGTGTCCGTCACGCTCGACCTCCAGCTCAACCAGAAACAGCCCGAGAGCAAGGCCGCTCCGGCGAAGTAGTCCGATCAGTGACCGCTCTCGACCCCGAGCGCTCCGCGTTCTTCGCCTTCTGACGGAGGGCCGCCCGCCTCCGCCGGAGGCTCGCGGCTGGCGCTGGCTCGGGGGCCACCTCAGCAGGCGTGCTGTCGAGACATTTCGCCTGTGCGCTCGTCCCCCTCGATGCACCTCCGAGAGCGCCCCCCCAGATTCAGGCATGGGGCCATCGCGTGGCCCGTCCGGAGGAACTCATGCATACCGTCGGAGACCTGATGACCCGAGAGCTCGTCACCCTGGACGAGACAGACGACCTGGGCCTGGCCTCGGCCATCACCCAACTCGGTCGGCTCCGGCACCTGCCCGTCGTGCGTGACGGCAAGCTCGTCGGCCTCGTCACCCACCGCGACATCCTGCGAATCTGGGCCCGCCGGGGCGAGGACTCCGGGCGCCGGGCGCTCGCCCGGGAGGTCATGGTCCGGGACGTCATGCGCGTCTACCCGCATACCCTGCTCCGGGATGCCCTCCAGCGGATGCTCACGCACAAGTACGGCTGCCTGCCCGTGGTGGCGAGCGAGGAGGATGACACCCTCGTCGGCATCCTCACCGAGACGGACCTGCTCCGCTACGCCGCCGGCGTGGTGCAGGAGCTCGACCACGCCGCCCGGTGGGGCCAGGAGGAGCAACCCCAGGCCTGAGGCAATGGAGCCCGTCCAAGCGAGCCGGCGGAGGCTGACCCTGCACGATCATGAACTCTGGGAGCGCGGCAACGTCCATCGCACTCGCGCCGATGGGCGGGTTTTCGGCGGACATCCTCGGCGAGCTCTCGGAGCGGGTGCGGGCCGCCTTCGGTCGGGACGTGCTGCTCGTGGAACGTCTGGCGCTCCCGCCCTCCGCATTCGACTGCTCACGAGACCAGTGGCGCGCCTCCTCCCTGCTCCGTGTCCTCGGACCCGCGAAGCGGCCAGAATGGGACCGGCTGCTCGGAATCGTCGATGTCGATCTCTACGCGCCGGACCTGAATTTCGTTTTCGGCCAGGCGGATGAGCGGCACGGCGTGGCCGTGTTCTCGACGGCACGGCTGGCCGCGGGGCATGCAGAACGCCCGACGCTGGTGCACCGCGCGAGCATCGAGGCCGTTCACGAGCTGGGACACACGTACGGCCTGCGCCACTGCTCGCGACCCGACTGCGTCATGTGGTTCTCCAACACCCTCGGGGAGAGCGATCGCAAAGGGTTCGCGTTCTGCGAACAGCATGCGCTCGAGCTGAAACGCGCGAAATAATCCTCGCTCGGCGCTTCGCCTCCTGGCCAGGCACCATCCCGGTTCGCCGTTTCACCGCGCCAGGGCCGCGCGCGGCGGTTCAGTCCGGCGGAGAGCCCTTCGAGCCGGGGCCCTCGCGCACGCCGAGATAGGCGAGCAGCAGGTGCGTCAGCTCGTCGGCGAAGCGCGCGTCGTCGAGCAGCTCGGGGCGCTCCATGACGGCGACGTGGACGAGCTCCTCCAAGGTGCGGCCGGCGATGAAGGTGGCGAGCTCCAAATCCATCCCCGGGCGCAGCCGCTCGCGGTGGGCCTCGAGCAGGGCGCGCAGTAGCTCCCGGCCCTGAGCCGCCACCTGCCGCACATGGGCGATGCGGTCCACCAGGGGCACGAGCTGGAGCAGCGCCGGCATCAGCCCCTTGTCGCGCCGATGCATGGCGAGCATGGCGCGCACCGTGTGGGCCACAATCTCCTCCAGGGGCTGGCCGAGCACCTCGGCGGTGGCGGCCGACAGTTCCTGGATGTCGAGCTCCACCTGACGCTCGATGAGGGCGGCGGCGAGCGCCTCCTTGCTCGGAAAGTACTGGTAGAGCGAGCCCACACTGACGCCGGCAACGCGAGCAATCTCGTTGGTGGTGGTATGCGCCAGGCCCTTGTCGGCCAGGACGCGAGCAGTGGCCTCCAGCAGGGTGTCCACGAGGGAGCGGGAGCGCTGTTGCTTCGGCTGTCTGCGAGCGGAGACGCGGCGGCGGGTGGCCATGGCGGAACGCGAGTTGAGGAGAACGGCTCCGGAGAATATCAACTCAAGGCACTGGAGGTTACATGCCGACTCAAGTCCTGTCCTCGTCGCGTCGCGTCCTCATCGCCGGTGCGGGCATTGGCGGGCTGACACTCGCGTGCGCGCTGCGCCGCTCGGGCGCCACCGTCTCCGTCTTCGAGCGCGCCGAGACGCTCAGTCCGGTGGGCGCGGGCATCACCGTGCAGATGAACGCCATCGCGGCGCTGCGCTCCATTGGTATTGGACTGGCGGACGCAGTGGCCGCGGCCGGCGCCCCGTGCTCGGAGGCCGCGGTGCTGGACGCCTCGGGGCACGTGCTCTCGCGCATGTCCATGGAAGGGCTCGCGCGGGAGCTGGGGGCGCCCACGGTGTGCCTGCACCGCGCGAGGCTGCAGGCGGTGCTGCTGGCGCACGCGGGCGAGGAGTGCGTGCACACGGGTCGCGCGGTGACGGGCTTCCAGGACGACGGCCAAAGGGTGACGGTGACGCTGTCGGATGGGAGCACCGAGACGGGCGAGGTGCTGGTGGGGGCGGACGGGCTGCGCTCGGTGGTGCGCCGCGAGCTGCTTGGGGACGCGCCGCTGCGCTACGCGGGCTACACGAGCTGGCGCGGGGTGACGCGGGCCGCGTCGCTGCTGCGCGAGCCGGGGCGCACCTCGGAGACGTGGGGCCCGGGGGCGCGCTTCGGCATCGTCCCGATTGGGTTCGGGGAGGTGTACTGGTTCGCCACGCTGAACACGCCGGCTGGGGGCCGGGACGAGCCGGGCCGCGTGCACGCGCGGCTGCTGGAGGTGTTCGGCACGTGGCACGCGCCGATCGCGGGCCTCATTGAATCCACGCCGGAGGAGCACATTCTGCGCACGGACATCAACGACAGGCCGCCGGTGAGCCACTGGAGCCGGGGCCGCGTGACGCTGCTGGGCGACGCGGCGCACCCGATGACGCCGAACATGGGACAGGGCGGCTGCCAGGCGATAGAGGACGCGGTGGTGCTGGCCGGCTGCCTGGAGCGCGCGGGCACGGTGGAGGCGGCGCTGGCCGACTACGAGCGGCGCCGGCTGGAGCGCGCCAACGCCTTCGTCTCGCAGTCGTACAAGTTCGGGCGGATGGGGCAGCTCGAGAGCGCGCCGGGGCGGTTCGTGCGCGACGCGCTGATACGAGCGATGCCCGCGAGTCTCGCGGCGAGGCAGCTGCGGGACTCGCTGCGCTTCACGCCGTGAGACGCGGAGCAGCCGTGTCCGCCAGCGATTGCACGGCCTGCGCAAGTTCGCCCTCGCCGTCGGCGAGCCGATCAAGAATGTTGAAGTGGTTGCGAGCCAGTACAAGCCGTTCGCCGGGGAGCCCGGCGGCCTGCCACGCGGCGGCGTAATCGATGGTCTGGCGGGCGAACTCGTTCGTTTCCTGCGTTCCGTGGGCCCAGATGCACCGTGGTGCCTGTCGCGGCAGCTCGAGCAGCGGGCTCAGTGCGACGGCGGCCCCCATGTCGAGGCCCAGTTCCGGCCCCACGAAGCAGTGTGGCAGCGGGCGCAGGTCGTAGAGGCCGCACACACCGAGAACGCCCGCGAAGGGCGGTGAGGGCAGGCCGTAATCGCCAGTCCAGTCGGCGCCGAGCAGCGTGGCGGCGCCGTGTCCACCAGCCGAGTGGCCGGCCACCACCAGGCGTGAACGGTCAACGCCCCAGGCGTCGGCGTGTTGCCACAGGTGCGCCAACGCCGCTCGATGCTGACGCACGATCTCGGCGAGCGAGACCTTCGGGCACAGTGCGTAGTTCTCGATCACCACCGTCCAGCCGCGCTCGCACAAGCCGCGTGCGATGTAGCTCCATTCCTTGCTCGTGGTGACCTTCCAGTAACCACCATGGATGAAGAACAAGGTGGGCCTCCGCGCCTTCGGGTCGGCATTCGGAGGCATGAAGACATCATAGGTTTCGGCGAGTGTCGGGCCGTAGCGCACGTCGAGGTGGCCGGTAAGAGCCTGGCGAGCCTCGGCACTCTGCCTGATGAACTGGTCAACGTAGACGCCAAGATCCGGCACCGTCGCCTCAATGTTGTATTCGGCGTTGAGGGCCTCGATGCTGGTGAAGTCGCGGTACAGCCGTGCGGACATGTCGAAACTCCTGACGAGGGTGGCGCGTGGATGAGGGCTGCTGGTCCTGCCTACGAGGCGGAAACGAGCTCGCGCCGGTAGGTGATCGCGCCTTCCTTCTCCGAAGGGGCGAAGCCCATCCGCCGCAGGTAGGTGACGTGCTTGGGGATCCCAGAAGGAGAGATGATCTCGCGGATTCCCTTCGAGCGGAAGAACTCCGCCTGCTCGGAGAAGAGGAAGCGGCCGATCTTGAAGTCCCGGTAGCCAGGGATGACGAAGTCGAGCCGCACCCTCAGGCCTCCGTCGTCCCGAACCTCGCCGATGAACAGCCCCGCTGGGACCATGTCGCGCAGGATGAAGAAGGCGAGCTGCCGGTCCCCGGGCTGGTACGAGAACTCAGGGAGGAACCGGCGGATGTCCTCGGCGTGGAAGTCGAGGAACGCTCGCAGGTACTCGGAGCGGGGATCGATCTCCAGAATCCTCAGGAACTCCCGGGTCCTGAGCATCCGCGACAGGTAGAAGATGTTGACGAGGACGATGAACAAGTTCACCGCCGCCACGGGGTAGGCGCCGATCAGCAGCCCGTACACGCTGAAGGCCACCGCGCCGGCCAGGTTGATGATGCGCAGCCGGATGAGGGAGCTCATCGTCAACGAGATTGCCACCAGCACGGAGGCGACATAGCCAATCAACTCGTACATCCAGTGTGTGTCCATGTGACTCGAGCCCACCGAAACGAATGAGGTGTACGCCGCGGGGGCCGCAGCGGGGCGCCTGGATAGCGCCTGACTCCGCCGGGGACAAGTCTCTGCTGACCCCGCTGGACGAGCGGAGCGCTTATGCTCCAAAGGCGGGGCGACGAGAATCCTCGAGGACTCTCGGCGGCTCTCAGCATACGCCCTGGGAGGTGGCTCATGAGTGAGGCAGCGAGCAGCTTCGATCTGACGTTGGAGCAGTTGGACGGCTACGAGTTCAAGGTGGGCTTCGACAAGGGCTGGGAGGGCTGGCACACCGACGAGCCGCCGCCGCTGGGCAAGGACGCCGGCCCCAACCCCTCCCGCGTGCTGGCGGTGTCCATCGCCAACTGCCTCGCCGCGAGCCTCATCTTCTGCCTGTCGAAGAAGGGCGAGAAGGTCTCGGGTGTCACCGCGAAAGTGCACCTCGAGCTGGTGCGCAACGAGCAGAAGCGCCTGCGCATCAGCAAGGTGGAAGTCACCCTCCGCGCTCCGGTGGAGCGCGACTCGCCGGCCTTGCTGCAGTGCCTCGACACCTTCGAGGACTTCTGTGTCGTCACCCAGTCGGTGCGCGAGCGGCATCGACGTGAAGGTCAATGTGGAGGCCGTGGGAGGGTGAACGAGACCTGACAAGGCGGGGGCCCCTCCCCCTCCCCCGCCTCGGAGCTCAGTGCATCAGCAGCCAGTTGAGCAGGGGCGTCCATACCGCCGTCGGGGCGTCGTCGGCCATCAGCAAATCCGCGTGGCCGTAGTCCAGCGCGCGGTCCGCGTCCGGCTTGCGCTGCACCACGAGCAAGTCGACGACGTCGTCGTCCCAGCTCCCGAGCAGGCCCAGGGAGTACAGGCCGTAGCGACCGAAGCCGCCGGCAGCGCCCACGTACAGCACTGGCACCTTCACCTCGTGCAGGTAGTCGTCATACGGTACGTCCGGCGCCCCGCACCACATGGCCAGGGTGTCCACCTGCTCGCCAATGCTCTGGTAGGGAGAGGCCTGCATCAGCGCATCGAAGAAGAAGCGCTCACGCGTCCACCGCAGCGCGGTGGGAACCTCCGCGACGAACTCGCCTCCCACCCAGTGGTAGACGGGAATGATCGGCGGGTTCTGGAGCCGATACGTGGCCGCGCCCACGACGAGCCCGGTCTGTCGATTCGTGAGGCCCGGGATGATGAGCGAGCCCTCGTCCGACGCGGTGATGGCGAGCGAGCTCAGGAACTGGAGGAAGGCACCCATCTGCCCGCCCTCGTATTGCCCGGTGGCCTGAAGCTCCGAGAGCGCCGCCAGCGTCTTGCACGCCGCCACACGCTCCGCCGTGTGCTCCGGCGCCAAGGAGTAGGCCATGTCCACGGGGATGAACCCACTCACCTGGCGCTTCTCCGGCGACAGCCGCGCCTCCGCGTTCAGGTAGGCATAGGAGACGGCGGCCCCGCGGCTCCACCCCAGAAGCGCCATCCGACCCATCCCGTCCCCTCGCATCCAGCGCGCCAGTCTCAGCCCCACCCCCAGGTCCCTGGCATGCAGACCCAGGTTCCAGTCCTTCATGAAGGAGAAGTCGGTCGTCCCCGCGGGGACATGCACCCAGCGCAGGTCGATGCCCCACACATCCACCCCCTGCTTCGCCAGGAAGATGGCGAGGGAGTGCTGCTTTGGCACCGCCGTGCTCGCGACGCTCCCCAGGAACGCGGCCCGGAACCCCAACACGTCACCGTGCACCAGGAACACCGATTTGGGGACGCGCAGGGGCAGGTTGGGCAAAACCTCGCGCACCACGCGGTGAAGGGTGATGACGTCATACACCCCGGGCCCCACCTGGACGCGGTAGCTGTACTCGTAGATGTCCTCGAAGAGCTGCCGACGCGCGGTATGCGCCACCAGAGAATGACTCGTCGATGGCCACCTCACCAGGGGGCGGCTCCAGTGCTGGTTCCTCAGCGCGGGCCTGTGTACTGACGCCGATTGCCCAGATACACATCCACACAGCCATCCCGCCTGGGATTCGCATAGACCCGCTCTCCTGAATGGAATTCCCCCAGGGGGATAGCTGCTCATTTCAGTCATTCCTCGCAACTACTGCACACCTCCAATAGTGACCGTCTGGACAAGGTCGCGCGCCCAGGAATTGACGCCCGCCTCCAGCGCAAGGAACTGCATGTGAAAGACAGACCGATCGACAGTGATTGCCAAGACGACCATGCCCCTGCTTCTTGGAGAGCGCCCAAAGGGGCACAGTGGACCACATCGATCAAAAGCCGCCTAATCAGGCTTACGCGTAAATAGAGCGAAACTATTACTACTGTTTTGTACTATTGTAGTAAAATAACGCGCTCCACCCCCCTCCGAGCCTCAGGGCCCGGTCTCGAGGTCCCCATGACGTCTTCCACCCTGAAATCGCTTCTTGCGGGCGCCGCGCTGCTGGCGGCCCCTGTCGCGCTGGCCGGCACCAGTGACTCCGTTCCCGCGTTCGAGGCGAAGATCGCCACCGCGCGCACCTCCGGCAGCCCGAGCGGTACGACCGTCAACCGCTCTGAGATGAGCGATGCACTCGACTCGTTCTGGTACGACGACTGGATGGTGGACGCCGATGAGCACGCGTACCTCGGCACGAAGCTGGCGAGCTCCACCTTCCTCACCGGGATTGATGCCTCGGCGCAGGATTACCTCCAGGACTTCCATGAGCTGAACGACGGGCAGGGTGCCTGGCAGCTGGAGCTCGCGCCGGTGACCACTCCCGCCTCGCAGCTGTTCGGCGCGAGCGGCCCGCTGGCCTACTCCGCCAATATTGCCGAGGGCGCCATCAACGGCGAGGGCGTGGCCAACAACGACACCCTGCTGTACGCCTATGGCTACGTCCTCGCCCAGGGTTATGAGGACCTGTTCTGGTTCTCGCCCATCACCCATCAGCAGCTCGTGCAGATCCTCTCGGGCAGCGCCAACCAGCAGACGCCGTCCCAGGCCGAGGTGAACGGTGCGGCGGCCTACCTCACGGAGATCTCCGGCGAAGGCGAGCGGCTCTACGCGGGCTACTGGCACTCGTACCTGTGGGGCGGCGAGTCCGCGGGCTACGTCATCGCGGCCGTCAGCGAAGACCGGCAGTTCGTGCGCATGGTGCGAGTCATCAGCTGGGGCGACTAGCCGTCTCGTCAGCGTGAACGGGCATGACGCCAGCCGCGGGGGAGCGGAAAGAACAGCCCGCCCCCCCGCTCCGCGACCCCGTCCCCAGGCTCAGGGCCAGAGAGCCTGCCAATAGCGTACCGGGCAGGAAGACGATGAGCTCCGGCTTCGTCGGACTCGCCGGGCGGATGACGACGTGTGCATCCGGATAGCTCCCGGAGCCGGGCGTCCCCGCCTCCGCGGGCGTCACGAACCGGCAGAACGCACCGCTCGGCCCGGTGCACGTGCTCACCGCCTGCTCCACCGCGGCCACCCCCTCCGGCTCGGACGCAGTGCTCCCTCCACACCCCGCCGCCAGCGCCAGCATCACTCCCCATGGGGCCAAACGCGTCATCTCAATCTTCAAGGCAATCTCCTCTTGGATGTACGGCGGACCCGCCCGGCACACGCCGACCCGAGCCCGCTCCGGGCGCTCGTGGCGCCCTCACCGGGAAACACGCACGGTCATGAAAAGTTGCGGTTGCCCGGCCTCGGCCAGGGCATCACGTCCATCGGGCTCGGGACGAAGCCAGGTGATTGTCTCGAGCGCCCCCAGGAGCGATGACCGCGGCTCAACCCATCACACCAGGGAGCTCCACATGAATCTCGAGACGGCTCGAGTACGGCGAACGCGGATCGATCGCTTCACGAGTTCGTCCTCCGGGAGACGTTCGGCGGAAGCCCGCTCCGTGGTCGTCCGACCCGCCTACTTCAAGATGTCGAGCAGGAGCCGCGCGGTGCTCTCCGGCACGGCCACCATCGCATCGTGGCCACAGTCGAGCTCCCGCCAGCGCAGGCCGCGCTGGTGCGCCCGCTCCTGGAACGCGGCCAGCGGATCGGCGCCGAACGTCCCGATGAGCCCGTCACGCTGGGAGCACCGCACATAGGTGGCCGGCACCGTGCTCACCCCACGGCTCAGGTGCAGCGGCTCGTTGAGGGTCCGTAGCGGGTGGGGCACCCGGCGCGGTTGGGCCCAGGCCACATCCTCAGGGCGCATCACCCCCATGACGCCGAGCGGGAGCGGTGGCAGCAGCCATGCGTCCCCATCGGCCTTCGCGAGCGACTGGAGCACGTCATTGGTGCTCCCGCCAAACGCGCCACTCGCCGCCTGACCGTTGTCCGGCAGGTGGGCGTCCAGATACACCAGATGGGCCAGACGCTCGGGCACCCGGTCAGCCACTCCGGTGATGACCATGCCCCCGTAGCTGTGCCCCACCAGCACCACTTCGCGCACATCCTCGTATTCGAGCACGCTCACGATGTCCTGGATGTGCGTGGCCAGACCCACGTCGCGGGTGAGCAGGTGGTAGCGCTCGCCTGCTCCGGTGAGCGTGGGGGTGAACACCTCGTGTCCCGCCTCCCTCAAGAAGCAACGGACATGCTTCCAGCACCACCCACCGTAGAAGGCTCCATGCACCAGGACGAACGTGGCCATGCGCGACTCCTGTCGAGAGAGGCCCGGAGCCTGATTCAACGCGCCGAGCAAGGCAAAGCAACCTCGCGCCCCCGACAAGGACCAGAACATGCAGGACAAGGGCATCGTCCATCTCCAGTGGACGACACGCTACTACTGAGCGTCGCACGGACGAGGGAAGGACTGGGACGCGTTGTGGCCCGTCTCAGTCCACCTTCGCCGCTGACGGCTCTCCAGACCCGTGCGCCTGCCGCACCGGAAGCCACACGTGGAACGTGGCTCCCTTCTCCTGCCCGCCCTCCACCTCCAGCCGCCCGTTGTGCTTGCGGATGATGCTCAGGCTCAACGTCAACCCCAGCCCCGTCCCCGAGCCCACCGGCTTCGTCGTGAAGAACGGGTCGAATATCCGGTGCAGGATTTCCGGCGCCACCCCCTGCCCCGTATCGTGGATGCTCACGCGCACCCAGCTCCCCTCCTGCCGTGTCTGGATGTGGAGCTCCCCGCCGCCTGGCATGCTCTGCACCCCGTTCATCAACAGGTTGAGGAACACCTGGGCCACCTGCTGCTCCAGGCACTCCACCCGCGGGAGCTCGCCATAGTCCTTCACCACCTTGATGCGGTGCTTCAGCTCCCCTTGCAGCAGCCGCAGCGCGGACTCCAGCCCCTGATGCAGGTCCACCATCTCCCAGTTCACCCCGCGCCCCATCGTCGAGAACTCCCGCAGGCTCTCCACAATCCGATTCACCCGCTGCGCCCCCTCGCGCGACTCCTGGATGATGCTGTCCAGCTCCCCGAGCTGGAAGTCGTAGTCCACCCGCGCCTTCACCTCCGCCAGCCGCCTCAGCGCCGCGTCCTCCGGGGGTAGCGACGCATTCACCTCCGCCTGCGCCACCTCCACCTGACGCGCCGCCTGCGCGAACTCGCCCATGAACTCGATGTTCGAGGCGATATAGGCCATGGGGTTGTTGATTTCGTGCGCCACGCCCGCCGCGAGCTGGCCAATCGACGCCATCTTCTCCGATTGGATGAGCTGGACCTGTGCCTCCTGGAGCTGCTGGATGAGCGACTGCTTCTCCGCGTTCTCCCTGTTCAGCGCCTCGTTGGCGCGCTCCAGCTCGTGCGTCCGGCGACGGATCCGCTCCTCCAGCTCGAGGTTGAGCTGCTCCAGGTTCACCCGCGCCTCGTGCAACGCCTGGTTGCTCTGCCCCAGCGTCTGCCCCATGAGCACCAGCCCCTCGCCCGTGCGCTGCAGCTCCGCCACCTCGTAGCGCGGCGGCGGCTGGGTGTACTGCCCGTCGCCAATGCGCTGCATGGTGGACTCCAGGTCCGTCAGCGGCGCGGCCAGAGCGGCGCTCAGGCCCCGGGCCTTGCCATACAGCCACAGGAAGAAGAGCAGGTAGAAGAACGCCAGGATCGCCAGCATGCCCAGGCCCACCCGGTTGAAGCGGATGTTGAGCGCATTGGCTTCGGCGAAGAGCGCCTCCTCGTCCACCACCACCATCAGCTTCCAGCCCGTCTCCTCCACCGTGGACCAGGCCACCAGCTTGCGCCGCCCGCGCAGCTCCACCGTGGTCAGGTCCGCCGGCCGCGCCGCCATCTTCTTCGCCAGCTCCTGGCTGTCCTCGCGCTTGTTCAGGTTGAAGGAGTCCGGCTTGAAGGTGTTCTGGGTAATGGCCTCCTGGTACGAGTGTGTCGTCAGCTCCTCGAGGCCCCAGTCCTCCTCGCCCGCGGGCGGCAGCGCCATGATGGTGCCGCCCTTGTCTATCAACACCCCATACCCCTCCCAGGGCAGGCGCAGCCGCAGCACCCTGTCCACGATGCGGCTCACCGTCACGTCCAGCCCCACCACCGCCTCCAGCACCTTGCCGCCCTCCAGGTACACGGGCGCGATGGCCGAGGCCATCCACCCCTGGCCGGCGGGGTCGATGTAGACGTCCGTCCACACCACGCGCCGCTCGGGGTTGTGCGCCGCGTCCGCCTCGTAGAAGAAGTTGTAGGAGGGGATGTCCATGGCCGGGGCGTATTGGCTCGGCACGTCCATCGCGGGGTAGATGCGGTTCATGGAATCGCGGGTGTTGACGTAGGCCTGCGTCACCAGCGGCTGGGTCTCCACCAGCCCCTTCAGCAGCGGGTCGAGCTGCGAGAGCCGCAAGACCTTGGCGCGCTCGGCCTCGCCCACGCGAGTGAGGGAGGAGTAGTAGACGGAGGCTCGGCCGGGAAGCGAGCGCGTGGTGTAGAAGACGCCCTCCGGGCTCATGCCATAGCGGGCCTGCTCCTCGGCGTCCGGAGTGTAGGGCGTGGCGTAGGCATGCTCCGTCTGCCGGCGGAAGAGCTCGGTGGCCTGGCTCACCTCGGAGAGCTGCTGGGCGATGAGGGCCGAATCCCTCCCGACCGTCTCTCGGAGCTGCTCCACGGCCAGCCGCCGCGTGGCGTCGATGTTGGCATCGCGGATGAGGCGGTTGGTGCCCAGGTACGCGCCGACGAGCGCCAGCTCGATGAAGATGATGGGGATGAGCGCACTCCGCCGGTAGGAGCGCCACAGCAATTGGAGCAGCGACGGCAGCGAGGGAGGGGTGTCGTTCATCGGAGGTGTCGTGTCGAGGGGCCGTCGTCACCGGATGTTACAGGACAGGCCTCTTCGAGCGGAGAGCCCCCCCTCGGCCGGCTATGCGGCGAGGAAGCCGCCGTCGACGGACAGCGGCGTGCCGGTGACGTAGCCCGCGCCGTCGGAGCACAGCCAGAGCACGGCTCGGGCAGAGTGTCCGGGCACCGGATATGGCACCATCACCAGAACCCGGAGTCCGCCCATGAGCGCCACGCCCTCGGTCGCACCGCCCACCGCCCCCCGCATCGCCACCGGCCCTCGCGGCCTCCCCATCATTGGAGTCATTCGCGACGTCCGGAAGGATGTCCTGGGCTGGCTCACGCGGACGGCGGCCGAGCACGGACCCGTAGCGCAGTACCGCTTCGGCCCCGGGCGCGCCTACCTCGTGACGCACCCGGATGGGCTCAAGCACGTGCTGCAAGACCACGTGAAGAACTACACGAAGGACCACTACAGCTATGCCATGGTCCGCCGCATCATCGGCGATGGCCTGCTCACGAGCGGGGGCGAGACGTGGCTCAAGCAGCGCAGGCTCGCGCAACCGGCCTTCCACCGGGCGCGCATCTCGGCGATGGCGGAGCAGATGGTTCGAGCGACGGCGGAGCTCTCGGAGCACTGGGCCGAGTCCCAGCGCACGGGAGAGCCACGCCATGCGACGCGGGACATGATGGCGCTCACCCTGCGCATCGTCGGCGAGGCCCTGCTCGGAACCGACGTGCGCGCGGAGACCGAGGCCGTGTCAGTGGCCTTCAACGTCCTCAGCGAACAGACGGTCGAGCGGTTCCGCTCGCTGCGTCTCATCCCTCCCGTCCTGCCCACCGCCTATGACCGGGCATTCCGCCAGGCGACCCACGCCCTGAGGGAAGTGGTGATACGGGCCATCGCGAAGCGCCGTGAGCACCTGGAGGACAAGGGAGACCTGCTGTCCATGTTCATGCTCGCGCGAGACGAGGAGACGGGCGTGCAGATGGATGATGAGCACCTGCGCAACGAGGTGCTGACGATGCTGCTCGCGGGTCATGAGACCACCGCGACCGCGCTCTCGTGGGCCTGGGCGCTGCTCGAGCAGAACCCGGACGCGGAACGGAAGCTCCACGCGGAGCTGGATGCCGTGCTCGGCGGCCGCCTGCCCACGGCGGAGGATGTCCCGCGCCTCGTGTACACGCGCAGGGTGCTGGACGAGACGATGCGCCTCTACCCTCCCGTCTACGTCCTGAGCCGCAAGGTCGTGGAGGACGACACGGTCTGCGGCTACCAGGTGCTCGGCGGGTCGACGGTCGACATCAGTCCCTACGTCACGCACCGCCTGCCGGAGTTCTGGCCGGACCCCGACCGCTTCGAGCCGGATCGCTTCACGCCCGAGCAGGTCGCCGCGAGGCCGAGGTACGCGTACTACCCGTTCCTCGGAGGTCCCCGTCAGTGCATCGGCAACAACTTCGCGCTGATGGAGGGCACGCTGATCCTCGCGACGCTCGCACAGCGGCACCGTCCGAGGATGGTGGCCGGCTACACGCCCACGCCCGAGCCGCTCATCACGCTGCGTCCGTCTGGCGAGCTCCCTGTCACGCTCACCGCGCGCTGAGCCACTGATGCGGCCATGGAACGGACATGCACAGTCCGCCAGGACGCGCCCATCGTCAGCCCGTATTCCATGGACCTGGCGGATCGGCATCTGGTTCTCCAGCGGCCCACCGGCAAGGTCCTGCTGCCCGCGAGACTCCTCGCCTGGTATCCCAGGGCGGCACTGGGCTCGGGGGTGATGGAGGCGCTCATCGCCCACCGTGAGGGCCGCGTGGACGAGCGGATGCTGAAGCTTGTCCGGGTGCAGACCTCGTTCGCCATTCCCTCTCCTGCCCCTTCTGCGTCGACATGAACTCCGCCGAGTACCAGAAGGCGGGTCTGAAGCCGGAGGAACTGGAGGCGCTGCGGGGCGGCACCGACGTGGACGCGGTGGACAGCTTCTCCCAGGGGCAGCGGCTGGCCCTGCGCTACTGCAAGACCCTGTCGCGCAGCCCCATTTCCGTCCCGCCCGAGCTGGTCGCGGAGCTGAAGGCGCACTTCACCGAGCGCGAGCTGGTCGTCCTCGCGAGCACGGCGGCCCAGGTCAACTACTGGGGCCGGCTCATCCAGGGACTGGGCATTCCTCCCGCGGGATTCTCGGAGCACTGCGAGCTGCCGTCACGGCGGTCGAACAGGGTCGGGCTTGCAGAGTGAGGGGGGCGAGCAGCTAGCCCGCCCCCATCCCCGCTAGTGAATGAAGACGCCGTTACCGAACATGGCGTCCAACGCTCCATAGTGGGCGCTCCACGGTGGACGGCAGGGTCTCCGGCTGGACGCTCCTGAGTGGGCGTGTCCACCCGGCAGGAAGCGTCAGCGCTTGAACGCCACGGCGACCGCGTCGGCGAGCGGCGTCGTGGGACGACCGATGAGGCGGCGCAGGTCGCCGGAGGAGTCGTTCAGCTCGCCGCGAGAAGCGCCGACGTCGGAGTCCGCCAGCATCTCGGCGTAGGGCCCCGGCAGACCGGCCCGCGAGCACGCCCTGGTACTGCTCGGGCGGCAGGTCGTGGTAGGCGATCGGCTTGCCGGCCTGGCGCGACACCTCGGCGGCGAGCTCGGCCATGGTGAACGGCCGTCGCCGGCCAGCTCGTACACCTTGTTCTCGTGCCCCGAGCCGGTGAGCACCGCCACCGCGGCCGCCGCGTAGTCGGCCCGGGTCGCGGCCGCGATCCGGCCGTCGCCCGCGCTGCCGACGATCGCGCCGTGCTGCAGCGCCGGCGCGAGGTTCTCGGTGTAGTTCTCCGTGTACCAGCCGTTGCGGAGGAAGACGTACGGCAGGCCGGAGGCGCGGATCAGTCTCCTCGGTGGCCTTGTGCTCCGCGGCGAGCGCCATGCCGCGAGGTGTCGGCGTGCAGGATGCTGGTGTAGGCGAGCAGCCGCACGCCGGCCTTCTTCGCCGCCGCGACGACCGCGTGGTGCTGCGGCGACCCGCTGCCCGACCTCGCTGGAGGAGATGAGCAGGATCTTCTCCGCGCCGGCGAAGGCCGGCCCGAGCGTCTCGGGCTGGTGTAGTCCGCCTGGCGGACCTGGACGCCCCGCGCGGCGAGGTCGGCGGCCTTCTCGGGGTTCCGCACGGCGGCGACGATCTGGCTGGCGGGGACCTTCTTGAGCAAGCTCCTCGATGACGAGGCGGCCGAGCTGGCCGGTGGCTCCGGTGACGACGATCATGGGTGTCACTCCTGGCGTGAAAACTGCGTTGAAACGCGGGACTGACCCGTAACGGCGCACTAACTTTTCGAAAGTACCCACCTTAAGGTAAGCTACTGACATGACAGCGACCAAGAAGCCCAGGCACTGCGCAAGGCCATGACGAAGTGGCCGAGCAGCGGGGTGACCTGTACGCGCCCGCCTGCCCGTCACGCGGGGTCCTCGATCACGTCACCAGCCGCTGGGGCGTGCTGGTGCTGGTGGCCCTGCTGGAGGGCACGCACCGCTTCAGCGAGCTGCGGCGCAAGGTGGCGGGCGTGAGCGAGAAGATGCTCGCCCAGACGCTGCAGGCTCTGGAGGAGGACGGCTTCGTGCTGCGCGAGGTCTATCCGGTGATTCCTCCGCGCGTGGACTACAGCCTCACCCCCATGGGCGCGAGGTCGCCGCGCACGTGGAGGCGCTCGCCGACTGGATTGAGGAGAACCTGCCCCGCATCTTCGCCGCTCGCGCCCAGCACGTCCCCAGCGCCACACAGGTGACACTCACGCCCCGGCGCTGAGCACCCTCATCTCGCGAGAACGCTTTCTCGAATCGGGCGAGCCGCACGGAATCCAACCGTGCCGCTCGCCCGCCTGTTCGCGCGGGCATGTGTGCCGTCCACGAGACAACGCACGCGCGCATAGCGCCACGCTCCCACACTCCCCGTGCCGACGAGCCATTCCTAGTTCTACGGCCTCACGCGCAGTGCGTGCCTCGAACAAGGGGGATGGCTGTGGGACTGGAACACGCGACGCTCCGAGGCATCCTGCGGCACACGGGCCCGCTCAGGAAGTGGCCGCTCGTGGCCGCCCTCTGGGTGGCGCCCGCCTGGGCCGAGCTCCCGCTCCGAAAGAAGACATTTCCCAATCTCGCCGAGAGCGCCTCCTCCCGGCACCAACTGGACTCGTCGCTGGACAATGACAGCGAGGAGGCCCCGCCCGAGTTCACCATCGGACCCTCGGCGCCCGTGGCCCCCGGCGAGCGCCGCTGGGTGCGCAAGTTCGAGCGCGCGGACCTCACCTCCTATTTCGCCGAGGGCGAGCTCGCCAAGGCCAAGGCCGCGTATGACCGGGGCCGCTACCGCACCGCGCGCCAGTTGCTGGAGACCCAGGACGCCACGCCGCCGGTGCGCTACCTCCGGGCGATGAGTGCCCTGCGCATGGGCCAGTGGCTCACGGCGGCCGAGGAGGCCGCCTGGGTCGCGCAGGCCCACCCGGCCCTGCGGGACTACTGCCACTTCGAGTCGGCGCGCGCCTACGAGCGGATGCGCAAGTGGACCGAGGCCCTCCAGCAGTACGCCGCCGCGTCTCCCGGGCGCGGCGCTACGAGGAGGCCCGCTTCGGCATGGCGTACATCCTCGAGAAGAAGAAGCAGGACTACGCCGGGGCCGTGGCGGCGCTCACGCCCATCGTCCAGACGGAGTCGCCCAAGCCCAACAACCCCGCGCAGGCCGAGGCGTGGCTGACCATCGCCCGGCTGGCGCGCTACCAGGCCGACTACAATGGCGAGCACCGGGCACTCCTGGCGGTGTGGGCGCTGCACCCCGTCTCCAGGGAGGTCCCGCGGCCGTGAAGGGGCTGCGTGACTTGCCCGACGCGCCCAAGTGGCAGGTGGCGCGCGCCGAGACGCTGCTGTCGCTGCACCACAACGGCGAGGCGTTGCAGCTGCTGGAGAAGCTGCTGCCGAAGATGGATGCTGCCGGACCCGCTCGCCTGCCGCGCGCACTTCGCGTACGGCACGGCCTGGCGCAAGGAGCGCAAGCACTCGCTGGCCATCCGCGCGCTGCGGCCCGTCATCGAGCAGTGCCAGGACGCCGCGCTCCGCCCTCGCGCGCTGTTCGTGCTGGGCTACTCGGAGTCGGTGGTGGAGCCGGAGTCCTCCATCGGCACCTACCTGAAGCTGGCGCAGGAGTACCCGGAGCACATGTACGCGGATGACGCGCTCTTCTACGCGGCGCACAAGGCGCTGGAGCGTGGGGAGAAGGTCGCGGCCATGGGCTACCTCGACCGGCTCATCGCCCACTACCCGACAAGCAACTTCGCGGCCGAGGCTCTCTTCCAGCGCTTCTGGGTGTACCGCGCCGAGGGCCAGCACGACGCGGCGCTCGAGGCGCTCTCCCGCATCGAGGCGCTCCAGGGAAGAGGCTCCACGCAAGAGTCGGTGCAACGCGCCCGCTACTGGCGCTCGCGCACGCTGCAGACGCTGGGCCGCATCGAGGAGGCCCACACGCTGATGGAGCGGGTGGCGGTCGAGGGGGCGTCCACGTGGTACGGGCTGCTGGCGCGCTCTCGTTTGACACACGAGGCCCCGGAGCGGGCCCGCGCCATCACCGAGCGGCTGAAGACGCCCCTGAGCCCCACCGAGGTCTGGCCGCTGGACGCGGGCAACCTCGCGGAGGAGCCGCACTTCCTCACGGGCATCGAGTTGCTGCGGCTGGAGCACCGGGAGGCGCCCGCGGAGCTGCTCGCGGTGGACCGCCGGGGCCGCAACGAGGAGTCCATCCGCCTCCTCTTCCACATCCTCCACACCTCCGGCTACGAGCGCCATGCGCGCACCGTCGCCTGGGCCCTGCGGCGAGAGGGGCTGGCGGCGCCCACCGAGGCCGAGACGCGCCTCATCTACTCGGCGGCCTACCCGCACAGCTTCCGGAACCTGGTGGTGCGGCACAGCCGGGCGGCCCGGGTGAACCCGGACCTGATGCAGGCCCTCATCCGCGAGGAGAGCGCCTTCAACCCCAATGCGCGCTCGGCCACCGGGGCGCTGGGGCTCGCGCAGCTCATGCCACAGACGGCCTTCGCGGTGGCCCGCCAGCTCAACGTACCGCTGGCCACGTCCACGGCGCTGCTCGAACCCCACGAGAACATCCGCCTCGGCTCGGCGTACCTGGGCAGCCTGCAGCGGCGCTTCGCGGGCAACCCGGCCTACGCGGTGGCCAGCTACAACGCCGGCCCCGGCGCGGTGGACCGCTGGTTGTCGCGCTTCCCCGATGCCGAGCTGGACGAGTGGGTGGAGCAGATTCCGATCGAGGAGACGCGCCTCTACGTCAAGCGCGTGCTCGGCAGCGCCGCGACGTATCAACTCCTCTACGCCTCGGGACCCTTCCCCACCCTGGCCTTCGGGGAGCGAGGCTCCAATTATGCGGGCTCTCGCTGAGCCCGCCCATGTCATTCGACGAGATTCACGAGTCCAACACCCAGTTCCAAGGCGCCTGGCGCTTCTTCGCCCGGAGCAGTGTCGCAGGTGAGGTGCTCGACCTGCCCGAGGTCCGCATCGCGTCGAGCAACGTCTCCTGGTCGATGTTGAACGCGGCCTTCCTCCCCTCCCCGGTGGAGACGGAGGAGGCCCTGGAGCGGGCAGCGGCCACCGCCGCGAGCTACTTCATCCCCAAGGGGCGAGGCTGGATGCTCGCCTTGTGTGAGGACCAGGTGCCCCCGCGGCTGTGGACTCGGGCCGGGGAGCTCTTCGCCGTGCACGGGCTGAAGCTGGCCCTCGTGGCCACTGGCATGGTGGCCGAGCGATTCTCGCGCCAGCCCTCCGGCCCCTGCCGACGATGGAGATCCGCCAGACGACGGACTCGGCCGGGAGGAGCCACCTCGCGGACATCAACGCCCGCTGTTACGACATGCCGCTCGCGATGGGGCGCGAGGCCTTCGACGTGCCGGCCCTCTTCGAGGGTGACGGCAAGGGCTACGTCGGCTTCCGCCAGGAAGAGGCCGCCAGCGCCGCGGCCGTCATCCGGGTGGACGACGTGGCCTACATCTCGATGGTGGCCACCCTGCCCGCGCACCGACAGCTCGGCTGCGCCGAGGCCGTCATGCGCCGGGCGCTCGACGAGGCGAAGCGTGCCTGGGGAATCGAGCGGACGGTGCTGCACGCCACGCCGGCGGGGCTCCCCGTGTACCGCCGCATGGGCTACCGGCCCGTGACGCGCTTCCACTTCTACATGGCCGCGCCCCCGGGCCGGTGAGTCGGCTCAGCGGCTGGCGCCAGGCAGCGCGAGCGCCCCTTGCAGCTCGCGCAGCTTCGTCTGGATGGCGCGGGCGTTGGCGGGCCCCATGCGCAGCAGGTGCTTCTGGGCGGCGCTGGCTGCCCCAGCTCCGGGGCCGCGTAGGTGTAGTTGACCCCCGGCGTGTCCACCACCTCGAGGTCCCCCTCGGGCACCGGGGTGTCGAGCAGCTTCTGGATGGCGTTGGCCAGCGTCTGGTCGAAGCGCTGACCGGGGCGGCTGATCTCCTGGTACGCATCGTTGATGAGCGGCTTGATGGCCTTGTACGTCCGCGCACTGCCCTGCGTGTCGAGCGAGGCAAAGACGCGCGCCACGGTGTCATAGCGAGCGAAGCTCTCGGGGGCGATGACGGTGCGGCCGTCGCGCTCGACGACCTGGAAGGCCCCCTGGGGCGCCATGAACGAGAGCGCGGCGCGAGGGCTCTCCCCTCGGCGATGTTGCCAATGGCCGAGGTGAAGCGCCGGACGAGGTCCTCGGTGGAGGCGAGCCACTTCCGCAGCTCGGGCTCGGCGGACAGCGGGTCCACGAGCTCGCGCACGCGGACGTCGCTCTGCCCCAGCGCCGGCAGGTTCGGGTCACGGGCTCGGAGGCCTCGTCGGTGGAGGGAGCCGGAGGAGCCTCGGCCACGGGCGGGGCGGCGGGCGTGGCCGGAGCGGCCGGCTCCTCGACGCCACGCAGGAAATAGACGAGGAGAATCAGGACGCCCACCGCCACGAGGACGCCGACGGCCACGAAGACGCGATTGCGCGGGGAAGCAGACGGAGGCGGAGGTGCGCCGAAGGGTTCGCCGGCGGACGTGCCTCGAGGCGGCTGCGGCTGCGGTTCGCTCATGACTCCTCCAGAAGGGTGTGTCGGGTGGGGGAACGACTCGCACCCCCCGACTATTTCCCAGATGCGGGGGGAGTGGCCGCCACGTACTGCTCCAACCGGGTGATGCCCAGCTTCTTCATCCGGCTCTGCAGGGTGGAGGGTTTGAGCCCCAACAGCGCCGCCGCGCCTCCCGGGCCGTAGATGCGGCCCCGCGTCAGCGCCAGGACGCGCGCGATGTGCTGGCGCTGCACCTCCTCCAGGGTGTGCACCGCGCCCTCGCGCAGCGGCGGCGCCTCCACTGGCCGCCTTCTCCCCGGCCGCGCGGATGGGCAGGTCGAACGCCTCCGGCGCCCAGCTCCGACGCGCGACAGGATGGTGGCACGCTCGAGGACGTTGGCCAGCTCGCGGAGGTTGCCGGGCCAGTCGTACGCCGCGAGCTTCTCCAGGCCCTCCGGGGTCACGCGCATCCCCCGCCGCCCGGTGCGCTGCGCCTGCTCCTCGAGCAGGAACGCGCAGAGCAGCGGCAGGTCCTCGCGCCGCTCGCGCAGGGGGGGCAGGCGCAGCGGGAAGACACTCAGGCGGTAGTAGAGGTCCTCGCCGGAAGCGGCGCTGGGAGATGGCCTGCTGCAGGTCCACGTGCGTGGCGGCCAGGATCCGCACGTCGACGTGCACCGTCCGGTCGCTCCCCACCGGCTCGAAGCCCTTCTCCTGCAGCACGCGCAGCAGCTTGGCCTGCAGCTCCACGGGCAGCTCGCCCATCTCGTCCAGGAAGAGCGTGCCCCCGTGCGCCATCTGGAAGCGCCCGGCCCGGTCGCGCGTTGCCCCGGTGAAGGCCCCCTTCACGTGGCCGAAGCAGCTCGCTCTCCAGCAGCCCGGCGGGGATGGCCGCGCAGTTGAGGGTCACGAAGGGCTGCTCCGCGCCGCGGCTCCAGCGGTGGATGGCCCGGGCCAGCCGCTCCTTGCCCGTGCCCGTCTCGCCCAGCAGCAGCACCGGCGTGTCCGTCTCCGCGACCTGCCGCGCCGCGCCGCGCCACCTCGCGCATCGCCGGGCTTGCGGCTGGTCTCCAGGATGCCCGCCGGATCCCCGCCAGCTGCGCCTCCAGCAGCTTCGCGTGCTCGTGATCCTGGCGGTGCAGGCGCTCAAGCGCCTCCCGCTGCTCGGCGTTCTGCAGGGCCGGGGCCAGCATCTGTCCGTAGACCTCCACCAGGTCCACCACCGCCGGCGGGTAGGTCTCGCACTCCGTGCGGTCGAGGGTCAGCACCCCGAGCACCCGCTCCCCCGCGCCAGCGGCACCACCATGCAGGAGTGCCCGGCGGGCAGGTCCAGCACCCCGTCGAAGGGATCGCCGTCGCCGTGGGCGTGGTCGTCCTCGGTGAAGGCCCGCGCCCGCCGCGTCTCCAGCGCCTGCGCGGATGGTGGGGAAGTCGTCCAGGCTGCAGGGCCAGTGGCGCCGCACGGTTGTCGGCCAGCGGACCCGCGGGCCACGCGCAGGTCGAGCTCGCCTTCTCGCAGCTCGAAGACGGTGGCCAGATCGAAGCGGACCAGGCGGGCAAGCCAGTCCAGGCCCCGGCGCAAGCAGTCCCCCACCGTCTCTTCCGTGGACGCCGCTGGGTCAGCGCCCGGCCAGCGTCCGAGCTCGTCCCGGGTCGTTTCGGTCCCTCCAGCCATCCGGTTCCCTCGGTCAACGGAGCGCACCCTAATGCGGTGGCTCGCACCGAAATGTCAGTGTGCAGTTCCACGACGCCTGCATGGGTGCGACACCGAAAATTCGGAATGGCGCGATGTTCCTTGGCCATCGACGCTGCTTAAGGTCAGTCGCGAAGAACTGTCCGAAACCGCCGAAGCAGCCAACCAACCACCCAGGAGCAACCAGACATGCTGACCGTTGGCGACAAGCTTCCCGAGTTCACCGTCAGGGTCGTCGTGAGCCTCGAGAAGGGCAAGGAGTTCAAGGAGATCCCTGGACACTACAAGGGCAAGTGGAAGGTCGTCTTCTTCTGGCCGAAGGACTTCACCTTCGTCTGCCCGACCGAGATCGCGGAGTTCGGCAAGCTCAACAAGGACTTCGCGGATCGCGACGCGCAGGTCCTCGGCGCCTAGCATCGACACCGAGTTCGTCCACCTCGCGTGGCGCAAGCACCACGCGGACCTCAAGGACCTGCCCTTCCCGATGCTCGCCGACATCAAGCGCGAGCTGAGCACGCGCTGGGCATCCTCCACAAGGACGAGGGCGTGGCGCTGCGCGCCACCTTCATCGTGGACCCCAGGGCAAGTCATCCGGCACGTGTCAGCGTCAACGACCTGTCCGTCGGCCGCAACGTCGGACGAGGTCCTGCGCACCCTCGACGCGCTGCAGACCGACGAGCTCTGCCCCTGCAACTGGCAGAAGGGTGACGAGACGCTGACCCAGAAGCTGGCGAAGGCGGGCTGAGCATGAGCGCGCTCGAGACCATCCGGGAGAAGCTGCCGGACGCAGCGCGCGACATCCGGCTCAACCTGCAGTCCGTGATGGAGCGGAGAGGCCCTCACCGCGGACCAGCGGTGGGGGACTGGCGCTCGCCAGTGCCTATGCGGCGCGCAACCCCGAGCTGCGTGAAGCCTACGTGCAGGAGCGCGACGGCGCCGGCGATCTCGGCCGATGCGGTCTCGAGGACGCGACGGCGGCGGCGGTGATGATGGCGCATGAACAACGTCTACTACCGCTTCCGCCACTAATGGGAGAGGAGAGCTCGTACCACACCATGCGCGCCAACCTGCGCATGCAGCGGATCGGGCAGGTGGCTCACCAACAAGGTGGACTTCGAGCTCTTCTGCCTCGCGGTCAGCGCCATCAACGGCTGCGAGATGTGCGTGCAAGTCCCACGAGCGGTGGTGCGCTCGAGGGCGGGCTGACGGAGGAGCAGGTCCACGATGCCAGTCCGCATCGCGGCGGTCATCCACGCCGCGGCGGTGGCGCTCGAGTCGTAGGCGTTCCGCTTCACGCGGAGATCAGACTCGCCCTCCGGTGGACACGCCGGGGGACGGGTCACTTTCAGGCGCTCGGCATCCCATCTCCAAAACGACACGCGAAAGGAACGAACGCATGTACCGAAGCCCGAGTCCGCTCTCCGAGCAGTCCCGCAAGGAGATCGCCGCCGCGCTCAACGCGCGGCTCGCCGACGGGCTCGACCTGCACAGCCAGATCAAGGTCGCGCACTGGAACATCAAGGGGCCGCAGTTCGCCGCCCTCCACCCGCTCTTCGAGACCTTCGCGGTGAGCCTGGCCGCCCACAACGACGCGGTCGCCGAGCGCGCGGTGACGCTGGGCGGCAGGGCCTACGGCACCGTCCGCCACGTGGCGAAGTCGAGCCGCCTGCCGGACTACCCGCAGGAGACGTCGAAGGACCTGGAGCACGTGCGCCTGCTGGCCGAGCGGATCGAGTCGTACCTGGACGGCATGCGCGGCGAGCCGGGAGGCGTGACCGAGGAGAGCACCAGGACCCGGACACCGTGGACCTGCTCACCGGGATCATCGTCGAGTTCGAGAAGCACGCCTGGTTCCTGCGGGCCTCGCTCGAGGGCGGCCGGCGGACTCTGTCCGCTGGTTGATGCAGGACCCTGGTGGGGTGAGCGGCCTTCCGGTGCCGGGCTATGCTCTCCGTCGCGAGTCAACGCGAGGAGCCTCGTCATGGCAGGCAGCGATTCACCCCGGCCCCAGGATGTGCCACCCGAGGGACGGGAGCAGGGCGCCCCGAGCCTCCGGGCGATGGAGCGGCGGCGAACAGCGCCTCCGCCCCGGAGCACACCGACAAGCGCCCGCTCAACGCCCTGGAGGTGCGGGTGCTGCGCGGGGTGTTCGGCGATGGCATCTCCTACGGGCCCGTGCGCCTGGTGCGGATGGCCCCTTTCATCGCCCAGCTCAACGGCTCCCGGGCCTTCGTGCTGGGCAACGCCCTGAACCTGCCCGAGCGGAACTTCATCGCCATCTCGCGGGGAGAGCAGCTGGACCTGCTCGTCCACGAAGCCACCCACATCTGGCAGTACCAGCACCGGGGCTGGGGCTACGTCGCCGAGGCCCTCTGGGCCCAGGGATTCGGGGACGGCTACGACTACGTGAAGGCCCTGCGCGCCGGAAAGCCCTGGCGGAAGATGAACCCCGAGCAGCAGGCCCAGATGCTCCAGGACGCCTTCCGGGGCAGGTACTTCGACGCCCCCGGCGCGCGCTTCGGTGTGGTGGGCAACACCGGCACGGTCGTCCCTCCCGGCGAGGCCCCTCCCGACGGCTTCTCCGATTTCACCTCCGTCCTCACCGCCGCCTTGGAGCTGCTTCAAAAGCCCGCCTGAGCTCCACTTTTCCACGCTCAGCATAAGATTCCATCAGTATTGACATTTAAGAATACATCGTCGTCTTCTGGATCGGGTGGTGGGTTGGCCACTGGGACTGAAGCGTGGAGACGGCGGAGTCATGGCGAAGGTGGATGACGAAATCCTGCGGATAGAAGCGGCCCTGACCGCGCAGGAGGGCCTGCGCCCGACGCTCGGGGATGCGGTGGTGGATGTGACCGTGGCCGCGCTGCGCACGAAGCACGAGGCGCTCCAGGCCGAGCGCCAGCGGGAGGCCGGGAGTGGAGCACCCGCCCGAGGCGCTGACGGACAACTCCTCGAGAGGCTGCGGCGCCACATCCCGCGCGAGCTGGCCGAGAAGATGCGGGTGCTGGGGCTCATCGAGGGCGAGCGCAAGCGCGTCACCGTGCTCTCCGCCCGGCTCTCGGGCTTCACCGCCCTGGGCGAGCGATTGGAGCCCGAGGAGCTGACCTCGCTCACCAGCGACACCATCCACGAGCTGGCCGAGGCCATCTACCAGTACGAGGGGGCCATCGACAGGTTCGTCGGGGACGACGTGACGGCCATCTTCGGCGCGCCCATCGCCCACGAGGACGACCCGGAGCGGGCCCTGCGCGCGGCGCTCGCCATGCGCGAGCGCATCGAGGGCATCAACCGCCGCTGGAGCACGCGCCTCGAGCAGCCCCTCTCCCTGCACATCGGCATCAACACGGGCGAGCTCATCACGGGCCAGGTGGGCCCGGACCTGCGCCAGGACTGCACATTCACGGGCGATACCGTGAGCGCCGCCGTGCGCCTGAGGGAGGCCGCCCGCTCCGGGCAGGTCTTCGTCAGCGGGAACACCTGGCGCCTGACACACGCCTCCTTCGACTTCGCGGCCCTCGAGCCCCTCCCCCCAAGAGCAAGCGCGGCGAGCCGCTCCCCGTCTACGAGCTGGTGCGCGCCCGCCTGCTGCCCACCAAGATGCGCGGCCTGCATGAGCTGGCCCCGGCCTTCGTGGGGCGGGAGGACGAGCTGTCCCTGGTGCTCGATGCCGCGCGCGAGCTCCAGGAGGGACGGGCAGCATCATCACCCTGGCGGGCGAGGCGGGCATCGGCAAGTCGCGACTGCTGGCCGAGTGCCAGTCGCGGCTGGGCGAGAGCGTGCGCTGGCTGGAGGGCCGCTGCTTCGCCCACACCAGCTCGGTCTCGTTCGCCCCCTTCCTGGACCTGCTGCGCCGCAAGGCCGGCATCACGGGCGAGCACTCCGAGCCCGAACGCCAGCGCCCTGCTCCACTCCGTCCTGGAGAACGTCTTCCCCGGAGATGCCGAGGCCCAGGCCATCTTCACCCACCTGCTCGGCTTCCGCGCCACGCGGCAGGAGGAGGCGATGCTCGCCACCATCTCCGCCCAGAGCCTGCGCCAGAAGCTCTTCGCGCTCGTCGAGCGCTACTACCTCCGGCTCGCCCAGCGGCGCCCCACGGTGCTCGTCATCGAGGACGTGCACTGGGCCGACACCAGCTCGCTGGAGCTGCTCGAGCACCTCTTCACGGTGACCGAGCGAACCCGCCTCCTCGTGGTCTGCACCTCGCGACTCCAGCTCGAGGGCCCCGACGGCGAAGCTGCTCACGCACCTCGCGGCCCGCTACCCGGAGCGGCACCGCCCCCGCGTGGTCAGCCCCCTCTCCGAGGCGCACAGCGTGAGGATGCTCGAGCAGCTCCTCTCCCTGCCCGTGCTGCCAGAGACGCTCCGCACGCTCATCGCCCGCCGGGCGGAGGGCAACCCCTTCTTCGTCGAGGAGCTCCTGCGCTCGCTCATCGAGCGGGGTGCGCTCATGCGCGGCGAGGTGGGCTGGACCGTGACGCCCCTGCTGCAGACGCTCAAGGTGCCGGACACGCTGCAGGGCGTGCTGATGGCCCGGTTGGACCGGCTGCCCGTGGAGACGAAGTGGCTGGCGCAGCAGGCCTCGGTCATCGGGCGGACCTTCTCCTACCGCGTGCTCATGCACCTGGCCCGGCGCACGGCGGGCGTGGACGCCGACCTCGCGCACCTGGAGCGCGAGGACATCATCCGCGAGCGGTCGAGGGAGCCCGAGCTCGAGTTCATGTTCAAGCACGCGCTCACGCAGGACATGGCCTACCAGAGCCTGCTCGCGTCGCGCCGCCGGGAGCTGCACCGCCAGGTGGGTGAGGCGCTGGAGGCCCTCTGCTACGACCGGGTGGGCGAGCTGCGGAGCGTCATCGGAAGCCACTACCTGCGCGGCGGGGCCTGGGAGCAGGCCGTCACCCACCTCGTGGCGGCCGGAGATGCGTCGGCCCGGCTGTACGCGCACGCCGAGGCGCGGGAGCACTATACGAAGGCCCTGGAGGCCCTCTCACACCTGTCCGACACCGAGGAGCAGCGGCGGCAGCGCGTGGACACGACCCTGAGCCTGGTGAGCGTGTCCTTCGTGGCCCTCCCTCCGGAGCGCAACCTCCAGCGGCTGGCGGAGGCGGAGGAGCTGACGCTCGGCCTGCGCCCCCCCGAGGGAGGAGTCGACCACGCGCGACGGGCCCGCGTGCACTATTGGATGGGGCGGCTGCACGTCTACCAGGGCTCCTACGACACGGCGATGGACTACTTCCAGCGCGTCCTCTTGGAGTGCCAGGGAATGGGGGACGAGGCCCTGCTGGCCATCCCCTCCTTCATGATGGGCCGGGTGCTGGCGCTTCAGGGCCATTTCGGACAGGCCGAGCGCCTGCTCGCGCAGGCCATCGCGCCGCTGGAGCGGACAGGGGAGTGGGTGAACTGGCTGTGGACCGTGGGCTTCCGCTCCATCGCGCTCGCGGCGATCGGCCAGTACCGCGCCGCGGAGGCCGAGTACGAGCGGGCGCTCACGCGTGCACGGGAGACGAAGGACCTCACGGGCATCGCCTTCTGCCAGCTCGCCCTGGGCGACATCACCCTGTTCGGTCGAGACCTGCCGCGCATGCTCGAGTCCAGCCGTGTGGCCATCGCGGCGGCGGAACAGTCCGGGGACCGGGTGCTCACGTTCCTGGGCGTCGGCCAGCTGGCCTGGGCCCAGAGCCGCCTGGGCCTGCACGCCGAGGCGGCGGAGACCGCGACCCGACGCAAGTCCCTCATGGAGAGCGTCGGCGAGCCGCTGCTGTGCCGGGACTGGTTCGCGGCGAGTGATGCCGAGATGGCGTGGCGCACGGGGCGACTCACCGAGGCCGTGGAGCTGGCCCACCAGGCCATCAAGGAGGCCCGGGCCGCGGGGGGCATCTTCGCCGAGGCCCTCGCGCAACGCGTCCTCGCCCAGACGCTCGCCGCACAGGGAAACTGGACAGAGGTCGAGCACCACCTCCAGACCAGCATGGAGCTCTTCGAGACGGGAGAGATGCGCCTCGAGGAGGCCCACACGCACGTCGTCTGGGCCGAGCTGCGCATCGAGCGAGGCGACATCCAGGCCGCGCGAACCCACCTCGGGCAGGCCATCGCCACCTACGAGCGGAGCGGCCTCGAGGAAGAGCTCACCCGGGCCCGAAGGCTCCTGGGCGCGCTCGCCGAAGCCAGCTCCGCCTGACCCCACCCCTCATCGCGAGGGGCGGGGGTGCTGCTTCGGACGAGAGGAGCTCAGCGCGCCGAGTCACCGGCGACGGGCTGGCCACCCAGTCCCATCTGGTACAGCGAGAAGGCCCAGAGGTCGGTGCCTCCTCGATGAGCTTCGCGGTGGGCTTGCCGGCGCCGTGGCCGGCCTGGGTCTCGATGCGGATCAGCACCGGGGCGTCGCCGCCCTGCGCCGCCTGCAGCGCGGCGGCGAACTTGAAGCTGTGGCCCGGCACCACGCGGTCGTCGGTGTCGGCCGTGGTGACCAGCGTCGCCGGATAGCACGTGCCCGGCTTGATGTTGTGCAGCGGCGAATAGGCGCAGAGCGCCTTGAACTCCTCCGGGTTGTCCGGCCGAGCCGTAGTCGTCGACCCAGGCGCCGCCGATCGGTGAACTTGTGGAAGCGGAGCATGTCCATCACGCCGACCGCCGGCAGGCACGCGCCGAACAGGTCGGGCCGCTGCGTCATGCACGCGCCGACCAGCAGGCCGCCGTTGCTGCCGCCCTGGATGGCCAGCTTCTCGGGCGCGGTGTACTTGTTCGCGATCAGCCACTCGGCCGCGGCGATGAAGTCGTCGAAGACGTTCTGCTTCTTGCAGCTTCGTGCCGGCCTCGTGCCAGCCTCGCCGTATTCGCCGCCGCCGCGGAGGTTGGCCACGGCGTAGACGCCGCCCATCTCCATCCACGCCAGGCGCGCCACGCGAGAAGCTCGGCGTCAGCGAGATGTTGAACCCGCCGTAGCCGTAGAGGAGCGTCGGGTTCGTGCCGTCGAGCTTCAGCCCCTTCTTGTGGCGAGGAACATCGGCACGCTGCGTGCCGTCCTTGCTCGTGTAGAAGACCTGCTCGACCTCGTAGTCGTCCGGGTCGAACTTCACCTTCGGCGCGCGGAAGACGCTCGCTCTCGCCGGTCGCCATGTCGTAGCGGTAGATGCTCGGCGGCGTGGCGAAGCTGGAGAAGGTGTAGAAGGTCTCCGTGTCGGTCCGCTTGCCGCCGAAGCCGCCGACCGTGCCGATGCCCGGGCAGCGCGCACCTCGCGGACGAACTTGCCGTCGAGGTCGAACACCTTCACCTGCGAGTGCGGCGTCCTTCAGATAGCTGGCGACGAACCGGTCGCCGACGAGCGTCGACGCTGCGCCAGCGTCTCCGTCGGCCTGCGGGATGATCTCCTTCCAGTCTTGCGGCTCGGGCTTGCGCGAGGTCGATGGCGATCAGCCGGCCGCGCGGGGCGTCGAGGTCGGTCTTGAAGAAGAAGACCGGGCCGTCGTTGCCGACGAAGGTGTACTCGGCGTCGAAGTTGTCGATCAGCTCGACGGCCTTGGCGTCGGGCTCGCGTCAGGTCCTTGTAGAAGACGCGATCTTCGTGCGTCGGTGCCGTGCGGTGACGTCGATGACCAGGTAGCGGCCGTCGTCGGTGACGGTGCCGCCGAAGCCCCATTCGCTGGTGGTCCGGCGCGCTCGTAGACCAGCACGTCGTCGGCCTGCGGCGTGCCGAGCGGTGGTAGTAGAGCTTCTGGAGTAGTTGGTTCCGCGAGCGTGCTTGCGCCCGCCTTCGGCTCGTCGAAGCGGCTGTAGAAGAAGCCCTTGCCGTCCTTCGTCCACGAGGCGCCGGAGAACTTGATCCACTCGACAGGTCGTCGCGCAGGTCCTTGCCCGGTGTCGACGTCGCAGGACCTGCCAGGTCCTGCCAGTCGGAGCCGGCCTCGGCCAGGCCGTAGGCCAGCAGCTTGCCGTCCGTCGCTGACTCGCCATGCCCGGCCAGGGCGACGGTGCCGTCCTTCGACAGCGTGTTCGGGATCGAGCAGCACGCGCGGCTCGCCGTCGAGCGAGTCCATCGCGTAGAGCACGCTCTGGTTCTGCAGCCCGTCGTTGCGCGTGATAGAAGTAGCGGTCCGCCCTCGCTCGAAGGGACGCCGAAGCTGCTCGTAGTTCCACAGCTCGGTGAGCCGCTGCTTGATGAGCGCTCGCGGCGGGGATCGTCTCGAGGTAGCCGAACGTGACCTTGTTCTCGGCCTCGACCCACGGCGCGTCTCGGGCGCAGTCGGGTCTTCGAGCCAGCGGTACGGATCGGCGCACCTTGGTGCCGTGGTAGTCGTCGACGACGTCAACCTTGCGCGCGACCGGGTAGGTCGGACGCGCGGACGCGGTGCTCTCCTTCGAGGAGTCGACGGGAGTGGTGGCCGCGGGGGCCGGGGACGCGCTGGGGGCCTGGGCCTCCAGCGTCGTCGGGGCATGGCTGCAGTGCGTGAGCCAGAGGGCGCACGCGGCGGCGGAAAGAGCGCGGATTCTCTATGGTGGCGCGCGAACCTATCAGCCCGGGGGCGTATTTCCGAAAAGGCGCATGACTCGCCACATCGGAAGCGCCCCCGGGGCGCGCCACGAGAGTTCTCAACTCACCAGATCTTCACGCGCTTCTCGGGCGGCAAGTAGGCGCGTCGCCCTCCTTCACGCCGAACGCGGCGTAGAACTCGGGCATGTTCGCGCACGACGCCGTTGACGCGGTACTGGCCGGGCGAGTGCGGGTCGGTGAGCAGGTCTGCGCAGCGCATCGTCGCGGTCAGGGTGCGCCAGACCTGGGCCCAGCCGAGGAAGAAGCGCTGGTCGCCGGTGAAGCCGTCGATCACCGGCGGCTCCTGGCTTCCCTTGAGCGAGAGCTTGTAGGCCTTGTAGGCGACCTCGAGGCCGCCGACAGGTCGCCGATGTTCTCGCCCAGCGTGAGCTCGCCGTTGATCTTCGTGCCCGGGCACGGGCTCGTAGGCGTCGAACTGCTCGACGAGCTGCGCGGCGCAGCGCGTCGAAGGCGCGGCGGTCGGCGCGGTCCACCAGTTGCGAAGGCTTGCCGTCGCCGTCGTAGCGGCTGCCCTGGTCGTCGAAGCCGTGGCTGATCTCGTGGCCGATGATCGCCGCCGATGGCGCCGTAGTTGACGGCGTCGTCGGCGCTCGGGTCGAAGAACGGCGGCTGCAGGATGCGCGGCCGGGAAGACGATCTCGTTCAACGCCGGGTTGTAGTAGGCGTTGACCGTCTGCGGCGTCATGCCCCACTCGGTGCGGTCGACCGGCTTGCCGAGCTTGCGCGACGATGCGCTCGTGCTCGAAGCGCCGGCGCGCGTCATGGTTGCCGCAGCGTCATCGCCGTGACGCACCTCGAGCCTGGAGTAGTCGCGCCACTTGTCGGGGTAGCCGATCTTCACGCTGATACTTCGCGAGCTTCTCCTGCGCCTGCCGCCTTGGTGGCCGGGGTCATCCAGTCGAGGGTGTCGATGCGACTGCCCGTAGGCGGCGAGCAGGTTGGCGACCAGGTCCTGCATGCGCGCCTTGGCTCTCCGGCGGGAAGTAGCGGCGCCACGTAGACCTGGCCGACCGCCTCGCCGAGCGCGCCGTCGACGGCGGCGACGCCGCGCTGCCAGCGCGGCCTGTCCTGCTGCTGGCCTCGCTGAGCCTTGCCGCGGCAGCGCGAACTCGGCGTCTCGGAAGGCCTTGGGCAGCACCTGCGCGTTGGCGTCGAGCAGGCGCACGCGCAGGTAGAGCTTCCAGGTCGACATCGGCGTGGTCTCGAGCTGCGGCCAGCGTGCGCGACGTAGCTCGGCTGCGTCAGACGACAGACGGTCGATCGACGGGATGCCGGCGGCGCTGGAAGTAACGCCGCCCAGTCCACGCCCGGCGCGCGTTTCATCAGCACGGGCAGGGTCATGGGGTTGTAGGTCTTGATGGCGTCCTGGCTGTCCACGCGCGACCACTGCGCACGCGCGAGCTTCAGTCTCGAGCGCGTAGACCTGCTGCGCGTGCGCCTTCGCGTCGGCATCGCCGGCGAGCCGCAGCAGCGTCTCCAGGTAGGTGCGGTAGGCCGCGCGCGTTTCCACGAAGCTGTCGCCGCCCAGCAGGTAGAAGTCGCGGTCGGGCAGGCCCAGGCCGCCCTGGTTGGCGTAGGCGATGTAGCGGTCCGCCTGCTTCGCGTCCTGCCCCACGAAGAAGATGAAGGGCGTCGGGGTGCCGGTGCGCATCAACTCGGCGAAGAGCTCCGGGAGCTGCTGCTTGTCCTGGAGGCCGGCGATACGGTCGAGGTCACCGCGCACCGGCTCGATGCCGAGTGCCTGGATGCGCTCCGTGTCCATGAAGCTCTGGTAGAGGTCGCCGACCTTCTGCAGGTCGGTCCCGTCCTTCTTGCCCTGGACGGTGGCGGCCTCCTCGATGATGGAGCGCAGGGCGGCCTCGCTCTTGTCCGCAGCTCGATCATGGAGCCGTAGCGGGCCTTGTCCGCGGGAATCTGGGCGGTCTTCAGCCACGTGCCGTTGACGTAGCGGAAGAAGTCGTCCTGCGGGCGCACGCTGGAGTCGAAGTACTTCGTTTCGACGCCGAGCGTCCGCGGCGTGGAGGCCTGGACGGACTGCTGCGCGGTGGCGTCCGACTGGGTGTTGCGCGAAGTGGCCGTGCACCCAGGCGGAGGCAGGCCCCGAGCGCGCCGGGAGCCCAGGAATTGCGGAGCGGCTTCTTGTTATTCATGCGTTCTCGCTGTGCTGTGTCAGGTGAGACGAAGGTTGCCAACCCATCAGGCGGCGGGGAATTCCCAGGCCGCCTGCCTGGACTCCATCCGCTGAGGGTCGCGCGCATGCTGCCCGAGCCGATCGCGCGACGTCCACCCACCCCCCCGTGGACCCCTCCCCATTCCGTCTTGCGATACCCCTGCTTTTTCCCAAAAATACCGCCGCCCAGGGCGACCCAGGGCTTTCACTCGCGCGGAGCTGGCTCATGAAGAGGTTGGAGAACAAGGTCGCCGTCATCACCGGCGGTGGCAGCGGGATTGGCGCGGCGACGGCGAAGCTGTTCCTGCAGGAGGGAGCCCGGGTGCTGATCGTGGGCCGCACCGAGGAGAAGCTCCGCAAGACGGTCCAAGAGCTCAACCACGAGAATCTCGGCTACGCGGTGGCGGACGTGTCGAAGGTCGACGACACGAAGCGCTACTTCCAGCTCGCGTCGGAGCGCTATGGCGGCATCGACGTGCTGGTGGGCAACGCGGGCGTCGAGGGCCCCTACATGCCCATCGACGAGCACTCCGTGGAGGACTTCGACCAGGTGATGGCCGTCAACGTGCGCGGCTGCTGGTTGTCCGTCAAATACGCGTTCCCCGAGATGCGCAAGCGCGGAGGCGGGAGCATCATCCTCACCTCGTCGGTCGTGGGTATCTCCTCGTTGCCGGCCAACTCGTCGTACACCGCCGCCAAGCACGCGGTGGTGGGCCTGGCGCGCTCGCTGGCGCATGACGGCGCGCCGTTCAACATCCGGGTGAACGCGGTGTGCCCGGGCGTCATCGACAACGCCATGACGGCGGCGATCCACACGCGGCTCGCGCCCGGCAACGAGGATCAGGTGAAGGCCCGGATGGCCTCGCGCGTCCCCATGGGGCGCTACGGGACCAGCGAGGAGATCGCCCACCTGAACCTCTTCCTCGCCAGTGACGAGAGCAGCTACAGCACGGGCGGGGTGTTCGTGGCGGACGGTGGCATGTCGGCCGGCCTCAGAGGCCGGTAACTCCCCCGGTCGCCGAGCGCGCGTCGAAGCCCCGGGCCAGGCGTCGGCGATCCTCCTGGTATCGCCGGAGCACCCACTGGCCCGCCGGCCGCGCCAGCACGGCGGCGCGCAGTCTCGGCGATGGCGGGCGGAACCACCTCGCCGGGCCGGAGCGCGTAGGGAGAGCCCTCCGGGGCGAGCAGCGGGCCGTAGAGCGACGCCGCGGCGAGGTCCGCGATCGACAGCGAGGAGCCGACCAGGTAGCGCGAGGGGTCCCCTTGAATCTCGCGCTCCAGCCGCTCGAGCCCCTCCAGCAGCTTCACCCGGGACTCTTCCACCTTCGGAGGGGTGAGCTGGTACTGGCGCCGGATGACCTGCTTGATGACGGGAAGCAGCGCGCGCCCGAGCAGCCGCAGCGGCGTGGGGAAACCGCCGAACATGAGCGGTGCGATGTCCGCGTTACCTGCGAAGAGGTGCGCATAAGCCCAGCGACGGACGTGCTTGCCGGCCGTCTCGTCGAAGTAGGCCTCCAGCTCGAGGACGCGCTCGCGCTCGGAGCCGGTGACAGGCACCAGGGCGGGAGTCGACGGGTAGGTGCGCTCCAGGTGCAGGGCGATTTCGGTGGAGTCCGCGACGACGACGCCCCTGTCCACCAGCACGGGCACGGTGCCACGACCGCCCTTGGTGAGGCGCTTCGTCACCATGCGGTGCGCGCCGGGCATCAGGTTCTCGATGTCGTAGGAGAGCCCCTTGGCATCGAGGTTCCAACGGGTCTTCTCGCAGTAGTGCGAGATGGGGAACTGGTAGAGCTTGCGTTCGGTCTGGGGCATGTCGGGAGCCTCGGGAGATAGCGCCGGGCGAGCATGCCGTTCTCACGCCCTCCGGTACAGCCGGCCGAGCCTCCACCCCGTCATCAACTCGCGGTGATGGATTCGCGCCCATGACGAGGGGACCCTGGGGCTGTGCAGCCTCGTGCACGTCCTCGCGCGCCTGTCTTCGGGACTCCGGGGGTTTGCATGGAGGGCACGAGGGTTGCTCTGCTGCACCCGCGCCCGCCGCCGTGTGCAGCCGGGCACCCACTCAAAGGAACAATCCCCCATGCGAATCCGCGCCTGCCTCACCCTTGCCCTCGCCGTCCTCGCCACCGCCTGCGATCGGGAACCGCCCACGAAGGAGGAGATCGAAGATGCCCGCGCGCGAGTGGATCTGGCCGTGCGCGCGGCCCACCAGGCGCGCATGGCGCTCGAGCTGCTCGGAATCCTTCCCGTCTACACCTGCGGCGAGCCCCGGCGCACCTTCGTGGGCAAGGCCGCCGAGGGCGCCCACACGAAGGTGGCCTGCGTCACCGCCACCGTCGAGTCCCAGGGCGACACCTCGGACGCGGTGGTGCTCTCCTTCCCCGAGAGCCAGTGCTCCGTGAACGGGCACACCGTGGTGGGACAGAGCGCCTTCCTCTACAACGGGGGCGAGGAGCGGATGGACCTCTTCGCCGATCTGAACGGGCTGAGGGTGGATGGCGAGCCGCTCCAGGCCAAGGTGGGATACGGCACCTGCGGCGACGAGAAGCGCTTCTGGACCGAGACCTTTGGCGAGCTGCCGGGCCGCTCCGGCAACAGCTACCGCGTGGACGGGCGCGTGGGCCTGCGCGAGGGCGCCCCCCTCTTCGGTAGCACCACGCTCGTGTTCGACGGGCCGGGCGAGGTGTCCGGGCCGCTGGGCACCGACCGCGTCACCTTCACCGGGTTGCAGTACGAGGTGGGCGAGTACCTCCCCAAGGAGGGCGAGGCGCTCGTGGAGACCGCCAAGGGCCACCGGGTGAAGGTGAACTTCAGCTCGGTGCTCTGGCGCCTGGGCAAGGTGGAGGTGGAGATCGACGAGAAGGCCCCGGTGACGGTCCCCATCGTCCGCTGAGCCCGAAGTGATAGATTCGGCGGCATGACCGCCCCCGATTCCCGCCCCGCCCCCGGCCTGCTCGCCCGTGCCCTCAAGACGGTCGGGCGGCTCACCAGCCCGGAGACCCGCTCGGGCCAGGCCTTCTCCAAGGCCGAGCAGGGTCTCACCCAGGTGGCCGCGCGCCTGGCCGAGAGTCCCACCTTCCTGCGCGTCAGCGGGGGGCTCATGCGCCGCGGCTTCACCCTGCAGATCCGCCGCGCTTCACTGATGGAGAAGACGCTGCACACGCTGCGCGTGCCCACCTCCTCCGAGGTCGAGACCCTGCGCGACCAGCTCCGCCGCATGGGCGACCAGGTGGAGGCGCTCGGCTCGCAGCTCGAGCACGTCGTCGAGCTGCTGGAGCGCCAGGAGCCGCCGCCGCCCACCGCCGACACGGCGCCCGTCCCCCGCCGCCGTCGGACCAGCTCCGCCAGGTAGGTCTCTGGCCCCCATGTCGCCCCTCCCCGGAGTTCTCTCGTGAATCGGCCCGCCCAAGCCTTCCAGCGAATCCGCTCGATCGTGTCGTCGCAGGTGGACGTCTCGCGCTCGCTCGCCCAGGCGCTGCAAGAGCGCTCCATCAACCCGTACCCGTACCTCAAGCCCATCATCGAGAAGGCGGCCAACGTCCGCGAGCCGCCCATCAGCGCCACCCCGCACTCGGTGGTGCACACGCGCGGCCCCATGCGGCTGTTGCGCTACGCCGCGCCCCGGCGGCGTTACCGGACGCCCATCCTCTTCATCTACTCGCTCATCAACCGCTGGTACATCCTCGACTTCCTGCCCGGCCGCAGCCTCATCGAGTACCTCACCCAGGAGGGCTATCGACGTCTACGCCATCGACTGGGGCATCGCCGGGCCGGACGAGCACCGTCTCACCCTGAGCGAGCTGCTCGGCGGCCATATCCGCACCGCCGTGCGCTGGACGCAGCGCGTGAGTGGCAGCGACGACGTGACGCTCTACGGCTACTGCATGGGCGGCACCATGGCGCTGGCCTACACCTCGCTCTACCCCGAGGGCGTGCGCAACCTCGTGGTGCAGGCCACCCCGGTGGACTTCAGCAAGGGCGGCATCTACTCGCTGTGGACGCTGCCGCGGCACTTCGACGTGGACTCGCTGGTGGACGCCTACGGCAACGTGCCCACCTACGTGCTGGAGAGCGGCTTCTTCATGGCGGGGCCCGTGCAGCGCATCACCAAGTGGCTCGACGTCTGCCGGCAGATCGACGACCCGGGCTTCGTCACCACCTTCCTCGCGCTGGAGCGCTGGGGCGCGGACCCGGTGCCCTTCCCGGGCGAGGTCTACCGGCAGTACATGAAGGACTGCTACCAGCAGAACCTCTTCTGCCAGAACCGCATGGAGGTGGGGGGCGAGCGCGTGGACCTGGGCCGCATCCGGTGCCCCGTGCTCAACATCATCGCGGAGCACGACAACATCGCCCCGCCGGCCATGAGCGAGCCGCTGCTGGAGCTGCTGGTGGGCACGAAGGACCGCGAGACGATGCGCTTCCCGGTGGGCCACATCGGCCTGTCGGCATCCAGCAAGGCCCCGGTGAAGGTGTGGCCGCGCATCTCCGCGTGGATGGGCCGGCGTTCGCAGTCGATGACTGGAGGGAGAATGAACGTGGCGAGGGTTCAGGAGGCGGGGCCTCAGGTGCGGGAGGGCTCCATCCGGCTGCGCGATGGGCGCCGGCTGGCGTACGTCGAGGCGGGGGACCTGGAGGGGACGCCGGTCATCTTCATCCATGGCAACCCCGGCTCGCGCTACATGCGGCACCCGGATGACCGGCTCACGTACAACCTGGGCGTGCGGCTCATCACCCCGGATCGCCCGGGCTATGGGCTGTCGGAATTCCAGCGGGGACGCACCCTGCTGGACATGCCGGCGGACATCGAGCAACTGGCCAACGCGCTGGGCCTGGGCCGCTTCGCCGTCATGGGCGTGTCCGCGGGAGGACCCTACGTGGCGGCCTGCGCGTACCGTCTGGGCGAGCGGCTCACGGGTGCGGCCATCATCTCCGGCTCCGCGCCCTTCAACCGCTCCGGGGCCGTGGAGGGCGTCAACCGGGACTACCGCACCGCCTACGCGATGGCCACCTGGCCCCACTGGCTGCTGGAGCCGATCATGACGCTGCACGACCGGACCGTGCGCCGCCGGCCGGACCGGGCCTTCGCCGCGGTGCTTGAGCACTGCTCGGCCGATGACCGGGCCGTGCTGTCGGATCCGCTCATCGGCGCCCAGGTGCAGAACTTCCGCACCGAGGCCACGCGACAGGGAGTGCATGGCATGGCGAGAGAGGCCCGGCTACTCACCATGCCCTGGGGCTTCCCACTCGGAGACATCCGCGTGCCGGTGCACCTCTGGTACTGGGAGGGAGACACCATCGTGCCGCAGCAGATGGGGCGCTACCTGCACGCGCGCATCCCGAACACGGTGCCCCACTTCCTGCCCGGCGGAGGACACTTCTCCATCTATACGCACTGGAGGGACATCCTCACGGCGCTGGTGCGTGGCTGACGGGAACCGGGGCGCGGTTCCGCTTCCTCCGTGAGGCCGCGCCCGATCTCCGCTAGCCTCCGGAGCGTGAGCGACGACATCTCCCTGCCCGCGTTCCGTACCGTGCCACGCACGGGCGTCATCTACGTCACCGCCGAGGCCACCCGCCGTGGCTACCGAGGTGGAGACCCCGACTGGTGCAACCTCGGCCAGGGTCAGCCGGAGACGGGCGAGCTGCCCAACGCTCCGCCCCGCATTGGCAACGTCTCGGTGGACGTGAACGATCTGGAGTACGCCCCCGTCGCCGGCCTGTGGGAGGTGCGGGAGACGATCGCCTCCCTCTACAACCGGCTCTACCGGCGCGGCCTGCCCAGCCAGTACTCCGCCGAGAACGTCTCCCTGTCTGGCGGTGGCCGCACCTCCCTCACCCGCGTCGCGGCGAGCCTCGGCGCCATCAACCTCGGCCACTTCCTCCCGGACTACACCGCCTACGAGGAGCTGCTCGACGTCTTCAAGGCCTTCACCGCCATCCCCATCCTCCTCGAGGGCGAGCGCGGCTACGCCTTCACCCACGAGGACCTGCGCCGCGAAGTGCAGGGCCGTGGCCTGTCCGCCCTCCTCTTCTCCAACCCCTGCAACCCCACCGGCAAGCTGGTGCAGGGCGACGAGCTGGCTCGCTGGGTGTCCGTCGCCCGCGAGCAGGAGTGCGCCCTCATCATCGACGAGTTCTACTCGCACTACATCTGGACGGGCCGCCCCGGACAGCTCCCCGTGGAGAGCGCCGCCCGCTACGTCGAGGACGTCAACAAGGACCCCATCGTCCTCGTCGACGGCCTCACCAAGAACTGGCGCTACCCGGGCTGGCGCATGACGTGGACGGTGGGCCCTCGCCAGGTCATCGACGCGGTGTCCAGCGCCGGCAGCTTCCTCGACGGCGGCGGCAGCAGGCCCCTCCAGCGCGCGGCAATCCCCCTGCTGGAAGAGCAGCTCGTGGTGAAGGAGACGCTCGCCATCAACCACCACTTCCGCGAGAAGCGCGACCGCTTCCACTCGCGCCTGGAGCGGCTGGGCATCCGCACGGACCGCCCGCCCGATGGCACCTTCTATGTCTGGGGCAACGTGGCTGGCCTGCCCCCACCTCTCAACGACGGCATGGGCTTCTTCCGCGCCGCGCTCGACCAGAAGATCATCACCGTCCCCGGCGAGTTCTTCGACGTGAACCCGGGCAAGCGTCGCGCCCGCCCCTCGCGCTTCCGCAGCTACGTGCGCCTGTCCTTCGGCCCCTCCATGGAGGTGCTGGAGAAGGCCCTGAGCCGGATCGAGGCGATGGTGCTGCACCACACCGGCGGTTAGTCCTTTCCCTGGAGACCAGGCCTCCAGGGAGGCACTGCTTCGGCGGTACGGCGGGTGCTGGTTCGAGCTGCGGCGGCGTCACGATTCAAGCCCATCACGGCTCCACGCGTCGGCTCCGCCGCGCTCACAAGCCTCAGCGGGGCAACTCCATTTTGGTGGGTGGCATGAGAGGTGCCCTGCGGGCTCGTGGGGCATGACCGCCGCGAGCCGCCTGCTGGAGGCCCACGGCCGACGCTGGAACGAGGGCTGAGTCCGAGAGTGGACATGGGGTCACTCGCATGAGGAGGGGGCAGGCGGCCCCCCGGAGTGTGTCCGGGCCCCGCCCCTGCCCCGCAGTCCGTCACATCCCGAGACCCCACCCTCCACCTTCGCAGCAGGAGGCGGAAGCTCGGAATGACTGGGACGCAGCAGCCTCCTGAGCAGCACTCGGTCCCGCTAAACCAGGAGCAACCAAGACCATGTTGCACGGTGAAACCCACGTCCGCGGTGTCGATCCGCACCAACTGCAGTCTCCTCTCCAATCGCAGTTTCACGCCCGGGGGCGCTTCGGCCGACTCTTTCCGGGACTACCGGCATTCGCTCCCGACAATCCGGTGATCCAGGGGAAGCTCATGGATCTCGGTGCCGCTGGCGGACCGATGGACGGCACCACCGCCGAGCTCAACCCCGACAACCTGAAGATCCCCGCGGGCTTCACGTTCCTCGGGCAGTTCCTCGACCACGACCTGACGTTCGACCCGACCTCCAGCCTGGAGCGGCAGAACGACCCGGAGGCCCTCGAGAACTTCCGCACGCCGTCGTTCGAGCTGGACCACGTGTACGCATCCGGCCCCCGGGCCTCACGCCACCTCTACGACGTCAACGACCCGGACAAGTTCCTCGTCGAGAAGCTCGGTGGGCCGGACTCGCAGGATGACCTGCCGCGCAACAGCCAGAATACCGGGCTCATCGGCGACCCGCGCAACGACGAGAACGTCATCGTCTCGCAGCTCCACGTCGCGTTCCTGAAGTTCCACAACGCGCTCGTCAACCAACTGCGCGCCGACGGCATCGACAAGTCGCAGGTCTTCGCCCAGGCCCAGCGGATGACGCGCTGGCACTACCAGTGGATCATCGTCAACGAGTTCCTCCCGCTCATCGCCGGGGAGTCGGTGGTGAAGGACGTGCTGCGCATGCACCCGCGTGATCGGCTCTACCAGTGGAGGAACGAGCCCTTCATCCCGGTGGAGTTCTCGGTCGCGGCCTACCGCTTCGGGCACAGCCAGGTGCGCCCGGGCTACCGGCTCAACAACTCCTTCATCAACCCGGCCCCCGCCGGGCCGGGCTTCGCCGCGGGCTTCTTCGGCCCCACCGCCGAGCCTCCGCTCGACGATCCGAACGACCTGCGCGGAGGCAAGCGCGCCCCGCGGCGGTTCGTGGAGTGGGAGAACTTCTTCTCCGCCGGAGACCCCGCTCGGCGCCAGAACAGCAAGAAGCTCGACACCCGGCTGTCCTCCCCGCTCTTCGTGATGCCCGCGGGGGCGCCGGGCACGCTGGGCGCGGCGGACGCGGGCACGGCCAAGAACCCCGTCTCGCTCGCGCAGCGCAACTTGCTGCGGAGCCTCGCCTTCAGCCTGCCCTCGGGTCAGGCCATGGCCCAGCGGGTAGGCGTCAAGGTCCTGAAGCCCGACGTGTTCGAGGACCTGAGGACGATCAGCCCCGGGTTCGACCGCGCCACCCCGCCCTGGTTCTACATGCTGCGCGAGGCGAGCGAGCTCAACAAGGGCGAGCGGCTCGGCCCCTTGGGAGCGCGCATCGTGGCCGAGGTCTTCATCGGCGTGCTCCAGGGCGACCGGTTCTCGTTCCTCAACGCCAACCCGAACTGGAGGCCGGAGCTCGGCAACGACAAGGGCGAGTTCTCCATCGTGGACCTGCTGAGGATCGCTGGCGCCAGGCTGACCGCGAACGGCTAGCCCAACGCCCCCTGACCGGGGCCCCCCACGAGGGGGGCCCCTTTCCATCGACTGGAGCAGGACGGATCATGTACGCACTCGAGCCCAGCCCCCCCTCGTCGATGCCGCACCGGAGCGGCGAGGCCCGCGCGATGGAACTGCTGTGCATCGGCCTGTCCTACCGGACGGCGCCCGTGTCCATGCGCGAGCGGCTGGTGATGTCCGAGGAGCGGCGGACGGAGCTGCTGCGCGGGCTCGGGGAGGCGCCCACCGAGGCGCTGCTCATCTCCACCTGCAACCGGGTGGAGCTGTACCTGGCGGCGCCGGACGGGGCCCAGGCCCGCCAGCGCGCCCTGGAGGAGTTGAACCGGCTGGGAGGCCCCGAGGTGCTCGACCATCTGTACGAGCACCAGGGCGAGGCCGCGGTGACGCATCTCTTCCGGGTGGCCTCCAGCCTGGACTCCATGGTGCTGGGCGAGGCGCAGGTGTTGGGGCAGGTGAAGGACGCCCTGGAGCGGAGCCTGGCGGCGGGCACGGTGCGCGGCGAGCTGTCGCGCATGTTCGCCGCGGCCTTCCGGTGCGCCAAGCGGGTACGCACGGATACGGCCATCGGCATGGCGGCCACGTCCATGGCGAGCGCGGCCGTGTCCCTCGCCCGAACGGCCCACTGTGGGCTGGAGGGCAAGACGGTGCTGCTGGTGGGCGCGGGCGAGATGGCGGAATTGGCGGCGCGGCACCTGGTGCAGGCACGGGCGGGCCGCATCCTGGTGGTCAACCGCACCCTGTCGCGCGCCGAGTCCCTGGCGGCCAGGGTGGGCGGCACCGCGCGGCCCTTCGAGGAGCTGTTCTCGCTGCTCGCCACCACGGATGTGGTGGTGAGCGCCACCTCCTCGCCGGTGCCCCTCTTCACCCGCGAGAACATGGCGGCGGTGCTCGAGGCGCGCGCGCACCGGCCCCTCGTCATGATGGACCTGGCCGTGCCGCACGACATCGCTCCCGAGGTCGGCGAGCTGGCGGGGGTGCGCATCCGTGACGTGGACGACCTCCAGCGGTTCGTGGCCGGCAACGAGGCGGCCCGCGCCGAGGCGGCCCGGAAGGCCGACGTGCTGGTGGCCGAGGAGGTGGCCCGTTTCGTGCGCGACCGGGCCGTGCGCGACGGGGTGCCCGTCCTCGCCCGGCTGCGCCAGCGCGCCGACGCCATCGCTCGCGCCGAAGTGGAGCGCACGCTCGCCACCCTCGGCGAGGGGCTCTCCGACAAGCAGCGCAAGAGTGTCGAGGCCATGGCGCGCGCCATCATCAACAAGCTGCTGCACGAGCCCACGGCCCGGCTGCGGGCGTCAGGCGCCGAGCACGAGGACGCCCAGCTCGCGCGGACCGCCGCGGAACTCTTCGGCCTGCTCGGGTGAGGGTAGAATCCCGCCCGAGAGGAACTCCATGTCGACGACAGCCAACCCCGCTCCGGGCACCGGGCACCACCACGTCCTCATCGCCGGAGGAGGCATCGGCGGGCTCACGCTGGCCTGCGCGCTCCGCCGGGCCGGCATCCGCGCCACCGTCTTCGAGCGCGCCGAGGTCCTGCGTCCGGTGGGCGCGGGCATCACGGTGCAGATGAATGCCATGGCCGCCCTGCGCACCCTCGGGCTGGCCGACGAGGTGGCCGCGGCAGGTGCCACCTTCAACGCGGGAGACATGCGCCAGCCCTCCGGCAAGGTCCTCACGCACTTCACCTTCGACGCGCTCCAGCGGGAGTTCGGCGTCCCGGTCATCGGAATCCACCGGGCGCGACTCCAGGCGGTGCTGCTCGCCCACGCCGGGGAGGAGCACGTCCACACGGGTCGCGCGGTGACGGCCGTCCACGATGACGGCCAGCAGGTGACGGTCGAGCTGTCGGACGGGAGCACCGCCACGGGAGACGTCCTGGTGGGCGCCGACGGACTGCACTCGGTGGTGCGCCGTGCGGTGCTCGGGGACACGCCACTGCGCTACTCGGGCTACACGAGCTGTCGCGGCATCACGCGGGCCGTTTCGCTCGTCGAGAACCCGGGCCACAACTGGGAGACGTGGGGCGCTGGTGCCCGCTTCGGCATCGTCCACATCGGGCACGGGGAGATCTACTGGTTCTGCACCTGGAACACGCCGGCTGGCGGCAAGAACGAGCCCGGCCGGGCCCAGGCGCGGCTGCTGGAGCTCTTCGGCGGCTGGCACGCCCCCATCCCGGGCCTCATCCAGTCCACCCCCGAGGAGAACATCATCCGCACGGACATCAACGACCGTGTCCCCGTGGAGCGCTGGAGCCAGGGCCGGGTGACGCTGCTGGGGGACGCCGCGCACCCGATGACGCCCAACATGGGCCAGGGCGGCTGCCAGGCCATCGAGGACGCCGTGGTGCTCGCCGGCTGTCTGGCCCGGGAGGCGGAAGTTCCCGCGGCGCTCGCCGCGTACGAGCAGCGCCGCATCAAGCGCGCCAACGGCTTCGTGTCGCAGTCCTTCCAGCTCGGGCGCGCCGGCCAGATGGAGAACTCGGCCGGACGGTTCGTGCGCGACACGCTCACCCGGCTCGTGCCGACGAGTCTCACCGCCCGCCAGGTGCGGGCCGTGATGGACTTCACGCCCTGAGCCGCGGACGCCTCAGAGCGACTTCAGGTACTCGAGCAGGTCGCGCTTGTCCTCGTCGGACAGGGTGGTCCCGTACAGGTGCCCCTCATTGCCATTGCCCGACTGCCTCACATCGAAGGCGAAGGGCCCCTCTCCAGCGGCCGCAGAAGCGGAGCCGATCCTGTTGGGCTCTTCTGGAGTCACATAGGAATAGCCGACCTTGACCGGATCATACTCCCTCCCCTGGAGGATGAATCGCGCCGGGCGCTTCGATGGAGGCTGGAGGAGATCCCACAATGTCGGCACGGAGCCATTGTGGAGGTAGGGCGCGGTGGCCCAGACGCCGGGGAGCGGTCGGGCCACGTAGCCCTCGGTGGATTGCCAGAGAACGCTCTTCGGTTCGAGCGCCTCGACCTGCTGGGACACTCCATCCCGTGCACTGACCTGCACCTCGACCCGCCGGAGCAGATCTCCCAGCGCGGCGGAGAAGTCGCAATCACCGACCTTCGCCGCGAAATTGACCGCGCGATTCTTGTCGGTCCCTACCGCCCGCGCGTCCACCACGTGCCCGGAATCGCCGCCATGGCAGGTCCTGCACTCCCGCGTGAAGAGAGCCTCCCCGCGATTGACGCGCGCCTGCGCCAGCGCCCCGAAAGACTTCTCCGGCCAGCGTGGTGCGCCGAATTTGCCCGAGAGCTCCTCGAGCGTCATGAGGTTGCGGGGAAGGACGGAGGAGTCGAAGGTCTTGCGATCGATGGTCGCGCCCATCCCGAGAGCCTGACCAATGTTGCGCTGGAGGATGGAGTTGGTATTCGCGTCCCAGTGCATCCACCCATGCTGGCGAAACTCCCAGAGGCAGGGGAAGCTCACCGGCGCGGTCAGCGGCACCTTCTCCTTCGTTCTGCACGAGTTCGTCGGGTTGTCGGGCCCCGCCGAGAACAACACCGCGCGCGCCACACCGAAGGCGTCGATCCGGCCAGGGCCCGCGGGCGTATGGGCGGAGATCAGCGGAGCGTGACGCTGGAAGTACACCAGGTGCCCCTGGAGGAGCCGGATCGCATCCGATACCGAGCGGATCGGCTTCCAGCTCAAGTCGCGGACGTATTCGTCGAGTGTCGGAACCGGCTCGGGGTTCGCCCGGTACTTCTTCACCTCGGCCCGGAGCTTCTCCTGCGAGCCCTTCGTCACATCCGGAGAGAGGTCGTTGGCGGGAAAGGCACTCTGCAGCCGCTGATTGTCCAGCGCCTCCGCGGGCTGCCGCGACGCACTTTCCCGTGGCTGGAGGGGGAGCTGCTTGGACAGGCGGACCAGGAAGCCCACCAGCAGCTCATCGTTGTTGAGCGTCAGCCAGAGGACCTCACCCGCTTCCTTGTTGAAGGCCTCCATGTCGAGAAGGCCCGGCGCGCCATCCACCCGGACCTTCCGACCACGGAATTGAAGCTCGGCGACATGGCAGGCGGCGCAATTGAAACCCACGCGCGCGTACGGCCGGTGCGCATCCGCCGGAGCGATGGCCATTCCGACCGGCAACTGCTCGGGGTTGTCTGGATCTGACAGCAGCCCGAATCGCTCGGTGTGGGTGAGAAAGGATTGGAGGCCGGCCTTTTGGCCCTTCATGGCCGCGACCAGACTCTGCTTGCTCGCGAGGGCGCGAAGCACCGGGAGGGAGAGGTGCTCGTTGCCCTGGGGCAGGTGGTAGAAGGTCTGGCGCTCTTCCGGGGACAGCTCGCCCGAGCCACTGCCGCCCGTACCAGCGTCGGGGCCGGGTGGAGCTTCGGATGAAGGTTTTGAACGCGGCCCCCCCGCCACAACTCGCCGCCCCTCCCGCGAAGACGAGCGCTCCGAGTACTCCCAGGATCGCGACTCTCATCGCACCACGACGGACCCCACGGAAGCCTTCCATCCGCTATCTCCCCTCACTTTGGAAGGAACAGAACGCCCACATCGGAAGCACTGGGCTGCAGGTGTGCGGCAGGTTCGGCAGACAGTCAGGGCATGACAAGTGCCCGAGCGGGTGGGTCAGCCCCCGGCCGGAGGACAAGCGCCACCGCGTGACAGCGGGGTCGTACGGGAGGACGGCTTGAGCTGTCGGATCTCCCGCTTCACGGAGTGTTCCGAGGCGGAGGGGCCCCGAAGTCCAGCGTGTACTCACGCGCGCCGCGGGAGAGCTTGCGCTCCAGACGCTCGATGCGGCGGCGAAGTGCGTCGGAGCCCTCGGCGGGCGCGGCGAGCCGGGCGTGGTGCAGGGCCCGTGGAAGGTCCTTGAGATCGTGCTCGTACAGCTTGGCCAGCGCGAGGTGGAGGGGAGCGGCCTGGTCCTTGCGCGCCGACGCGAGCGCTCGCTGCAGGTTCGCCACCGCCGTCTGGTCATCCCCCACCCGACGTGACAGCCGCGAGGCCAGCGCGAGCGCCTCGACCCCCACGGCGCCCCCATCCCCCGCGGCGGCGGCGCGGGCGAAGGCATGGGCCCGCTCGTAGTCCCGCGCCCGGAGCGCCACGCCGGCGAAGCCCAGCAGGTCGCGCGGGTCCTCGCCCTCCACACCGCTCGCCCGAAAGCGCCGCACCAGCATGCCCAGCAGCGCCGCCAGCAGGAGGAGGTCGTTCGCGTTGTGCTCCAGCACCGGCGTCAGGGCCGAGCCATCCGCGCCGCGCAGGAAGCGGAAGTAGAGGTCGGGAATCAGCGAGCCGTCCACATCGTCCACCCGGTGGTAACCGAGCACCTGCTCCTCCAGGTGCACCAGCCGCGTGCCGGAGCCGCGGTACTTGAAGACGCGGCGCGCGCAGTGCAGCAGGTCCAGGTGCGGCAATTCGGTGGGCGTGGGCACGCGGTTGAGCACGAAGCGCGTGCGCAGCAGCGGCCAGTCGAAGCTCTTGCCGTTGAACGTCACCAGGCACGAGGACTCCGCCATGCGCTCGGCGAGCACCCGCAGCAGGGGCGCCTCCTCGCCCAGCTTGCGCAGGAAGAGCTGGTGCACGCGCAGCGAGCGGCCCTCGAACCACGCGAGGCCCACCAGGAAGGGCACGGTGCCCGTGCCACCCGCGAGCCCCGTCGTCTCCGTGTCCAGGAAGAGCATCCGCTGGAAGTCCACGCCCGCGAGCCCCGGCTGCAGCGCGAGGCTGGCCACCAGCGCGGCCTCCACGTCCAGCGCCTCCGCGAGGGGCGCGCTGCCATGGCAGTGGTCCGGCGACAGCACGCGCTCGGCGACGTGGACCACGCCATGCGGGGTCGTCCGAGGCTCGGCCGGCAGCGGGCCTGGAGGTGGTGCGGAGGAGGGGCCCCGGCGAGCGATCGCCGCGCCCTGACGCTCGGCCCAGTCCCCGAGCATCCGGCGCAGCGCGACCACGCGCGGGTCCGGCGTCTTCGGAGTCTCCGGAGCGGGAGCGACCTCCACGGGCTGGGGAGGCACCTCCGCCGCTGGAACGACAGCGGCCGCCTCCGGCCCCGGGGCTTCCGGAACAGGAGCTGGCTTCGTCCCCGGCTTGCCACCAGGGCCCACACCGCCGAGTCGTGCCAGCTTGCGCTTCAGGTCCACGGCGCGCCTCGTCTACTGCAGGGCCCCTACGCCGAGCGCCGACAGGAGCTCGAGGCCGAGCCGCTTGCGCGGATGGGCATCCACCGGCGCGCTCCCGGGCATGGCGCCCGCGGCCGGGCCGATGCAGGCGGGGCACCCGTCCTCACAGGCGCACGACTCCAGCAGCCGCCGGGCGCGACGCAGCAGCTCCTCGCGCTGGTCGAACAGGCGCGCGGCCAGCCCCACGCCGCCGGGCACGTTGTCGTAGAGGAAGATGGTGGGGTCGAAGCCCACGCCCCCGTCCTTGCGCGGCGGCCCGTCCGCGTCGTCCTTGCTCCCGAGCGTCTTGCCGAGGTCTCTCGGGTCGATCATCAGCCCCACGCAGGCCACCGTGCGCAGCGCGCTGGCGATGCCCCGGAGCGCGTCGATGACGGCGGGCCGGGGAGCGCCCATGGCGCGCACCACGGACTCGGGCACGGTGAGCCAGAGCGCGGTGGTGTGCATCTGCATCTCGGGCAGGGTGACCTCGCCGTAACCGACGTTCTCGTGGGTGTGGTACTTGATCTTCTTGTAGCCCACCACCTTCTCGATGACGCTCACCTCGCCCATGCCCGCCTGCAGCGTCCGGGCCCATGGGCGCGCCCTGGTCCTCCTGGATGACGTTCACCCGCACGTACGTCATCGCGTCGGTGAAGTAGTCCGGGGCCACCTTGCGCACGTAGGCCTTGTGGTTGTCGAAGTCGAAGCGCTCGACCTGATACTGCTCGGCCTCGTGCTGGTAGATGGCCTGCTCGTGCAGCATCGTGTGCGCCGAGCGGAAGTCCATCTCCGCGAGCGTCCGGTCCGTGCCCAGCTCGATGATGACGACGTTGTCCCAGCCCACGCTGCGCAGCGAGACGTGGTTGGCCGGGTACGCGTCCGTGGACCAGTGGAACATCTTGCGGCCCTCGGGACCCGGCGTGGCGTGCACCACCTCGTGCTGCGCGAGGAACCCGAGCGCCTCCTCCGTGGACTCGGCCGGCACGTCCCCGAAGGCGTCCCCCTCCGCGAAGGGCAGCTCGAAGGCGGCGCACTTGAGGTGCTGGACGAGGATCTCCACGTTGTCCGGATCGATGCGCGCGTGCTCCACGGGAGCGCCGGTGAGGTACTTCGGGTCCCCGGCGAGGTACTGGTCCAGCGGCGCGCTGGAGGAGACCAGGAGCGCGAGGCTGCCCGCGCCCCGGCGTCCCGCGCGGCCGAAGCGCTGCATCAGCGCCGCCACCGAGCCCGGGTAGCCGGCGCACACCACCGCGTCGAGCGAGCCGATGTCGATGCCCAGCTCGAGCGCGCTGGTGGCCACCACGCAGCGCACCCCGCCCGAGCGCATGGCGGCCTCGGTGGCCCGGCGCGTCCCCGGCAGGTAGCCGCCGCGGTAGCCCTGGATGAGGTTGGGGTCCATCTTCTCCTCGATGAACCGGTCCCGCAGGTACTTGAGCATCACCTCGACGTTGTTGCGCGACTGGCCGAAGAGCAGCGTGGACACCTCGGCGCGCACCAGGTCCGACACCAGCCGCACCGCGCTCTTGAGGTAGCTGGCGCGGATGCCCAGCTCCGCGTTCACCACGGGCGGGTTGTAGACCATGATGCGCCGCTCGCCGCGGGCGCGCCGCTCTCGGCGATGAGCGACACCTCGCGGCCGAGCATCCGCTCGGCGTGCGCCTTGCGGGTTGCCGATGGTGGCCGAGGCCAGGATGAACGTGGGCGACGAGCCGTGGAAGGCGCGCCACGCGCTGCAGCCGGCGCAGCACGTTGGCCAGGTGCGAGCCGAAGACGCCCCGGTAGGTGTGCAGCTCGTCGATGACGACGTAGCGCAGGTTGGAGAAGAGGCGCGCCCAGTTGGCGTGGTGCGGGAGGATGCCGGTGTGCAGCATGTCCGGGTTGGTGAGCAGCACGCCGCTGCGCTCGCGCGCCGCGCGCCGGGCGTCCGCCGGAGTGTCGCCGTCGAAGGTGATGGCACCGTGCTCCAGGCCCGCCTCGCGCATGAAGACGCGCAGCGACTCCTCCTGGTCGCGCGAGAGCGCCTTGGTGGGGAAGAGGTAGAGGGCGCGCGCCTGCGGCTCCCGCGCGAAACGGTCGAGCAGCGGCAGGTTGTAGCAGAGGCTCTTGCCCGAGGCGGTGGGCGTGGCGATGACGAGGTTGCGCCCCTCGCGCGCCAGCCGGTACGCCTCGGCCTGGTGGGAGAAGAGCCGCTCGATGCCTCGGCGCTGGAGGGCCTCGCGCACCTGGGGCGCCACCTCGTCGGGGATGGGCGCGTAGGAGCCGGTCCGCTCCGGCGTCACCTCGTCGAGGACGAAGCTGGGCCAGAGCTGCTTGTCCTCGCGCCACCCCTTCAGGACGGCCTCGAGACCTCGGGGACCCGACCAGGGCTTGCGCCGGGAACCGGTGAAAGCCCCCTCTTCCTTCTCTGGCTTCATGGGGCCGGCCACTGTACAGACGTATACCCGGCGAGGCAACGCGCGAGCGCCCCTCGTCCCAGCCACCCTGTGTGCGAGCGACCCGGACCAGGAGACGCAACGGTCCACTCACTTCCAGACGTCCAGAAGTGATGTGAACCCTATGCGCACATCACTTCTGGACGTCCAGAAGTGAAGCGAGAGAGCTCGCCCGAGCGGGCCCCACTACTCCGACAACTCCAGCGAGCGCCACAGGTACCAGCTCGCCACCGTGCGCCACGGGCGCCAGCGCTCACCGTAGGCCAGCAGCTCCTTCGGGCGCGGCATCTCCTCGAGACCGTACGAGCGCATGAAGCCCTTGCGGACGCCGTAGTCATCCACCGGCAGCACGTCAGGACGGCCGAGCCGGAAGATGAGCAACATCTCCACCGTCCACTGTCCGATGCCACGAACCTTGGTGAGGTGCGCCACCAACTCGGCGTCGCTCATGCGCTTCGCTCGGGCCAGCGTGGGCACCTCGCCCTCCAGCGCCTTCGCGGCCAGATCGCGCAGCGCCGCCGTCTTGGCGCCGGAGAGACCGGCCTCGCGCAGGCTCTCCACCGGATGGGCGAGCACCGCCTGCGGCGTGAAGCGCGTCCCCGTTCCCACGCGCTCGCAGACACGACCGAAGATGGTGGCCGCCGCCTTGCCCGTGAGCTGCTGGTAGGCGATGGACCGGGCCAGCGCCGCGAAGGGGCTGCGCAGGGACTCCACCTTCATGCCAAAGGGTCCCACCCGCTTCATCAGCGCGCCGAGCGTCGGATCCGCCTTCGCCAGCGCCCTGCGCGCCGCGGGTGTGAAGCCCTCCGGCAGGAGGCTCTCGGCGGAAGGCAGGGAGTCGGAAGCGGGAAGGACACGAGCAGTCGCGGCGGGCATGGGCCTATCGTAGTGCCCCTTCACTTCGACGCGAGAGGGTGGAATGCAACGCCGTCCAACCCCAGGCGCTGGCAGGCGTCGACGAAGCGCTCGGTGCAGACGATCGCGGTGGAGAAGTCCTCCAGCCGGAACAGGTCCGGTGACCGGGAATCGTGCTGGCGTCCAGCAGGAGCAGTCGGTCATCGGGCCGGGTGAGCGCCAAGGCGACCACAGCGAGAGCAAGGAGGCTTGCGATCCGGCGGAAGGCAATCCGGGTGGGCACGACCCTTGGGGAGGATCTCCAGCTCGAGCAGTTCGGGCGAGTTCCGCTGACGGAAACGGATCTCGGTGCGGCACCCCTTGAGTCCTCGCAGTCCCTCGGCCTGGAGCTTCTCCAGCGCCTCGCGCTGCACCAGCAGCCACCACTGGGCAGACGATCGCAGTGGAGAAGTCCTCCAAGCGGAACAGGTCCAGATGGCCAGGAATCGTGCTGGCGTCCAGCAGGAGAGCATTGGGCCGGGTGAGGCCGCGACGACCACAGCGAGAGCACGGAGGTTTACGATTCGGAGGCAGGCAGTCCGGATGCGCGCGACCGACGGGGAGGACTTCCAGTTCGAGCAACTCGGGCGAGTTGCGCTGGCGGAAGCGGAGCTCGGTGCGACAGCCCTTGAGTCCTCGTACGCCCTCGGCCTGGAGCTTCTCCAGCGCCTCGCGCTGCACCAGCAGCCACCATGGGTAGGGAGACACGAGCGGCCCGAAGCGGCCCCGGGCATTGCCCACCAATGGGCCAAAACCCGAACCTGGTTCCAGCACGGCCCCCGGAGGCAGCAAAGGGCGCACCAACTCACCCAGCCTTTCGTACTCCTCGAAGGGCTCGGCCCGGGCCTCCTCGAAGTCGGCCAGGGATGCGACCAGGGTCAAGTCCACCGAGGGGTACGCTTTTGAGCCGGCCCCCCAAGTCGTCTTGCATCCAGGGCAATTGATGATACCCGGAAGCTTCCACTTGTGCGCGGCGTCAACGGAGCCCGTGTAGCCCGCCGACCTGTCTTCCTCGACGATGAAGTAGTGCATCCTCGTGCTCCACGCCTTCCCTACTCAGTCACAGAAGTAGGGCACGAGCGGGCCATTTACTCCGAATCGAATCATGAGTTCGCCCGCGAAGCGCCAGATTTCCTCTGGAGAGGCCCCCTCGTCCTGATTCTTGAACTGCCGCCAGGCCGCATTCCACTGACCACCGTCGGGCCCGCCACTGTGCAACCACTGGTGGAAGCTCTTGGGTAGGCGAATGGTGAAGGCATGGATGTCGATGCCCTTGAACTTGAACCATTCAGCCAGTTCTCTCTGCTGCGGGAAGATGTGGTGCTTCTCGAAGGGCTCACGCGGGGGAGTGAGGCAATAGTGGCGCCAGAGTTTACGCGCCCCCACCTCGCGGGTCTTCCAGTTGTGCCAGGGGATTTCAAAGACGGGGTCCGCGTAGCGGGGCACGCCCAGAGGGTGTCCCCACCAGCGGTGATGAAGCGGCGGCTCCACCAGGGGAGTCCGGAGGATGGGCGCCGGAGCCGGAACCGCGGCCTGCGCCAGCACCACACGGTGCGCATCCACCTCCGCGATGTCCTGGCAGCGCCAGATGGCGCAGCGCTCCTCGTCGCACAGCGGCACCACGCACGTGGGGTCCGCGCGGGCCTCCTCCCACGAGGCGGACACGACCTCGGGCGCTTCGACCTCCTCACGCACGCCCGGCGCCGAGGTGACACAGGCGCTCAGCAGCACGCCGAGCAGCGCGAGACACATCCTGGAGCGAGGAAAGCCCATGCGGCCCATCCTACTCGCGGCCGCGCGAGCCTCTCCGCTTTCGACAGGTCCCCTCCCCGGCTCAGCGGACCTTCTTCGACGGCAGCCCCTTCACCGCCGGGCCGTTGAGCACCTCGCCCGTCGGGCTGAAGCGGGAGCCATGGCACGGGCAGTCCCAGGAGCGCTCGGCCTTGTTCCAGTGCACGTAACACCCCACGTGCGTGCATACCGGGCTCACCGCGTGGACGACCCCGCCCTCCTCGCGGAAGACAGCCACCTTCTTGCCGTCCACCTCCAGGATTCGGCCCTCGCCTTCCGGCACCTCGGACAGCTCGTGCCCCTCCGGCTTCGCCAGCCGATCCGCCACGAAGTGGAAGGCCACCTCCGCGTTCTCCTGGATGAAGTCCTTCGCCCCCGCCTTCGGCTTCACCCGCGTGGCGTCATAGAGCGCCGCGTACGGGTTCTGTCTCCCCAGGATGAGGTCCGTGAGAATCATCCCCGACAGCGTCCCGAACGTCATGCCCGTGCCCGAGAAGCCCGTGGCCACCCACACGTGCCTCGAGTTGCTGTTGCGCCCGATGTACGCCAGCCCATCCGCTGGCTCGATGACCTGGCCGGACCAGCGGTGGGAGAGCTCCGTCACCGGGAAGCGCTTCAGCGTGTACGCCTCCAGCGCGTCGTAGTGGCGCTCCGTGTCCTCCTCGGTGCCCACCTTGTGGTCCTCGCCTCCGACGATGACGTAGTCCACGCCCTCCACCCGCTGGGTGCGGATGTAGTGATACGGCTCCTGACTGTCGTAGTAGAGCCCCGCCTCCAGCGGAGCATCGAGCCGCGCCGCCACCGCGTAGGTGCGGTACGGGTACAGCTTGGTGTGCAGGAAGAGGCGGTTGAGCGGCGTGGTCGTCGCCTCCACCACGTCCCGGCAGGTGAGGATGCCGTGCGGCGTATGCACCCGGCACGGCACGCCCTCGTGCAGCGCCGTCACCTGCGTCTCCTCGAAGATGTGGCTGCCGTCCCCGAGAATCCCCTCGGCGAGCGCCAGCAGGTACTCGCGCGGGTGGAACTGAGCCTGGTCCTCCACGCGCAGCGCCAGCTTCACCGGGTAGGGCAGCGGCACCTCTTCCGTCAGCGAGCACATCAGCCCCGCCCGCCGAGCCGCGGACGCCTCGCGCTCCAGCTCCCGCGCCTCCCGCGTCCGTCTCCGCGTAGCGGAAGCCGGGCAGGCGCTGGAAGCCGCACGAGATGCGAAGCCGCTCCACCAGCCCGGCGATCTGCTCGATGGCCGCGCGGGAGGACTCGGCCGCCATGCGCGCCCCCTTCTCGCCGAAGTCCGAGGCCAGCGTGGAGTAGGGCGTGTCCAGCAGCTCGGTGAGGTGCGCCGTGGTCTGCCCCGTCTGCCCCGTGAGCAGCCGGTGCATCTCCACCACCGCCACGCGCTTCCCCTCCTGCTTGAGCAGCCAGGCCGTGGTGAGGCCCGCGATCCCACCGCCGATCACCACCACATCCACCTCGAGGTCCCCCCGCAGCGCCGGGTAGCGCCGCGCCGGGGCCGTCACCGTCCACAGCGATTTGTGCGTGCGCTCTTCCACCATGCTCCAAAGGCTAGGAACGCGGCCGAGGGGCGGTAAGGCGAGCGAGCGGCCTGCCTCGCCTGTCTGCCTGCCCTCCATTCGAAGCCTCGGGATGTATACGGGCCAACAGCCCGGGCCCTGGGATGTTGGCCATCCATGGCGGGTACCGGAGTACCATGGGGATACTGGGCCTCAACGACTAGTAACTCTCGACCTGCTTCCCGAGGACCCCGGAGCAGTCGCGTCTTGCCATCCATCGCCGCCGTGCCGCCGCCCCATGCGCCGGGCCCCGAGGCGCGACTCGCGTTCGCCGAGCTGCTGCTCGGCTGCGAGGAGGCCAGGACGTGTGCCGAGGCCGCCGTGGCGTGGCTCGTCCACCACACGCACGCGGTCCAGGTGCTGTGCCTCGCACCGGACGAGTCCGACTCGCACCGGCTCGTGCCCCTGGCCAGCCATGGCCTGCCCGAGGCCGAGGGCTTCGTGCTCGCCCTGCATGATCCAAAGCACCCGCTGGTGGAGGCGCTCCAGTGGAGCGAGCCCCACTGGTTCCCTCCCGGTGAGCTCCCCCCGGAGCTGCCACTGGCGAGCACGGGCGTCTTCTCCCTGTCGCTCGGCCAGTCCACGCCGGGGACTCCCGCCCCCGGGCTGCTGCTGGTGGCCTCGCCCGTGCCGGAGCTGAGCTCCGATGCGGCCTGGCTCGCCGGCCACCTGGGTCATCACCTCACGCGACTGGACAAGGGCCGCCAGCTCGCGCGGCTCGAGGCGGCCTCCTCCGAGCTCGCAGCCCGGGTGAACGCCGCCACGGAGGAGCTGGCCACGCAGAACGAGTTGCTGCGTCGTCAGGCCATCCAGCTCGAGCAGGCGAGCGCCGCCAAGTCGCAGTTCCTCGCCAACATGTCCCACGAGCTGCGCACGCCGCTCAACGCCATCCTCGGCTACACCAACATGCTGCTGCAGGGCGTCAATGGCGAGCTCGCCCCGGCCCAGCGCCGCAGCCTCAGCCGCATCGACTCCAACGGCCGCCACCTGCTGGAGATCATCAATGAAATCCTGGACATCACCCGCATCGAGGCGGGACGGATGCCGCTGCACCTCTCCGAGTTCCGCCTCCCCGAGCTCGTCCAGGAGGTGATGGCCGAGCTGGATCCGATCATCGTGCGCTCGAAGCTGGCGGTGAGCACCTCGTTGGATGCCAACCTGCCCCAGGCGCTACAGCGATCGGCAGAAGGTGAAGCAGATCGTCGTCAACCTGCTGTCCAACGCCCTGAAGTTCACCCACGAGGGCTCCATCCGGGTGCTGGCCTCGTACGAGGTCGCCACGGCCACCTTCCACATGGCAGTGGAGGACACTGGCATCGGCATCGACTCCAGCCAACAGGAGAAGGTCTGGGAAGACTTCCAGCAGGTGGACAGCTCCCCCACGCGTCCCTATGGCGGAACGGGCCTGGGACTCTCCATCTGCCGTCGGCTGGCCGCCATGCTCGATGGGCGCATGTCGCTCAAGAGCGCGCTGGGCCAGGGCTCGACGTTCACACTGCACCTCCCCCGACGTACGAGGCGGACATGATTCCTCCAGCGAGCAACGACACTCCGCCCCTCGTCCTGATTGTCGATGACTACCAGGATGCCCGCGAGATGTACGCCGAGTACCTCGAGTACTCGGGCTTCCGCGTGGTCGAGGCCCGCAACGGCCTGGAGGCGGTGGAGAAGGCCTTGGCGATGCGGCCCTCGCTCATCCTGATGGACCTGTCGCTGCCGGTGATGGATGGCTGGGAGGCCACGCGGCGCCTCAAGGCGGACCCGCGCACGCGCTCCATTCCGGTGGTGGCCCTCACCGGCCATGCCCTGGACGGGCACTCGCGCGAGGCCCAGGACGCGGGCTGCGATGCCTATGTCACCAAGCCGTGCCTGCCGGATGCGCTGGTGCGCGAGGTGCAGCGGGTGCTGGCGACGGTGGCCCCGGCGGCGTAGCGCTCGAAGGTGCTACGCCATCGGGTGCTCGTGTGTCGGGAGTACGTCTCAGTACTCGTACTCGTACAGCACCTCGACGGTGATCACCTTGCGGGCCTGGTGGAAGACGAGCGTGTAGAAGTCGCCGAAATTGTAGTAGTCGGGCGCGCTCATGTAGGACCAGGAGGCCTTGCTGACGGTGTAGCTCGTGTCGGAGGTGCCGACGAAGGCGCGGATCTCCGGAGGGAGCTCCTCGTAGGACTTGCCGGCCATATCCGAGAGGAACTGAGCCTGGGTGATGGACGAGCCCGCGGTCGAGTACTCCCGGATTCCGAGGTGGTCGAACGCGAACCAGGTGGCGTCCTCCTGGGAGATGGTGCCGGAGATGGGCCAGAGCACGTCGAAGGCGGTCACGGTCAGCGTGGTGCAGTAGTAGCACTGGGGCTGGATGGTGGTGACCGTGGAGGCGAGCTGCGAGCTGAGGGGAGTCTCCTGCAACTCCACCTGGGCCTGAGCGGGGGACGCGAAGACAAACACACAGGCCAGTGCGGCGAGGACGGGAACAAGGCGCTTCATGAGAGACCTCTTGGGGAACGGGCTTCGCCAGGAAACCCGGTTTGGGGGTCTCCACCTTTGCCCGAGATTGTCTGGCCGTTTCAAGTGACGGTTTCGTGCTACCGCCGAAATGAGCCCTCACCTCTCAGCGAGCCGCCGCCACCTTCTCCGCTTCGAGGACGAGCGCATCCACCCACGGGGGCAACCGCGCCCAGCCCGCGGTGTGCTCGGTGCGTGCATAGAACCCACCGCCCTCCCCGCGTGCCACGAGGAGCTGGCCGATGCCCTTGTCTCCTCGCCGGTACTCCACGCGGAACACCTCGCGAGGAGGACCACCGGGCGGCTCCTCCCCTCGGCCCAGCAGGTCCGTCGGGTTCACCGCGAGCAGCCACACCCGCTCGTGCCACCTGCGGGCCGTCTCGGCTGGTGAGTCCGGTGCATCCTGGGGCACGAGCTCCGCCGCACGCTGCGACCGCGTGCGGACGAGGAAGGTGCGCGCGTTGCCCCCCTGGGTGACGGTGAGGGCGTCGTACTCGCTGGCCTCGAAGGTGTGCAGCGAGCGGTCCACCAGCCGGTGGGCGGCGTTCTCCAGGTCAGGTAGCAACCAGGGGCCGAGCAGGAAGACGCTCCCGTCCGCCTCGCGCCGCAAGTATGGGCTGCCCCAACCCAGCGAAGCACCCGCCAGGGAGAAGGTGTGCTCGCCCGTGGAGAGCTTCACCGCCAGCATCCGGGGGCTGTCCTTCAACCCCACTTCGGCGAGCGTCTCCGCGTCCAGCACTCCCAGTCCTCGCGTGGCCCGCAGCGGGGCGAAGCGGGCGAAGAGATTCTCCGCCGTCTCGTTGGCACGCAGCACTCGTGGAGGAGGTGGCACCGAAGACGATGGCACGGCCCCCGGCTTCGTCCCCAGCCGCAGCCACAGCGCGCCGCCCTCGGAGCCCTCGCGGAACAGCTCCACCCAGCCAGCCGGGTCCTCGTAGCGCACGCGCTCCAGCAATTGATTCGGCGCGTCCACCACCACCACCTCGCCGGGAGCGCCCTCGGGCTCCCGCTGCCAGACGAAGAAGGCCGTGGCCAGTCCCACCGCCGCCAGCGCCCCCTGGAGCGCCACGCCCCGAGCCATCATCGCGCACCGCCTCCCTCATGAGAGGACGGGGGCGCGCGCCGCCGAGGCCGGCGTCGCGTCACGAGGAAGCCCACCCCCAGCACCATCGCGGGCCCGAGAAAGACGGCCGAGTAGAACCACACCACGTCCTGCTGGCGGGAGTGCTGCACGGGCACGTCCTCCTCGTTGGACACCTCGCCCGCCAGCTCCTCCTCGCCGAGCAGCCAGAGCACCGAGTCCATCGCCAGATAGGGGTTGCCGTAGGCGCGCAGGACTCCATCGGTCAGCACGTCCGAGTCGCCCATGGCCACCACGCGCACGGGCGAGGCGCCCCCGGTCCCCGCCTTCTCCACCGCCACCACCAGGGGCCAGGCGCGCCGGACTTCCCCCTCGTCCGGAGTGAAGTCGTGGTTGGCATCCTGGAAGGTCTCCCCGAGGGCCCGCACCGACACGTCGTGCGTCACCCCCCGAGGCAGGGGCTGCACCGACTCCAGCGCCGCCGCGCCCTGGAAGACGACCGCCGCCTCGCTGCCCAACGTCGTCAGCGTCCCGACCGAGGGGTGCGAGGAGAAGCTCGCCGTCCCCAGGTTGGCCCGATCGCTCTGCTGGTGGGTCGTGCGCAGGTAGCGCTGATCATTCGCCAGGGGGACGCGCAACAGCTTCAACCCCAGTGGCTCCAGCACTGACTCCAGGTCGGGCCCGTCCGGCTCCAGCGCGAGCCACAGCCGTCCACCCCGCTCCTGGTACCGCCTCAACGCGGCGAGCTCCTCCGCGAGGAAGTCGCGCTCGGGCCCCACCACCGCCACCACCGCCGCGTCGCGAGGCACCTCGGTGCCAAGTCCCTCGGCGACGCCCAGCGAGCGCACCTCCACGTTCAGCACGCGCAGCCAGTCCTCGAGCTGCGACAGGCCGGGCCGCGCCTTCTCCCGCGCCGTGGCCATCTGGGGCTGCACGCCCCGCTCACCATGGCCGGCCGTGAGGTACAGCACCCGCCTCGGCCGAGACACCACCCGCAGCCGCCGGTACACGTCCTCGTCCAGCCGCTGCAGTTGCCCTCGGGCGCGCTCCAGCTCCAGCGGCACCTTCAGCCGCTCCTGGCGCGGGCCCCGGCTGAACACCACGGAGCCGTTCTCGCTCACGCCCAGCGCCTTCGCCCGCGCCGGCTCCACCGCCTGATCCAGCACCTCCACCTTCAGCAGGCCGGACTCCCGGGCCAGCTCGCGGAAGTACTGCTCCAGCGCCTGCCTCACGTCATTGGCGGGCGGAAAGAAGAGCGTCACCTCCACCGGCTCGTAGAGGCTGTGCGCCAGCTTGCGCGTGGCCTCTCCCGGCCGGGCGGTGCGGAAGTACGCCAGGTCCCACGAGACGTCCGCCTGCGTCGCCACGAACATGGCCGAGAAGGCGAAGACGAGCGCGAAGGCCAGCCCCAGCCCCGAGTGGAGCGCGGCACGCACCCTCCCCGTCTCCAGCACCGGCCCTCGCGCCATGGCCGCCACCGCCAGCTCCACCAGCGCGAGCGGCAGCAGCGTGGAGGCAATCAGAGCGGGGAAGAGCGCGGCCAGCACCACCGCGACGCGAGGCGCCTGCTTCTTCAGCGACATGCCCAGCACGGACGTCCCCGCGTCCGACTGGAGGAAGTAGAGCACCAGCCCCAGCCCCCCCAGCAGGAAGAGGCCGAGCAGCCAGCGCTCCAGCACCCGCCAGTCGCCCGCGGTGCGCAACACCCGCGCCACGCGCCACACCCCCGCGAGCACCACCAGCGCCAGCCCGAAGCCGCTCAGCACGAGCCGCTCCAGGCCCGCGCCCGCCACGCGCTCGCCGAGGAAGACGACCACCAGACCCGCCACATACAGCACGGACACCCAGGGGTTGGGCCGGAGGCTCACCGCCACCTCCGCGCCTCGAGCACCCGCGTAGCGGCGAGGAGGGCCACGTAGGTGACGAGCAGGTAGTAGACGACGTCGCGCACATGCACCACGCCCGCCTGGAAGGGCTGGAAGTGCTGGTTCCACAGCGCCAGCGCGCCGAAGACGTCCGAGAGCGGCTGCTCGGTGATGCGGGCCAGCAGCCAGCACGTCAGCAGCGCCACCAGCATGCATCCGGAGAGGACGGCGGCCAGCACCTGGTTGCGCGCCAGCGCCGAGCCGAACGTGCCGATGGCCAGCGACGCGCTGCCCAGCAGCAGCAGCCCCAGGTAGCCGGCGGCGATGTGGCCCAGGGACAGCTTGCCGTGCACCATCACCAGCAATGGCATGAACGCCGTGGTCAGCGTCATCAGTGACAGGAAGGCCAGCCCCGAGAGGAACTTGCCCAGGACGATCTCGTGGTCCTTCACCGGTGAGGAATACAGCAGGGACAGCGTGCCCGCCTGTCGCTCCTCGGCCAGCAGCCGCATGGAGATGAAGACCGAGGCCACCAGGGTGGTGCCGCTGGAGAAGAAGAAGAAGAGCGAGAGCACCTCCGAGGAGCGCTTGCTCACCCCGCCCAGCGCGTAGGCGTTGAAGAGCAGGCCGTCCACCGCCATCACCATGGCGATGATGACGTACCCCTGGAAGGTGCGCAGGTAGGCCGCGAGCTCGCGGCGCGCGATGAGCAACGTCCGCATCATGACGCCCCCTCCTCCGTGCCATGGGTGAGCCGCAGGAAGAGGGACTCGAGCTTCTCCGCGCCCCGGTCCAACCGGAGCAACTCCAGGCCCGCGCCCACCACCGCCTGAGCCACCCTCGGCCGCTGCTCCGCCGGAGCCTCCACCCGGAGCGTCACCACGCCGTCCGCCTCGCCCAGCACCCGCACCGGACCCATGCCCCCGAGCACCGCCAGCACCCGCTCGCGCTCGCCTCTCACCTCCGCCTCGATGAACCCACCGCCGCCCAGCCGCTGGCCCAATTCCTCCTCCGTCCCCTGCGCGACGAGCTCCCCGTCCTTGATGACCAGGAGCCGGTCACACGTCTGGCTGATCTCCGACAGGATGTGACTGGAGACGAGCACCGTGTGCGCCCCTCGCAGCCCGCGGATGAGCGAGCGCATCTCGACGATCTGCCGGGGATCCAACCCGCTGCTCGGCTCGTCGAGGATGAGCAGCGCCGGCCGGTGCACGAGCGCCTGCGCCACCCCCACGCGCTGCCGGTAGCCATGGCTCAGCGAGGAGATGGGCGCGTCGTCCACGTCGCGCAGGCCCGTCTTCTCCTCGGCCTCGGTGACGCGAGCGGACACCTCGCGCGACGGCACGCCGCGCAGCCTCGCCACGAAGGCCAGGAACTCCCGCACCTCCATCTCGTCGTAGAGCGGCGGCGTGTCCGGCAGGAAGCCGATGCGCTGGCGCACCTCGTGCGGGTGGCTCACCACGTCGAACCCGTCGATGACGACCCGCCCCGAGGTGGGCAACAGCACGCACCCGAGAATCTTCAGGGTGGTGCTCTTCCCCGCGCCGTTGAGTCCCAGGAAGCCGATGACCTCGCCCCGCTCGATGCGGAAGGCGAGGTCCCGGATGGCCGCGTGGCTCGCCGTAGTACTTGGTCAGCCCCTCGACATGAATCATGCGCTCAACTGTAGCGGAAGCGGGGGCCCTCGGACGTCTTCCCCAGCGTGAATCGCAAGGTCTGCTCGAGCGAGGGGTGGAGGAACGTGAAGCCCTGGCGCTCGGCCACCTCCGGGCGCAGGTGGGCGCTGAAGAGGAGCGTCTCGTCCCCCATCTCCCCGAAGAGGGCCCGCACCACCGTGGCGGGCAGCGGCACCAGCGCCGGCCGGGAGAGCACCTGGCTGAGCGTCCGGGCGAACTCCTCCTGCCGCACGGCGTTCGGCGCCACCGCGTTGACGGGCCCTCGCATCCCCGGGGTGCGCAGGGCGAAGAGGATGAGGCCGAGGACGTCCTCGAGGGACACCCAGCTCATCCACTGCCGGCCGTCGCCAATCCGACCGCCAGCCCCGGCCTGGAAGGCGGGCAGCATCTTCGCCAGCGCGCCGCCCCGGGCGCTCAGCACCACGCCCAGGCGCAGGTGCACCACGCGGATGCCGGCCTGCTCCGCCGCGGCGGTGGCCGCCTCCCACTCGCGGGTGACGTCGGCGAGGAACCCCTCCCCGGACGCACTGGACTCGGTAAGCACCTCGTCGCCCCGGCTGCCGTAGAAGCCCATGGCCGAGGCGCACACCAGCACCTTGGGCGGGTGCGACAGCCGCGCCAGGGCCTCGCTCAGCACCCGAGTCCCCTCGACGCGGCTGCGGCGGATGAGGGCCTTGTGCTCCTCCGTCCATCGCCCCTCGCCGATGGGCGCCCCGGCCAGGTGCACCACCGCGTCCACCCCCTCCAGGGCGGCCGTGTCCATCTCGCCCTGGCCCGGCGCCCAGGCGATGTCCCCGGCCTCGGGCCGCCCGCGCACCAACCGCCGCACCCGGTGTCCCCCTGTCGAAAGGAAGGGCACCAGCGCACTGCCCACCAGCCCCGACGCGCCGCTCACCGCCACCGTCAGCGGCCCCAGCCCGGCGAAGGCCGCGTGCCGCCGCAGGTCCTCGCGAGTCACCTCATGCCGGTAGGCGAACATCCGCTCCAGCCGCTGCCGTGTATAGCCGCCGCCGAACACCCGCCCCAGCGGCCCCACCGGCAGCACATACTCCACCTCGTCCTCCAGCACCGTGCCCCCCGAGGGCTCGTCCCACATGCGGTGGGTGTGGACCCACTTGGAGAAGGGCCCCGACTCCTGCACGTCCTGGAAGAGCGAGCCGGGGACGTACCGGGTGTGTCGCGCCACCAGGTGCATGGGCACCGGCCCCAGACGTATGCGCACCACCACCCGCGCGCCCTCGCGGATGCCCTCGCCCTGCCGCTCCACGACCTCGACCTTCTCCCAGGGGGGCTGCAGCCGCTCGAATGCTCCCTCGCGGGCATGCCAGGCGAACACTTCCTCGGCACTCACGGGCATCTGGCTGCGAGCTTCGAACACCTGCGACTTGCCCATTGTCCCCTCCGAGCGCCAGATTGCGTCCCCAGGAATGCTTACTCCGGACCTTCTCGCCCAGGCAGTGGAAACGTTGCGACGCGGCGGCGTCATCGCCTTGCCGACGGAGACCGTCTACGGACTGGCGGCCAACGCCGAGGACGAGCTGGCCGTGCGCCGCGTCTTCGCCATCAAGGGACGCCCCGCCACCCATCCCCTCATCGTCCACGTGGCCCGCGCCGAGGAGCTCTCCTCCTGGGCCCGCCACGTCCCCGAGGAGGCCCGGCGACTCGCGGCGGCCTTCTGGCCGGGGCCCCTCACGCTCGTGCTGCCGCGCAGCGCGCGCGCCACGGACGCCGTCACCGGAGGACAGGACACGGTGGCGGTGCGAGTGCCCCATCACCCCATCGCCCTGGCCGTGCTGGATGCCCTGGGCGGCGGCGTGGCCGCGCCGAGCGCCAACCGCTTCGGCAAGGTGAGTCCCACCACGGCGGAGCACGTCCGGGCGGACCTGGGGGACGAGGTGGACCTCATCCTCGACGGCGGCCCGTGCACGGTGGGCCTGGAGTCCACCATCGTTGATTTGAGCGGCAAGGAGCCGGCGGTGCTGCGCCCCGGGGGCCTGGCGGTGGAGGAGCTCGAGCGCGTCCTGGGGCGAGAGGTGCCGGTACGCACCTCATCCACGGTGCGAGTCTCGGGCAGCCTCTCCTCGCACTACGCGCCTCGGGCGGGAGTGGTGCTCGCCGAGCTCGCGGACGTGGGCCCGCGCGTGGAGGCTCTGCGCGCCCAGGGTCAGAGCGTGGGAGTCCTGGGCCCTCCGAGCCTCCCCCTACCCCCGGGAGTGCCCCGCTACGACGTCCCGGAGGACCCGGCCGGCGCGGCGCGCGTCCTCTACCTGCGGCTGCGCGAGGCGGACCAGCGCGGCCATGACGTGCTGGTGGCCTGCCTCCCGCGCGCGCAGGGCCTGGGCGTCGCCGTACGCGACCGGCTCGCCCGCGCCGCCGCCCCCCGCCCCGGTTGAATCCACGGCAACTCTGGGCTCTCGCGGCCCGTACAGGCGCCCATCGGCCATGGGCGGGTTCTGTTACGCCGCCCCACCTTGGAGGTGGTGCGCGTGAGCGAGGCCGGCACGGGTGGGCACAGGGAGGAGCAGGAGCGGCGCCTGCTGCATGACTCGCCGGAGCAACACCTGCCCCGGGTGGGAATGGAGGTGGCGGGCTACCGGCTGGAGAGGTGGTTGGGCACCGGTGGCCAGGGCACCGTGTTCCGCGCCCGACGCGAGGGCCGGCTGTACGCGGTGAAGTTCATCTTCCTGCCGCGCTCGGCGCACTGGGCCTGGCGCGAGCTGGACGTCATGGTGAAGCTGTGGCGCGGCGGGAGCGCGAGCGGGCCGAGCGCTGCGAGGCGGAACTGGCCGCGCGCCCCCGGGCGGAAGGGCAACGCCCTGAGGGCCTCACGGGCCTGTTCGACGCCGGGCTGGTGGGTGAGGGCCGGGGCGTCGAGGCGCGAAACCTGGAGAAGGACATCACCCAGCGCCCGGATGAACCCCTCCACGCGTGGGGCACCTACAGCTACCGCGCAAGTGAGCGGCTGGCGGTGGAGCTGGAGGTGGAGAACACGGGCCCCCAGCCCTGGACGATGGACGAGAAGGCGGATCTGGTGAGCACGGAGGGCGCGCGGCTGCGCGTTCTGGGTGTCTGGCCGCGCGAGCCCCTCGCTCCGGGACATGCGCGCCGGCTCTTCGTGGAGGCGGAGGCCACGGAGGCACAGGCCCGGGGCACCTTCCGGCTCGTTCTGGGAGAAGCGGGAGGAGCGCGGACCCTCACCGTGCGCGGTGTGACCTTCCCCTGAATCGGACGGTCCGGCGCCCCGCTTCGTCACCCTGGAGAGAAGGGCTGCAAGGGACCCAGCAGCCCCGCCTCTTTCAGCAGGCCGTGGACGCGGGCGGCCAGCGCGACGTGCTCCGGGTTGGAGGCGGTGAACCTCTCGGGGGTGAGGACGACGAGCGTCCCCTTGTCCTCCACGGGCTCCACACGCACGGGGGCCGGCAGTGGGGGCACGGCGCCTCGCTGCCGCGAGAAGTACATCACCCATCCCACGAAAGTGTCTGTCGCAGGGCTCTCTGTCACGCTGTCGCGGTGCTCATGCGACGCCACCACGCCCCATTCCGGCTCCCAGGCCAGGGCCATGGCGCGCAACACCTCGGTCATGACGGGAGCGGTCAGTACCCGCTCCCCGATGGAACCGCTGTCGTAGGGCTCGAGCACGCAGGAGGATGGAAGCCAGACATCAGCAGAACCGCACGACACATCGACGGCGGACGTTTCCCGAGGGTTGTCGCCTGCCCACAGGCTGAACAAAAAGCCATCGAAGATCCGATGCTTCTTCTGGCCGAACAGCTTCAGGAAGCTCGCGGCGTCCGTGTCGAGCTGGCGTTTGCGTGCTTCCTCGAAGGAGCCAGCCGTCTGATGCCAGTGATTCCACGCCGGGTCGCAGCGACCCAGGAGTTGGAAGAAGCGCTCCGCCCGGTATGCGCAAGCCTCTGCGGATTCGGACCGGGCCAGCCAGTAGGCCCCAGCGTAGTAGGTCTCTTTCATCGAACGTCTCCTCCTTACGACGCCGGGGAAATATGGACGACCTCAATCTTCAGGCGCGCCCCCTCAAACATCTTCTTGAGCGCACCCGCGAGTTTCTCCTCCGCCACGATCCACCGGATGGGCGTTCCCCGGGCGGCCCTGACCTGGCGCTTCGCCTGATCGAGCATCTGGTCACGGCCCTTGAAGAATCTGACAAAGTTCAGCTCGTCATCAATGAACGTCGCATAACCGGTGCCCTTGGCCTCGAGCAGGACGCCCTGGTCGGAGCCGTCGAAGTCCACCTTCTCGCCTCCCACCTTGACGCGGTAGGCGTAGCCCTTGGGGGCCCCCGTCACCTGTGCCTGGTAGTTCCGGGCGCTCTCGGACATGGACTCCTCCACCTGCACCCATTGACCCGGGCCTCCGGAGGGTGGCGGCGGGGCCTGCCCGCCCCCATGTCCTCGCGCCACCATGGCCACCGCCGTGGGGGCGAGCACGAGGGTGACGCCTTCGGCCCCCAGGGCCACCGACTCCACCTCCGCCAGGGCCCCCGCCGAATAGCGGATGCCAAGCTGGGCCTCGGCCATCACCGCCGCCTGTCCGGCCCCTGGCAGCGTGGGCATCGCCGCAGCCATTCCCCCCGCCGTGTTCCCCACCGCCACCGTCGCCAGCATCACGAATGCTCGCGCCGCCTTCTCCCCCATCACCCCCCCGAATTTCTCCCCGGCCTCCTCTATCTCCTCGAAGGAGGTGGCCTCGTCCACCTCCTCCATCAGCACCAGCCAGCCCTCGATGAGCTTCCACACCGTGTCCCACCCCAGGTACGCCACCGCGCCCACCGTCATCAGCACGGCCACGCTCTTCGAGACGGGCTCGGGTAGCGCCAACAAAACCGCATACATCGTCAGGGCACCGACCACCGTGGCGACCACCGCCGTGGGACTCACCAGGAGCCCGAGCTCTTCCTTCATGGCACCCAGCACCGAGCCATGGGCGATGGCCATGGCCAGGGCGTACCTGCCGTCGCCATCCAGCACGGGGCCGTCCACCAGCAGGCGCAGGCAATCTCCCGGTTCCCACGTCCGCTCGCACCACAGCAGGTAGCGGCGGCTCAACTCCACGTCCGCGGGCGATATCCCCTGCTGCTGGCGCTCCTCCTCACCCAGCAGCGTCAGCCGTCGGCCCCTGCCCTCGTACCGGAACCAGCCACTTCGCTCGGGAACACCGAACAACCGCCGGGCGTACTCCAGCGTCCGAGCAGCGGGCGGCACGGTGCGGGCGTGCTCCACCATGGCTTGCTTGAACTCGTCTTCGCCCAGCTCCACCGGCGCCATACCCTGGCGCGGGATGTGAACGATGGGGGAGCCCTGACCCGTGTCGAGACGGACGACCTTCGTTGCGCCGCCACACCCCGCGAGGAACGCGAACAGCAGCGGAATCATCCAGCGTGGCATGCGGAGCCCTCATGCGCGTGCCCACCGAACGCCGGGAGCATTAACAGAATCTACAGGTGCGCCCTGACTCTCACGTCACTCGGCACAAGCCGCCGCACCCGCTGCGCGGCCCCGTGGGCATCGCGCGCCTCCACTGCCGCGCATCCGGTAGCGGAGGACTCTCCCGCTGGAGCGCCGGGCCTCACCCGGACAGCATCGCTTGTACTTCCGTCCACTGCCGCGAGGACACAGTCCATCGCGAGATGACATGGCGCCGGCACAAGCACCCCCGACTCACCACGTCGTCTCCGCCAGCCTTACCTCTCCTCCCCCTGCCCGACCCCGCGGGCACGGTCCCCGGACTTCTCCCACCTCGTTCCCCACACCTCTCTTCACCCCTCCATCACCCTGCCGTAGACTTCTGAACGCTCCGTCCCCGGAGCCCGCTCCCTCCACCCCAGGAGTCTCTTCTTGAACCGGCGCATCATCGGCCTGCTCGCCACCGTCTGCCTCGCCTCCGCCTGCTCGGAGAAGCCCGTTGGCCAGATGGAGCCCATTCCCCGTCCGCCCGGCATGGCCTCCGCCCCAGAGAAGGCCGAGGCCCCGGCCGCGAAGCCGACCCCCGCTCCCGCGCCGCCAGCGGATCCCTCCAAGGTGGTGATGCGCTGGAAGCTCGATGCCCCCATCGCCTTCCGCCTCACCACCACCTCCTCCTCCGCGCCAGAGCCGGCCGCCAAGGACAAGCAGCCCGAGCCCGCGGCCGGCGAGCGGAGACGTCCTCCATCTTCGTCCTGCGCAAGACCGACTCCGGTGAATACGCCGTCACCATCACCCCGCAGGGGCCGGGTGGCGAGGCGGACCAGGGCACCATGAGCGAGCGCGGCTTCGTGGTGGACGGGCTGTCCGGGCCGCTGCACACCACGGCGGCGCTGGTGCTGGAGCTGCCGTTGAACCCGGTGGGCAAGGGCGCCACCTGGGCGCTCGGCATGGACCTGCTGGACCTGAGCTCCGTGCCCAACTTCATCGAAATGAAGGGACTCCTGGGGCAGAAGGCCGAGCGACAGAATCAAGTGAAGCTCGTCGAGCTCACCCCGGCCGAGAACGGGGAGCAGGTGGCGACGCTCGAGTACGACCTCTCCGACAACATCTACGGCAACCTCCGTGGCGACCTCCGCGTCTACAAGTCGGCCCCGAAGCCGGAGAAGAAGGACGCGGCCGCCAAGAAGGGCGAGGGCGAGGACGAGGTGGCCAAGCCCCCGCCGCTGCAGCCCGCCTCGGCCGAGGTGCGGGTGAAGGGCCGGGGCGAGTTCCTCGTGAAGGCGGGTCGCTGGCGCTCCTGGGAGGGCACCGTGACGACGACCACCGAGGGCGCCCTGCCCGGCCTGAGCGCCGGCGAGCGGAAGCTGCGCCTCACCCCGCTCGATGCGGTGCCGCCGGAGCTGCTGCCGCAACAGGCGAAGAAGTAGCAGCCGCCGCCTCCGACTCGCGGACGAGTCGGACCACGGCCTCCACCCAGGCGGGGTGCGAGTTGAGCGAGGGGACGAGGGTGAGGGACTCGCCCCCGCTCGCGAGGAACTGCTCGCGCCCGCGAATGGCCACCTCCTCCAGCGTCTCCAGGCAGTCGGCGACGAAGGCCGGGCACACCACCGCCAGACGCTTCACCCCGCGGGCGGCCAGCTCCGGCAGCACCACGTCCGTGTACGGCTGGATCCACGGGGTGCGGCCCAGGCGGGACTGGAAGGAGATGCTCCACCCCTCGGGCCCGAGCCCCAGCCGCCGGGCCAGCGCCCGCGCCGTGGCGAAGCACTGGGCGCGGTAGCAGTGGCGGTTCATCGTCCGTGAGGGCGTCGCAGCACCCGCCCGAGGCCAGGCAGTACCGCCCCGAGGGGTCGCTCTTGCGGATGTGGCGCTCGGGCACGCCGTGGAAGCTGAAGAGGACGTGGTCCGCCCGCGTTTCGGCGATGACGGGGCGCGCCACCTCGACGAAGGCCTCCAGGAAGGCCGGGTGGTCGTGGAACGCCGGCACCACCCGCACGTTGGGCACGTCCCAGGGCTCGGACAGCACCTCGTAGATGCGCGCCAGGGAGGAGCCCGAGGAGGACGGCGCCTCCTGCGGGTAGAGGGGCATCACCGTGAAGTCCGTCACCCCGCGCTTGCGCAGCCGGGCCACCGCGTCCGGCAGGGACGGGTTGCCGTAGCGCATGGCGAGCTCCACCTCGTACTCACCGGCCAGCCGCTGGGCCACGGCGGCCTCCAGGGCGCGCGAGTGCACCATCAGCGGCGAGCCCTCCTTCATCCACACCTTGCGGTAGGCGTCGCGCGCTCTTCGGCGGGCGGAAGGGCAGGATGATGCAGTTGAGCAGGAACCAGCGGCCCACCGGGTGGAGGTCCACCACGCGCGGGTCACTGAGGAACTCGCGCAGGTAGCGGCGCACGGCGCCGGTCTCGGGGGCGTCCGGCGTGCCCAGGTTGACCAGCAGCAGACCCTTGCGATTGGCGGTCATGTCCTGTCAGTGCAGGGAATGGGGTTGGGTGAGGGCGAACTCGCCAATCCGCGCCTCGAACTGGCGTCCGTCCGGGCGCTCCATGGTGTAGATGCCCGCGCATGGAGCCGAAGGGCGTGCGCAGCTGGGCCCAGCTCGTGTACTCGAAGCGCTCGCCTGGACCCAGGCGGGGCTGCTTGCCGACCACGCCCTCGCCCTTCACCTCCTCCACCTTCCCGGTGGCGTCGGTGATGATCCAATGGCGGCCGCGAAGCTGCGCCGGCTCTCCGCCCACGTTGAGGATCTCCACCGTGTACATGAAGGCGTACCGGTGGGACTCGGGGGTGCTCCGCTCCGGCCAGTAGGCGGGCTTCACGGTGATGCGGATGCCTTCGGTGATGACGGAGGACATGCCACACAATTGGCCGGCTCGCCGCCCGGACGCAAGCCCAACGCGCCAGCCACCCGAGCGCTCAGGGGTTGGTGCCTTTCCGATCCCCCTGGGACTGCGCCGGCACCTCGGGCGACCTCCCGCTTCGGCCAGATGAGCGAGGCCACGATGGAGGCCACCAGCACCCCGCCGATGATGCCCAGCGACAGCCCGATGGGGACGTGGATGCCGAAGCACCAGGGGCAGCAGCATCTTCGTGCCCACGAAGCCGAGGATGACGGCGAGGCCCACCTTGAGGAGGTGGAACTTGTCCATCAGGCTCGACACCACGAAGAAGAGCGAGCGCAGGCCGAGGATGGCGCACACGTTGGACGTGTAGACGATGAAGGCGTCCTGGCTGATGCCCAGCACGGCGGGGATGGAGTCCAGGGCGAAGAGCAGGTCCGTGGCCTCCACCACCAGCAGCACCAGGAAGAGCGGGCGTCACCTTGCGCCGGCCGTCCTCGACGGTGAAGAAGTTGTTGCCCTCGCCCTGGCGGGCCACCGGGAGCATGCGCCGGGCCACCCGCACCACCAGCGTGCTGCTCGGGGTCCGCGGCGTCCTCATCCTTGGAGAACCCCATCTTCACCGCGGTGAAGACGAGGAAGCCGCCGAAGATGTAGAGCAGCCAGTGGAAGCGGTGGACGAGCGCGGTGCCGGCCAGGATGAGGGCGGCGCGCATGATGAACGCGCCGATGATGCCCCAGAAGAGCACCCGGTGCTGGCACCTCCGGCGGCGACCCGGAAGTAGGCGAACACCATGAGGAAGACGAAGAGGTTGTCGACCGAGAGCGCGTACTCGACGACGTAGGCCGTCACCCACTGGAGGGACTGGGCCTTGTCCCAGAAGCCGAAGTACCAGAGGCCCCCGCAGAAGAGCATGCTGAGGGTGATCCACACACCCGTCCAGATGCCGGCCTCCTTGGGCGAGACCGCATGCTCCTTGCGGTGGAAGAGACCCAGGTCCATGGCGAGCATGGCCACCACAAAGAGGTTGAAGCCCAACCAGAGCGCGGATTGTGTATTCACGAGCGAGTTTCCCTGAGCCGGCAGACGGCGGACGTCACCCTATAACGGGCAGGCGCCCCCGCCGTCGATATCCTTGCGCGTTCAACCATTACCGGAGGGACTATTCCGAGCCGGGGCGGCCGGGCGTCGCAGCACCACCAGGGCCCGGCCGGCCACCACCACGGTGCCTCCAGCGGGGGTGTGGGTGTGCAGGGACACGCGGGACTGCCCGGTGTCCACCACCTCCTCCCAGTTCGCGCCCCATTCGATCGCCGGGAGCAGGAAGGTGATGGGCTCGTGGGCCACGTTCATCAACACCAGGAGTGTGTCTCCGACGATGCGGTTTCCCTCGTCGTCCGGGGTGGCGATGGCATCGCCGCCCAGCAGGAAGCCGATGGAGCGCACGAAGGGCTTCTCCCAGTCCTCCTTCTTCATCTCCTGCCCGTCCGGGCGGAACCAGGCCAGGTCCTTCAGCTTGCTGTCCCAGATGTGGGAGCCGCGGAAGAAGCGCCGCTGCTGAGCACCGGCTGCTCCCGGCGCAACCGGCTCAGGAGCATGGTGAAGTCCAGCAGCTCGCGCTGGCGAGTCGGTCCAGGTTCCAGTCCACCCAGGACAGCGCGTTGTCCTGGCAGTAGGCGTTGTTGTTGCCGCGCTGGGTGCGGCCCAGCTCGTCGCCGGCCAGCAGCATGGGCACGCCCTGGGACAGGAAGAGCGTGGCCAGGAAGTTGCGCTTCTGCTGCTCGCGCAGGGCGTTGATCACCGGGTCGGTCGTCTCGCCCTCCACGCCGCAGTTCCAGGCGTGGTTGTCGTTGGCGCCGTCGCGGTTGTCCTCGCCGTTCGCCTCGTTGTGCTTCTGGCTGTAGGTGACGAGGTCGTGCAGGGTGAAGCCGTCGTGGGCGGTGATGAAGTTGACGCTCGCGGTGGGCTTGCGGCCGCTCAGCGAGTAGAGGTCCGACGAGCCGGTGAGCCGGTAGCCGATCTCCGCCGCCTGCCGCTCGTCGCCCTTCCAGTAGCGGCGGATGGTGTCGCGGTACTTGCCGTTCCACTCGCTCCACAGCGACGGGGAAGTTGCCCACCTGGTAGCCGAAGTCGCCCACGTCCCAGGGCTCGGCGATGAGCTTCACCCGGCTGAGCACCGGGTCCTGGTGCACGATCTGGAAGAAGGCGGCGCGGCGTGTCGTAGCCCGTGCCGGTCCCGCCCCAGGGTGGTGGCCAGGTCGAAGCGGAAGCCGTCCACGTGCATCTCCTGCACCCAGTAGCGCAGGGAGTCCATGACGAGCTTGCAGGGCGTGCGGGTGGCGTGACGTTCAACGAGTTGCCGCACCCGGTGAAGTCCAGGTAGTAGCGCGGGTCCTTCTCCGACAGCCGGTAGTAGGCGGAGTTGTCCAGGCCCTTGAAGGACAGCGTGGGCCCGCAGGTGGTTGCCCTCGCAGGTGTGGTTGTAGACGACGTCGAGGATGACCTCGATGCCGGCGCGGTGCAGGGCCTTCACCATCGCCTTGAACTCGGCCACCTGCGCCGCCGAGCGCGCCGGAGGCGCTGAAGCGCGCGTCCGGCGCGAAGTAGCCCAGGGTGTTGTAGCCCCAGTAGTTGGTGAGGCCCTTGTTGACGAGGAAGGGCTCGTCCACGCGGTCGTGGATGGGCAGCAGCTCCACCGCGGTGACGCCCAGCTGCTTGAGGTGCTCGATGACGGCCGGGTGCGCCAGCCCGGCGTAGGTGCCGCGCAGGTGCTCGGGAACGCCGGGTGCAGCTTCGTGAGGCCCTTCACGTGGGCCTCGTAGAGGAGCGTCCGGTTCCAGGGCGCGCGCGGGGCGCTGTCCCCCTCCCAGTCGAAGTCGTCCGGTGAGCACCACCGCCTTGGGCACGCCGGGGGCGCTGTCGCGGGTGTCGAAGCTGAGGTCCTCCTCCTCGTCGCCCAGCACGTAGGCGTAGACGGGGGCGGAGAAGTCCACCTGCCCGTACAGGGCGCGCGCGTACGGGTCCACCAGCAGCTTGTGCGGGTTGAAGCGCAGGCCACGCCGGGGCTCATAGGCGCCGTGGGCGCGCAGGCCGTAGAGGGTGCCCGTCTGCAGCCCCGGGACGAAGCCGTGCCACACGTGCTGGGTCTGCTCCGGCAGCACGTAGCGCCGCAGCTCGCGCGAGGGCTCCCGCGGGTCGAAGAGGCACACCTCCATCTTCCGCGCGTGCTCGCTGAAGACGGCGAAGTTGACCCCGTTACCCAGGTACGTGGCGCCGAGGGGATACGGCTTGCCCGGCAGCACCTCCGCCCGCTTCATCCATCGCTCCTCTCCAGCAGCACCACCGGGAAGCCGGCCAGCAGCGGCGCCAGGGGAAGCACCACGCTCCCCGCCCGACGCCCCGGCCGGACCTCTCGTCCGGTGAACACATCCCGGAACGACATGCTCGCATAGGACTCGGGCAGATCCAGGGACGTTTCCTCATAGGCCCCAGCAAGGCCGCTGGGGGACTCCAGGGCCGGGAGCGTGAAGCGCGGTGCGGCAGCGAGGACGACGGCCCGCTCGTACTCGCGGGCGAAGGCCACCACCGCGTCCGCGCGCGGGCCCACCGCGTCGAGCGCCCGGTAGCCGCCGTGGCGGAAGACGGCCGCCTGGCGCTGGCGCAGGCGCAGGGCCTCGGCCAGCACGAAGAGCTTGATGCGCCCGTCGTCCATGTCCGCGACCAGCCGCGAGCACAGCCCGAGCCGATCCGCCTCGGCCTCGCGCTCCAGCGCCTCCAGCATGCCGAGCGCGAAGGCCGTAGTCCACCGGCCGCCGGTTGTCGGGGTCCACGAGGGACAGGTCCCACAGCTCGCAGCCCTGGTAGGTGTCCACCACCCCGGGCGAGCCGAGCTTCATCAGCAATTGACCCAGTGCGTTGTGCTGCCCGGGCCGCTCGATGCGGCGCTTGAAGGCACGGAGGTCGTCCAGGAAGGCGCGGCTGACGCTCGCGTCCAGGCAGGCGTCCACGAAGCGCGACACGCCCTCCTCGTAGGCCGGGTCCGGGTTGGTCCAGGAGGTGCGGACCTTGGCCTCCTTGATGGCCTTGAGCATGTAGTCGCGGACGCGGCGGCGGAGCTCCGCCAGCTCCGCCTCGGAGAGGGACTCGCCCATGGGCCAGACGCCCACCGCCGTCTGGTAGAAGAGGTACTCGTCGTTGCGGCTGGGGGCGCCGCCCCCGGGGAGCCGCGTGCGGTGCGACGCCGTGAGCTGCGACCAGCGCTGCACCCGCTGGCGCCACTCGTCGGGCACCTCGGAGAGGACGTTGAGGCGCGCCCGCACGTCCTCGCTGCGCTTGGTGTCGTGCGTGCTGGTGGTGAGCATGCTCGCCGGCCAGTGCTCCGCGCGCTCCTGGTTGCGCAGGTGGAAGGTCGGCGGTGGTGCCGAAGTGCTCCGGCTCCCCGCCCACCTCGTTGAGGGCGACGAACCGGGTGTAGATGTAGAAGACGGTGTCCTCGAGCCCCTTGGCCATCACGGGGCCCGTCACCTGCTGGAGCTTCATGGCGAAGCGCAGCATCTCCGCCCGCTCATGAGGCCCCAGGTGCCCCGGGTAGCGCCGCAGCAGCACGTCCCGCAGGAAGTCGAAGATGGTGGCGTTGAGGGTGGCGTTGCGCTCCTTGGCGCGCTGCGAGCGTCTCCTGGATGTAGCGCACGTCGCGCTCGTCCAGCTCCGGCCGCCAGTCGTCCACGTAGGTGCGGTAGACCGGGAAGAGCGCGATGAACTCGGCCAGTGCCCGCCGCAGGCTGTTGAGGGTGAAGTCGCGCGTGCGCCGGTTGATCTCCGAGACGCGGTTGAGCCGGTGGGCGAGCATGTTCAGCTCGCTCGACATGAAGTCGCGCAGGATGAGGCGCTTCTTCTCGTAGACCAGCTCGTCGAAGTCCGGCGACTGGCCGATGAAGCGGTGGTACGTCTCCGTCAGCGGCTCCCGAGCGTCCGGCCGGACGAAGATGCCGCACACCACGTTGGCGAAGCGGTAGCCGGTGGTGCCGTGCACCGCCCAGCCCTCGGGGATGCGCTCGCGGCCTCCCTGAATCTTCTCCACCACCACGTAGAGCGCCTTGCGCAGTGGCGAGTCCAGGCGCGCCCCCGCCTCCGCCTGCCAGCGCTCGCGCAACCGCAGCTCCACCTCTGGCCAGAGCGCCGCCTGGGCCCCGTGCTCGGCCTCGAAGACGGCCCGCGCCCGCTCCAGGAAGTACTGCTCCTGCAGGTTGAGGAAGTAGGCCGTCGGATCGAAGAGCCCGTCCGGGTGATCGATGCGCAGCCCGGTGACGCAGCCCTCGCCCAGCCAGTCGAAGATGCAGCTGGTGCGCCTCGTCGAAGACCTCCGGGTCCTCCACCCGGATGGCGGCCAGCCCGTTGATGTCGAAGAAGCGACGGTAGTTGATCTCCTCGCCCGCCACGCGCCAGTGGGCCAGCCGGTAGCTGCACCCCTCGAGCAGCGCGTCCAGCTCGTCGAAGCTGCGCGGGTCGCCCGGACGGCCGTTGAGGGCCTCCACGTTGGCGGCGATGTGGTCCGCCACCGCGAGGCTGGACTGGACGAGGGCCGCCAGCCGGCGCTTGATGACCTCCTTCTCGCGGTTGCGCTCGACGACCTTGGCGCGCTCGGTCTCGGTGCGAGCGGGCAGGTGGTGGATGGCGGTGAGGATGGAGTGGCAGCTCGAGGAGGTGCGGCTCCTCCGCGCCCAGCCGGCCCTCCAGCCCCTCCAGGTTGCGCCGCAGCACCCGCTCGTACTGCCGGGGAGCCACCGGGAAGCAGCCGGTCGTAGTAGTGGATGAAGAAGGCGCCGTCCCGGAAGCCCAGCTCGCAGCTCGCCCCGCTCGAGCACCACGCCGTACTGGTCCCCGAGCACCGGCAGCAGCACCTTGTCCAGCAGCTCCTCCTTCACCGGATGCCAGTCGATGTCGAAGAAGCGCGCGTAGAGGGACGCGGGGCCGTTCTCCAGCACGTCGAACCACAGCGGGTTGAGGCGCTCGATGCCCATGTGGTTGGGCACCACGTCCAGGACCTGACCCAGGCCCTGCTGCGCGCACGGCGGAGCAGAAGGCCGCGTGCTCCTCGGGCGAGCCCACCTCGGGGTTGAGCTGCTTGTGGTCCACGCAGTCGTAGCCGTGCGTGCTGCCCGGGCGTCGCCTTGAGGTAGGGCGAGCAGTACACGTCCGTCACCCCCAGCCGCGCCAGGTAGGGCACGACCTCCCGCGCCGCGGAGAAGGGGAAGCCCTTGTGCAGTTGCAGCGCGATAGGTGGACAGGGGCGTGGCGCGCCCCAGCAACTCCTCCCGCACGCGCGAGTACACCGTTCCGGCCAGGGCCTCCGCGCCCCTCCCGCCCACCTCACCCGCTACGTCCATCCCCTCGAGTCGCATGGCCCCCGTCGTAGGCGCACCGCGCCACACTGACCACCACGACGAGGCCGTTCCGCCAGCTATCCAACGCTCTCCGAGCTTCCGAGCCCGCAAGTGCAGAGGGCCCGCCACTCTCGTGACGAGCCCTCCGAAGGACAGCAACCGGTCATCCCGGAGATGCGGCTCAGCTCAGCTGCTTGTTCACCAGCGCCGTCATCTCGAACATGGTGACGGACTTCTTCCCACCGAAGATGGGCTTGAGCTTGTCGTCGGCGTTGATCTGCCGCTTGTTCTTCGCGTCCTGGAGGTTGTTCTTCTTGATGTAGTCCCAGATCTTGCTTGACGACCTCGGTGCGCGGAAGCGGCTTGTTCCCGACGATCTCCGCCAGAGCGGCGGACGGGGTCATCTCCTTCATGAACGCGGCGTTCGGCTTGCGCTTGGCACCAGCGGCCTTCTTGGCGGCAGGAGCCTTCTTGGCGGCAGGGGCCTTCTTCGCGGCGGTGGTCTTCTTGGCGGCCATTCGGTTCGGATCTCCTCCCCCCTATCGAGTGTCCGGGGGCGTTGCACGGCTTGTTCACAGCCAGAGCCGTCGGGCGCCTCCTAGCACGCCCGAGGCCGAAAATCAGCCCTCCGCTGCATTTTTCCCTCTGAGGGCCGAGGGGAAAATAGTGTTTCTCCCTCGGAAAGGAAGAGTGTTTTCTCTGGAGAAGCACACCATGGTGAACACACTCGTCACTGGCGCGAACGGTTTCCTCGGCTCCTGGCTGGTGCGAGCGCTCACCGCACGAGGCCAGGAAGTGGCCTGTCTGCTGCGCCCCGGAAGTGACGTCTCGAGTCTCGTCGGGCAGCGCTACGAGACTGTAGCGGGGGACGTGACGGACGCGTCCAGCCTGGCGCGAGCGGTGGAGGGCCGGGACGTGGTCTTCCACCTGGCGGGCATCCGCCGAGCCGCCAACCGTGAGGACTTCTTCAGGGTGAACGCCGAGGGGACGCGGCTGCTGTGCGAGGCCCTGGTGGCCGCCCCCGGGCCTCGCAAGCCCCGACTGGTGCTGGCCGGCTCGCTCGGCGCCTCGGGGCCCTCCACCCGCGAGCGGCCCAGGGTGGAGGAGGATCCGTTCCAACCCGCGGAGTGGTATGGCGAGAGCAAGGCCGAGGCCGAGCGCATCGTCTTCTCGTACGCGGACCGGCTGCCGGTGACGGTGGTGCGTCCGCCCCGCATCGTGGGGCCGGGGGACCGCGAGAACCTCCTCATCTTCAAGCTGGTGGCGAGGGGCCTGCGGTTGGAGCTGGGCGGAGGCCCCCGGCCGTTGACGCTGGTGGACGTGGAGGACGTGGTGGACCTGCTCCTGCTGCTGGCGGAGCGAGACGAGGCCGTGGGCCAGGCCTTCTTCGTGAGCCACCCCCAGCCGCTCACCCTGGAGGAATTGCAGGACCTGACGGCCGAGGCGCTGGGGGTGAAGCCGCGCACGGTGCGCCTGTCCCCCGCCGTGCTGACGGCCCTGGCGACCGTGGCGGACGGGGTGACGCGGGTGACGGGCCGTCGCCTGCCCCTCAACCGGAAGTTCGCGCGTCAGCTCCTGGTGCCGGCCTGGACGTGCTCGAGCGCCAAGGCCGAGCGGCTGCTGGGCTTCCGCGCCACGCGGAATCCGGCCGACTCCATCCGCCGCAGCGCCCACTGGTACAGGGAACACGGGTGGCTGTGAGGGACGCGTCGTCGGAGTCGCTTGTAGACGTCTACGAGTGAAGGGCAATCCATATGTAGGATAAACCCGGTTTCACTTGTAGACGTCTACAAGCGAGCCGCTTCTAGACGTCCAGAAACAGCTCGCTCGCCCCCGCACCGGATGCGCATGCGCTGACTCGTCGGGTCCTCCACCGCGAACCACTCTACGCACCGCGCCTGCTCGGCCGCCCTGTCCAACGACCTCCGCGCCTTCTCTCTCCCATTCGCCGAATTCCGGGCCGTTTAGCGCGGTTGACACATGCCTGATTCCAGTGTCAGGAAGCCCGCCAGCCCATGCCCGCGAAAGCCGCCTTCTACGATGTCGACGGGACGTTGATCAAAACCAACGTCGTCCACGTCTACGCCTATTACGCCATGAACCGGGGCTCCCTCCTGGGCATCGCCGGGAGGACCCTGGCCACTGCCGCCAGCGTGCCCCTCTTCGCCGCAATGGACGCGTTGGACCGGAAGACCTTCAACGAGTTCTTCTACCGGTACTACGCCGGCCTCTCCGAGGACCGCCTCATCTCCATCGCCGAGGACATGTTCGAGGACGTGCTCAAGCCCGCCATCTACGAGCAGACGCGCGACCTCATCGACCAGGCGCGCCGGGTGGGCTGCCGCATCGTGCTCGTCACCGGAGCGCTGGACTTCAGCATGCGCCCGCTGGCCCGCTACCTGGGCGCCGACGACATGATCGCCAACAAGATGCAGTTCGTCGGCGGCAAGGCCACCGGCAAGGTCATCCCCCCCATCATCGAGGGGGCGAACAAGGCCAACGCCATCCGCTCCTACTGCGTCCGCGAAGGCCTGGCGCTCGATCAGTGCCACGGCTATTCCGACAGCTCTTCTGACTACGCCATGTTGTCCGTGGTCGGGCGGCCCAACGCCGTCAACCCGGACATGCGGCTGCGTTCCATCGCCCGGGCCTACAACTGGCCCATCCTCGACCTCAAGTAAGGAAAGCCTCCGCTCACCATGCGCCCGCTCAAGACTCTCCAGAAGCTCTACGACGAGGAAAGCCAGGTCGTCATCACCGAGAAGGGCAGCCCCCCGCGGGCGCTCTTCTCCGGGGAGAACTTCCTTCTCGAGGACCTGCCCGTGGGCACCCGGGTCATCTTCCCCCGGCCGCCCCTGGCCGGCGTGCCCAACGTCAAGGCCGCCATCCGCTGGGCCATCAACCATCCCGAGGGCATGGAGCCGCTGCACGCCCTGCTCCGTCCCGGGATGAAGCTCACCTGCGTCATCGACGACATCTCCGTCCCGCTGCCGCCCATGGCCACGCCGGACGTGCGCCAGTCCATCCTCGAGGTGGTGCTGGAGTTGTGCGCCGACTCGGGCGTGGATGACGTCCACCTCGTCATCGCCAACGCCCTGCACCGCCGCATGACGGAAGGCGAGATGCGGCGCATGGTGGGCCAGAAGATCCACGACGCCTACTACCCGGACCGGTACTACAACCATGACGCCGAGGACCCCGACGGCATGGTGGAGCTGGAGCGCTCGCCCTGCGGCTCGCACGTGGTGGCCGTCAACCGCCGCGTCGCCGAGAGCGACCTCATCGTCTACGTGAACGTCAACTTCGTGCCCATGAACGGCGGGCACAAGTCCATGGGCACCGGCGTGGCCAACTACGCCAGCCTCCGGGCGCACCACAACCCGAAGACGATCCGCTCCTCCGAGAGCTACATGGAGCCGAGCCGCAGCGAGCTGTACCGGCGCAACGAGCGCATCGGCAAGGCGATCGACAAGCACCTCAAGGTGTTCCACATCGAGACGTCGCTGAACAACCGCATGTTCGGCCCGGGCGTGGACTTCCTCGCCAAGAAGGAGGAGGACTACACCGAGGGCGATCGGCTGAAGCTGCACGCCATGCGGTACGCGCTCTCGAAGATGCCGCGCGCGGCGGCGCGCAAGGTGCTCAACTCCGTCCCCGCGCCCTATGACGTGACGGGCGTGTTCGCCGGCGCCACCGAGCCCACCCACGCCAAGACGCTGGAGAAGAGCTGGCAGCAGTACGTGGTGCCGGTGCAGGGGCAGAGCGACATCGTCATCTTCCCCATCCCCTACGTCTCGCCCTACAGCGTCAACTCCATCCTCAACCCGCTGCTCGTGCAGGTGATGGCGCTGGGCTACTTCTTCAACCTCAACCGCGGCGTGCCGCTGGTGAAGAAGGGCGGCGTCCTCATCATCACCCACCCGGCCTTCGACGAGTTCGACCCGGTCCAGCACCCCAGCTACATCGAGTTCTTCAACCGGGTGCTGCCCGAGACGCGCGACGCGGTTCAAATCGAGCAGAAGTACGAGCGCGAGTTCGCGGAGAACCCCAGCTACGTGCACCTGTACCGCAAGGGCAACGCCTACCACGGCGTGCACCCGCTCTACATGTGGTACTGGGGTGAGAACGGCCGTCAGCACGTGGGCAAGGTCATCGTCGCGGGCGCCGAGAACAACCACGTCCCGGCCCTGCTCGGCTGGGAGCGCACCAACACCCTCACCGAGGCCATCGAGGAGGCGCGCGGCTTCATGGGCCGCTCGGCCAGCATCAGCCTGCTGCGCATCGCCCCCACCGTCATGGTCGACGTGAAGTAAGTCCCCCGAGCCCCCCACGATGAGTCTTCCCGAGCTGAACGTCACCGAGGTCTTCACCGGCAAGCGCCTGCTCTTCGCGGGCTCCACCGGCTTCGTGGGCAAGGTCACCCTGTCCATGCTGCTGTCGCGCTACGGCGAGACGCTGGACAAGCTCTATGTGCTGGTGCGCAAGGGCAGTGCCGCGTCCGCCGAGCGCCGCTTCTTCGACAAGGTGGCCACCAGCGAGCCCTTCCAGCCGCTGCGCGACGCCTACGGCGAGGAGGGTGCGCTGGAGTTCATCCGCCGCAAGGTGGAGGTGCTCGACGGCGACATCACCGACCCGCTCATGGGCCTCACCCCGGAGCAGGCGGACGCGCTCACCGGCAAGGTGCACGCCATCGTCAACTGCGCGGGCCTGGTGTCCTTCAACCCGTCGCTGGAGGTGGGCCTCAACGTCAACACCCACGGCGTGAAGTACACCGTGGACCTGGCGCTCAAGTGGAATGTGCCGCTCATCCACATGTCCACCGCCTTCGTGGCCGGCAACCGCAGCGGGCTCGTCTTCGAGGACGAGGAGGTGGTGGGCTACTTCCCCCGCCGCGAGGAGCTGGACGGGCGCGACTTCAGCCTGGAGCAGGAGCTCGCGGACGCGGAGAAGATCGTCGCCCGGCTGCGCGAGCAGGCGGATGACAAGGCGCTGGCGTCCCTCTTCCGCAAGAAGGCGCTGGAGCGGCTGGAGCAGGAGGGCCGCGACGCCACGGACGAGAAGACGCTGCGGCTGGCGATGGGCCGCGAGCGCAAGCTGTGGCTCACCGGCGAGCTGGTCCGCGCCGGCATGGAGCGGGCGAAGCACTGGGGCTGGCCCAACACGTACACGTACACCAAGAGCCTGGGCGAGCAGGTGATGGCCAGCACGCCGGGCCTGCGCTACGCCATCGTCCGGCCCTCCATCGTCGAGTCCGCCCAGCACTTCCCCTTCCCCGGGTGGAACGAGGGCTTCACCACCTCGGCGCCGCTGGCCTTCGCCGGCATCAAGGGCCAACGCAACATCCCCGCCGGCGAGCGCGCCATCCTGGACATCATCCCGGTGGACCACGTGGCCGGCGCCACCATCGGCATCACCGCGCACTCCATGCAGGTGGAGGAGCGGCGCGTCTACAACCTCGCCTCGGGTGACGTGAACCCGTTCTACGCCAGCCGCTCCGTCGAGCTGGTGGGCCTGTACCGGCGCCGCTACTACCGGAACAAGGAGACGGGCAACGCGCTGATGAACGAGCTGCGCTCGCGCGTCGAGCCGGTGCCGGTGAGCCGCAAGACGTTCGAGAACTTCAGCGCCCCCATGTTCGTCAAGGGCGCGCGCTTCCTGCGTCAGGTCATCGACGAGGTGAAGCCCGCCTGGGGCGCGCCCGCGGTGCAGGCCATGCTGGAGCGGGCCAAGGGCACGCTGGATGAGGTGGAGAACCAGGCCATGAGCCTGGTGGGGCTCATCGAGCTCTTCCTCCCCTTCCTCTACGACAACCGCTACGTCTTCCGCTGCGACAACACCCGCTCGGTGTACGCGCGCATGGCCCACCACGACCGGGTCCGCATTCCGTGGGCTCCGGAGGCCATCGACTGGCGCATCTACTTCCTCGACACCCACCTGCCCGGCCTGGAGAAGTGGGTGTTCCCCGGCCTGGAGGAGGAGACGAAGAGGCGCACCGTCATCGCCGCCAACCGCGACCTGCTGGAGATGCTCGAGGCCAGCGTCAACGCGTGGCGCCACCGGGTGGCCTTCCGCTACGCGGTGGACGAGAAGGAGGAGCGCCTCACCTACGGCGAGGTCAACCGCTACGCCAACCGCGTGGGCAGCTTCCTCCTCAAGGAGGGCGTGAAGCGCGGGGACCGGGTGATGCTCCTGGGGGAGAACCGGCCCGAGTGGCCCGTCTCCTACTTCGGCATCCTCCGCGCGGGCGGCACCGCCGTGCCGGTGGACCCGAGCCTCAACGAGGCCGAGGTCGTCAACATCGCCCGCCGCGCCGAGGCCAAGGTGCTGCTGCTCACCGAGCAGACGCTGGAGGACATGCCCGGCATCATGGCGGCGCTCTCCCAGGCGGGCCTGTCCACGCGCGTGGTCGGCTTCGGCGAGGCCATGGGTGGAGACCCGACGTACCCGGACCACATCGGCCCGGTGCGCCGCACGGCCGCCGCGGACGACGTGGCCAGCCTCATCTTCACCTCGGGCACCACGGGCACGCCCAAGGGCGTGATGCTCACCCACCGCAACTTCGCCTCGCTCATCGCGAAGCTGGCGGGCGCCTTCGACATCGGCATGGGTGACGGCGTCCTCTCCGTGCTGCCGCTGCACCACACCTTCGAGTTCTCCGCCGGCTTCCTCACGCCCTTCTCGCGTGGCGCGGAGATTACCTACATCGACGAGCTCACCTCGGACCGGCTGGGCGAGGTGTTCGAGACGGGCCGCGTGTCCGCGATGATCGGCGTGCCCGCGCTCTGGCAGCTCCTGCACCGCAAGGTGACGCAGGAGATGGCCAGCCGGCCGCCCCTGGTGGAGCAGACGCTCAAGTCGCTCATGGCGGCCCACGGCGAGCTGCGCAACCGCAGCGACATCAACCTGGGCAAGCTGCTCTTCTGGCCGGTGCACCGCAAGTTCGGCGGGAAGATCAAGTTCCTGGTGTCGGGCGGCTCGGCGCTGCCGGATGACGTGCACAAGGCCTTCCACCAGCTGGGCTTCAACATCATCGAGGGCTACGGCCTCACCGAGGCGGCTCCGGTGCTGGCGGTGTCCGAGACGCGCGTCAACAAGCGTCAGGTGGGCACGGTGGGCAAGGCACTGCCCGGCGTCGAGCTGCGCATCCTCGAGCCGGACAACGAGGGCATCGGCGAGGTGCTCGCGCGCGGCCCCAACGTCATGGCCGGCTACTTCGGGGACAAGGAGTCCACCGACGCCGTCCTCAAGGCGGGCTGGCTCTACACGGGCGACCTCGGGCGCATCGACGACGAGGGTCGGCTGTACCTCGTGGGCCGCAAGAAGGACGTCATCATCGACGCCAACGGGAAGAACGTGTACCCGGACGAGCTCGAGGACGTGTACGGCGTCCACCCGCACATCAAGGAGCTGTCCATCGTCGGCCTGCCGGACGAGGGCGGCGGCGAGAAGGTCGCCTGCCTCTGCGTGCCGGACAACAAGGAGCGGCCTCGCGAGGAGGTGCGGCGCGAGCTGGAGGAGCACTTCCGCAAGACGAGCGCGGAGATGCCCTTCTACCGCCGGGTGAAGGTGCTGCGCTTCTGGGACGGCGAGCTGCCGCGCACCTCGTCGCGCAAGGTGAAGCGCAAGGTGGTGGTGGAGGAGCTGCAAGCGGCTGGAGAAGCTGGCCGCCTCGGGCGAGAAGGCCCGCGAGAAGGTGCAGGCCACCGGCGGCGTGGCCGACTGGCTCTACCCGCTCATCGCCGAGGTGGTGAACAAGCCCCTGGGCGACATCCGCCCCGAGGCCCGCCTCTCGGTGGACCTGGGCCTGGACTCGCTGATGCTCACCGAGCTGTCCGTGGCACTGGAGCAGACTGGCGTGCCGCTGCCCGCGGTGAATGACCTGACGCACGTGCAGACGGTGGACGATCTGCGCAAGCTGATCGTCGCCAGCGGGCGTCGTCCCACCCAGGAGACGCGCGCCAAGGACATCTCCCAGGAGGCCGAGAAGGCCGAGGATCTGGAGATTCCGGTGCCGGAACCGCTGGTGACGGTGGGCCGGAACCTCGTGCGGCTCGGCCAGCAGGCGCTCTTCGGCGGCCTGTTCGACGTGAAGGTGACGGGCAAGCCCTTCATCCCGATGAACCGCAACTTCCTCGTCATCGCCAACCACACGAGCCACCTGGACATGGGGCTCATCAAGGTGGTGCTCGGCGAGCAGGGGCAGCGGCTCACCACGCTCGCCGCGCGCGACTACTTCTTCGATACCCCGCTCAAGCGGGCGTACTTCGAGAACTTCACCGACCTCATCCCCATGGACCGCCACGGCTCGCTGCGCGAGTCGCTGCGGCTGGCCGGCAACGCCCTGCGCCAGGGCTTCAACCTGCTCATCTTCCCCGAGGGCACGCGCTCGACGACGGGGGAGCTGCTCGAGTTCAAGCCCACCCTGGGCTACCTGGCGCTCACCTACGGGGTGGACGTGCTGCCCGTCTACGTGAAGGGCGCCTTCGAGGCGCTGCCCAAGGGCCGCATGGTGCCCAAGTCGCGCGAGCTGGAGGCCCACGTGGGGCCCGCGCTGACGTACGAGATGTTGCGCGCCAAGACGCAGGGCATGGCGCGCTCGGAGAGCTACCGCTACGCCACGAAGCTGGCGGAGGACTCCATCCGCGCGCTGGCCGCCGGTCGCGTGCTGAGTTTCGATGAATCGGCGACGGTCGAGGACCAGCGCCGCGCGCTGTCGTCAGGAGGGAGCGAGTCGTGAAGCTGCTCATCACCGGAGGCTCGGGCTTCCTGGGCTCGCACCTGGTCCCGCGGCTGGTGGCCGCGGGGCATGAGGTGCGCATCATCGGCCGCACCAGGCCCTCGGGCCCCGGCTACGAGAAGGCGGAGTACGTCCCGGGAGACCTGAAGAACCGCGAGGCGGTGCGACGCGCGCTGCAAGGCGTGGAGGCCGTCTACCACCTGGCGGGGCTCGTCTCCTTCCAGGAGAAGGACGCGCGGCGCATGTACGAGCTGCACGTGGACGCCACGCGCGAGCTGCTGCACGACGTGCGCGAGGCGGGCGTCCAGCGCGTCATCCTCGCCTCCACCTCGGGCACCATCGCGGTGTCCAAGGAGGAGCGCGTCGGCACCGAGGACGACGGCTACCCCATCGAGGTGGTGGGGCGCTGGCCGTACTACCTGTCCAAAATCTACGAGGAGAAGCTCGCGCTGGAGTACTGCCGCAAGCACGCCATCCCCCTCGTGGTGCTCAACCCGAGCCTGCTGATGGGGCCCGGGGATGACCGCCTCTCCTCCACGTGGACGGTGATGAAGTTCCTGCAGGGCGAGCTTCCCGCCATGCCCGGTGGAGGCATGTCCTTCGTGGACGCCCGGGACGCGGCGGACGCCTTCGTGAACGCGCTCACGCGCGGCGAGGTGTACGGGCGCCACCTGATGGGCGTGAACCTCACCATGGTGGACTTCTTCCACCGCCTGGAGCGCCTGTCGGGCGTGTCCGCGCCGCGGCTGAGGCTGCCCTCGCAGGTGAACGTGCTCGGGGCGAAGCTGCTGGAGCAGGTGGCGAAGTGGCGCGGGACGAAGCCCGCGTTGGATCCGCAGGAAGTGGACATCGGCGAGCACTACTTCTGGCTCGACGCCTCGAAGGCCGAGGCGCGAGCTGGGCTTCAAGGCCCGCGACGTCCACGAGACGCTGCACGACACGGTGCAGTACCTGTACACGCGGATGGCCCCGGGACACCTGCCGGGCACCAGGGGCCGGCTCGACGAGCTGCGCGAGGGCACCTGAGGTTCCCTCGAGGCCCCCCTCTCCCGAGGGGGGGCGGACCGCCTACCCGACCACCCGGTTCCGCCCGGTCTTCTTCGCCTTGTACAGGTTCGCGTCCGCCACCTTGATGAACTGCAGCGGATCCACCATGTCCGGCGCCATGTCCGCCACGCCCAGCGATAGCGTGACCGGGATGTCCTGGGCCTCGAAGGTGAACTGCTTCTCCTCGATGGTCCGGCGGATCTTCTCCGCGAAGATGCGCGCCTTCTCCACCCCGTCCTCGGGCATGACGAGCGCGAACTCCTCGCCGCCGTAGCGCGCGAAGCACTGCTCCTTGCGCACCAGCCGCTTGATGGTCTGCGCCAGCTCGCGCAGCACGTAGTCACCCGCCAGGTGCCCGTGCACGTCGTTGATCTTCTTGAAGAAGTCGATGTCGAACATCATCAGCGTCAGCGGGCGCCCGTAGCGGTGGCACCGCCCCATCTCCCTCTCCAGGTACTCGAGGAAGTAACGCTTGTTGTTCACCCCGGTCAGGCCATCCACGATGGTGAGCATGTAGATGGTCTCGTGGTACTGCAGCTCCACGTTGTCGCCGGTGAGGAACTTGAAGATGGAGCCGCCCACCTTGATGAGGTCACCACTGCGCAGCGGCGTCTCCTGCGTCACCTCCTGGTCGTTCAGGTAGGTACCGTTGGTGGAGCCGAGGTCCTGCACGAACATGCGTCCCTGCTTGCGGACGATGCGCGCGTGCTTGCGCGAGACGTTGTCGAGGTCCACCACGATGTGGTTGCCCTCTTCACGCCCGATGGTGAAGTCGTTCTCCAGGAGCGTGTACTTCTTCCCCAACTCCGGCCCGTGAATCTGCACGATGCAGCATTCCGAGTCGACGGGAGTCGCCAGCTCCTTGATCGACGAGATCTTGGTTACTCGGGTTTCGTCGCCAGCCATCGCCTCGGAGACATAGCACGGCTCCCCGTGTGGAAGCCACGAGGGCCGGACCCCACCACCCCGGTTCCGTTATTCAACGAAGGGGAAAGAGCGGCCTTGCCGGGGCCGCCACCCCCCCGGGTAACTTGGCCGCCCATATGGCCAAGACGCTGGCAATGATCCTCGCGGGCGGAGCCGGAACCCGGCTGGAGCCCCTCACGCGTGAGCGCGCCAAGCCGGCAGTCCCCTTCGGCGGGCGCTACCGCATCATCGATTTCGTCCTCTCCAACTTCGCCAACTCCGGCATCTACCGGATGAAGGTGCTGACGCAGTACAAGAGCGACTCGCTCAACAAGCACCTGTCCCGCGCCTGGCGGATGACCGCCTTCCTCGGCCACTACGTGGAGACCGTCCCCGCCCAGATGCGGACCGGCATGGACTGGTACAAGGGCAGCGCCGACGCCATCTACCAGAATCTCAACATCATCACCGACGAGGAGCCGGACTACATCTTCGCCTTCGGGGCGGATCACGTCTACCGGATGGACTGCCAGCAGATGCTGGACTTCCACATCGCCCGGAAGGCCGCCTGCACGGTGGCCGCCATCCCGGTACCCATCGAGGAGGGCAAGGATTTCGGCATCATCGACGTGGGCGCGGACGGGCGGATGAAGGGCTTCGTGGAGAAGCCCAAGAACCCGCCCCCCATGCCCGGCAATTCGAAGATGTGCCTGGCCTCCATGGGCAACTACCTCTTCTCCACCGACGCGCTGGTGAAGGAGGTGGTGCGTGACGCCGCGGACGAGAACAGCGCCCACGACTTCGGCAAGTCCATCATCAGCGAGCTGTACAAGCGCGAGCCCGTCTATGTGTACGACTTCGCGCAGAACACCATCCCCGGCCAGGAGCCGAAGGAGCGCGGCTACTGGCGGGATGTGGGGAACATCGACACCTACTACCAGTCCAACATGGACCTGGTGGAGGTGGACCCCATCTTCAACCTCTACAACGACCGCTGGCCCATGTACACGCAGCCCAACAACCTCCCGCCGGCCAAGTTCGTCTTCGCCGATCGGGAGCACCACCGGGTGGGCCACGCCACGGACTCGCTGGTGAGCGAGGGGTGCATCATCTCCGGCGGCCACGTGAACCGCTCGGTGCTCTCGCCCAAGGTGCGCGTCAACTCGTTCTCCGAGGTGCAGGACTCCATCCTCTTCGAGAACGTCACCATCGGGCGGCGCTGCCGCATCCGCCGCGCCATCATCGACAAGAACGTGGAGATCCCCCCGGGGATGACCATCGGATACGACCTCGAGGAGGATCGGCGCCGCTTCCACGTCACCCCGGGTGGCGTGGTCGTCATCCCCAAGGGCATGAAGGTCGCCTGAGCCCTCGAAACGGCGGAGGCCCGGACACGCGGTGCGCGCCGGGCCTCCCCTCTCCTACCGTCTGGGCCGTGGGCTCAGCGGAAGGCCGACTTCACCTCGGGCTTGTTGAGCACCACCAGCGACCAGATGCCCACCGGGATGCCGATGCAGCAGCACGGCCCGAAGCAGGGGATGAGGGCGATGATGGAGGCGGCCATGGCCAGGCCGAAATTCTCCAGGTTCTTCATCTTCAGGGCGCCGAAGAACGTCACACCGCTCAGGGCGAGCGTGAGCAGGTTGCCGACGGCCCCGAAAGACTGGGTGCGCTCCAGCCACGGGCGGAACTGCTGAAGGTTCGGATCATTGAGCATCTCGGGAGGGATGCCCCCCATCCCCAGGAGCGCCTGCACCAGCCCCAGCAGCGCGCCCGCGATGCCAAGCCCGGCCACCACCATCAGCAGGATGGCCGGCGTGGACACCTGCTGGCGGGCCGCGGCCGTGTCCGACGGACCCGGCATCCCCGGAAAGTCACCCGGAATGTTCGTCATGTGTGTTCCCCTCCCCTTGCGTGGGATGAAGCTTCCGCGAGCTTGGAGCCCGCGCGCCGGCTGATTCCACCCGGAGGTGGGAGGGAGCGCCAGAGAATTGACGCGCCCTCCCACGGAAATCAGGCCTTGAAGGTCATCAGCGGGGCCAGCCGCGCCACCTCGCGGACGATGCCGGCCTCCACCTGCGAAGCCACCACCGGGCCAATCGGCTTGTAGGCCGCCGGCGCCTCCTCGATGCGGCGCTCGGCCCGCAGGGTGATGCAGTCCACCCCGGTGAGGCCCAGCGCCTCATCCCGGCGGTCCGCCCCACCCCGCGCCATGGAGAAGCGTGAGCGCGCCCGCCCCGCCCCATGCGACGCCGAGGCCAGTGCCTCCGCGTTGCCCTGCCCCACCATCAGATAGGACGCCGCCCCCATGGAACCGGGGATGATGACCGGCTGCTCCGCCTCGGCCGGGCAGGCCCCCTTGCGCGCCAACCACCCGCCCTCCCACGGCAGGGTGATGTTGTGCGGCACGTCGTAGACGAGCGGCGCCTCCACGTCTCCGAACAGCTCCCGCAGGGTGAGCCGCAGCAGCTCCGCCAGCAGCAACCGGTTGAGGAAGGCGTAGTTGGCCGCCGTGGCCTCGGCCTGGAGGTACTCGCGCACCAGCTCCGGCTCCGCCAGCGGGAGGATGCCGCTCTCCGGAAATGGAGCTCCCACCGGCCACGCCGCTCGCGCCCGCTCCTGCCACGTGAGTCCCACGTGCCTGCCCATGTCCCGCGAGCCCGAGTGCACCATGAACGCGAGCTGGCCCTCGCGCACACCCCACTCCCAGGCCCGCGCACGGTCCATCACCGCCTCCACCCGCTGCACCTCGACGAAGTGGTTGCCCCCGCCGATGGTGGCCAGGCCCGGGTCTCGCACCACACCCTCCCGGCGCAGCCCCGTGGGTGCCCACTTCGGGTCCCCCCCGAGCGCCCCGCCCAGGTACACCCGCGCGGACTCCCGATCGAGCTGACCCAGGTCCGCCTTCGTCACCACGCCCAGCGGCTCCTCCAGCGTCTCCAGGAACCAGCCGGGCAGACCGTCACGCAGGAGAGCCTCCACCGCGCGCGAGCCCAACGCCACGTCCCGGGTGCCGAAGAAATAGTGGCCCTTCATCCGCTCGACGAAGGCGTCGCGGCGGGCGAGGAAGTCCTCCACGGGAATGTCCGCGACGTGCAGGCGCATGCCGCAGTTGATGTCGGTGCCCACCGCGCCGGGCACCACCAGCCCCTCCGTGTGCACCACCGAGCCGATGGCCACTCCGGAGTCACCCGGGTGGAAGTCCGGCGTGGCGCGCACGCGCTTGACCGCGCCGCCGCCCGGGTGCTTCAGCGCGGCGAGGTTCGCGAGCTGTTGAAAGGCCTTGCCCTCCACGGGCAGGTCCGGTGGGAGGAGCACCTCGGCGGGCGGCGCGTTCGCATCGCCCTGGCGGCGCACGGTGTAGACACGACCGTCGTACGTCACATCGAGCCCCTCTCGGGCGAGCGCCCGCAGGAGCCGGTTCAGTTTCGGCTGCATGACCTTCTCGGAATCTGGCCCGCGCCCACGGGGGCACGGGGGACCATGACGAATGGATTCGAGACCTCGGGTCAGCAGCCGCGGTCGTCGGACGGCCGGAGCCGTCCTTCAGCGAAGAGGGACGAACCAGCCAGGAGCCGCCTGACACCCGACCGCGCCATCGTGGGAGACTCACGGAGAAGCAACTTCATGGAGAACGAGGGACGAGGCTCATGCTGAACAGGCGAAGAACCTGGAAAGAAACGCGCAGGTATCCATTCACCGCCAGCCTCCTGCTGTGGGCATTTCTCTCGGGATGCCTCCATAAAGAACCGCCAGCCCCCCGGCTCGCGCCCGAGTGCAAGGCGCCAGGGCCCACGGGGCCTGACACAATCCCCTGCCGGGTGTCCCCCGACTGGGTCAGGCAACAGGCGGCCCCGCCTGTCCATCCCCTCATCCAAGCGGCATTTTCCGATGAAGCAACGACCCGCTGGCCCAAGATTCCACTCGCGTCCGTTGAAGAGAGCCTGACGGACAGTCATCGAATCCTGCTCACTGGGCGGCTCGCGATGGTGAGCGGAAAATCCCAGGGAGGAGAGTTCATGAGGTTCTTTGACAATGATTCCGATGGTTATGTGGATCGTGTGGATGAACTCATCCTCGGCCCAGATCGCAGCACCACGCGGATCGCGCGAGATACGAATCAGGATGGCCGCCCGGACCAGCGAGAACTACTGATTTCATTCTGGCGGGAGAACGAATGGCAGCACCGAATAGCGACACTAGATGAACAAATCATCAAGACATCCAAGACATTGACCTGGAGCATGCATGGGTATGCGTGGCTCCAAAGCAACATAGAGGACTGAATGAATGCGCATGATGGATGCGCGAGGTCTCTCGCGTCCAACTGGCCAGGTGTTACTGCGGCAGTTCCACGCTGAAGTGCCCATCTGGATACAACGAATGATGGGGGAGTCTGGCGCGGCACGCACTCGCGCCACGCCGCCTGGGGGTTTCTGCAGGACCTGCTGAACAAGTTGCCGGAAGAAATTGCTGCGGTCGCGAAAACAGCGAGGGCCCATTGCCCCCCAACCCGGTGCCCTCCGCGCTCGCCCGACCGGTGGGCGGGAGAGGGGTCCTGACTTTCTGGGAACTCACCCTTGTTAGAGGCCAGAGGAGGTCACGCGGACCGACCCATGTGCGCCGCGCCGCACCTCGAGGAGAACCATGGCCCACACGCAGGCGAGCGAGGGAATGCGGGAGGCGCCCTTCGTGGCGAGCAGCCAACCGATGCTCTGGATTGGGGGCGGCCTGCCCCCGCGTTTCCGCTGGGCGAGTCCCGCCCTCGTGCACGCCCTCGGCCATCCCCTGGAGGAGTGGAAGACCCGGGGCTTCTTCCGGCGACTCGTGCACCCGGAGCATCTCGACCGGGTGATGGACGCCTGGCGCGGAGTGGCCCAGAGCGGGAGTCCCCCGGACGGTCGAGTTCCACGCGGTATCGGCGGAGGGAGGGCTCGTCCGTCTGTCCGTCGAGCTGAGCGCGATCGAGCCCACGGCCGACGGCGCGGGAGAGCTCATCGGCACCCTCCAAGTCCTCCCCTTCCGGCCCCAGGCGGCCCTGGAGTCGCCTGCCTCTCGCGATGGAGCGCAGGGATACGCCTCCCCGGCCTGCGCCTGCCTGCGGGTGGAGACGCCCACAGGCGCCGAGGTGGACCTCCGCGAGACGCTGGACGGGCTCCCTGGTCCCGCCTGGCTGGTGGGTGAGGACCTGTCCATCGTGTGGTGCAACCCGCCGAAGCAGGCGCACGGCACCGAGGAGCTGCTGTGCTCCGCGGCCCGCGCCTCGGCTCCCCAGGGCTGGGCCTCGGCCCATCGCCGGGCTCTCGCGGGAGAGCTGGGGAGCTTCGACTTCACCACCTGTGGCCACTCCTACCGGTGCCGCGTGGGGCCGGTGAGGGGGACCGAGGGTGACATCGTCGCGGCCCTCGGGGTCGCCACCGACGTCTCCGACCTCGACGAAGTGGCCCAGGAGCTCACCCGCACCCAACGCCATGCACGAGGGGCTCGTCGATGCCATCGACGGCATCGTCTGGGAGGCCGATGCGAGCTTCCGCTTCACCTTCGTCAGCAAGCAGGCCGAGCGCCTGGCCGGCTATCCCGTCCAGCACTGGACGCAGGAGCCGGACTTCTGGCTGAAGCACCTCCACCCCGAGGACCGGGACTGGGCTCCCGCCTTCTGCATGAAGGCGACGCTGGAGTGCAGGCCGCACGAGTTCGAGTACCGGATGCTCGCGGCCGACGGGCGCACCGTGTGGCTGCGCGACATCGTCACCGTGGTCTCCGAGAATGGAATCCCCCGCAAGCTGCGGGGCATCATGGTGGACGTCACCGAGCATCGCCGGGCCCGGGAGGACCTGGAGCACACGGTCTCGCTGCTGCGCGCCACGCTCGACTCGACGGCGGATGGAGTCATCGTGGTGGACCGGAACCGGCAGATCACCGCCTCCAACGGGAGGTTCCAGCGAGCTCTGGCACGTCCCGCCCGAGCTGGTGGACACCCGGGAGTGGGAGCAGGTGTTCGAGCACGTGCGCGCCCAGGTCCAGCACCCGGAGCAGTTCACGGCGCGGCTCCTGGAGCTGTACGCGGACCCCGAGAAGGAGGGCGTCGACACCATGGAGCTGCGCGACGGGCGCATCCTCGAGCGCTACTCGCGCCCCCAGCGGTTGGGAGACACCATCGTCGGCCGCGTCTGGAGCTACCGGGACGTGACGGCGGAGCGCCGCGCGCAGGCGGAGCGGGAGCGGCTGCTCCGCGAGGCCCAGGAGGCCATCCGCGTCCGGGACGACTTCCTGTCCATCGCGTCACATGAGCTGAAGACTCCGCTCACCCCCCTCAAGCTCCACCTGCAGGTGCTGAAGCAGCGGGTGGCACCCGGGCGGCCCGTCTCGTCCCCACACGTGGAGAAGGCGCTCGCCCAGGTCACCCGGCTCTCCGGGCTCATCAATGACCTGCTGGACACCTCGCGCATCCAGGCGGGACGACTGGAGCTGAAGCACGAGCCCGTGTCGCTCCGGGAGCTCACCCGCGAGGTGCTCGCGGACCTCCGCCCGGTCAGCACCGACCACACGCTCGAATACGAGGAGTCCGACGAGGCGCTCGTCATCGAAGGAGACCGCGGCCGGCTCGGCGCAGGTGCTGGTGAACCTGCTGGAGAACGCCCTCAAGTACAGCCCCACGGGAGGGAGCATCCGCGTCCGGGTGGAGAGGGACGAGACACAGGCCCGCATCTCGGTGTCGGACTCGGGGATTGGAATTCCACCGGACCAGAAGGCCCACCTCTTCGAGCGCTTCTTCCGCGCCCGCAACGCCCCCATCTCGGGCTTCGGCGGGCTGGGCCTCGGGCTCTACATCTGCCGGGACATCGTCGAGCGCCACGGCGGCCGCATCTGGGTGGAGAGCGAGGTGGGCCAAGGCTCCACCTTCCGATTCACCCTCCCGGTGGTGGCGCACCCTGAACCACGGCGGACGACACGCGGGGGACAGCCCCCCGTCGCGAACACCACCTTCCCACCGAGCTTCCAGCCTTCCCGGCTCAGGCCGGCTGCTTCACCATCTGCGGCCGCTTCTCGAAGGCCGCCAGCGTCTGGGCGATCTCCTGGTTCACCTGGCGCAGCAGGTCCTGCTTCTCGCGGAACGGCAGGAAGGCGCTCTTGAAGCCGGAGACGATGATGGTGGTCAGGTCCTCCAGCGACAGCCCCAGCTGCTTGTGCGCGACCCACAGCTCCTTCGTCACCGTGGTGTCGGTGATGAGCCGGTTGTCGGTGTTGATCGTCACCCGCAGGCCGTAGTCGAAGTAGAACTTCAGCGGGTGCGCCTCCAGGCTCGACACCGCGCCCGTCTGCACGTTGGAGGTGGGGCACACCTCCAGCGGAATGCGGTGGTCGTTCACGTAGTTGAGCAGGTCGCCGTCCTCGCGCAGCCGCGTGCCGTGGCCGATGCGGTGCGCCCCCAGGTAGTGGATGGCCTGGGAGATGGACTCGGGCCCGAAGGCCTCGCCCGCGTGCGCCGTGCAGTTGACGTTGTTCTTGAGGATGAGCTGGAAGGCCTCCTTGTGGTCCTTGGCCGGGAAGTTCGCCTCGGCGCCCGCCAGGTCGAAGCCGATGACGCCCCGGTTCTTGTAGGCCACGCGACAGCTCCGCCAGCCGCATCGACGTCTGCGGGTTGATGTGGCGGATGCCGCAGACGATGACGCCGTATTTGGATGCCCGTCTCGCGCTTGGCCACGCCGCAGGCCCTCGAGCACCGAGTCGATGACCGTCGTCATCTTCAGGCCCTGCTGCAGGTGCAGCGCCGGCGAGTAGCGCACCTCCAGGTAGCGCACGTTCTCGGCCGCCGCGTCCACCGCCAGCTCGTAGGCCGAGCGGTAGAGCGACTCGGCCGTCTGCAGCACCGACAGCGTCACGTCGAAGGCCACCAGGTAGTCCTCGAGGCTCTTGCACACCTTCGCCCATGTGGATGGCCTTGGCCAGGCCGTCCTCGGTGTCCGCGGGCAGCTTCACCTTCTGCTGCTCGGCCAGCTCGAGGATCGTCTTGAGCCGCATGCGAGCCGTCGAGGTGGCAGTGCAGGTCCGTCTTGGGCAGCGCGTGGAGCAGCTCCTCGGTCACCGGGAGGGTCGGGGGCGCGGACCAATCAGCCCGTGCGAGCGGATGAGGGAATACCAGTCGAGCTGGGGAGCTCGTCGTCGCGAATCGAAGCCATGTCGGGTTCCTTCCTTGCCAAGCATCCTAGGGGTCTGAAAATCCTCGCTCAACCATGCCGTCATCCCTCTGTCAGCGCCTCGTCTTACAGCTCGCCATGGCGGCGCTGATGGCCGCCTGCCGGCAGCCCACCGACAAGCTCTTCGCCTTCTCCTCCGATGCCCCCTCCCGGGCGGCGCTCGTCCCCTTGGAAAACGGGGTGCTGGTGGGCAACGAGGCCGGCCGGCTCCTGCGCCTGGACCTCGCGGGCGAGTCGCCCTGGAAGGTGGAGCTCGGACGCGAGGTGGCCGCGCGCCCCACGGTGTCGGGGGACGGCGTCATCGTAGGAACGGTTGGCGGAACGCTCGTCAGCCTCGCGCTCGACCAGGGCACGGAGCGCTGGCGCCTCACCGGGCAGCCGCCCGTGCTCACCCCGCTCGTCTCGGATGCGAGCGCCGTCTACGTCGTGGCCCCGGACGGCACCGTGCGCGCCCATGCCGTGGACTCCGGCGAGGTGCGCTGGCGGCGCCCGTTCCCCTCGGGTGCGCCCCGGCCTCGATGCCACCCGGCCCCTCCCCTCCCCCGTCCTCGCGGGCGGCCTCGTGGTGGTGGTGCTCGGGGACGCGGGACTGTTCGCGCTGGCGCCGCGAGGATGGCGCGGTGCGTTGGCGCCGGCCACTGGCCCAGGTGCTGGGACTGGAGGCCCAGGGGGACGTGCTGTACGTCTCCACCCGGAAGGGGGAGGTGCTCGCGCTCGGGCTCGCGGACGGGCAGGTGCGCTGGCGGCAGACCCCCGCGCCCGTCCTCACCAGCCCGCCGAGCTTCGCCCTGGGACAGGTGTGGGTGGGCGCGGAGGACAACCTGCTCCTGGCCCTGTCGCCCCAGGATGGGCGGGAAGTCTCGCGCATCGGCCTGCCCGCGCCCCTGGTGACGCAGGTGGCGGAGTACCGCGAGTGGTTGCTGGTGCCCACGCGCGGCAGCCAGGGGTGGCTGATCGCGCTCGAGCCCGGAAAGGGGCCTCCGGTCTTCTCGCTGCGGCTGGACACGCCGCTGCTCACCCGGCCGGTGGTGCATCGGGGACCAGCTCTTCGTGCTGGGCCAGGACGGGCGCGTGCTGTCGTGGCGGCTCCAGCCCCCGAAGTCGTGAGCCGAAGTGGACCTCACTTGTAGACGTCTACAAGCGAAGCAGCACCATTCCCCACATCAACCCACACCGCTTGTAGACGTCTACAAGTGAGCCGCGCCAGATCCCGCATTCTGGAATGGAGAGTGGGCTACGGTGTCCGAGGCGGCGTCGCGTGCTGGAGAGGTGCGGCTTGTCCACGCCGTCTGGCAGTTCGAGCCCGGCAGGTGCGCGGCGACGGCTCCTGGCGGGCGACGCTGGCTCTGGGCACCCTGCTGCTCTCCAGCCGCGTGCGTCACGGGCGCGAGGCTGCCAAGGGTGGTCAGGAGCTGGCGCGGACGGCAGAGTGGGTGGACTCAAGCTGACGAGCAGTGCTGTGGGCTCGCCGCTGTGTGTGCCGCTCCGGCGGCCGGCGGAGAGTGTCGTCCCCACCACGGTGCAAAAGCTGGCGGAGGCGGCGGAGGCTGTCCAGGGACTCACCCGGACTTCCTCGACGAGGCCGAGGTGGCCCGGGTCGAGAAGGTCCTCGTCCAGTGCGCCAAGGAGGCCGACTACCAGGTCATCAACGGGAGCATCCCAAGGAGGGGTACCCAAGTGACACCGAGTGCAACCGCGTCGTTGGGTACGACAGAGTCGGCGAGAAAGTGACGCGTGCCATGGAACTCGGGACGATGAAGCGTGATCACCTTTCCTGGTCGAGCGAGAACTCGGGCCGGGAATCTCGACCGCCTATTCGCCAGGGAACCGCGCTACGGCAAGAAACCGCCGGGCGAAAGTACGCCCTCACCGATGATAGGACGGGACCTCTCGTCCCCGACATCGTTCTGCACCTGGTGCGCGAACGCCGAACAGAATTCAATTCCTCTACGACTTCCTGTTCCCCTGTACCGCCGAGAGCAAGAGCGAGCCGCTCGGAGAGCAGAGTCAGAAGGTGCGGAAGCTGGATAAGTACAAGGACCCCTCGCAGGAGGACGGACATGCGCGCTCTCGTGACGCCTCAGCTTGGAATCAGCCGATGACCGAGCACTACCCCCGGCTGCGTCGTCTACTCCTCCCAGCAGGGGGAGACCACCTCGTCCAGCGGAAGTGGTTAGGCTCGTCGTGCACCTTCCGTTTGACCACTATGACCTCTCGGACGGAGTGAACCGTGCGCTCGATGTGTACCTCCGCGCTATTGGACAGGGACCGGAAATTCTTTCGGAGTGGTGCGACGTCTGGCGAATTCGACGCATTTCCGCTGGATGAGTGCGGGTGGGAGTTCGTCCGGTCAGCGCTTTCGACACTCGCGGGGGACGCTTCCTCGACGACGTCAAAGACGAGCAATACGTCCATCGCCCGGTGAAGAAACAGTTCACCGTGCGCTGGCTGTTGGGTGGGTCATCGGGCGTCGTGGCTATGGATTCTTCTACTGGGCCCGCCTGCCTGGCGTACTCCCGTGGAGGAAAGGGTCACGCATCGGTGGCGCTTCTCCTGGCCCACGGAGTACCTCGAGGAGCACGGCCCCGGGACGAGTGAGGGGAGTTGCGCATGGAGCTGGCGTCAGTCCTGCCCTTCTCCTCCGGCCACGCCGGCCTCGCCTTCTTATTCGCCCAACCCCTTCGTGCGCTTCCATGGAAAGGGATTCGCGAGGACGCCTTCCGGTACCCGGGGCTGGATGTGGCCCACGGCAGCACGATCCCTCGGGCCCCGCGTGGATGGCGTGCATTGGCTCAACTTCCTCGGCCAGCCAGTGCTGGGGGAGTTGGGCGGCGCCGCGGGCCTGCGCACCCGGCTGCACTCCCCTGGAACCACCGTCCAGGAGCTGGAGGGCGAGCGGGTCGTGGTGACGCTGGGAGAGTGGCCGGAGGCTGGAGACCTGGCGCGAGGCCAGGACCTCCCCGCGTACCGCGAACTCGCACATGTGCTGGAGCCCTGGCTGTACCAGTGCCCCAGCTACGAAGCGTTCCACGGCACCACACACGAGGAAACCGTTCGCTGGTGGCGCCGCTTCCTCGATTGAGTGCGGATGCTCAGCCCGGCATCAGGAAGCGCGCGATGACGCGCTTGAGGCCCACGCTCCGTCCGAACTCCACCGTCACCTTCGCGTTGGGGCCGTTTCCGTCCGTCGACACGATGCGCCCCATGCCGAACTGCTCGTGGCGCACCGACATGCCGCGCACGTCTCCGCCCTCGCCGTCCATTCCGAGGCCTGCGAGTAGGAGCGGTCGATGCGCGGCCCGTCATCGTCCTCGAAGTGGCGCCGGCGCTGCACCATCGGAGATGCCCTCGAGGGCGGCGTCTCCAATCCTCTCCGCGAAGCCGAAGAGCGCCTGCGGCACCTCGCGCAGGAAGCGCGAGGGCGGGTTGTAGCGCAGCTCGCCGAAGAGGCGCGCGGCACTGCGCCAAGCGTGACGAACAGCCGCTTGCGCGCGCGCGTGAAGCCCACGTAGCAGAGCCGCCGCTCCTCGGCCATCTCCTCCCCGTCCGGGTCCTCCGCCGCCAGCGAGCGCGGCAGTGCGGGAAGACCCCGTCCTCCATGCCGGTGATGAACACCGCGTCGAACTCGAGCCCCTTCGCCGCGTGCAGCGTCATCAGCGCCACCCGGCCCTCGCCCACGTCCGCGTCCGCGTCGCCCACCAGCGCTGATCTGCTCCAGGAAGGCCTGCAGCGCGGGCACGTCCGCCGTAAGCGGCGAGGGTCCAGGCCCTCGTCCTCCGGCGCGCGCGGGCGCGCGTCCTCGCCCTCTTCGTCCCCGCCGAGGCCGCCGCCACGGCCGCGGCCGCGCGGTTCAGGTCGAACTCCTGCGCGGCGCCCAGGAACTCGCGCAGGTTCTCCGCGCGCGTCAGCGACTCGTCGGTGCCCTCGGCGATGAGCGCCTCCACCAGCGTGCGAGTCCTTGAGCATCTGGTCCACCGCGCTCGCCGCGTCCTGGGCCTCCTGCGCGAAGGCGTGCAGCGAGGACACCAGCCGCGTGGAAGCCGGTGAGCCGGCGCACCGCCGCCGAGTTGAGGCCGGTAATCCGCTCGGGCGCCGCGAGTCGCCTCGTAGAGGCTCACGCCCGCCTGGTTGGCCCAGTCCTCCAGCCGCTCCACCGTGGTGTCGCCGATGCCGCGCGCCGGCGTGTTGATGACGCGCAGCAGGTCCGCGTCCGAGCGCGGGTTCACCATCAGGCGCAGGTAGGCCGCCGCGTCCCGGACCTCGGCCCGGTCGTAGAAGCTGCGCCCGCTCACCAGCGTGTAGGGCACGCGCGCCAGCCGCAGCGCCTCCTCCAGCACGCGGCTCTGCGCGTTCGTCCGGTAGAAGACCGCCATCCCCGAGTACTTGATGAAGCCCTCGCGCTGCAGCTCGTGGATGCGGCGCGCCACCTCCTGGGCCTCGGCGCGCTCGTCGCGGTTCATCAGCAGCGTGAGGTTGCTCGCCCTTGGGCCGCTCGCTCCACAGCTTCTTCGCCATGCGCCGCGTGTTCGCGCGCGATGACCGCGTGCGCCGCGTCGAGGATGTTCTGGTCCGAGCGGTAGTTCTGCTCCAGCTTCACCACCCGCGCGCCCGGGTAGTGGTCCGGGAAGTGGAGGATGTTGTCCACGCTCGCGCCGCGCCAGCGGTAGATGGACTGGTCGTCGTCGCCCACCACCACCAGGTTGGCGACGCCGCTCCGGCGGAGCCAGCAGGCGCAGCAGCTCGTACTGCACGGGGTTGGTGTCCTGGAACTCGTCCACCAGGATGTGCTGGAAGCGCCGCCGGTAGTGGTCCAGCACGTCCGGGCGCTTGCGGAAGAGCCGCCACCAGCAGCAGCAGCAGGTCGCCGAAGTCCACCGCGTTCGCCGCGCGCAGCAGCCGCTGGTAGGCGCGGTAGGTCTTCTGCACCACCCCGCCGCGCAGGTCGTCCACGTCCACCACCATGCTCGTCCGGGAGGCGGGCGGCGTTCTTCTCCTGGTCGATGCGGTGGAGGATCTCCCGCGGCTGCATGACGGGGTCCATCGCGGACCTCGCGCATGGCGCGCTTGACGAGCTGGAGCTGGTCCCCGTCGTCGTAGATGACGAACGAGGGGGTGAGCCCCAGCAACTCCGCTACCGACTCGTCCCGGAGGACGCGGCGAAGAATCATCGACGCCGAGGAGTGGAAGGTGCTCACCACCAGCTCGTGCGCCTGGAAGCCGAGGAGCTGGACGAGCCGCTCGCGCATCTCGCGCGCGGCCTTGTTGGTGAAGGTGACGGCGAGGATGCGCCACGGCGCGACGCCGCGCACCTGGACCAGGTGGGCCATCCGGCGGGTGATGACGCGCGTCTTGCCGCTGCCCGCGCCGGACAGCACGAGGAGCGGGCCATCCCCATGGAGGACCGCTTCCCTCTGGGGCTCGTTCAGGTCTTTGAGGAGTTCGTCGGCGTTCAAGGCAGGGTGCTCTTCTAGAGGCAAACCCTGCTTGTAACGAGTTTCCGCCCATCTGGAAGGACGTTCAGCGGTGGGGGCCCCTCGCCTGCCCTGCTGGGGAGCATGTCTCCCCGAGCGGCTCAACACCCGCAGTCGCAGTTCTCCACCTCGGCCCCGACCACCTCGGAGCCGTCCTCGCGGATCAGCCGCACCCGTTGTGTGGGCCAGGACGCGTGCAGGAGCAGCTCCACCTGCCCGTCCCCCTCCAGGTCCAGCACCGCCGCCACCGTGTCCCCGTTCAACTCCTTCGCGGTCAGCACCCGCTCCCCGCCGCCGGGTCCCAGCACCACGGCCCGGGTGAGCTGCTCGTTGTAGTCCGAGCCGCATTCCGAGTTGCCCTCGCCCGTGACGAAGCGCGCCACCGTGAAGACGACGTCGTGCTCCCCCGAGGAGTAGCGCGCCGTCTTCACGTCCTCCGCCAGATTCTCCTGCACCTGCTCCGCCCGGACGGAGCCCTCCGAGCGCAGCGTGGCGAACCGGGGAGAGCTCCGGAGCGCGCGCTCCTGGGCCGCCCGCACCTCCTCGGAAGGCTCGTCCCCGAGCGAGTAGAACACCGGCGCCTTCGTGCCCGCGGGCAGGGCGAACACCAGGTCGCTCGGCGTCATCCCGCAGTCCAGCTCCGCGAAGGCCCACGCCCGGCCACAGCCCGGCTCCGTGGGCAGCGGCTCCTGCTGGGCGTAGCTGAAGTGGGGCACGCCGCGGTTGAGCCACGCGAACCCCGCCACCTTGCACCCGGACTGCACCAGCCCGTTCGCCCCATAGAGGTCGACGACATCTCCCGGGACGAAGCGGCCGGTGGGATCCTTCTCGGCCGGGGCCATCCACAGGCGCCGGCCCTCGTCCACGGGCGCGAGCCCGTCATTGCCGGCGTCCTTGTCCAGCAGCATGAAGGTGCGTCCGGCATGTACCTCCACGAAGCGCGGCCCCACCTCGTGCTTCCGGGTTCCGGCGCGCGCGGCAGCGGCCTCGGCCTCGGTGCGACAGGTGGCCTCCTTGCGTTCCCGCTCGGAGTCCAGCGGCCCGGCGTTCTTCACGTAGGCCTCCACCCCCGCCTCCGCCAACCGCTCGCGGAAGCCCTCCGCGGCCACCTTGTCAGCGAAGGCGTTGGCCACCACCACCTCCAGGCACGGCCGCAGGTTCCGGAAGGCGTTGGTGGACAGCCGGCCCGGCTCCGCGGGCAGCCCCGTCTTCTTCAGTGCATCCAGGGCCTCGGCCCCCTGCCCCAGGGTGGGCGAGGAGTGGAGGATGACCAACCAGCGCCTCGCATAACGCGCCTCGGGTGGTGGAGGATGCCACACCCGGAGTGGAGGCGTCCGGCGCCGGGGCCGCCACGACGGGGGCCGGCTCGGAGGAACCACAACCCCGGAGCCCCTGGCATCCCAACACAGCCAGCAGGGGCAGGAGGAACAGGCGCGACAGTCGAGGCATACGAGATGTTGTACCAGTAGACTCGCGCCATGTCCGACACCGAGACCCGCCCCACCCAGGAGCAGCTCGACCGCTACGCCGAGCTGTTCAGCCAGAGTCAGACGATGCGGTTCTTCGGCCTGCGGTTGAGCTTCCCCCAGGGCGAGAAGGTCGTCATCACCCTCCCCGAGGTGCGCCCCGAGCACCGCGGGGGCCTGGGCACCGCCGCCATCAACGGGGGCGTGCTCTCCGCCATGTTCGACTACGCCATCGGCTGCACACCCGCCCTGAAGGACCCCTCCCGCCGCGCCGCCACCATGCAGCTCTCCATGAGCTTCGAGCGGCCCGTGCTGGGCGACGTCGTGCGCGCCGAGGCCACCATCGACTCGGCCGGCACCTCCACCCTCTTCGCCTCCGCCCGGATGTATGACGCACAGGGTCAGGTGTGTGCCCGCTGCCAGGGGGTGGTCAAGCTGTCCCAGATGAAGTGGGCCTCGGGGCAGAGCCCCGCCATCAACTGACCCCCCCTCCGCCTTCACCCCGCTCCGATATGCCCACTGGCACCGGACGTTTCCCAGGCACCGGGGAGCAGCGAGACCCTGGCGGGCCCTCGGATTCTCGGGAAGGCGCGATGGGTGTGGCCTTGGTGCAACCAGTGCGGAGCGTGGTGCGACAGCGGGAGGAGAGCACGCGACCGGGGGGGAGCGTGCGGGAGGACGAGGTCGAGCTCGCACGGCGCGCCCTGCACGGGGAGCGTGCCGCCTGGGATGTACTCATCTCCCGCTACCATCACCGAGTGGTGGTCTCGCTGCTCGCCCGGGGAGTCCGGGCGGATCGGGCACAGGAGATTGCCCAGGAGACGTGGGTGCGTCTCATCCAGCAGCAGCAGAAGGGGCAGCTCCCCGAGCTGCGCCTGCCCAACCTCGCCCTCACCCAGGCGGCGTTCCTCGCGGCGGACGAGGGGCGTCGGGCCCGCCGGGAGTCCGTGGCGGGCAGCGTGGAGGAGCTGTCCGAGGCCCACCACCCGGTGGACCCCTCGGTCTCCGCCGAGCGGCGCCTGTTGTCCGAAGAGCAGCTCGCCCGGGCCCAGACGGCCCTGAAGCAGTGCTCGACGAGCGCCCAGCGGGTCTTTCAACTGGCGTGCGACGGCCAGGAGCTGCCGCACGCCGAGGTGGCCGCGCGCGTCGGCTTGTCCGTGCAGCGCGTCCGACAAATCTTGTGCGAGGTCCGCAAGAAGCTGCGGAGCGCCCTCGAGGAGGAAGCACCATGAACCAGCCGCACATCCACCCCGCCGACGCCGAGCAGTACGTCCTCGGGGCGATGGAACCGGAGGCCGCGGCGGCCCTCGAGGCCCACACGGTGGAGTGCCCCCCGTGCGCCCTCATCCTCCAGCGCGAGGCCCTGCTGGAGGAGCAGCTCCGCGAGGTGGCCCAGGCGGCCGCCGACGAGGCCCGGGTCATCCGCCCGGCCCGCTGGAGCCGCCCCCGGGTGCCCGCCGCCGCGGGGGTGGTGATGGCGGCCGCGGCGGCGGTGATGCTCGTCGTCCTCCGTCCCCAGCCGGTGAGCACCCCGGAGACCCAGGACGACGGCTTCCCGGTGATGGCACTGCCGATGAACCTGCCGGAGACGCCGGAGCGGCTGGTGGCCTGTCCGGACCTGGCGAGCCAGGAAGCGTGTGCCTCCGAGGCGCTGGCTCGCGGGCTGCTGGTGCAGTACCCCCAGGGGGTGGGCGAGGTCCCCCGCTACGAGGGCCACGCCGGACTGCCAGCCGGCGCGCTCCTCGCCGAAGGGCCCGCTTCGCTGTGAAAGGCTCCGCCATGACCGACCGGATGAAGTACAGCCTGACGCTCCTGTGGGTGGCGGCGCTCGCCGTGGGGTGGCCCGCGGCGGCGGCGGACGGCAAGAAGGCCCTGCCCGAGGGGTGGTTCGTCACCGAGAGCGCGCCCCAGCTCTACGAGGCGGGCCTGGACACCGAGAGCCCGTGCGAGGGCAACCGCAGCGCGTTCCTGCGCTCGCGCCAGGAGATGACCGAGGGCTACGGCACCTTCATGCAGGCCTTCGGCGCGGGGGCCTTCCGGGGCAAGCGGCTGCGCTTCTCCGCCCTGGTGCGCACCGAGGACGTGCGGGGCTGGACGGGCCTGTGGATGCGGGTGGAGGGCGAGGACCCGAAGGAGCCGCTCGCCTTCGACAACATGCAATCGCGCGCGCTGGTGGGCTCCACGCCGTGCAAGCGCTACGACGTGGTGCTGGACGTGCCCCAGGAGGCCAAGGCCATCATGGCCGGGCTGATGCTCAGCGGCACGGGCAAGGCGTGGATCGGCTCGGTGCGCTTCGAGACGGTGGACGCCTCGGTGCCAGTCACCAACCTGATCGCCGACAGGCCCCAGCCGCGCGCCGACAGGCCCACCGGGCGCATCGGTCGCGTCTGGTTCAACCGGGGGCAGGTGGAGGGCGAGCAGTACCGCGCCCTGCTGCAGCCGGACGGCTCCTGGAAGGACAACCTCGCAAACACGCTCTCGGTGGTGGAGGGCAACACGGTGCAGGGCACCGTGGGCAAGCAGCCGGTGCGCCTCACCGTCAAGGCCGGCGGCCCCTCCACCATCATCGAGGGTCAAGTGGGCAAGGAGCCGGTGTACATCGAGCTGGGCGCGCACAAGCTCGTCATGAAGCGGGGCATCTACACGCGGGACCTGGTGCGCGAGGACGAGCGCCCCGAGGACCACTCCTGCATCCGCTACCGGACCGGGGAAGGGATTGCCGTGAGCGACTTCCTCGACGTGTGTGGCGAGGCGCTCAGCAAGAAGCCGCCGCTGGTGCCCCTGGTGCTCTCCTTCCTGCAGAACGGTTTCCGCACGGTCTCGGCGGATAGGACCGCCTCTCCTCGCGTGGCGCCCAAGGATCGGCTCGCCGCCCCCCAGGTCCCCCAGCCCCGCTAACCATGACCCGCCCCCTGGCGCCGGTACGCGGGATGTGCTGAGCATCCCGCGCATGGAAACGCAAACGCGCACCGCGGTCGTGGCCGGCGCGAGCGGGCTCGTCGGAAGCCACCTGCTCGACGCGCTGCTCGAGGACCCTCGCTACCGGGAGGTCCACTCCCTGGGCCGCCGTCCGCTGCCGAAGCAGCACCCGAAGCTCGTCCAGCACACCGTGGACTTCGCCCGGCTCGGGGACGAGGCGCTGCCGCCCGTCGATGAGGCCTTCTGCTGCCTGGGCACCACCATCAAGAAGGCTGGCAGCCAGGAGGCCTTCCGCGCCGTGGATCATGACGCCGTGCTGGCCTTCGCGCAGGCCGCGAAGAAGGCGGGGGCCCGGAGCTTCCTGGTGGTGACGGCGCTCGGGGCGGACCCGCGCTCGCGCGTCTTCTACAACCGCGTGAAGGGCGAGGTGCAGGAGGCGCTCAAGGCCATCGGCTTCGAGTCCCTCGTCCTCCTCCAGCCGTCACTCCTCCTCGGTGAGCGCACCGAGCACCGTCCGGGCGAGCACGCGGCCATCGTGGCCTCGCGGGTGCTCGCGCCACTGCTGCGCCCGTTCGGAAGCCGCCCCATCGAGGCGCACACCGTCGCGCGGGCGATGCTCGCCCTCGCACGCGAGGCGCCGAAAGGTGTGAAGGTGGCTCCGTCGGGAGAGCTGCAGAAGCTCGGCCGGTAGCGCCGGGGCGGGTCCTTTAGAAGGAGAAATCCCGCTCGAAGAGCTCGCTGTTGCCCACCCGCACCATCAGGTGGGCGGAGCGACCGCCGGCACCGGTACCGAGGTCGAACTCGAGACCTTCCGGACCTTGCTGGGGCTTGAGCGAGGGCTTGCCGGGGGCGAGGAACACCGCCGCGGTCACGGCACGGCCCGAGAGGGGTTGCACCAGGAGCCGGGAGCGCTGGCGCTCGCGAACGAGCACCACGCGGAACTCCCGCCGCTCCTCGAGGACTTCGCGATGCTCGGGGTGGCGCGCGGCACCGGGCCTGCGCGCGGGGGCGGGCTCACGCGAGGAACGGGCAACGGGCATGGGCTGCTCCTCGTCCCGCAGCGCCTTCTCGATGGCGTTGTCCCCCTCCTCCAGGGCCCAGATGGCCTGCGCGCAATCGAGGCATTTCTGCGTGTGGCGATCCACCCAGGCCAGCTCGTTCGCGGACATCATCCCCATGTCGAAGCGCCACAACTCGTCTTCGCTCAGGTGGAGCAACTGCCCCTTGGGTGGCTCCTCGACGCTCGCGGTGCTCTGGAGATCCGCGCGACAGTCGGGGCAACTCCGCAGGTGGGGACTCGGTCGCTCGGGCTCGTTGCCCAGGGCCGCCAGGAAGTCGTCACAGTCCGCGCGATCGTTGAACCACCAGGCGAGTGTCCTCTCGGCGGCATCGAGCACGTCGCGCTCGGCTCTGCGCTGCGCGTTGAGGGGGATGAACCAGCGGGCCTTCGAACGGAGCGCGGCGTCCAGACGTCCGAGGCCCTCGCGAAACGCCTTCAACCGCGATGCTGAGTCTCCGTCGAGCGCGCCATGAAGTGCTTCCCACTCGCCTATCGCGCGGACGGCGGACTCGGCCCTGTCTCGCGCGGAGAGACCTTCCAACGAGGAGCTGCGCCACACCTCGGACTCCACGCCGTCTTCCCCGAGGGCCACCTCGGCGGCCTCCTCCGCGGCACGGAGGAGCGCGGGCTGGAGCGCCTCGGGCTTCTGCGCTCGGAGCCAGGTGTCGATGTCCGCACGACTCAAGCCCCGCAGGGCCTGCTCCACTCCGTCCCGTCCCAACCGCTCGCCGCGCCGGAGAACGTCTCCAATCGCCACGAGGGAACCGTCCGCGGGAGCGCTACCCCGCGCGAGCTGCTCACGACGGGACTGATAACGAGAGAGTGTGTCGGACATGCGAGTACCCTCCTTCGGGTACAAAGGGCTCACTCCTGCCCGCCCTCCTTCTGGAGGTCGAGCAGGTAGAGCTTCAGGTAGGCCTGTGCGCGGCTGACGCGCTTGTACGAGTTGACCACGGTGATGTTGAGTCTCCGGGCGCATTCCTCGTGGTCCTCTACGTCCTGGTGGTGGTACAGGTCCCACGCACCAGCTTCCTTGGGATGCTCACGCTGCAGGCGCTCGAAGGCGCGCCAGTAGAGTTCCTGGGCCTCGGTGCGCTCCTCGTCCCGCCGCGACTTGTCCATCGCGCGGTGCGCATCGACGGGCGACTCCTCCGGAGCCTCATCGGGGTTGGCCACGGCTGGCGCGAGGTCCTCGCGCTGCCGCCGGTAGAAGTCGATGGCCACGTGCTTGACGATGCGCAGGAAGAACGTCTTGGGAGACGCACTGCGCCCGGGCATCTGCTCGGAGACACCGCGGAACTGGTCGAGGCCGCGGTCGAGGAACTTGCCGATCGCGTCCTGGTAGAGCTCGTCCGCGTCCGCTGGAGAGCCGCGGCCATAGCTGGCCTGGATTTTGGAAATGACGTAGCGGGCCGGACGGGCCCAGCGCTCGCAGAGCGCGCCAAGCGGGGCTCCGACCGCCTCACCCGCGGCGCGGCGTTGGAGCACCTCTGCGAACAGTTCGTCATCCGTGAGCTCGTCGAACACCGGAAGGACCTCGGAGCGCCGCCAGGAGGCAAGAGACCCCCGCCTGGGCAGGGTGGGGTTCGGTGAAACGGCGGGTCAAGGTAGCACGACGGCATCCGAAGGCAGCCTCCCGATTACACCAGCGCCGTGTGTCCGACAGCGGGCACACGAAGGGCGTCTGAAAGGCAGGACGGAACCCGGGGGGGATTCCTGACGGGGGGATTTTCCGGCCCATTTTTCCGGGCCCGGGTCCCCCCCGGCCGGACAGACCTCGCCCTGAACGCCCGGATAGCCTCCCGTCAGGAGGGGCGGCTGCGCCCCGTCCCTGCGGCTGAATTCAATTTAAAGGAAGCATCACCATGTCCCGCACCATCGTCATCGGAGACCTCCACGGGTGTTACGACGAAGCCCTGGAGCTTCTCGACCGCGTGGGCGCCACCTCGAGTGATCGGATCATCTTCACGGGTGACCTCGTCGACCGAGGCCCCAAGCGCCGCGAGTGCGTCGAGCTGGCCATGCAGCACGAGTCCATCCTCGGCAACCACGAGGAGAAGCACCTGCAGCAGCGCCGCCGCAAGGACGCCGACCTCCTGCCGGATCATCTGGAGACCCGGCAGGTCCTCGGCCCCGAGCACCTCGAGTACTTCGCCACCCTGCCCCACTTCATCCGCCTGCCCGAGCACAACGCCGTCGTCGTCCACGCCGGAGTGCTGCCCGGAAAGGCCATCGAGGAGCAGGACACCTATCACCTGCTCCATGCCCAGTGCGTGAGGCCCCCGGAGCGCAAGAGCTTCTGGCCCTCCAAGGCGCCCACCGACTACCGCTTCTGGACGCACCACTGGAAGGGCCCCGAGCGCGTCATCTTCGGGCACACCGTGTTCGACCGGCCGCTCGTCACCGAGCACGCGGTGGGCATCGACACCGGGTGCGTCTACGGCCGCTCGCTCACGGCGGTGGTGCTCCCCACGTGGGAGCTCGTCTCGGTGCCCGCGCGCCAGACGTACCGGGGCGGCAAGGACGTGGCCCTGCTCCCGGTCCACGGCGATGTGAACGTGTTCTCGTGAGCTGACCCCGGCCGACAGGGACCTTCGGTGACCTTCGAGCGCGAACCGGCATAGAATCCAGGGAGCCAATGACTGAGAGTTCGGACAAATCCTCCCGGGATGACGATTCCTCGATGGACACTGGCGATTCCCAGCCCAGTTGGCGGCTCCGAGGGCCGCTGCAGGATTTCCGGATCGTCAGGAGGCTCAGCCGGACCGGGGAAGAGACTCATGAGAGCGTTCCCGGGATCTTGCTCGTGGCCGAGCTGGATCGCTGGCTCTCCTCCGTCTCCAGCAGAAGAGTCTGTCACGAGTTGTACGAGGCCGTTACCGGCATGGGCTCAAGCGACCTCTTGCTCTACCAACGGTCAGACCGACCGGAGCAGATCAGGCGTCGCCTGGCGAAGGCTTTTCGCGACGGCGAGCTGCTGGCCTTGCCGCTCGGGCCCCCTCGCATCCGCTCAGGCGGTGGGCCGAAGTCTGCGGGCACTGCCCCCGTCCTGGTCCCCCGACTGCCCGACAGCATGGCGGTGGACAACAGTGCGCCCGAGGAGCAGAAGCCGAAAGAAACGAAGGCGGACGAGAAGGAAGCCGAGCTGTCGTGGGTGGCCTTCGAGCTCGTCGACGAGGATGGCACACCGATAAGCGACGTCCGCTACCGCGTGGTTCTCCCCAACGGAGAGGTGCGCGAGGGTACGCTCGATTCCCAGGGCCAGGCGATCATCGAAGATATCGCCAAGGGCACGTGCAAGATCTTCTTCCCTGACCTGGATGACAGCGATGAGTCTCAGGGCGGCGAATCCGAGAGCGACGAGTCCGACAGCGGCGAAGAGGACGACCTGTAGCCAGTTCTCTCTCGTCCCAGCGCCAGGGCCCGCGGCAGGCGCTCAGGCGGAGAAGATGAACAGCCGCTTCTTGACGACAATCTTGACCCAGGTCTCGGTCTGGGCCTTCAGGCCCGCGGTCGCGAGCTTCTCGCGGGAGACGGTGACCCGCTTCTTCTCCGATTCCGTTGCCTTGGGTTTCGAGCGCGCCATGGTTGCGTCCTGCTCCTCTTTGGTTCCTTGACGAATCCTGCCGTGCTTCGCTCCGGTGGGGAAGCCCCAGGGGCTCGGCTCGCCCGGAACGCATTGCCACGCGCTACGGCGCGAGCCACGGGCGCTGTCGCCAGGTGCGCGGCGCCGTCGTACGCTTCTCCCGTTCCTTCGCAATCTCCCCATCCGTCAGCCAGGGGATTTTGTCGGGGTACTTGAAGGCGAAGAACTCGAAGTCATCCTTTCCCAGCGCTCCGGGGCGACCTGCGCTGCAGGGGCGCGGGACCTTGGGCACCTCAGCTTCGGAGTGGAGCGCCTTACGTCCGGCGGCGGGTTCGATTCCCGCCTCCACCAGCAGCGTGGCGTCAGGCAGGGTGCGGTCCCCCGCTTTTTGAAGGCATTCTCTACCGAGGGTAACCGGGGCAAGCCCACGGATCTTCAGGCGACATCCGAGGCGAGTGCAGTCCTTCTCACCGGGCTGACGCCCGCGGCGCCCACCCCGAGCTCGGCGGCGAGTGCCTCCAGGGCGGCGGGAGCGATGCGCGGATCCTGCCGCAAGTGACCCAGCGCGCGAGCCGATTCGGCCGCTCCGGGCTCGGCACTCTGCACCTGGACGACGAAGGCCGATGCGCACAGCAGGGCTCTCGCGGCACACCCCGCGGTGGAGGCGGAGTCGCGCCCCGCGAGCAGCACGGCGGAGAGGATCTCATTCACCTCCGGGAGCGCACCGCCCGCCAGGGTACGCACGCGCGAGAGTGTGGGGAGGATGAAGCGCCGGGGCTCCTCCAGCCGCGCGGCGAGCGCGAGCGTGCGGGCCGCCGTAACGGCCAGCATCTCCTCGCCATCACCGCCGCCCAGGTGCGCCACACAGCGGCGCGTGAGCCTTACCAGCAGCGGAGCCAACGCCGCGCTGCCTCCAATCAAACCCAGGGCCTCGTCGAGCAACCGCGCGTGACAGTCCTCGATTCGCGCGGGCAAGGGCCGCACGGGCGCCTCCACTCGCGCCACGGGAGGCTCCTCGAAGGCCGCGTCCGGAGGAGGTGGAGGCTCCACGGGGAGCAGCACCGGCGGAGGACCCGCGTGGCTCCGCTTGCCTGGCTCCGTCCGAGCAACGGGGAACAGCACGGGCGGACGCAGTGGGGTCCTGTCGCAGAGAGAGAGCTCCTCGCCAGCCGCACCGGCCAGGTCCTCCGAGAGAATCGAGCGGCGCTCGGGGAAGATCCGGGCGAAGAGACTGGCGATGTCGAGCTGGTCCACGCAGAGCTGACGCTCCTCGAGGAAGCGACGCAGGATGTCCGAGAGCTCGCGCGCCGAACGGAGCCGGGCCTCGGGATCCGCTGCGAGGGCGCGGAGCAGCACGGTCCAGAGCGACGGCGGACACCCGGGCAGCGGCTCCAGGCCGCGCTCGTCGAAGGCGCCGATCTGCTGGACGACCTGGGGAGAGTCCTCGAAGAGGGGCCGCCTGGCGAGCAGCTCGTAGAGGATCGACCCGAGGCGGAAGACGTCGCCGCGGGCCTCCACGAGGCGACCTCGGGCCTGCTCGGGCGTGAGGTAGCGGGGCTCGCTCCGGACCCCCCCCGGGTCCACGAGCTTCACTTCACCAAGGCTGGAGATCCACACCAGGGAAGGCTGGAGGCCACGGTGGCCAGAGCGTGCGCGATGCAGATGGGCGAGGCCCTCGGCCACCTGCTGCACAATGAAACACACCTCGCGCAGCCCGATCGCCCCCCCGCGCGCCCCCACCTCATCCAGCAGGGAGTGCAGGTTCTCTCCGTCCACGAGCTCCAAGACCCGGCAGGGCTGGCCGTTGCTCACGCCCGTGCCCAACACCCGCACGACATTCGTGTGCGGGAGCGCGGCGGACGTCCTGGCCGAGCCCAGGAAGAGCTCGACGAAGATGACATCCCGCGCGGACTCGGGCAGCAGGCGCTCGATGCACACGGGCATCTCCGCCCCCTCGGCATCCACCGCCTTACCGAGGAGCACCTCGGCCACGGCGTTTCGCGACAGCGTCCGAACGATGCGATAGGTCCCCACGAGCGCCCCCAGCCCCACACCTGCCCGTCTCCCCGAACACTCTCGGGGCCGGGCAACCTGGGCATCGCTAGGAAGCTAGGAAGCTCGCCTGGACCGGCACCCCGCCCTGAGGTTGGGATTGCCCGCCTTGCAGTGGACATCTCCCGCCTAGGGCGCGGTCATGAGGCCCAGCACCTTCGCGCCTGCCGACTTCGCCCCGTCGAGCGCGGCCACCACCCTACCGTAGGGAGCGCGATCATCCGCCGTGAAGAACAGGACTCTGTCCTGCACGGGCATGGCGGCAAGGATGCGTGTCAGGCGCGGGACATAGTCCGCCTCGCTGACGGGCTCGTTGTTGAGGGTAAGCAGCCCCTCGGGGCTGATGGCCACCACCACCTGCTGGGTCTCTCGTGGCGCCTCGCTCGGCGTCTCTTCCTCTGTCAGAGGGAGCTTGACGTCGATGTCCTTCTCCATGAGCGGTGTCACCACCATGAAGATGATGAGCAACACGAGCACCACATCCACGAGAGGGGTGACGTTGATGTCCGCGTTCGCGTGGCCTTGAGGAAGAACGAAGGCCTTCTTGTGGGTGCGCATCGTGGACCTCCCGCTATGGGTTGCTCGGCTTCTCCACGCCGATGGCCACGCCCTTCGCACCGACCGAGCGAGCCAACTCCATCACCTTGCGCACGTCTCCGTAGGAGAGCGCCTCGTCCGCTTTGAGGAGGATGCGACGGTGGGGCTGCTCGCGGATTTCCTTCGCCAGCCGAGACTGGAGTGCCACCGCGTCCGGATAGAGGTCGGACTCGAGGTACGTCTTCTTGTCGGGAGTGACCGAGAGGATGAGCGGCTCCGGCCTGTGGCCCTCCTCGGAGACATTCGTGGCCTGGGGCAGCTTCACGCTCTTGCCCCGCTGCATCATCGGCGTCACCACCATGAAGATGATGAGCAGCACGAGCACCACGTCCACGAGCGGAGTGACGTTGATCTCACTCTTCAGTCCACCCGGGCCACCGACGTTCATTCCCATGAGGGTCCGCGCTCCTTCGTGAGGGGGAGAAAGCAAGACCACCGTACGCGGCCACACGAGGGCGTTGGCCGGCATGCCCTCATGCTTCCGTCATGGTTTCGTCATCTCCGCCGACCTGTCAGGAATGAGGGGCCGCCACGTCCCTTCGCGCAGAACGACTCGCGCCCAGCGGAGGGGCACATGACCACCCAGAACCAGACCACCCCCACGCTCCCCGAGGCCCAGCGCGGCCCGGCGGAGAAGCTCCTGGACCTCGTCCTCGGGGGCTCCGCGCACCTGTGGCACAACCGCCCGGGCCTGGACGTGAACGGCGTCTGGCACCCGGCCCAGGCGGCGAAGCCGGACCTCGTCCGCCGCGGCACCCCGGTGAAGCCCGGCCTCTTCGTGCCCGCCGCGGTGAAGCTCTACGGCCAGCTGCTGGACATCTACCGGCTCAACACGGACCTGATGGCGCACTTCGCCTCCTACGCGCTCACGCAGACGGACTGGCGCGATCTCAAGGTGGCCACCTGCGCGCTGATGCTCGTGCAGAGCCACTCCGGGCAGCCCGTGCGCGAGGACGACGGCTCCATCGCGTTCCACGACGACGACTTCCGCGCCATCGGCGAGGCCATGCTCCTCCACTACGAGCGCAAGTCCACGCGCATGCTCACGCCCAAGGCGGTGCTGCGGGTGGCCGAGCTGCTCGAGACGCCGGAGATCGCCCGCCTCAACCGCGAGGCCGGCTTCGGTGACCCCGCGTCCCGCAAGCCGCCGCTCGGCCGCTGGAAGCGCGTGGCGACGAAGTGGCTGCGGCTGCGCGAGCAGAACCTGCCCATGCTCCAGGGCCTGGTGAAGGCCGGCTACAAGGAGACGCTCAAGAGGATCGCCCGCAAGGCCGGTTACAAGCCGGTGTCGCAGGCCTTCTTCGAGGTGCTCGGCTGGAAGCAGAAGCAGGCGGCCGCGGGCCACCGCTCGGTGGGCCTGGAGGGACTCAAGCTCGTCAAGCGGGAGCGCTTCGACGGGCTCTCGGAGGCGGAGATCTGCGAGTGGATCGAGCTGGAGCGCCTCTCCTACAAGGAGGTGGTGGGCCGGCTGCCCAAGGACCTGGGCCTGACGCCGGCCATCATGGCGGCGCTCCTGCCCTCGCTGTCGGACCGCGACTTGCGCATGCTGACGCCCACGCTCGAGGAGCTGGGGCTGATGTCCGACCCCGCGATCCGCGCGCGCTGGGAGAAGGCGGTCGCAGACGGCGACCGACCAGCGCGCGCTCCACATCGCGAAGAACGTCCGCAGCCAGGAGCTGAAGGCGAAGCTGGAGGAGGCGAGCGACAACGCGGCGAAGGCGGCGGTGGCGGAGGCGACGGCCGAGACGGACGTGAGGGTGATGTTCCTCATCGACAAGTCGGGCTCCATGGAGGGCGCCATCGAGCAGTCCAAGGAGGCGCTGTCGCGCATCCTCGCCGGCTTCCCGCTGGAGAAGCTGCACATCGCGTCGTTCGACACGATGGGCACGGTGCTGAAGCCCAAGGCGGCGAGCCGGGCGGCGGTGCAGCACATGCTCGCAGGGGATTCAGGCGTCGGGCGGCACGACGCACGCGGCCGGTGTGCATGCGCTGCACCGGGCGGGAGTGCGGGTGCCGGAGGAGGCGAAGCTCGTCGTCATCGTCGTGGGTGACGAGGCCGGCGAGGCGGGTGACCAGTTCGCCCGCGCCTTCCGCGAGTGCGGCTACAGCGTGGCCGCCATGGCGCTGCTGGTGAGCGTGGCCAGCACGCGGGGCAGCACCGTGCGCACGTGCGCGGCGCAGCTCCGGGTGCCGTTCAGCGAGGTGCAGGTGGACCAGTTCGAGGACCCGTACCAGGTCCCCCGCGTGCTCAAGGCGCTGATGGACGCGCCGACGGCGACCGGGGCCAGCCAGTCCGGCTGGGTCGAGCGGGTGATGCGCACGCCGCTGCTGAAGGTGGCGTGAGAGAGGAGTGGGTGTCGTGGACTACCGGAAGTTCCTCGGGAAGGTGGAGTCGGCGGTGCTGCCCTACTTCGGCGGCGCCTCCGTCGACGCGGCCTCGCGGCGCCTCCGCGTGTCCACGCCGCCCGCTCCGGGCTGGTGGCGCTTCGACGTGCAGGGGCGCACCGCCACCGCGCGGGAGCCGGCCGAGCCGGAAGGGCTCGACGGGCTCCCGCTCATTCGTGGACATCTCTGGGGCTCGCGGTTGGTGCGCGAGGGCGCGGTGGCCGAGCCGGTGAAGCTCCTCCCCGAGGAGGAGCCGCCGCGCTTCTCGCCGCTGCGCGCCCGGCGCTGGCATGACGGGACGCTCGTCTTCGAGGGGCTCGACTTCGAGGGCGAGGCCGAGGGCACCGCACGCCTCCTGTTGGAGGAAGGCCGGGCGCTCGCGGAGGTGAAGGCCGTGCCGGCGTCGCTGCGGGCGGCCTTCGGTTACGCGGTGCTGGAGGGTGCCTCGCGCGCGCTCGGCATCCGCTTCTCCCCGGTCGAGGTGCGTGGACAGGTGCTGTCCGTGTCCGAGGGAGGCCGTCCCGCGGCCGAGGCCCGGCTGCGGGCCCTGGCCGCCGAGCGCGAGGCCCACGTGCGGGCAGTGGAGGCACGGCCACGGGCGCGTGGAGGTCCAGCGGCAGCGGGCGGTGGAGGAGGTCCGGCTGCAGGCGGAACTGGCGCGACTGCGGAGCCAGCCGCGTCACCTGCAGCAGCAGGCGCAGGGGGCCGTGCGGGTGGAGCGGGCGTTGGAGGCGGCGGGGGCGCGGCTGCTCGACACGCGGCGGCTGGGGAGCGAGCGGCTCGAGGTGACGTTCGGCTTCATGGGCGAGCGCTTCATCAGCATCGTCGAGGCGAGACACGCTGCAGGTGGTGGACGCGGGCATCTGCCTCGCGGGAGCGGACCGGGAGGTGACGCTGGAGAGCCTGCCGTCGGTCATCCGCGAGGCCATCGAGGACGACGTGCTGGTCATCACCCGGCACGCGTGAGGGCCTTCCCATGGACAAGCGCGAGGTCTGCCTGCTCATCGGCCGGGACGGGACGGTGCTGTGGAGCGATGCCTCGGACAGTCCCGTGCTGGCTGCCGGACTCGCGCGCACGCTGGGAGGCCATCTGGCGGCTGCGCGACGAGCTGGAGGAGATTGCTCACAGCCACCCGGTGGGACCGCTGGGCTTCAGCGCCGAGGACGAGACGACGATGGCGGCGCTCACCGAGGCGCTCGGACGGCCAGTGCGCTTCTCGGTGGTGGCGCCCGACGGCATGGTGGTGCGCGAGGACGGTCGAGACTTCATCGTCACCGAAGAGCCCGCCTGGGCCGGACACATGCGGGCCGACTCCGGAATGAGCTCCCTCGACCATCCGGCGGTAACCGCACCTCCTCTCCGCCCTCCAGAAGGTGACACTCGTCGGTTCGACGGAGACTTCTTCGAGGCGCATGAGCCGGTAGGATGCGGCGCGTGAGCGCGAACGAGCACGACGATGAGGGACGGACGGATCGCTGGCAGAGCCTCGTGACAGGGGCCTTCCTGCTCGAGGAGTCGCTGAAGGCAACCCCTCCCCCGAGTGACACACGGCCCCCCAGAGCGCTCGCGGTGAGCTACCTCGACAGCGTGCTGGAGGTGTTCCCCTCCAGCGTGGACCCGGTCGAGGACTTCGAGGGCTACGCCATCCGGCGGATGGCGCTCGCCCTGCGCCGGGCCCTGGAGGAGAGCGGACGCTGAGCGCTCCGGGCCGGGCTCACACCGGACGGAGCTCGGAACGGTAGCCGCCCTGCTCGACGGGAGGCTGGGTCCCGAGCTTCTGCTCGACGGCCTTCACGCCGAAGGCGCTGGGGTCGAGCTGGTCGCGGCCGGAGAAGACGCCGCGGGCGCGGCCCAGCAGCCACCCGAGGCCCTTCACCGCATCCCGGAGAATCCGGATGGGCGCCGCGCGCGACATGAGCGGCGGGCTGAGCTGGTCGAGCTCCTCGCCCTTCAGGGTCATCTCCTTCACCCCCACGCCTTGCGAGTACACCATCTCCGCCGCCCAGCCAGCCGGTATAGGAGGCGAAGGCGAACGCGCCCAGTCCCAGGAGGGTGGAGAGCAGAGAGGGACGGTGGCTCGCCCGCCATGTGGCGACCCCGAAGGCCCCCAGCACGATGACGACGTTGCCGAGCCCGTGCAGGAACATCATGTCCTTGGAGTGCTTGTCGGTCTTCACCTCCTGGGAAGCGGCCATCCCGGCCAGACCCGCGAGCAGCCCGCCCGCCGCGACGCTCCACCACAGCGTCCGGCCCGCCCGGTCCAACCTCCGGTCCTGGCTGAACGTCGCCGCCAGGTCGACGATGACCGTGGACGGCAACAGCGCCAGTGGAGCGTGAATCAACATCGGGTGCAGCTCGTGTACGCGCGTTTCCATGGGCTTCCTCCTCGTCCAGGGAACCTTGGGGCACGCGGCCCCACTGGCAACCCGCCCGCCTGTCCGTCGGGAGTCACGGTTCCCGACGGAGGAGCATCCGCGGGGGAGGGCAGGCGAGGCGGCAGCCCCCTTGTCGGGGAGGACGGGCGTGGGCAGACCCCGGGCACGGGCGCGCTGCCCCAGGAGGGCTCGGTGAAATCCGCGGGGCTGATGCTGGTGCTGGCGGGGCTCGTCCTCGCCGTCGTGGGGCTGCTGGTGTACTCGGGCGCGCTGTCCTGGTTCGGCCGCCTGCCGGGCGACCTGCGCTGGGAAGGCGAGCACACCCGGCGTCTACGTCCCGCTGACCTCGATGCTGCTGCTCTCCGTGCTGCTCAGCTTGCTGGCCTTCGTGGTGCGCCGGCTCCTCTAGCTCCAGGGCCTCGCGATGCGCGCGTGCATTCGTCGTGTGGAGTTCACTCGGCGCCGACAACACTTGGGTGCTGGCGCACAGTGACTAGGCTTGCACTCGCTCACCTTCAGGAGGAGCACTGGATGACGAACGAGTCACGCCCGCCGCAAGAGGCCGAACAGCAGAACACGGCCGAGCTGATGGCCCCGCCCACCACCCCTTCCATGGGCCAGCGCCCCGCCTCCGTGACGCCCACGGGCCGGGCCGGTGCCCGGCGGAAGATGGGCAAGACGGGGCCGGCGGCCAAGAAGGGCCGCACCGTCGCGAAGCGCAAGCCGGAGAAGAAGCGCCCCGCCAAGCAGGCGAGGGGGGCGGCGGCACGCAAGACCACGCGTGCTGGCGCGACCAGCAGCTTCCGCAAGAAGGAGGGCTGGAAGTCCGAGGCCACGGTGGGCGGCCGCAAGCCCTCCGCCTCGCAGAAGAAGGGCCCCACCAAGAAGGCAGGTCCAGCCCGGAAGACCGTGGCCCGGCGCGCCACCGCCGCCAGGACCGCCACCGGGCGAGGCACGGCCGCGAAGCGCACCACCGCGAAGCGCACCACCGCGAAGCGCACCACCCGCCGCTAGGCGCCCTCCCCGCTCCTCACGGCCTGACACCAGGAGGGGCCTGGAGGCGTCGCCGCTCGAGCACCCGCCGGAATCCGCTCTCCTTCTCGGAGGAGACGCACACCGCGTGGCCGTCGAGCACGCCACACACCACCGACTCCGGGTGGCGCAGGAAGGGCGCCAGGTACGCGGGGTGGACCACGTAGACGCTCTCGGGTTGGAACTCGCCGCGCCCAGCCTCCTGCTGGAGCGCGGTGCAGTAGGCCTGGGCCCGGGCAGGGTCCACTCGCGCGAGGTATGCGCTGTTGAAGGTCATCCCCAGGGAGGCCGCCTTGTACGCGAACATGGGAGTGAAGGGCGCGCCGGCTCCGGGGTGCGGACAGCCTCGGCCGTTCCCGTCGTGGAGCTGCGGCGGGAACAGCACGAGGTGGCGGTAGTCGTCCTTCATCCGGTCCCACTCGGGCGAGCGCAGGGCGTTCCAGGACTGGCCCTGGAAACGCTCCTGGGCCACGGCCGGGCCGAGGTCGAACATCTGCACGCCCACGGCGAGAGCGAGCAGCCCCGTGCCCACCCACGGTCGGCGGCGCCACGCACCCAGCACGAGCGCGAGCGCCCCCGTCAGCAAGGCGTAGTGCAGCGGCCAGATGAAGCGCCCCGAGGAGCGGAACGGCTCCACGAGCCGCATCACCGGCCCGTAGAGCCCCTGCAGGTCCAGCACCGGCCGACCCGCGAAGGTGACGCGCGAGGAGAGCGCGAACACGCCCAGCAGGAAGCAACCCACCGCCAGGGGCAGCGCGCGCTTCCACTGGGGCGTCCACTCCGAGTGCCGCGCCAGCCGCGACACCAGCGCGGAGCCCACGCCCAGCCCGAGCAGGAGCAGCACGCCCAGGCCCAGGTAGCCGAAACCCTCGTACTGGCCGCGCGCCGTGTTCAGGGTGGGCAGCAGCCGGGACCAGCCCATGGGATTGACGAGCGTGAGCAGGTCCGACGAGACATCACCGAAGCCCTCGATGCCGGCCGGGGTGCTCGTGCCCACGTAGCCGAGCAGCCAGAAGAGGCCCAGCAGGAGCGCGACGAGCCCCCCCAGGGAGAGTCCCACCCCACGCCAGGAGAGCGTCCCGTCCACCAGACGCAGCCGCAGCAGCGCCGCCGCCGCCAGCACCAGCCCCATGGCGGACAGGTACGGGTGGATGGTGGCGCTCAACGCCATCAGGAGGAACATCACCGCCACGGCGCGCCGCGCCCCCGCCCGGTCCGGCCAGTCGCGCAGGTTCACCCAGAAGAGCCCGAGCAGGAGCCAGTGCGCGCAGAGGCTGTCATGCCCCAGGCGCCACATCAGCACGGGCGCGAGCGCGAAGAGCGCGCCTCCGAGAAAGTGCGCGGCCAGGTTCGGGGTGAAGAGCGCCGTCAGCCGGGCACCCAGATAGCCCTGGAGGGCGAAGCACAGCGCGAGCCAGGGGCCGATGTACTGGAACGGGAACGGCAGCAGCCCCGCGAAGGGCCGCAGCAGCAGGGCCACCAGGGGGATGGAGTCCATGTAGCCCAGGGTCGTCCCGAGCGGGTGCGCCAGACCGGGCACGGCCCCGAGGGGAAGCCCCAGCAGCGGCTCGTTGCGGAAGAAGAGCCAGCCCGTGAGGTGCTGGGACCAGTCGCCCACCATCAGCCAGTCCACCTGGCCCGGGTTCAGCGTCCGGTCTCCATGACTCAGGATGAACCAGAGCACGCCGAAGGCCGCCGCCAGCAACGCGGGCAGGTGCTCCCGCCCCCGCTGCCACACGTTCATCCCAGCTCCACCTGTGTTCCCCATCGGTCCCCCCCTTAGCGGAAAGGCGAGCCGAAGCGTACCGCCTTCCCGTGGGCCCGGCGGGCCATCGGCCGCGCCCCGGACTCCGAGGCGGTGGACGGGCCCCGGAGGTCTTGCCATCGTCCGGGCCATGCGAATTGCTCGTCTGCTGACCCTCTCCGCGCTGGCGTTCGCGGCCCCCGCCGCTCGCCGCCCCCCCCAAGGGAAAGACCACCATGACGAAGCCCTCCGAGACAAAGCCCTCCGAGACGAAGCCGCCCGACCTCGAGGCCGAGACGCGCGCCTGGCACCAGAAGCGCATCGCGAGCCTCACGTCCGATGATGGCTGGCTCACCCTGGTGGGGCTGCACTGGTTGAAGGAAGGCGCCAACGACTTCGGCTCCTCGGAGGAGAACGAGTGCGTCTTCCCCGCGGGGACGCCGGCGCGCATCGGCACCCTCACCCTGAAGGGCGGCAAGGTGACGCTGGCCGTCGCGCCGGGAGTCACCCTCACCCGGGCCGGCCAGCCCTTCACCGGAGGCGAGCTGCGCGACGACTCCGACGGCACGCCGGATGTGCTCTCGCTGGGGACGCTGCGCTTCTTCGTCATCCGCCGGGCAGAGCGGATTGGCATCCGGGTGAAGGACTCGGAGGCCGAGGCGCGCAAGAAGTTCCACGGCATCCCCACCTACCCGGTGAGCGCGGCCTGGCGCGTCGAGGGCCGCTTCGAGCCGGCGGCCACGCCCCGGAAGCTGTCGGTGCCCACGATGCTCGGCACGGTGGAGGAGATGAACTCGCCGGGCACGGCGGTGTTCACGGTGAACGGCCAGGAGTACCGGCTGGACGTCACGCAGGAGCCCGGGGACCCGCAGCTCTTCATCATCTTCTCGGACCTGACCAACCGCACGGAGACGTACGGCGCGGGCCGCTTCCTGTACGCGGACCTGCCCCGGGACGGGAAGGTGGTGCTGGACTTCAACCAGGCCTACAACCCCCCGTGCGCCTTCTCGCCCTACGCGACGTGCCCGCTGCCTCCGCCGCAGAACCGTCTGAAGCTGCGCGTGGAGGCCGGCGAGAAGCGCTACGGCGACCACTGAGTCGTCAGGAACACCGTCCGCCTCACGTCTCCCAAGCGGAAAACCCGGCCGGGCCGAGCCCTCGGTCCGGGCCGGAGTGGACGCGAGGAGGCGTGACATGGCGACGCTGAACATCACCTACAACGGGCTGTCCTCGGACCTGCCGCTGGAGCTGGACGGCCACGTGGCGGACGTGGACGTGCGGCGCATCGCGGTGGAGGTGGTGCGCTCGGGCGGGGCGCCGGGGCTGCACATCGCCAACCTGCGCGAGGACGCCTTCGCCCACTACGTGGTGGACCGGTTCCGCGGGCCCCGGGGCGAGGAGCGCATCTACCTGCGGCCCAAGGTGCCCTTCGGGGCGTGAGGGAGGGCCCACCATGCGCATCGTCTTCTGCGGAGTGGGGGCCATCGGCTCCACGGCGGCGGTGCTGTGCCGCAACCTGGAGGCGACGCTCGTCTTCATCGACTTCGACCGGGTGGAGTCCAAGAACCTGCTGGCGCAGGCCTTCGTGAAGCCCTCGGTGGGGAAGAACAAGGCGGAGGCGCTGAAGCTCCAGTTGCTCAACCTGCACGGGGTGAAGGCCGAGGCCTTCGGCGTGCGGGTGACGCGGGACAACGTGGCGGCGCTGTGCGGGAGCGCGGACCTGCTCGTCGACTGCTTCGACAACCAGGAGAGCCGGCTGCTGCTGAGCGGGTTCGCCCGGAGCGCGGGCAAGCCGCTGGTGCACGGGGCGCTGGCGGCGGACGGCACCTTCGGGCTGGTGCGCTGGGACGAGCGCTTCGTCCCGGACGCCGAGGACACCGTGGGCCAGGCCACCTGCGAGGGCGGCGCGCACCTGCCGCTCATCGGCCAGCTCGGCGCCACGCTCGCACGGGTAGTGCAGGACTTCGTGAAGCACGGCACTCGCCGTGACGCGATGGTGAGCCTCGTGGCGGTGACGCCGACCGCGAGCTGAAGGAAGGGGGATATGCTCCAGGGCACGAGGTCCTCATGCACCGTGTCGCGTTGCTCCTCTGTTCCCTCTGTGTCCTCTGCCCGCGGGTAGCGCTGGCGGAAGACTTCGTGACCCGCATCCAGAACTGGTTCTCGGGGCTCGGGAAGCCCGCGGCCCCGCCCCCTCCCGAAGACCTGGGTGCCCGGAACACCTTCACCATCAACCCGATGGTGCTCCGGGACGAGCGGCTCGGCGTCGAGTACGAGCGCGCCTTCGGCCGGGGCTTCTCCGTCTACCTCGCGCCCGAGTTCGCCTATGGCCAAGCGGAGCACTCCTGGAACCTGTCGCTCGGAGGGACGCTGGGCACGCGCTTCTTCGTGCTCGGCAGCGCCCCCAGCGGCATCTACTTCGGACCCGAGTTCGGCGTGGACTACCAGCGCGCCTACCAGGACCAGAAGCTGCGGAAGGGCTTCGGGCTGGGGCTCGGCGGGAACGTCGGCTGGACCCTGGTGCTCTTCAACCGCCTCACGGTCGCGGCGGGGCTCTCGGCCCAGTACCGGGCCATCCCGGACCTCGAGTCCTCCGAGGAGGAGGCCATCCGTGTGGAGCTCGTGCCCACCCCTCGACTGGCCTTCGGCGTGGCCTTCTGACCCGGGGCCTACCGCCGCTTCACCGCGAAGGGCCCGAAGGCCTGGTCGGCCGGCATCACCTCGACGAGGTTGATGTTCACATGGGCCGGTCGCGACGCCGTCCACACCACGATGTCCGCGATGTCCCGCGCGGTGAGCGGCTCCATGCCCGCGTACGTGGCGTTGGCGCGCGAGGCATCGCCCTTGAAGCGCACCAGTGAGAACTCGGTCTCGACCATGCCGGGCTCGATGTTGGTGACGCGCACCCGGGTGCCGATCAGGTCCGCCTTGAGGTTCTGGGAGAACTGGTGGACGAAGGCCTTGGTGGCGCCGTAGACGTTGCCGCCCGGGTACGGGTAGGTGGCCGCCACCGAGCCGATGTTCACCACGTGCCCGCGGTTGCGCGCCACCATGCCCGGCAGCAGCGCGCGCGTCACGTAGAGCAGGCCCTTGCAGTTGGTGTCGATCATCCGCTCCCAGTCATCGAGCGAGCCCTGGTGCGCGGGCTCGAGCCCCAGGCCCAGGCCGGCGTTGTTGACGAGGATGTCCACCTCGGAGAAGGGCGGGGAGAGCCGGGCGAGCGAGTCCTCCACCTCGCGGCGCTGGCTCACGTCGAAGAGGAGGACGTGCGAGGGACCCGGCAGGCGCGCGGCGAGCTCCTCGAGGCGGGACTCGCGGCGGCCGGTGAGGACGAGGCGGGCACCAGCGGCGGAGAGGAGCTCGGCGCAGGCCGCGCCGATACCGGAGCTGGCCCCCGTGACGAGGGCGGTCTGGCCCGAGAGAGGGCCTTGGACAGGAGCGTTCATGGAGCCGCCATACTACCGGCTCACGGGGAGGGCCAGCGCTCCAGTTCCATCTCGTCGAGGAACACCGTGTGGTTGTTGCCGTTCAGCGGCTGGACGGCGATGCCGCGCACGGCCTTCAGGGTGAGCCCGTCGTTGGGTGCGCCCGCGGGCTGCCAGTCGTTCCGCCGGGTGAAGGCCGACAGGGGCACGCTCATCCACTTCCAGCCGACGTTGTCATCCTTGAAGCCGAACTCGAAGCGCTCGGCCGAGTCCGCGCTGTCGCCGTTGTCCCACAGCTCCAGGCGGAAGGAGTCTCCGGTGTTGGTGCCGTGGAACCAGAAGTTCAGGTAGTGCCCCTGGCTCCAATCCAGGGGCGTCTCGAAGGTGCGCGCGAGGCTGGCCTGCGACGAGCTGGCGATGTCGTACTCCAGCACGAACGTGTTCCCCACGTGCCCATACTCATGCAGCCAGACGTTGAGCCGCGAGCCCGACCCGACCGACATCGTCCAGGTGCCGAGCGCCTCGAAGTCCTCCACCACCTCCTTCGGAGCGGCCAGCCCGTAGCGGACCTCGTCATAGAAGGAGACCATCGGCGAGCCCGGCCAGGTGAAGGAGCCCATCCAGTACTCGGTGCCCGGACCGACGCCGGGCCAGAAGTTCATGATGATCCGCCCCGGATGGGAGGGCAACGACCCCAGCGGGCCCGTCGCGCTCTGGACACGCGAGCCGTCGACGTACCAGTGGAGGGCCTCGCGCGTCCATTCGAGGCCGTAGGTGTGGAAGGCCTCCGCGGCGTCGAAGGGAAGGTCGAGCCCCGCGTAGTGGCCCTGTCCGTTGACCACGTAGTTCATCTGCATCCGCCGGGTGTTCAGCCCGACGAAGGCGATGTCGATGCCATCCCAGCGCGTATTCTCAGCCGGGCCCGTGTAGATGCTGAAGGACGTCAGCGTGCCCGAGCCGCGCGCGGGCTTCATCCGGACCTCGTAGCGCCCGTAGCCGTGGAGCCGCGTGGAGGCGACCTCGCCCGAAGCATAGGGGCGGCCGGAGCACCCGTCCGGGCACGGCGTCTTGTCGAGCTGCAGCTCCAGGATCCCACCGTTGGCCCGCACGTGGTCGGCACGCCAGCCGGCATTGAAGTCCTCGCTGCTGGCCCAGCCATCCGAGCGGCGCCAACGCGTGGTGTCGAACGTGTCGAACGTGTCGTCGAAGGTCCCAGGGCCCTCCAGCCAGGAGAGTGTCGGGGGGCCACCGTCGACGCCGCCGACATAATCGCTACTTCCCGCGTCCGTCCCACCAGCCACCGCCACCTCCTCCCTGCCCCACACCTCCATCGGAGGTGGAGATGCCGTCGTAGTCGGACCAGCGGCAGCCCGCCTGGAGCAGACCGGTCGCCAGCAGGAGCAGTCCCCATCTCACGTTGCGAGCCATGTGTCGCACCCTCCTTGGACGCGCATGGCGCCGAATCTACCAAGCCGGGCCCTCCCGGGTGCGCCGCCTGGCTGCTCGCTCTCCGAAACCGTCCGAAAAACTCCGGGAAAATGCCGCGTCAGGATTCCGGGAACCCAGCGTCCATTACCCGTGAAAGGAGCGGTGACGATGCGGACGATGACGAAGCAGAGCACGATGAATCCGAAGCAGCACAGCAACGCCGGTTTCAAGCCCGTGCGCTTCAGCATCCGCCCGGTCCCCGCCTCCTCGTATCCGCTGTATCCCGTCGACGGGCGCGATTCCCGCGGCTCCTTCGACCCGCCACACCCTGGCCTCTTCTGATGCTCCGCCTCCCGAAGTGAGGCGGCGGCGAAAGAGGCCGGGTTCCCGAAAGGGGCCCGGCCTCTCGCTTTTCCAGCCTCACTCCTCCGGGGACGTAGAGCGTTACGCGAAGACGCACCGGCCTGTAGAGCCGGAGCCTTCAATGGCCCGCTGGGTTCAACTCCCAGCGTCCCCACTCCGCAGTGGAAGTACGGGTTCTCTGACAACTGAATCGCAGTGGTGAAGCGCCGCCTGCCCTCAAGCGAGGCGGCACACGCCTCCGTAGCTCACGGGTAGAGCATCCGCCTCTTAAGCGGACGGTGAGGGTTCGAGTCCCTCCGGAGGTACTCATACGCGGATGTCGTCCAGCGGCAGGACACCGGCCTCCCAAGTCGGAAACACGGGTTCGAATCCCGTCACCCGCTCCACCTATTCCGGGATCGTCCAGCGGCAGGACGGCGGGCTCTGACCCCGCAGACGCAGGTTCGAATCCTGCTCCCGGAGCTGTCGCAGCACAGGCAACACATTCCACGGTAGCTCAATGGCAGAGCAGGCGGCTGTTAACCGCAAGATTGGGGGTTCGAGTCCCTCCCGTGGAGCAACTCGGGGTGTAGCTCAGTCTGGACGAGAGCGCGTGCTTGGGGTGCACGAGGTCGTCGGTTCGAATCCGGCCACCCCGACTCCGTTTCAACCGTTTCATCTGGGTGTGGCTCAACTTGGTAGAGCGCGCGGTTCGGATCCGCGAGGTTGCAGGTTCAAATCCTGTCACCCAGACATTTCGCCTCCGTAGCTCAGGGGAACAGAGCGCACGGCTCCGGACCGTGAGGCCGCAGGTTCGAATCCTGCCGGGGGCACAGCTTCGATGCGGAGTGGGACCGGACGTCCCACCGGGTCTCATACGCCTGGGTCGCAGGGTTCGACTCCCTGCTCCGCAACTTCTTCATCATGCCGTCCTGGCGTAGGTGGTCCGCGCGCCCGTCTGAAGAGCGGGAGGACCGGGTTCGATTCCTGGGGACGGCACTCGTTTTGCTCCTGTAGCTCAGCTGGTAGCAGCACCGGTTTCGTAAACCGGGGGTCGTCGGTTCGAACCCGACCGGGAGCACTGTTTCACGCAGCATGTTGGCTGAAGGCAAAGGGTGAGCCACCGGTCGTGAATCCGGTTCCAGAGGGTTCGAGTCCCTCCAGCCGACCTTCTTCGCACGCCGAGCCAGCTGGAGACGGCGTTGGTCCCACACACCAATTTCGCCGGGTTCGATCCCCGGGGCGTGCACTGCAACAGACTCCCCAACGCGTCCGCGTGGCCCAATCGGGAGAGGCGGCTGGCTCAAACCCAGCTCACGTGCGAGTTCGACTCTCGCCGCGGACATACCCCCCAAGAAGGACAACCGAGTCATGGAGACACTGGTCCTCAACCAGTCCTATGAGCCCGTGGCCCGGATCTCCTGGCAGCGAGCGGTGATGCTGCTGTGGCAGGGGAAGGTCGAGGTGGTCGAGGAGTACGACGACCGCCTCGTCCGCTCCGTCACCGTCGAGATCCGGATGCCCTCCGTCATCCGCTTCCTGCGCGGCGCGCGTCGGGGCGGGCGCGGCGTGAAGTTCAGCCGCGACAACGTCTACATGCGCGATGGCTGCCGGTGCCAGTACTGCGGCCGGAAGGTGTCGCGCCCCGAGGCCACGTACGACCACGTCGTGCCCCGGGCCCAGGGCGGCCGTACCACCTGGGAGAACATCGTGATCGCCTGCGTGCCCTGCAACCAGAAGAAGGGTGGGCGCACGCCGGTGCAGGCGGGGATGGCGCTGCTCTCCGCTCCCGTGAAGCCTCGCAAGCTCACGGGTTCGGTGCAGCTCACCTTCGCCCACGAGAAGGGCATGCCCGTCTCGTGGAAGAAGTTCCTCCGTGACGTCGCGTACTGGCACACGGAGCTGGAGGAGTGAGCGGCGGGTGAAGGGGAACCACCAGAGGTGGTTCCCCGGCTCTGCTCCGTGACAGGAGCAGTGCTGACAGGGAAGGCCAGAGGCGTTCCCGACACCCGTACGCCCCGCACGCCGGCAGGCGGGCCCTGCTGCCGGCATATTTGGAAGGTCGACGCCGGAGGCCCGGCGGCCCGCCTCGAAAGCGGTGCGGGCGCATGACGCGCTCGGGGTTCGAGTCCCTTGCCTTCTGTTCCGTCTCTTCTGGAAGTGTGAACTGGCGATGGCGCCAGGCCCCGTTGCTAGCGGGTGCGGACCGGCTTCCGGTCTGGGGTTCGAGTCCTCCGCCTTCCGTTCCTCTGCCCTCTTTCCGACGGTGTCGTGTGACCGCCGGACGGGTGAGCCCCCCGCCCCAGGAGCCTAGTGTCCCGCGCGCCCGGCATCCCCGCCGGGAAGGGGAAGACACAGATGCGCGACTTCAAATTGGGACGCTGGGCGGTGTTCGGCCTCGTGCTCGCTGCTCCCGTGCTGGGTCTGGGCTGCGGCAATGACGACGACGAATCGGAGCAGGAGAAGATCGAAAGGGGTCTTTCCCTCTCCCCCGTGCCCCTCAACCTGGACGGGAAGGACCGCGACCTCGTGGGCCTGGGCAGCTACATCGTCAACGCGCAGGCCGCCTGCAACGACTGCCACACCAACCCTCCCTTCGAGCCGGGAGGCGACCCCTTCAAGGGAGAGCCGGAGAAGATCAACGCGGCGCGCTTCCTCGGGGGTGGGACGCCCTTCGGCCCGACCCTCGTCTCGCCCAACATCACCCCGGATGCTTCCGGCAACCCGGGAGGCGCAGACTTCGAGGAGTTCCAGCGCTACATGCGCACCGGCAGGGAGGAGGACGGCGACATCCTCCAGGTGATGCCGTGGCCCATCTACAAGAACATGAGCGACCGGGAGCTGCGCGCCATCTACGAGTACCTGCGCGCCATCCCCCACGTCGAGTCCGGACCCTGAGCTGAAACGTCGGGGTCACAACCCCGTGAACCCTGGAAGTTCGGAATCCACCATTTCCGCTCCGCACTGACGCGCGGCGTAGTGAACCCACCCGCGTGTCGGGCGCATGGATGCGCGCTGCAAGCAACCCCTACGCGGAAGGAGCGGCACATGGAATGGCTCGAGTTCGGTCGGTGGTCCCCGGAGGTGGAGAAGCGCCTCGCGCGCCAGGCGGTGCGCCTGAGTATCGCGGCCCAGCCCTCTCGCCCTCCCGCCCAGCATCCCGAGAGCGCCAGCGCCCGGGCCCGCCGGCTGGAGGCCCTGCTGCGGCAGACCCCAGCCTCCAACCCCTGGGGGCACCCCGCCGCCGAGTGCTGAGCGGCACGTCGGGGGCCGGGTCGGGAATGCGCCCGGGCGACAGGGATTGAATTGAGAGGTCCCGACGCGAGGTCGGGGTCCACCACTGCGATTCAGCACGCTAGAGTGCCCCTGCGCCGACGAGGCGTTCCCGACCATGGCCACGAGGAAGAGCGAGGACAACGAGCGTCTCATCGACCGCGATCTCACCGCGCTGGCGCGAGACGGGAAGCTGACGGCCGCGCACGGCGTGGACGGTCCGGTGACGGAAGTGCTGGGCCTGCTCACGCGAGGGGGCAAGCACCCGCTGCTCTCCGGGGAGCCCGGCGTGGGCAAGTCCGCCGTGGTGCAGGAGGTGGCGCGCCGCATCACCGAGGGCCGCGTGGACGCGGAGCTGGCCAACGCGCGCATGGTGGAGGTGTCCGTCGCCAACATCCTGGCGCGCAGCACCCAGCGCCAGGCGGCGGAGAGCTTCGAGGAGTTGCTGGCGCTGGCTGAGCCGGCACCCCTGCCCCATCGTCTACATCCGGGACCTGCCCGCGGTCATCGGCGGGCCCCTGGCCCCCGTGGCCTTCCGCGCCCTGCGCACCGGGGGCATCCGCTTCATCTTCGAGACCGAGCCCAAGCGCGTGCAGGAGTTGCTGCGCGCGGACGAGGCCTTCGCCGAGCGGCTCCACCTCGTGCCCGTGCAACGAGCCGCCCGCCGAGCGGGCCCGCTGGATATTGGGCCGCGTGGCCGAGGAGCTGGAGCGCGAGCTGCACCTGCCCATCGACCCGGCGGCGTGCGACCTGACGCTGCGGCTGGCCTCCAAGTTCCTCCTGGCGCAGCGGCTGCCGCGCAAGGCCATCGAGCTGCTCAAGGAGACGGCCGCGGAGGCCGCCAGCGCGGCCAAGGACCGCGTGGGCCCCGAGGACGTCCTCACCCGCTTCTGCGCCACCACCCGACTGCCGCGCTTCGTGGTGGACGACGCGATGCCGCTGGATCTGGAGGAGACGGAGCGCTTCTTCGGAGAGCGGCTGCTGGGCCAGACGGACGCGGTGCAGGCCGTGCTGCGCTCGGTGGCGCTGCTCAAGGCGGGGCTCAACGACCCGCGCCGGCCGCTCGGCGTGTTCCTCTTCGCCGGTCCCACCGGCGTGGGCAAGACGCAGCTCGCCAAGCTGCTGGCCGAGTACCTCTTCGGCTCGCAGGACCGGCTCGTGCGCCTCAACATGGCGGACTTCCCCAACGACGGCGACGAGAGCGTCCCCTTCGGGGCCTCGTGGGCTCCCGCGCTGGAGACGAAGCGCGGCGAGCTGACGCGCGCTGCTCGAGGGCAAGGTGTTCACCGTGCTGCTGCTCGACGAGTTCGAGAAGGCCGCGCGCAGCGTGCACGACCGCTTCCTCCAGCTCTTCGACGAGGGCACCTTCGTCAACGGCGCGGGCGAGACGGTGCTCCTGCAACAACACCGTCATCGTGGCCACGTCCAACGTGGGCGCCGAGGTGTACCGCGAGCCGGCCATCGGCTTCACGGGCTCGCGCCGTCCCGAGGAGCTGCATCACCGAGGTGGACCGGCGCATCGCCGAGGCCTTCCGCCCCGAGTTCCTCAACCGCTTCGACGCCATCTGCCACTTCCAGCCGCTGACGAAGGTGGAGATCCGCAAGCATCGCCCAGCGCGAGGTGGGCCGGGTGCTGGAGCGCGAGGGCATCCGGGCACGTGCGCTGGACGTGGAGGTGACACCGGAGGTGGTGGACCTGCTGGTGGAGCGCGGCTACTCGCCGCAGTTCGGCGCGCGCTACCTGCAGCGGGAAATCGAGAAGACGCTCACCGCGGCGCTGGCGGTGGAGATCGCCCGCCGGCCACTGCCCCCGGGAACACCGGTGCGGGTGGAGACCCGACCGGGCGGCAAGGTGGTGGCGGTGGCCGAGCTCGCGCCGCGCCCGCGCGAGGAGACGGCGCAGCTCGCGCTGCCCACGGAGAAGTCGGTGTCCGCGGTGAAGCGGCGGCTGGACAAGAAGTCGCTGCTCAACGAGATGGACCGGCTGGTGGGCCGCGCGCGGGCGCTGTCGGTGTCGGCGAACCGGCCGAGGCTGGAGGAGCGACGCGCGCAGTTGCTGGCGGAGACACAGGCGCCCAACCTCTGGGACGACCCGCAGCGCGCGGCCTCGACGCTGCGGGCCTTCCGGACGGTGGAGGCTCAACTCAACGAGCTGGACCGGATGGAGGAGCGGACCAGTTCGCGCGGCGGCTGGTGCGCGAGGCGAGGGGCGAGGCGCAGCTCGCGTCGGCGGCGAAGCAGGTGGAGGAGGTGGCGCGCGAGGTGCAGATGGCCGAGGCGCTGGACGCGGCGGGAGCGACGGACCACGTCGACGACGCGCTGGTGGACATCTGCGCGAGCGAGACGGGCGAGGGACAAGACACCTGGGTGCAGGAGCTGGCGACCATGTACCTGGGCTGGGCGGAGCGGCGCGGCTACGAGGCCATCGCGGTGGCGGAGGCGGAGGAGCCCTTCCGGGTGGTGGTGCGAATCGCCGGACCGGGAGCCTACGGCTACCTGGCGGGCGAGGCGGGCCTGCACCGGCGCATCGACGAGGAGAAGCGCCAGCGTGCCTACGTGCGGGTGCACCGGGGAGGACCGGTGCAGGAGGCGGAGAGCCTGGACGTGGAGGGCCGCGACGTGAGGCGGCACGAGGGGACGTTCCTCGCGCGGGTGAAGACGGAAGTGACGGTGCGGGACGAGACCACCGGCCGGATGATGACGCTGGCGGGCGCGGGCGAGCTGGACGAGCTGAAGGACATCGCCTCGCGAGTGGTGAAGGGCCAGGGCGGCAGCCACACGGCGGACGAGGCCCGGCGCTACTACCTGGGCCGGGGTGCTCGGGTGGAGGACCCGCGCACCGGCGCCGGCACTCCGCGCGTGAAGGACGTGCTGCGCGGCGAGCTGGACGTCTTCATCGCCGCGTGGATCTCCCGTCCGCCCCCCGAGGGCCCCACCACCATCGCGAGCTGAAGTGCCCAAGCACAGTTCGGAAGCAAGGGCCCGCCGGGCTCGGTCTTCAGAAACCTGTCCGACAGTCGGACAGGTTTTCCAAGAGCGCGACCCGGGGGGCCGACGGGTCTCAGGGGTTAGAATGAATGGGATGAGCCTTCCTCCCAAATCCTGGTCGATGTGCGAGCACTGGGGCTGGATGGGCGTGCTGTTGGCCCTGGCCGCGCTCAGTGGATGCCGCACCGTCCCCGTCCAGGTGTCCCCCCAGGCCCCGGAGCTGCGCTTCAGCGGCCGGGTGGAACGTGGAGACCCGGGTGGCCCCCACTTCGCCTGGGGTGGCACGTCCCTCACCGTGCGATTCACCGGCACCTCCCTCGGCCTGCGCCTGCTCGATCTGCCCAAGGGCGAGGAGCGTGCTCCCAACCGTTTCCGCTTCAGCGTGGACGGCGCGCCCTTCCGTGACCTCTACGTGGGTGAGGGGCCCCTGCTCTACCGCATCGCCGAGGGCCTCCCCGAGGGTGAGCACGTGCTGCGCCTGGAGAAAGAAACCGAGTCCGTCGTCGGAGAGACCCAGCTCCTCGGGCTGGAGCTGGCCCCGGGCGCCCGGCTGCTGCCCGCGCCTCCCGGGCCCTCGCGCCGCATCGAGTTCATCGGCGACTCGGGCCTCACCGGCTACGGCATCGAGGGCAAGAACGAGCTCTGCAGCTTCAACGCGGAGACCCAGCGCAACTCCCTCTCCTGGGCCGCCCTCACCACCCAGGCCCTCGGCGCCGAGCCCTCCTTCATCGCCTTCTCCGGCAAGGGCGTGGCCGTCAACTACTCGAACGACCCGACCCCCACCCTGCCCCAGCTCTACGAGCGCACCCTCCCCTTTCGCGAGGACAGCCGCTGGGACTTCACGTCCTGGGTGCCCGACGCGGTGGTCATCCAGCTCGGCGCCAACGACTTCTGGAAGGAGCACCCCGGCGAGGAGCGCTTCCGCGGCGCCTACCGTGCCCTGGTGGAGCGCATCCGCGGCAACTACCCCGGTGCCCACATCGTCTGCGTCCTGGGCTCCGGCATCATCGACAGCCACCCCAAGGACCTCAAGGCGCGCACCCACGCCCGTGCCCTCATCTCCGGCATGGTCGAGGCCCTGCGCCAGGCCGGCGATACCCGCGTGCACTTCGTCGAGGTCCCTCCCAGGCTCGACGACGAAGGCCTGGGCTGTACCTGGCACCCCAGCCAGAAGACGCACCAACGGACGGCCGAGCAGATGACGCCCCTGCTGCGCGAGCTGCTCGGCTGGAAGTAGCTCCGAGCCTCAGGGCTTCGCTGGCTCGGAGGGGACGGGTGGCACGCCCGGAGAGGCACCGGGTGACATCAGCGCGTCGCACATGCTGCCCGCCATCCATTGACGCTGGCAGGCCTCGCGGACAAGCGGCTCGCGGAACTGCCAGAGCACGACGAAGAGGATGAGGAGCGAGATGCCGATCCAGACCCCCGGCGAACGTGGCTCCGCCTCCTCGTCCTCGCGCACCGTCACGAGGACGGAGCGCAGCACATCCGTGTGATCCACGGTGGCGTTCTTCGGCAGCCTCGGCCGACGGGTGATGAGGGCCCCCAGGTCTCGCGTGAGCCCCAACCGGTCATTGAGCGCCCAGCCCGAGCCCTCCAACAGCAGCGCCAGGTTGCGCCTGCGCAGCTTGAGCCACCCCAGCAGGCCCGAGGGCACCATGACCGCGGTGACGATGATGATCACCGCCGTGATGACATCGAAGAGCGTGAGCGACTTCACCTGATTCATGATGAAGGCGAGCGACGAGCCGACGGCCGCGAACGTGATACCCACCGCCGCGATGAGGCCCCCCGGCCCTCCCGCTGGCTGTGGCGCCGCGGGAGCCCCCGGGGCTGGCGCGGCCGGAGCGGGTGCCGGCACGGCCGGGGGAACGAGCCCGGGGGCCCGCGCATAGCCCGTCTCCAATTGCGCATCGAGCGTCTTCTCCCCGGCGGCCGCCATCCCCTCGATCTTCGAGGAGATGAACTGGCCGATCCGCTCGAACGGCATCGTCATCGACTCCCACAAGGAGACGGGCTGGCGGACCACCTGGGTCACCACGGCGTCGAACTCGCGGCCCTCCATGTCATAGAACACGCCGCGCTTGCCCACCGCGAGCTCGCGGCTCCGACCGCGCGTGGCGGGCACGGCCACCTCGTAGTGCTCGCCCCCTTCCTTCGCCATCACCTGCACGTAGAGGGTGCAGGTGGTCCCCTGGCTCGTCAGCGCGAAGTGCGCGGCGTGGTTCGTCACCAGCACCGACAGCCTGTACCGGCGCCCCTCGAGGATGAGCGTCCCCTTCTCCACCAGCGCGCGCCGCTTCGTCTGGTAGAGGTCCGGCATGCTGATGAAGTTGTTGGCGAATGTCAGCAGCCAGCGCTGGTAGAGGATCAACCGCTCCAGCTCGTCCACCGCGTCCAGCTTGTCCTTCAGCGCCAGGTCCGCCCGGCACGCCGCTTCGAGGGCATCGAGCTCCGCGTCCGTGACGTCCGACAGCGCGTCCACCCAGGTGCGCAAGGGGCTCGCGTCGATCCGCGCCTGCCACGCCAGGATGGCCTCGGCCTTCGCGGACAGCTCGCGCCAGGCGGTGTCCGCGAGCGTCGCCATGTCCCCGGTAAGGGGCACCGCCACGTCCCGCCGGAAGGCCTCGAGCTTCTCGAACGCTTGGCCCCGGTACAGCCGGGACCAGCGGAGCGCTCCCCGGGCTCGGGAGGCGCCACGGGCAACTCCGACACCACCCGCGAGAGCGCCTGGGTGTCTCCGAGCGCGCCCTGCACCCGGCCCGCCTCCAGCTTGAGGCTCGTAACGGCCTCGGGCTGGGCCGCGACCAGCCGGCACTGCAGGAAATACGTGTCGAGCAGCGGTCGGATCTCCTGGATGCGCTGGGCCTGCTCCACGCTCCGCTCGCCCCACACGAGCACCGCCGCCCGTCCCGCGAGGTGTGCCAGCAGCGCGGTCCGCTCCTCCCGGAAGCGCTGGACCATGGGCAGGTCCACGCCCGCCTGCCCCGAGCGGTTCTTCACCTCGGGGAAGCTGGCCATGAGCTTCTCCGCCAGGGGGCGCAGCGGCACGGGCAGGAGCACCGGGGCAACGATGCCGTCCCCGTTCTGCCCCGCCGCGAGCAGCGCCTTCTCGCTGGCCCGCACCTGCTCCAGCGAGATGCGCGTCCGGTCCTCCACCTTCAGCGTCTCCAGCAGGATGCCGGCCACCTCCCGCAGCTTCACGCCCTCGTCCGAGAGCGCGTCCAGCTCGAGCACGTCACTCGCCGCGTCCGCGCCCCGGTACGACTTCAGCAGCTTCGCCGCGTGCTCGACGGCGGCCCGCACCTCGGTGACGCGGATGCGTCCGTTCTTGTCCGTGTCGACGAAGGCGAGGAACCGCGGGTCGCAGTTGAGCCCCTCGACGGGGCAGGCCGTGGCGAGCCACTGCGTCTCCGGGATGCGGATGGCCTCCACGAGCACTTCGAAGGAGGGAATGGAGACCTGGAGCGAGCCTCCGTAGCGGCGGTAGATAAGGGGGCGCGTCATGCGGCGCAAGAGAGCACATCGCCCGCCCTCCGAGGGACTGAGAAAGCTACCGTTTCTCGAATCGGGCCACCCGAGCGGGCAGCCGACCGCACGAAGCCCGGTCCGGGCCTTCTGTCGGGCAACGAGCGTGCGATCCACCGGTCTCCGTATCGACCTGCTTGCATCCGGACCCCTCACCGGGGCATGTCACACGGCGTGAGCCAGCCAGAGCACCAGCGGGAAGTGACCGAGACGGGCGCAGCCGAGCGCGGAGTCATCTTCCACGCCTACACGGACCAGCCGAGGTCCCGCGTCGACCTCCGGTATTTCCTGTATCCCGCGGCGCTGCTGCTGATCATCGGACTCGGCATGCTGACCGTGAGGTTCGAGCCGGAGGCCACCCCCATCCGCGTGGACACGCTCTGGGGTCTCCGGACGGTGCGCAAGGGCATGTCGCCGCAGGAGGTGCAGTCCCGCCTCGGCCAGCCCACCAGCAAGGAGCGCCGCGGCAACCTGGAGTGCTACCAGTACGGGAAGCCCACCATCAACGCGCCGAGCTTCACCCTGCACGTCGTCTGCTACGAGGACGGCAAGCTCCGCGAGGTGTCCGAGAAGCGCTACAACTCGTGGGTGGTGACGCAGGACGGAGCCATCTCCCCGGCTCCGCTCGAGTACGCGCTGACTCCGGACCCGGACCCGGCTCCGACCCCGGCCAACCCCGGCGCGCCGGGCATCGCCAACACGGCCTCTCCGTAACACCCCACCGCGCTCCGGGGTCCATCCCCGGGCAACGGGCTCAGCGCGGAATACCTCGGGCGTGGCGTGCGATGGCGTCCGACAGTCTCTCGGGAGCGCCCTCGGCGGCCCCGAAGAAGAGCCGCGGCTCGATGACCTCCAGTTCCAGCAGCAGCGGCGTCCCCTCCGGACCGGTGGCCAGGTCCACCCGGGCGTAGAGGGTGCGCCCGGGGGTGGCGGCCAGCACGCGCTCCGCGAGCGCCTGTTCCTCCCCGCGTGGCACCAGGGCCACCCCGTCCGGGGCGATTCCACCCGGGGCCTCCATGGTGGCGGGCCGCACCACCGCGTGTGAGAAGACCCCATCGAAGAAGATGTAGGAGCGCTCGCCCTTCTCGTGCAGCGCCGGCAGGAAGGGCTGCACCAGCGCGTCGCCCTCGGCGAGCACGGCGTTCAGGTGGGCCTGCCCCTCGCCGCCGAACCGCACGCGCTCGAAGCGCCGGGTGAGTCGCCCTCCCCCCGACACCGCGGGTTTGATGACCACGGACTGCCACCCGCGTGTCGCCGCGAGCGCCGGCAACGAGGCCGCCTGGCCCCGAGGACAGAGCGCCGTGGGCGTGACCGGGATGCCTCGCCCGGCGAGCTGCTGCAGGTAGGCCTTGTGGCTGTTCCAGCGCAGCACGTCCGGCGGGTTGAGGAGCTTCACCTGCGAGCCCACCCGCTCCAGCCAGGCCTGGAAGTCCGAGGGCTTGAGGAAGTAGTCCCAGGTGGCGCGCACCACGGCGAGCCGGAAGCGCTTCCAGTCCACGCGCGGGTCGTCCCACACCACGCTGTGAGGCATCAGCCCGCGGGCACGCAAGGGGGTGAGCAACCTCCGGTCATCCTCCGGAAGCTCCGGCAAACCCGCGTAGGTGATGAGTGCGATGTCCATTCGCGGCTGCTTCTCGCTCACCCCACCCGCTCCTGCCAAGCACAGGATGAAAGCGAGGAGCCCAACCGCCCGGCCCCCCAGCATCCCCCTCCGCCCACCGACACCGGACGCGAAGATGGCGCCCTCTCCCGACCCGGGGTACGAGGAGACATGCGCTGGCTCCTCTCGGTGCTTTTCTGGTTGTTCTTCGCGGTGAGCTCCGCCGTCCTCGTCTTCGTGGCGCTCGCCCTCTTCCTTGTCACCTGGCCCTTCGACCGCAATGGCCGGGTGCTGCACCTCTTCTCCTGCGCCTGGGCCCAGCTCTACTTCTGGGTGAACCCCGGCTGGCACCTGCGCATCGAGGGCCGCGAGCGCCTGCCCTGGCACGGCCCGGCGGTGCTGGTCTCCAACCACCAGTCCCTGGGCGACATCCTCGTGCTCTTCGGCCTCTACCGGCCCTTCAAGTGGGTCTCCAAGGCCAGCAACTTCAAGCTGCCGTTCCTCGGCTGGAACATGTACCTCAACCGCTACGTGAGGCTGGTGCGGGGGAACAAGGACAGCATCGCGAAGATGATGGCCGACTGTGAGCGCTGGCTGGACCGGGGGGTGCCGGTGCTCCTCTTCCCCGAGGGTACCCGCTCGCCGGACAGCCAGTTGCTGCCCTTCAAGGATGGCGCCTTCCGCCTGGCCCTCGCCAAGGGCTGCCCGCTCATCCCCATGGTGCTCACCGGCACGGCGGACACCCTCCCCAAGCACGGGCTGCTGCTGAAGTCCCGGGCGGACTGCAAGGTCCGCGTCCTCGAGCCGGTGGATCCCCGCGCCTTCTCCGACGTGAACGCGATGCGTGACCACGTGCGCGACCTCATGGCCCGGGAGCTCGCCCGCCTCGAGGCCGAGGTGTGAGGGGTGGAGCCGCTTTTTCAGGGGGCGAGAAAGAAGTCGGCGACCACGGCGGCATGATCCGAGCCGCCCAGCCCACGTGACCCATCGCGCACCGCCCGGAAGGAGGCCGGCACGTAGCCGCCCCCGTCGTTGCGAGCCAGGAAGAGGTGGTCGATGGCCTGGAGGTTCCCAAAGTAAGAGTACGTCCAGACGTCTCCCGAGGGACGGTCGCTGGCGACGCGCAGGAGCGAGCCGCCCTGCTCCAGGGCGTTGATCGGCGGAGAGCCGGGCACGTCGTTGAGGTCACCCCCGAGCACAACCAGCGCGCGAGGGCGCTCTGCGGCGACGGCGGTGACGATCGCGTAGGCCCCCTGGGCCTCGGCGAGCCGGCGGCCGGGATCGTCATTCGACTTGGAACGGAAGTGGGCGGCGAAGACCACGACCTCGGCCCCGGCCACGTCCAGGTGGACCTCGAGCAGCTCGCGCGCGAAGGTGGTGGCGGAGCCGTCCGGACGCCGCAGCTCCTGCTCGCGGTGCCCGAGCACCTGGGTGATGGGCCAGGCGGAGAGAACGCCCACATCCACGGAGGCGGGGGCGCCCGTTTCCCCCAGCACGGCCCAGGGCAGGCCCGGCAGCCGGGTCCGGAGCGCCTCCAGCGAGGCCTGGCTCTCCACCTCCTCCACCAGCACCACACCCGCGTTCAGCGACGTGATGGCCGCGGCGAGCTGGCTGGCGCGCGCTGAAAACTCCTCTGGCGACGGCAATTCCTCGTAGTTGGAGCCCCCGCACGAACCGGAGTCACAGACGGTGTCGAAGAAGCGGTGGACGTTGAAGGCGGCGATCCGCACCGAGGGCCCGACCGACGCATCCGAGCCGTCCTCGCTCGGCACATTCCCCACGACCTCGCGCCCCTCGAAACAGCCCGGGAGCCCGAGGGAGGCCAGGAGCAGCCCCGCGAGGAGCGAACGGCCTCGCGAGCGGGCCCTCCGCTCGGGGTGGCACGGGGAGGGCGACGAGGGAGGCGGAGTGCGCATGCGACGGAGTCCAGGGGGGAGAGACAAGCCCCAGGCAGGCGGCCGAGCACGTTCCGTAGCCCGGAACCTCATGACTCCGCAACGCGCACCTCCCCCAGGTCCGGTGCTACTGCCGCGTGCAGCCCATTGCACCACGCGCACCATCCACCGCTGGACGCCCCGCCTCCTTCGCCCCAACGAGAGGAAGCGCCCGCCCGAATCATCTGCCACCAGATTGCGCCCGCCCTCTACCCGGAGCGGTGGCCCTTTCTGCCTACACCGGAGCGTGCGCCATGCGTGTCGAGCCACTACGGACACTCCTCTGTCTCCTCCTGCTGTGGGGCTGCGCGGAGGTGGAGCCCCGCGACAACCCGCCCCGTCAACTGGAGGAGGCGGCAACGGTCCCCTCCCGCTTCACGGACACGACGCTCGTCGAGAACATCGACAGTGTCACCACCATGGCCCTCGCGCCGGACGGGCGCATCTTCGTCTGCGAGCAGGCGGGGAAGCTGCGGATCATCGAGAACGGGAAGCTACTGCCCGAGCCATTCCTCTCGGTGGAGACGAACGCGGACGGAGAGCGGGGGCTGCTCGGCGTGGCGTTCGATCCCGACTTCCCGCGCCAGCCCTACGTGTACGTCTACTACACGGCCACTTCGCCCTCTCCGCACAACCGCGTCAGCCGCTTCACCGCGAGCGGCAACCGGGCCGTGGCCGGCAGCGAGCGCATCCTGCTCGACCTGGAGCAGGCTGGGGGCCACCAACCACAACGGAGGCGCCCTCCACTTCGGGGCCGACGGCAGGCTGTACGTGGCCGTGGGGGACAACTCGAAATCGGAGAACGCGCAGAAGCTCGACACGCTGATGGGCAAGCTGCTGCGGCTGGAGAAGGACGGCACCATCCCCTCGGACAACCCGTTCTCCACGCGCACCACGGGCGTCTACCGCGCCATCTGGGCGCTCGGCCTGCGCAACCCCTTCAGCTTCGCCGTGCAGCCGGGCACCGGCCGCCTCTTCATCAACGACGTGGGGGCGAACAAGTGGGAGGAGATCAACGAGGGCGTCGCCGGAGCCAACTACGGCTGGCCGGACACCGAGGGCCCCACGAGCGACTCGCGCTACCGCGCGCCGCTGTTCTCCTACTCGCATGGCTCGGGCAGCAGCCATGGCTGCGCCATCACCGCGGGCACCTTCTACAACCCGCCCCGCGCCCAGTTCCCCTCGGAGTACGTGGGGCTCTACTTCTTCTCCGACTACTGCAACGGGTGGATCCGCACGTACAACCCGAAGGATGGCACCGTCAGCGTGTTCGCCACGGGCCTCGATGCGCCGGTGGACCTCGACGTGGGACCGGACGGCAGCCTCTACTACCTGGACCGCGGGGACGACTCGGTGCACCGCATCCGCTACGCGGCGACGAACGAGGCGCCCGCGCTCGCGCGCCAGCCCGAGAGCCAGACGGTGAGACCCGGCCAGTCGGTCACCTTCACGGTGGGCGCCACCGGGACGCCGACCCTGCGCTACCAGTGGCAGCGGGATGGCAAGGACCTGGCGGGGCAGACGTCCGCGAGCCTCACGTTGACGGCGGTGGGACTGACGGACTCGGGGGCGCGCTTCCGGGTCCGGGTGTCCAACGACTACGGCTCGGTGGTGAGCAACGAGGCCGTCCTCACCGTGCTGAGCGGCACCGCCCCCGTCGCCACCATCACCTCGCCAGTGGAGGGGACGCGCTACAGCGCCGGAGAGCCTCATCTCCATCGCGGGAGCAGGCACGGACGCGGAGGACGGCACGCTGCCGGCGAGCGCCTTCACCTGGCGCGTGGACTTCCACCATGGCGACCACCTGCACCCCTTCGTGCCGACCACGCGCGGGGAGAAGAGCGGGAAGTTCATCGTGCCGGACCGGGGCGAGACGTCCGCCAACGTGTGGTACCGCATCCACCTGCAGGTGACGGACTCCGGCGGGGCCACCCACTCGGTGTACCGGGACGTGCGCCCCCGGACGGTGCAGCTCGGGGTGGACACCCAGCCGGCGGGGCTCCAGGTGACGCTCGATGGCCAGCCCCAGGCCACGCCACTGGGGGTGGAGAGCGTGGTGGGCATGGTGCGCACGCTCGGGGTGGTGTCCCCCCAGGTGAAGGACGGGAAGACGTACGTCTTCGACCACTGGTCCGACGGCGGGAGCGCGACGCATGAGGTCCCCACGCCCGCGGCGGCCGCCCGCTACACGGCGGTGTTCCGTGCGGGGGAGGAGCCCACTCCTGGCAACGGCCTGCGCGCGGAGTACTTCGACTCCCTCGACTTCACCCAGCTCAAGCTGGAGCGTGTGGACCCCACCGTGGACTTCCGCTGGGAGGACACCGCTCCCGACCCCCGCATGCGCAAGGACACCTTCTCGGTGCGTTGGACCGGAAGCGTGGTGCCCCGGTACTCGGAGACCTACACCTTCTACACGCAGTCCAACGATGGGGTGCGGCTCTGGGTGGACGGGAAGCTCCTCATCGACGACTGGAACATCCACGCCACCACCGAGAAACGTGGCACCGTCACCCTGCAGGCGGGCCGCGCCCACTCCTTGCGGCTGGAGTTCTTCGAGAAAACGGGTCTGGCCATCATGCGGCTGCACTGGTCGAGCCCCAGTCAGCGCAAGGAGATCATCCCGACGGAGCGGCTCCGACCGACGCCTCCCTAGCCGGGCACCGGGCGGACGGGCATCTTGGCCATTGATTCATGGCCGGGATTGCGGCACCAAGCGACTCTCCTCTCGCAGCGAGGTCGCACCATTCCCAGCACGCACCTGAACTTCCCGTCCGCCGAGGCCCACCGGAACTGGCTGGAGAGCCAGTCCGCCCTGCCGCGCGGCTTCCGCGTCGGGCGCACGCGCCTGGAGTTCATGCCCGCCGAGGTGGCCAAACCGGCGAAGATGAACCTCACGCTCATCGTGCTCGACGAGCCGACCCCGGCGTTCGCGGCGGTGTTCACGAAGAACGCCTTCCCCGGGGCGCCGGTGCTCATCGGCCGCGCGCGGCTGGAGGAGCCCACGCTGGGCGCGGTGGTGGTGAACAACAAGGTGAGCAACGTGTGCGCGCCCGGGGGCGTGGAGGCCTCGGAGCGGCTGTGCGCGGCGGTGGCGGGGCCCCTGGGGCTGAGCGCCTCGCAGGTGCTCCCCTGCTCGACGGGCGTCATCGGCTGGCGGCTGCCGGTGGACGCGATGGTGGAGGCGGTGCCCCAGGCCGTGTCGGCGCTCGAGGCCGGCTCGGTGCTGCCCGCCGCCGAGGGCATCATGACCACCGACCTGTACGCCAAGGTCCGCCGGGCCCGGGTGGGGGACGGGAGCATCGTGGGCATCGCCAAGGGCGCGGGGATGATCGAGCCCAACCTGGCCACCATGCTCGTCTTCCTGATGACGGACGTGGACGTGCCGCGCGAGGCCCTGCGCGCGGCGCTGCGCTCGGTGGCGTCGCGCACCTTCGGCTGCATCAGCGTGGACAGCGACACGAGCACCTCGGACACGGTGGCGCTGCTGTCGTCGAGGAAGGTGCCCTGCCCGAGCCTCTCGGAGTTCGAGGCCGCGCTGGAGCAGGTGTGCGCGGACCTGGCCGAGGACATCGTGCGCAACGGCGAGGGCGTGCACCACGTCATGCGCGTGCGGGTGAGCGGGGCCCCGAGCGAGGCGGTGGCGCGGGGCATCGGCAAGTCGGTGGTGAACTCGCCGCTGTTCCAGTGCGCGGTGAACGGGAACGACCCGAACGTGGGCCGGCTGGTGGCGGCGATCGGCAAGTACGTGGGGGCCCACCACCCCGAGGTGGACCTCGCCCACTGCACCCTGCGCATGGGCGGCCGGGTCATCTTCGAGCGCGGCGCCTTCCGGCTCGACAACGAGGCGGAGAAGGCGCTGGTGGCCCACATGAAGGGCGCCGAGCTCTACACGAGCGTCCCGCCGCCCGATGGGCTCACCTTCCGCCCGCCGGTGACCTTCCCGCCGCACGAGCGCTCGGTGGAGATCGACGTGGAGCTCGGCCTCGGCCCGGTGACCAGCACGGTGCTCGGCGCGGACCGGAGCCACGAGTACATCAGCGAGAACGCGGACTACCGGAGTTGATTGGGGCGTCGGGTCCGAGCCTATGCTCCGACGGACGATGAGACGACTCGGACCCGACGACTACCGCGACATGCCCTGGAAGAACGGGGGTGGGGTCACCCGCGAGCTGCTGAAGCTGCCGCATCCGACCGACCCGACCCGCTTCCGGGCCCGCCTGTCGATCGCCACGGTCTCGATGTCCGGGCCCTTCTCCGTGTTTCCGGGCGTGGATCGGACCTTGACGCTCCTCGACGGGGCGGGCATGGCGTTGTCCTTCCCGGGTGTGCCGAAGGAGGTGGTGCTCGACCAGCGCCGGCAACCGTTCGCGTTTCCGGGCGAGGTGGAGCTCCAGTGTCGGCTGCTCGGCGGACCGGTGCGGGACTTCAACCTCATGGTCGACCGGGCCACGGCCGAGGCCACGCTCGCGGTAGTGCACCTGGCGCCAGGCGAGACCCGAACACTCACGGGAGCCAGGACCGTGCTCCTCCATGGCCTGGAGGGTCAGGCCTCGGTGGCCGGGATGCCGCTGGCCGTGGAGGAGACGCTCTGGCTGGAAGCGCCCGAAGCGCTGGCCCTGCGGAGCGACGCGGGCGCCGTCGTGGTCGCCATCCACCTGAATCACCGGACGGAGCGGTAGGCCCCCCCGGAGCTCACTGCGAAGTCGGTAGCGACTCCTGCTCCTGCTGGCGGGAGGCACTGCGCCGGGCGTAGTCAGCCATGCCCTCGAAGTCCACCAGCAGGCAGACCTCGTCGCCGACCACCCATGCGTCGTGCCCGGGAGGGATGTACGCCACGTCTCCCGCGGTGAGCAGACTCCGGGTGCCGTCGTCCATGGCGATCTCCATGCTCCCGGAGACGACGTAACAGGAGTGGGCGGCCTGGCAGCTCTTCGTGCCCGCGAGGGGCTGGATGTGCTCCGACCACTTCCATCCCGGCTCGAAGACGCCCATTCCAATGTTGCTGCCGTCCAAGTGGACGAGGTCGAGATGCCCATGCGCGGTGAAGGGACGTCGTTCATCGGGCTGCGCGAACTTCTTGATGACGAGCTGGCTCATGGCGTGCGCCTCCGCGACCGTGGGCAAGGCGCGACACGCGCCTGGAAGGCCCGGGCGGTCGTCATTCAAATGAAGCTAGGGGCGCCCCGGGTTCGAGGGCAGCAACGAGAACGGACCCGCCAGTCAGCACGGCCTTGCCCCTGGACAGCATGACAGGGGCCCGTGCCCTTCTCCCCTCGAGGCGGTTAGGGTTGGGAGCTGTTCCTGTCACGGGAGGGCCCCATGCCTGCTTCGCCGTACGAGCTCGTCATCGCCAATGGACTCTTCTTCGACGGACGAGGCAGCCCGCCCCGCGTGAGACACCTGGGCATCCGCGACGGGCTGGTGACGGCCATCAGCGAGTCGCCACTGCCTCCCGGGCCCGACACGCGCGTCGTCGACGCCACCGGCCGCTGGGTGATGCCCGGGTTCATCGACCTGCACACCCACTACGACGCCGAGGTGGAGCTGGCCCCCTCGCTCTCCGAGTCCGTACGGCACGGCGTCACCTCGGTGATGGTGGGGAGCTGCTCGCTCAGCCTCGCGGTGGGCACGCCCGAGGACCTCGCCGACCAGTTCTGCCGCGTGGAGGCCATCCCCTACGACGCGGTGCGCTCGCTGCTGGAGCGGAAGAAGGACTGGGACACGCTTGGCGGGTACCTCTCGCACCTGGACGAGCTGCCACTGGGACCCAACGTGGGCGCCTTCGTGGGCCACTCGGCCATCCGGGCGCATGTGATGGGCCTGGAGCGCAGCCTGGACGAGCGGGTGAAGCCCTCCTCGGAGGAGCTGGACACGGATGGAGGCCTTGCTGCGCGAGGGGCTCGATGCGGGCTATGCCGGCCTCTCCATCATGACGCTGCCGTGGGACAAGATTGGGGGCAGCCGGTCCATCCGCAGCCGTCCCCTCCCCTCCACCTTCGCGAGCTGGTCCGAGTACCGCCGATTCACGCGCATCCTCCGCGAGCGGCGGCGCGTCTTCCAGGGCGTGCCCAACATCACCACCAAGGTGAACGTCTTCCTCTTCCTGTGGGAGAGCGTGGGGCTGTTCCGCCAGCCGCTGAAGACGACGGTCATCTCCATGATGGACACCCGCGCCAACCGGGGCATCCACCGGCAGATCGGCCTGCTGTCGCGCTTCTTCAACCGGCTGCTGAAGGCCGACTTCCGCTGGCAGGCCCTGCCGGAGATCTTCGACTTGTGGTCGGACGGTATCGATCTCGTGGTCTTCGAGGAGTTCGGCGCGGGAGCGGCGGCGCTGCACCTGCAGGACGCGGTCGAGCGCAAGCGGCTGCTGGAAGACTCGGAGTACCGCGCCTGGTTCAAGCGGCAGTGGAAGAGCAAGCTGCTGCCCAAGGTGTTCCACCGGGACTTCAACCAGTCCGAGGTGCTGAAGGCGCCGGACCCTTCGCTGGTGGGGCGCTCGTTCGCGGACATCGCCCGCGAGCGGGGGCAGGACGTGGTGGACACCTTCCTGGACCTGGTGGCGCGGTACGGCCCGGAGCTGCGCTGGTACACGGTGATGGCCAATGACCGGCCGCGCGAGCTGGAGTCCATCGTGAGCCACCCGGACGTGCTCATCGGCTTCTCGGACGCGGGGGCGCACCTGCGCAACATGGCGCACTACAACTTCCCGCTGCGGATGCTGCGGCTGGTGCGCGAGGCGGAGAAGCGCGGCGAGCCGGTGATGCCCGTGGAGCGCGCGGTGCACCGGCTCACGGGGGAGATCGCCGACTGGCTGGGCCTGGACGCGGGGACACTCGCGCCGGGCCGGAGGGCCGACGTGGTGGTGGTGGATCCGGAACGACTTGGCGCCGAGCTGGACACGCCCCACGAGTCCCCGGTGGAGGGCTTCGACGGCTTCATGCGGCTGGTGAACCAGAACGGTGGCGCGGTGGAGACGGTGCTCATCAACGGCCGGCTCGCGGTGCACGGCGGCGCCCCCGTGCCCGAGCTGGGCAGACAGCGTGGCTTCGGGCGCGTGCTGCGCGTGGGGACCGGGGCCGAACCAGCGCCCGTGGAGAAATCACGAGCCCCCGAGTCCTCTCACGGCCGTGCCTCGGCCTGACCTGGGATGCCATCATGTTTCCAAGCCGTTCTCTCGCCCTGCTGTTCGGTGTGTCCCTTCTAGGCACGGCAAGCGGTTGCAGCAGGGTGAAGACCGAGGAGAAGGCCCTGGAGCCCGCCCCCAAAGCCCAGGGACTCTCGCTCGAGAAGTTCCAGGCCGGGGCCTTCCAGGAGCCCGGCTCCGATGTCTACATCTTCAATGGTGATGAAGCCGCCGAGGGGCTCGAAGGGCTGCGCGACGTCTATGAGCATCAATTCCAAAAGGATGACGAGGGAACCCTCGTCATGGGCGAAGGGGGCGACCAGCTCGAGGACAGCAGGGTCATGTGGTCCCGCGAGCAGAGGAAGAAGCTCACCTATTGCGTGAGCACCTCCTTCGGCACGCACTACAGCGAGGTCGTCCAGGCCATGGCGGAGGCCTCCGCCGTCTGGGAGGCAACGGCCGGCGTCAACTACATCCACGAGAGCGCGCAAGACGCGGACTGCACCGGGAGCAACCCCCACGTCCTGTTCGACGTGCGACCCATTGATGTCCCTGGCACCTACCTCGCGCGGGCGTTCCAACCGACCGCCAGCCGAGCTACGCGCAACATCCGGATTGATGAGGCGGCCTTCGGTACCGGCTCGCCGCGAGCCCTGGCCGGGCTCCTGCGCCACGCGCTGGGGCACACCCTGGGCCTCTCCCACAAGAAGCTCCAGCCCGAGGCAAGCCCCTGCTTCGGGAACAAGGATTGGCGCCCCTTGAAGAAGGCCCCCTCCTGGGTCGTCGCGGCCTTGCACTATCCAGGGTGCACCCGCCCGGGTGACTGGCCCCTCGCGCTGAACAGCGACGAAGCGGCCGAAGTCACCGCCCTCTATGGGAACCCCTGAGGAGCGGCCATGGCGCGACCCACGGAGACATCGACCTGAATCCTCGGACCCGGGGGCCCGAAAATCCCCGGAAATTCCCCCGCAACCACGGGTGCCCTTCCCGGTACTCCCTGGCGAAGAGGAACGCGGACGCCCGATACGGTGCGAGTACCGCGTCCCTCCCCTGAAAAGGATGGGATGTCATGGGAACGACGCGGAAGGTGGTGCTCGCCGGAGGCAGCGGGTTCCTCGGGCGCTCGCTCGCGCGGGTCCTGGAGGCGCGGGGCTACGAGGTCGTCATCCTCACCCGCTCCCCGGCCCCGGGCTCAACGCGCGAGGTGGCGTGGGATGGAAGGAATCCGGGCGAATGGTGCGCTCAGCTCGAGGGCGCCGTGGCGGTGGTCAACCTCGCCGGCCGGAGCGTGGACTGCCGCTACACGCCGGAGAACCGGCGGGAGATCCTCTCCTCCCGGCTGGACTCGGTGCGGGTCCTGGGCGAGGCCATCCGCCGGTGCGCCACGCCCCCGAGCGTCTGGGTGCAGGCAGCCTCGCTCGCCATCTACGGGAACTCGGGCGATGCCTTGCGCGACGAGAGCTCATCCCCGGGCGAGGGCTTCTCCGTGGACGTGTGCCGCCAGTGGGAACAGGCCTTCGCCGAGCAGAGGACGCCGGGCACGAGGCAGGTGCTGCTGCGCATCGGCTTCGCTCTGGGGCGGGACGGTGGCGCGCTGGGGCCGCTCGCGAGGCTGGCCCGCTGGGGGCTCGGCGGCACGGTGGGCAGCGGGAAGCAGTACGTGAGCTGGCTGCACCTCGATGACCTCAACGCCCTCTTCGTCCGGGCCATCGAGAACCCGTCCATGCAGGGCACGTACAACGCGACCGGGCCCTCGCCGGTGACGAACGCGGAGTTCATGCGCGCACTGCGCCACGCGCTGCGGCGGCCCTGGAGCCCTCCCGTCCCCGCGTGGGCGGTGCGCATGGGAGCACGGGTGCTCGGAACAGAGGCGGAGCTGGCACTGACCGGGCGACGGGGAGTCCCCCAGCGGCTGACAGCCGAGGGCTTCGCGTTCCGCTACACTGACCTCTCGGCCGCCCTGGAGGATCTCCTCGGTGCACGGCGCGCCCTGCCGGGGCCGACAGGTACCGCCATCTCCTCGCACTAAGCCATCCGAAGTAAGTCCGTGCAGGAGGAGGCAGCCGGACGCGCGCTCGAGCAAGCGGTCCGATGGTCGGACCAGTTCGTGACGAGCGCGGCCGGGAAGCCGGCGGGTTCCGGCGGACAGAGGACCCTCCGGGCTCGGTCTGAGAAACCTGTCCGACTGTCGGACAGGTTTTGGAAGAACGCGGCCGGGAGACCGACGTTTCTCAAGGGTCGTGCTGGCCTGCACGCGGATGGCTTGGTCAGATCTTCCGCAGGCGGATGCGGCGCACCTTGTGGTCCGGGCCCTTCATGAGGATGAGCCGCGCGCGCGAGCGGGTGGGCGCGATGTTCTCGCGCCAGGTTGGGGCCGTTGATCTCGCCCCAGACCGACTCGGCGCGGCGCAATGGCCTGCTCCTCGGTGAGCTCGGCGAAGCGGCGGAAGAAGGAGCGCTCGTCGCGGAACGCCGTCTCCCGCAGCTGCGAGGAACCGCTCCACGTACCAGCGGCGGATGTCCTGCTCGTCGCGCGTCGACGTAGATGGAGAAGTCGAAGAAGTCCGACACGAAGGTCTGCGGCAGCTGCCCGCCCTCCACCGGCCGGTCTGCAGCACGTTGAGCCCCTCGAGGATGAGGATGTCCGGGCTGGCGGATCGACCTGTCGCCTCGTCCGGGACGATGTCGTAGACGAGGTGCGAGTACACGGGCGCGCGTCACCTCGGCGCGTCCCGGCCTTGAGCTCGGCGAGGAAGCGCACCAGGGCGCGCCGGTCGTAGCTCTCCGGGAAGCCCTTGCGGTTCATGAGCCCGCGCTCGGCGAGGACGCGGTTCGGGTAGAGGAACCCGTCCGTGGTCACCAGCTCCACGTGCGGGTGGTCCGGCCAGCGCGAGAGCAGCGCCTGCAGGATGCGCGCCGTGGTGCTCTTGCCCACCGCGACGCTGCCCGCGACGCCGATGACGAAGGGCACCTTCTGGGCGACCAGCTCGCCCAGGAACGCTGCTGGCGCCGACCAGAGGCTCTGCGTCGCGGCGACGTTGAGGTTGAGCAGCCGGGACAGCGGCAGGTAGATGTCCGCCACCTCGTCCAGGTCCAGGTGCTCCCCGAGGCCGCGCAGCCCCTCGACCTCCTCCGCGGACAGCGGGAGCGGGGTCGCGGCACGCAAGGCCCTCCACGCGTCGCGCTCGAAGTCGACGAACATGGATGCGGCCTGTGACTTGGGTGCGGACATAGGACACTCCTCCCTGGGGGCCGGCCCATCCTACCGAAGCGTCCAGCGGCTGACGGAAACCTCTTCAACTGTCCACCGCCCCACGCCTGAAACATCCAGCACCCACTACTGGGAAGCAGAATGACGGATAGCCTCTACATGAATTGCGCGAATACCGGCATTTTCCTCTAGAGCACAGGCCAGGCAGGCTTGGCGGCGCGTGAGTGACGCGCGGGACTTCGAGGAAGTCGACCCCTCGGAACTGGAGAGAGCGCATGGAAACCACCCCCGTCTGGCAGCACCACCACGCGGGTCGAGGACTCCGGGCCGGGCCGCGCATCGCGGCGCTGCTGCTGGCCGTCGCCGTGGGCTGTGGCCCCGTGGAAGGAGCTCCCGAGCTCCAGGAGCCCGTCAGCCAGGCCCAGGAGCTCAGCTCCACCAACAGTGAGACGCCCAACGGGCTGGCCTTTAACGGCCTCGCCTTCAATGGGCTGGCCTTCAATGGCCTCGCGTTCAACGGCCTGTCGAGCAGCGAGTTCTCCTCCTGGTTCCAGCAGAACGACACGCTGGCCGAGATGGTCATGCGCTACATCGTCACCTGCGCCGTGCCCTTCGGAGAGACGCGCACGTACACGGACACCAAGGGAAGGACCTATGTGTGGCAGGGCTCGCTGGGGCTGGCGCCGGACTGGGCCAACGGCCAACCCGCGACCGTGACCGAGCAGCAGCTCGTCTCCGCGTGCCTGGCCGCCCACGTCAACAAGTACGGGCGCAGCGTCATCATCTCCATCCAGGGCGCCAACGCACACGGGCAGCCCATCCCCACCACGCAGGAGGAGCTGCAGCAGTTCTCGCAGCGGGAGGGCTGCTTCTTCGGCAACCTCTTCACCAACGAGGGTGTCTTCGTTGGCAACGACGGAAGACTGCTGGACTCGAACGAGAGCAGCGTGCGCGCGTGCGCGCTCTCGCAGGGCAATGGCAGGGGCAACGCGTGTCCGCCCATCGAGTATGTCGGGAGCTGCGCCGCGAGCTGCACGCCGGACTCCACGAACACGTACTTCACGCAGTGCACCCGCGGCGGCATCACCTACGTGCCCCTCACCACCCGCATCCGTCCCCAGGAGATCTACCGGTGCGGAGACGGCATCTGCGAGCTCACCGAGTCCTGCGGCATCGGCCTGAGCACCCTCCACTGCACGCTGGATTGCGGCATCTGCCTCTGAGCCGCCCGGCGCGGAGCCCTACTCGCCGGCTGGCTTGAAGAGGAACGGGTACGTCACGACGACGCTCCCTCCCCCCTTGGGCCTGGGGAACACCCACCCGCGCACGCGGCCGGCCACGCATCGCTCCAGCTCCGTGTTGTCCGTGGTGGCCTGCGCCACCTCCGAGGAGGCCACCACGCCCTCCGCCGAGAATGACGAAGCGGATGGCCACCTTGCCGGACAGCGAGGGGTGGCGGTTGAGTTGGCTCTCGTAGCAGTAGCGGACCTGCGAGCGGTTGAGCTGGATGACCTTGCGGATGAGCTCCCGGTCCAGGGGGTTGGAGATTTGCACCTCCTCGGTGGCGATGCTCACGCTCGCACTCTGCTTCCGGCCGAGCTTCTCCGACCCGTTGCCGTAGTCCGCCTCCCCACTGGAGCGCCCCCGGATTCCTCCGTTCCCGATGAGTCCGACGGTCTCGCCAGCTGGGTTCCCCGAGGGCCCACCGCGTAGCCCCAGCAGGCCAAGGCTCCCGTTGGCGCTGGTCCGGGTGCCGCCGACTTTGCCCAGGGCGCCCGCGAGTTTGCTGCCCGGCCCCTGGAAGAGGTTGGCGGTACTCCCGCCACTGAAGAGACCCGCACGAGCTCTCGGGCCCCCGATGCGCCGCCCCGCTGGCTCTTCGAGGGAAGGCGCGGCTCTGGTCTGGGCGCCACGGCCCTATCCGTCACGAGGTTGTCCCTCGGGCGAGGCCTGGAGGAATCCCGCTCGATCTCCTGCTCCAGCCGTCGCGCGTCGAGTTGCTGGAGCAGTCGGTTCTGCTTCACCTCGGGCGGTTTGACGATGAGCCTGGCGATGCGGGACGTGTTGCTGGAGAGCTCGTCCGCATAGGAGACCTCGTCAGCGCCCTGGTTGACGGCGCTGATGACGAAGAAGGCCGCGAGGAAGAACGTCACCAGGAAGATGTTGACGACGGTGAAGTCCAGCGAGTCCCCCAGGGGCGCCGCCGCGCGACGGGGCACCGGCTGGAAGCACACCTCCAGCGTGACGCCGCCGAGGTCCACCCAGAGGAAGTCCTCCGTCTCCAACGAGAGGGCATAGGCCTCGCCCTCATGCGAGGCGAGACCGGACTCGATGACGGCCTGGAGGTCGAGCGTCTCCCCCTTCCGGGTGAGCCCGCCCTTCATCCGGCTGGTGAAGCCGGCGGTGAAGCCCTGCCCATCGGTGCGCAGCACTTCGAAGCGCGAGGCTCCCAGCCGGGCATCCCCCATGACGAAGTCCACGCCCTCGGCGGTGCCCACGCTGAAGCCCTTCCGGGCACCCGGCGCTACGAAGAACTCGCCCACGTTTTGCTCGCCCCACAGGAAGCGAAGACTCACTCCGAGCGGCCCACGCGCCTTGTGCGAAGGCACCCGGCGCACGCGCGGCATCATCTCCACGGGAGCAACCATGGGGACCGGAGCGGCCTGGGCCTGTGGTGCGCTTGATGGAACCTCGGAGCTGGCGGCCGGTGTCGGCGCGGCCACCTCCGTGGGGCGCTCCAGGCGGAGTGTGGTGCCGCCCACCAGCACCTCATCCCCGAAGGTGAGGCGACCTTTGCTCACCCGCTTGCCGTTGACGTGGGTGCCCCCGATGCTGCCCATGTCTGTGATGGACAGGCTTCCATCGGCGCCCACCTCGATGACGGAGTGGATGCGACTGACCTTCTCGTCCTCCAGGCACAGGTGCGAGGAGGCGAGGCGGCCGATCTTGATGATGTCGCGCTCGAAATCACGAGACGTCACGAGCACGTCCCCCTTGAAGACTTTGAGTCTGACAGGAATGGCCATGGTGGCTCCGATGGGTGGGCGAAGCACCAGACATCGCGCGCGATAACAGGTTCCCGGAACACGACGGGAGCGCTGTGGCACAGTCACCCATGTGAACCGCTCCGCGCTCCTCCCGCTGCTGCTCTTGTCGTGTGCCGTGGCCTGCTCGCGTCGCATGGAGTCCCCGGCGCTCGGGCTCCAGTACGAGCCCCCTCCGGGCATGGCCCTGCGCGCCGAGGAGTCTGGCCCACCCGCCGTGGCGCGCTTCGAGGGAGGCCTGGAGTTGCGCTCGGTGGAGGGAAAGCCGCCCGCGCTCGACGCGGCGCCGGAGCAGGTGCTGGGTGCCGCGGGAATCCCAGTGCCGGGCAGACCATTGAACGCCACCCAGGGAACGCTCACCGCGGGTCCGGTGGCGCGCTACGAGTTCCAGCAGGGCACGTCGCGGACCCTCGTGTACTTCCTCCCCCGCCCCGAGCGCTTCGTGCTCGTCCTCTACTCCGCACCCGAGCGGGACTACGGACCCGGCTCGGCGCGGGTGGAGCGCTCGCTCTCCACGTTGAAGCCGACGCGCTGAGTCGGGTCACGGGCAGGGCCGCGCGTAGCGCACGGAGTTGCCCGCGCCGAAGAGCTCGTACCGGTAGCCGACGAACACCGTCCCGGCTGCATCCAGCCCGAGGACGCTCTCCTCGAGGTTCGTTGCCCCGGCCTGCCCCTCGATGCTGAGGATGGGGGTATAGCGCCAGGTGCCGCCACCCGCGGGCAGGGTCGCGTAGACGATTTTCGGATTCTGGGACCGGTCCAACAGCGCGTGGAGATTGCCGACCGCGTCCACCTTCAGATCGATCGCGTTGCCGACGGAGGCGCCCACGCCATTGATCGCCCAGGTGCCGTTCTGCTTCACCGCGTGATGGGCGTACCAGCGGACATAGGCATAGAGCAGGTGAGGACGGCCCGAGAGGTCGATCGCGAGCACGGGCGCATTGCCGTCGATGTCCTCGACGCGTTCACTCACCCAGGAGCCCGAGGCGTTGGTGGCGTAGAAGATGCCGGAGCTGAATTCCGCACGCCAGGCGATGTGGGCATTGCCCTGGGCATCGACCGCGAGGTCCGCTCTGGCATCGAGGTCATGGCGCACATCGATGGCAAGATCCTCGACAGCCCACTGCCCGGAGCGGTTGGTCGCATAGCCGAGGTGGTGCCCGCTGTCCGTGCTCTGGGTGAGAAGGATGTGGGCGAATCCCCACTTGTCGACCTTCAGCGCCACCGGGTCGCGGTCCCAGGCCGCCAGGGTGCTCTGCCACGCGCCCGACTGGTCATGGCCGTAATGGGTGTGGCCATTGAAAGAGAAGAGCAGGTGTCGCGCGCCCTCCGCGTCGAGGGTGAGTCCCCTCACATATCCCTGCAGCTCACCCGCGGGAACCAGAGCATCCCCCGGCCACGTGCTGCCCACGTAGATCCGGTTGTCGCTCTTGGAGACGGCGAGGTGCCCCACTCCCTGGGAGTCGAAGGCGAAGGCCGAGCGCGTGACATTCGCCGCCAGCTCGCGTGACTGCCAGCAACCCGCATCCGGGAGCTGGCCCGCCTCCGGCTCCTCGTTCGGAGGCAGGCCCGCATCATCCTCGACCTCATCCGGGGGCCGGCCCCCATCCTGGCCGTTGCCCGCGTGGTTCGCGAGGATGATGTCGAGCCGGATGGGGTCGCAGGCGCCCAGCAGGAGACTGATGAGGGCGGCGGCGAAAGGAAGGAGCAGATAGCTGAGTTTCACGAAGACAGTCCTCGTTGCGATGTGCTGCCAGGAATACGGAGCGAGGAGTCCGACTGGTCGTCCGCCATCCCATTTTTCGTGGGGCTCAGCGCCCGAGCGACAACGCCATGCCCCACATCGGCTCCCACACCTCCCCGCCATCCGAGGTGACGAGGTCCGTCCCGAGGAAGGCCGACGCGCGGATCCGGAAGTCCTTCACGCGCGCCACCACGCCACCGGACAGTTGGGCGGAGAGCACGGTGGGGTCCCCCTGCGTCCCGCCCGGGAACTTCACGCCCAGCAGGCCCCAGCCCGCGGCGGCCTCGACGAACGGGCTCACGGGACGGGCGCCCTGGAGGCCCACGAGCCCCTGCACCGTGACCCGGTGGAGATACACCTCGGAGACAGGCAGGGGCGTGAAGGCATACGAGGCGCGCGCGCCGAACGAGAGGAGTCCCGGCGTGCGCCAGGCCACGCTCGGCCCGGTGACGAGTCGGCCGAGCCCCAGCGGAGCCCGCGAGGCCATGACGCCCACCTCCCACGCGGAGCCCTGCCTGGGCTTGGGCGCGGACAAGACGAAGGGCGGCACGAGCACCCCGCCTCCACCGGCCGGCGTGAAGTCCACCGGAACGAAGGGAGAGGTGGCCACGTACCGCTCATAGAAGCCCCGGTCGAAGACCACCGAGAAGAGCCCGCGCCGCAGCGAGTCCTCCACCGGACCACGCTCCTGCAGCTCGCGAGGCCTCAAGCGGAGCCGGGGCACGCCTCCGCCGAGCCGCGCGAGCGCGATGCGGACTTCGGCGGTCGGCGTGCGCACCCAGTAGGCGTCGCGGGCGGGCAGGCGCAGCGCGAGCGACTGTCCCTCGGCGCGCCGCACGTCCGCCAGCCGCCGGCCGTCCTCGTCCTCCACCGAGATGCGCGCGTGCTCGAAGTCCGCCGGGAGCACGAGGCTCGGGCCCTCGGGAGAGGGGCCCACCAGGGCGCGCCGCGGCTCTCTCGCCGGGGCATGGGCGCGCACGGAGAGCCGGGCGGGCAGCGCCTTCACGCCCTCCAGCGAGGCGGCGACGAAGGCGGCCAGCTCGCTGTACTCCACCGCCCCATCCCCGTTGACGTCCGCGCCCCCATCAACCCCGAGCGCACCACGTGGCTGAAGACGCCCGCGCGCAGGCGGGACCACTCGTGCGTCTCGCCGCTGTCGCTCTCGGCGAAGGTGGCGCCCACGTGGGGCCTCGCGGCGAGCTGCTCGCGCTCCAGTGCCCGCGCAATTGTGCCAGCACCGCCGCGTCCGCCTCACCCCGGCTCCCCACCACACCCGAGGCCCGGCAGGCATCCACGATGACGTGGACGAAGTCCGCCCCGAGCGGGTCCACCAGCCGCTCGTAGAAGCTCGTCCGGTCCAGCCGGCCCCCCAGCACGGTGAAGTAGGAGCGGCCCGCCTCGTCGGTGTTGCCGTGGCCCACGTAGACGAGCAGCACGTCCGTCTGCCGCCCCGCCGCGTGGTCCGCCTGGATGGCCTCGCGCAGGTCCGCCACCACCCGGGACACCTCCTCGAGCGAGGGGGGCCGAACGCCCACCGAGAGCACCGCGGCGCCCGTCTGGCGCGTCTCCGCGTCAGGGTCCACCAGCAGCGTGGTCTCCACGCCCAGCCGCCGCAGCGTCTCCGTCCACATCACTCCATCGTCGTCCGCGTAGCGCAGCGGAGGCAGGGCCGGGTCATCACTGGCGTTGTGGGCGATGACGAGCGCGCGGCGCACCGGGGGGGCCGCGGAGACCAGGGTGGAAGCAAGCAGCACGGCGACCGCGAGCACCACTCCCGGATGGCGAAGACTCATGGAGACTCCTCTACCCGAACGGGCACGCGGAGCACCACCGCCCCCGGAGTGCCATCCCCCCGCAGGGCGCCCAGCGCGGCCCCGGGCGAGTCCGCGAACGCGGCGATGACCTCCGCCTGGCCCGAGGGCATGCGGAGGAGCACGGTCGTCTCCAGCGGCTGCTCCGCCCCGGGGCGTCCGGAGATGACGAAGGGCCCCTCGGTGGTCTGGAGCCCTTCGCCGCGCACCGCCACCGCGACCTGGAGGAGCGGCGCCTCGGCTCCCACGGCGAAGGCCAGCATCGCGCCCGAGGGACACGACGCCTCGACCTGCTTCAACTCGCGAAGGGGCTGCTGCCGCACGGCGCAGAACACGCGCAGCACCGCTCGGGAGGGACGTCCCACGCCCCGGGACTGCCACTCCCCGACGTCCCCGGGCCGGACGAGCACCAGGGCCGCGAAGCACAAGGCCGCCAGCATTCCGCCCGCCACGGCCAGCGAGGGCCAGCGCCAGCGCTCCGTCTCCGGGGCCGCCGCCGACAGTGCCGCCTCCAGCCCCACCTCCGCCAGCATCCCCTCTTCCGTCCGGGTGGGCGTGTGAAGGTCGCCGCGCTCCAGCATCCGGTGGGCCTGGACCAGCCGCTCGTACTGACCGCCGCACCGCTCGCAGGCGCGGGCATGCCGCAGCAGCCGGGCGGACTGGCTCGGGGACAGCGAGCCCTCGGCCCAGCGCGCCAGCAGGCCGTCCACATGACCGTCGAACCACCTCATATGCCGCTCCCCATTCCGCACAAGGCGATGAAGACCAGGACGAGCCCGTCCGTGGCATGTCGGGGTACGGAGGGGCCTCCTCCAGCCACCCCCGGGCCCGCAGGTGCTCGGTGAACTGCGTCCGCAATCGCCGCTCGCGAACCCGCACCTCGCCACGGGTGAGCAGGAGCTGCTCGGCGGCGACCTCCTGCGAGAGCCCCTCCATGAAGCGCAACCGCGCGAGCGCCCGCGCCTCCTCGGGCAACCCGTCGAGGAACTGGCGCACCAGGACGCGCACCTCGGTCTCCAGCGCCTGCTCCTCGGGGCCGCGGTCCTCCGAGGGCGCATGGGTCAGCTCGGGAGCATCGTCCAGCGGCACGGCCTCGCGGGCGACGCGGCCCGAGGCACGCAACAGGTCGAAGGCCGTGGAGCGCGCGATGGTCAGCAGGAAGCCGAGGTAGGGCCGCACCCCGTCGTAGGCCTGGCGCATGGCGGGCCGGAAGGCACGGACGAACGTCTCCTGGTGCGCCGCCTCGAGGTCCAACGCCCCCAGCGAGACGCTGCCCACGCCCGAGGCGGAGCGCACCGGGAAGCGCTTCGCCAGGTAGCGGACCACCTCCGGCGAGTACGCACGGTACACGCGCGTGAGCGTGGCGCGATCTCCCTCACGGAAAGCCAGCAGTACGGCCCGGTCGCTTCCTGGCAGCAGCACGAGTCTCCCATCCACCCCGGGTGGCCGGCTCCTGGGTCCGGCGCGTTCCTCCCGGCTTTTCTCCACATACGGAGCGAGCCCGCCGGGCTGGTCGTTCAGGGCGTCGAAATCGTCCTCCACTCGCTATCCCTCTGAAAGGACTCAGCTTGCCGAAGCTCGGCGCCACACATATGTGAGGCAGTTGACACCGTACCGACCTTCGGGCGCTTGTCCGCCACCTCGTTCTCCTCATTCGAAAGTGCGGCGCCAGAGACGGGCTCGGACGCACCCCGACTTGATGCGGCCGCCAAAACCATGTAGCCGGGCGGCCGATGTCCGCACTCGCCCCTTCCACTCCTGAGCACCCCGCGGAGCCTCCGCCCACGGTCTCCTTCGACAACACGGCCATTGCCTTCGCCACCAGGAGCGATGCGCAGATGCGCAAGGCGCACCTGCTCTTCGCCTCGTTGAGCCATCCCTGGTTGGTGCGCTTCGGCATTCCCCTGTCCGCCTGGCTGGTGCGGATCGGCATGCCGGGAGTCCGGCTGGCCGTCCGGCACACCGTCTTCGAGCAGTTCTGTGGAGGTGAGAGCATCGAGGAGTGCGACGCGGCCGTCGAGGCGCTCGGACGTCATGGAGTGCAGTCCATCCTCGACTACAGCGTGGAGGGCGAGAAGTCCGAGGACAGCTTCGAGGCCACCGCGCGTGAGACGCTCGCCACCATCGAGTGGGCGGCGAGCCACCCGCACATCCCGTTCAGCGTCTTCAAGGTGACGGGCCTGGCGCGCTTCGGTCTGCTGGAGAAGCTCGACGCGGGCGAGTCTCTCGAGCGCCGACGAGCAGGCCGAGTGGGACCGGGTGCGCGAGCGCGTGCTGCGCATCTGCCAGCGCGCCCACGAGCGGGGCGTGCGGATCTTCCTCGACGGCGAGGAGACGTGGATCCAGGACGTCATCGACGGGCTCGGCGAGGAGATGATGGCCCGCTTCAACCAGGAGCGGCCGCTCGTCTACAACACCTACCAGATGTACCGGACGGCGAGCCTGGGCAACCTGCGCTCGGCGCTGGAGCGGGCGAACGCCGAGGGGTACTTCCTCGGGGCCAAGCTGGTGCGCGGCGCGTACATGGAGAAGGAGCGGCTGCGGGCGAAGGAGCGCGGCTATGCGGATCCCATCCAGCCGGACAAGGCCACCACCGACGCCGACTACGATCGCGCCCTGCTCTTCTGCCTGGACCACCTCGACCGGATGGCGCTCTGCGCGGGCACGCACAACGAGGCGAGCTGCCGGTTGCTGCTCCGAGAGATGGCGCGGCGCGGCATCGCCCCGAACGACCCGCGCGTCTTCTTCAGCCAGCTCTACGGGATGAGCGACAACATCTCGTTCAACCTGGCGAAGGCCGGCTACAACGTCGCCAAGTACCTGCCCTATGGCCCGGTGCGCGCCGTGCTGCCGTACCTCATCCGCCGCGCGCAGGAGAACAGCGCCATCGCCGGGCAGGGCGGGCGCGAGGTCCGGTTCATCCGCGACGAGCTGCGGCGGCGCAAGCAGACCCGGGCGCTCGGCACCGGCCAGTCGCCGAGCTGAGCCCCGGGCGAGGCGCGTCCCTCACGGACGAGGGAGGACCTCGCGCAGGAACTGCTGCGTCTCCAGGAGCACGGTGTCGTCGACTCCGTGCCCGAGCGTCGGCAGCACCCGCACACGGACGCGAGCGCCACGGGCCTCGAGTCCATGCGCGGCCTCGTCGACGAGCCCGACGGGCATGAGGGTGTCACGAGCACCGTGAACCAGGAGCACCGGCGCGGAGGTCATGCCCGGGGTCGGCGGCGCGTCTTCGGCGAGGCGCCCGGACAGCGCCACGATGGCCATCGGCGCCGGTTGGCGGTGGAGCACGAGCCAGTTGGCCAGGATGGCGCCCTGTGAGAAGCCGACCACGACCAGCCGATCGCGCCCCAGGCCGCGTGCCGCGAGGGCGCCGTCAATCCACGACGAGACCTCGGCTCCGGCCTGCCGCACGCGCGCGGGGCGGTTCTGCTCGGTGACCCCACGAATACTGAACCACTGCCGTCCCGTGGGCGCGCCATCGAATGGGTGCAGGCCGTCTGGGACGACGAACTCCGCGTGAGGCAAGGCGGGGGCGAGTGCGCGAGCGACGGGCAGGAACGAATCCGCGCTCGCCCCCACGCCGTGCAGGAACACCACCAGGTACTCGGCCCGGCCCGCTGCCGGTTCGAGCGTGAGCACGCGCGGAGGCGCGAGGGTCGTCGGAACATCAGGCATCGGTGTCTTCTCCGTGGCGGAAGGGTTGGAGCGGCTACAGCCCGCCGCGAACGCGACGAGCACCGCGAGCGACAGGGCCATCCGGCGGTACGAGCCCATCAGCCCTTGGTCGAGGCTTTGGTCTCGCCCCCGACCCCCCAGTTCTCCGCCGGCAGTTCCCTCAGGAGCACACGGATGCTGGCGCGCGGCACGCCGAGCACCCGCTCGGCCGCATCGGTCAGCTCGCGAATGAGCTCCGCCTTCCGCTCCGGGGGTCGCCCCTCGATGAGGGTGACGTCGATGATGGGCATGAGAGTGCTCCCAGAACTCGGGTTCCCAGGCTCTATAATGAGCGTTGCCGTGGCGGCACTAGAGGCCCAAGCCACAAAAGACCATTCCACCGGTGGAACAATGGATTTGAACCTCCTCGGCCTCTTCGTGGCCGTCGCGGAGACCGGCAGCTTCTCGGAGGCGGCCCGGAAGCTCGGGCTGCCCAAGTCGTCCGTGAGCAGGGGCGTGGCGAGCCTCGAAGCCTCGGTGGGTGCGCAGTTGCTCCACCGCACCACGCGTCACGTCTCGCTGAGCACCGCCGGTGCCGCGCTGTACGAGCGAGCGGCGCCGCTGCTCGCCTCGCTGAAGGAAGCGGTCGGGACCCTGCCCGAGCGGGAGGAGGCGCCTTCGGGCGAGCTCCGGCTCACCGCGCCGCATGACATGGGGGTCACCTTCCTGCCCGAGGTCGTCGCGCGCTTCACCGCGCGCTATCCCTCGGTGCGAGTCGACTGCCGCCTCACGAACCGGAACGTGGACCTGGTGGCGGAGGGGTACGATCTCGCGCTCCGCGCCTCGGGAGCGAAGCTGGCGGATTCGTCGCTGATGGCCCGGCGACTCGGGGCCATCGACGTGCAGCTCTTCGCTTCGCCCACGTACCTCGCACGCCGAGGGACGCCCCGCACGCCCGAGGATCTGGCCCAACACGACTTCCTCGCGTTCCGGGGGCTCAAGTACCTCAGCGAGCTGGGCCTCTCGGAGAAGAACGCGCGCGTGCTCGCCGACGACATGCTCTTCTTGCGCGAGGTGGCGAAGGCGGGCTCGGGGCTCGCGGTCCTCCCCACGTTCCTCGCGCAGGCGGACGTGACGTCCGGGCAGCTCGTCCGCGTGCTGCCGCGCTACACGCAACCGTCCACGACGCTCGTGATGCTGTACCCGCGGACCCAGCACGTCCCGAGGAAGGTGTCGGCCTTCCGTGACTTCCTGCTCGAGTTCCTCAAGGGACGACCGCTCTCGGCCCCCACCAACGGGGGCTGAGCCGGGACGATTCCCCTTCGGCCCCGGCCTCAGCCGAGGAGCACGGAGCGCATCGACAGCGAGCCGAGATCGAAACCGCTCACCGGGAAGCGCACCGGATCCCCGTCACTGGCGGCGCCGGCGACGTACAGCATCGGGAGGAAGTGGTCGAGGCTCGGGTGCGACATCCGACCCGCGTCGGTCTCGATGACGCGCGCCAGGAAGGCGCCGTCGTGCTGCTCGAACGCCTTGGTCACGTCCGCGTCGAAGCGCGAGGCCCACTGCGGGGTGGTGAAGTTGCCCGACTGCATGCTTGAGAAGGCGTGGCGCAGGTTGTGCGTCACGTTGCCGCTGCCCATCACCAGGACGCCTTCGTCGCGGAGCCCGGCGAGAGCGCGGCCCAGCGCGAGGTGTTCGGAGGGAGCGAGCCGCGCGTCGATGCTGAGTTGCACGACCGGGACATCCGCCGCGGGACGCAGGTAGTGGAGCACGGTCCAGGTGCCGTGATCGAGGCCCCAGTCGTTCTGGACCGACGCGCGAGAGGGTCCGAGGAGCTGAACCACGCGCTGCGCGAGCTCGATGCTGCCGGGGGCCGGGTACTGCATCTGGTAGAGCGCGCGAGGGAAGCCGCCGAAGTCGTGGATGGTGGGCGGGTGCTCGTTCCCGGTGAGGAAGGTGCCGGGAAGGAACCAGTGCGCGGAGATCGAGAGGATGGCCTTGGGCTTGGGCAACTGCCCGGCGAGCGAGCGGAAGCCCTGGGACCAGGTGTTGTCCTCGATGGCGTTCATCGGAGAGCCGTGCCCGATGAAGAGCACCGGCATGCGCTGCTCGGAGATGGGGGTGGTCATGGTGGAAGCTCCCTCCTGGGCCGGACGTGCGGCACGAGCCGAATCGCGGCAACCCAGCAATGGCAGGGTCGTGGCGATGCCGAATGCGGCGGCCTTGAGGACGCTGCGTCGGTCAGGTCGGTACGAGGACATGATGGGAACATGCCCGGCGGACAGGCGTTGCACTAGAGCCCCACCGAGCAAATCACCGTTCCCAGGGTGAAACAGTGGGACGGTCCTTCTTCGGCTCCTCCTCCTTCTCGGCAAAGGACGGGCTCTCCTCCTCCGGCTCCGGCTTGGGGGAGCCCACGACGCTGCGAAGCGCCCTGCGGTCAATCGGCCGTGGGGCGCTCGTGCGCAGGTTGCCGCGTGGGTCAGTCCACTACCGCGGTGGCTTCGATCTCGACGAGGACGCCCGGCTCGTAGAGCACAGAGACTCCGATCAGCGATGCCGGCGCCGGCACGATCTTCAACTCCTTGGCGACCTGCTCGATGCCGGCAAGGAAGTCGGGCATCTTCTCGCGCTTCCAGTCGACCACATAGAACGTCAGTCGGACGACGTCGCTGAACGTCGCCCCGGCAGCCGCGAGGGCGATGGCGACGTTGCGGTAGGCCTGCGCCACCTGTCCAGCCAGATCACCCCGCGCGACGAGCTGACCATCCGCGTCGTACGCGACCTGCCCTGCGATGTGCACCTGCCGGGTGCCGGTGGCGATCCCCACCTGTCGATACACGTCGGTCTTCATGAGTCCATCGGGGTTGATCAGGGTTACGGGCATGGGTGAGCTCCAATTGGCAGTGTCGGGTGAAGAGTTCCGGGGACGTCGCCGCCCCCAGAATGAAGGGGTGATTGCCGAACGCGTATACCGAGTCCATTGACGAACGGCGTTCCCCTCTCCGGCGATGCGGGAGCTACAATGGAAAGCCATCAATGAAACGCGCCCATCTGGATGAGATCTTCGCCTTCATGTCCGTCGTGGACGCGGGCAGCTTCGTGGGCGGCGGCCGGGCCATCGGCCTGACGCGCTCGGCGGCTGGCAAGGCATTGGCCCGGCTGGAATCCCGCCTCGGGGTGCGCCTGCTCAATCGCACGACGCGCCACCTGAGTCTCACCGACGAGGGCCGTGTCTTCCATGAGCATTGCCAGCAAGTCCTGGCGGCCCTGGACGAAGCGGAAGCCAGCGTCGGGCAGCACACGGGCACCCCCCGGGGGGTTTTGCGGCTCACCCTGCCCGACGCATTCGGCAGACTGCATGTCCTTCCCTTGCTGCGGGACTATCTGCGGACCTGGCCCGAGGTGCAGGCGGAGGTGAGCTTCACCGATCGCGTCGCGGATATCATCGAGGAGGGTTACGACCTGGCCGTGCGCATCGGCGCGTCCAGCACCGATACGCGCCTGGTTTCCCGCCTCGTGGCTCAACACCGGGCGGTCGTCTGCGCCGCGCCCTCCTACCTCGAGGCGCGCGGCGAACCCGAGACGCTGGAGGAACTCGCGGCGCATGATTGTCTGATATTCAGTAGCCGGACGCGACGACAGGGCTGGCGTCTGCGCCAGAAGGGCGGCTCCTGGGTGAAGGTGGAGGGGCGAAGCCGCCTTCGTCTCGACAGTGGCGAGGCGATCCGGGACGCGGCCGTCGCGGGACTGGGCATCGCCTATCTTCCCAGCTTTCTGGTCGACAAAGACCTGGCGAGTGGGCGACTCGAGGCGCTGCTGCCGTCCTGCGAGACGGAGGACGTCCGGCTCATGGCGATCTACCCGAGCAAACGTCACCTGCCGGCGAAGGTGCGCCGCTTCATCGACCTGATGGTCGAGAAATGGAGCGCGAAGTCACTCTAATGCCACGTGTCGCCCGACACGTCACGCGAAGGCGGCGACGCCACTGTTCCCGGCCGAGGTCTCCACGAAGGCGCTCATGTCATCCTCGGTGCACTCGCCCGACGCGGAGTCGAAGCCCACCGAGAACGCATGGGCTCCCGAAAAATCCCCTTGCCCCCACCGGGCCGCCGCCTCTCGGAACGCCGCGACGAAGGCACGGTACTTCCCCCAAGCGGGAGCGGAGGAGGAGAGGGAGGAGCCCCAGGCAGAGGCGAGGAAGGAAGCGAGGAAGGAGCGGACAGCGAGAGTGGACTGGGCAGGGCTGCTACAAAGGACCTTCGCGGTGGAGGTGTTCGCCTGCGTGAGGTGTGGAGGCAGGCGGCGAGTGAGCCTGCCCCGATTTCGTGGACACACCCAATAAGTCGGCTACACGGGAGGTAGTGTCCATGGAGCGAAGGTGTTGCCGCGCACGCTTGTTGATGGAGATTTGGACCGGCTGGTTGATGGGCATCGACGAGGATGAGCGCGGGCCTGGAGCAGGCTGGTTGCGGGACAGATCGCGTCACTTGTTCAATCGATCCGCCGAGGTCCCGGAAGACGAACACAGCCTGGCCCAACACCGCGCACCCAAATACACAACTCGGCTGCCCATTCACTCCATCACCCCTCATCATCATCGGCATATCTAAAGCTATCTACACTCGAAGAGTCAAAGAATGGACCAAAACCAACGGAGTCGTTACCAACAAACCCACCAAACCTCAACAACACCTCCCTCAGCATCGGCAACAAGGCGCGAATGGCGGCTCGGTGGTGACTAACACAGAACGCCCTCACTCCCCTGCGGCGCCGCACCTCTTCGAGTTCCTCTGGAGGCCATTCACTAATGTCAAATGGTGCCCAATGAGACTTTTCTCGAATACCTTCCCCGAAGCGAACAACCGCACCACTCTCGTTGACTCCCTCCACACGATAGCCACGAGACTCCAAGAACGCAGCCAAGTCAGAAACAGACGTCTCCATCGGAGAAAAATAGAATAGATCGTCCACACACCACTCCAATCTCACCTCTGGCGCGAACATTGACACGAACCGGGAGCGATTGCCTCCAACAAAGCTTCAATCTGATTGCGATCGGCGGTCAAGTATCCCTTTGCCTCCAGATCTCTCCTGACGTGGCGAGACATACCCTTTTTATCCGTGGCAACGCCAATTCCGACGCGCCCTGTCGGATTGATTGATTTATCCAGAACTCGGACATCGAGTTGTCCCCGCAAGCCCGATGGCCCTTACGCTCCCCTCCAGCAGCAGCCCCGTCACGTACCACTCCAGGGCACGGCGCCGCTCGCTGCGGCCCATCCCCTCCACCATCGACCCCATGTACTCGCTCAGCTCCCGGTCGAGCTGGCTCATCTGTCCGCGTGTCATCTCCGACTTGAAAACACGGGTCGCCCGAGGTTACTTCTGAAGCAACCTAGCAGTATTAGTAGTCCACGCAGAACCCGGTGATGTTGGCTCCATACCACTGAGGACTGCTGATGGCGGCCCACCAACAACTCCTCGCATCAGGAGAGATTCAACAAATCCAGGCCGAAGCCGCCAAGCATCAGCAACCCGTCACAATTCTTCAAAGTCCAGCATCACCCCCTGCTTCCGAAAGAACTCCTCCAACACACTCAAGAGCCGCGTGCGTTGCATGCCCGTGCCAGCATGAAACAACACATAAATACCTTTGACACCACCCTCTATCACAATATCATCAGGCCAGACCGTTCGCAGCGGCACGCCAGCATAAGCCAACACAATCTTCGACTCAGACCTCTCCAATTCAACCCATTCACCTAGAGACACGAGAAAGTCGAAAGCATCCGACCACTTCGGCGCACCACCCTCGACTCCAGACTTCGCAGCATACTCAATACCCACTATTGCGTCCCTTCTCCATGATTCCGATTCCGGACCGTCGGCAGAGCATAAGACAGAGAGGGGCGCTGTTGAGGGTGGTGGGCTGGTGCAGAGGGGCCGAGGAGGGTCGCTGACGGGTGCCGCCGAGCTGAGAGCCTGGCCGGTGGAGAGGTCGTGCAGCCCGCTTTGGGTACACGCCTGCTCAGGCCGCGCTCCCCTCAGGGGCGAGGCAGGGGGGCTACAACTGCGGCCTGGCGCTCAACACCACAAGAGCTGCGGTGGCCCCTGAGCCGGGGCCAGCTGGCGTCATGTCTTCTCAGGCCACTCGCCGAGGGAAGGGAGCATTCCCCCCACCTTGGGATGGGAGACGCTATTCTCCCGCACCTCGACGCCATGTCCGCCTCGCCCCTGACCTCAGAGCAGGCCCTCGCCCTCGCGCCGGATTCCTCCGTGGCCGCCGCCGGCCAGAAGCTCGCGGCCGAGCGCTCCTGGCAGGGGCTCGGCCGGGACGGGCGCGCGGCCTGGGGCGAGTGCAAGGGCAGCGCCCTGTACCAGGTGCGCGTCGACCTGTCCGACCTCGCCACGAAGTGCTCCTGCCCCAGTCGCAAGTTCCCCTGCAAGCACGCCGTCGGGTTGATGCTGCTCGCCGCGGCGGAGCGCCTCCCCTCGGGCTCGCCCCCAGAGTGGGTCGCGGAGTGGCTCACCAAGCGGTCCGCCACCGCCGAGCGCAAGGCGAAGGCCGGTGCGGAGGGAGCGGCCCCCGCCGACCCGGAGGCCCGTGCGAAACGCTCCTCCGAGCGGCACACCCGCATCCAGCGCGGGCTGGAGTCCCTGTCCCTCTGGATGGATGACCTCGTCCGCAATGGGCTCGCCGGGCTCGAAGGCGGAGACCGCCATGTGGAACACCCAGGCGGCGCGACTGGTGGACGCGCAGGCGCCGGGCCTCGCGTCTCAGGTGCGCCAGCTCGCGGCGCTCCCGGGCAGCGGCCCCGACTGGCCCCAGCGGATGCTGGACGGGCTCGGCCGACTCGCGCTCGTCACCGAGGCCTGGAAGAAGCTGGACGAGCTTCCTCCTCTCCTCGCGGCGGATCTCCGCTCCCTGGTGGGCATCTCGCTGCGCGAGGAGGACGTGCTTGCCCAGGGCGAGCGCGTCACGGACACCTGGGTCATCGTGGGCCAGGAGGTCGAGGACACGGAGCGCGTCCGCGCGCAGCGGACCTGGCTGCTCGGTGCAACCTCCGGCCGCGCGGCGCTCGTCCTCCAGTTCGCGGCGGGCCCCGGTGCACGCTTCGCCGAGTCCTTCCTGCTCGGCACCGCGTTCCCCGCGGAGCTGGTGTACTGGCCGAGCACGGCTCCCCAGCGGGCCATGGTCCAGGAGCGGAAGGGCGAGGTCCGCCCCCACTCGGAGGCCCTGCCCTCGCTCACGCTCGACGGGCTCTGCCAGCGGTTCGCCGACGAGCTGTCCCGTCACCCCTTCCTCCCGCGCACGGCGGCGATGCTCGGAGCGGTGGTGCCCGTCGTGGACGGCCGGAAGCAGTGGTGGCTCCGGGACGCCACGGGTGCGGCGGTCCGCCTCGGGCCGTGCGATCGGTGGCGGCTGCTCGCGCTCGCCGGGGGTCACCCGATCGACGTGTTCGGTGAGTGGGACGGAGAGGAGTTCCGCCCCATGAGCGCCCGCGTGGAGGGGCGCATGCACCCACTGGGAGGCCCGTCATGAATGAGCTCGACGCGCTGACACGCCTCGCCACGCTTGGGACCGCGCGCTCTCCGGAGCTTGGAGCCCAGACCGGAGTGGAGGGCCAGGTCCTCCGCGCGCTGGAGGGCGTGCCCGTGGAGAAGCGCCTCCTGCTCGCGGCTGGCGTGCGCGCGGTGGCGCGGGCCGCGGGACGGAAGCTCCCCGTGCTCGACACCCGAGGGGATGTGGCCCCTCCCGACACGCTCGAGGTGTGCCCGCCTCGCGTGAGCGCCGTCCTCACGGAGCTCCTGGTGTCGAATGATGGGGAGGTGCTGCGCGAGGCCTTCGAGCGGATGGCCCTCGCCCGCCGCCGACTCCCGCCGGAGCTGCTCGCGCGGGTGCTCGGGCTCAAGGACCGGGCGTTGCGCGCGCTGGCGGAGCCGGTGCTCGGTGAGCGCGGCCAGTGGCTCGCCCGCCAGAATCCCGAGTGGCGCTCCGGCGCGAACGCCCCGGGGGTCGACCTCACGGAGGCCGAGCGCGTGTGGGCGGAAGGTACGCCCGAGGAACGTCGCGCGGTGCTCTCCCAGGCCCGGAAGGCCGACCCGGCGCGAGCCCGGACGTGGTTGCAGTCCACCTGGGCCCAGGAGAAGGCCGAGCACCGCGCCCGGTTCCTCGCCTGCCTGGACGAGGGGCTCTCCCCGGAGGACGAGGCGCTGCTGGAGCTCGGCCGGAAGGATCGCGCGGCCGCGGTGCGCGAGGTGGCGCGCTACCTGCTGGCGCGGTTGCCCGAGTCCGCCTTCGCGCGGCGCATGGCCGAGCGGGCGCGCACGGTGCTCGTCTGGGAGAAGCCGGCCACGCTCCGCGTCCAGCTCCCGAGCAAGTGGGACGCCGAGGCCGAGCGCGACGGTCTGGACAAGCCCCCCGCCGGGGTCGGCCAGAGCGAACACTGGCTCTCCCGGCTCCTCGAAGCCGTTCCCGTCCGCGCCTGGGAGGAGTGGTTCGAGGCCACCCCGGAGCAGCTCGTCGCCGCCGCCGAGCGGACGGACCATGCAGTCTCGCTCTCGGAGGGCTGGGCCCTCGCGCTCCGGCTGGGGGCCTCCTCGCCCTGGGCCTCGGCCCTGCTCACCTTCTGGTCGCGCTGCGAGTCGAAGGTGCTCGACGCCGAGCGGGCCCAGACGCTGGCCGTCTCCGTGCTCGAGCAGCTCCCGCCCGCCGAGCGCGCCGCGCGCACCCTGCGCATCCTGAACCGCGCCGAGTCCCTGCCCTCGCTCGACCGGGCCCTCGCGGTGACGCCCGCTCCGTGGCCGGCGAAGCTCGGCTACACCTGGCTCCAGTCGCTGCGCGAGCTGTACGACCCGAGCACCCGGGCCACGGCGCTCCTCGGCGCCTTCCGGCAGGCGTCCATGGCCCTGCCCCCGGAGTGCCTCGCGACCGCCGCCGAGCCCTTCGAGCTGCCCCCTCCCCTGTACCGCTGGAGCCAGGAGCTCCACCGCTTCCAGCACACCGTCTCGCTGCGCCGCATCCTGTACGAGGAGCTGAAACCGTGACCGCCAACGCCCTTCTCCGCCAGCACGCCGAACAGCAGTACGCCGAGGAGCTGGCCGAGCTCGCCAAGGCGGACGACCGCGCCGCGCCCGCCGAGCTGGAAGCTCTCGCCCTGGGCCGTGCGCACCTACCTGCTGGGCGGCACAGCTCTCCGAACGGCTTCACCGTGCACGCCCAAGTACATCGGCAACGCGCGGCTGATCGAGATCGCCGTCGCCACGCTCGCCACCGACCGGGCGCTGCTGCTGCTCGGCGTGCCCGGCACGGCCAAGACGCTGGGTGAGCGAGCACCTCGCCGCCGCCATCTCCGGCGACTCGACGCTGCTGGTGCAGGGCACCGCCGGCACGGCCGAGGAGGCGATGCGCTACGGGTGGAACTACGCGCGGCTGCTGGCCGAAGGGCCCATCCGCGAACGCCCTGGTGCCGAGCCCGATGATGCGCGCCATGCGCGAGGGCAAGCTCGCCCGCGTCGAGGAGCTGACGCGCATGCCCGGCGACGTGCAGGACACGCTGATCACGCATCCTCTCGGAGAAGACGCTGCCGATCCCCGAGCTCGACCAGCGAGGTGCAGGCGCGCCAGGGCTTCAACGTCATCGCCACCGCCAACAACCGCGACCGCGGCGTCAACGAGCTGTCGAGCGCGCTGCATGCGCCGCTTCAACACCGTGGTGCTGCCGGTGCCGGACACGCTGGAGCGAGGAGGTGGACATCGTGCGACGCCGCGTGGCCGAGCATGGGCCGCGCGCTGGCGCTGCCCGCCGAGCCGCCCGCGCTGGAGGAGATCCGCCGCGTCGTCACCATCTTCCGCGAGCTGCGCGGCGGCGTCACGGCGGACGGCGAAGACGAAGCTCAAGACGCCCGTCCGGCACGCTGTCCACGGCCGAGGCCATCTCGGTGGTCAACAACGGCCTCGCGCTGGCCGGCTACTTCGGCGACGGCGTGCTGCGGGCGCGCGGACCTCGCCGCGGGCCTGATCGGCGCCGTCGTCAAGGACCCGGTGCAGGACCGGGTGGTGTGGCTGGAGTACCTGAAGACGGTGGTGAAGGAGCGCGACGGCTGGAAGGACCTCTACCGCGCCTGCATGGAGGTGCTGTGAGCGGGGAGTCGGGCGCGGCGGTGCACGTGCTCGGCATCCGGCACCACGGCCCGGGCTGCGCGCGCAGCGTGCGCGCCGCGCTCGAAGCGGCTGCAGCCCGGACGCGGTGCTCATCGAGGGCCCGCCGGACGCGGACGCACGTGCTCCCGCTCGCGGCGCCACGCGGAGATGAAGCCGCCGGTGGCGCTGCTCGTCTACGCGCGTGGACCGGCCGGCGCGGGCCGTCTTCTACCCCTTCGCCGTCTTCTCGCCGGAGTGGCAGGCCATCCAGTACGCGCTGGAGCGCAACCTCCCGGTGCGCTTCATGGACCTCCCGCAGACCCACCGGCTGACCGCGCCGAGGAGGAGGAGCCCGGAAAGGTCGAGGCCGGAGAGGCGCCGGGCTCGCCCCGGGCGGACCCGCTCGGGGCGCTCGCCGCGGCGGCGGGCTACGAGGACGGCGAGCTGTGGTGGGAGCAGGTCAGGTCGAGCAGCGCCGGGCCCGCCGGGACGTCTTCGAGGCCGTGCTGGAGGCCATGACCGCCCTGCGCGAGGGAGAGGGCGAGCCTGCCAACCGCGCGAGGCCCGGCGCGAGGCCCACATGCGTCAGAGCATCCGCGCGGCGAAGAAGGACGGCTTCCAGCGGCGTCGCCGTCGTGTGCGGCGCGTGGCACGCCCCGGCGCTGCGTGCAGCAGCGGCCCGCTCGCGAGGACGACGCCCTCCTGCAAGGGTCTGCCGAAGGCGAAGGTGGCGGCCACGTGGATTCCGTGGACGTACTGACCGGCTCAGCTGGCGCAGCGGGTACGGCGCGGGCGTGGAGTCGCCCGGGTGGTACGCGCACCTGTGGCACACGCCCCGTCGCCCGGTGACGTCCTGGGCCACGCGCATCGCGCACCTGCTCCGCGACGAGGGGCTGGACGCCTCCTCGGCGAACGTCATCGAGACGGTGCGGCTCGCCGAGGCGCTCGCGGCCCTGCGGGGCCTCTCCACCGTGGGACTGTCGGAGCTGCGAGACGCCGCGCTCACCGTGCTCTGCGGCGGGGATCGCGACCCCGCTGGCACTCGTCCACGAGAAGCTCGAGGTCGGCACCGGGCTGGGTGAGGTTCCCTCCGAGGCGCCCTCCGTCCCGCTCGCCCGGGACCTGCGCCGCACTGCAGAAGTCGCTGCGCCTGCCGCCCTCCTCCGAGAGCAAGTTGCAGGAGCTGGACCTGCGCAAGGACATGGACCGGGAGCGGAGCCGGCTGCTGCACCGCCTGCGGCTGCTCGACATTCCCTGGGGCACGCCGGAGGAGGACCGCCGGAGCTCGACGGGCACCTTCCGCGAGACGTGGCGCCTGAAATGGGAGCCCGAGCTGGCCGTGCGCGTCGTCGAGGCGAGCCTCTGCGGCAACACGGTGGAGTCGGCGGCCTCGGGGCGCGTGGTGGCCCGCGCCACGGATGCGACGGAGCTCGGCACGCTGACGGCCCTGCTCGATGCGGCCCTGCTCGCGGAGCTGCCCGCCGCCATCGACACGGTGCTCCGCCACGTGCAGGTGCTCTCGACGCGCTCGGCGGATGTCCCGAAGCTGCTCGAAGCCTTCCCGGCCCTGGCGCACGCGGTCCGCTACGGCAGCGTCCGCGAGACGCCCACCGGCCCCATCCTCGCCATCGCCGACGGACTGTTCGAGCGCATCCTCATCGGACTGCCCGGCGCGTGCGTCTCGCTCGATGACGAGGCCGCGCACACGCGCCGTGACCAGGTGCGCGCCATGCACGCCGCGGTGGCGCTGCTGGAGGGAGGCGAGCGCGGAGAGGAGTGGGCGGAGGCCCTGGGACAACTCGTGCACCGGGACGCCGTGCACGGGCTCGTGCGCGGGGCCGCGCTGCGGCTGCGGGTGGAGCTCGGGCGGGTGGAGGACGGAGAGCTGGGGACCCTCGCCCGGAGGGCGCTGTCCACGGCCGTGCCTCCCGCCGAAGCGGCGTCGTGGCTGGAGGGGCTCGTCTCGGGGAGCGCGCTGCTGCTCCTGCACCGACAGGAGCTCTGGTCGGCGCTCGACGGGTGGCTCGCGAGCCTCGCGCGGGAGTCCTTCATCGAGCACCTCCCGCTGGTGCGGCGCGCCTTCGCCGACTTCAGCACCTCCGAGCGGCGCGCCATGGGAGAGCGGGTCAAGCAGCTCGCCTCCGCACCGGCGCAGGGGGGCGCGAAGGCGGTCACGGAAGAGCTGGAGCCGGAGCGAGTGGCGCGGGTGCTGCCTGTGCTGTCCACCATCCTGGGGGTGCGAATTGGCGAAGTCGGCTGAAGAGGAGCGGCTGGAGCGCTGGCGGCTCGTCCTGGGCGAGCCCGCGCAGGGAACGCTGGGAGCGGCCCTCGGGGAGACCGAGCTGCGCATGGACCGGGCCCTCGCGGCGCTGTACGACTCCGAGCGCAAGGCGGGCCTGGGAGGCTCCTCGCCGCACGTGGCGCGCTGGCTGGGCGACATCCGCGAGTACTTCCCCTCCTCCGTCGTGCGCGTCATGCAGGAGGATGCGATGACGCGGCTCGGGCTCACGGAGATGCTGCTGCAGCCGGAGATGCTCGAGGCGGTGGAGCCGGACGTGCAGCTGGTGGCGACGCTGCTCTCGCTGCGCAAGGTCATCCCCCAGAAGACGAAGGAGACGGCGCGCAAGGTGGTGCGCAAGGTGGTCGAGGACCTGGAGCGGCGCCTGCGAGCCCCAACGGAGCAGGCCGTGCGTGGCGCGCTGTCGAGGTCCTCGCGCACGCGCCGGCCGAGGGCCGCGGAGATCGACTGGGACCGGACGATGCGGGCCAACCTGCGCAACTACCAGCCGGAGCGGAAGTCCGTGGTGGTGGAGAAGCTGGTGGGCCACGGGCGCAGGCGCTCCAGCCTGCGGGACATCGTGCTGTGCATCGACCAGAGCGGCTCCATGGCCGCCTCGGTCGTCTATTCGAGCATCTTCGGTGCGGTGCTCGCCTCGCTGCGCGCGGTGACCACGCGCATGGTGGTCTTCGACACCGCGGTGGTGGACCTGACCGAGGAGCTGCTCGGATCCGGTGGACCTGCTGTTCGGCACCCAGCTCGGCGGCGGCACGGACATCAACCGGGCGCTCGCGTACTGCCAGCAGATCGTCACCCGGCCGGCGCAGACGATCCTCGTGCTCATCACGGACCTGTACGAGGGAGGCAACGCGCAGCGGATGCTCCAGCGGGCGCGCGGAGCTGGTGCGCAGTGGCGTGGTGGTCATCTGCCTGCTGTCGCTGAGCGACCAGGGGACTCCGGCCTACGACAGCCACCACGCCGCGCAACTGGCGGCCCTGGGCATCCCCACCTTCGCCTGCACGCCGGACCAGTTCCCGGAGCTGATGGCGGCGGCCATCCAGCGACAGGACATCGGCACCTGGGCCTCGCGCCAGCGACATCCAGCTCGCGCGCTCGGGGTGAGGGCTCAGACGAGGTGGGCCACCTCCACGTCGAAGCGCTTCACCTTGCGCGCCGCGAGGAACTGGTACAGCCGCTGGGAGATGAGCAGCAGGGGAAGAGGACGGTAGGCACCCAGGCGCGGGCCCACTGCCTGGCGCGTGCACAGCCAGTCCGCCTCGCCCACGCTGGACCGCTGGACGTAGAGCTCGGAGAGGACGTCAAATCCGACCACGTGCCCCTCCGGGCAACGGGCCGCGTCCGGCTCCGGCACGAAGAAGTCGGCTCCCACCCGAGTCTGGGGCGCCAGCTCCACCTGGCACTCGGGCAGCAGCAACTGATACCAGTCTGGAGTCGGCTTGCCCTGTCGGCTCACCACGGGACCCAGCTCGTAGCCACGGATGCCCGCGGCCTTCAGTGCCTCGGCCAACCGCGCCGACACCACGAGTTCTCCACCCAGGGTCCGGGCGATGTCCCTCTTGGGTATCCGCTTCAACTCCAGGTGCAGCGGGCCGACTTGCCTGGCGCCGAAACCACACTTCGGACAGGCTTTCGTTTCGTCGTACACCGTGCCGCAGTCCTCTCCCGTTGGCTCGAAGAAGGGGCGCACGCGAAGCCACAAAAACCTGGCCTCCTGCAGCTCCCTCTGCGTGTACTTCCTGTGGATCTCCCAGTAGGTCACCGCGATCGAGTCCTGCCTGCGTTTTTCCTGCTCATGCTGGCGTATCTGCTCGACGAGTGGGTCGTCCAATCCAAGCAACACCCGTCGTGACAAGCCTCTCTCCCGTCCCACGGTAGGAGGGAGAAACTGTCTCGCCTCGTCCGCGAACAGCCGCACCTCGATGATTTCCCGCATACTCAAAAATGAACTCCGGGGAGAGGATATCTGGCGTAGACCTTCTTCATGATTGCCAACACCACGTCGAGCCGTGGCGGTCTGTTTCCATAACCCGCCATGCGCCGGAACTCATTGGTGATGAGTTGGTGATAGGCAGGGTCCAGGTTGACGGTGGGTCCGTTGTCCGGCCCGCCGAGGTAGCGAGGGTGGATGTGATGATTCTGCGGGGGGCCGCCGGCCAGGTGGGGAAAGGCCTTGCGTGCCTCCTGCATGCCCTTGTCGTACAGGGCCCGCGCCGCCTTCGCGTCGAGCGGTGGTGGCGCGGACATCAGGACGAGGGCGCCCGCGCCGCTCCCCAGCGCGGTGCTCACCGTTCCCACCGGCACGGCCACCTCCTCCACGGCCAGCAGGCCCTGGGCGCCAAGCCGCAACACTGGCAGCCGCACCCCAGCGCCGGCCATGCGCACTCCTGTTCCCGCCGCTCCTCCCGCCAGCATGAGCAGGTGCGTCGACAGCCGAGAGGCCTCCCGGACCTGCTCGCGCAGCGGCCTGTCTCCGTAGCGGGCAAAGTACTCGGGTGAAGACTCGATGAGGGTGGCCACGGTGGTGGGAAGCCGGCGCAGTCCCTCCACCGTGCCCTCCACATCCATCACGCTGGCGGCCAGGGCGAGTGCCGTCTCCGCGAAGGCCTCCTCGGCACCGTCCAGAGCGGTGTTGACGAGGTCCTTCTCCAGCCCCAGCTCGTCCAGGGGAATGTCGCTGGAGAGACGGAGCTCATCGTCCAGCGAGTACAAGACGCCACCGCGAGAGAGGTAGAAGCGACCGACGACGAAGTTTCCCGCGACGAGGGCGCCATCCCGCAACGCCACGTCCCCCATGCGTTGGGAAGGCTGGCCGGTGGAGGCGGCGGCGAGATACCCGTCGGGCCGCATGACGACGAGGGCGAGGAATCGTTCGCACAGGGGGCGCAGCTCGGAGGCGGGCAACTGCCGGCCCTGCGCCAGGGCATGGCGCAGCAGCCATGCGAGGGCGGTGCGTGGAGCGAAGGTGCGAAGTGACAGCGGCTCCCTGGCGAGCCAGGACCACAGGGCAAGGGCCTGCTGGGGCTGCAGGGGGCGACTCGTGACCAGACGCACGTCCTCGTCCACCTGCGCGGACTTCTGCAGCAAGGTGCAGGTGTCCTGCTCCCGAGGAATGAGCGGGCGGTAGTCCTCCCACCAGGGCGTGGCGGGAGAGGCAGGTTCCGCCAAAGCGGAGGAGGACAGCCGCCACGCACTCGGTGGCTGCGTCCGCGCGTGCCCCATGCGCCAGTGCGGGTCCGTGGCGCAGCCGGCCAGCAGGCCGCAGGCGGCCAGAGCCAGCAGCAGGGCCGTTGCCAGACCTCGGAAAGAAGGAGGGGAGTGCGTCATGCCATGGAGCTGTACTGCGTTGGCCGCCCACACTGGAAGTGGCCTGTATGCGGTGGATCCGAAAAGGGCTGCTGGATCTGTGCTCTCTTCCGGTCATGCGATCCCAACACTTCAGTCGAACGGCGGTGAAGGTGGCCCGGTTCGTGGCCTGGCTCGACCGGCAGCCCCGGCTCGCCCCGCTGCTGCCGAAGGGCGCCGCTGCATCCACTGAACGGCTCATGCTCCGGGCGGGGCTGCTGAAGCCCTGGATGCTCCGGCTCTTCAGCGCACCGTGGTACGGCCGGCTCCTGACCTCCATCGAGAAGCGCACCGTGCCGGGCCAGTCGCTGATGGTTGGGCTGCGCAAGCGCTTCATGGACGATGAGACCCGCGCCGCGCTGGCGGGAGGCTCGCGACAGGTGCTGGTCGTCGGAGCGGGACTCGACACGCTGTGCTGGCGGCTGGCCCCCGAGTACCCGGACGTCACCTTCGTCGAAGTGGACCACCCGGCCACCCAGGCGGTGAAGCGCGGAGCGCTGGACGCCATGGGGCCCCGGCCTCCGAACCTGCACCTGCTGGGGGTGGACCTGTCCCGCACTCCCCTGGAGGAGGCCCTCTCGGGACTGCCGGTGTGGCGGAAGGAAGCCTCGAGCGTCGTCATCGCCGAGGCCGTGCTGATGTACCTGGAAGAAGCCCACGTGTCGGCCTTCCTGATGGCGGTGCACCGATGCACCGGGCCTGGGAGCCGACTGATCTTCACCTACATCCTCAATGACTTGAACGGGAAACCCACGACATCAAGGGGCATGCGTTGGGTGATCGATCAATCCTTGCGAGCCGCGGGTGAGCCGCTCCTCTGGAGCGTCCGAGAAGGAGCGCTGGGCCCTTTCGTGGAGCGGCACGGATTCCGGCTGGACGACTCACCGGAGCGGGTGGACCTGCACCGTCGCTACCTGGTTCCCGCGGGCCTGTCGGAGCTGTCGGTGCGAAGCATCGAGTTCCCCGCCGTGGCGGAGAAGGTCTGAGAGTCGAAAGCCTCGCGCCACGTGAGACCCGGTTCCCACGCGGCGTACGGCAATGGGATTTCCTTCCCCGCGAGGCACTGGGCAGATCGCACGACCGACCCCACCCTCCCGTGACCAATCCGGATAGGGAGGCAGGGGATGGGAAAGTGGCGTGGGATGGCGCTGGTCTGTGCGCTGGCGCTGGGGTGTGGCGGGGAGCAGCAGGAGGAAGGCATCCAGGAAGACGAACGTCCGCAAGCCAGCTCACCGGGCGACGAGGAAAGCGGTGAGCTGAGCGCGCTGTGGGGCCGCCCGGAGCTGGGGACCGCGCGGCTCGTCAAGGACCTCTTCCCGCCAGTGCTCGGGCCCGGGTGGTTCGGGCCCTTCCCGGAAAGTCTGGTGGAGTTCCGCGGGAAGCTCTTCTTCGCCGCCAACTTCGAGGATGGCCGCCGGGAGCTCTGGAAGAGCAACGGGACGACGGCGGGCACCGTGCCGATCAAGAGGTTCCCCCCGCTCTCGGAGTCCTCCTTCGGCTCGATGACGGAGCTGACGCCCGTGGGCTCGCGGCTCTTCTTCGTGGTGACCGACGAGGCTCATGGCCGCGAGCTGTGGGTCAGCAATGGGACGACGGGCGGGACGCGGCTGGTGAAGGACATCGTGCCGGGACCTGATGACGCGGAGCCGTTCAACCTCACGGCCGTGGGGAGCACCCTGCTCTTCTTCCGCTTCATCCCCTCGACCCCGACCACTCCCGAGCGCACCGAGCTGTGGAGGAGTGACGGCACCGAAGCCGGCACGGTGCGGGTGAAGGACCTGGGGCCCGAGTCGTCCCTGAGCACCTCGAAGGCGCTCTTGGGCAACACGCTCTTCTTCGTGCTCTCGGACCCGGCCCATGGGACCGAGCTGTGGAAGACCGATGGCACCTCGGCCGGCACGGGGCTCGTCAAGGACATCCTCCCGGGCCCTGACAGCTCGGGCCCGTTCAACCTGCGGGTCGTGCGCCAGAGCCTCTTCTTCACCATCCTGGATCCCGCCACTGGGACCGGGAGCAGGCTGTGGCGGACCGACGGCACCGAGGCGGGCACGAGGTTCGTCCTGGACCTGATTCCGGAGCCGGGTGGCGGCTTCCCGCGGATGCTCGATGCGATTGGAAGCTGCCTGTACTTCTCGGTGACCGACTTCTCCGACCACCTGCTGCGTCTCTACAGGCTGAAGGATGGCCCCAAGGGCGTCAGCGTGAAGCTCGTCGCCACCCTTCCCAATCCCTTCGCTGGCGAGCCGGACGCGGAGCCGTTCATCACGACCTCCACCGTCGCGGGCAAGAAGCTCTTCTTCGTGCTCGCCATCTCCACCTCGGGCCCGGCGCCGCGCGACACCCAGCTCTGGGTGACCGATGGAACGGACTCCGGGACGAAGCTGCTGCACCGGCCGTTGAGCCTGTCCGACGAGTTCGGCTCCACCCTCTTCGCCCTGGACGACCGAGTCCTCTTCAGTGGCGCCGATGAGTCGGGGAACAACCTGGAGCCCTGGGTGAGCGATGGCTCGGTGAAGGGCACGCGGCGGCTGCAGGACATCGCCCGAGGAGAGCCCCCGACCCAGGACTCCTCCTTCCCTCGGGACTTCACCCGCGTGGGCTCGCAGGTCTTCTTCGTCGCCAACGACGTGGTCCACGGCAACGAACTCTGGGTCCTCCCGCTGCTGCGCTAGCGGCGAAGACCCACGCAACAGCCGATGAATCCCTGAAAGGAGGCCCGCGAGCCCTTCGCTTCGCGGGCCTCCCTGACGGCCGGGCCTACCGGGTGAACAGGTTGCGCAGGCAGAGCGCCACGTACACCGCGGAGAGCCCCGCCATGGCGGACTGGGACACGACCGCCGCGGGCCGTTCGAGCTTCTCACCTCGGAGCAGGGCGGGCAGCCTGACGAGCCCGCGAGCGGCCCCCAGGAAGCCGAGCAACCCAAGGAGCGCCGCGCCTCCCAGCACCGTCTTCTGGGAGGACCCGCGCCGCTCCAGCAGGCCCAGGCCGAGCGCGGCCGTCCCGAAGCCCGCCGGAATGAGCGCCGTCTTGTGTTGCGCACCCGTCGCGACGAACCCGCCGACACCGAGCGTCGTCAGCAGGGTCCCATAGCCAAGCGTCCAGTTCTCCACGCCGCACCTCCGGATTCGGAATCACCCGGGCCCCCAAGGCCCCGGGGAATCTGGGCACGGTGCGGGCCGGTCACCAACTCATGCTGGCCTTCGCGGGGGCGGCGGCCGGCTCCGAGGCAACAGACTGCTCGAGGTCACGGAAGCCCTCCTTCTTGGCGCGAACGCGGTACTTGCCCTTGTCCACGTTCTTGAACCGGTAGTTCCCCTGCTCCGTCGTCACGGTCGACTGCACGACGCGCCCCTGGTCATCCACGAGCTCCATCATCGTGTTCGCCGACTGACCCTGGCCTCCCTTGAGCGAGAGCTGTCCCTCGATCTCACCGTACCGCTGGCGCTGGACCGACTCGCTGTCATGGAAGAAGAGCGAACTCTCCGTCTGCAGCACCTGGCCCTTGGCATCCCGGTATGCGAGCCGGGCCAGGTAGCGCCCGCGCGGCTTCGCCTTGCCATCACTGCCCTTGCCGTCCCAGGCGAACTCGACCGCGCCGATCTCCCCCTTCCTCGACGTGGAGAACACCTTCGACTTCGGCTTCGCCTCGCTGCCCTCGCCCACCTCCCAGACCTCGAGCTCGATGGCCCCGCCGGCGCTCGGGTCCGCGAGGTTGCGCAGCGTGATGAGCGTCCGCTGTGACGCCTCGTCGAAGTTCGCCCCCACCTGGGTCATGAAGACGTTCCCGGCGAACACCTCGAACCGGCGCTTGCTCGTCAGTCCCTTCGCGTTGGTCGCCACGACGTCCAGGGCGTGCTTGCCGTCCTTCAGCCCCGAGGTGCGCCACGCGTACGTGAGCTTTCCGCCGCAGGCCGAGTGCACCGGGAGGTCATCGACGAGCAGCTCGAGCCGGGCGATGCCGCCGGACTGGTTGTCCGTGGCCTCCACCTGGATGTTCATCGTGTCGGTGACGTGCTGGCCGTCCACGAGCCCGTTCACCGCGATGCTCGCGACGTCGACCGTGACGAGCCCGAGCACGGCCCACATCGTCTCGGCCTTCTCCGCGCCGCCCTGCCCGCTCGAATACGTGCGCCACGCGCCGGTCTCGTGCTGGCGCTGCACCAGGTAGCGCATGGCGCGGGAGATGGGCGCGTCCGAGTCCGAGTAGCCAGCGAGCTTGAGCGCGTAGACCGTCTGGCCCGTGGCGAACGCGTCGCTCTTCCCCTTGTCCAGCCCCCAGCCGCCGTCCTGGTTCTGCCGCTCGAGGAGCATCCGCTGGAGCCGGAGCGAGCCAGGCTCGGCGCGGCCCACGCCCGAGGCACTCAAGCCGAGAAGCGCGAAGTTGATGTCCTGGAGGTAGACGTCGGCGCCCGAGCGCTGCCACTGGGCACTCGTCGCGGTGAGGAAGGACTCGGCCTTGCGCAGCGGCGGGAGCCACTTCGCGTCCGCGGTCCTCGCGTAGGCCTGACGCCACGTCTGGGCGGCCTGGAAGGTCGTCTGCATCGTGCCGCCGGTCACCGGGCGGCGCGCGTCGTCATCCGGGAGGCTGCCGTTGGCCGCCTGCAGCGAGACGAGCTGCTTCGCGTACCGCAGCAGGTCGTCCGTGAACTTCGCGTCCACCCACTGGTCGTACCGCGCCCAGGCCGAGCCCTCGAACGCGGCGCCCGTCACCCGGCCACCGGCGGTGACTCCGAGCTTGAGGGCCTTGACCATTGCGTCGATGTCCTTCGGAGCGACGTCGTACTGGTGGTGCTTGCCGGCCGTGAGGGCCTCGAGCGTGACCGCCTGGACGTGACACCCGAAGCACCCGTGCTGCGCCGTCCACTGCGCGCTGGAGCGGGAGAGGTAGCCAAGCCCCTTGTGGGCGGCCTCGCGGGCCTTCGGGTCTCCCCGGGACGCGGCCACCTGCTGGGGCTGGATGTCGCACTTGGGAGGTGCGGCGGGGGGCTGGGGGACAGGGGGAGTCCCCGCGAGCGCGGGAGCGGACAGCGCGAGGCAAAGCGCGGCCAGGGTCAGTCGGGCCATGGAAACCTCCGGAGGGATGCGATGCCGGGGTTAACGGCCGACGGGCGAAATCGGTCTACCAGGTGCTACTCGTGGACCCGGGTGAGCGTGGAGCTCTGGAAGAAGGAGCCCGCGTACAGCTTCCCATGGGCCATGACGGTCGCTGAACCGGACAGATCGAACCGGGCGACCTCGCCCGAGAGGGAGACCGTTCCTCGCAAGAGGGTCACGGTGACGGTGAAGCCGCCATCGCTCCGGGTGCAGGTCGCTCCAGGCTCCAGGGTGGCCACCTCCCCCTCGACGTTCGCGGGCAGGAGACACGTCCCCGCCGCGTCGGAGAAGACGAGGTCCGAGCTCGTTCCCTCCGAGGCGCGAACGGTCTCCGCGAGCAGGGAGGTGAAGTTGCCGAAGTCCTTGATGCTGTAGTGGGCGGAGCCCGTCAGGGCGTAGGCGCCGTGGAACCGCTGGCCCGAGGGGCCACAGCCCCAGGCGAAGACCGCGAGCAGGATGAACAGGGCGGGGTTTTTCATGATGACTCCGCCCCTGTGCAGGAGCCTTGCCACCGTTGAAGACCGACCCGCCCAGAGAGAGACGTCCGCCGAGACAGCCGGCTGCTCGTCCGGAACGTGGGATGGGCATCCCACCCGAGGAACTCAGTCTCCGCGAGGCGGGCCCAGCTCCGGCCTGAGTGCCATGAGGAGCACCGGACTCAGGAACGCATCCGCCAGACCCGCCACCCACAGCGTCAGCCCCGTGAGCAGTCCCAGGTGGGCAATGCCCTCGAAGCGCGAGAACTGCAGCAGCAGGAAGCCTCCCGCCACCGCCGCCGAGGTCACGAACATCGCCCGCCCACACTCGTTCAGTGACTCCAGCGCCGCGCGCTGGTGCGGCGCGTCCGAGCCCCCGGCCTTCAGCGCCAGGTAGCGCCGCTTGAAGCGCACCAGGTACTGCAGCGTGTCGTCATCCGCGATGACCAGCGCCATGCTCGCGATGATGACCGTGGAGGGCTTCAGGCTGATGCCCAGCAACGGCATCACTCCGAACAGCACGCCCACCGGCAGCACGTTGGGCACCAGCCCGATGAGCGCCAGCTTCGCGCTGCGCAGCACCAGGAAGAACGCCAGGAAGCTCACCGCCAGCGCGGACAGGAAGCTCCACAATAGCCCCTGCGTCAGCATCCCCGTCACGTGCTCGGTCATCGCCAGGTTGCCCGTGACGCTCACGCGGTAGCCCGGCGGCGCCTCTCGCGACACGAACTTCCGCGCCGACTCCACCAGCTCGCGCATCCGCCCCGCCCCCACGTTGGGCAGCAGCGCCACCACCCCCGCCGCGCTCCGGTCCTCCGACAGCACCGAGTCCAGTGGCTGGTACTTCGCCAACCGCCTCACCGCCTTCGCCGTGGTCTCCTCCGTCTTCTCGACCGGCCCCAGCGGACCCCACACCGCCTGGTACACCGGCTCCAGCAGGCGAGGCAGGCTCACCACCGGCGGGTGCTCGGGCAGGGCCGCGAGGTACGCGTCCACCCGCTCCTGGAAGGCGATGGCCTCCGGCGACAGCGCAGCCCCCTCGCGTCCCTTCTCCGGCTCGAGGAACACGGCCAGCGGCACCAGTCCTCCGAGCGCCCCCTCCGCGTACGTCAGCTCGGCCGCCAGCGACGAGTCCTGCCGCAGGTCATCGAACACGCGGTACTCGTGCCGCAGCCGAGTCATGGACAGCACGCTCAGCAGCGCCACCGCCGCCGCCACCGCCATCACCCGCCGGGGACGGTGCACCACCTGCCGCTCCACCCACGCCAGCACCGAGTCCAGGGGCCGCGTCCGCGCCGCCTTCAGCTCCCGCCGAGCCCGCGCCGCCGAGGCCCGCGAGCGCAGGGAGAGCACCCACGGCAGCACCAGCATGTTCGCCGCCCAGACCAGCAGCACGCCCATCGCGGTGGCCAGGCCGAACTCCCACACGGCGGTGAGGCCGATGAAGCCCATGGACAGGAAGCCCGCGGCGATGACGAGCTCGGTGGCCAGACAGGGCCCGGCCGCGTTCGCCATGGCCTCGACGAGGGCGCGCGCGTACGGCGTCCCCGAGCGGCGGCGCTCCTCCAGGTCCGACAGCACGTGCACCGTGTCCGTCAGCGACACGATGAGGATGACGATGGGCGCGAACGAGGTGAGCACGCCAAAGGGCACGCCCACCCAGCCCATCGCCCCCACCATCCACATCCACGCCACCACCAGCGTCGCCGCCGTGGCCAGCACGGACCAGAGGTCGCGGTAGGCGAACGCCACCAGCCCGAGGATGACGAGCAGGGCCAGGGGCAGCAGCAGACCCATGTCCTCCTCGACCATGCGGGCCAACGTGGCGCGCACCGCCGGCGCACCCGAGAGCGTCAGCTTCAGCTCCGCTCCCGCGTGGCGGGTCGAGCAACTCCCCGGCCTGGAGGGAGAAGGCACGCTCGGCGAGAATCCGCTCGGCCCCCGCGCCCGACGCGAGCGACACCTGAACCACCGCGAGCTCCCGCGTGGGGTGGACCAGCGCGCGGGTCAGCGGCTCCTGCCGGACTCGCGTGAGCGTCTGCCGGAGGCCCTCCACGCTCCCGCGAGACGCCTCGGGGAAGAGGAGCCCGTCGGCCCCCAGCGCGGAGGCGGGCCCCACCACATGCCGCACACGGGCCAGGCCGCGCAGTTCCTCCTCCAGCTTCGCCAGCGAGGCCAGTCCTCCGGGAGAGAAGACGCCGGGGCCCTCGGCGATGACGAACACCTGCGAGTCCTCGCCGGGGAAGGCGCGCCGGTAGCGATCGAAGTCCGTCTTGGCCGCGTCCCCGATGGGGTGCATCCGCTCGATGGAGGGGTCCATCGGCACGCGCGCGGCGCCCAGGCCCGCCACCACGCACAGGGCGAGCAGGCCCAGGCCCAGGCGCCACCGGTGCGCCAGCAGTCGCTCGAAGAAGGCGAGCCAGGTCACGACCGCTGCCTACGCCCACCCGAGAGGAAGTACAGCATCTCCTTGCGGAAGCCGAACGGCTCGCGCGCGTGCGGCGGCAGGCCCAGCGGGGCGGTGGAGGTCTCCGGCTCGGGCCAGCGCACGGTGCCGAAGACGACGTCCCACACCGTCAGCGTCCCGCCGTAGTTGCCCTTCCCGTCCCGCCGGTGGTGGTGGCGGTGGTACGCCGGGCTGATGATGAGCCAGTCCAGCCATCCCAGCGAGTACCCCTGCGCCGAGTGGTGGTACGTCAGCACCACCGAATAGAGCGCGAAGTAGAGCTGCACCGACACGGGCGAGAAGCCCAGCCCCGCCAGCAGGGCCACGAGCGCCGTGCCCGACAGCACCACCTCCAGCGCGTGCGTGTGCGTCACCATCCAGACGCTGAAGTGCTCCTCGCGGTGGTGCTGGAAGTGGAAGCGCCACAGGTAGGGGTGCTGGTGCTTCACCCAGTGGCTCGTCCAGCTCACCAGCTCGGCGACCAGCATGCAGGCCACGAAGTCCACCACCGGGGGCAGCGTCCCCGGCCGCATCAGCGTCGGCAGGTGCGCGTGGAACCAGGACGCCGCGGACTGCACCACCATCGTCGGGATGAAGCTGGTGACGAAGAAGGCCCAGTTGCGCCGTCGCCTCGGCCCCGCTCCGAAGCTGTCCGCCCGGAACTGCGGGTCGCGCAGCTCCAGCAGCACCAGCGTCAGCATCGCCAGGGCCGTCCCGGTGTGAATCATTCCCACGGTGTTCATCCGTCAACAAGACTTGCACGAGCCGGGCCGGGGCGCACCACCCTCCTCCTTCCCTCGGGCCCCGGGTAGGACGGGGGCGTACCCGAGCAGGGCGAGACACGGAGGCCGTGCAGAGGGCAGCATTTGCTACAGCGGCCAGCCGCCCTGGAACGCAGTGGGACCCGACTCTGCCCTACACGGACAACTGACGATGGCCACGCCCATGAGCCTCCTGCTCGAAGAGGTCTCCCGCGACCACTTCCCGTCCCCCCCCGCCACTCCCGAGGAGCTCGAGACATTCGAACAACGGGTGGGCTGGAGGTTGGACCCGGACCTGCGCGCCTTCTACCTGCATTGCAACGGGGCGGAGTTGTTCAAGCAGCGGCCGGGTTGCCCCTACCGCATCCTCCCCTTGTCCGAGATCATTCGGGCGCGAGTAGCCATCTACGACGAGGATGACGACCAGTGGGGTCCCGCCTCCGTGTACGCCCTCTGCTACGTGCAGGACGGCGATTACGTGTTGGTGGATGTGGGCCGCCAGGAGAACGGCCGCTATCCTCTCATCGACGGCTGGCATGAGGCTTGGCCGGACCCGAAGCAGTGCGGCCAGATCGCCAGTTCCTTCTCGGAGTTCTTGAAAGCGGCGCTGCGGAGCAAGGGACGCCAATTCTGGTTGAAGCGTGCAACCGAGCGTTGATTGCCCGGCAGTCCTTTGACCCCGTTCTCGTTGGCCCCGGGTATCCTCCCGCCATGCTCTCCGCACGCTCTCCCGCAGCTTCCTACGTGCTCATCGACGCCGAGAACGTCGACTGGGCCGTGTCCAATGTCGTGGGACGAAAGCCCGAACCCCAGGACCGGATGCAGTTCGATCGTCTGGTCGCCTTCTGTGAGAACCACTTCCCCGCCCCCGTGCGCTGCATCGTGGTGCTGAACGCCCGGGGTGAACAACTGCCCGACGTGATGATCGGCTTCGTGCGGGCCCTGAAGACCGCCGGTTGCGAGGTGGCGCTCCTCTATGGCCGGCCCGACCAGAAGGTGGTGGACCTGGGCATCCTCAAGCTCCTGGAGTCCATCCGCACCCAGCGCCCCAAGGCCGCGGTCGCGCTCGCCAGCCATGACGGGGCCGACTTCGCGGACGCCCTGCGCCCGCTGCTCGAGGAGAAGCGGCAGGTGGCCATCCTCGGGCTGCGCGAGTACGTGAGCCAGCGGTTCCGCGAGCTCGTCCCGGCCGGGCTGGAGATCCTCGACCTCGAGCTGAACGCCAAGGTGTTCCAGCGACCGCTGCCGCGCCTGCTCCCCATCCGCGTGGACGAGTTCGACCCCTCGTTCTTCCTGTAGCCCGGCGCCAGCCGACCCCGTGCGCCTTCCGTCAGCGCGCCACGGGGGCGGGGGTTCGCGCTTCGGGGGCCTCGTCCTTCTCGCCCCCGAGCGTGACCAGGGACAGCACACAGCTCGTCACGGCGCATGCGCCCATCACGCCCGCCATGGGGAGCATGGAGCCGTCATTGAGGAGCCCGACGAGCGACGATGCCCCGGCGGACGTGGCGAACTGCACGGCGCCGAGCACGGCGGACGCCACACCCGCTCGCGCTCCGTGCTCCTCCAGGGCCAGTGCCGTCATGTTCGGCCCCACGAAGCCGAGGCTCGAGATGAAGAGGAACAAGGAGGGGGCGAGGGTGAGGACAGTCCCCGTCCCGGTCACGGCCAGCCCCACGAGGACGGCGCCCGCCAGGACCATCACGAGCGCCGCCGCGAGGGCGATTCGCGCGGGCGAGAACCGGGCCAGCAACCGCCGGTTGAGCTGCGACGCGGCGATGAGCCCCAGGGCGTTCAACCCGAAGAGCCAGGCGAAGCGCTCCGGCGAGACGTGGTGGATCTCCATGAACACGAAGGGCGAGCCGGAGATGTAGGCGAACATGCCCGACTGCGAGAAACCGCCGGCGAGCGTGGCGAAGAGGAACCGCCGGTCGGAGAGGACGGCGCGGAGGTTCGTCCCGAACGAGCCAGGGCTTCCCGACTGCCCGGAGTGGGGCGCTGTCCGAGGAATCACCGCGACCGAGAACACCAGGGCGACGACGCCGATGACGGCGAGCACCGCGAAGATGGCCCTCCACCCGGCGAGGCCGAGCACCCAGCCCCCGAGGATCGGCGCGAGGATGGGAGCCGCCCCCATCGTCAGCATGAGCAGGGAGAGCACGCGTGCGACGTCGCGGCCCTTGTAGAGGTCGCGGACGACGGCACGCGCGATGACCGGCCCACAGGCCCCGCCCACCGCCTGGAGGAACCGGAGCGCGATGAGCCACTGGATGCTCGGCGCGAACGCACAGGCGGCGGACGCGAGGATGTAGAGCACGACTCCCGCGAGGAGGGGGCGTCGGCGTCCGAACCGGTCCGAGAGCGGGCCGTAGGCGAGCTGGCCGAGTCCCAACCCCGCGATGAACGCCGCCAGGGTGAGCTGGACCGCGGTGGCGGACGTCGCGAGCTCTCCCTGGATGGTGGGCAGGCTCGGCAGGTACATGTCGATCGACAGCGGGCCGAACGCCGTCAGCGCGCCCAGCACGAGCATCAACAGCACATGTCGCGGAGGCGAGGAGGGAGGACTCATTCGAGCCTCTCTAACGGCCGGTGCACGGGTTGACCAGCGACCGCCAGAGAGCCACCCATAAGCACACCTACTGACCGTGAGCGGAGCGGGCCCCACTCGGCAGGGCCCTCCGGGGGCGAGCGGGAGGCCGAGCGGATTCCCAGGGCGAGCAGCCCGGCCATGCCCATATATGTAGGCGCATGCTCCACGTAATTCCCCTCGGAGGACTGGGTGAGATTGGCCTCAACGCCATGGTCATCGCCTGCCGCGGGGAGATGCTCCTCATCGACTGCGGCCTGATGTTCCCCCCCATCGGCACCCTGGGCGTGGACATCATCGTCCCCGACTTCTCCTACCTCCGGCAGAACGCCGCCCTGCTCAAGGGCATCGTCCTCACCCACGGCCACGAGGACCACGTCGGCGCCCTGCCCTTCCTGCTCAACGAGGTGCCCGTCCCCGTCTACGGCACGCGCTTCACCCTCGCCATGGTGCGCAACCGGCTGGAGGAGCTGGGCATCAAGGCGGACCTGCGCGAAATCGAGCCCCGCCACCCCTTCCCCGTGGGCTCGCACTTCACCGTCGAGGCCAGCCGCGTCACCCACACCGTGCCGGACGCGGTGGGCTACATCGTCCGCACCCCCGAGGGCCCCGTCATCCACACCGGGGACTTCAAGCTCGACCCGGACCCCATCGACGGCCAGCGCACCGACCTGGAGCGCTGGGGCGAGCTCGGAGACGAGGGCGTGCTCTGCCTGCTGTCCGACTCCACCAACTCCGAGCGCACCCACGAGACGGGCAGCGAGCGCGTGGTGGAGCAGACCTTCGAGCGGCTCTTCCGCGATGTACCGGGCCGCATCGTGGTGGGCATGTTCGCCTCCCAGGTGCACCGCATCCAGCACCTGTTGGAGCTCGCCCGGAAGCTGGAGCGCAAGGTGGTGACGATGGGCCGCAGCATGGCGCGCAACATCGAGATGGCGCGCCAGCTCGGCTTCCTCCCGTCCGCCTCCGACGCCCTCTTCGTCTCGCTCGACGACGCGGCCAGACTGCCTCCCGAGCGCCTGCTGGTGCTCGCCACCGGCTCCCAGGCCGAGCCCCGTGCCGGGCTCGCCCAGCTCGCCGCCCGTGACGGCCCCGTGCGCCTGGGCCCCGGGGACATGGTCGTCCTCAGCGCCAAGGCCATCCCCGGCAACGAGCGCGCCGTGTCCGGCCTCATCGACCAGCTCCTGTGGAGCGGCGCCCGCGTCGTCTACCCGGACATCGAGCCCGGGGTGCACGTCTCCGGCCACGCCAGCCAGCCCCAGCAGCGGCGGGTGCTGGACCTGGTGCGCCCCAAGAACTTCGTCCCCATCCACGGCGAGCTGCACCACCTCCACCGACATCTCGCGACCGCGAAGGAGTCCGGGCTGGAGCCCGCGCAGCTCCTGCTGGCCCAGGACGGGGACCTGCTCGTCTTCGAGGAGGGCCAGGGCCGTTTCTCGGGCAGCGTCCCCACCGGCCGCATCTACCGGGACCGCTTCGGCAATGGGGTGGTGACGCCCGACATCCTCCAGGAGCGCACCCGGCTGGCCGAGACGGGCTTCATCGTGGCCGTCCTCGTCATCGCCCGGGACACCCTGTCCGTGATGGCGGGGCCGAACCTCTCGGGCCAGGGGCTGAACCTCGACGAGCAGGTGCTGCTGCCCCGGGTGGCCGAGGACGCCCGCGCCTTCTTCCTGCAGATGTCCCCCCAGCTCCGGGGGGACGACGCCATGGCGCGCGAGGAGCTGGCCCGTTCGGTGCGCCGGGCCTTCAAGCTGTATACAGCCAAGCGGCCCGTGGTGGTGCCGATGGTCATCAAGGTGTGATAAGGGCGCGAACTGCCATGCCTTCCTTCGACGTCGTCTCCAAAATCGACATTGCCGAGTTGGACAACGCGGTCAACCAGACCAAGAAGGAGATCTCCACGCGCTACGACTTCCAGGGCGTCAACGGGGATGTCGTGCTCGCTCCGGACAAGACCTCCCTCACGGTGAAGGCCAACAGTGAGGAGAAGGTCCAGGCCGCCAAGGAGGTCCTGCTCAGCAAGCTGGCCAAGCGCGGCATCCCGCTGATGGCGCTGGAGTACGAGCCCATCGAGAAGACGGGCCTGTCCAACGTGAAGCAGCTCATCAAGCTGCAGCAGGGCATTCCGGTGGAGAAGTCCAAGGAGCTGGTGAAGCTCCTCAAGGACTCCAAGATGAAGGTGCAGGGCTCCATCCAGGGAGACCAGCTCCGCGTCACGGGCAAGAACAGGGACGATCTCCAGGCCGCCATCGCCCTCTTCCGCAAGGAAGCGGATCGGCTGAAGCTCGACATGCAGTTCACCAACTTCCGGGACTAGCCGTGCGCTCACTCGTCGTTTCCGTCCTCCTCGCAGCGCTCGTGCCGGTAGCCGCCTCCGCCCAGGAGGAGCAGGCCCCGCCGCAGCAGCGCCCGAACAAGGTCGTGCCCTCGCTCGCCCGAGCGCCGAAGCTGGACGGGCAGCTCAAGGACTTCCCGGGCACGCTGACCCTCAAGCCGCGGACGTCGGAGGGCGCGAGCGCCTCCTTCACCGCCCGTGTGGGGTGGCGCAAGGACACCCTGTATGTGGGGGTGGAGGCCACGGACGAGCAGCTCCAGGCCGGGGACGTGCTCACCCTGAGCCTCTTCTTCCCCGACGCGGGGGCGGCCGCCACCGGCCACGTCTTCCGCTTCGGCTTCGACGGCAAGCGCGCCTCGCCGCCCGAGAGCGGCACCTCCGAGTTCGCCCAGAAGCTGGTGGACGCGGGCGTGCAGCGCAAGGACAACACCCTGGCGCTCGAGCTGGCCATCCCCGCCCGCGCCTTCCCGCGCTTCCCCGCGACGGAGCCGCTCGTCCTCGACCTGTGCGTCACCTTCGGCACCGTCTCCAACTGCAAGGACGGCGGCATGGTGGGCGAGGTGCTCCGGCTGCCGGACGACTTCCGCAAGGGCCTGAAGCTGAAGCCGCCCGAGGACGTGATGGCGCTCGCCGGGCAGCCGGACGGCTGGCTGGGCTACGGAGTGCTCCACTACCCGGCCTGGGTGGAGGCGGACACGAAGCTGACGCCCGGCCTGCTGCGCGCGCTGGTGACGCCCAACCCGGTGGAGGCGGAGACGGTGGGCGTGAATGTGCCGGAGACCCTCTCCCTGCCGGATGGACGCCCCCTCCTCGTGGTGTTGTCGGGCGAGCTGCCCTACACCCAGAACGGCCAGGGCTGTGACTCGGACAAGGAATTGCGCCTCGGCCTCTACCTGGCGAAGGGGAAGACGGCGCAACGGGTGCTCGAATGGCCGGCCGCTACGTGTGCGCTGGGACGAGCCACCTCGGTGGTGCTCGATGAAGAGGGCGCGTTGAGCATTGGTTACTCGAACGGCCCGACCATCAACTTTGCTTGGAGTGGTGACCACTTCGAGCGGACCGAACTCGGAAAGCGGTAAGAGCTGTGCAGAATCCCCCTGAGACCAAGAGCCTCTACATGATGACCCTCGGCTGCCCGAAGAACCGGGTGGACTCCGAGGTGATGCTCGGCACGCTGAAGCAGCGGGGTTACTCGCTGGTACAGGACCCCGCCGCGGCCCAGGTCATCGTCGTCAACACCTGCGCCTTCATCGGACCCGCCAAGCAGGAGTCCGTGGACTCCATCCTGGAGATGGCCGAGCTCAAGAAGTCGGGGACGTGCAGCACGCTCGTCGTCACCGGCTGCCTCTCGCAGCGCTACGGCGCCGAGCTGGCCAAGGAGATGCCCGAGGTGGACCACTTCCTCGGCACCAGCGCCTACGCGCAGATTGGCGACCTGCTCGCCGCCGAGGCCAGCCCGCGGCAGGTGATTCCGGACCCGGACTACATCCACGACGCGCAGACGCCGCGCGAGAACTCGATGCCCGTCCTACACGGCGTACCTGAAGATCTCCGAGGGCTGCGACAACGCGTGCGCCTTCTGCATCATCCCCACGCTGCGCGGTGGCCAGCGCTCGCGCCCCATCGCGGACATCGTCGCCGAGGCCCAGCGGCTCGCCGAGCAGGGCGTGCAGGAGCTGAACCTGGTGGCGCAGGACCTGACGGCCTACGGGCACGACCTGCCGGGCAAGCCGAAGCTGCATGACGCTGCTGCGCGAGCTGGTGAAGGTGGACGTGCGGTGGATCCGCCTGCACTACGCCTACCCGCGCGTCTTCACCGACGAGCTCATCGAGCTGATGGCGACGGAGAAGAAGATCGCCAAGTACCTGGACATGCCGCTGCAGCACGCGAGCGACAAGCTGCTGCTGTCGATGAAGCGCGGCCGGGACTCGAAGTTCCTCAAGGAGCTGCTGGCGAAGCTGCGCGCGCGGGTGCCGGGGCTGGTGATGCGCACCTCGATGATCGTCGGCCTGCCCGGCGAGACCGAGGAGGACTTCGAGATGCTCAAGGAGTTCGTGAAGGAGCAGCGCTTCGAGCGGCTCGGCGTGTTCCAGTACTCGGACGAGGAAGGCACGGCCGCGTACGACTACGAGAACAAGGTGCCGAAGCAGACCATCGAGCGGCGCTGGCGCGAGGTGATGGCCATCCAGAAGCGCATCAACCGCGAGCAGAACAAGAAGCTCGTGGGGCAGCGGATTGAGGTGCTGGTGGAGGGCCCGAGCGAGGAGTCCGAGCACCTGCTGGTGGGCCGCACCGAGGGCCAGGCGCCGGAGATCGACGGTCATGGTCTACATCAACGACGGCCTGGCGTACCCGGGCGAGTTCGTCACCGTCGAGGTGACGGAGGCGCACGACTACGACCTGGTGGGCAAGGTGGTCGAGCGCCCCAACCCGAAGGACCGCGTGCACAAGCCGCGCGAGTCCTTCCCGATGCCGGTGGTGACGTCGCCGCGCTGATGTACCGCTGAGTGGCGCACAGCGCCGCTCCTGGTAGTCACAGGCCCGGAAGGCTCCTCGAATTGTGAGGAGCCCGCCGGGCCTGTTCGCTTCTGGGATGCCGCGTGCCACATCCGGACACGAGGTGGCGCCCGGTGCTCCTCCCTCGGACGGGAAACAGGGCGGGCCGCGCCTCCTGCCTCGGGCTGGCGCTAGAGTTGCACCAGCTCGGTGCCAGCCCCTATGTCCCAGCTCCTCCAGGATGTCCGCTTCGCCCTGCGTCGGATGCGGCGCGAGCTCGCCTTCACGCTGGTGGTGGTGGCCACGCTCGCCCTGGCCATTGGCGCCACCACCGCCGTCTTCAGCGTCGTCTATCAGGTGCTGCTGCGACCACTGCCCTACCCCGAACCGGAGCAGCTCGTGCGGCTGTTCCAGTCCACGCCGCAGCGTGAGCGCATGGGCCTGACGTACCTGTCCCTGCAGGGCTGGCGTGAGCATTCGCGCGCCTTCCAGGCCATGGAGGGATTGAGCCTCTGGGACCTCACCCTGACCGGAGAGGAAGGACCGGCGGACCGGGTGCGTGCGGGACGCGTGACGGCGGGACTGCTGCCCCTGTTGGGGGTGACACCGGAGCTCGGTCAGCCCTTCGGCGCGGAGACGGAGGTTCCTGGACGAGACCTCGTGGTGCTCCTCTCCCATGCGCTGTGGCAGGGCCGCTTCGGCGGAAGCCGGGACGTCGTGGGCCGGACGCTCACCCTCAACGGACAGCCCCACACGGTGGTGGGGGTGCTGCCGGCCTCCTTCCACTTCGCTCCGGACGTGGACGTGTGGAAGCCGCTGGCCCCGAACCCGGCCGTGGGGGAGGACCCGCGGGGCATCTACCTGCGAGCAGTGGGACGGCTGCGGCCCGGCGTTTCCTTGGAGCAGGCACGGGCGGAGTTGGAGGGAGTGGCCGCATCACTGGCACGCGAGGAGGCGTACGCCGGAGAGGCCCCGGGAGTGCGCGTGGTGCCGCTGCAGGCCCAGGTGGTGGAGGGCGCGCGGGAGCAGCTCTGGTTGCTGGCGGGGATCATGGCCCTGGTGCTGCTCGTGGCCTGCGCCAACGTGGCCAACCTGCTGCTGGCCCGCGCCAACGCGCGCGAGCGGGAAGTGTCGGTGCGCGCGGCCCTGGGCGCGGGCCGCGCGCGGTTGATGCAGCAGTTCCTCGTGGAGAGCGTGATGCTCGCGCTCACGGGCGGGGCGGCGGGCCTGTTGCTCGCGCTGTGGGGCATGGACCTGATGCGGGCGCTGCTACCGCGGGAGGTGCTGACACCGGAGGCGGTACGGCTGGATGCGCACGTGCTGGCCATCGCCACGGGCCTGTCCCTGCTCACCAGTCTCCTGTTCGGGCTGGTGCCGGCGCTGCGGGCGGCGCGGGCCGATGGGCGCGGGGTGCTCGGAGGCGCGAGGGGAGGCCGGGGCTCCACCGGTCGCGGTGGCGCGCTGGCCGTGCTGGTGGTGGCGCAGGTGGCACTGGCGCTCGTGCCGCTGGTGGGAGCGGGGCTGATGCTGCGCACCCTCCACGCGCTGCAGGCGGTTCCGCTGGGCTTCGAGCCTCGGGACGTGCATGCCGCGGATGTGTTCCTGCCCAAGAACAAGTACCCGGAAGAAGCCCGCCAGCGCCTCCTCTTCTCGGAGCTGCTGGAGCGGGTACGGGCGATGCCCGGGGTACAATCCGCGAGCGTGGCCAGCACGGTGCCGCTGTGGGGACGCACCGGCGTCGCGCCAGTGCTCCTGCCGGGCGAGCCCACCTCGGCGGAGGAGACCCGCGAGTACACCCAGTTCCGCGCCGTGAGTGACGACTACTTCGTCACGATGGGCATTCCGTTGAAGGCGGGGCGCGTGCTCGAAACCTCGGACGGTCCGAGCACCCCCCCGGTCATGGTCGTCAACGAGACCTTCGCGCGGCGCTACTTCCCCGGGGCGAGCGCGCTGGGGCAGCGGGGGAAGCTGTCCGTCGACGGAGAGTCCTTCCGCGAAGTGGTGGGCGTGGTGGGCGACACCCATCATGACAGCCTCGGCGAGGCGCCGCCCGCCGAGGTGTACCTGCCCATGGGACAGTTTCCCGTGCTGTACATGGTGCTCGCCGTGCGCTCCACGCAGGACACGGCGATGCTGGCGCCCGCGCTGCGCGAGCAACTGCGCGCGGTCGAGCCAGACATGCCACTCGCCCGGGTGCGCTCCATGGAGGAGGTGGTGGACACGAGCCTCGGGCGTACACGGGTGCTGGGTGCGCTGTTGGCGGCCATGGCCGTGCTGGGGCTCGCGCTGGCAGGGCTGGGGCTGTACGGCGTGCTCGCGTATTCGGTGAGCCAGCGCACGCGTGAACTGGGCATCCGCATCGCACTGGGCGCGACGGACAAACAAGTGCTGTGGTTGGTGGTGAGACGGGGCGTGCTGCTCGCCGCGGCGGGGGTTGCCCTGGGCCTGGTGGGAGCGCTCGCGCTCGCACGTGGCCTGTCCAGCATGCTCTACGGCGTGGACACACTCGATGCGGTCACCTTCACGGCGGTGCCCGCGTTACTCGGGGCCGTGGCGCTGCTGGCGAGCTGGCTGCCGGCCCGGCGCGCGCTGCGTGTCCCTCCCCACGAAGCACTCCGCGCGGACGGCTGAGCAATCCTCCCCGAGCCATCCGAAGCAGGTCCGTTCATGAGGGGGGACCACCGGACGCGCGCTCGCGCAACCGGTCCGACTGTCGGACCAGTTCGTGAAAACCGCGGCCGGGAGGCTGGCGGAGCTCGGTGGTCAGAGGACCCTCCGGGCTCGGTTTTGAAAAACCTGTCCGACTGTCGGACAGGTTTTTGAAGAGCGCGACCGGAAGGTGGCCGCCTCAGCGCCGCTCCACGCGGCGCCAGGAACCCGCTCGCCCAGCTTCCTCGAAGCCCGCGAAGGACTCGGGCAGCGGCCCCTCCCCGTACACCAGCAATGCATTGAAAGGAGCGAGCTGCTCGGCGGAGCTGCCGTCCATCCACTGTGGCAGCTGTGGCGGCGCGTGGCCTGAGCGGAAGCGGACCGGCAGGTGGTCCCCGTTGGCGAAGAAGTGGTGCCCCACCCCGCCCTGAGTGGCCGTCCACCACTGGCCGAGGTGCTCCAGGTAGACGAGGCGGCTGCCCTGGGAACGGTTCCCGACGAGCGAGACGTAGCCGTGCGGACCTGGAGGAGGAGGCTGGGCCACCAGCGTCTCCAGCCCCTCCACCTCGTGCTTGAAGCGCCAGTGGAAGCGCGCCGTCTCGGCGAGCGAGGCCACCACGAGCAGCAGCATCAACGCCTTCACCGGCCGGGCAATGCGCGCTGGGTCCACCAGCAGCAGGGCGATGACGCCCCCGAGGACCGGCAGGCGCACGTGGATGAGCCACGCCCCCGAGAGCGCCTTGGGGGTCATCAAGAAAAGCATGCCGAGCGCCAGGAAGAGCACCCAAGGCGCCCGAGGCTCCTCGCGCCGGTGGCGCAGGTACGCCACCACGAACACCGCGGTAATCACCAGCGGGCATGCCACGGCGAGCACCCCCTCGACGCGGTAGTTACGCAGGAGCCAGTTGAAGTGCGAGCCCCACCCGTAGTCCGGAATCGTGTGGTCGCCGGTCGAGAAGGCCCTCGACAGGAGCGTCACCACCCGAGCCGCGCAGAGGAGTAACGGAGGCGCGAGACCCACGGCGGCGAGCCCCACCGCCCGCTTCCGGGACTCCGAGGTGAGCGCGAGCGCCGCCACGCCGACACAGAGGGCCCCGAAGGAAACGAGGTGCGAGAGCATCGTCGCGGTGGACAGGAGCGCGAGTCCCACCATGGCCCCCACGACGCACCCGGGGCTCCGCAGCGCGCGCAGGTACAGGGCCAGCGCGAGCAGGGCGAGCGGCAGGGCGAAGAAGCTCGGAAGGAAGCCGTACCAGTAGGAGATGTTGAAGGCGAGCGGGAGCCCGAGCACCACCGTCCACGCGGGCCGTCCCAGGGTGCGCGCGAGTGACAGGTGCGCCAGGGGGAACAGCATCAGCACGGTCCACGCCGCGAGCCGCGCCGCGAAGGCACCGTTCGTCAGCAGCGTCACCGGCAGGAAGAGCCAGATGGGAAGCCCGTAACCGAGCGGGAGGTGCGCCTCGTACCAGGTCCCCACCTGCGGGTTGCCCCGAACGAGCTCGGCGAACGTCTGCATCTGCGCCGCGTGGGCGGGCAGATCCACCGAGGGCGGGATGCCGCTCACGCACCAGGCGGCGAAGGCCCCCCAGGCCACCAGCAGTGCGCCGAGTCTCCAGCGAGCGAGCGAAGAGGCGGGTTCGGCGACGTTCACTTCGGGTCCTCGGGCTCCTGCTCACGTTCCTTCTTCGTGGGCGGCTGCGGCGCATTGCTCCGCCGGGGCACGGCCACCGCGTCACCCAGCGGGGTCGGCTGGCACTCGCAGATGGTGCGCCGGGTGCTCGGCTGGTGCACGAAGATGCACGCGTTGGGGCACTCCTGGAGCTGGCCCTCCTCGAACAGGGCCAGCGAGTATCCGCGCACCGTCTTCAGGGCCTCGTTGCACTCAGGCATTGCCTGCACCAGCCGGGGCCACGGCACGAGGTGCTGCGTCGTCACGCCCCGGCTCGTGGGCGCGAACGAGAACCCCACCTGGCAGTCCAACGTCAGCGGCTTGCCGTCCTCGCCCAGGAGCTCCAGGTGCAGCCGCCCGCCCTCGGGCAGGTCGCGGAATACCGACCCGGTAACGGCCATGCGACCCTCCGCCCCTCGCCGGACGTGCAGCCCGAAGCAGGACTCCTCACGGAGCTCCTCCGGGTTCTGAGCGCCCGGCCGGGCACAGCGCTGGCGGCCCTCGACGCTCTGCACGCGAGGCCGGCGCAACACCAGCGTGTCCCCCTGCACGTCCACCGTGGTGCGGAAGCGGCCCCAGACGTCCGGTCCGAGCCGGCCCAGCGTGGTCGGGTTCCGCCACCCCACCCCGGCCTCCAGCACCAGCGGCTGAACGCCCACGCCCGAGGCCATCTCCACCGCGTCCACCAGATAGGCCCTCGGGGGCAGGTTGGCGGCCGTCTCCAGCGGTTGGAATCCCTGCGCCTCCGCGGCCCCCAGCGCCAGCCGGGAGAAGGGCTCGCGCGTGCCCAGCACGAAGGGCCCGGTGAGGGCCGCCTCTCCCTGCGTCACCCGCGCCGCCAGCAGCGGCCAGTCGCCCACCGGCTCCCGGGAGAGTTCGAGCCGGAGCACCTCCTCGGCCGGATCCGCGCCGGGAGCGGCCGCCTCGGCCAGGTACTCGGCGCGGGGGCGGGACTTCTCGAAGGACACCTCGCGGCGCAGCGGGTCCACCGTGAAGGCATAGGGGGCGAGCACGTCCGCCCCCAGCGTCACCGAGCAGACACGCTCGTCGGTGAGCCCCACGCCCCGAGGCCCCAGCGGGGTATTCCCCACGCGCAGGCCCGACACGCGCACCAGGGGCCAGTCCCGCACGCCCCCGGGCCCAGCGTAGACGTCCGGCACGCGCGCGGTGCCCACGGTGGGGGGTGGAGGGTTCTTCTCATCCCAGCAGCCCGCGGACACGGCGGAGAGCGCGCGGGCGACATCCAGCACCACCGGCACCGGACGCCCGCGCAGGTGGCCCTCCACCACGAGCCGCAGGTTGGGCGAGGGCAGCAGCGGAAGCGTCTGGCCCGCGAGGCTGCCCGGGACTTCGGCGGGCGTGGCGGGGCCGGCTCCCCGGAGGCACCCGGAGAGCACCAGCAACAGGGCCCCGAGACGCGCGCTCCGCACGGGCTACTTCCGCGTGGCCTTCGTGAAGTCGTCGATGCGCGTGCCCTCGGGCGGGTTGAGCTTGAAGCTGTCCGCCGCGACGCCCACGTTCGTCTTCAGGCCGAGGAAGGAGATGGTGTTCTCGCTGCCGTCCGGGTCCACCACCGTGCTCTTGAGCACCTGGGCCGTCTTCGGGTCCACCTCCAGGCGAACCTGGCGGAAGCGCGGATCGGCCTTGAGCGGGTCCAGCACCAGCAGCGTGCCCTTGCAGTCCTTGCACTCGCCCTTGGAGATGGAGAACTCGTCCGCCAGCTTGCCCTGGCCGAAGAGGAACGTCACCGAGGCCGAGAGCTGGGTGGTGTCGATGCGGCCCACGCTCAGCGTCTGGGCCTCCGGGTCGAACGCGTACACCTTCTCGCCGGCGAGCACGAAGGTGCGCTTGGAGGGCTTCTCGTACTCCCAGCGCATCAGGCCCGGCTTCTTGTAGGTGACCTTGCCGGTGGACGTCTGCGTGCGCCGCAGGGCCTTGTACTTGTAGTCCTGCTTGAAGTCGGACGTGAAGTCCTGCGTCTTCTCGTAGAAGGCCTGCATCCGGTCCACGAGGTCCTTCACCTCGGGAGCCGTCTTCTTTTCGACGGCCTTGGGGGCCTCCGCGGCCTTCGGAGCCTCCGCCTTGGGAGCGCCCTGGGCGGGAGCGGTCTGCGCCGGAGCGGGAGCCTGCTGAGCAGGCGCCTGGGCGACCACCTGGTGGGCGACGGTGGAGGGCACCGGGGCAATCACCGGCGCGGCCAGGAGGGTAAAGAGCAGCTTCTCGAGGGACATGGCTTGAGCTCTCTCCAGGCGGGCGAGACGCCCGCGGTTCCAACTGAACCTACAGACGGGGCCGGGGCCCCGGCATTCAAGGCCTGGGTGGACGAGGGGGCTTCTTGAAGATGCGCCGCCGCTGCTTGACGGCGAGCACGTAGAAGCGGTCGCGCAGTTCCTGGGCCTCCGCCTCGGTGAGATCTCCCACGCGCCCGAGGTGCTCCTCGCGCCAGGCGATGGCCCGGGTGATGCTGGCCGACGCGGCGGCGGAGATGTTGAGGCTCTGACTGAAGCCTCGCATGGGAATCCAGAAGGTGCCGTCCGACTGGGCCAGCACCTCGTCGCTCACGCCCTTGCGCTCGTTGCCGAAGATGAGGGCGATCTTCGTGTCGAAGCGCAGGGAGTAGAGACTGGTGGCGTCCTCGCGGATGGCCGAGGCGTACAGGGCGAAGCCGCGCGACTTGAGGTGCGCGCGGCACGAGGCGAAGTCCTTGTAGAGCTTCACGTCGAGCCACTTGTCGCAGCCCTGCGCCACCCGCGAGTTGGGCATGAAGGGCGCCTCGGGGTTGACGATGACGTGCACCTCCTGGAGGCCATTGGCCTCACAGGTGCGCAGCACGGCGGCCATGTTGAAGCTGTCCTCCAGCCGGTCCAGCACCACCGTGAAGGTCCGCGTGCGCTGGGAGATGACCTTGTCGATCTTCTCCCTGCGCACGTCGAGCAGGAGGGACTCCGGATCCACCGGAGCCTTCTCGAGCCTCTCGTAATGAGGACCGCCGCCCGTCATCGCTACCTCCGAGCCCGTTTCGGCGCGGCCTTCTTCACCGCCGCCTTGCGGGCTGGCGCCTTGACCGCCTTCTTCGCGGGAGCCTTCCTCGCCGCGCTCTTGCGAGCCGGCGCTTTCTTCGCGGCGGCCCTCTTGGCGGTCACCTTCTTCGCGGGGGCCTTCTTCACGGCCACCTTCTTCGCCGCGGCCTTCTTCGCGGGAGTCTTCTTCGCCGCGGCCTTCTTCACGGCCACCTTCTTCGCCGCGGCCTTCTTCACGGGAGCCTTCTTCACGGCGGCCCTGGCCGGCTGTGCGGGGGCCTTCTTCTCCGCCCGGGGCTTCCGCGGCAGCTCCACGTGCAGCTTGTCCGTCCGGCCGGTGAAGAGCACCTCGGCCACCGTGTCCAGCAGCGGCTGCATGCCGGCGCCCGTGGCGCACGAGACGGGGAAGACGGCGATGCCGCGCTTGCTCATCTCCTTCGTCAGCGCCTCGAGCTTCGCCTGCGCCTCGGGCAGGTCCAGCTTGTTGGCGGCCACCACCTGAGGCTTGTGCGACAGCTCCTGGCTGTACTTGCGCAGTTCCTCGTTGAGGATGTCGAAGTCGCGGATCGGATCCCGCCCCTCGCCCTCGGCGCCCATGTCCAGCAGGTGGATGAGCACCTTGCAGCGCTCCACGTGCCGCAGGAACTGGTGGCCCAGCCCCACGCCGTCGCTGGCGCCCTCGATGATGCCGGGGATGTCCGCCATCACGAAGGACAGGCCGTCCTTGTACTGGACCATGCCCAGGTTGGGCACGAGCGTGGTGAAGGGGTAGTTGGCGATCTTCGGCCGAGCCCGGCTCACGATGGAGATGAGCGTGCTCTTGCCCGCGTTGGGGAAGCCGAGCAGCCCCACGTCCGCGAGCAGCTTCAGCTCCAGCCGCAGCGTGCGCACCTCGCCTGGCGTCCCGTCCTGGGCGAAGCGCGGCGTCTGCCGGGTGGAGGTGGCGAAGTTCATGTTGCCCAGACCACCCCGCCCGCCCTTGCACGCCACTACGCGCTGGCCCACGTCACTCAGGTCCGCCAGCAGCTCGTCGGTGTCGTGGTCGTAGATGAGCGTCCCCACCGGCACCTTGAGGACGAGGTCATCGGACGAGCGACCGTTGCAGTCGTTGCCCATGCCGCCCTCGCCGTTCCGGGCGTGGTGGTGCTGCTGGTAGCGGTAGTCCAGCAGGGTGGTGAGCTGGGGATCGGCCACGAAGATGACCGAGCCGCCATTGCCCCCGTCTCCACCGTTGGGGCCTCCGCGGTCGATGTACTTCTCCCGCCGGAAGGAGACGGAACCGTTGCCCCCGTCCCCGGCCTTCACGTGGATTCGGACTTCATCGACGAATTTCATACGACCCTCTAAATGCGGAACGGGCCGCCTCCGCGTCCAGCGCCGGGAGGCGATTGGACCGGGAGCGACCCGCTCACAAGGCAAACAGGAGCCCGTGACACAGGCTCCCTACTTCGAGGCCGACTAGGCGCTCGTCTGAGCCGGATAGACCGACACCTTCTTGCGGTCCCGTCCCTGGCGCTCGTACTTCACCACCCCGTCCACCGTGGCGAAGAGCGTGTAGTCACGCCCCAGCTTCACGTTGGAACCCGGGTGGATGACCGTGCCGAGCTGCCGCACGAGGATGCTCCCCGCGCTGACGGTCTCGCCCGCGAACACCTTCACGCCGCGGTACTGCGGATTGGAATCGCGACCGTTGCGCGAAGAACCCTGTCCCTTTTTATGAGCCATGACACCGATTCCTGATGCTGCCGGCGCGCGCGCGGCGCTCCGGGAAGTGGTAACCCGGACTAGCCGGAGATGGAGGTCACCTTGACCTCGGTGTAGGGCTGACGGTGGCCACGGCGGCGCGTCCAGCCCTCCTTCTCCTTGCGGAAGTGCAGCACCTTGCGGTGCTTGTCCTGGGCCAGGATCTTGCCCATGACCTTGGCGCCCGACACGGTCGGCTGCCCCACCTTCGGGCTGTCGGAACCACCGAGCATCAGGACGTCGTTGAAGGTCACCTCGGCGCCAACGTCCCCCGAGACCTTCTCGATCCGGAGCACGTCGCCCTCGGCCACGCGGTACTGCTTGCCGCCCGTGCGAATGACTGCGTACATCGTAGAACCCCTGGTTATCCGGGTTGTTTCAACCCTGAAAGGCCCGCGTGCATTTCGGACGGGTAAACCCGTCCTACGATGCAAAGGGGGCCCGATCTACGGGAGAAGCCCTGGGGAGTCAAGACAGATACCAGGGAAGCGGCGCACATCCTGCACTCCACCCCTGCCCCTCCCCTCCCGCCTGCCCGCCTGTGGACAGGGGCGGCGTCTCCCGCGCCCCGCCGCTTGCCCAGCAGATAGGATGAACGACTCTCCTCTCTGGACCCTCCTCTTTGCAACAAGGAAGGACGCCCGGATGCGAAAGTCTGGATGGATGCTCGCCTGGATGGCGGCGGTGGCGGTCCTCGCCGGGTGCCGGAGCACGGCCTGCCAGGATCTGGCGGAGGTGTACGCCGACGTGGATCAGAAGTCCCGGCCCTGCCTGGAGCGCGCTCCCCTGCCCGCCTTCGACCCCACCCGGTGCGAGCAGAACCTCCAGCGGTGCGAGGGCGATGACCTGGATCAGCTCGACAGCCAGGTGGAGTGCTACCAACAGCTCGACGCCTGCCAGCCCGAGGAGAAGGCCTCCTTCCTGGACGCCATTTCCACCTGCGACAGCCACTTCATCAGTAATACCTGCGAAGCGGCCATCTTCTAGGTTCAAGCGGCCGCGCCCCCTGGCCCTGTGAATCCGTTCACTGCCCTTAATGGATGGACCGCGATTAGGATGCGCGCCTCTTCACACCCAATCGTGAAGCCCAGAGGGGGCATACCTATGAAGAAGACGTGGATGTTCGGAGTCGTGGCTGCCGTGTCGATGGTGCTGACGGGCTGTGGCTCGACCTGTGACGATCTGGCGGACGCTTTCGAGGAAGCCGATGAGAAGGCAAGGCCCTGCGCCACCGGGGGCAGTGAGCCGACGGCCTTCAACGTCAACCAGTGCGAGAACAACATCGACAAGTGCTCGGACTCGGAGAAGGAGGCGCTCGCCGATTTCGCCGATTGCATCCGGGATCTGCCGGAGTGCACCCCGGCTACCCAGAGCGGCTTCATCAACTCGCTTACGGCCTGCGCGCTCGGCGTGAGTGGCAAGGTCGGCCAGACCTGCTCCTCGGCCCTGGGCGGCTGAACCCTGAGTCGTGCGGAACCGGGCAGGCTCACGTTCCATCGTGAGCGCGGCCCGGTTCCCTGTCCGTGGACCGGGGATGACGTCGACCCCGGTCCACGGTCTTCACCCGCAGCGAGTTCACGTCACACCCGGGTAACGGCTAGAGTGCGCGCGCCATGTCCCGTGCCACTCGCCGCATCCCCCTCGTCAACCTGTCCCACTACCGCACCGGCAACTCCGAGGAGCGCGCCCGCTTCGTCCAGGTGTTCGGAGACGCCCTCAAGGAGTTCGGTTTCGTCTCCGTCGAGGGCCACGGCGTCGACGATGGGCTCATCCGCCGTACCTACTCGGACGTGGAGGCCTTCTTCCACCAGCCGGAGCAGGTGAAGCACCGCTACCACGTCCCCGCCTTCGGCGGTCAGCGCGGCTACACGCCCTTCGGCAAGGAGCACGCGAAGAACCGCACCGTGGGCGACCTCAAGGAGTTCTGGCACGTGGGGCGCGATCTGCCCGAGGGCCACCCGCGCCGCCCCGCCTCCGCCCCCCACAATCTCTGGCCGGAGGAAGTGCCCTCCTTCCGCACGAACACGCAGGCGCTCTTCAGCGCGCTCGACGGTGCGGCGGCGGTGATGCTCCAGGCCCTCGCCGAGTACTTCGGCATCGACCGCAACACCTTCAGCGACATGGCGCAGGACGGCACCTCCGTGCTCCGCGTCATCCACTACCCGCCCCTGAAGGAGAAGTTCGTCCCCGGCGCGGTGCGCGCCGCCGAGCACGAGGACATCAACCTCATCACCCTCCTGTGCGAGGGCACCGCCTCGGGCCTGGAGATCCTCACCCGCGATGGCGAGTGGATTCCCGTGGACACGCTGCGCGGGCAGATCGTCGTGGACTCGGGGGACATGCTCAGCCGGGTCACCAACGGCGTCATCCCCGCCACCACCCACCGCGTGGTCAACCCGCCCTCGCTCGCCGAGGACAACACGCGCTACTCCATGCCCTTCTTCGTGCACCCCTACCCGGACTGCATGCTGAAGCCCCTGGAGTGCACCGTGACGCCGGAAAACCCCGGCCAGCCCCCCATTACCGCCGACGCCTTCCTGCACCAGCGCCTGCGGGAGATCGGCCTCATCAAGTAGCCTCGCGTGCGTGGGGACCTCCTCCGCACGCATGTCACGCCCAGCCCTCCTCCACGGCCGGAACGCCCTGCTGCTCGGATGGCTGGCGGCGGCTCCCGCTTGGGCCGAGGCCGAGGAAACGACCCCCGCGGCTCCGATGGAGCCGCGCCCGCTCATGCGATGGGGAAACCTCGACCTGCGCCTCGACGGCGCGGCCTCGCTGCTTCCGCTCTCCTTGGAGGCCGGCGCCACCCTGGACCTCGGTGTGCTCCCGCTCGGCCCCGGCACGCTCTCCCTGGGCGCGGAGCTCAGCGTCAACCAGTGTGCCCTGGCGTGCTGGGTGCCCAACCTCTTCTCCGAGCGCGACACCTCGCGCCGTGACTTCTACGCCTTCGTCCGCCTGGGCTACCACTTCACCGTGGCGAACCGGAACTACCGCAAGGTGGACCTCCAAGGATTCCTGCTCCTGGGCGGAATGGAGACTCGCACCACCCAGTCCGCCCCGGACTACCGCTACGAGGGACGAGACCGCAGCCCCGCCTTCGGCCTCGGGGTCGGGGGGAACTACTTCCCCACGGACGGCTCCCGGTTCTTCGTGGGCGGCGAGGCCCGGGTGCGCTTCGGCACCGGCACCTATGCCCTCAGCCTCACGCAGGGTACGTATACGTTCACCGAGGAGGACCGGAGCTGGACCCGCCTGGGCCTCAGCACCGCCTTCTTCGTGGGGTTCCGGCTGTTCTGACCATCCCGGCCCCATCCGTGCGAAGGTGGCGCCACCGCGCGCTCCATCGAGCGACCGGCCGGTGCTGGATGGGCCGCACCGTGTCATCCGCGGGCCTCGACCGTGACTCCGTACGATCAGATCTTCCAGAACAACCGCCGCTGGGCCGAGGAGCAGCTCCGCGCCGACCCCGAGTTCTTCACCAGGCTCGCGCGCGAGCAGCGCCCAGACTTCCTCTATATCGGCTGCTCCGACAGCCGGGTGCCGGCGAATCAAATCATGGGCCTGCCGCCCGGAGACGTGTTCGTCCATCGCAACGTCGCCAACCTGGTCAACAACGTCGACCTGAACGTGATGTCGGTCATCAACTACGGCGTCCGGCGCCTGGACGTGAAGCACATCATCGTATGCGGCCATTACGGGTGCGGCGGAGTGCAAGCGGCCATGCAGCCCATGGACCTGGGCATCCTCAATCCCTGGCTGCGCAACATCCGCGACGTGTACCGCCTGCACAAAGCCGAGATGGACAGCCTCGAGGGCGAGGCCCAACGCTATGACCGCCTCGTGGAGCTCAATGTCACCGAGCAGTGCATCAACATCATCAAGACGGCCGCGGTGCAGCAATCCTTCCTCGCGCGCGGCTTCCCCACGGTGCACGGCTGGGTGTTCGACATGCGCACCGGCCTCATCAAGGATCTGCAGATCAACTTCCAGGAGACGCTGCGCAACATCCAGGAGGTGTATGACCTGACGGGCACTGTCTGGCGCTGAGACGCACCACCGACTCGACGCTCGTGCCAGAATGCCCGCCTCCGTGAATCCGCCTGCACCCAGGAGTCACAGCGCCGTGCCGACGCCCCGAGAGTTCCTCGTCTACGACGTCACCGTGGAGGCCATGTTCTCCCGCGCGCTGAAGGATCGCCTCACCCCGCGGCTGAAGGCGCGCGTGAAGGAGGCGGGCATCGACCTGGACGCGAAGTTGAAGCCGGGCTACCCGCGCGAGGTGTGGCTCCGCACGATGCGCCTCGTGGTGGAGGACCTCTACCAGGGCGTACCCGAGGAGCGTGCCTGGTTCGAGTTGGGCGAGCGGATGGTGCACTCGTTTGGCGAGACGCTGATGGGCCCCGCCACCGTGGGCATCTTGAAGCTGCTCGGCCCCAGACGAGCACTGGGGCGGATGTCGCAGACGTTGCAGTACGCCAACAACTACAACCAGTCGAAGCTGGAGGATCTGGGCCCGGGTCGGTTCCGGCTCTGGATCAACGAGGTAGGCATCTCGCCCCACTTCATCGCCGGCACGGTGACCGCCACGCTGAAGATCTCCGGCGCGAAGGACCCCGCGGTGGAGATCGCCGAGTTCGACGGCCACCAGTGCACCTACGCCATTCTCCTTCTGACGCGGGCCCGAGCTACTCGCCGAGCTTCTTCTTGAGCAGCTCGTTGACCAGGGCCGGGTTGCCCTTGCCCTTCATCGCCCTCATCACCTGGCCCACGAAGAAGCCGAAGATGTGCTTCTTCCCGGCCTTGTACTTCTCCACCTCGCCAGCGTTCTTCGCGAGCACCTCGTCCACCACCGCCTCGATGGCCCCCGTGTCGCTCACCTGCGCCAGGCCCTTCTCCGCGATGATGGCCTCCGGGTCCTTCCCCGTCCGGAACATCTCCCCGAACACGTCCTTGCCCGCGTTCGCCGAGATGCTCCCCTTCTCCACCGCCTCCAGCAGGTTGGCGAACTGCACCGTCGAGAAGCGCAGCGTCGTCACGCTCCCGCCCTCGTCCTTCAGCAGCCGCAACAGCTCCCCGAGGAACCAGTTCGACAGCCGCTTGTAGTCCTTGAAGTGCTGCGCCACCGCCTCGAAGTAGTCCGCCAGCGGGCGCTCGGCGCACAGGATTTTCGCGTCGTATGCCGGCAGCCCATACTGGCTCGTGAAGCGTGACACCTTCGCCCGAGGCAGCTCCGGCAGCGACTGCGCCACCTCGTCGATCCGCTCGTCCGTCACGTGCAGCGGCGGCAGGTCCGGCTCCGGGAAGTAGCGGTAGTCGTGCGCCTCCTCCTTCGAGCGCATCGGGCGCGTCAGGCCCTTGTTCGGGTCGTACAGCCGCGTCTCCTGGTCCACCTTCCCGCCCGACTCGATGACGTCCACCTGCCGGGAAATCTCGTACTCGATGGCCTGCTTGATGAACCGGAACGAGTTGATGTTCTTCAGCTCCACCCGCTGGCCGTACTCGCTCGCGCCCTTGCGCATCACCGACACGTTGGCGTCGCAGCGGAACGAGCCCTCCTCCATGTTCCCGTCGTTCACCCCGAGGTACACCAGCACGTCCCGCAGGGCCTTCAGGTAGTCCACCGCCTCGTCCGCGCTCCGCAGGTCCGGCTCGCTGACAATCTCGAGCAACGGCACGCCCGCGCGGTTGAGGTCCACCAGGCTCTCGCTCGCCGAGGCGTCGTGCACGCTCTTGCCCGCGTCCTCCTCCATGTGGATGCGGCGCACGCGGATGACCTTCTCACCCTCGGGCGTGTCGACGGAGAGCTGGCCCCACTCGCAGATGGGCTGGTCGAACTGGGTAATCTGGTAGCCCTTCGGCAGGTCCGGATAGAAGTAGTTCTTCCGGCTCCACACGCTCGTCTTCTTGATGGTGCAGCCGAGCGCCAGCCCCGTGCGGATGGCGTACTCCACCACCTTCGCGTTGAGCACCGGCAGCACCCCGGGCAGACCCAGGCACACCGGACAGGTGTTGTGGTTGGGCGCCGCGCCGAACTCGGTGGAGCAGCCACAGAAAATCTTCGTGTTCGTCAGCATCTGGGCATGAACCTCGAGCCCGATGACTGGCTGGAAATCACTCAGGGGCATGGCGTCTCCCGGAAGTCCTCTCTCAGATGGGGGCCAGGCGGCGCGTGAAGTCGTGCTCGCGCTCGAAGGCCCGAGCAATCCGCAACAGCTTCGCCTCGTCGAACGGGCGGCCCATGAGCTGCAAACCCATCGGTAGGCCCGCCTTCGTGAAGCCGCACGGCAGCGACAGGCCGGGCAGGCCCGCCAGGTTGCACGGCAGCGTGCAGACGTCCATGAGGTACATGGACAGCGGGTCGTTCACCTTCTCGCCCAGCTTGAAGGCGGGCACCGGCGAGGTGGGCGTCACCAGCGCGTCCACCTGGGTGAACGCCTTGTCGAAGTCCTCGCGGATGAGCGTCCGCACCTTCTGTGCCCTCAGATAGTAGGCGTCGTAGTAGCCCGCCGACAGCGCGTAGGTGCCCAGCATGATGCGGCGCTTCACCTCGGGGCCGAAGCCCTGGTCGCGCGTCATGCCGTACATGTCCTTGAGCCCCTTGGCCTCGCGCGCCCGCTGGCCGTAGCGCACGCCGTCGTAGCGGGCCAGGTTGGCCGAGGCCTCCGCCGGAGCCAGCAGGTAGTACGTGGCCAGCGCGTACTTCGTGTGCGGCAGCGACACGTCCACCAGCGTGGCACCCAGCCGCTCGTACTCCTTCAGCGCCGAGCGCACCGCCGCCTCCACCTCGGGGTCCATGCCCTCGACGAAGTACTCGCGCGGCACGCCCAGCTTCAGCCCCGCCACCCCGTGCTCCAGGTCCGCCCGGTAGTCCGGCACGTCCGCGGGCGCCGAGGTGGAGTCCAGCGGGTCATGCCTCGCCAGCACCTGCAGCAGCGCGGCCACGTCCCCCACCGTGCGCCCCATGGGACCCGGCGCGTCCAGCGAGGAGGCGAAGGCGATGACGCCGTAGCGCGACACGCGCCCGTAGGTGGGCTTGAGGCCCACCGTGTTGGTGAGCGCCGCCGGCTGGCGGATGGAGCCGCCCGTGTCCGTGCCCAGCGTGCCGAAAGACCTCGCGCGCCGCCAGCGCCGCCGCCGAGCCTCCCGAGGAACCTCCCGGCGTGCGCGTCACGTCCCACGGGTTGTGGCAGGGGCCCCAGGCGCTCGACTCGTTGGACGAGCCCATCGCGAACTCGTCCTGGTTGAGCTTGCCGAGAATCGGCATCCCCGCTTCCTTCAACAGCCGCACCGGGGTGGCGTCGTACGGCGGGACGAAGCCCTGGAGGATGCGCGAGGCACACGTCGTCTCCACGCCCTCGGTGAGGAAGATGTCCTTGACGGCCACCGGCACGCCATCCAGCGGCCCGAGCGGATTGCCGTCCTCGCGGCGCTTGTCGCTGGCCTCGGCGGCGGCGAGGGCACCGTGCTCGTCCAGTCGCAGGAAGGCCTTCACCTTCCCGTCCACCTGGGCGATGCGCGCCAGGCACGCCCGGGTCGCCTCCACGGAAGTCACCTCCCGCGAGGCCAGCTTCTCCGCCAGCTCCAGCCGGGTGAGGTCGGTCAGCTGCATGGCGTCACTCCAAGATGTTTCGGGACGGCGAAGCTGGTGCCCACCTTGGCCGGCGCATTGGCCAGCGACTTCTCCGGAGGCAGCGAGGGCCGCGTCACGTCCTCGCGCAGCAGCGAGGACGCGAGCGTGGCGTGCGAGGTGGGCTCGACCCCGCTCACGTCGAGCTCCTGGAGCTGGGCCACCGCGTCGAGGATGGCGGAGAGCTGCGTGGCATAGCGCTCCTCCTCCTCGGCCGTCAGCGACAGCCGGGCCAGGGTGGCCACATGTCGGACCTGCTCGACGGTGAGCTTCATGGGCCGGGCCTCCCGCGAACTACTTGTTCTTGAACAGGTTGAGGACGGCGCCCATCCACTTGCCGCTGTTCTCGTGGCCCATGTGCTGCACGAGACGATCCAGCTCGCCCGCGTCCAGGAAGATGCCGTGGCAGTTGAAGCAGGTGTCGACCTCCACCTCACCCCGCTTCAGTGCCTGCAGGTCCATGCCGCACTTGGGGCACTTCATGTGGTGCAGGTTCTTGAGTCTCCTCGCGCTGCTGGGCAGCCATCGACTGGGACTGCTGGATGGCCAGCTTGCGCTTCTTCTCGATCTCCTCGCGCGCGAAGTACTCCTCTTCGGTCGATGACGGCTTGTCCTGGGTGGCCATGATGTAGGTCTCCTTGGTACTGATACTTAGCGGCGGCAAGATACATGCTCCGCTTTCGCCCGGTGCCTCAAATTGGCCGGGAGGTACACCTCCGGACGGCCAGCCGGAAAATTGACCGCCCCCCCACCCTCCCTACACTCCGCGGACGGCTGCTACAGCCCGCTACGGGGAGTGTGAGGAAGTCATGGCGGAACGGAAGGCCAGAGCGGAGAAGTCGGTCCTTTCGAGGCAGGAGATTGCCACGCGCCGGAAGGCGCTCGCGGAGAAGAAGGCACAGAAGGGCGGCGGAGGCGCGGTCGCGGGACCTGGCCAACGGGCGCTCGTGGGCCTCTTCCTGCTGGCTGCCTCGGTGCTGTCGTTGATTTCCGTGGCCACCTTCGACGCGAAGGACCGCAAGGGACCCGGGTTCGAGAACGCGGTGGGGCCCATCGGCCACCTCATCGCCGAGGGCCTGCGCGGCATGCTCGGGGTGTGGGCCTATCGTCCTCCCCCTGTGTGGCCTCTACGCCGCCTGGTCGTCTTCGTGGGCAACCGGGAGCGGCGGCGCTGGCCGCAGATGGTGGCCTTCGTCCTGCTGACGCTGAGCGGCGCGGTGCTGGCCCAGCTCTTCCTCGGCAACCAGCCCGGCCAGGCCCACCCGCCCGGGGGCTTCGTGGGCACCACGCTCGGCGGCATGCTGGTCGGGACTCTTCTCCACCGTGGGCACCGTCATCCTGGTGACGACGGTGTGCGCCGCCGCCCTCATCGTCGGCACCCAGTACACCTTCCTCAAGCTGTGCTCGCTGGCGTGGGCCGGGGCGTGCGTGCTCGGCCGGCGCGTGCAGGAGAGACGCCGTCGCCTGTCTGGGAGCAGCAGAAGGTGGCCTACAAGGAGCGCCAGGAGCGCGCCGCCAGGAGAAGGCAGGAGGAGGCCGCCTTCTTCGCCCAGATTGAGGAGGAGGAGGCCGAGCTGGAGGAGGCCGAGCGTCTGGCCGCCGAGGCCGAGGCCGCCGATGAGGAGGCCATGGCCGAGGCCGCCGTGCGCCTCGCCCGCCAGGAGGAGAAGGACCGCGCCGTCGCCGCGAAGAAGGCCGAGCGCGATGCCCGCGAGGCGACGAAGCTGGCCCCGCGCGACGGCCGGGAGAAGAAGCCCGCCGAGGCCGCCGCCCTGCCCGCTGTGGTGGCTGGTACGCCCGCCGCCGCTCGCCCGGCTCCGGGAGCGGATCCGGTGTGGGCGTCCTTCCTGGCCCCCTCGGGCGCCGCCAACTCGGTGCCCACCCCGCCGCCCGCGGAGGCTTCCCCGCGCGGCAAGCGCAAGACGCCGAACATCGTCACCGGTCCGACTCCGGCCGACGAGCTGCCCGCCTCGGCCGTGGACGCCGAGCCCGAGGCCACCGCTCCCGTCGCTCCGGCTCCAGCCGCTCCCTCGGCGATCGTCCCGCGCTCCGCCGTCGGCGCTGGCGCGGATGCCGCTCATCGTCGAGCCCAAGGCGCCGCCCAAGCCCACCGCCGTCGCCGCCAAGAAGAAGGACCAGGAGCAGTTCCAGTTCGTGGGAGGCCGCACCAGCTTCTCCCTGCCTCCGCTGGACGTGCTGGAGGTCGAGAAGAAGGAGCGCTCGGCGCTGGACAAGGAGGCCTTCCTCACCACGGCGGAGAAGCTGCGCGCCAAGCTGGCCGACTTCGGCATCTCGGGCGAGGTGGTGGAGATCCGCCCCGGCCCCGTGGTCACCATGTACGAGTTCCTCCCGGGACCCGGCATCAAGGTGAGCAAGATCGCCGCGCTCCAGGATGACCTGGCCATGGCGATGGAGGCCATGCGGGTGCGCATCGTCGCCCCCATCCCCGGCAAGGGCGTGGTGGGCATCGAGGTCCCCAACCGCGACCGCGAGACGGTCTACCTCAAGGAGATCGCCGAGCAGGACGTCTTCCAGAAGTCGGTCAGCAAGCTGACCATGTGCGTGGGCAAGGACATCGAGGGCATGCCGTACGTCTTCGACCTGGCCAAGGCGCCCCACCTGCTCATCGCGGGTACCACCGGCTCCGGTAAGTCGGTGGCGGTGAACTCGATGATCATGAGCATCCTCCTGAAGTCCACGCCGGAGGAGGTCCGCTTCATCATGGTGGACCCGAAGATGCTGGAGCTCTCCGTCTACGAGGGCATCCCCCACCTGCTGCTGCCGGTGGTGACGGACCCGAAGAAGGCGGCGCTCGCGCTGCGCTGGGCCGTGGAGGAGATGGAGCGGCGCTACCAGATGCTGTCCGAGGCCGGGGTGCGCAACATCGCCGGCTTCAACAAGCTGGTGGAGACGCAGGCCGCCGAGAGGGCCGCCGGGAAGCCCGCCGAGGAGTCCGCCAAGAAGGCCGCGCCGAAGAAGCCCAGGAAGGTGCTCGTGGTGGACGTGGCCACCCCGGAGGACGTGGAGGTCGAGGAGTCCACTCCGGCCAGCGCCAGCTCGGGCCCCGGTGTCGCCGCGCCCCGGGAGGACGTGGAGGACATGCGCGAGGCCGTGAGCTTCGAGTCCGAGGAGTCGCCGATGACCGCCGAGGTCGCGGGAGACGAGGAGGACGAGATGTCCGACGCGGTGGACGCCGCGCTCGAGGCCGCCTCGGAGTCGGCGTCGCCCAAGGAGGAGAAGCAGGAGTGGAAGAAGCTGCCCTACATCGTGGTCATCATCGATGAGCTGGCGGACCTGATGATGGTGGCCAGCCGCGAGGTGGAGACGTACGTGGCACGCCTGGCGCAGATGGCTCGTGCGGCCGGCATCCACCTGATGGTGGCCACGCAGCGCCCGTCCACGGACGTCGTCACGGGCATCATCAAGGCCAACTTCCCCACGCGCATCAGCTTCATGCTGCGCTCCAAGCCGGACTCGATGACGATTCTGGGCACGGTGGGCGCCGAGGCCCTGCTGGGCATGGGCGACATGCTCATCATGCCGCCCACCAGCGCGCACCTGCAGCGCGTGCACGGCGCCTACGTCTCGGAGAACGAGATCAAGCATGCCGTGGACCACCTCAAGGCGCAGGGCAAGCCCGTCTACGACGACTCCATCCTCAAGCCGCGCGAGGAGGACAGCGAGGGCGGTGGCGGCGAGGAGGACGAGCTGTCCGACGAGCTGTACGACCAGGCGCTCGCGACGGTGAGCGAGATGCGGGCCGTGTCCATCTCGATGCTCCAGCGCAAGATGCGCATCGGCTACAACCGGGCGGCGCGCATGATTGAGCGCATGGAGCGCGACGGCGTGGTGGGCCCGGCGGACGGGGCCAAGCCGCGCGAGGTGCTCATCCGCGGCGTGGGCGAGATGCCCGGAGCCGGCGCCGCGTAGTCCCAACCCCGAGGACATCCAGGCGACCAGGGCGGCGAGCGCCAGAGAGGACGCCACCTCCAGCATGTACGAGGGGGTGGCGCAGTGAGCACCTTCTTCTGAGGGCCACAGCGGCTTTCCCGGTTCACACCGGGCCTCCATCCGTATAGAGCGAGCCCCCTATGGCTGAACGTCTCGCCCTCTTCGCCACCACCGCCCGCGGTACCGAGGACCTCCTGGCCGAGGAGCTGAAGGAGCTCGGCGCGCGCCGCATCCGGCAGGACCGGGGTGGAGTGCGCTTCATGGCCTCGCTCGACGAGGCGCTGAAGGTCTGCCTCTGGTCGCGCATCGCCATGCGCGTCCTCTACCCGCTGGGCGAGTTCGAGGCCCACGGCGCCCAGGGCCTGTACGACGCCGTGGCCAGCGTGCCGTGGGAGGAGCACCTCACCCCGGAGACGACCTTCGCGGTGGAGGCCACGCTCAAGGACAGCGAGCACAGCCACACGGGCTTCGTGGCGCTGAAGGTAAAGGACGCCATCGTGGACCGGATGCGCGAGAAGCTGAAGGCGCGGCCGGACGTGGACACCCGGCATCCGGACGTGAGCGTGGTGGCCCACCTGGTGCGCGAGCGGCTCTCCCTCTCGCTGGACCTGTGCGGCGAGCCCCTGCACCGCCGGGGCTACCGGGTGCGCCCGACGCCGGCCCCGCTGAAGGAGACGCTGGCCGCCGCCCTCCTCCGCGCCGCGGGCTACACCGGCGAGGAGGCATTGGTGGACCCGATGTGCGGCTCGGGCACCATCCTCATCGAGGGTGGCCTCATCGCTCGCCGACGCGCTCCGGGCATCGCCCGCGACTTCGCCGTGGAGAAGTGGCCGCACCTGGGCGAGCGCGCCCGCGAATTGCTCGCGGACCTGCGCGCGGATGCCCGCCGGAACGAGCGGAAGGTGGAGGTCCCCGATCCTCGGCTTCGACAAGGACCCGGAGGCGCTGGAGGCGGCGCGGCGCAACGTGAAGGCGGCGAAGCTGGCGGAGGAGATCCTCATCGAGGAGGGCGATGCGATGAAGCTCCCTCCCCTGCCCGCTTCGGGCGGCCTCCTCATCACCAATCCGCCCTACGGCGACCGGCTGGGCTCGGGCGGCCAGAAGGGGATGAAGAGCTTCTACTTCAAGCTGGGCGACACCCTGCGGCCGCCGGGCTGGCGCATCTTCGTGCTCTCGGGCAACCCGGCCTTCGAGAGCGCCTTCCATGCTCGTCCCAGCAGCCGGAGGGACCTGTGGAACGGCCCCATCGCCTGCACGCTGCTCGGCTACCCGGCGAGGCGTAGCCGGGAGGACTGGGCCTCAGAAGCGCCGCTCGGTGTGGCGAAGGATGCGCTGGATGTTGCTCCGGTGCGTCCAGAGGATGAGGGCGAAGAGCAGGGCTGAGAGCCACGCGTACTCGGGAGCACGGGCGGTAAGGGAGGCGGTGAGGACGGCCGTCACCCCGCCGGCCAGCGAGCCGATGGAGCTGACGCGCCAGGCCGCCACGAGCCCGGCGTAGACGAGCCCCCCGGCGAGCGCCGCCAGCGGCACGAGCACGACGAGCACCCCGAGCGCGGTGGCCACGCCCTTGCCGCCGTTCAGCCTGAGCCAGACGGGGTAGACGTGGCCGAGGAAGGCGGCGAGACCCACCGCCGAATGAACCAGGGGCCGATCGGGCTGGAGCCACAGCGCGAGGGCCACGGCGAGGGCGCCCTTGAGGGCATCCAGCAGCAGCACCACGGCGCCGAGTTTCTTGCCGGCCACGCGGGTGACGTTGGTGGCGCCGATGTTGCCGCTGCCGCTCTGGCGCACGTCCACGCCGCGGAACCAGCGGGTGAGCAGCACGCCGAAGGGGATGGAGCCCGCCAGGTAGCCGAGCAGGAGGAGGGCGGCGGCGTACACGGGAGGGCCTAGGTGAGCAGGTAGGGGAACTTCGTCTTCACGATGACCCAGGCGTAGTTGACCGCCACGAGGACGGCCGCGGCGATGCGGACCCAGTGCCACTCGCGGGGGGAGAGTTGCGCCTGGGGGACGGGCATGGCGAAGACGAGGTGCAGCACCGTCACCACGACCATGAAGGCGAAGAAGAGGGCCGCCACCGTGCCGAGCGGGTTGACGTCCCACGCCCCGGCGATGTTGAGGTGGGCCACCCGGTCCGCCACGCGCGTCAGCCCGCAGCCGAGGCAGGGCCAGCCGGTCGTTTCCCGCAGGGCACAGCCCCAGAAGGGGATGATCCTGGCCACGGGGATATAGCGGGCAACGAGCAGCCCGAGGAGGCCCACGATGCCGAGTGCATCGGTGAAGCCAAGGGTACGGTTGGGCTTGGGGAGGATGACCTTCACGTCGAGTAGTGTAACCGGGATGGCGGGCGCCTTGCCCGGACAAAGGCTTCAGGCTATCGAGTGGGGGATGAAGACCTTCCGCTCCGCCCTGCTGACGCTGTTCGCCCTTCCTCTCGTGGCGCTCGCCGAGACCCCGGCCCCGGCGCAGAAGCCCGCCGCAACCCCCGCCGTCCAGCAGGACTGCGCCCACCCGCCGGTGCCGGCCGACGCGAAGCCCGCAGCGGGCTGGACGCTGACGCGCGGAGAGGCGCTGAAGGGGGCTCCGGCGGTGACGCTGGCCGAGCTGCTGGCGAAGCCGCAGGCCCACGAGGGCAAGACGGTGCGCGTGGAGGGCCAGGTGCGCAAGGCCTGCGAGAAGAAGGGCTGCTGGATGGAGCTCGCCGAGGGCGCGAAGGGCGCCGGGGTGCGGGTGACGTTCAAGGACTACGGCTTCTTCGTGCCGCTGGACTCGGCGGGCGCGTCGGCGCGGGTGGAGGGCGTGGTGAAGGTGACGGAGCTGAGCGACGCCATGGCCAAGCACTACGAGGCCGAGGGCGCCATGGTGCCCCGCGGCAGCGACGGCAAGCCGCGCGAGGTGCAGCTGGTGGCCACGGGCGTCGAGCTGCGCCGCTGAGCGATGGCACGCAGCTTCAGCATGAGGGGCGTGATGGGCGCGGCCGATCGGGCCGTGCAGTACGCCCGCAACTGGCTCCTGGCCACCGAGCCCGGCTCCCGCGTCCATGACGTGCAGGACGACCCGCGCTTCCAGCACCGCGGGGTGGACCTGCTGTGGGAGCTGCCCTCGGGAGAGGTGCGCGGCATCGAGGTGAAGGGCGATCGGCAGCCGCGCCGCCGACGCTACTTCTTCGAGCTGGTGTCGAACCTGGAGCGAGACACCCCGGGCTGCTTCCTCTACAGCGGCGCGGACCTGATGGTGTACGTGTTCCTGGCGCAGGGGGAGCTGCACGTGCTGCCGCTGAAGGCGGTGCGCGAGTGGTTCCTCCCGAGGGCGAAGTCCTACGAGCTGCGGCACGCGTTCACGCAGACGGGGGCCATCCGCTACACGACGGTGGGCGCGATCGTGCCGGTGAAGGACGTGCAGGAGGGAGTGCCCGAGGTGAAGTTCATCCCCCTGCCCCGCCGAGGCCAACCCCCGACCGGGGAGGCCCAGGCCGCCGGGGAATCCCCTCCGGAGACGGCCCAGCCCCCACCCGAGGACGACGTCCCCTACTGAGCCCCGGACCCCTCCCCCTGAATGAGGGAGAGGGGACACGCCGGGTTCTCAGTGCTGGTGCTGGTGGCGCCGGTGGCCCGGGTGGGCCTCGTCGTGCGCCTTCTCGACACGGGCGCGGTCCTGGGCGAGGGCCGCGAGCGAGGTGCGGTCACCGAGCTGCTTGTAGGAGTGCTCCAGGCGGGCCACCAGGTCCAGCGCGAGGTGCCAGTCCTGGGTGCGCTCGGCCTCCTCCAGCAGGGGGCGGCCCAAGGCGACGACCTTGTCGTTGGCACCGAGGTGCAGCAGGCCGTCCAGGGCGAGCACGCGCGAGATGGGCGCGCGCGAGCCATCCGTGGCCACCTTCTGCAGGTCCTCGAGCGCCGCGTCCCGCTGGCCCATGGAGGCGCGGATGATGGGCTTGGAGACGCCCCGGCGATCCGGCAGGAGGAACTCCTCCAGATCGGCGAAGGCCTCGGCGTCCTCGGTGTGGCCCGCCTTGGCGAGCAGCTCGGCGAGGTCGTCGAACGCGCGGGCGGCGCGCTCGTCGAACACGCGCAGGGCCTCCTGCATGAAGCCGAGCTCGGGCTCGCCCTTCTCATTGACGGGCACGCGCTTGCGCACCTCGTTGATGCGGGTGAAGGCCGGTCCCACGGGGGCCGCCTGCGAGCCCTGCAGGAGCTGTCCCAGGGCGCCCATGAGCTGGGCGAGGCTCTCGGAGAGCTCGTACGGGGCGAGCCGATCCGCCAGCCACCGCGTCCACAGCTCCCCGGCGGCCGCATAGGGGAAGGGGGCGAACTGGCCGGTGCCCTTCCACTGCGGCATCCAGCTCTCGGCGATGCCGGCGGGGTACTTCTTCTCGGCGAGCTGGCGGAAATCCGCCTCGCTCACCTGGACGCCGTAGTGCCCGAGCGTCCCGATGATGGCCTCCGTCGAGTAGTCCTTCAGCCCCTTGCGCTGCCACGCCTTGTCCACGCGATCCGTGCTCACCGCTGCCACAAGCCTCCTGGCGCCTGGAAACGGCGCGTGCGGCTTTCTAGCAGACAGGGAGCGGGCGGGGCAGGGGTTGGCCGCACGGACCGTCAGACGGAAGGCGGAGGAGCCACATTCGGGACGGTGGGCCACACGGTGGGGTTGCGCCGCCCATCCACCACCCGGCGGGCCAGGTAGGGCTGACAGTCGTGCTCCTGGAAAGCGCGCTTGAAGGCGGCGAAGCTGCCCCCGGCCTTCCAGGCATCCATCGTGGCGAGGCCCACCTCGGGGCCGCACTGGGCCATCATGTACTCCACCCAGGCCCAGCGGGCCGAGGTAGGCCGCACCTCGGCGCGTCCCTTGAGCCCGCGCCGCAGCCGCTCCAGCCGGTTCTCCACCTCGCGGATGCCGGCGAAAGGCGCCCCGTCCAGGGGGGTGTTGCGCTTGGCCACGAAGGGCGCGACGCCCAGGGCCACCGGCAGAATCTTCGACAGTTCGGTGGTGAAGCGCGCCAGCTCGTCGACGTCCGCGTCCTCCTCCAGGGGGAGGCCCACGACGTTGTACACCTTGAGCTGCTTCATCCCCGCCGTCTTGGCGAAGTTCGCCGCGCGGATGATCTGCTCCTCCGAGTGCTTGCGGTCCACGAGGTCCCGCATGCGCTGGGAGGCCCCATCCGCGGCCACGGTGAGGTTGGTGGCGCCCCCGCGCCGGAGCTGATCCACCAGCTCCTGGGTGAGCCGATCCGCGCGCAGTGAGGACACGCCCACCTCACGGCCGGAGTCCACGAGGGTGCGCAGCAGCTCGACGATGCGCGGGTGGTCCGTCACGGCCGCGCCCACGAGCCCCACGCGCTTCGCATAATCGGGGATGAGGGACAGCACCCGCTCGGGGGGCACGGTGCGCATGCCGCCGTTGGTGGTGCGCCGCATGACGCAGTAGTGGCACCCGCGCGAGCAACCGCGCTCCGGCTCGATGAGGAACATCGAGCGCAGCTCCGTATGCGGGGTGATGATGGCCGAGCGCGCTGGCAGCAGCGCATCCGTGGCCTTGGCGACGTGGTAGCGCTGCCCTCCCCTGCCAGCCACCCGGAAGCCGGGGATGCTGGCGAGGTGCGAGAGGAGCGCATCCTTCTCCATGGACGCCGCGGCCTCCAGGAGGACGTGGATGAGCTCCTCGGCCTCGCCCTGGACGAGCACGTCCACGAAGGGCTCGAGCGGATCCGGATTGGAGAAGGTGAGCGGCCCGCCGGCCACCACGAGCGGGTGACGCTCGTTCCGTTCCTCCTTGAGGAGGGGGATGCCGGCCAGGTCCAGCATGGAGAAGAGCCCGGTCAGCTCCAGCTCGTAGGCCACCGAGAAGGCCAGCATGTGGAAGCTGGAGACGGGGGCCTGCGACTCGAAGGAGAAGAGGGCCGTGCGGGTGCGGCGGTACGCCTCCACGTCATCGGGGAGGAAGGCGCGCTCGGCGGTGGCCCCCGGGTGGGAGTGGATCTCCCGGTACATGGCCTGGTAGCCGAGTGAGCTCATGCCCACGTGGTAGGGGCTCGGATAGCAGAGGGCCACCCGGTAGGGCGCCTCCTTGCGGAGCGTGCCCTGCTCGTCCGCCAACAAGGCGGCGACGCGTTCGACGAGTGAGTACCGACCCTCCATGCACCATCCCGGGTAAACCTGAGAACAGAGACCAACCGTCCATAAACACCGCGGCCCCGAGCCGCCACTCCCACGTGGGGGAGCGACAACCGGGGCCGCGATTCACTTCAGGCGCGGACCAGCCGCGCCGCCAGGAGCCTACTTGTTCTTGAAGGAGGCCGGGCGCTTGGCAGGCACGCAGGCCTCGAGGTCCGCATCGCACACCGCGTCGAAGTCCGGGTTGAGGCCCGAGCCCTCGCCGCAGTTCTCCGCCGGCTTGTCGGAACCGGGGACGCAGGCCACGGACGGCCACATCGCCCACACCTCGTACTCCGCGGTGCAGTCGCCCTCGGTGTACGTCAGCGAGCCACGCAGCTGGGTGCCCGGAGCCGACGGGTGCGAGTACACCTCGATGTCGCCGTACTGGTACGTGCGCGACGCCGCAGGGAACTCCACCTTGTTAGCGTCCTTCTCGTTGACGATCGCCTCGACCGTGATCGAGGCCTGGGCGAAGCCGCTGGCCTTGCAGTAGCCCTCGTCATCCGGCTCACTGGACAGGGTCGCGGACTGGGCAGTGGCGTTGCTCCACTCCGACTGGGGCACCGTCGACGTGACGGTCTTCTTCACCGGCTCCCCCTTCGCGTCCAGATCACCCGTCTCGTAGGTGTAGGATCGACGGGTCAGCTGCGCCAGGTGACGCGGACGAATCGCCAGGAAGGCGCCCTTGTTCTCCGCGACCATGGCCTCGGTGGCGTCGGGGTTCGAGTACTTCCAGACCCCGAGCTCCTCGCCCTTGAACTGGCCGCAAGCCTTGGCCGCGTCAGCCTCCGTCTTCGGGACGTACTTCGCCTGCCACAGCCCGAAGGACGAGTCCTGCACGATGCAGCCCGCGGACGGCTGCTCGAGGCAACCGGACATGATGCTGGCCGCACCGAATGCGGCCACTGCAGTTGCAATACGCTTGATCATGGTTCTCTGATCCAATCCGGCAGGGGGTCCTAGAAGGTGTACTTGAGGCCGACGCGGATCTGCCGCGGAGCCTGGTACGCCGTCGCCTTCTTGAAGTTCGGGTTGAGATCGTCAGCCGTGAGCTTCTCACCCGTGTCCACGTTGTCGACCATCTCCGGCTTGAGGTCGCCCGCCTTCACCCCGCCCTCGACCGGCAGCACGCTGGCGAAGGTGTAGTTCTGGTCGACGCTCGTGATGCCCTGGAAGTTGAAGACGTTGAACACGTCCAGGGTCAGAGACACCACGTTCGTCTTACCCACGCGGTAGTTCACACCGACGTTGGAGTCGATGTTGTTCACCCACGGGGTACGACCACCGGAACCACGCTGGATGACGAACGCCTCGCTCGGGCCGTATATCGGGTGACCGCCGATGTAGCTGATGGGCGAACCGGAGTTGCCGCGGTAGGACACGCCGATGCTCGCGCTCAGGTCCTTGGAGAGGTTGAACTCCTTGGCGCCGAACAGCTTGACCGAGTGGGTCCGGTCGTACGGCAGGAGGCCCTCGCGGTTCTTCAGCAGCGACACCAGGTCGAAGTCCGACAGGATGTTCGGATCCAGCTGGGAGTTCTCCGGACGGAACAGACCCGGGTAGTTTCCGAACAGCTGCGACCAGGTGTAGCTCGCCTGCGCCAGCCAGCCATCGCCGAAGGTGCGGTTGAGGAACACCGACACCGCGTCGTAGTTACGCGTCGGGGTCGGGAACTCCTTGGCGAAGCCCATACCCGGGTTGCCGAGGAAGTACGTGTTGCCGTCGTCGCGGCTCATGTCCTCGATGACCGCGCCCATGCTGCGGTGGGTGTAGGTCGCACCCATGCGCAGGTTGGCCATCAGCTCGTACTCGGCGCCGACGAGGTACTCGTCGGAGGACTGCGGCTGGATGTCGGGATCCACCGGCTCCTTGTCCGCCGAACCACCGGAGTAGAGGCGGCTCGGGTTCAGGCTGGTGGGCGAGCTGGCGACGACCGTCTTCGCGTCATCCTTGCACGCGGCCTGGCCCTCCATGGTGCCCATGGTGGCCGGGTCGCACAGGCCCACGCCCGCGCGGCGGGTGGCGTTGTAGCGGCGCTCGCCCGGGAAGGCGCGGTCCAGCATGTTGAGCGGAACCTGCTCGTAGTAGCGAGCGAAGTTCGCGTACACCTTCATGCGGCCGTTGCGCAGCGGGTCCACGATCAGGCCCACGCGGGGCGAGACCTGGTTGGCCATCACGAGCGCCAGGTTGCCGTCACCGCCGTACATCCACTGGGTGTCGTAGCGCACGCCCGCGTTCACCGTCACCATGCCCGCGATCGTCCAGCTGTCCTGGAGGAAGCCGCCGGCGGTGGTGCTGGTGGAGAGGGAGCGCTGGGTGAGCTGGTTGACCACCTGATCGATGGCCGGCTGGTAGCCGAAGCGACGGAAGTCGGCCCAGGACGCGCCCGAGAGCGCCTCACGCAGGTACACGCCACCCGAGTAAGCCTTGAGCTGGTCGTAGCTCAGCAGCTCCACGTCCACGCCCGCCTTGAGCACGTGGCTGCCCAACAGGTCGAGCAGGTACGTGCCCTTGGCGTTCATCTGGAGGCGATCCAGCTTGCCCTCCGAGATGAAGCCGGGGCCTCCCGCGAAGTAGTTCGTCGCCGGGCAGGTGAGCGTCCCGTCAGGGAGCTCGCGGCAGAGCGACGCGGCGCTCTCCGCCAGGTTCTGCTCGTAGTACTCGATCGACCGCTGAGCGCGGTACTGGACGAGCGACAGGCCGGCCAGACCGGTGGTGTCACCGGGGCGGGTGCCGTCATCCGGCAGGGTGGAGGAGGTCTGGTGGAACCAACCCACGTTCGCGTCCACCAGGAACTTCTTGTCGCTGAAGGCGCCGCCGTAATTCAGGCCCACCGCGGTGGTGCCCGCGAGCTCCTGAGTGTTGCCGTAGCTATCAGGGTGACCGTTGAGGCGGGTCGGGACGCCACCCGTCTGCGGGTCGATGGACAGCGCGCCATTGCCGCCCGACACGCTCGGCGTGCCCGTGACGGAGAGGGAGACCTTGTGGTCCGAGTTGATGAGGTACGTCAGCTTGCCCATGTACTGCAGGCTGCGCGCCTCGGCCAGGTAGTCACGCCCGGACCCGGGGATCTCCTGGGTCTCGGTGTAGCCGGTCTCCTTGTTGACCTTCAGGATCTCGTCGCCATCCGCGTTGGTCTCGGTCAGGAAGGCGTTGACCGAGCGGCGGTGGTTGTAGCGGCTGAAGGACGGAGCCACGCCGGCGAAGAACCACAGCTTGTCCTTGAGGATCGGACCGCCGAGGGTGGCGCCGAAGTCGCCCATCGCGCTGAGCGAGTTGAGGCCGGTGACGACCGAGCTCGCGTTCAGCACCTTCGTGCGATCACCCTCGAGGAAGCCCGGGGTGACGTTGCCGAAGACGGTGCCGTGGAACTCGTTGGAGCCGGACTTCGTCACCGCGTTGAGCACGCCGCCGGTGGAGCGGCCGTACTCCGGCATGTAGCCGCCGGTGATGATGTTGACGTCCTGCACGAACTCGACGCTCAGCGGGCTGGCGTTGATGCCGAAGGCCGGGTCGTTCGTGGACAGACCGTCGACCACGTACCCGTTCTCAGGAGACGTGGTGCCGTTGATGGACACGCCGTACGCGTCGTTCTGCGCGCCCGGGGCCAGCTCGGCGAGGCTGTCGAAGGAGCGCGCCGCGCCGCCCTTGCCGCCCGGACGGTTCACCGCGATGCGCTTGATGAAGTCCTGGTCGACGTTGACGCCCGTGTTCGTCGAGCCGACGTCCACGGTCGGCGGCTTCATCACCACGATCATCTCTTCGGTGAAGCTCTCGGGCAGCAGCTCCACGTTCACGCGGATGGTGCGGTCCAGGCGCAGCTGGATCTCCGAACGCGAGAACGGCTTGAACGACTCCTTGTCGAACCGCAGGGTGTAGACACCGGGCGGCAACTGGGGAATGCGGTACTGGCCCTGGGCATCCGTCACCACGATCTGCTCGCCCTGAAGATTGGGCGAGGTTGCCGTGACGACCACATCCTGAACCGGCTTCTTCGACTCCGCGCTGACGACCTGGCCGACGATAACGCTGTCGGCATACGCCGCCGTCCCGTAGGACAGAGACGCGACCACGACCACTCCAGTTGCCCGGAGCATTCGTCTTACTTGCATGCTGGGAACCCCTCCAAGGTGGGCTTGCACTGCAACTAAAATGGTCCGGGAAAATAGCTGAGGTCCATCAGTTGTCAATATGCCGTTGCTTTTTGGCAACTACTGGGGCATTGCGCGATCAGCCAAGTGGCCTTCCAGGGTGGGGTCACTTGCACCCGTCCCCGGTTTTTGTAATGTAACGCGCCTTTTGCGATCCGGACGGGACGTGGTGGGTGTCCACCGGAGTATGAGGAGCGTTGCGCAATGTTCGACTCTGTCCTTGACCGCGGGCAAGGCCCCAAGACTCGCGTCGGCCTGGGCGCCATCATCTCGGTTGTCCTGCATGTGGGGCTGTTGGCCCTCTTGATCTGGTACCCCACCCGTTCTCAGAAGGAGAAGGAGACGGAGGTGGAGGTGACCTTCAAGCAGGCCATGGCGCCGCCGATGGCCGCTGCGCCTCCGCCGCCTCCGCCGCCTCCTCCGGCGAAGAAGAAGTCCAATCCCACCAAGAAGCCGGTGGTGAAGAAGCCGGACGTGATCGTCCAGCCCAAGGAAATCCCCCAGGAGAAGCCGCCCGAGGTGGAGCCTGATCCGAACGCCGCCGAGGAGGAGGAGGCGAGTGAGGAAGAGGTGGAGGGTGGTGTCGAGGGTGGCGTCGAGGGCGGTGTGATCGGCGGCGTAGTGGGTGGCGTGGTCGGAGGTGTACTCGGCGGACAGGTGGGTGGCACGGGCACGGACGTGCTCCCCTTCGGCGCGGGAATGACGCGTCCGGAGAAGCTGTCGGGTCCGCAGCCTCAGTACAGCCGCGAGGCCATGGAAGCCAAAGTGCAGGGTCTGATGATCGTCAAGTGCGTCATCACCACCGAGGGCAAGGTCGAGCGCTGCCGCATCATCAAGCCCCTGCCCTTCATGGATCAGGCCGTGCTGGAGTCCCTGTACGCCCAGCGCTACCAGCCCGTGACGTTCCAGGGTCGGCCCGTGCAGGTCGACTACACCTTCAACATCCGTCTGAGCCTGCCCCGCTAGTCCCCAGCCTGCCTCGCCAGGCTCAGGAGACGGGCTCCGAAGTTTGTCGTACCGTCGTACCCCAACCGCGCTCGAGGAGGAGCGCTTCCCCCGACCATGGAATCCACTGACTTTTCGCTTGCTGGCATCTGGCACCACACGGGTCCGTTCGCTCGTTCCATCATCTTCGCTCTCGCGATCATGTCCATCGCATCCCTGGTGGTGATGGTGGAGCGCATCCTCGTCTTCCGGAAGACGCGCAAGGACTCCCGCAACTTCGCCGCCAAGATGGGGGCCATCCTGGCCAAGGGTGACCTGCCGCAGGCCGCCAACACCAACATGGGCAAGGAGATCGGTCACCTGGGCCGCGTCATCGGCTCGGGCCTGACCGCCTACCGCATCAGCCCGTCGGACAAGGACGTGGCGGTGGAGTCGGTGGCGCGCGCGCTGGAGCGTCAGGCGCAGCGTGAGGTGCAGAGCCTCAAGCGCGGCCTGGGCATCCTGGCCACGGTGGGCTCCACGGCCCCCTTCGTGGGTCTGCTGGGCACCACGATGGGTATCGTGAACGCCTTCCAGCTCATGGCGGCCGCGGGCGCGGGCGGTCTGGGCACCATCTCGGCCGGTATCGCCGAGGCGCTCATCACCACCGCCTTCGGTCTGCTCGTGGCCATCCCGGCGGTTATGGCCTACAACTTCCTGTCGGGCTGGGTGGACGCTCGCTCGGTGGACATCTCCGAGTCCTCCAACGAGTTCCTGGACGTCGTCGCGCGCAACCTGGGCGGCGGCGCGCACGCCTCCTCGCAGCAGGGCTAATCACCCGAGAGCACCCGGGCCCGCCTCGGCGTGTGTCGGGTCCCCTGAGAAAGGGGACCGCACGTCGGGCGGGCGCTCTCTTCTCCAGGAACAGGTGCGCGCATGGGAATGGCAGTAGGTGGTCCCCAAGGGGGCCCGAAGAGCGACATCAACGTCACGCCGCTGGTGGACGTGGTGCTCGTTCTCCTCATCATCTTCATGGTCATCACGCCCATGCTCCAGCGTGGGAAGTCCGTCACCCTGCCCAAGGCCAACAAGGTGGAGGAGGAGAACGAAGGGACGACCGATCCGGACCCGGTCATCCTCTCCGTCACCTCGGACAAGAAGATGTTCGTCGAGCAGGATGAGTTCGACTCGGCGGGCCTGGAGGTCAAGCTGCGCGAGACTCTGGCCTACCTGCCCAACAAGAAGATCCTCCTCAAGGGCGACAGCGCGCTCACCGTGGGTGACGTGCGCCAGGTGATGGAGATCACCCGCAAGGCGAAAGCCAAGAAGATCTTCCTCGGTGTCGAGGAGCAGAAGAACTAGCCATGGCCGGAACTCGTAAGTTCGTCAAACCCTCGACCCCGCCCAACTCGGACATCAACGTCACTCCGTTGGTGGACGTGGTGCTGGTGCTCCTCATCATCTTCATGGTCGTCACGCCGCTCCTCGAGAAGGACATCGAGGTGCGCATCCCGGAGACCGAGGACGTCCCCGTGGAGCAGATGCCCCAGGACAACAGCCAGCTGATCGTCAAGCTGGACGCCGACGGCACCTTCTCCATCAACACGGACCCCGTCTCTCCGGACGAGTACGTCAACAAGCTGCGCCGCATGCTGGCCGCCAAGACGAAGGAGGACCGCATCGTCTTCTTCGTGGCGGACGACAAGGCCAACTACGGCAAGCTCGTGGCCGCCTTCGACGGCGCCAAGCAGGCCGGGGCCTTCGTGCTGGGCATGGCCACCGAGGACATCCCGGTGGCTCCGGCTCCGGCTCCGGGTGGCGATCCGGGAGCTGCTCCGGCTGGCGATCCGGGAGCCGCTCCGGCTCCCGCGCCCGCCCCGTAATCGTGGCGTGGTTCACATTCGGGGGCTCGTCGGCTAGAGTGTAATTTTCCTATGGCCGACGAGCTCCTGGTCTTCGAGCAAACCATCGAAGCAGTCTTCATACGCGCTCTGCACGGGCGCCTCCCGCCCAACTGCAAGGCGCGTCTGCGACAGGCGGGGTTGGACCTGGATCAGAAGCTCCGCCCCGCCTACCCATTCGACGCATGGATGACGTTCCTCCGCATCGCGGCGGAGGAACTCTACCCGGGCGAGCCCCTGGAGAAGGGGGCCTTCAAGATTGGCGAGGCCTGTATCGATGGCTTCCGCGAGACGATGCTGGGGCGCGCCGTGCTGTCGCTGCTGCGCGTGCTGGGCCCCCGGCGGGCGCTGATGCGGGCCACGCAGAACTTCCGGGCCGGCAACAACTACACCGAGTCACGCATGAAGGAACTGAGCCCGCGCCAGTTCGAGCTGTGGATGAACGAGGTCGGCTCGCTGCCCACGTTCACCGCGGGCATCATCCACGCGGGCCTGCGGACGGCCGGCGCGGAGAACATCCGCATCGACCTGTCCGGCTACGACGGCCACGCCTGCACCTACTGCATCAACTGGAGCGAGGCCTCCGTCTCCTCGGGAGTGGCCGGCAAGGGCGACTCCAAGGCCGCCACCAGGTCCGGATCCATCAACTCCCTGTAGATGAACTCGGCGAGCAGACCCGTCACCATCCAGATGGGCAGGATGTAGAGCGACGTCATCTCCCAGAGGATGGCGCCGCTGTCCGCGTAGTACCAGATGCGGTAGCCCGTCGATCTTCTCCAGCACCAGCCCGCTCAGCCCCTCGAAGAGGAGGATGGCGTGGCCGTAGAGCACCGCGCGCAGCAGCATGCTCTGGCGGAAGAGCCGACGGTAGATGGGCTCGACGAAGTAGAAGCACGCCACGCCGTAGATGAGGAACATCCACAGCGAGGCCTGGCCGTACGCCGTGACCACGGGCGTCTCCCAGATGTCGTTGAGGTTCAGCCGGTCATCCACCCGCCACTGGAAGCGGAAGAGCGCCTCGAGCAGCGGCACGTGCCGGGCGATGCGGACCAGGTTGTAGAAGAAGATCTCCGAGGACAGGCCCACCATTCCGTAGAGGCAGAAGCGGAAGATGGCGAAGGTCAGCTTCAGCCGCGCGTTGCGCTTGAGGTCGGCGCGACGGACGTGGAGGGACCGGGAGGAGCTTCCAGAATTCGGGGCCTGGGCGGAGTGTTCCATGGCACCCAAGATTAGCTGAATTCCATGCGGACTGTCCGCTTCCCGCCCAGCGGTACGGGCCATCGGCCTGGGGGGGAGCCTCTCCACCCCGTGGGATGCGCCATCCGCGCCGGGGGACGCCTCGGAGAAGGTGGCCTCTCGCGGGCGGGCCGGTACGCGCATTGCTTCGCGCCGCCAGGACCATTCGGAGGGCGGGACATGCTGGCGCGGGTGCGGTCGGGCGCGTTGATGGGCATCGACGCGGTGGTGGTGGAGTGCGAGGTGGATATGGCTCTCGGGCTCCCTTATTTCAATGTCGTAGGTCTGCCAGAGGGGGCGGTGCGCGAGTCCAAGGTGCGCGTCGTCTCGGCGCTGAAGAACAGTGGCTTCGAGTTGCCGCAGAAGCGCATCACCGTGAACCTGGCTCCAGCGGACATCCGCAAGGAGGGCGCTGCATTCGAGCTGCCCATCGCGCTGGGGGTGCTGGCGGCGGCGAAGCTGATGGAGGAGGAGCCCCTGGGGCGCTACCTCTTCGGCGGGGAGCTGTCGCTGGACGGGTGGGTGAAACCCATCAAGGGCGTGCTGCCGCTGGCGGTGGCGGCGCGTGACGGGGGCTACGCGGGGGTGATGGTCCCGGCGGCGAACGCGGCCGAGGCGGCGCTGGTGGGGGGCATCCACGTGCTGGCCGTCCACCACCTGCGGGAGGCGGTGGAGCACCTCACCGGCGAGAAGCCCCTGGCCCCCTTCTCCCGCGAGGACGGCGCCCCGCCTCCCTCGCGCGGGCGCCAGGCCCCGCTGGACATGTCCGACGTCCGGGGCCAGGCGGACCTGAAGACGGCGCTGGAGCTGGCCGCCGCTGGAGGCCACAACGCCTTGCTCTGCGGGCCTCCGGGTTCGGGCAAGACGATGCTGGCCCGGCGACTGCCCGGCATCCTCCCCACGATGGCCTTCGACGAGGCGCTGGAGGTGACGAAGATCTACTCCGTGCTCGGACTGCTGGGGGACGAGCAGTCGATGATGCGCGAGCGGCCCTTTCGTGCGCCCCACCACACCATCTCCGACGCGGGGCTGGTGGGTGGAGGCCCCGCCACGAGGCCCGGAGAGCTCTCCCTGGCGCACCACGGGGTGCTCTTCCTCGATGAGCTCCCCGAGTTCCGCAAGAACGTGCTGGAGGTGCTGCGTCAGCCCCTGGAGGAAGGCTCCATCCACCTGGCGCGCGCCACCCAGCATGTCACCTACCCCTGCCGGGTGATGCTGGTGGCGGCGATGAACCCGTGCCCATGCGGCTACTTCAACGTCCCCGGGCGGAACTGCACCTGCAAGGAGCACCGTATCTTCGACTACCACTCCCGGGTGAGCGGGCCCCTGCTGGACCGCATCGACATCACCCTGCAGACGCGCCCGGTGGAGTACCACCACATCGCCCGGAACGACGGCGAGGAGCCACCAAGCGCGTACTACCGCGAGCGCGTCGAGGCCGCCCGCGAGCGCCAGCGGGCACGCTTCCGGGACGAGCCCGGCGTGCACTGCAACGCGCAGATGCCCGCGCGACTCCTCCGTCGCTACTGCAAGCCCTCCCCGCGCGCCGAGAGATGCTCGAGCGGGCCGTGCTCCAATACGGCCTGTCCGCGCGCGCCCACGACCGCATCCTCAAGCTGGCGCTGTCCAGGGCGGACCTCGAAGGGCACGACCGCATCGAGGACGTGGACATCCACCTCGCCATCGACTGCCGCCAGATGGACCGCCGGGGCTGGCTGCACACCAACACCCAGGGCGGCCCGCCCGCCCGACAGGATGCCTTCAACCGGTTGCTGCCTCCCGCGCGGGACTCCCGGCATCCCGAGGACCCGTGAGGGTTCCCTCCCCTCCCCCCGTGGGCCGCACCAACTCCGGCAGCGGGCCGGTGATGAGGCGCGCCGAGCGCTTGAAGGCGAGGAACGAGTACGCCCAGTCGAGGAGCACGGCCAGCTTGCTGCGGAAGCCGATGAGGAAGAGGATGTGGATGCCGAGCCACGCCATCCACGCGCTGAAGCCCGAGGACTCGATGCGCTGGAAGGCCACTCCCACCGCCTTGCCTCGCCCGATGACCGCGTAGGTGCCTCGGTCCCAGTAGTGGAAGGGCGCCATCGACTGGCCCGCCAGGTGGCGGCGGATGTTGTTCGCGGCGTGCTTGCCCTGCTGCATGGCCGCGGGCGCCACACCCGGGATGGGGTTGCCGTCCTGGACGAAGTGCGCGAGGTCTCCAATGATGAAGACATCCTGTCGGCCCGGCAGGGTGAGCTCGGGGGCCACCTTCACTCGGCCCGCTCGATCCAGCTCCGCGCCCATCGAGCGCGCCACCGGAGAGGCGGCCACCCCGGCGGCCCAGAGGGTGGTCCTCGTCGGAATCCGCTCGTCGCCGATGAACACCCCGCTCTCGTCGATGTGGGTGACCCGCGTGTTCGTGCGGACCTCCACCCCCAGCTTCTCCAGCGAGCCCCGAGCCTTCTCCGAGAGCGCCTCCGGGTAGACGGGCAGCACGCGCGGCAGCCCCTCCAGGAGCAGGATGCGGGCCTGCGAGGGATCGATGTTGTGGAAGTCCTTCGCCAGCGTGTGGCGGGAGATCTCCGCGAGCGCCCCAGCCATCTCCACGCCCGTGGGTCCCGCCCCGATGATGACGAACGTGAGCAGCTCCCGGCGACGAGCCGGATCGGACTCGCGCTCGGCCATCTCGAAGGCCAGCAGCACCTTGCGGCGGATCTCCAGCGCATCGTCGATCGTCTTCAGCCCCAGGGCGTGCTTCGCCCACTCGTCGTGGCCGAAGTAGGAGTGCGTCGCTCCCGTGGCGACGATGAGGTAGTCGTAGGACAGCTCGCCATCCGCCAGCAGCACGCGCTTGCCCGCTACGTCCACGCCCGTCACCTCGGCGAGCAGGACCGTCGTCTCCCTGCCCAGCAGGCCTCGGATCGGCGAGGCGATCTCCCCCGGACTCAGGGTGGCCGTGGCCACCTGGTACAACAGGGGCTGGAAGAGATGGTGGTTCTGCCGGTCCACCAGGGTGACGCGCACCGGCGCCTTCCGCAGCGACCGCGCCGCGTACAGACCGCCGAAACCACCACCGAGGATGACCACGTGGGGAAGCGTCTCGCGTGGAGTCGTCATGCTCAGGAAGTTCCTCCCGGTGGACCTGAATTCAACGGAATCGATGTCCGCGCGTCTACCCCGTACCCGGCCGCGATTTGACGAGCTAGAAGGTCGGTTGATGAAGCTCTTGTCCCCCCTCATCGCACTCTTCCAGGCCGTCTTCGTCATCCTGTGGCTGGTGTTCTGGATTACCATGTCCGGACTGGCGGCACTCCTCACCCTCAACGGGGAGGTGCCACTGATGATGGCGCGGCGCTTCTGGGCCCCCATTCACTGGCGCATCACCGGCTCGCCCCTGCTCGTCGAGCCCCTGCCAGACATCGACTGGAGCAAGCCCCACATCTTCCTGATGAATCACCAGTCCAACTTCGACATCCCCGTGGCGTTCGCGGTGATTCCGGTGAACATCCGCTTCATCGCCAAGCACGTGCTCAAGTGGATCCCCTTCCTCGGCTGGTACATGACGGGCACGGGGATGATCTTCATCAACCGCTCCAACCCGCGCGAGGCCGTCCGCAGCATGAGGCTGGCTGGCGAGCGCATCCGCGCCGGCTCCAACATCCTCGCCTTCCCCGAGGGCACGCGCTCGAAGGACGGGCTCATCCTCCCCTTCAAGAAGGGCGCCTTCGCGCTGGCCGTGGAGGCCGGGGTGCCCATCATCCCCATCGCCGTAGAGGGCACGCGCGAAATGCTCCCCAAGGGCAGCATCCGGCTGCGGCGCCACCCCATCCGGGTGAAGATGGGCCAGCCCATCGCCACCGCGGGACTCAAGGGGGCGGCGCGTGATGCCCTCGTGACCCAGGTGCGCGACGTCATCATCCAACTCCACCGGGACATCGGCGGTGAGGGCGGCGTGCCGGATGCCGCCACCGCGCCGGAACGCAACAAGGGGCTCAACGCGCCCGACAACTCCGGCGCCCCGGCCTGAGCCATCAGTCCCTCCAAGGGTGATGAACATCGCCAACAGCTCCACTCCGCGCACGCCAGCCATGACCCCCGAGAACCGTCGACCTCCCGGTCGCGCTCTTGCCGAACCTGTCCACTAAGTGGACAGGTTGCTCGCAACCGAGCCCGGCGGGGGCCCTGACTGCGGAGTCCCACCGGCCTCCCGGCCGCGCTCTTGGAAAACCTGTCCGACTGTCGGACAGGTTTTTCGAGACCGAACCCGGAGGGTCCTCTGTCCGCCGAGGCCCCCTCCTGCACGGACTTGCTTCGGATGGCTTGGACCTCACCGCGAGTCCCACCGCTCCACCGCGCGGGACGCTTCGCGCGAAACGAGACGCCTCCGCTCCACGCGCCCCGAGGGAAACGCGCACGGCACGGCGGTTGCTCAAGCTCCTCCCGGCGCGCCCGGGCCATCCCGGCCCCGAGGCGCAGCCCCACTCATGTGAAGGGCGGCGAGGAGCGACGATGAACAAGCTGACGGAGAAGCTGAAGGCGGTGGCGGCGGCGGTGGCGGCGATCGAGAAGCAGTTCGGCAAGGGCGCGGTGATGCCGCTGGGCGGCGAGGTGCGCGAGCAGCGGGTGGCGGTCATCCCCACGGGCTCGGTGGGGCTGGACCGGGCGCTCGGGGTGGGCGGCTACCCGCGCGGGCGGGTGGTGGAGATCTTCGGCAACGAGTCCTCGGGCAAGACGACGCTCACCCTGCACGCCATCGCGCAGGTGCAGGCGCAGGGCGGCGTGGCGGCCTTCATCGACGCCGAGCACGCGCTGGACGTCAACTACGCGCGCAAGCTGGGCGTGCGCGTCGAGGAGCTGCTCATCTCGCAGCCGGACACCGGCGAGCAGGCGCTGGAGATCACCGAGCAGCTGGTGCGCTCGGGGGCGGTGGACCTCATCGTCGTGGACTCGGTGGCGGCGCTGGTGCCGCGCGCGGAGATCGAGGGCGAGATGGGCGACGCGCACATGGGCGTGCAGGCGCGGCTGATGAGCCAGGCGCTGCGCAAGCTCACGGGCGCGGTGAGCCGCTCGGGGTACCTGCATCATCTTCATCAACCAGATCCGCATGAAGATCGGCGTGGTGTTCGGCAACCCGGAGACGACCACGGGCGGCAACGCGCTGAAGTTCTACTCCTCGGTGCGCATGGAGATCCGCCGCACGAGCAACCTCAAGGACGGCGAGGCGGTGGTCGGGACTCGGGCGAAGGTGAAGGTGGTGAAGAACAAGGTGGCCCCGCCCTTCCAGGAGGCGGAGTTCGACCTGCTGTACGGCGTGGGCATCCACCGCGCCGGCGAGGTGCTGGACCTGGGGGTGCAGTCGGGGCTGGTGGACAAGGCCGGCAGCCACTTCAGCCTCCGCGGGGAGCGCATCGGCCAGGGCCGGGAGCGGGCCTCGGAGTGGCTGCGCGAGCACCCCGAGGCCATGGAGGCGCTCGCCCGTGAGCTGGTCGGCAGGGCCCTCCCGGTGCCCACCGCGCCGAGCCCGGCCGAGCATGGAGGCTGCTCCGACGGCGGTCGCCTAGGCGCCGAGAGCCTCGAACGACACCGGCACCGCGAGGCGACGCTGACCCGCGCGCAGGAACAGGTGGCCCCCCTCGTCCTGCTCCAGCAGCTCGCCGAGCTGGTACTGGGCGTCCCGGGAGAAGCGGGCCTTCGCCCGGCCGCCCTTCACCCGGCAGGTGAGGACGCCGTCAGGGCCCACGGCGAGCGTGGCCGGGTCGAGCACCTCGGCGATGCGATCGCTCAGGCGCACGGACACCCGCTCGTCCCCGGTGACGTCCACGGTGCGCACCTCGTAGGCCGCGTCCTCCACCTGGACGTAGCACCAGTCCTTGCCGATCTGCAGCCGGTAGCGGCCGCTCTGCGTCGAGGCCGAGCGAGGTGTTGAAGAGCTCGATGATGCGCGGGTGCTCGATGGGCTCGTCGTCGTGCCACCAGCGCAGCCGCGCGTCGAGGCGGATGCCGCTGTCCTCGCGGGTGTGCCAGCGCTTGCCGGGGAGGAGGTCTGCCAGCGGTTGTCTCACGAGGCGTTACTGCTCGCCCGGGGGCGGCGCGTCAAGCGCACGCGCCCGGGCGCTACCAGTGCCGGACATACTCGGTGTAGCCGCGGAAGGCCACCGCACCCCAGAAGTTCACCAGCACGCCCGACGGCCAGCGCGGCCAGGACGGCACGGTTGCGCAGCGACCAGCCGCCGATGGCGAAGAGCAGCAGGAGGTAGCGGCGTGTAGTCGAGGCTGAAGCGGAAGCCGAACTGCATGTACCCGGTGTTCTGGTAGAAGAGCCCGGGCAGCGCGGTCACGCGCCACGCGTGAGCCACAGCGGCCAGTGCAGGCGCGGGCGCTGCCTCGGCACCAGCAGGAAGACGAGCAGCGGCAGCGTCAGCAGCAGCGACAGCCCGTGCGGATCGTAGCCCGAGCTCGCAGCGGGTCCAGCTGAGAGGCGCGGCAGCTTGAGGAAGGCCGCCTCCAGGTTGCGCTGCGAGGTAGTGCAGGTCGAAGAGGCCCGTAGCGGTCGATGTCGACGTTGACCCGGTTGTTGTAGAGGAACGCGTGACCGAACTCGCCCGGGCTGCCGAAGCGGTAGACGTTGTAGGCCGCCGCCAGCAGCCGCCAGCGGCGCGGCCCCCAGCGCGAAGCAGCCCCAGCTTGGCGCAGCCGCCGGGCGTCCGCTGCGGAGCCAAGGCCCGCGAGCTGCTCGAGCCGGCTGCCGCGCTCGGGGCACAGCGCCTCGAGCACGAAGAAGAGCCCGGTGAACACCAGCGGCGTGCGCGTGAGCGTCGCCATGGAGAAGAAGAGCCCGGCCAGCAGCGGGCCGCGCGCGCCGCACCGCGTTGCGCAGGTAGAGGCAGGTGAAGGCCACGCCCATCACCTCGGCGCGTGAACCACACCTCGCCGCGGATGGCGCAGTAGAAGAGGACGCGTCCCGAAGGCGAGCAGCAGCGCCAGGACGCACGTTCTCCGGCGGTCGCGGCGCTGCTCTCCCCCGGCGCGCGAGCGAGCGCAGCAGCGCGAAGAAGAGCGCCACCGCGAGCGCCCCGACGACGACCCCGAAGGAGGTGTCGTTGAACTGGTAGCCGTGCAGCGCCACGAAGGGCAGCATCACCACCGCGGGGAACGACGGGAAGCTCACGAACCAGCGGTCGGTCGGGCGCAGCCGCGCCCTCGCAGCGCACCTTCTGCCCCGTCGACCTCGCGCACGCAGGCCCAGTCCTCGAGGTTCGGCAGCACCTCGGGATCCAGGTCCAGCCGCCCCTCGAGCCACGCCTGCGCCTGGTACACGAAGTGCGGCGCGTCGCTCTGGCGCAGGAAGCGCTGCGAGCTGAAGCGCGCCGAGCACCACGAAGCTCACCAGGAAGAGCAGCACCTCCACCCGGTACGCCGCGCAGCCACATGCGCAGCGCCGCCCCCGCGCTCCCGGCTCCCGGGCTGGCGGGCGCGCACGTCCTCCCTGGGCGTCGTCGGAGCGCCTTCCGCGGAGGGACGCTCGGGCGAGCGGCGAGGCCGTCCGGGACTCATCGGGCAGCTCGGGAGCGGGCGAGGTGGGCTCACGGGCCTGCGTGGACGGCTTGGAACGCTTGGACTTGGAGCGGCTCATGGGGCGGAAGGCGCGGTCAGCAGGCGCTCACGCAGCAGCTCGAGCGCATGGACGGCGGCGAAGAGACGCACGAGCTCTGCGATCGCCCGCGAATGGAGAATCGCTCGCAGCGCGCGGGAGCCCCCGGTCCGCGGCGAGCGCACAGTAGACGGTTCCCACGGGGTTCTCGGCGGTCCCTCCCGTCGGGCCCGCGACAGCCGGTCACGGACGAGCCCGTAGGTCGTCCCGCAGGCGGCGCGGATGCCCTCGGCCATGCGCCAGCGCCACCTCGGGCTCGACACCGCCCCGTGGCGCTGCGAGCAGCTCGGCGCGGCACCGCCGGCCCAGGCCGTCTTCATCGGCCTCGGTGTAGACCACCGCGCCGCCGATGAACGACGCTCGCTCGCCCCGGCACCGCGGTGAGCTGCGCGCGATGAGAGCCCGCCGGTGCAGCTCTCGGCCACCGCGAGCGTGGCCCGCGGCCGCTGTCAGCAGCCTCGCCAGCGACCTCGCGCGTAGCGTCTCCCCGTCCGCGCCGAACACCGCGCGGCCCAGCATCCGCTCGGGCGGCGGCCTCGGCGGCGGCCAGCGCCGCGCTCGGCCTCGGCCTGGGTGGGCGCCTCCGCCATCAGCTTGAGCTGGTTCTCCGGCGCGTGCGGTGCGAAAGCCGAACATGCACCCGCGGGTGCGCGCGCGGCGCAGCGGGGCCACGCGCGCGTCGAGCAGCGGACTCGGGCAGGCCCACGCGTGCGCAGCAGCCGGAAGGCGCGGTGGGTGCGCTGCCGGCCGCGCCTCCAGCTGCGCGTCGCACGCCGCGGCAGCACCTCGCCGTCCACCAGCGCCCGGTACTCGCGGGGCACCCCGGGCACGAAGAAGAGCCGGCAGCCGCCGAGCCGCAGCGATGAACATGGGCGCGGCTGCCCACGGGGTTGAGCACCACCTCGGCGCCCTCGGGCACCCGAGCGCCTGCGGGCGATGTTGGGCGTCAGCGCGCCGGCCCCGGCGCGCGGAAGCGCTCGCGGAGGTGCCGCGAGCGCCCGGGCGTCCTCGACCAGCGGCACGCCCGGCCGCCTGCGCGGCGCACTCGGCGGTGAAGTCGTCCGCGGTGGGGCCCAGCCCGCCCGAGACCAGCACCACGTCCGCGCGGGCGGCGGCCTCGCGCAGGCGCGCGGACGATGTCCTCGCGCACGTCGCCCACCAGCACCACCCGCGCTGCACCTTGAGGCCCAGCTCGAAGAGCCGCGCCTCCAGGTAGGGGCTGTTGGTGTCGGCGATCAGGCCGGTGACGAGCTCGTCACCGGTGCACAGCAAGCTCGACGCGCATGGGCGGCGCATCCTAGCGGCACGCGCCGTCCCCAGCACGCGCCAAGCTGAGGAAGCTACGCCGACGTCCTGCTCGTCCGCGGGCTCGTCCTCGGGTCCTCGTCCTCTTCCTCCAGAACGGCCGCGGCCATGGCCGCCCCGCCGCCGAGCTTCCGGGTGACGAGGTGCTTGCGCAGCAGGAAGGCGGACTCGATGAGGCCGAAGGCGAGGTAGGCGAACGAAGTAGGCCACCAGCACGTAGGCCGGGTGAAGCGGGTGCCGATGACGACGCCGCTGGCGAGCACCAACATCAAGACCAGCGCCGAGCGTGCGGGACAGGCGCAGGTCCTTGAAGGTGCGGTAGCGCACCGTGGACACCATCAGCAGCGCGAGCACCGTCGACGCCACCGCCACGGGGCCCGCGGCCGCCGCATCGAGCACCTCGCCGCGCGCCGACGTGGTGGGCGATGACCATCGAGACGAGCACGCCGGCGGCCAGGGGGATGGGCAGGCCGACGAAGAAGCGGCCGCCACCGCCGTGGGGGCCGCGCATGGCGAGCACGTTGAAGCGGGCGAGCCGCAGCGCGCCGCAGGCGGCGAAGGCGAAGGAGAGGAACAGGCCCACGAAGCCCAGGGGCGCCAGCGCCCACTTGTAGACCAGCAGGCCGGGCGCGGCGCCGAAGGACACCACGTCGGCCAGGCTGTCGAGCTGCATCGCCGAAGTCGCTCTGGGTCTTGGTCAGCCGCGCCACGCGGCCGTCGAAGCCGTCGAAGAACATGGCGAAGAAGATGGCCAGGGCCGCCTGGTAGAGCTGCGAGGGGCGTCGCCTCGCCCCGCGCACAGCGTCAGCGCGTAGAAGCCGCAGAAGATGGAGGTGACCGTGAAGAGGTTGGGCAGGACGAACATCAACTTGCGGAGCTTCATGCGTTCTCCTGCCTCCTGTGGCGACACTCGCGCCGTGCTGGGCAACGCGCGGATGAACGGACCATAGCAGGGTTTTATTTGCCCGATTCGCGGAGGGGCATGGACGCAGTGCGTTGGACCCTATGGGTGCTGGCGACGGTACTCGCTCCTGGCGGGGGTGAATGGCCTGTGGGTGCTCGGGGTGCGCTGGTGGTACCGCCTGCGAACGAGCCCGCCCGAGCGCCTGCGCGTCGCGCTGCCCGGACGGCTGGGAGCTGACCGTCCACGTGCGGCGCGCCGCGCAGCGCCGCTTCGAGGAGCCGGTGCTGCTGTGCCACGGGCTCGCCGCCAATCGCTACACCTTCGACTTCGAGCCGCCCTACTCCGTGGCCCACGCCCTCGCCGAGGCCGGCTTCGACTGCTTCAGCGTGGAGTGGCGTGGCATCGAGCCACTCGCGGCGCCCGCCGCGCGGGCGCCGGTGGACGGACTTCAACGTGGACGACCTCATCCTCCAGGACGGGCCCGCGCTCATCGAGCGCGGTGCTCGCGCGAGACGGGCGCGAAGCGCGCGCTTCTGGGTCGGCCACTCGCTGGGCGGGCTGGTGGGCTACGCGGTGGCGCAGGGCCCCTCGGGGGCGCGGCTCGCGGGGTTGCTCGTGCTGGGCTCGCCCGTCTTCTTCCCGCCGGATCCACTCCTGCGCCAGCTCATCGACCTGGGCGCGCGCGCCGCGTGGCCTCGGGGCTTCCGCAACGAGTGGCTGAGCCGCACGCTCGCGCCCTTCCTCGGCTACGCCACCCTGCCCCTGTCCGACGTCATCGTCAACCCGAAGCACATCCTCCCGCCCGTCCAGCGCAAGGTGTACGCGAACATGATGTCGTCGATGAGCCGCAACGTGCTCCGCCAGCTCCAGGACTGGATCGACCACGACGCCTTCCGCTCCTTCGACGGGAGCGTGGACTGGCGCGCGGGGCTCGCGAAGCTGTCGCTGCCGGTGATGGTGATGGGGGGCTGCGTGGACCGGCTGGCATCTCCGAAGAACCTGCGCGCGCAGTACGAGCTGGTCGGCTCGGCGGACAAGAAGCTCCACATCTTCGGCTGCGAGCGCGGAGACAAGATGGACTACGGGCACGGAGACCTGATCTTCGGCACGGGCGCCCCGCTCGAGGTCTACCCCGAGGTACGGGACTGGCTGGCGGCCCACGCCACGCCCCTGGCCTCGCTGCCTCGGAGCGAGTCTCAGGGAGCGGCTCTGCCCACACAGCTCGCCTCGGGCCCCGCGGTGCCCTGAGCCGGGCCCAGTTCCGTCACGCGGCCCAATGTCACCTTCGTCCCGCCCCGACAATCGGCCCACACGAGCCCCGCGGCGTTGTCCCGCACCGTGAGCGCATCCACGCGCAGCACGCCGTCCTCCAGGGCCAGCAGCGCGGGCCCGCCGGAGCCTCGCACCTCCAGGCCCACGGCCGTCACCTGCCCCAGCGTCTCCGCCTGAACTCCGGCCTCCTCGCACGCCTCCAGGGACACGTTGCGCAGCACCACCCGCGAGCCCTGCGCTCCCAGCACGCCCACGCCGGCCACGTCGCGCACCACCACGTCCTCCGCCTCCACCTCCGCGTCACGCAGGTGCAGCCCGTCCCCCGAGTCCTTCTCGCGCGTCGTCAGGTGGGTGATGACGGCCCGCCGCAACCGGAGCTTCCCGCGTGTGACCGAGATGCCATATGCGTCCGCTCCATCCACCCGGACCCCGCGCAGCTCCAGGTCCGAGCCCACCAGGAGCAGCCCTCCATAGCTGCCACTGCCCAGCACCACCGTGTCCTCCAGCCGCCCCCGTGAGCCGATGAGCGCCAGGCCCGCTCGCGCCGCGCGCACCGAGGTGAAGCCTCGTGTCTCCAGCGTGGACTCCACGGACTGGAGGCCGAACTCGTGTCCGGTGACGGTGACGTCCTCGAGCCGCAACGAGCCCCGCTGGACGGAGAGCCCCGGCTCGCGCCCGCCCTCCACCTCCGAGCGCAGCACCCGAACCTGTCCCTCCACCTGGTAGAGCGCCGTCCCGGGCCCGTCGAAGCGCACGGCATCCAGCTCCACCTCCGCGCCCCGCACCTCCACGCCCCGCCGGAAGGCACCAGCGAAGCGACCCTCACGCACCTCCGCGCGCACGCCCCCCGCCAGCAGCAGCCCCACCGCCTCCGGCCCTCCCGCCTCGAATGCGCTCCCCACCGCCGTGAGGCGCCCCACCTCCATCCGCACCGCCCCGGCGCGCTGCCCGCTGAAACGCACCGACTCCAGCCGCACCGGCCCGGCCGCCTCCACCCCCCAGCTCCCCCCCTGGAGGCCCAGGCCCCTCAAAGTGGCCCCCTCCGGCGCCCGCACCACCGGACCCTCCCCCTCCCCATGCAGCACCGCGCCCTCCCCCACCAGCTCCAGCCCGGCCGGGAGGACGAAGGGCCCCGGGTAGCGCCCCGGCGTCAGGTGGATCCGAACGGGGGTGCCTCCCGCCCCGGCGTGGATCAGCGCCTGCGTCAGCGTGGCGAAGGGTCGCGCCCGGGAGCCGTCTCCCCCCGCTCGGAGCGCGCCATCCACCCACACCTCGGCGGGCGGGGCGGGCGACACGGCGGGGATCAGCGCCCCAGGGGCACGACAGGCCTGGAGGATCAGGCAGGCGATCAGGAACAGGCAGCGGAGCATTCGATGGCACACACTATTACCTGTCAGGCATCCGCGCCTGTCAGGATCAGCGAACGCCACGCAAGTGATCGAAATGACAAAGAAAAACCCTCTCAATCGATCACATCCACACGCCCGGGCCCGCATTCCCACACGGTGCGAGCACGCGCGCCCGATACACTCTCCTCTCTAGAGGAGCCCCACGCTTCGTCAAATTCCTCGCGTTTCGCGCGGAGGCCGATCTTCCGGCCCCGCAGCCGTTGCCAGCATTGACAGACAAAAGAGCGATTTGTTACCACCCACCGGCTTTCGCAATTCAACGCGGCACGGAGGAGCGGATGACCAAGGCAGAGCTCGTGGAGGTGGTGGCGGCGCAGTCGCGGCTGACGAAGAAGTCGGCGGCGGAGATTCTCGACATCGTCTTCGCCAACATCGGCAAGGCGGTGAAGAAGGACCAGCGCTTCAGCTACCCCGGCTTCGGCACCTGGTCGGTGCGCTCGCCGCAAGGCGCGGAAGATCCGCAACCCGCAGACCAACGAGATGATGAAGCTCAAGGCCTCGAAGACGATCGGCTTCCGGCCCGCCAAGGAGCTGAAGAACTCGCTGTAGCCCGCGGAGCTCCGCGAGCGCGCTCCGGCCTCACTGAGGGCGTCGTCCAACAGGACGGCGCCCCTCTCGTTTTTCAGCGCCCGAGGAGGACCCCTGCCGCGCGAAGACAGGCTCCTCACCGGACTCGGTGGGGCCCAGCTCGTTGAGCGGATCGCTCGGCTCGCCATCGCGCCACAGCTCGAAGTGCAGGTGCACGCCCGTGGCCAGGCCCGTCTTGCCGGCCGCGCCCACCACGTCGCCCTGCTCCAGCACCTCGCCCGGCCTCACCAGCACGCGAGACAGGTGGCTGTAGCGGGTGGTGATGTTCTCCGCGTGCTGGATGACGACCTGATTGCCATGGCCGCCATTCCACCCGGCCTTCACCACCACGCCCCCCGCCGCGGCCGACACGAGCTGGCCCGCCTTCGCCGAGAGGTCCAGGCCCTGATGCTCCCGCTCCTCTCCGAGGATGGGGTGCCACCGGCTGCCGAAGACGCTGGTGACGATGGCCGGGTCCACCGGCCAGGCGAACCGGGGGCGCTTCGGCTTGAGCTGCCGGCGGCGCAACTCGGCCACGCGCACCTCGAGCAGCTGCATCCGGGCGAGCACCGCGTCGGCCAGGTCGGCGGGGATGTCCCCGTAGGCGCGCGCGTCCTCCTCCAGCTCGGCCTCCAGCGACACCCGGGCGCGCACCAGGTCCAGCGAGGACGTCTTGCGCGCGGGCTCGCGGAGGAATGCGTCCAGGGAGGCGTTCATCTGCCGCCAGTTCGCCACCTGCTCCGGCGGCATGGGGCTGCCCTGGACCACCTGTACGCGCGTGGAGCGAGCCAGTGTGGTGAAGGACCGCAGCGCGGCCCGCAGCGCCGGTGAGTCCGGAGCCATCACCTTCGGCACGAACTTCTTCGCCACCGGGGGCCGCGCCGGGGCGGACCCGTTCCGGGACGAACCCGTCGCCGCCGCGTCGGCCGGGGACGGCGCGGATCCGGCGTACAGCTCGTCGAAGCTCATCTTCTGCCGCGTACGCGGAGCAGCACACGCCGACAGGAGGAGCAGAATGAGGGCAGCGAGACGACGCAAGGCCCCGACAGTCTAGCAGCCCCCGATGGATCAGCCAGCCAGCGCCCGACGGATGCGCACCAGGGCCTCGTCGATGTCCGCCGCGGACACGTCCAGGTGCGTCACCAGTCGGAGCGCGTGGGGTCCAGCACCCGAGGAGCCGCCGAGGACGCCGTGGGCCGCCAGCTTCGCCAGCATCTCCTTCGCCGGCAGCGGGAAGTCCGCGACGAGCATGTTCGTCTCCACCGAGGCCGGGTCCACCTTCACGCCCCGGCAGCTCCGCCAGGCCCGCCGCGAGCCGCCGCGCGTGGGCATGGTCCTCGGCGAGCCGCTCCACGTGGTGCTCCAGGGCGTACAGCGCCCCGGCGGCGATGATGCCCACCTGCCGCATGGCGCCCCCGAGCCGCTTGCGCAGCCGGCGCGCCTCCTGGATGTGCTCCTTCGTCCCCAGGAGGGCCGAGCCCACCGGGGCCCCCAGGCCCTTGGAGAAGCACACCGCCACCGTGTCGGTGAGGGACGCCCACGCCTTCGCCGGCGTGCTCGAGGCCACCGCCGCGTTGAAGAGGCGCGCCCCGTCCAGGTGGATCGCCAGCCCCGCCCCGCGGCCCGCCTCCACCACCGCGCGGAAGCGCTCCAGCGGCCACACCTTGCCGCCTCCCCGGTTGTGGGTGTTCTCCAGCGAGAGCAGCCTCGAGCGCGGGCTGATGAAGTCCGTGCGCACCGCCGCCGTCACCTGCTCGGGGGTGATGAGCCCTCGCTCGCCCGCCAGGGGAGCCGGCTGCACGCCCCACAGGCGCCGACACGCCGCCGCTCTCGTAGTGGAAGATGTGGCTGTGGGCCTCGGCGAGGACCTCGTCCCCCAGGCGGCAGTGCAGGCCGATGGCGATCTGGTTGGCCTGCGTCCCCGAGGGCACGAAGAGCGCCGCCTCCTTGCCGAGCAGCTCGGCGATCCGCTCCTCGAGCCGGCGCGCCGTGGGGTCCTCTCCGTAGATGTCGTCGCCCACCTCGGCCTCGGCCATGGCGCGGCGCATGCCGGGGGTGGGCTTCGTGACGGTGTCGGAGCGGAAGTCGATGGGCTTCATGGGTATCCTGAGAGGTAGTGGAATCTTCTTTACGTCGGAGGTCGGTCTGTCATACAGCGGCCGGGTGGCACGCGAGACGATGGAGTCGAAGCGGAAGCGGGCGGCGGAGGTGATGGACCGGCTGGAACGGGCCATGCCGGACGTGCGCATCGAGCTGGACTATCGCACCCCCATGGAGCTGCTGGTGGCGGTCATCCTCTCCGCGCAGTGTACGGACAAGCGGGTGAACCTGGTGACCCCCGCCCTCTTCCAGCGCTTCCCGGACGCGCACGCGTACGCCCAGTCGAGCGCGTCCGAGGTGGAGCCGTTCATCCAGTCGTGCGGCCTGTACCGCGCGAAGGCGAAGAACATCGTGGCGGCGGCCAAGGCGCTGGTGGCCTCGCACGGCGGCGAGGTGCCCCGCTCCCGGGCCCTGCTGGAGAAGCTGCCGGGCGTGGGGCACAAGACGGCCGGCGTGGTGTGCATCCACCTGGGCGGCGATGACGCCTTCCCCGTGGACACCCACGTCAAGCGGCTGGCCTGGCGGCTGGGATTCACCCGCCACGAGGATCCGGACAAGGTGGAGGAGGACATGCGGGCCCTCTTGCCGCCGGAGCGGTGGGCCAAGGGCCACCAGCTCCTGGTCTGGCACGGGCGGAGGGCCTGCTTCGCGCGGGCGCCCGCGTGCGAGCGCTGCCCCGTGGCGGACCTCTGCCCGAAGAAGGGCGTGCCGGCTAGACCGACGGCCGATCCTCGCGAGTCGTCTTGACGCGCTTCATCCGCTTGCGGATGAGCTCGCGCTTGAGCGTGGAGATGTGGTCCACGAAGACGGTGCCGTTCAGGTGGTCCGTCTCGTGCTGCACGGCGATGGCCAGCAGCCCGTCGCACGTGAGCGTCTGCTCGTGGCCCTCGGGGTCCAGGAACTTCACCGTCACCACCGCCGCACGCTCCACGTCCTCGGCCTCTCCGGGGATGGACAGGCAGCCCTCGGTGTAGGTCGTCTTCCCCTCCAGCGCGATGAGCTCCGGGTTGATCATCGCCACCGGCTGGGACTCGGGCTGGCGCGGCCGGGTGTCCAGGACGATGACGCGCTGCAGCACTCCCACCTGCGGCGCGGCGAGCCCCACGCCATCGGCGGCGTACATGGTCTCGAACATGTCCTTGACCAGGGTGCGGAGGGAGTCGTCCACCCTCGCCACCGGCTTCGCCTTCTGCTTCAGGATGGGATCGGGCCAGATGAGGATCTCGCGAACCATGGCGCCCCTATTAACCCCCTGGCAGCGGACGGGCAACCGGCCCTGAACACCCCGTCCGCCCGGTCCACCACCAGACGACAGGCGCCTCCCCGAGGGGCTCGCTCATTTTGTTTGCACTCAAATATTCATGGTAGAATACGCGTTGGGGGCGCCTCCCGGATAAAAAAGGCATCGAGTGGCTTTCCACCCGCCGTGTGGAAGAGCACACTGTGCCAATCCGGATTCTCCGGTTGTCCGGTTCAGGAGGAATTGCCCGTGCTCCGGAAGACCGCCCTGCTGTCCACCCTGCTGCTGTGCGCCTGTGAGCTCGGCGCATCGCCCGCGCCGAACATCATCTCCATCGAGCCCCAGGAGGTGGTGAGCGGCGAGGCGACGACCATCACGCTCAGGCTGGATGCGCCCCCGCTGGCGAGGATCGACTACGGCAACAGGACCGCGACGCTGCTGACGCCGACGCTGCGGATTGGTGACCAGGAGGCGCGCATCGAGCGGATGGAGCACGACGGCGCACTGGTGGCCACGCTGCCCGCGAACCTGTCGACGGGGCACCAGGACGTCCGGCTCGAGCTGGGCGATGGACAGGAGGCCGTCGGTGAAGAGGGCCTCACGGTCCTCCCGCCGCCCCCGGTGCTGACGCTCCGGAGCAGCCCGGGTGGGGCGGAAGACACGGAGGGGACGGAATGCGAAGACCGGCGGCTGCTCGTCACCAGCATCCGTATGGACCCCATCCCGGACCAGGTCCGCGGCGTCCCGTTCGTCGTCACCCTCCGGACCGAGGGCCCCGAGGCGGCGCTCTTCACGGGCCAGGTGCAGCTCACCTCCAGCAAGGGGCGCATCACCCCGAACCTGAGCAGCCCCTTCCACGAGGGCGTGCGCGCGGAGCAGGTCGTCATCGACAAGCCCGGAGCGAACGTGGTCCTCACCGTGAGGCTCGGCGGCAACCTCGTCACCAGGTCCAATCCCTTCAAGGTCTCGCCCAACTAGTCGGACGGACCGGCGCCCCACAGCCGCCGCTCAGTCCAGCAGGCTGCGGGCGTACTCCTCGCGCAGTCGATCATCCGCGAGCGCCCGCGCCGCCTCGGCCAGGGCGGTGGAGAGCTGCTGCGCGCGGTGCTGGAGCGCCGGGTCGGGGTGCCCCGCGAAGCGCAGCGGGTGGAACTCGGTGGTGAGCAGCGCGTAGGCGCGCTTCACCTCCTCGCTGCCCGCTCCACGCGCCAACCCGAGCACCGTGAAGTAGTCCGCGTCCTGGATCTCCTCGAACTTGGCCTCGAGCCGGCGCACGTCCAGCTCGCCCGGCGCCTCCTCCTCGGAGGACTCGGTGGCGTGCCGCAGGGTGATGAGGCCCAGGGCGCGCGCGACCGCGAACACCTTGAGGGCCGTGTCCTGCGGCAACCCCGCGCCGAGCAGGAGCTGCTCGAGCGTCTGCTCCCCATCGACCTCCTCGAGGAGCCGGAGCTCGCGAGAGGAGAGCCCGAAGGCCTCCGGCGAGGGCACGGGCTCGCCACGGACGACCACCGCGCGCAGTCCTCCAGCGGCCTCCATGAAGGACTCCGAGGAGACACCGTTGCGCAGGGCCTCGGCCAGCAGGTGCAGCAGGGGCCGGGTGGACGCCGCGAGCGCCACCTCGTGCGGCGGCAGCTCCTCGGAGAGCCGGTACAGCGAGGAAGGCTCGGAGAGCGCGTCCAGGGCGACCTGCTCGGTGTAGCGCTGCACGAGCGGGACGACCTCGTTCTCGCGCACGTAGCCCCGGCCCCGCATGGCGTCGATCAGCGCCCCCGTCGAGGCACCCCGGACCAGGCGCAGCTCGTTCTCCTGGCGCGCGTCGATGAGCCCATCACTCCGCGCACGGTCCACGAGCGACTCGTCCTGGGAGGAGGAGACCGCGCCCACCAGCGCGCCGTCCTTCAACCAGAGGATGCGAAGGGAGCCGGCCACCTTGAGCTCGAGGCGGACCCCGGCACGCGCCTCCTGAAGGCGGGTGATGAGCCGCGAGAGCCCTTCCTGGTTGACGCTGCCACTGCGAGGGACGTCCACCTCGAACCTGCCGGGGACCTGGATGGAGATGAGCGCCGCCTTCGCCCGGGCCGCCATCTCCTCCGCCTCGGCGCGGGCCTTCGCGACGACCCCCTCGGTCTCGGCGCGCACCTTCGCCACGGTCTCCTCGGCCTCGCGGAGCGCCTTCTCCTCGGCCTCGCGCCGGGCCTGCTCGGCACGGGCGAGGCGCTCGGCCAGCTCCGCCTCGGCGTGGGCACGGGTCGCCTCGAGCCGCTCCACTTCCTGGGAGAGGAACTCCCGCTCTTCACGCTCCTGCGCCAGCGTCTGCCCGAGCCGCTCCGCCTCCGCACGGGACTCGCGGACCTCGGCCTCCTGGCGCGCCGCCGACTCCTCCAGCCGGGCGACCCGCTCCTCCAGCTCCGCGCGAACGCGGGACAGCTCCTCGTGGGACTGGGACTCCGCTTCGATGCGGGCCTGCGCGGCGGTGCGGGCCTTCGCCAACGCCTCGACACGCGACTCCAGCTCCACGTGCAACCGCTCGGCCGTCGCCGCCCGCGTCTCCGCGTCGACGCGCGCACGCTCCAGCTCCTCGGCCTGCCCGTCCAACTCGGCTCGCGCCTTCTCCGCGCTCTCGGCACGCGACTCCGCCTCGACGAGCAACCGCTCCGAGGCCGCGGCTCGCGTCTCCGCGTCGACCCGGGCGCGCTCCAGCGCCTCGGCCTGCTCGCTCGCCTCGGCCTGTGCCAGCTCCGCGCTCTCGGCACGCGCTTGCGCCTCGGCACGGGCCTTCTCCGCGCTCTCGGCTCGCGCTTCCGCCTCTGCGCGCGCACGCTCTTCCGCCTCGGCTCGTGCGTCCGCCTCGGACCGCGCTTGTTCCGCGGCCTCGGCTCGCGCCTCCGCCTCGGCGCGGGCCTTCTCCGAGGCCTTGGTACGTACTTCCGCTTCGGAACGCGCCTGCTCCGCTGACTCGGCTCGCGCTTCCGCCTCGGCGCGGGCCTTCATCTCCTCCTGCACGCGTGCATCCGCGTTGGAGTGCGCACGGGCTTCCACCTCGGCCCGCGCCTTCTTCTCGGCCTCCGCTCGGGCCTCGGCCTTGCCTCGCGCCTGGTGCTCCGCCTCGGCCCTCGCCTCCGCTTCCGCCCGGGCCCTGGCCTCCTTCTCGGCGCGCGCCGTCACGTCCTTGCGCGCCTTCGCCTCCCCGTGGGCCCGCGCCTCCCACTCCTTGCGCGCCTTCGTCTCCGCTTCGGCCCGCGACTCGGCCTCCACGCGGGCCGCCTTCTCCGCCTCCACCCGCGCTTCCGCCCCGGCCCGGGCCTTCTCCTCGGCGAGGGCGCGCTGTTCCTCCTGTGCGCGCTGCCGCGCCTGCTCCTCGGCCTTCGTCTTCCAGCCGGCGAGCTGTTCCTGGAGTCGCGAGACCTCTCGGGACTGGGCCTCCAGCCGGGACAGCGTCTCCTGGGAGGTGGAGCTGGCCTCGGAGAGCTGCCGCTGAAGCGCCTCCACCTGCTCGCGCAACCGCGTCACCTGCTCCTGCTGTCGCGGCTGCTGCTCGCGCACCGCGGCGGCCTCGGCCTCCACCGCCTGGCGCCGCTGCACCTCCTGCGTGCGCGCCTGCTCGAGCTCCGCCTCCCGCGCCCGCGCAGCCTCGAGCTGCCGCTCCACCTCGAGCCGCAGCGAGGTCTCCAGCCCCCGCTCCTCCGCGAGCGTCGTGAGCCGGGTCCGCTCCGCGTCGGCCTCGCGCCGCAGCGACTCCTCCCGGGCCAACGCCTCCTGCTTCAGGCGCTCCAGCTCGGACTTGAGGGATGCCTCACTCTCGCGCGCCGCCTCCATGTCGCGCTGGAGCGACTCCAGCCGCGCCTGGGCCTCCTCGGACTCGCGCTGGAGCGACTCCAGCTGCGCCCGAGCCTCCTCGGACTCGCGCCGCAGCGACTCCTCCCGGGCCTTCGGCGCGTCCGCCTGCCGCTCCAGCGAGGAGCGGAGCTCCGTCACGAGCGTCTCGAGCTCCTCGGCCTTGCGCTCCGCCTCGCGCCTCCGCGCCTCCGCGCCATCCCGCTCGGATAGGAGCTCGGCAATCCGCCGCTCGGCCCGCAGCAGGCGCGACTCCAGGACCACGAAGTCCTCTTCCGCGGGGGGCTCCGTCCGAGCCGCCGTCTCCGTCGACGCTGGCGAGGGCCTGAGCGGGAACTTCGACGTGGTCTCCGGCACGCCCGACGACTTGGGCGAGGCCTCGGACTCCTCGTCCGACGGTGCCTCCTCCGCCGCCGGCTCGGCCTTCACCGGGCCACTCCGAGGCTTCTCCTCGCGGGACGTCTCCTCGGACGTGGAGTCGAACCACCCCGCGCCCACGCGCTCCTCGTGCGGCTCCTCCCACCCCTCGGGCGCTTCGTCCTCCGCGGGCAGGGGCGCATCCTCCGGCACGGGCTCCAGGTCCGCGGCGCCCTCCAGGTGCCGCACGGGCTGGAGCTCCGCCTCCAGCGTCGGCTCCACGTCGAAGAAGCCGTCGTCCCCGAGCCGGGGCCCCGCCTTCCTCAGCAACCCGGCGGGAGCATCCGCCACCGCGGGCGTCACCCGCTCTCGCTCCAGGGCCGCTTCTATCTCGAGCTGCGCGAGACGCTCGGCCTCCGCGCGGGCCTCCGCCTCGACGTCCACCACCTTCATCGGAGGCAGCGACGCCAGGGGCGCAATCCCCTCGGAAACCGGAGCGACGACGGGCGTGGGCTCCAGCGCGGCCGGGGACGCGGCGGTGATGGTGGGAAGCACCGAGCCCATCGCGGGAGTCCGCGCGAAGAGCCCCGCCGACGAGGCCGACTCGGAGACCTCCTCCTGCTTGCGGCGCCGTCGGGCGGCGGCCTCGAAGCGCACCTCCTGCTCCAGGCGCTGCAGCTCGTCCTCTTCGGGCCCGGCGGCGGACACCGACTCGGTCTCGCTCGAGCCGACCACCGCCTGCTCCGTCTGGCCGAAGAGCGACTCGGCCTCGGCTCCCGGGTCGGGCTCGACGAGGGCCCGGGACTCCAGCCTCGGCAGGTCATCGAAGAGCGCGCTCTCCAGCGCGGCGTTGCGGCTCGGCGCGGAGGACTTGTGGACGAGGCCGGGCGGCCCGGCGACCACCGGGGCCGGTGCCACCTCCGCGGGGGGCTCGTCCTCCGGCACCGCGAACCAGGCCTCCGGGCCCGCGGGGGCGCTGATGAGGGCCGCCACCTGCGCCACGAAGCCGGCACCATCCAGCGGAAGGGGCGCCACCGGGGCGGCGCTGCCCCGAATGGGCTCGCCGAGCAGCAGCACGCGCGCGAGCCGCATGTCCGGGTGCAGCCCGAGCTCCTCCAGCACGACGTGGCCGCGCCCGCTCTCCACCCCGGGGGCGAGGATGATGAGCGAGGGCAGATGGTGGCCGAACCCAATGAGGGCGTCCGCCACGGAGGTGGCGAGGATGACCTCATAGCCCTCGCGCGCGAGCAGTCGGCGCACGGTGGCGATGGTGGCGATGTCGTCGTTGACGAGAAGGACCGAGTCGGCCATTGGAACTCGGGCGCGAGTCTACAACATGGCGGCCGGATCCACGTCGATCGTGACGCGCACGGCGGAGGGAATGTCGACCAGCTTCGCCTCCAGGCGGGCAAGCAGCGGGGAGAGCGCCGCGTGGGTGGGAGCCTTGAGGAGCAACTGCCACCGGGTGCGCCCGCGGATGCGGGAGATGGGGGCCAGGGCCGGCCCGAGCAGGCGCACCCCCCAGGAGGCCGGGGGCATGTTGCGGGAGATGAAGTCCCCGAGGTGCCGGGCCACGCTGGCGGTCTGCTCCGGGTGCTCGCCCTCGAGCCGCACCGCCACCAGGCGGGTGTAGGGCGGCCAGGCGAGCACCTTGCGCCGCTCCAGCTCCCGCGCGGCGAAGCCGTCGAAGTCGTGGGCGAGCACGCGCTTCACCGGGTCCGCCTCGGGGTTGTACGTCTGCACCAGCACACGCCCCGGGTCCTTGCCGCGCCCGGCCCGGCCGGCCACCTGGGTGAGGAGGTGGAAGGTGCGCTCGGCGGCGCGGAAGTCGGGGATGGCCAGCGAGGTGTCCGCCATCACCACGCACACCAGCGTCACCCCGGGGAAGTCGTGCCCCTTGGCCACCATCTGCGTGCCCACCAGCACGTCGATCTCCCGGCGAGCGAAGGAGGCGAGCAGCTCCGTGAGGCGCTCGGCGCTGGTGGCCGAGTCCCGGTCGAGCCGGGCCACGCGGGCCTGGGGAATCCGCTCGGCGACCTCGGCCTCCACGCGCTCGGTGCCGATGCCCAGCTTGAGCAGGGGGCCGGTGCACTCGCGGCAGTGCTCGGGCACGGGGTGGGCCACGCCGCAGTAGTGGCACACCAGCCGGTTCTGCGAGCGGTGGTAGGTGAGGCACACGTCGCAGTCGGAGCACTTCACCGAGGTGCCGCACACCTCGCAGATGAGGAAGGTGCTGTGGCCGCGGCGGTTGAGGAAGAGGATGACCTGCTGCCCGCGCCCGAGGGTCTCCGCCATGGCGTCGAGCAGCGGCGGCGAGAGGATGGGGGCCTCCTCCTGCACGAGCGGCTCGCGGGGGCGCTCCAGGCGCAGGTCCACCAGCTCGATGGTGGGCATGGGCCGGTCGTCCACGCGGTTCTTCAGCTCCAGCTTGCGGTAGCGACCGCGGCGGGCGTTCTCCAGCGTCTCCAGCGAGGGCGTGGCCGAGCCGAGCACCACCACGGCGCCCGCCTGCTTCGCGCGCACCACGGCGAGGTCGCGCGCCTGGTAGCGCAGCTTCTCCTCCTGCTTGAAGGAGGGGTCGTGCTCCTCGTCCACCACGACGAGGCCGAGGTTCGCCACCGGCGCGAAGATCGCGCGAGCGCACGCCCACGGCGATGCGCACCGTGCCCTCGCGCAGGGCCTGCCAGTGGTGGAGGCGCTCGCGGTCCTTGAGGGCCGAGTGCAGCAGCGCCACGTCCTCGCCGAAGCGGCTGCGGAAGCGGCCCACGAGCTGCGGCGTGAGCGCGATCTCCGGCACCAGCATGAGGCTGCCCTGGCCCCGCTCGAGCGCGCGCTCCACGGCGCGCAGGTACACCTCGGTCTTGCCGCTGCCGGTGACGCCGTGGAGGAGGAAGGGCGGGAAGCCGCCGGCGTCGAGGGCGGCCTGGAGCTCCAGGACGGCGACGGCCTGCTCGGGGGTGAGCTTGTCGGGGCGACCCTGGGCGAGCCCCTCGCCCACGCCCGGGGCGATGATCTCCTCCTCGATGCGGACGAAGCCGCGCTCGGCGAGCTTCCTCAGCGTCTCGCGGGCGCCGGGGATGGCGTGGGCCACCTCCTCGACGGGGGCCCGGCCACCCACCGCGAGCAGGTAGGTCAGCGCGGCGGACTGCGCGGGAGCGCGCGGAGGACGGCGGGCGCCTCCGGGACGAGCGCCACGGCGAACTCCTGCACGTCGGGCTTCGCCTCCTTCTCCTCCTCGGCCTTGGTGAGCCCGGGGGGCAGCGCGCTCTGGATGACCTCGCCCAGCGGGTAGCGGTAGTGCTCGGCGGCGAAGCGCAGGAGCGCGATGAGGTCGGGCGGGAGCGACGGCGAGTCCTCGAGCACCTTCATGATGGGCTTGAGCTTGACGCTCTCGCCCTCGGGAGGAGGCGTGGCGGGCCCCAGGTAGAAGCCCAGCGACTGCTCCGGCCGAAGGGCACGAGGATCCGCTGGCCCGGCGACAGCTGCCCGGAGAGGCCCTCGGGGACGACGTAGGTGAACTCGCCCCGCACGGGACGGCCGACGGCGACGGAGGCGAGGTTCGGGGGGCTCACGGCGACTGGGGACCACTGTAGCGGCGCCCCCTGACACCGGTAGTTTTCTGACCCGAAATGCACATGGCGGACGGAGCGCGCTGTCCGAGAGCGCACTCCGGGTGATGGAGACCGGAGGACGTCTCAGGCAGAGCCCGGCTTGTCGACGATCTTGAGAATTTGGCCAGGGGATGCACACCGAAGAAGATGCCGCACCCGCCAGGTCGACCAGAGCTGACAGGAGCTAAGGAGTTCTACCGTTCATGAGCGTCATTCTCACGGATTACGAGAACCGCACACGCAAGGCCGTCGCGCACTACTGGACGACGCTGACCGAGCAGGCCACACGGCAGTCCCAGGGAGAGGCGGATCGCGGTCGTCGTGCTGCGGTGACCGGCGGCAAGCAGATGGACGGATTCTGCAGCCTCGTCAACCAACTCCTGATCGACAATGGCCTTCCGGAAGCCCACATCTACACGAGCCAGAAGTTGGAACTTCCTGGCTACTTCAGACCCACCAAGAAATGGGACATGGTCGTGGTCTACGACGACAAACTCGTAGCGGCTCTGGAGTTCAAGTCCCAGAGAGGCCCATCCTTCGGAAACAACTTCAACAACCGAAGCGAAGAGGCCATCGGTACGGGTAAGGATCTGGAGACCGCCTTCCGAGAAAAGGCCTTCGGCGCCAGCCCTCGTACCCTGGCTCGGTTGGCTGATGCTTCTGGAGGACTGCCCGGCATCCAGGCGGCCAGTCAAAGTTGACGAGCCACACTTCGATGTATTCCCAGAATTCTGGGATAGCTCCTACGCCCAACGGTACGAACTGCTTCTCCGCAAATTGGTCCTGGAGAAGCTCTTCGATTCCTCCGCGTTCCTCATGTGCACCGAAGCGCAGGGTCAGACCGGCGATTACACTGAACCGGCTCGCGATCTTGGCATAAAGCAGTTCCTCGCTGGGCTTGGAGCCCACGTCGGAAAATTCCTCGCCAGCCTCTGAGGATCGGACATGCAGTTGCAGTTCAATCTACCCGCTCGAATCGGCAAAGACGCCTACCAGTACGGAGAACGCTCATCGGGCGAAACACATGGGGTCGTCCTGACGAAGCCCCATGTGGTCAAGCTGATCCTCGATCTGGCTCGGTACACTCCGGAGCGCCCGCTCGCGTCCATGCGCATCCTGGAGCCAGCATGCGGGACAGGTGCGTTCCTCGAGCCAGCCATCGAGCGTCTGCTGACGGCAGCCCAGCGAGCGGGAGTCAAGGCGACAGAACTCGGGCAATGCGTCGCGGCTTACGACATCGATCCGGACCATGTCGCCGCGTCTCGCGCCGTAGTGGCGAAGGTGCTTCAGGAGCAAGAGGTCCCCACGAGAGTTGCGCGCCGACTGGCGGAACAGTGGGTGCGCGAAGGCGACTTCCTCCTAGCTCATGAGGAACCGTTCGACGTCGTGGTCGGGAACCCTCCCTACATCCGGATCGAACAACTCGCGCCCTCACTCCAAGCAGAGTACCGACGGCGGTACGCGTCCCTGTACGATCGCGCAGACCTGTACGTGGCATTCATCAGCGTGGGCTCGACCTGCTCAAGCCCGACGGCATCCTGTCTTTCATCTGCGCGGATCGATGGATCTTGAACCGCTACGGGTCGCCACTGCGCAAGCGAATCACCGAACGCTTCAAGGTTCACGCATACATCGATCTGCACCAAGCCTCGCCCTTTGAATCCGAGGTCATCGCATACCCGTCCATCTTCGCAATCGGGCCAGGAAAGAGCGAACGGGTGCACGTGGGAACCATGTTGACGGCCACTCCTGAAGAATGCGCTGCCATCAGCGAGCCATCCTGGGTGGCCATTCATCGCACGCAGGCGTCTCGGTCGCGATGGATGAAACTGGTTGGTGATGGCTCTCAACCGGCATGCCTGCCGGGCGCAGCTCTTGAGCACGGTGGAGTGCGAAGCATTCGACGTAGCCCGTGCGGTCAGCGCCGAGGAGCACGTGCGACTCGCCGAGCCGTCTTGTGCCTCAGGGACAACCCCGGTTCGCAGGGAAGCGCTGATCAACACCTATGGAGGTCGCTGCGCTATCTCAAACTGCGTGTGACCCAGACGCTGGAGGACACCATCCTGCCCTACCGCGGGCAGCATACCAACCATGTACAGGACATGGATTGCTGCTCCCGGGACCTACACACCGTTCGATCTGGGCCTGACATCGGCATTGATACCGAAACATGGACCGTGCTCATCCACCCGCGCATGGGCTCCACGCATCGTCTACAGCCACCTGGGGCAGAGAAGGTGAGACTGCCGTCGGATTGCGCGTCATGCGCCGAGCAGAGGAGGCGCTCCGGGAGCACCGCTCGGGAGGCGGGATTCCCTATTTGAGATCTCCGGCTGGCCCGAGGCCAATCCTTGTCGCAATGATTGACTCAGAGGCTGTTGAACTGGAGCGGGCGCCCGGTCGGGCTACGGGAACGTCACACCGTCGAAGAACTCGCCCCTGCCGCCCCCCTCCTGGCTCCACAGCTTCAGGGTGAAGGTGCCGCGCGCCTCCTCCTCCGTCGCCTCCACCTCCAGCACGACACGGCTCGTCTTCCCCGAGGCAATGGGCTCCAGCGGCCACACGCCGAGCGCCTTCAACTCCACGCGCCCTGGGGCCCACCAGCACCGCACCGGCGGGCGTCCAGGGCGTGCTCCCGCCGTTCCACAACTCCTGCTCCACGGCCAGCCGCACCACCTTGTGTCCGCCCTCCCCGCGCCCGGTGTCCGAGCGGTAGCTGCGCGCCTTGGTGCTGGTGAGCGTGTTGCCGGGGCGCGAGGTGACGTTCTGGACGATGTCCTTGACGTCAACGCCGCCCTTCCCCATGAGTTCCTGGGCGAGGAGGCCCAGGAGCCCCACCTTCCCGTTGGACTCCGCCTCCAGGCGCGCCTTCTCCCGCCGGCACTGCTGGACTTCCTCCAGCGCCCGCTGCTCGCCCTCCTGGCAGGAGGCCAGCGTGCGCGGCTGGCGCGTCACCTCCACCTGCCGCGCGGCCTCGGAGGGATGCACCACCAGCAGCGAAGGTGACACTCGCCGGGGCCGCGCCGTCCTGGAAGTACACCGTCACCGGCACGCGCTCCCCGTCCGGCAGGGCCCAGGTGGGGGCGAGCGTGAAGCCCGCCTCGTCCTCTATCACCCGGAATCGCTCCCGCCCGGCCAGCTCCACGCGCGCCAGCTTCGCGTTGAAGAAGAAGCTGGTGGAGCGCCCCGGGCGGATGCACACCTCATGCGCCCCGCGAGCCGTGTCCACCGTCAGCTCGAGCTGACGCGTGTCCGACCTCACACGTGGGCAATGGGGCTTCCACACCGGGACCAGCGGGGGCGGCGAGCAGCACGAGTCGTAGGAGCGCGGCGGAGGACAGGGCGAACACGGGGCGGGGACCTCCCGAGGGGAACGAGACCGGAGGAGTGGGGCTCTACCACACCTCCCTCGCGGTCGTGTCGGGGTTGCGCCCGGTACCCGCCACCCGCCTGGTTCCGAGGCGCCCTATTGGAAACGGTCCACCACCCGCACCTCCGCGACAGGAGACACCAGCACCTTGCCCGGCTCGCTGCCGGGCTCCAGCGGCAGCCCGACGGCTCGTCATCTATGTCCAGCAGCTCCAGGCACACCGTGTACGTCTCCCCGGTGGGCGTGCGCGCCTCGGTGAAGCGGCCGTACACCCGCCCCTCTCCGAAGTAGAGCCGGCCGTGGAGCCGGGTCTGGCTCGGCAGTGCCACCTGTCACCCCCGCCCCGAGTCAGATCGGCCCCCGCCTCCCAGTCGCCCGGCACGCGCAGCGGGGTGTCCTCGCGCACGGGCACGGGCCTGCCCCGCACGTCGCCCCAGTCGACGCTCCTCGATTTCCCCGATGCGCAGGCCGAGCGTGCGGGTCATGGTCTCCACGGCCCCGGCGGGGCACTCCTGGGGAAGCGGAGCCGGGCGCACGGGCGGCACCTGCTGCTGCGCACCCAGGCAGGCCTGCAAGGCGGCGCCGGTGAGGCCGAGACACACGTTGCGCACGGCGGCTCCTCGGCCCTTGGGCCGCGCTTCCGTCTGGGGGCCGGACGTCTGTCTGCTGCTTCACGGGGGCATTGTCCTTTCGAGGCACCGCGGATGAGGCGGCGACCGCGGGGGAAGGCACCTGGGCAGGCGCGGCCACGGCCCGTGCAGGTTCCGGCGCGAGCCCCGGAGGCGCCACTTCCTGGCCAGAGCCGAGCCACCAGCCCCCCAGTGCCACGGCCAACCCCACGCCCACCCCCGCCAACACCCGGGCCCCCCGCGCTCCGCCGCTTGCCGGCCGCTCGACGTCTCCCCGTGCAGCGGCACCGTCCAGGCCGCGTCTGCCCCGGCCTTCAGCGTCTCCAGGGCCTCGTACAGCGCCACGGCGCTCGGGTAGCGCGCCTCGGGCCGCTTCTCCAGCAGCCGCAGGCACACCGCCTCCACCTCCCGGGGCACGCGCGGGTTGACGAGGTGCGGCGGCAGCGGCGCCCGGTGCAGCACCGCCTCCACGTCCACGCCCCCCTCGTCGGTGAGCCGGAAGGGGAAGCGGCCCGTCAGCAGCCGGTAGAACACCACCCCCAGCGCGTACAGGTCATCCCCCGGCCCGGCCCGGTAGTGCGCGCCCGGCTCGCCCGCGTGCGCACGGCCGAAGGCCCACGCCTCGGGGGCGCGGTAGAGGGGCGCCCCCGGAGGAAACATCCCCTTCGTCAGCGTGGCGTCTCCCTCGTGGTAGCCCGCCCCGAAGTCCACCAGCACCGCCTGCCCGTCCCCCTCGCGCACCAGGATGTTGTCCTCCTTCACGTCCCGGTGCACCACCCTCGCGTCGTGCGCCACCGCCAGCCCGCGCGACACCTCCAGCACCCGGTCCACCACCTCGCCCAGGGTGCGTCCGGGCTGGAGCCCCCACTCCTCCAGCGTGAGGCCCTCCACCAGCTCCAGCTTCATCCACACGAAGCGGGGCTGGGACTCGGGCCATATGGCCCGTGCCCAACTGGCGCACCAGGTTGGGGTGGTGCAGGCACATGCCCAGCGACACCTCGCGCCAGGCCCGCTCGGTCCACACGCTCCCCTCCTCCAGCGGCAGCAGCTTGAGGGCGGCCCGGTGCCCGTCGGGGCCTCGCACCCGGTACACGGTGCCGAAGCAGCCCGTGCCCAGCACGGCCTCCACCACGTCCCCGCCAATGCGGGTGCCGGGCGGCAGCGGGGGCATGCTCGAGCGGACTCATGGCGCCCTCGTCGCCAAGGGGGACGGGGTGCTCGGGACTGGGGAAGGCGAACGTGCGCACACGCGGGGACTACCTCCGAGGACTCAACCTAGCAGGTCAAGCGCCCCGGCCGGGGCCGCACGTGCGCCAGCCTCCCCTTCGCTCGCCGTCGACGACGCGCGCTGTGCGACAGCCCATCGAACCGGAGCCGTACCGCATCAGGCGAAGCGCGTCTTGGTGGTGGTCGGCGGCTCGCGTCCCAGCGGATTCCACACGTACTCCTCGCTGGGCGTCAGCCTCATGTTGGTGAAGCCGTGTCGCGCCACGAAGCGCTCGAAGCGCTCGGAGACGGTCCAGATGCCAAACAGCCCCCGGGGATTGAAGACGTCCTCTCCCCGCCAGGTCCCCTCCTCCAGGGAGAAGCCATGGATGGCATTGATGCCCTCGGAACGGCACTCCTCGCATGTCGGAGGGTCTCCGTAGGTGATGAGGCTGCGTGACACGTCCACCGCGGCGCGGCCGAAGCAGACCGTGGCGACGAGGTACCGGGGGATTTGGGAAGGAACGGGACCTCGCCGCTTCCTGCGTACCCGCGTCACCTCCACCGGGTGGAAGCCCTCCAGTCCCGTCAGGCCTTCGTCGCGGAAGGCCTGGGCCAAGCGTTCGGACATCAGGAGGTCATCTCCACCGGCCTTGATGAAGTCCCCGAGCTCCTCGCCGTACAGCACCAACTCGGCACGGTAGGTCGGAAGCCAGGGTTTCATCCCGATGAAACGGCCACACCGCGGGCAGCGGGCCGCGTCTCCGAGATTGACAGGCTCGACCGTGTCGACCTCGGCATCGTAACGAGAACAGGGAGCGCCCGACTCCAGCACGAAGAAGCGAGGGGAGGCCGCGGCATCAGAAGCCATGGGGAAACCTCCTGAGCATGTCGGGCCGACTGTATATCTCTCGAAGGAAGGCCTCGAACTGCTTCGGTGTCACGTTGCGGTAGGTGTTGAGCTAGACGATGACCTCGGCATCCACTTTCCGATGCCAGTCCTGGTAGCCACAATGGGCCTGCTCGTCCACGGCCCGGGTGACGAAGCGGGGGTCTCGCCGGCTCAGCATTCCCTCGAACGGCAGCGCGGCGAGCCAGGCTCCGAGGAGCCCGACCCGCCGCGCTCGAGGCGACCCGCGCACGGGCCGCGTTACTCCGTCACGCCCTCAGCGGCTTCACGTCTCGCGGGCACTCCCAGTAGGTGTACTCGCACGTGGCGCTCGCGGGGTCGCACGGCACCCGCATCACGGTGATGAGCTCGCACGGGTGCTTCGGCTCATCGACGACAGGGCTCGCGGGCACCGCGGGCGCCTCGGCTGGCGAGAGCGTCTCGGTCCCCTGTCCATTGAAGGGGCGACCCGCCTGTCGCGAGACGCCCCCTTGCTGCTCCTCCTTGCTCTGACGCGTCGGGCTCGCCAGCGGCAAGCACACCACCGGCAGCACCGACGCCGCCCCCAACACCGCCCCCAAGACGCACCGCTTCGTTCCCATGGAACCCCCTTGCCGGCTGACACCCTCCTTCACGCCGATGGCGCGTCGGTTCCGGTTCAGCGGCAAGGACGCAAACTACTCGCCGGGTCTGACATCCCCCGGCGCATCCGCCGAGGTGGAGCCGCCTCGCGTCCTCTATCGAAAACGGCCAAAACCCCTCGTGTTTCCAACCACTTACAGAGGCGTTCCGAAGCGGTGGGATTACATCGACCCACTCCAGCGGTCACCTACTTCCGTCCGCTTCCCGACGGTGCCTGGAATCGTATGCTTCCCGCCCCCAGCGCCCCACCCGCCCTCACGCCCGGAGCATCGCCAGGGCGCGCTGGAAGTCCTCGGGCAGTGGCGCCTCGACGCTCACCAGCGCACCCGTGGCGGGGCTCGGCAGCGAGAGGCGGAACGCGTGCAGCGCATGGCGGCCGATCGCCTTCGCCGCCGGGTGCGTGCGCGTCTCCTCGGGGCCGTACAGGGAATCGCCGAGCACCGGGGAACCCCGCCTCGGCCATCTGCACGCGGATTTGATGCGTGCGTCCCGTCTCCAGCTTCACCTCCACCAGCGTCGCGCCCCGGAGCCGCTCGCGCACCTCATAGGAGAGCGCCGCTCGACGCGCCGAGCGCACCTTCGTCGTGAAGCGCCGCGGGTCCTTCGGGTCCCGGCCATACGGCGCCTCGAGCCGGTCTCGCTCGGGGGTCTCCCCCAGCACGAGGGCCCAGATAGCGCTTGTCCACGCGCTTCTCCTGGAACGCCCGGTCGAGCGCCGCGACGGCCTCGTCCGTGCGTGCGAACGCGAGGCAGCCGCTCGTCTCCCGGTCCAGCCGGTGCACCACGCCGGGCTGCGCGAGCCCCTCCACGTCGAACGGAGGCAGCCGCGCCGCCAGCAGGTCCACCACCGAGGGGACATTCCCCGAGGGCTCCACCACCAGGTCCGGCGGTTTGTTCACGATGACCAGGGATGCGTCGTCGTGGAGCACGGGCAGCTCGGGGCCCTCGACGGAGCGCCTCACCTGAGCGCGCGGCGGAGCACGCGGTGGCGGGCGGCTGAGCTCGATCTCCTCCCCACCCCAGAGCTTGCGCGTGGGCTGGCACTTCTTGCCTCGGATGCGCACGAGCCCCTGCTCGATGAGCACACGCGCCCGCTCCAGCGAGAGCCCGGGCACGTGCGCCGAGAGGTACTTGTCGAGCCGATCGCCAGCGGCCTCGCGGGGGACGGAAATTTTCTGGAGCGACATGGGGGCTCCCTTCTACGGCGCGGCCTTCCGAGAAACCACCAGGGACTCCGGGCATCACAAAGACCCGCGGGGCCACTCAGTCTCGGGGGAGGCTCACCGTAACCTCGCGGTGTGTTCGAGCGTATAGAGGTGTGTTCGAGCATACAGAGAGGATGAGGGAGACCCCGTTGGACCACGAGCATCCGGAGATGGCACGAGGAGGCCTCGGGCGATGGGCAGCGGGAGTGGCGGCGGTGGTGGCGCTGGTGCTCGCCTTCAAGCTGCTGCCCGTCAACACGTGGCTGCTGGCGCTCGTCGAGCGCATCCGCGACACGGGGATGGCGGGCTCGGTGCTGTACGTCGTCCTGTACGTGGTGGCGACGGTGCTGGTGCTGCCCGCCTCGGTGCTGACGCTGGGCGCGGGCTTCGCCTATGGGCCCGTGTACGGCACGCTGCTGGTGGTGGTGGCGAGCAACCTCGGGGCGCTGGCCGCCTTCCTGCTCGGGCGCACGGCGCTGCGCGAGCAGGTGAGCCGCCGCCTCGCGGGCCAGCCGAGGTTCTCCGCCGTGGACGCCGCCGTGGCCGAGCAGGGCTTCAAGGTGGTGTTGCTGCTGCGCCTCTCGCCCCTCTTCCCCTTCAACCTGCTCAACTACGCGCTGGGGCTCACCCGCGTCCGCCCGCGTGACTACGTGCTCGCGTCCTTCCTCGGGATGCTCCCCGGCACGGTGCTCTACGTGTACCTGGGCTCGCTGGTGACGAGCCTCGCCCAGCTCACGCGCGGCGAGCGCCCCGACTCCGGCCCCTACGGGCAGCTCCTCTTCTGGGGCGGGCTGGCCGCCACCGTCCTCGTCACCGTGTACGTCACCCGCCTCGCTCGCCGGGCCCTGGACGCCACCCTGAAGGAGACCCCGACGTGAATGCCCCGCATCTGCTCGACGGTGACGCGCACGACGCCGCGCTCACCGCGCTCACCCACCCGGCGGACTGGAAGAACCCCACTCCCTCGGGGCGCTACAACCTCGTCGTCATTGGCGCCGGCACCGCGGGCCTCGTGGCCGCCGCGGGCGCGGCCGGGCTCGGCGGGAAGGTGGCCCTCATCGAGCGGCGCCTGCTGGGCGGCGACTGCCTCAACTTCGGCTGCGTGCCGACCAAGGCCCTCCTCGCCTCGGCGCGCGTGGCCGCCACCGTGCGCGGCGCGAGCTCCTACGGGGTGGAGGCCGGTGAGCCCCGGGTGGACTTCGCGCGGGTGATGGAGCGGGTGCGCTCGCTGCGTGCGGGCATCGCGCCCCACGACTCGGCCGAGCGCTTCCGCGGCCTGGGCGTGGACGTGTTCCTCGGCGAGGGCCGTTTCGTCGCGCCCGACGCGGTGGAGGTGGCAGGCCAGCGCCTCACCTTCGCGCGCGCCCTCATCACCACCGGAGGCAGCCCCTCGGTGCCGGACATCCCGGGGCTCGCGGAGGCGGGCTACCTCACCAACGAGAGCGTCTTCACCCTCACCGAGCTGCCCCCCCGGCTGGTGGTGCTCGGCGGAGGCCCCATCGGGTGCGAGCTGGCCCAGGCCTTCCGGCGGCTCGGGGCCCGGGTGGCGCTCGTCAACCAAGGCGCCCGTCTGCTGCCCAAGGAGGACCCGGATGTGAGCGAGGTGCTCGCCCGGCGCTTCGAGGCCGAGGGCATCACCTTGCACCTCGGGGCGAGGGCCACCCGCGTCGAGGCCCATGGCCCGGTGAAGCGCCTGCGCTTCGAGCGCGAGGGCGCGGAGGGAGCCGTGGAGGGCGAGGTGCTGCTCGTGGCCACCGGCCGCGCGCCGGTGGTGGGCGGACTGGGGCTCGAAGCCGCCGGGGTCCAGCACGGTCCTCACGGCGTCGAGGTGGATGACCAGCTCCGCACCACCAACCCGCGCATCTACGCGGCGGGGGACATCTGCTCGCGCTTCAAGTTCACCCATGCCGCGGATGCACTCGCGCGGGTGGCACTGCAGAACGCCCTCTTCTTCGGCCGCAAGAAGGCCAGCGCGCTCGTGATTCCCTGGTGCACGTACACGGACCCCGAGGTGGCCCACGTGGGCCTCACCTCGCGCGAGGCCGAGGCCCTCGGCGCCGTCACCCTCACCGTGCCCATGTCCTCCATGGACCGTGCCCTCCTGGACGGCGAGACCGAGGGCTTCGGGCGCATCCACGTGGACTCGAAGTCGGGCCGGCTGCTCGGCGGGACACTGGTGGGCGCGCACGCCGGGGAGAACATCGGCGAGCTCGCGCTGGCGATGACGATGGGCCTCACCGTGGGGGCGCTGTCCAACACCGTGCTCCCCTACCCCACCCGAGGCGAGGTGCTGAAGCGGCTCGGCGACGCGTGGAACCGCCGGCGGCTCACCCCTCGGACGAAGGGTTTCCTCACCCGGTTGCTCTCCTGGCGCCGGTGATGCTCGCATGGGCCCGATGACTCCCGAGGTCGCCCTCTGTGTCTTCGCCAAGCCGCCCCGCGCCGGGGAGGCCAAGACGCGCCTGACTCCGGCGCTCGGAGCCGAAGGGGCCGCCCGGCTCGCGCGAGCCTTCCTCCAGGACACCTGGGCGCTGGTGACGCGGATGCCGTGGGCCGCACCGGTGCTCGCCTCGCCGGGGCCCTGGCCCGAGGGACTCCTGCCCGGCCCGGTGGAGGTGTGGCCCCAGGGCGAGGGAGACCTGGGCGCGAGGATGGAGCGCGTCCTCCGGCGAGCCCTGGAGCACCACCCAGCCGCCATCGCCCTGGGCGCGGACAGCCCGGGCCTGTCTCCCGAGCACCTGGAAGCGGCCCGAGCGGGTCTCGCGCACGCGGACGCGGTGTTCGGTCCGAGCGAGGACGGCGGCTTCTACCTGCTCGCGCTGCGACGCCTGCCCGAGGGGGCTTTCGTGAACCTGCCCTGGAGCCAGCCCCACACGCTGGAACACACCGAGGCGCGGCTGGTGTCGCTCGGACTCACCGTGGCGCGCGTGGCGCCGTTCTTCGACGTGGATGTCCCCGAGGATCTCGCGCGCCTGGAGTCGGAGCTGGCCTCGGGACGACTGCGGGCCCCGGCCACCGAGGCCGCGCTCCGGGAGCTGCGGCGGTGATCTCCATCATCCTCCCCGTGCTCAACGAGGAGCAGCGCGTGGGTCAGCGACTCGCGGAGCTGGCGGCCCTCGGGCCGGACCTCGGCGAGGTGCTCGTGGTGGACGGCGGGAGCACGGACGCCACCGTGGCCCGGGCCCGTGAGTACCCGGGCGTCACCGTGCTCTCCGCGCCCCGAGGACGTGCCTCGCAGATGAACGCGGGAGCCGAGGCGGCTCGTGGGGACGTGCTGCTGTTCCTCCACGCGGACGTCGCCCTGCCCCCCGATGCGCCCCGGCACATCCGCACGGCACTCGAAGACCCGCGTGTCGTGGCGGGTGCCTTCAAGACGTGGACCGTGAACGACACGGGCCGCCGCTCGTGGCTCGGCCCACTGCTGCACGTCGCGGACCTGCGCTCGCGGTACACGCGACTGCCCTACGGTGACCAGGCGCTGTTCATCCGCGCCGACGTGTTCCGTCGCGTGGGCGGTTTCCCCGCGCAACCACTGATGGAGGACCTGGAGCTGTCCAAGCGGCTGTGGCGCGAGGGCCACGTCCGCACGGTGGATGCGTGCGTCACCGTGTCCGGCCGGCGATTCCTCGCGCGGCCGGTGTTCTACTTCCTCGCGGTGAATGGCTTCCCGCTGCTGTACCGGCTCGGGGTGTCACCGGCCACGCTGCTGCGCGTCTACGCCCACGTGCGGTAGCTCACCCTTCGCGCCGCCGGAGGCGTTCCAATTCGGCCTGTGACTCCGCGAGGCGTCGCTCCAGCTCCTCGCGCAGCCGAGCCTCGTCCGCCAGACGCCGCTCCGCCTCCTCCAACTGCCGGGCCTCCTCGTCCACGCGTCGCTGCAGCCCCTCCACCAGTGATTCCATCCGGTCGATGAGCTCCTCGTATTCCAGCAGCATCGCGTGCCCCGCCCAGAAGCGGAGCCGCCCCTCCTCCACCTGCAGCTCCAGTCCCAGCACCTCCGAGGTGTAACGCCCTTGCGCCGGTGCGATGGGGACGTACTCCCTCGCCTCGGGCGACGGCAGCCGGTACGCCTCCAACCGCTGACGGGCCCGGTCGTAGATGAAGTACTCGGGAATCCCCAGCCGGGCGTAGCGCCTCACGTTGTACTCGGCGTCCTTCTTCCGGTCGCCGCCGACGTGGACCTCCATCACCCAGTCCAGCCCCTTGCCCTCATGGCTCACCACCCACTTCTGACGGGGGTGTGGCTCCGCATCGAGCACCGCCACCAGGTCCGGCGCGAAGCGTCGCTCGGCGGGGTAGTACACTGGCAGCTCCGTCCCCAGGTACACCCGCCGCCGTTGCCGGGAGAAGTACCCCTTGAGGGCCTGCAACGCGCCCATCTTCGCCTGGGAGTGCAGGTCTCCCTCGGGCATCGCCATCTCGTCCCACGTCACCTCCCCGGGCAGTGCTTCCACCACCCGGGCCCGCTCCTCCTGACTCATCCGCGCCCACTCTTCCCGAGAGGGCGCCCGGGGGAAGGCATCCTCTCGTCCCTGTTCGTCCCGTGCCATGCCCGTCAGGGTGCGGCGAGCAGCGGGCCCGGTCAATCTCCCCCGCGGTGCCCGTGAGCAAGCGGTGGACCATGAGACACAGGCGCGCCGCTCCGAGTGAACGGGCGTGAGAAGCGCGGCGCTTCCAGGTCTTCCAAGGGCAGGGAGCGTCCCATTCCGCGGACGCCTTCCCCTGTCGAGATGGCTCGGAGCTCAGCCACAGCGGGGCGAGCGGTCCACCACCTCCTGGAACTCGAGACGGTTGCCGGAGGGGTCCCGGACGAAGAAGCGCTGGATGCCGGGCAGGGGCGAGCCTTCCTCGACACGCACCCTGGCCTCCTCGAAGCGGTCGCGCAGGGCGCCGAGTTCCCGGACCTCGAACGCCACGTGCCGCTTCGAGTCGGCGTTGCGCGGCTCCGGCTCGTAGGACAGGTGCAGTTGCAGAGCGCCGAGGCGGAACCAGGCACCGGGGCGCCGCTGCCCCTCCGCACGAGCGATCTCCTCGAGGCCCAACACCTCCGAGTAGAACCGCCGTGCGGCCTCCACATCATCCACGGCCAGATTCACGTGCGTCACGCGCCTGAGCATCCCAAACGCGTACCACAGCCCGCTCCCTGGAGACACGCCACCAGCCGCGCCTCGTGTCTGCCTCTCCTCGGTCCATCCCTCGGTGTACGAGAGGATTTCCAATCCCTGGATGAGTCGGGGCAACTCACCGTCCTCCAACAGGAAGCGGGCCGAGGGATGCGCGTGCCGTTGCAGGTTGCTCCGGGTGGGCTGGGCGAAGACGAGCAGTCCGCCCGGCGCGAGCACCTCGGGGATCGCCGCGAACAGCGGCCGCCAGAGGTAGTTCAAGCAAAGCACGACGTCGAAGGGCCCGGGAGGTAGCGGCTCGCGCTCCACGTCCAATTGCTGGACCCGGAGCGACACGCCCGCCTCTCGCGCGGACTCCGAGGCCCGCGCGAGCGCGACGTCCGAGATGTCCACCAGGGTGACGTCCAGGCCGCGCCTCGCGAGCCAGAGGGCGTCATGCCCGGGCCCGCCCGCCACATCGAGGGCCCGGCCCGTGCTCGGGAGCCGCTCCGCGAGGGACCGGAGGAATACGGAGGGCCCTCGTGCCTCCACCTGTCCCTGGTAGCGGGCATTCCACCTCCGCCGATCTTCCTCAGCCATGGCACCTCCAGAGCGGGCATGACCCGCGAGCACCCGAGAGGATGCCATGCGAGCAACGAGACGGCCCCTGGGTTCGATGCTCGCGGACACGACGACCGCTCAGGGCCCGGGCCCGTCCCCTGGAGACGGCGCGTCCCTTCGGGCCTCACGGCATGCCCGGAGGGTCATGATGGGTTCAATCCTGGAATCAATACCCTCCCGTCCGCGGGCCAGAGGATGAGGGGATCTGCCCGGAAGGAAGGTGCCGTTTGCCCCACCAGATGGTCCATGGCGTTCCTGGAGAGTGGGAAGCCAAGGGGGAACACCAGCCGGTGGAAGACGAGGTCGAGTCGCGGGAGCTCGCCCTGTTGATGCTGACCCAGGGCGAGGAGGGTCCCATCGCTGGCTTGAACACCCAGGGGCACATCCAGCTCTGGAGCCGGGACGCCCAGCAACTGACCGGGCATGTGGTGGCGGACGTGCAGGGCGAGCCCCTCGGGGCCCTCTACCCGCCCGATGCGCGCAAGCTGGCCGAGCGAGCGCTGCGGCGCGCCACGCAGGAGGGACGCAGTGAGGAGGAGGGCTGGCGGGTGAAGCGGGACGGCACCCGCTTCCGGGCCCGGCAGGTGCTCACCGCCCTCCATGACGCGAACGGCCGGCTGGTCGGTTTCGCCTGCTCCCTATGCTCCTTGGAGCCGCAGGGCGTGGAGGTGGAGCGGCAGCTCAGCCACGAGCAGGCCGCGCGCGCGCGGGTCGAGACCATCCTGGAGCAGCTCTCCGATGCCTTCCTCGTCGTGGACCGGGAGCAGCGGCTCACCTTCGTCAATCACCGGGCGACGGAGGTGCTGCGAAGGCCCCGGGAGCAGCTCCTCCACCAGCGGTTGGCGGAGATGTTCTCCGCGGACGAGCACGCCTCCCTGGTGCAGGCCACCCAGCGGATCCTCGAAGGGCAGACCTCCGCGGACTGTGAAGTGCTCCTCGATGGAATCTGGTTCGCCGGTCACCTCAGCGCCGCTGGCGAGGGCGTCTCCATCTACCTGCGGGACAACACGGAGCAGAAGCAGGCGGAGCAGGTGCATCGCCGCCTGACGTCCATCTTCGAGGCCACCCCGGACATGGTGGGCCTCGCGGATGCGCAGGGCCGGGGTCTCTACCTCAACCGCGCCGGCCGGCGCATGCTGGGGCTGGGCGAGAAGGAGGACGCCAGCGCCTGGCGCCTCGCCTCGGCCCATACACCCCGGGCCGCCTGGCGGCTGCTCACCGAGGGCGTGTCCACCGCGGTGCGCGAGGGCTCGTGGACGGGCGAGACGGCCCTGCGCACCCCGGATGGCCGGGAGCTCCCCGTCTCGCAGGTGCTCCTGGCCCACCGGGACACGAGCGGCCGGCTGGAGATGCTCTCCACCATCATGCGGGACATCTCGGACCGCAAACGCGCCGAGGAGGCGCAGCAGTTCCTCTCCGATGCCAGCCGGGTGCTGGTAGCCGCGCTGGAGTACGAGGCCACCCTCCAGAGCCTCGCCCGGCTCATCGTCCCCCGCCTCGCGGACCTCTGTCTGGTGGCGATGCTCGAGGGTGATGAGCTGCAGCGCGTCGCCATGGCCCACAAGGACCCGGCGCAGGAGCCGATGCTGGCCCTCCTCGAGCGCTTGAAGGTCAACCCGAACGCGGCGGTGGGCGTGCAGGCCGTGGTGCGCACCGGCAAGCCCGAGCTCGTCCCCGAGGTGACCGACGCCTTCCTCTGGGCGACGACCGACAACGATGCGTACTACTCCGTCCTGCAGCAGCTCGGCTGGCGCTCGACGCTGACCATCCCGCTCGTCGCGCGCGGGCGGACGCTCGGTGCCTTCATCCTCGCCTATACGGACTCGGGCCGGCGCTATGGGCCTGCGGAGCTCGTGCTGGCCGAGGCCCTCGCGGCCCGCGCCGCCCTGGCCATCGACAACGCCCGGCTCTACCGCGCCTCGCAGCTCGCCACCCAGGCGCGCGATGACGTGCTGGCCATCGTCTCGCACGACCTGCGCAACCCGCTCAACGTCATTTCACTGGCGGCCAACCGCCTCCAACGGCCCCAGTCACCGCAGCAGGAAGACGGGTGGCGCAAGCAGGTGGAGGTCATCCGGCGCTCGGCGGACCGGGCCGTGCTCCTCATCCAGGATCTGCTCGACGCGACGAAGCTGGAGGCGGGGCGGTTCACCGTGGCGCAGCTCCCCGAGGAGGTGAGTGGGCTGCTGAACGAGGCGGTGGAGCTGCACCGGCCGCTCGCCGAGGCACACTCGCTCGGGCTGGAGTGCCAGGTGGACGAAGGCGTCCCGGCGGTGCTCGCGGACAGGGGCCGGGTGCTGCAGGTGTTCTCCAACCTCATCGGCAACGCCATCCGCTTCACGCCCGCGGGAGGCAGCATCACCCTGTGGGCGCGGAGGGAGGAGAACATGGTGCGCTTCTCCGTGGTGGACACGGGGCCGGGGATTCCCCCGGAGCACCTGCCGTACCTCTTCGAGCGCTTCTGGCAGGCCAAGGAGGGCGCACGGGAGGGAGCCGGACTGGGGCTCCCCATCGCCCGCGGCATCGTCGAGGCGCACGGCGGGCACATCCACGTGGAGAGCGCCCTGGGACAGGGCAGCACCTTCACCTTCACCCTGCCGGTGGCGGAACCGGGGTAGGCCGCCGCCCGGCACGGGTGTCACCTCAGAAGAGCGTGTCGGCGAGCTTCGCCCGCGTGTCGCCGGAGAGCGCGGTGAAGCGCATCACCCGCTCGCCCCCGCGCCACACCTCGAGGGTGCGCGGCAGCATCTCGCCCGTGGCCGGCGAGGTGTAGTCCAGGAAGCGCACGTCCCACGCCGTGCCCTGTCCCGTCCTTGTAGCGCAAGCGCGCCGGCCGGAAGCCCTCCTTGTAGACCCAGAACTGCGGCTTGCCCTCGCCCGGCGTCCCGAGCACGTACACCACCTCGCCGTCGAAGCGGCCCAGCGACGTCGTGCGCGGCTCGATGCCCAGTGAGCGCAGGTGCGCCTCCACCACCTCGCGCCCCTCCACCGCCGAGTCCGCGCGCATCGCCAGCAGCGCGCACACCTGCTGCACCGCCTCCGTCAGCGCGGGAATCTCCGTGCCCTCCAGGCGCTTGCGGCCTCCGGAAGACACCGAGGCCACCGTGTTGCCCTCCGACGCACCGTCGCCTCGAAGCGGCAGCGGCCCGGCAGCTTCAGGTACACCGAGCCGTCCGCCTCCAGCTCGGGACGGTCCGCCGGCAGGCCCAGCGCCGCCCCGGCCTCCTTCACCGCCGGGCCCGTAGAAGTGCAGCGAGCCGTCCGCCTTCAGCGTGAAGAGCTGCAGTTCCTCGCGCCCCGCCACCATGCGGCGCATGATGGCGCCGCCGGGCAGCACGTAGGCGCCCGCACTGAGGGCCGCCAGGACTCCGACGAGGATGACTATCCGCTTCAAGGGGGTGGACATATGGGGCGCCGAATCTAGTGATGGCCCACCCCTCCAGCAAGGCAGTTAGGATGCCCGCCCATGTGGCCTCGCCTGACGCTCCTGCTCGCTCTCTCGCTCCCCGTCCTCGCCCACGCCCAGGAGGCCGTCGCGCCCGACCTCTTCCGCAAACCACGCGCCGAGGACCTGCGTGACCTCCAGAGTGCGCGCGGCTATGGCATGGGAGGCGCATGGCGGGCCCTCGGCCTCGGCGCCGAAGCTGGCCTCGGCAACCCCGCCGCCCTCGCCGCCTTCCGCACCTACCGCGTCGAGCTCACCGGCGCCTGGGACTGGGAGGGCAAGGACGCCTCCGGCATGGTGGCCCTGGCGGACTCGTCCACCAGCGCGTTGGCCGCCGGGGTGTCCTATCAGCTCGTCTCGCTCGGCAAGGGGACGGAGCGGACCACTGCCCACATCAACACGATCGCCATGGGGCTGCCCATCGCCAACAGCCTCCTCATCGGCGTCTCCTCGCGCTACCTGCTGATGCGCGGGGCCGCGGCAGGCCAACGCCATCACCGGTGACGCCGGCATCATCTTCCGCCCGAACGAGGCCATCTCCCTGGGCGTCTCCGCCCACAACCTCATCAACACCCACAACGCCGAGCTCACCCGCTACTACTCGGCCCACGCCGGCCTGCTCGCGGGCGTGCTGACCCTCGCCGCCGACGTGCGCGCGGACTTCGAGACCCGAGAGCCGCACCACCCTCACCTACAGCGGCGGCATGGAGTACATCTTCGGACAGAGCTTCCCCGTCCGCGCGGGCTACACCTGGGACGGCTTCACCCGCTCCTCGCAGCTCGGCGTCGGCATCGGCCTGATGACCGCGGGCGGGCGGCCTGGACCTGGCGTACCGCCACGACGTGGGGGGCGAGAAGGGACGGCTCGTCGCCCTCACCTTCAAGATGCAGGTGCGCTGAGCCTTCAGCCGCGCAGCGGGAGGTAGCGCTCGGAGGCGGCGAAGCGCACCAACTCCGCCAGCTCCTGCTCGCTGGACTTGAGGGCGCGCGCATCGCCGCCACGGCCGGCCCCGGGCCTCCGCAGGCGACGAGCCCCGCGCGGTTGGCCGAGTGGCGCGCGGCCTCCGCGAGCGCCGAGGCGTCGAAGTCTGCTGGGCCGACTCCAGCAGCACCCGCGCCCGCTCGTGGGACCTGGGGCGGCAGCGCATCGCGCACCACCCGGGCCTCGGGGCCGAACTCCGTGCCACCGCGCAGCACCGAGGAGAGGATGGCCACCGCGCGCAGGAGCTGGTCCTTCTTGAGACAGCGCAGCGCGAGCAGGTCCGGCCCGAGGCCGAACAGCGCGCGCCCGGCGAAGAAGCGCAGCTCGGCTCGCGGCAGCGCCTGACGCAGCGCCAGCCGCCCCACCAGCAGACGCGGAGCCGCCCGGCGTGGACGAGCGTGAAGGGCGGGCCGCTCGTCCTCGGAGAGGAAGATCTCCGGGAGCTGGGCGTCGAGGATGCGCGAGACGAACAGCAGCGCCTCCATCGCGGCCCGGGCACCGGGGCCCGAGTCCGGACGGAACGGCTCGGAGGAGCCGGCGGCCCGTCCGAAGGCGGGGAAGAGGCGGCAGAGGGCGAGGCCCACGGAGGCGAGCAGCTCACCCGCTGGGCTTGCGCAGACCGGGGTGGCGCAGGCCGGCGCGCTCCTCGGGGCTGAGCGTGCGACGCGGGGGACGGGGCGCCGCGTCCTTCTCGTCCCGCGAGCGCGAGGCCACCTCGGCCATCAGCGAGGCACGCGCCGTGTCGCCCCGAGCCGAGAAGAACTGCCGAGAGCTCCCGGTAGGAATTCGCATCGAGCGGATGTTCGCGCACACGCTCGAAGGCCGCTGGGCGGGCCTCCGTCTGGGCCGGAGCGGGTTTCGCCGCGGAGGGCGCGGCGGGCGCTGGAGCGGCGGAAGCCACGGGTCCACCTCGGGCCCGGCGGCGAGCGGGATCCATCTTCCCCGGGGGAGCCTCCCAGGCGAGGACCTGAGTGCCTTCCACCTGAACTGAAGCGGAGGGAGGCGCCTCCTGTTTCCAGTTGGGGGCGAACTCACCGATGGCCGGCATCTCGAGCACGGTGGGCGCGGAAGCGGGCTCGGTGGCGCGAGGCTTGGGCGTGAGCTCCACCTCGCCGGGAGGCGGGATGAGGACGACGGTGCGGGACCCGCTCGGCTCCTGCCTGGACATGACGTTGCTCGGCAGCTCGGGGTGCAGCGCCGGAGCCACACGCTCGACGATGGCCCCGCGCAGGTTCTCCGCGCGGTTGGCGTACACCAGCGAGCGAGCCGCATCCCCGAGCACCTCGCGGCAGAAGCGCGCGAGCCGCTCCCAGGTGCCGAGGCGCTCGGTGTCGTCCTCGGTGGCGGTGGCGGCGTGCTCCATGGCCCACGCGGCCTCGCCGTGCTGCTTGAGCGCGATGAGCCGGTCCACGAGCAGCAGCCACGCCTCCTTGTGGCCGGGCTCGAAGCGGACCGCCTGGCGCAGCTCGGCGAGAGCGGCTTCGCGGTCGCCCGCGGACTCCAGCGTGGCCACCAACTCCAGCCGGAACCCGCGCGCCACCAGCCCGCGCGGCTCGCGGGCGATGCGAGCCCGGAGCAATCGGCTCAACCCCACCCTGTCCCCGAGCTGCCTCGCCAGCTCCAGGAGCCGGTCCTGCGCGAGGGAGTCCTCGGGGTGCTCCGCGAGCACCTCGGACCAGGCCCAGTGGGCGAGCCGCGCGTCGGCGAGCGCTCCTCCGGCGTTCTCCGCGAGACACCGAAGCCCCTCCAGGCGGAAGGGCGTGCGACGGGGCACGGCGGCGAGCGCGGCCCGCAGGCGCTCGACGGCCCGAGGCCGAGCCGCGTCGGCCACGCACCGGACGAGCCCCATCAGGGCCGGGAGAGAGCCAGGGGCGAGGTCCTCGGCCGCCTCGAAGTCCGCACCCGCGAGGACCCGCTCGCCGATGGACAGCAGCCGCTCGCCGCGAGCCAGGAAGGCGGCGGCGCGGGCGCGGGGGTTGCTCGCGCGCTGCACCGCCTCGTCGAGTACGCGCCGCACCGCCCAGTCATCGTTATCGCCGCGCTGGGACAGGAGCCGCACCTGCTCCGCGAGCGCGGTCTTGTCCCCGGTGAGGGAGACGATCTGCCCGTACACCCGAGCGGCGCCCGCGGGGTCCTGCAGCTCGTCCTCCAGCACCTCGGCGAGCCGGGTGAGGGCCTCGGCGCGAACCGACGGGTCCTTCGCCCCATCGGCCCGGGCCAGGTAGAACTGCGCCAGCTCGCGCCAGGCGCGGCGCGCGATGAACTGGGCCTCGATGCGGGAGTCTTCCGGGTTCTCCTGCCGGGGAACGAGCGGGCGAGAGGGCTCGGCGTCCTCCTCGTGGCTCCAGGCCACGGGAGCCTCCGCCCTGGCCGCACCCGGTGGCGGAGTGGATGGAGCCTCGGGCCTGGTCGCCGGAGCAGAGGACTCGGCGGTGCCTTGCTGCGAGAGGGCGGCGACCTCGAGGGTCTCGTGCCGATCATCGGAGACCGCCTCGGAGGAGTCCGCCCCCGAGGTTGGGGCGGGAGCACCCGCGAGCACGTCGGGCAGGTCGGACGCCTCGGAGGTGACTTCGTCCTCCAACCAGGGAGAGGGCCGCGGGAGGGACTTCCGCTGCTCGCTGGGGGCACGCGGCTCGAAGCGCGCATCCGGAGGGGGGGCGGACTCCGCCGTGGGCTCGTCTTCCGCCCAGGGGATGGCGGGCACGACGGTCCCATATACCCGGGTCCCGCTCTCGCCGACCTCGCGCCGGGAAGGCGGTGGGGCTGGGACGGTCCCGTATATCCGCGTCCCGCCCTCGCCGACCTCGCTCCGGGGGAGCCGTTGCTTGACGGTCCCGTATATCCGCGTCCCGCCCTCGACGAGCTCCGCCCCGAGGGGGCTTCTGGGCGGGAGGCTCCGCGTCCCGCATGGCCTCGGAGCGCCCGGAGGGGGTCTGCTCGTGGGGGTTGATGCGACGGGAGAGCACCTCGATGAGCCTCCGGGCGCGGCGGTCTCCGGGGGACTCGTCGACGAGCACCTGGAGCGTCTCGATGGCGCGGGGGAGCTGCTCCACCCGGCGCAGCAGGCGCGCGAGCCGCAGCCGCACGGCGCGGCGCGTGTCCCCCCGGGTGTTGCCGAGCGCGGACGAGAGGAGCGCGATGGCGGCGGCCTCGGTGCCCGCGCGCAAGGCGAAGGCGACGAGCACCGCGGCCAGGCGCGGCGTCATGGGCACGGCACGGCTGGCCCTGACCAGCTCGCCGAAGGCCCGAGCGGCCTGCCCCTCGTTCAGCAGGCGGGCGGCGGTACGCCGGTGACGCTCCACGACATCGGGCACGTCGGAGCCATCTCCGGGCGCAGGCATGCCAGCGGGCGAGCGCTGGTGCGAATCGACCGCCTCCGACGAACCGGCGCCATTGCCGTTTCTCACGCCACCCATGGGTGGGGCAGTCTACACACGATGGCGCCTCCGGTCGTCACCGTCCTCCTCCCCGCCCGAAACGCCGAGTCCACCGTGGCTCGGGCGGTGGGGAGCCTGCTCGAAGGCACGCTGCGTGAAATCCGGGTGCTGGTGGTGGATGACGGCTCCACGGACGGAACACGCGCGGTGCTCCAGGGGCTGGCGGCGAGAGACGCCCGGGTGGAGGTGCTCGACGGTGGGGGCCGAGGGCTGGTGGCGGCGCTCAACCTCGCGCTCTCGCGGGCCACCTCGCCCTATGTGGCGCGGATGGACGCGGACGACGAGGCACTGCCCCGGCGCCTGGAGGCGAGCGTCGCGGCGCTGGAGGCGGACCCGAGCCTGGGTGGCGTGGGCACCGGGGTGGAGATGTTCCGGGAGGATCAGCCGGTGAGTCCGTCCATGCGGGACTACGCGACGTGGCTCAACGGGCTCACCACCCCCGAGCGCCTGCACCGCGAGCGCTTCGTGGAGAGCCCCATCTGCCATCCCTCGGTGTGCCTGCGGCGGGAGGCGGTGGTGGCGGCCGGCGGGTGGGAGCACGGTGACTTCCCGGAGGACTACGACCTGTGGCTGAAGCTGATGCACCTGGGCCACGGGATGCACAACCTGCCCGAGGTGCTGTTGCGCTGGAGGGACAGCACGGGACGGCTGACGCGGACGGACCCGAGGTACGCGCACAAGCGCTTCATCTGGGTGAAGGCGCGCTATCTCGCACGCAGCCGGGAGGTGGCGGGACGTCCACTGACGGTATGGGGCACGGGCCCGGGAGGGCTCACCCTCACGCGCTTCCTGCTCTCGGAGGGAGCGCGCGTGGAGCGCTTCATCGACGTGCACCCGCGCAAGGTGGGCACGCGCATCCACGGGATTCCGGTGTTCCCGCCGGAGTCACTGGGAGCCCCCCGAGAGGACACCCACCTCGTCGCGGCGGTGGGTGTGCGAGGCATCCGCGACGAAATCCGAGGCGCGCTCACCGGGCTCGGCTGGGTTGAAGGCATCCACTTCACCTGCGCCGCGTAGGCCAGGAAGGGCCACGGCGCACTCGTTTGTACGGTATGTAGAGAGTTCGACTCACACCCCGTGGGTACACAGAGCCTGGAGAAAACAGCCCATCGTTCATATGCGTCGACCCCTGTCCGCAAACACCCTCCTGGTGCTCATCCTCCTCCTGCTCGTGGTGGGGTCGCTCGCCCTCGTGCATCCGATGACGATCGGCGCCCCCCTGGCGGTGGGCGCACTGCTCGTGATGGCTGTGCTCGTGATGCGTCAAGCCCGCGAGCGGGACCTGGCCCACAAGATAGCGGAGCGGAACGCCGCGGAGCTCTCGGCCCAGCTCGCCGAGCAGAGGCGAGTGGAGCACGCCCTGCGCATCTCGGAGGCCCGGTTCGCGGGCATCATCTCCCTGGCCGCGGATGCCATCATCTCCGTGGATGAAGAGGGACGCATCACCCTCTTCAACCGCGGGGCGGAACAGATCTTCGGCTACAGCCCCCAGGAGGTGCTCGGCCAACCGCTGGAGATGCTCCTCCCGGAGCGCTTCCGGTCCGGCCACCCCGGACACCTCCACACCTTCGGAGGGGCGGCCCTGGCCTCCCGGAGGATGGGGGAGCGCCAGCCCATCTTCGGCCTGAGGAAGAACGGAGAGGAGTTCCCCGCCGAGGCCGGCATCTCCCGGCTGGAGGTGGAGGGCAAGACGGTGCTGACGGCCATCATGAGGGACGTCTCCCTCCAGAAGCAGGTGGAAGCGGAGCACCGCTTCCTGGCGCGGGCCGGGGAGGTGCTCTCCAGCTCGCTGGACTCCGATCGGACACTCGCCTCCGTGGCCCAGCTCGCGGTGGAGTCACTGGCGGACTGGTGCGTCGTGTACCTCTCGGAGGGCGAGCACGTACGCCGGCTGGAAGTGGCCCACCGGAGCCCCGTGCACCAGGAAGTGGCCGTGGCCCTGCGTAACTCCCCCATCGACATTCACCAGCTCTTCCTCGCGCGCGAAGTGCTGATGCGGCGGGAGCCCGTGCTCACGCCACACGTCACCCCCGAGGTACTGGAGTCCCTGGCCCAGGGCAGTGAGAACCTCTCGCTGCTGCGACGGATCGAGCCGTGCTCACTCATGGGAGTGCCCCTCATGAGCGGCAAGCGTCTGTTGGGAGCCATGGTGTTCATCTCGACCTGCACGGGACGGAGCTATGGCCCCGCGGACCTGGCGTTCGCCCAGGGGCTGACACGGCTGGCCAGCCTGGCGATGGAGAACGCACGGCTCTACCAGTCCGCCCAGCGGGCGACGAAGGCGCGGGACGAGGTGCTCGGCATCGTGGCTCATGATCTGCGCGGTCCGCTCAACAGCATCGCCCTGTGGCACCAGGTGCTCGAACGGCAGATCCAGAAACACGGGATGGACCTCCAGACCCGGAGCCAGGAGCCCCTGAGAGCGATCTCCTCCGCCTGCAGGCGCATGAACCGCCTGATCCAGGATCTCCTGGACGTGGCCCGGGTGGAGGCGGGCCAGCTCTCCTTGAACACCAGCCCCCAGACTCCAGCCAGCCTGCTGCGGGAAGCCATCGATTCGGCCGGTCCCCAGGCCACGGGGATTCAGCTCCACCTGGAAGCTCCCGAGATGGCGCCCTCGGTCCTGGCCGATCGAGACCGGATCCTCCAGGTCTTCTCCAACCTGCTGGGCAACGCGCTGAAGTTCACTCCGGCGGGAGGCCAGATCTGGGTGGGAGCGCGGGTGGAGGGAGAGCAGGTCCGCTTCCATGTGCGAGATACCGGTCCTGGCATCCCCGCCGAATCGCTCGCGAACATCTTCGATCGCTTCTGGCAGGCGAACCGGGCGGACCGCCGAGGAGCAGGCCTCGGATTGTCCATCGCCAAGGGCATCGTGGAGGCGCACGGGGGGAAGCTCCGGGTCGAGAGCGAACCGGGCCGTGGCAGCACCTTCTCCTTCACCGTCCCGCAGGCGAAACCGCGCTGACGTCCCCGTCTACCCGCGAGCACTCGCTTCCAGCGGACGAATTGACCCCGAGGGAGGAACAAGCCCCACCGCCGCGAAGAAGCGCGCGAGGTCCTCCGGCACGGGGGCCTCGAAACGCACCGGATTGCCCGTGCCCGGATGAGCCAGCTCCAGCGCCTGCGCATGCAACAGGCACCTCGGAGCCGGAATCCCTCCGGCCTGCGCCGCGCCTCCGTAGCGCTTGTCCCCGAGAATGGGCGCCCCGAGCGCCGTCAGGTGCGCGCGGAGCTGGTGCGTCCGGCCCGTCTGGGGCAGCAGCTCCACCAGACAGAAGTCCTCGCCCGCGTGCAGCACGCGGTACTCCGTGAGCGCGGGAATCCCATTCGCCGCACGGGTCGCGCGCCAGCGCCCTGGACGTGAAGGGTCCTTCGACAAGGGCAGGTCGATAACCCCCTGCGGCGGCAGCTCCACCGGCCCCACCGCCGCGAGGTAGCGCTTGCGGGCCCGGCCCTCGCGGAACTCCTCCGCCAGCGCGGTCGTCGCCTGGGGCGTCTTCCCGAACACCGTCACGCCGGAGGTCTCCCGGTCCAACCGGTGCACCAGCCCCGCCGGTCGCTTCAGGTGCGCGCCCACCCGGTCCACCAGGCTGTCCCCCACCCTCCCCTCCGTGGGCTGCGCCGTCATCCCCGCCGGCTTGTCCACCGCGATGACGTCCGCGTCCTCGTGCAGCACCCGGAGCTCCGGCGCGGAGGCCGGCGACACCGAGAGAGGGCTCTGTCCGCCCTCCTCCAGCACCACCGTCACCACCTGCCCCGGGGACGGCTTCGCCTTCGCGTCCCGGCACCGGCGTCCGGCCACGTACACCGCGCCCACGTTCACCAGGCGCTCGGCTTCCTCATGAGGAAGGTTCAGCTCCGCCGCCAGGGCCTCGCCCAGGGGGCGGTTCGCGTGGGGGGCGTCGACTCGGAAGGTGCGTCGCTTCATTCGGTGGACCTGCTTAGCGCCTGCCCAGGAACCCTTCCAGCACTCCGGCGACGTTGGTGCCGATGTCGTCCACCGCGTAGCCGCCTTCCTGCACGAACACCGTGGGCAGCTTCGAGCTCGGCCAGGCGCCGTCCCATCTGCGGGTAGTGCTGCGTGGCCAGCTTGAAGGCGCTGATCGGGTCGCCCTCGTAGGTGTCGACGCCGAGCGACACCACCAGGGCGTCGGGCGAGAACCCACCGATGACCTGCCAGCGCGGCGTCCAGCGCGGCGCTGTACTCCGTCCAGGCGGTGCCGCGCGGCAGCGGGAAGTTGCGGGTGTAGCCCTCGCCCGCGCCGGCGCCCGCGCTCGTCGGCGTAGCCGAGGAAGTACGGGATACTCGGTCTCCGGGGTGGCCGTGGATGGACACGAACAGCACGTCGGCGCGCTCCCAGAAGATGTCCTGGGTGCCGTTGCCGTGGTGGTAGTCGACGTCCAGCACCGCGACCCGGCCGAATCCCTTGTCGCGCAGGTGCTGCGCCGCCAGCGGCGGCGTTGTTGAGGAAGCAGTAGCCGCCGTAGAGGGAGTGCCCGGCGTGGTGTCCAGGCGGACGGCACAGCGCGTAGGCGCTCTTCTCGCCCTCGGCGACCCACGCGGCGGCGGTCAGGGCGCAATGGGCGGAGGCGAGCGCGGCGTCCCAGGTGCCCTCGACGATCGGCGTGCCGGCGTCGAAGGCGTAGTAGCCCATCTTCCCGTTGATGCCGGACGGGATGTGGTCCCGGCGCAGGCTCCGGGCGGGGAAGCCGCTGGGCAGCATGAAGCCGGTCTTGCCGGCGGCGCGCCACTCGGCGTGGGCGGTGCGCAGGAACTCGACGAATCCGGCGTCGTGGACGCGCAGGAGCGACTCCAGCGGGAAGGGGCGCGGCTCGCACACCTCGAACCCCGCGCGCTCCACCGCCTTCAGGATGTAATCCGCGCGCACCGGCATCTCGAAGCACGGCACCAGCTCACCGCGATGCAGCTCCATGCCACCGTCGTGGCGGGCGTGCAGCGGGGAATGAACGACTTTCACCGGGGAGACTCCACAGGTTGATGGCTGACGGGCTCGCCCGAACTCTGGCAAGCCCACCGAGGCGAGCGCAAGACCGGGCCCCCGGCGGGAGCCCGGCCAGCAGGCGGGCCTACACCACCCGGTCGCGCAGGAACGGATAGCGCTCGCGCACCTCCGCCACCGTGTGCGCGTCGAGGGTGACGAGCGGCACCCCGGATGTCGTGTCGGGCGCGAGCGCCTCGCCCCAGGGGCTGAAGGCGGCCGAGCCGCCGTCATACGTCAGTCCGCCCCCGGTCCCGATGCGGTTCACCCCGACGAAGTAGCACTGGTTCTCGATCGCGCGAGCCCGGAGCAGCGCGTCCCAATGCGCGCGCCGCGCCGCCGGCCAGTTGGCGATGAGAATCATCGCATCCACGTTCCTGGCCACCACGCCGAAGAGCTCGGGGAAGCGCAGCTCGTAGCAGATGAAGAGCGCCGTCCGCACACCGTCGATGGTCAGACAGGTGGACGAGCTCCCCGGCCGATAGTGCTCGTGCTCCCCGCCGTAGGCGAAGAGCCGCTGCTTGCGGTGCACCGCCACCACCCGGCCCGTCGGGTCGAAGGCGATCGCCGTGTTCACCGTGCAGGGAGCATTCGCATCGGCGCCGGGCTCCTCGCGCACGGCCACGCCGGCCACGAGCCAGACTCCGGAGCGCGCCGCCAGCTCGCCCAGACGCGACACCACCGGCCCTTCCAGCGGCGTCGCCTGCGTCTTGTCCATGGTGAAGCCGGTGGTGGCCATCTCCGGCAGCACGACGAGCCGCGCACCGCCGGCCGCGGCGCGAGCCACCAGCGTCTCCGCGGAGGCGAGCGAGGCCTCCGGCGAGTGCCACCCGATGTCGTACTCCCCGAGGGCCACGGTCAGGCGGCCGGTCATCGCGCCTTGTCTCCCAGCAGCGCGGCGCGCAGCAGCTCCGCGCCCTCCAGCACCATCTTCGTGTCGCAGCTGAAGGCGAAGCGGAGGGCGTCGACGCACGCGTGGCCGAAGGCATCACCCGGCGCGCTGCCGATTCCCTGCGCCGCCAGTCGGGCCGAGAGCTCATCGGCGCTGGAGACGCCGAGCCGCTGGTAGAGGGACGAGTCGAGCTCCGCCCAGACGTAGAACGCCCCGCGCGGGTTGAACGGGCGCACTCCGGGGATTCCCTCCAGCGCCTTCATCAGCGCGTCGCGGCGCTGGCGGTACTCACCGCGCATCATCTGCAGGTTGTCCTGCGGCCCGGTCACCGCCGCCAGCGCGCCCCACTGCGCCAGGCTGTTCACCCCGTTGATGGTGCAGCGCAGCAGCTTCTGCACCCGAAGCTGCAGCAGCGGCCAGGCGGTGTGCAGATAGCCCGTGCGCAGCCCGCTCATCGCGTGGCTCTTGGAGAAGGAGTAGACGCTGATCGACCCGCGGCGCCCAGTCGCCGGCCAGCGAGGCGAGGGAGTGGTGCACGTGCGGCTCGTAGATGACGTCCTCGTACGCCTCGTCCGAGACGATCCACAGATCGTGTGCGCGCGCCAGGGCGAGGATCGCCTGCAGCGTCTCGCGCGGCATGACGGCGCCGGTGGGGTTGTGCGGCGTGTTGACGAAGATGGCCCGCGTGCGCGGAGTGATGGCCGCCTCGATGGCCTCGGGGCGGTAGGCGTAGCCCTCCTCGGCGCGCACCGGCACGCCCACCGGCGTCCCACCGGCGAGCTTCACGTTCTCCGCCACCTCGGTCCACATCGGATCGGGGAGGATGACCTCGTCACCCGGCTCGAGCAGCGCGCCGAAGGTCACGTACAGCGCGTGCATCGCGCCGTTGGTGAGGAAGACCTCCTCGGCCTTCGCCCCCTTGATGCCGTTCTTCTGCCGCAGCTTCTCGGCGAGCGCCGCCCGCAGCTCCGGAATCCCGTCGTTGGGCACGTAGTGCGTCTTCCCGGCCCGCATCGCCACCTGGATCGCCTCCGCCACGTGCGGGGCAATCGAGAAGCTGGGATCGCCGGACTCGAAGCGGATGACCCGCTTGCCGGCTGCCTGGGCGCGGAGCAGCCCCTCACGGATCTGCACGATCTTGCCGAAGGAGATCGAATCCAATCGATGCGCGGGGAGCTTCTCGGTCACGTCCATTGACATCGTCTTTCTCTCCTCACTGCGGGGGGATGGGGGCACAAAAAAGCCCGCCAGCAGGGGGGGCTGGCGGGCTCGAAGGGAATCCTCCAAAGCAAACACCTAGCCTGGGCCCCTTGAGAGCTGGCTGCGCTTGAAGCGCTTGGCTTTGAGGCTGCTGGTGGTGGCGCACATGTGTCGGATCCTGAACGAACGGACATAACGCAGTGCGACACCACGGTCAACGGCCCCTCCGACAACCATTCCCATGGGGAATGGATTTCCTACAATTTCGTAGGAAATGACCTCGGGAGCGACAAAAGCGTAGGACGCGGACGCATCCCCCGCGGCTGGCCTCCATGAACCGGTGGAGCACGGCTCTCCTCACCACCGGGAGCCTCCAACAATCCTACGAATTTGTCGGTTCACGAGGTTCAACCTACAAATTCGTAGGACTGGAGAACGGCCGGGAAACCCAGGCAGGCGAGCACTCCCGCCCGGAGTCTCCCCACGTTTTCGCGGAGATACGTCGAAGGCCCCGTGCATGGGTGCGCTGGCCCTCCTGTTGCAGTGGCTTCGAGGAGTGCGGGCCCAGGGGGCCCATTGAGTGCGAGGTGCGGATGCCGGGCGGAATCGTCGGAGCCGATGTGGCGTGGGTGCTGGTCGCGAGCGCGCTGGTCATGCTGATGGTACCGGGGCTGGCGCTCTTCTACGGGGGAATGGTGCAGGGCAAGCACGTGCTCTCCACCCTGATGCACAGCTTCGGCGCGCTGGCGGTGGTGACGGTGGTGTGGGCGCTGTGGGGCTACTCGCTCGCCTTCGGAGAGAGCCACGGAGGCCTCATCGGAGGGGCCACTCACCTGTTCATGAAGGGCGTGGGGACAGAGGCCAAGGGCACGCTGCCGCACCTCCTCTTCTTCCTCTTCCAGGGCACCTTCGCCGCCATCACGCCCGCGCTCATCAGCGGTGCGTACGCCGAGCGGCTCAAGTTCTCCGCCTTCCTCCTCTTCACGGTGCTTTGGGCGACGTTCGTGTACGCGCCCGTGGCGCACTGGGTGTGGGCTCCGGACGGCTGGCTGCTGAAGCTGGGCGCGCTCGACTTCGCGGGTGGCGCCGTGGTGCACCTCACCAGTGGTGTCTCGGCGCTCGTGGTGGCGCTCGTGGTGGGCCGCCGCCGGGGCGCGCGGCAGCCTCCGCACAACCTCGCCTTCACCCTGTTGGGGGCGGGACTCCTCTGGTTTGGCTGGTTCGGCTTCAACGCGGGCAGTGCGCTCGCCGCCAACGAGCTGGCCGCGGTCGCCGCGGCCAACACCCACCTGGCGGCCGCGGCCGGCATGGTGGCGTGGGGCCTCGTGGACCTGCTGCGGCTGAAGAAGGTGACGGCGCTGGGAGCCGCCAGCGGGCTCGTGGCGGGTCTCGTGGGCATCACTCCGGCGGCGGGCTTCGTCTCGCCCCTGGGTGCGCTGGCCATCGGCCTCCTGGCCGGCACGGCCTGCTACGGCGGCGTCCTCCTCAAGGAGCACCTCGGCTACGACGATGCACTGGACGTGGTCGGCGTGCATGGCGTGGGAGGAGCGCTCGGCGCCCTGCTCACCGGCGTGTTCGCCACCGTGGCCGTCAATCCCGCCGGAGCCGAGGGCCTCCTCGCTGGCGGCAACTGGGCCCTGCTGGGCAAGCAGGCACTCAGTGTGCTGGCGGTGGCCGCCTTCTCCGCGCTCCTCACCTTCGTCCTCCTCAAGGGGGTGCAGGCGGTGGCGGGCCTGCGCGTGGATGCCGAGGCCGAGCACGAGGGGTTGGATCCCCACGTCCATGGCGAGCGCGCCTACCACACCGGCGGCATCTCCCTGGGCAGCCACCACGGCCCGACGCCGCGAGAGGCGTCCCCCTCGGAGGCCAGCGCCCCCGGGAAGAAGGCGCCGCTCAGCACCGAGCCCGTGATGGAGGGTTAGGGGCGCTCGGGCCTTTCCCCCGGCGGCGAAGTGTCTACCTTCCGCCACCCCATGGACCGTCCCCTCCCCCTGCTGCGCGCGAGCCTGGACGACTTCCTCGCCCAACTGGCCACCCTCCACTACCGCCACGCCGCCGGCCTCGCCCCCAACCTCCCCCTGCGCGAGCTCTACGAGGACTCGCCCGAAATCGCCTCCCCCGAGGCCTTCGCCGCCGTCACCGAGGCCGTCCCCAAGGCCCAGGCCAAGGGCGACCTGCTCGGCGTGCGCCGCCTGCGGCTCCTGCGCGACTTCATCGCCACCCAGGTCGAGGAGGCCCTCGCCGCCTCCCAGGCCGAGGCCATCTCCCAACTGGAGACCCGCGCCCGCCTCCCCGTGGACGACCAGGTCCTCTCCTTCGGCGAGGCGCTGGGTCAACTCCCCCACGAGCCGGAGCGTGGCCGCCGCGCCCTGCTCGAGGGCGCCACCGGCAACTTCCTCTGGGACAACCGGGGCCTCTACGGCGACCGCCGCGACGCCGCCTTCCGCGTCACCGAAAAGCTCCGCGCCCCCAGCTACCTCGCCCTGCGCGAGGACGTCTCCGGCATCGCCCTGGACACGCTCGCCGAGGCCGCGAAGGAGACGCTCGCGCGCACCGAGGACGCCTACCGCGACGTGCTCGCCTACGTCCTCAAGAAGGTGGAGCCCACGCTGCGCGCCCTGCCCTCGGGCAACGCGCGCAGGCACGACCTGCAGGCCGCCACGCAGGTGCCGTGGATGAGCGGCTTCTTCCGCCGCGAGGACGAGTGGCCCGCCGTCATTCGCTGGCTCACCGAGTGGGGCTTCCACCCCGCCGCCAACGGCCGCATCCGCATCGACGACGAGGAGCGCCCCGGCAAGGCCTCGCGCCCCTTCACCGCCGCGGTGCGCGTGCCGGACGAGGTGCGCCTGGTGGTGCGGCGGCGCGCGGGCCTGGATGCCCTCGGGAGCCTGCTGCACGAGTACGGCCACGCCCTGCACCACGCCCACGTGTCGGACAAGCTCCCGCTGGAGCTGCGCCGGCTGGGGGACGCCTCGGTGACGGAGTCCTTCGCCACCCTCTTCGAGCGGCTCCTCCTGAACGAGGAGTGGCTGAAGCGCTACCTGCGCCTGCCCTCGCCCACCGCGCGCGACGCCTCCCGCCTGGCGGCCTTCCAGGCCCTCACCGTGCTGCGCCGGCACTGCGCGAAGCTCCCCTACGAGCTGTCCCTCTACAAACACGGCGCCTCGCCCGAGCGGGCCGAGGAGTACGCGGACGCCCAGCGGCGCGCGCTCTTCGTCGAGCCGCACCCGGGCTTCTTCCTCTTCGACGTGGATCCTCAGCTCTACGTGACGCGCTACCTGCGCGCCTGGGCGCTGGAGACTCGCTTCACGGAGCAGCTCACCGCGCGCTTCAACGAGGACTGGTGGCGCAACCCCGCCGCGGGTCGCTGGCTCCAGGGGTACTTCGGGCGGGGTGGCACCGACGACGCCGAGGCACTCGCCTCGGAGGTTTCGGGAAAAGCACTCGCGCTCCCCGAGGCGGGGAGCCGCCTCGTGGCCTTGCTGGACCGCTGAGTGGCTCCCCCGAGGGGCTACTTCTTCTTGCGCAGCGCGCGGACGATCTTGTCCTTCGTCGCGCTGGTGGCCGCGGCCACCTTGGGCTTGCTGGCCGACTTCGTCTGGCCGGTGCGCTCGCGCATGGCCTTCATGAGCTGCATCTCGATGAGGAGCAGTTCGTCCCCAAGCTGCTCATTGTTGCCCGCGGCACGAGGAAGCGGCGCGCTCTTGCTGGCAGCCCCGGCACCGTGCCGCATGCGCAGCACCTTCTCCTCCTCGGACGTCAGGGTGTGCGCCTTCTCCAGCGCCACCTTGGCTTCCTTGGCCGACACCGTCGTGCTGCTACCGACCTTGCGCTCCATCTCCGCTCCCTTGCTTGTGGGCACCTGAACATCCGAGCATGTCGGACGCGCCTGAGCCGCAACCGACGGGGATTGTAGAGAACGCAAGAGGACGGTCAAATTTTCTTCCAACATCCCGATGCCGCCCTGTAGCGACCTGCCCCGGAGGCGACAACCAGCGCCCCCGGCCCGGAGAACCCACGGGCCGGGCAAGCCGGGCTCAGTTGCCCTCGTCGTCCGAGGGCTCGTCGGCGGGGGTGGCGGCCCCCGTGTTGGTGGCGTCCTCGGGCTTGTTGCGGGGGATGCCGAAGCGGTCCAGCGCGTCGGCGATACCCTGCGGCTTGTCCACGTCCGGCAGGAAGTCCTGGGGCGGCTGCAACCGGGGGTCCTGGCCAATCTCACTCAGCGCGGAATCCAGCACCATGCGCAGCTCGGCGGCGCCCCCCACGTCGTTGGCGGGCACCGTGATGCGCCCATCGAGGCGGGCCTTGAGGACCGCGGACGTCTCGGCGTCCACCAGCACCTCGCCGCTCAGGGACTTGGGGGTGCGGTTCTCGAAGAAGGCCAGGCGGCGCTTCGTGGTGTCATCGCGGCCGTGCTTGGGCTCGAGGAGCGCGGGGAGGACGGCCGGGGTGGTGCCCGTGTCGCCTTCCGGCCCCAGCTCCACGACGTAGCGCCAGGCGGTGCGGCCCTCATGGGTGACGGTGCCCTGGGGGGCCAGGTGCAGCCGGCCCCGGAAGAGCGAGTCCACGTCGCGGATGGCGCCGGTGAGCTCCGTGCGGGTGCGCTCGGCCATGCCCCGGTCGCGCAGGCGCTGGCGGAAGGTGCCGTAGCGGTTGCGGGCGTACACCTTGCCCTCCACGCGCATCACCTCCAGGCCCTGGTCGCGACTGTTCTCCAGCACACCATGGAAGTCGCCGCCGACCCCGCCGCGGCCGGCCCGGAAGGTCCGGGTTTCCGACAGTTTGACGGGGGTGGTGCCCGGGGCGCCGGCCCACTCGTAGCTGACGGTGGCCTTGTAGGTGTGGGGGCCGAGGCGCTCGGTCACCTCGGCGGCGTCCATGGACAGGATGCGGCGCGCCACGCGGGGATTGTCCGCCACGTCCTCGGGCGGAAGCTTCTCGGCGGCCGAGGCCACCACCTTGGGCGGGTCCTCGGGAGAGAAGATGCGCACCTTGGCCGCCTTGTCGACGGGGTCCTGACAGCCCACGGCGGCGAGCGCCAGGGCGGCGGCGATGGCGAACTTCTGGAAACGGGTCACGGCTCCTCCGGCTCCAAGCGGGGGTTGCCCAAATTACGGGGTGGGTGCTGGAGCGGCAAGGGACGGCTTGCGCGCGGCAATGTACGGGATAGAACGCCTTTTATGCAGAACCTGCGTGACAAGCTCTTGAAGGCCGGCCTGGTCTCCGAGGACCAGGCGAAGAAGGCGGAGACCACCCCAGCCGCTCGCCGTCCCACGCCCTCCCTGGCGCCTCGGCGTGAGGGACCGCCTTCCGGCGGGGAGAGGGACGCGCGCGAAGCCCGCGAGCCGCGCGGCCGCGAGGAGCGCCCACCGCGCCGAGAAGGTGGACGGCCCGAGGGTGGGCGTCCCCAGGGCGGGCGCCCCCAGGGAGGTGGCCGTCCTCAGGGAGGTGGCCGTCCTCAGGGCGGGCGCCCCCAGGGTGGACGTCCTCAGGGCGGGCGACCGGGCGTGGAGTCGGCTGGCAGCGTGGTTCCCAAGCTGCCGCCACTGCCGGGCTCGAAGGCGGCCCAGCGGATCGAATCCAAGAAGCAGGCGGAGCAGGACCGGAAGCTGCGCGAGCTCGTCCACAACGGGCAGGTGCCCGTGGACGTGGGCGCCACCGTCTTCTACTTCATGACGCGCAAGGGCAAGCTGCGCCGGCTGGAGCTGACCGAGACACAGGCCAAGCAGCTCGAGGAGGGCGTGCTGGCGGTGGTGGAGCGGCCGGAGCCGGCTCAAATCGAGCACTCGCTGGTGCCGGCGGAGGTGGCCGAGCAGATGTACGCCCTCTCCCAGAAGTCGGTGCGCTTCCTCAACCGGAAGGACATGCCCGTCGGCTTCATGAACGACGACCAGCTCAAGGCGCAGCAGGCGGCGGAAGCGGCGGGCGAGGTGCAGGAGGTGGAGGAGGACGAGTCCACCGAGGGCGGCGAGGAGTCCGGCACGGAGGAAGCCGCCGCCGAGGGCACGCCGACGCCCGAGGGCTCCGAGCCCACGCAGTCCTGAGCACTCCCACCCCACTTTGAACCTCACCACGGGCCCCGGCGAACACCGGGGCCCGTTTCATTTCCCCCGGTGCGGCTACCGGTTGAAGTGCGAGGCGATGACGCTGGCCACGCAGCAGGTGAGCTTCTTGCCGGTGGGGATGTGGAGGTACTCGTTGGGCCCGTGGGCGTTGCTGTTGGGGCCGAGCACGCCGGTGATGAGGAACTGGGCCTGGGGGAAGCGCTTGCCGAGCATCTCCATGAAGGGGATGGTGCCGCCCTCGCCCATGGCCATGAAGGGCTGGCCGAAGTAGGCGCGCGAGGCCTCGTGGGTGGCCGCCTCGAGCCACTTCTCGAGCGGCGGCGCGTCCCAGCCGGCGCTGGCCTTCTCACCCTCGAAGGTCACCTTGGCGCCGTAGGGCGGGTCCGCCTCCAGGGTCTGCTTGAGGGCCTGGGTGGCCGCCTTGGGGTCCAGCCGGGGAGGAATCCGCATGGACAGCTTCACCGAGGTGAAGGGGCGCAGCACGTTGCCCGCGCTGCCCAGGCCCGGCATGCCGTCCATGCCGGTGACGGAGAGCGCCGGGCGCCAGGTGCGGTTGAGAATCTGCTCGATGCGGTCCACGGTCATCGGGCGGGAGCCGGGCACCCAGGGGAACTTCGAGTACACCTCCTCGCCGAGCACCTCGGCCACCGCGGCGGCCTGCTCGCGACGGGCCTGGGGGATGTGGACGTGCAGGCCGTCGACGCGGATGCGGCCCGTCTGCTCGTCCTCCACGCGCGAGAGCACCTGCCGCAGAATCCGGAAGGACGAGGGCACGATGCCGCTGGCGTCACCCGAGTGCACACCCTCGGAGAGGATTTCCACGCGCAGGTTGCCGGAGACGAGCCCGCGCAGCGAGGTGGTCATCCAGAGCTGCTCGTAGTTGGCGCAGCCGGAGTCGAGGCACACCACGAGCGAGGCCTTGCCGATGCGCGGGGCGAGGTGCTCGATGTAGGCCGGCAGGTCGTAGCTGCCGCTCTCCTCGCAGGCCTCGATGAGCACCACGCAGCGCGCGTGGGGGATGCCCTGCTCGCGCAGCAGGCGGATGGCGGCCAGCGAGCCGAAGGCCGAGTAGCCGTCATCGGCGCCGCCGCGGCCGTAGAGCTTGTCGCCCTCGCGCACCGGCTCCCAGGGGGAGAGGCCCGCGCGCCAGCCGGTCATCTCGGGCTGCTTGTCGAGGTGGCCGTAGAGCACCACGGTGTCGTCACCGGTGCCCGGAATCTCCATGTAGATGACGGGGGTGCGCTCCTCGCCCTTCTCGTTCTTGAGCGACACCACCTCCACCTTGAGGCCGGGGATGTGCTTGGCCTGGGACTCGCACCAGCCGGCGATGAGCTTCACCGCCCTGTCCATGTGCCCCTTCTTCACCCAGTCGGGCTCGAAGCCGGGCGACTTGTTGGGGATGCGGATGTACTCGTGGAGCTTGGGGAGGATCTCCTCCTCCCAGATGCGCTCGGACGAGGCGGCGGCGGTGGCGGTGTTCAGCCGGGGGCTGGTGCTCATGTGAAATGGCTCCGGGTTCAGAAGAGGCTGCCCCTCCATTACACCACCCCGGGCCTCAATGGGCGGGCCTGTCGTGGGGCCCGTCTTCCGCACGTCAGGACTCCCGCTTCCCAGGCTGGAAACACGGGCGGTGCTGACGCACCGCGGCGGAGTGAGCACGACACGCGAGCGGTTGAGCTCCCAACTCCGTGTTATTCCAGAAACCCGCCCTGTGCCCTGGCCCGGAGATACGGTGTCCTCTCTTCAATCTGGCTCGCCCTCGATTCGGGCTCAGTCGCCTGCGAAATTCCTCCTCGCCATCGCGGCCGCCGCGTGCCTCTGCGTCTCCTGCACCACAACCCCGTACGCTCCGCGCGGCTCGCCCTCTTGGGGTGAGCAGCTCACCGGCGGACGCTCCCAGTTCCACCAGTCGTGCGGAGCTACCTGCGCCGCCCCGGTCAATGCGAGCACCGGGGAGATGCTCGCGCCGGCAGCGGCCCGGGTCAGTCCCGTGGTCGAGAAGGTCGTCCAGGCTGTTGAGGCCGCCCAGGGATTCATCACCGTCACCAGGTTTCTCGACGAAGCACAGAAAGGCATCGTCGAGGACATCCTGCGCGGGTGCGTGCGAGAGGCCAATACGAAGGTGGACGATGAACTCTTCGGGAAAGGGCGGTCCTTGCCCGACTCCGAGTGCAACAAAGAACCAACCGTCCGGGACAAGCTCGCCCCTGATTGGCGGAGGCACCTCGGGAAGCTGAAGCATGCCGTTGCCTTCGAATGCATTCAGCGGCGGCTCTCGGAGAAGTTCCCCGATAACTTCTCCATCGAGCCGCGCCTCCGAAGAGACGAACTCACCCGGGAGGTGCTACTCACCGACAGGCGAGCCGGCTCGTTGAAGCCGGATATCGTCCTCCACTTCACTCGCAACATCACTCGGATTCAGTGCATCTATGACCTCAAGTTCCCCTGCGGCTACGCAGTGGGTAGCAACCCATGGTCACCCGATGTTGTTTTGCAAATGAGGTCCTACGGAGGCCTCGGCGGTGAGTGCCCACCTGCCCTCGTCACCCCTCAGTATGGCATCGTTCGCCAATAAGAGAGCCGATGCCCTCGACCTACCCGCGAGTCCGAATACCCGGCCCTGTCAAATACACCTCTTCAACCTCGGGGTCAGGGGTCGTTGAACACTCGTGGGACCGCCTCATCGCACGAGACCTCGTGCGCATCGTCTTCTTCGTGCCTCGCGACCATTTCGATATCGCGGCGGGGGTATCCCATGCCCTCGACAGTTACCTGAGCGCAGTGGAGGGTCGCCCGAGCGCCTTGTTCGAATACACCTGCTGCTACTGGGAGCCGTCCAGGCTCGACGACAGGGGTTGGGAGCTCATTCGAGACACCCTGAACCCGAAAGAGCGCAGGTACTTCGACGATTACGATGAGGATGAGGCCTTTCATCCAGAGAAGGCCGGTGCGGAGCCCTACTTCGGCATCTACGGTGAACAGGACAGCGGCTTCTCCTTCGCGTACCACGCGCGCATTCCGTGGCGCGACGCACTGCCCAGCAGCGTGAGTGTCCTCCGCGCCTCCCTGCCAACGGAATACCTCGAGGAGCGGGGGGCTGGCTTCGTGCGCGAGCTCGTCCTCGACATGGCATCCCGGCTTCCCTTTGCCTCCGGGCACGCGGGCCTTGCGCTTGAGGTCGCGTCCTCCAGCCTGGACCGATTCGATAGCCTGCGCCCACTGATTTTCCGTCATCCCGGCTTCGATATTCGGGACGCCAGCATTCACGACAATCTCGGCACCCGGGTGGATGGAGTCCACTGGATGAACTTCCTGGGCCCGCCCGTGATTGACGAACTCGGGGGGGCAGCGGGCCTCCGCGCGAAGCTCCAATCCTCCTCCACCGTGCAGGAACTAGACGGAGAGCGCGTGCTGGTGACCCTGGGGCCAGAGCCCGAAGCAGGAGACCTGGCTCATGGCCAGCCCCTCCCCGCGTACCGCGAACTCGCGCGGGTGCTGGAGCCCTGGCAGGAGCCATTCCCTTGGGAGTTTCTCCACCACCAGGGCCGCGCCACCGAGGAGCAGGAACTGCGTCGCTGGTGGAGGCGCTTCCTCGACTGATGCAGCGGAGGAGAGAAGCAATAGCACCTGGGGGCTGCCCGCCCCCCCGAAAGGCTCAGCTGAAGGCGTCGTAGCCGGTGCTGGCCTTGCCGAGTACCAGCGTGTGCATCTTGGCCCACACCACGGCCACGTTGGCGAGGGTGCCATTCGTAATCCACGTCTTCGAGCCGTTGGGCACCCAGCGCCCGCTGCCGGACGGCACGACGCACCTGCCCTTCACTGGGCTGGAACTTTTACGGCGTGTGGCGTCCCTGGTGCCTCCGCCTCGGGCAAACCTCACGAGGCTCCACGGCGTCTTCGCTCCAGGCGCCAAACTGCGGCCATTTCTGGTCCCCCAGGCGGAGGAGGAGAGCGCGGGGATTGAGGCAGCGGCCAGAAAGGAGCGGCGGATGAAGGAGACAACGCCGCGAGGGGACTGGGCGGAGCTGCTGCGCAGGACGTTCGACTTCGACGTGTTCGCCTGCGTGCGGTGTGGAGGCAGGCGACGGGTTTTGGCGTACATGAAGGGAGCAGGAGGGGGACGAGCGATTCTCGCTCACCTGGGCTTGCCCACGGCAGGTGCGCGCCTGGCTCCGGCGCGAGGGCCTTCCCAGTCCGCGTGGTGTTGAGGCCCCAGCCGCCACAGCCAAGAGAACCCCTGCCGCGCCCCTTCTGGGAGGGCGGCCTGGGCCGGCGTGTACCCCAAGGGGGCTGCGCGGCCTCTGCACCGGCCGGGCGCACAACTCGGGCGGCCTCCATCAGCGGCCCTCCTCGGCCCCTCGGCACCTGCCCTCCTCCCTCAACAGGCCTTCAATCCGTCCTATGCTCCGAGTTCTACGTGGACGGCGAGCTGCGATTCACGGACACGGGCACGGACAACCCCTTCCATTTCGGCGGCGAGCACAACCGCTGGGACACCACGGGGCTGGCGCCGGGTGGGCACCTGGTGCGCTTCGTCGTGGTGGACAGTGCGGGGATGCAGGACCATGCCGAGGTGAAGGTGTGCGTCGGTGACGGGAACTGCGAGCTATCGCAGCCGGACGCCGGGCCGGGCCAGCCTTCGTCCGTCGATGCGCAGGGGGGCTGCGGCTGCGGTGCGGCTCCGGTGGCTCCGCTCGCGTGGCTGGCGCTGGGCGCGCTGGGCGCGCGGGCGCGGGCGCGCTGGCGCTCCGGCGGAGGCGGGCGCGTGAGGAGTGATTCATACCGCCACTCTCTCGGTGACGGATGAACGCGGCGCCACCTGCTCCGGCACCGTCACCCTCTCGGTGCTCGCGGACTTGAGGACGAATGGGTCTCGCGGCCTCGGCCGAAAAATAGAAACCGGAGTGGAGGCGGCGAGAATCGAACCCTCAGACAAGGCGATGGAAAACCCCAGGCAGGACACGCCGGCCCCTCTGCACCCTCCCTCCCCTTCAAGCTCCCGGGGCCGCTCTGGCTCTCGTATTTCTGACCGGCGGCACTCCCTGCCATCCCGAACGCCTACGGAGCCGTCCCGCTGTTGTTGGCGAACCTGAACACCATGATGGAGCCTGGATTGGCGAGCACGTCGGTGGCACCGCCATTGGCGTCCTGGGTGAATCCGGCGGAATCCGTAGCGATGTAGAAGGTCCGGTTGTCGGGGCCGATCGCGAGGTCGCGGTAGCGGTTCACGGTGTCGAAGAGCTGGTCCATGTCCCGGACGCCCTGACCGTCGCCGCTCAGCTTGAAGCGGTACAGCGTGCCGTTCTTGAGCGACGTGACCAACAAGGAGCCACCCCAACCCGGAATCGCCCCGTCCTGTGGATAGTAGTCCACGCTCGACGGCGCAATGGAGGGCCGACAGATGAAGAACGTCTCACCACAGGTCTCGTCCTCGAAATCGTAACCGTTCGGCACGGTGTACAGGGTCTTGATCGGCTCGACGAAGGCCTCCGTGTAGTCGGTCTCTTCGGCGCGGGGAACGCCCGCCGGGACACTCGCCGGGTCGGTCAGGTTCGTCCAGGTCAGCTCCTGGCAGTTGGGCGCCGCGGACCAGTTGACGTACGCATACGCCTGATTATCGCGGTACCCCGCGATGTGCGGCCACCCATAGTTGCCGCCTGCCCGGATGATGTTCAGCTCGTCATCGGCGTTGGCGGAGTGCTCGGCCTGGTAGAGCGTGCCGTCCGGCCCGAACACGATGCCTTGGGGATTGCGGTGGCCGTAGGTGTAGATGTGGCTCCGCACTCCGTTGAACATCGGGTTGTCCACCGGAATCGCGCCGTCCAGCTCCATCCGCAGAATCTTTCCCTTGTAGGCAGACCAGTCTGCGTTCTGGACCTCGCTGTCGGTCGGAAGTCTCTGCGCTTCGATGGGCTTGCAGAAGCTGGCGAACTGGTTCGCGCCTTGCTCACCCAGGGAATAGAAGAGTTTCCCGTCCGGACCGATCTTCAGGCGGCCACCGTTGTGGTCATCGCCAGCTGGGATCCCCGAAATGAGCTCCCTCGGCTCGCTCAGCGTTTCAGCGTCGGGTTGGTAGGTGAAGCGCACAACCTTCGCGCGGGGATTGTCCTGTTCATTGCCATCCCCCGGAGTGCCGTCGTAAGTGTAGGCGACGTACACGTAGTCGTTCCCGGAGCCGGCGAGCAGCTCTGGGTGAAGCGCCATCCCGAGCAAGCCCTGGTGCTGCACGTCGACCAGGACTTCGCCGATGGTGACGGCCACTCGCGTTGTCCCGGATTCAGGGTCTATCCGCGTGACCCTCCGTCCGGCCCGCTCCGTCACCCAGAGCATGTCGTCCGGTCCCCAGGTCACCTCCCACGGACCTTCGAGCCCGCTGACCAGCACTCGAGCTGGCAACTCCGGATCCGATGGCTGCTGGCCAGCAGCACTCTCGGTCGGTTGTGGTTTGGCTGGTGCAACTTGACCGCAAGCGACCAGCGAAAACAGAGCCAAGGTCAGAATCGTTCTCATCGTGGTGACTCCGCTGCGGAGGGGGGATGCAATTCCACTCGATGCCCTCGCCGCGATTCATAGGCCTTGCTGAGTCAAGCTGGGGCTTGCCGCGCGTGGCAGCTAGCGTCCTGCCGTCAGTGCTCCATGGCGACCAGCGAACACTCAACGCGATGAATATTGGGTAACGGAGCAGTTCCTGCGCGAACTCTTAGCTTGCGCTGGACGCTCCGCGTGCTCACTCTCGACGAATGAGCAGGATGGCGCGCTTCGTCCCCGCCGTGCGGTGGTTGGGCAGGTACGAACCCAGGTTCATAGCGCGAGATCTCGCCGGTGGGCTGGCCGTCGGCTCCATGCTTATCCCGCAAGGGCTGGCGTTCGCGCAGATCGTCCAGGTGCCCCCAGTGGCGGGGCTGTGGTCCGGCATCGCCGCGATGATCGCCTACGCGCTGTGCGGCCCGTCCCGGCACCTCATGGTCGGTCCAGAGGCGGGCACGGCGACGATGGTCGCTGCCGTGCTCACTACGGCGGGGATGGAATCACCGGAGCAGCGGCTGAGGGGCGCGGCGCTGCTGGCCATCATGGTCGGTGCCGTGCTCGTCATCGCCGGCAGCTTCCGGCTCGGCGCGATCTCCGACTTCCTCTCCCGGCCGATCCTCGTCGGCTACATCAATGGGGTCGCGCTGGTGCTGATCGCCTCGCAGCTCCCGGGGGTGCTTGGCATCCGAAGCACGGAGAACGACTTCATTCGGCAGGTCGTGGAGATCACCTCGGAGTTCGGAGACGTGCACTGGCCCACCCTCTGGCTGTCCGCCTTCGCGCTGGTGTTCCTCCTCGCCTTTCGCCGCCTCCTCCCCAAGCTCCCCGGTGCGGTCGTGGTGGTGACAGCGGGGATCATCCTGTCCGCTTTGCTCGACTTTCACGCCCGCGGCATCCGGGTGCTCGGGCACATCGAGCAAGGCCTGCCCCGGATTGGGCTTCCCGAGGTGCCGGCCGGCTCAATCCTGGGGCTCGTCCCCGGTGCTCTGAGCATCGCGCTGCTCATCTATGCGAGCTCAGCGCTGACCAGCCGCATCTTTGCGGACAAGAACCGCTACGAGTTCAAAGCCAACAGCGAGCTCTTTGGGCTCGCGGCGGCCAACTTCGCAACGGGCCTCATCCACGGCGTACCCGTCGCCGGGAGCGACGCGCGCACCGCCATCAACGATGCGGCCGGCTCGCGGACGCAGGCTGCCGGACTGATCGCCTCCGCGGTTGTCGCCACCATCATCTTCCTCCTCGCCCCGGTGATGAACCTGCTGCCGAACGCCGTGCTCGGCACGGTAGTGATCGCCTCGGCGATCTCGCTCTTCGACCTGCGCGGCTTCGTGCGCATCTGGCGGGTGCGCATGCTGGAGGGCTTCCTCGCGGTGGCGACGTTCGTGGGCGTGTTGGTCTTCGGCATCCTCCCCGGCGTGCTGGTGGCGGTGGCGCTCGCGGTCGGCGATCTGGTCCGGCGCGCTGCGCACCCACATGACGCGGTGCTGGGGCGGCTCAGGGGGAGGCCCGGCTACCACGACATCGAGCATCGGCCGGGCAGTGAGACGCTGCCAGGGCTCATCATCTACCGCATCGACGCGCCGCTGTTCTTCGCCAACGCGCGTTTCCTCCGCGAACAAGTCCACAAGCTCATCGACATCGCCCAGGCGCCGGTGCGGATGGTCGTCCTCGACTGCGGTGCGATGTTCGACCTGGATGTCACCGCGGCGGAGACGCTGGAGGAGCTCGACCGCGAATTCGACGAGCGCGGCATCACGCTGGCCCTGGCGGAGCCCCACGCGCCGATGCGACGCGTGCTTCGCCGGTCGGGGCTGCTCCAGAAGCTCGGCCAGGCGAACATCTTCTCCACTGTGGGCGAGTCAATCCGCGCCTACGTCGAGCGCGCGGAGACAGATCTCGGGCGGGACATCGACTGGCAGCGCGTCGACGAACCACCTCGCCCGAGTGGAGGACCGCCATGACGCTCAATGATCACCCGGTCCTCGGAGCCATCCTCCGGCTGGGGCTTGCATTCCTGCGGGTGCTCCCGTTGGGATGGGCGCGCGAGCGACGGTCCCGCTCCGCTGGCCTGCGCTGCCCGCTGCGATCGCGCCGGCAGTAGAGGAGTGAGCCTGGGAGCGCGTGGAAGAGAGGCCACGCGTTTCGTAACCCTCTGGGGATGCGTCAGGTGAAGCGATGGATCTTGCTCGAGGTGGTCGTCACCGCCACGGCCCTCCTGCCCGTGGCCGCGGCCGCGCAGGGCACCCGCCCGAAGCGTGACGTGTCCGAGATCGCGCGTCAGTTCCAGAACCCCCTCCCGGACCTGATGAACGTGCGTTTCATCAATGACGTCGATCTCGGCGTCGGTGAGCTGCCCGACACCGACCTGCTCGTGCGCGTCAATGCCCTGCTGCCCGTTCGGCTCACGTCGAAGGTGAACCTCGTGGTGAACACGATCCTGCCCCTGCACTCCCGGCCGTCAGCCGAAGCGGAAGGCGAGCGGATCAATGGCGTAGGCAATGCGCTGCAGCACCTGCTCCTTGGGCCGACGCGCGCCGGGCGTTTCCTCTGGGCGTTCGGCCCCGCCTTCGAGCTGCCGACCGCCACCCGCCGCGAGCTGGAGACCGGGCGGCTGTCCGTCGGGCCGAGCGTGGTGCTGAGCTACCAGAGCCCTGCCTGGGGGCTTTCCCTCAACGGCTGGCATCTTCGTTCCGTGACGGGTCCGGACGGGGGGCTCCCCGTGAGCGTGCTCATCGCCTATCGCCTGCTCCGTCCCTTGGAGAGGCAGCCCACTGGCCTGGCACCGGACGAAATCGAAAGGGCCTGAACACCCGGGGCCCTCGTGCGCAACGTGGTCCAGGGTCCACCCACCGCTTGAAGGAGCGCACCATGCCAGGAAAGAAGCCGCCGTCTCTTCGTGGCATCAATCGCGACGTCTACCCCCGTCCCGAGTACCGTTTCTCGGGGGCGAAGATCGGGACGACCTACGAGGAGTCGAAGCCCGACTTTCCCCAGCTGCAGAAGGCGCCGGAGGGGGCGCCGAACATCGTGCTCGTGCTGCTCGACGACGTGGGGTTCGCCTGGCCGAGCACCTATGGTGGTCTGGTGCGCACCCCGACGGCGGACCGTCTGGGCGGCATCGGGCTGACGTACTGCCAGTTCCACACCACCGCCCTGTGCGCTCCCACCCGCGCTGCGCTGCTCACCGGCCGCAACCACCACTCCGTCTCCACCGGGATCGTGGCGGAGATGGCCACGGGCTATCCGGGCTACAGCGGCATTCTGCCGAAGAGCTGCGCCACCATCGGTGAGCTGCTCTCGCCAAACGGCTACGCCACCGCGTGGTTCGGCAAGAACCACAACGTCCCCGATTCGCAGACGAGCGCCGCCGGGCCCTTCGACTACTGGCCGCATCGGCGCGGCTTCGACTACTTCTACGGCTTCGTCGGCGGCGAGACGGACCAGTTCTACCCGGCCCTCTTCCGCAACACGACGCCGGTCGACGTGCCGCGGAAGCCGGAGGAGGGCTACCAGCTCACCACCGACCTCGCAGACGACTGCATCCAGTGGATGCGCACCCAGAAGGCGATTGCGCCCGAGCGTCCGCTCTTCGTCCACTTCGCGCCCGCCGCCGCGCACGGTCCGCACCAGCCGCCGCTGGCGTGGCGCGGTCGCAACAAGGGCCGCTTCGACATGGGTTGGGACCACTACCGCGAGGAGACGTTGAAGCGGCAGATCGCGCTGGGGGTGGTGCCGAAGGGCACCAAGCTCACGCCCCGCCCCGAGGGGATCCCGGCCTGGGACAGCTTCAGCCCCGAGGAGCAGCGGCTGCTCTCGCTGCAGGCGGAGATCTACGCCGACTACCTCGAGCACTGCGACTACGAGGTCGGCCGCCTGGTGCAGACCCTCGAGGAGCTGGGCGAGTTCGACAACACGCTCTTCATCTACATCCTGGGCGACAACGGCTCGAGCGCGGAGGGCGGCCTCGAGGGCACGATCAACGAAGGCACCACGATGCAGGGCCTCTCCCCGTCGCTCGAGGACAGCCGCCGGTTCGAGAAGGACTGGGGGATGCCCGGCACCTGGCCGCACTTCGCGGTGGGCTGGGCGTGGGCGGGCGACACCCCGTTCCAGTGGACGAAGCAGGTCGCATCCCACTTCGGCGGCACCCGCAACGGGATGGTGGTGAGCTGGCCGTCGTGGATCGCGGACAGGGGCGAGCGCCGCTTCCAGTTCCACCACGTCATCGACATCGTTCCGACGATCCTCGAGGTGGTGGGGATCGCCGAGCCGTCGATGGTGAACGGCGTGCCGCAGAAGCCGATCGAGGGCGTGAGCATGGCCTACACCTTCGACCGCGCGAACGCCGAGGCGAAGAGCACCCGCACGACGCAGTACTTCGAGATGCTGGGGAACCGTGCGCTCTACAAGGACGGGTGGATCGCCAGTTGCCGGCACGGGCGCCTGCCGTGGGAGACTTCCGGCTCGGCGGACTTCGCGAAGGACACCTGGGAGCTCTACGACATCGAGGAGGACTTCAGCCAGTCCGAGGACCTCGCGGCGAAACATCCCGACAAGCTGCGCGAGCTGCAGGATCAGTTCCTCATCGAGGCGGCGAAGTACAACGTGTTCCCGCTCGACGATCGCTTCAGCGAGCGCGCGGATCCTTCGCTGCGCCCGAGCCACTACTCCGGCCGTTCGGACCTGACCTTCTACCCGGGGATGGTCCGCCTGCCCGAGGGCAGCGCGCCGCGGTTCTCCAACGTGAACCACTCGATCGACGTGTTCGCGGAGCTCTCCGAGGACTCGCGCGGCGTGTTGATCTGCATGGGCGGCGACATGGCCGGGTGGACCCTCTTCGTCGACGACGATCGGCGGCTTCGCTACCACTACAACGCGTTCACCTTCGACCGCTACGACGTGATCTCGCAGGACCCGCTGCCCACCGGCCGCGTCGAGCTCAGGCTCGAGTTCCAGTGCGAGGACGCGCAGAAGCGGGGAGGCCCTGCCGACGTAAGGCTCTTCTGCAACGGGCGTCCCGTCGCGCAGGGCCGCATCGACAAGCAGGTCCCCGGGCGCTTCAGCGAGAGCCTCGACGTGGGCGAGGACAAGATGTCGCCCGTGTTCGCCGGCTATCGTGACCGCTTGCCCTTCCGCTTCACCGGGAAGCTGGAGCGCATCGAGGTGAAGCTGGGCGAGGGCGCCGAGCTGACGCGGGGTGAGCTGCTCCAGGAGCAGCTTGCACCACGACTGACGCATGAGGAGCATCCATGCCGAAGCGGCTCGAGCGATGGCTGCCGGTCATCGGTTGGATCCGCCGCTATCGGCACCAGGACCTGCCTCCGGACCTGCTGGCGGGCCTCTACGCGCTCCTTCTGCCGATGGCCGCGTATTTCCTCTTCGGCACCTCGCGCCGGCTCTCGCTTTCGCCGACCGCGCCTGGCGCCGTGCTCGTCCTGGCGACGGTGGCGCCGCTCGCGGGAGGCGATGCGGGGCGGTTCATCTCCCTGTCGATCCAGCTCACCGCGCTCACCGGGCTCCTCCTGGTGGGCGCGGGCCTGTTGCGCCTGAGTTACATCGCCTACTTCCTCTCGCAGCCCGTGCTGAATGGCTACCTCATCGGCGCGGGGCTGCTCATCACCTCGGGGGAGGTGACGGAGCTGCTAGGCGTGGAGGCGAGCGGCGGCACACTTCCGGCAGCGGTCCGCGCCGTCTCGAGCGCGCAGGATTCTCTGGACTGGACGACGGCAGCCGTCGGGGCGACCGCGCTCGGGCTGCTCGTGGTGCTGCGTCTGTTTCGCCGTCCACACCTCGGGCCCCTGCTGGCGGTGGGGCTCGCGACCGGGGTCGTTGGCGTCCTCGGGCTGGAACTGCCGTCGGTCGGCCGCATCGAGGGAGGTCTGCCGGCGTTCGCGCTGCCCGGGTTGCGGTGGTCGGAGAGGAGCGCTCTTCTTCCCCAACGCGGCGGCCGTAGGGGCGCGCGTTCACGTGGCCATCGAGGAGCCAGGCGCCGACCTCCGGCAGGTCGTCATCGATCTCCGCTACGTCCCGTACATCGACTTGACCGCCTGCCAGGAACTCCTCCATCTCCGGGACTGGCTCGTCGAGAGGCAGCAATTGCTGCTGCTCGCCCGACCTCAGCCAGACGTCGAGGCGAAGCTGCGACGCAGCGGCCTCGGCGAGGCGATCCTCCCGCGCTGGTCGAGGCTGCCCTTCAGGCCGGCGCATCGGACGCCCGGACAGTCGGATGCTTCGGAGAAGCCTCCGCCTCCTTACCGTTGAGGCAGCATGGAAGAGTTCCTTCAAGCACTGCTGGGCTTCATCGTGCCCTTCTTCGCCGTGGTCAGCATGGCGGGCGCGGGGCTGGGGCGATCGATTCGTGAGGTCACCCGTCCACTGCGGAGCCCCGCCTTCCTCGCCGCCGCGCTGATCGCCAACTTCGTGCTCGTGCCGGTCCTTGCCTACGGGATCGCCCGGCTGCTGAACCTGGAGGCGCCGTACGCGATCGGGCTCTTCCTGCTGGCCACCGTGGCGGGCGCGCCCTTTCTCGTGGCGCTCGTCCGCGCCGCGAAGACGGATCTCACCCTCGCCACCGGGCTCCTGGTCACCTTGATGATCGGCACGATCATCTACATGCCGCTCGTGCTCCCGGCGGTGCTGCCGTGGGCCGAGGTTCGGGTCATGCAGATCGCGCCGTCATTGTTGCTCACGATGTTCCTCCCCCTGGTCGTCGGGCTGGTCGTGCACGCGGTGACGCCGCGCCTCTCAGCGAAGCTGGGACCCTTGTTCGGGCGGGCCTCACAGCTCTCCTTGATCATCCTGGTCGCGGCGACGTTCCTGCTGCACCTGCCGTCGGTCATCGGCATGGTGGGGTCGGGCGCCCTCGCCGCGGCGTTCCTGTTCACCCTCGGGGCCTTCCTCATCGGCTATACCCTCGGCGGGCGGAAGCCGAGTCATCGGGCCGTGCTGGGGCTGGCCACCGGGCAGCGCAGCGTCGCGGCGGCCACGATCGTCGCGACCCAGGTCTTCGAGCAGTCCGGACCGCTGGTGATGGTCGTGGTGTCGTCCCTGGTGGCGTTCGTGGTGCTCTTCCCCGCCGCGTACTTCCTGCGACGCAGCGGCGAGAGGCGGACCGCCCGACAGGTAGGCTTCGAGTCGCCTGGAACCGAAGGTGGGCGCTGGCGCAGAGCGTGATGATTCCCGACATCCTCGAAGCCACGATCCCCGAACGACTCCTGGCGCTGCTCACGGTGCTGGTGATCGCACTGATCACCTTCTTTCTGGCGCGATGGATCGGCCGACGGTTGAAGGGCCGGACCCGGCTGGGGCTGCGCGGCCTCGATCGGCTGGCGGAGCCCGTGACGTTGTTCGTGATCGCGGCGAGCGCCGCCCTGTTGATGGTCCCCATCGCCATCGACCCGGAGGTGCTCTCGTTTGCAGCCGAGGTGGTGGCGATCTTCGCCGCCTTCTGGTTCTTCTCGCGGGCCCTCGAGGTGCTCTGGACGACGGGGGAGCACAGCGCGCGGCTGCGGCACAACGCCGTGGCGCGCGCCGCGGTCATGTCGGCGCGACACCTCGGGAAGGTGATCGTCTGGGTGAGCGCCGCACTCACGATGGCCGTGAAGTTCGGCGCCACGGGCCAGCTCTACCTGCTGCTCGGTGGTCTCGGCGCAGGCCTGGCGCTCGCCGCCCGGGATCCCATCCGCAACGCCTTCGCGTTCGCCAACATGCTCGTCGACCCGCCGTTCCGGCTCGGAGACCGGGTTCGCATGGAGGAGTTCCGCGGGGGCGTCGCCGCCGAGGGCACGGTGCTCTCCATCTCCCTGTCGGCGGTCACGCTCGAGACGCCCCGGCATACGCGGGTGGTCGTCTCGAATGTGCGGGTGGGGGAGCTGCGCGTGGAGAACCTCTCCGTGGCCGACCGTCGCCGGCTGGAGCTGGTCGTCCCCGTTCCCACCGAGCTGTCGACGGAGGCGCTGCGCACCGCGTGCGACGAGATCGAGTCGGACCTGCGGGCGCACCCGCACGTTTCCGATACCCACCCCCCACACGTCTGGATCTCCGGCGCCTCGGGGGGGCTCCAGCTCAAGGCATCGCTCTGGCTGCGGAAGGCCTCCCGCCGTCGCGAGACCCAGCGGGAGCTGCTGCTGCTGATCCGCGAACGACTCGAGCAGCACTTGAGGCAGGGCAGGGAGGCTCCGGCCTCGACGAGACGTCCAGCGATCTCGATGGTGCGTCGACCCGAGCCCGTGTGAGGGACTGCTCCCCAGAAGGTCCACCGGCCCGCGCGGTCTTTCCCATGCTCACCCACGACTTCGAGAACCACAGCAACCAGCGCGCAGGCGTCCTCGACTTCTTCGCGGGTGTCTTCGAGCCAGCGATGGAAGGCATTGTCCAGTGGGATGCGAAGCATCCATCGGGCGATGCACGCTGACTCAGCCTCGCCACTCGCCGGAGCCCTGGCGCGGTAACCCGGTGGAGAGGCCGGGCAATCGGAGGAGCAGGCCGCGCGCGTGGCGCTGGACCCTGAGCCTGGCCACCTCTGGCCGTGAGCGCCTCCTCAGCGCGCCGGCTTCGGGACGTGCTGATCAATCAGGATGGGGTTCCCATCGGGATCGATGAGCATGAGGCTCGCGGGTCCGGTGGAGGATTCGTCGGCGGCGGAGGCGAGAGTGAGAGCGCTGGCCTGAAGGGCCCGCTGGAGTTCGCGGACGTCGTCAAAATCAGCGAGTGGATTGGCGTTGCGGTCCCAGCCCGGGTTATGGGGGCGACTCCCGAGGCCGGGGCGGTGGCGGGTGGGTGAGCAGGCGCTGCCGCGCAGCCGCTCAGAGTGAGGACAAGCAGCATGCCGCTGAGGATTCGAGGCCGGGGAAGGTGTCAAAGAACTCGTTCCGACACTTCGCGCCCTTCGAGTCATCTGACACCCTGGGGGCCGGAACCGAGCGTCTGGTGCCCGGCGGGCGCGCGCGGTCGCCTGCCGAAGCCGCGCCCGCCCGTGGGATTCGGACGCTGCCGACTCACGGCTGGTACGGCAGCGTGTCGAACGCGCCTCCGTAGTACAACCCGACCTTCCGGTTCGACTCGGTTCCCCACTGCCCGCAATTGGCGGCCGTGCCGAACACGTTCCCCGTGAAGTCGGTGTACGCGCAGAAGTTGTCGGCGACGTTGTGCAGACGGATGGGGAAATACTCGTCGAAGCCGCCCTGGTCGTACCTCTCGAGCATCCAGCGCTGCTCGTCGCTGCCGTCGCACGGGTCGGTGACGACGGTCCAGGGGCCGGCGAGGATGCCGGACTGGCTCAGGCACTCGCCGTTCGCGAGGTTGCGGAACCCGAAGGCGTCGTCGCCGTCGGGGAACATCTGCCATTGCTGGAGCGGGTCGGCGGGCTCGCACGTGCTCGTCGAGTGGACCTTGTCGTCGCCGGCGAGCAGGCAACGGTTCTTCGTCTTGAAGCGGATGACGACGAAGCCCGGGTCATTGTCGCAGGCATCGCCGATGCCGTCGCCATCGACGTCGGCCTGGTCGGTGTTCGGATGCTCGGGGCAGTTGTCGTCGGCATCGACGAGGGTGTCACCGTCGACGTCGGACCTCTCGCAGCCGGCCACGGCGGAGACTGGGCAGATACCGCCGTGGCAGCTCCAGTCCGGGAAGTCGTAGGCGATCTTCGCGCTCGACGGGGCGCACTCCATCCCTTCCAGAGGATCTGCCGAGCATGCCGCCTCGAAGCTGCCGCCGCCGCGCTTCTTGTTCTTGATCACGATGCGCGAGGTCACCGTGCCGGTGAAATCGCCTGACACCGTGACGGTCCCGCCCTCGTTACCGTTGCCGCTGAAGTCGGTGTCCTGGAGCAGCTGGCCGTCGACCACGAGGTTGAACGTCCGCGCGACCGTCGTTCCGCCCTCCTCGACGTCGATGGTGACGGCGTGAGCGCAGGCGTCGAAGGTGAACGTGCTGACCGCGCGCAGGCCGTCGAGGCCCACGTTCCAGGCGACGCTCCCGGTGTCGCACTGCGCCGACCAGTCGCCGGTGGCCGCCGGGTTCTCGCACCCGTTCAGCTTGCACTTGATCTCGTCCTGCCAGAGCGCGAAGGCGCGCACCAGCTCTCCGTTGGACCAGGGCAGCACCGGGGCGCAGCTTGCCTTGCAGTCCTCGCTCTCGACCACGTAGCTGGCCTCGTCCGTGCCCGCCGACCACGCGATGTGGATTACGTTGAACCCGCATTTGGGCACCGCGATCTGGCGGTTCGCGTCGAGCCGGTTCGGGCAGTCGCCCCCGTTCCAGTCCGGGGTCGTGCCGTCGGTCGTGAAACAGACCACCGGCTCGTCGTCGAGGTTGATTACTGAGACGAGCGAGCCCACCTCGGGGAGGGTGGTGGCGCTGGGGGGATCGAAGTGCGACAGGGGGGGCGCGATCCCACTGCTCCCACAGTGGCAGCTCGCGAAGGTCAAGCAAAGGAACGCGGACGCGAAGCGACTGTTCATGTTCGGACACTATCACCGACCCTGCCAGGCGCCGCCGAAGCGTAGAGGAGGGACGGGAGCCATGTTGAGGGTGAGGGCTGGCGGCTGGTGGAGGCGCTTCCTCGACTGACGCAGCGACGCCCGTCCCTTGAAGGCTCAGCTGAAGGCGTCGTAGCCGGTGATGGCCTTGCCGAGCACCAGCGTGTGCACCTCGTGGGTGCCCTCGTAGGTGTAGACGCTCTCCAGGTTGAGCATGTGGCGGATCGGCGGGTAGGCGTCGGTGACGCCGTTGGCGCCGTAGATGCTCCGGGCCACGCGGGCGATCTCCAGCGCGGCCTTCACGTTGTTGCGCTTCGCGAGGCTCACCATGACGGGCGTCACCTTGCCCTCGTCCTTGAGGCGCGCCAGCCGCAGCGAGAGGAGCTGCGCCTTCACAATCTCCTGCAGCATGTCCGCCAGCTTCTCCTGGGTGAGCTGGTAGGCGGCGATGGGCTTGTCGAACTGGCCCCGGGTGAGCGAGTACTCGCGAGCCCCCTCGAAGCAGGCGATGGCGGCGCCGGTGACGGCGAAGGCGATCGTCATCCGCGCGTTGTTGAGGCACGACAGGGGCCCTCGCAGCCCCGTCACCCCGGGCAGCACGTTGCTGTCCGGCACTCGGACGTCCTGGAAGGACAGCTCGCTGGTGGTGGAGGCGCGCAGGGAGAACTTCCCCGGAATCTCCTGGGCGGTGAAGCCAGGCATCCCCTTCTCCACGAGGAAGCCGCGGATGGACTCGGGGCCGCCCTCGTCCGTCTTGGCCCACACGACGGCCACGTTGGCGACGGTGCCGTTGGTGATCCACGTCTTGGCGCCGTTGAGCACCCAGGTGTCCCCGTCACGGCGGGCGCGGGTGCGCATGCCGGCGGGGTTGGAGCCGAAGTCGGCCTCGGTGAGGCCGAAGCAGCCGATGATTTCTCCCCGGGCCATACCGGGCAGGAAACGCTGCTTCTGCTCCTCGCTGCCGTAGGCGTGGATGGGGAACATGCAGAGCGAGCCCTGCACCGAGGCGAAGGAGCGCAGCCCCGAGTCCCCTCGCTCCAGCTCCTGGAGGATGAGGCCGTAGCTGACGGTGTTCATCCCGGCGCAGCCGTAGCCCTGGAGGTTGGCGCCGAGCACCCCCATCTCGCCGAGGCGCGGCACGAGGTGGGAGGGGAAGGTGCCCTCGCGGAAGTGCTTGCCGATGATGGGCAGCACCTCGGTGTCGACGAAGCGGGCGACGGTGTCGCGAGCGGCCTTCTCCTCGGGGGAGAGCAGGTCGTCGATGCGGAAGAGGTCGGTGATGTCCGCGCGCGGCATGGGGGAGTCCTCCAGGGGGGTGGGCGGCTGGGGCTTGTATCACCAGGAGGACCAGACGAACGAGGGCCGGGTATTGTCCGGAGTCATGACGACTCCCAAGAAGACGGCGGTGGTGACGGGCGCGAGCCGAGGCATCGGCCGGGCCCTGGTGCAGGCCTTCGTGAAGGAGGGCTACGAGGTGTGGGCGCTGGCGCGGGCGGCGGACGCGCTGGAGTCCCTCGCTCGCGAGTCGGGCGGAGCGGTGCGCCCGCTGGCGGTCGACGTGGCGGACGAGGCGGCAGTGCTGGCGGCGAGCAAGCGGATTCTCGAGGCGGGGACGCCGCGGGTGCTGGTGAACAACGCGGGGATGACCGTGTCGGCGCCGCTGAACAAGACGTCCACGCAGGACTTCCAGAAGGTGATGGCGGTGAACGTGACGGCGCCCTTCCTCTTCAGCCGCGAGCTGATTCCGGCGATGGCGGCGGCGGGCGGGGGCCGGGTCATCAACATCGGCTCCATCGCGGCGACGCGGGGGGTGAAGTACACGTCGGCCTACTGCGCCTCGAAGCACGCGCTGCTGGGGCTGACGCGCTCGCTGGCGGTGGAGTGGGCGCGCAAGAACGTGACGGTGAACATCGTCAACCCGGGCTGGGTGGAGACGGACATGCTCACCCAAGCGAAGTCGGCCATCTCGAAGAGCACGGGCCGCTCGGAGCAGGAGGCACACGCGGTGCTGGCGAACATGAACGCCATGGGCCGGGTCATCCAGCCCGAGGAGGTCGCGGCGCTGTGCGTCTTCCTGGCCTCGGACGCCGCGGCCTCCATCACCGGCGCGGCCTACAACATCGACGGCGGCGAGGCCGGGTGAACGGAAGTCCTCGCCGGCGGCTCAGGAAGCCTCGTCCTCGAGGAGGCAGGGCAGCCGCACGGTGAAGGTGGTGCCGCGCCCCAGGGTGCTCCGTACGTCCAGCGAGCCCCCCAGCACCCGCGTCAGCTCCTTGGCGAGCACCAGCCCCAGCGCGGTGCTACCCACCTTGCGTCCCTTCGCGTCTCCCACCCGGCGGAACTGCTCGAAGAGCAGGGGGAGCTCCTCCTCGGGGATGCCCCCTCCCGTGTCCTCGATGGTGAAGACGGCATCGCGGCCCTCGGCGCGCACGGTGAGCGCCACTGTTCCGGACGCGGTGGAGCTGGCCGCGTACGACAGCAGGTGGAGCAGCACCTGGCGCAGCTTCAGCTCGTCCGTGCGCAGCAGGTACACCTGCTCCGCGATGTCCGTGGTGAGCTCGACGTCCTTGCCCTCGAGTTGCTCGCGCACCGTGCCGGCACACTCCTCGGCCATCTCCCGGAAGTTCAGCACCTCCCCCACCACCTCCATCCGGCCCGCGGCGATCCGGATCAGCTCCAAGACGTCGTTGATGAGCGCGAGCAGCGCCTGAGCACTCTTCTTGACCATGTCGAGGTCGCGACGCCCGGGCGGCGTCAGGCGGCTGCCCTCCTCGAGCATCAAGAGCTCGCAGTAGCCAATGATGCCGTTGAGGGGCGAGCGGATCTCATGGTTGAGGTCGGCCAGGAACTCGCTGCCGCGCTGGCGCCGCTCCACGGCATTCTGGTGTTCACGGCGCTCGACGGCCCGCCGCACCTCGCGCTGGACTTCCAGCACCACCTGCGCCAGCCGCCCCATATCCACGTAGCCCTTGGCGCCCGCAGCCAGGGCCGCGCTCAGCTCCGCCTCGTCCCACCGCGGCGTGAGCACGAGGAAGGCCAGCGCGGGAGCCTTCTCTCGCAACAGCGGCGCCGCCTCCTGGAAGCCGAGCCCCGCCAGCTCCGCCCCACACACGGCCAGGTCCCACGGATGCTCCAGCGCGGCCCTCAGCGCCTCCGGTGTGGACACCCGCTCCGAGGAGACGTCCAGTCCCGTCCCTCGCAGCCGCTCCAACACCTGCTGCGTCTCGCGCTCGCCCGCCACGAAGAGCAGGCGCGCGGCAGCCGCCTCCTTCACCTCCGTCACCGCACTGGTCATCCCTCAACTCCTCCTCAATGCGAGGAAACCGCGAAACTCACGTTCCGTCCAGCAACCATGAGGGCGCCCCTCGTCAGGAAGGAGGGTCCGACCTTCCGGGGGAGCACACGAGCCCTTCCCTGACAGACCTGGCGAGACTCCTCGCGGCCAGCTCGCAGTCGTCCGCGGAGCAGATGGCGGACACCACCGAGACCCCGTCCGCCCCCGCGGCGATGACGGCCGAGGCGTTGGCGAGGGTGATGCCGCCGATGGCTACCACCGGGACGGAGAGCTGGCGTCGCAGGTGGGCGAGGCCCTCCAGCCCGAGCGCCGGGGTGGCGTCCGCCTTGGAGGCGGTGGGGAAGATGGGGCCCACGCCCGCGTAGTCCACCACCGAGGGATCCAACGTGGGCAGGTCCTCCGGCCCGGTGATGGACAGTCCCACCAGCGCCTCGGGCCCCAGCAGACGTCGGGCCACCTCGGGTGGCAGGTCGCTCTGCCCCACGTGGACCCCGTCGGCCCCCAGCGCCAGGGCCAGGTCCACCCGGTCGTTGACGATGAGCGGCACCCCGAGTGGACGGAGCCGGCCGAGGAGCGCGCGGCCCAGCTCCAACATCTCGCGCGACGACGCATCCTTCTCGCGCAACTGCACCACGGTGACCCCACCCCGCACCGCGGCGAGCACCACGTCCACCAGCTCGCGCCCGCGCGCCAGCGAACGGTCGGTGACCAGATAAACGGACAGATCGAGCACGCGCCGGGTCATCCAGGGGCCTCTCTCAGCGCACGCGGGCGCGGGCGCGCACGGTGGCCTCGTCCAGCGTGTAGAGCGCGTCCAGCAGGTGCAACTGCAGCGAGCCCGGTCCCTGGGACTGCTCGGCCGCGAGCTCTCCCGCCAGACCCAGCACGGCGAGGGCGCGCGCGGCGGCCAGCACCGCGTCGGGCTCCACCGCCAGGAAGGCGGCCACGAGCGCGGACGCCGTGCACCCCATGCCCGTCACCCGAGCCATGAGCGGATGGCCGTTGTCCACCGCCACCATGCGGTCGCCATCGGTGACGTAGTCCGTCCGGCCGGTGACGGCCACCACGGTGCCCAGGGAGGCGGCGAGCCTCCGTGCCGCCTCGAGCGAGACCTCGGAGGACTGGGTGCTGTCCACCCCGCGCGTGGCCCCCGCCTCACCCGCCACCGCGAGCACCTCCGAGGCGTTGCCACGGATGACGGCCGGGGCCTGGCGCGCCAGCTCGGCGGCGGTGGTGGTGCGGTAGCGCGTGGCCCCGGCGCCCACCGGATCCAACACCCAGGGCACCCCTGCCCGACGCGCGGCCTCCACCGCCAGCCGCATCCCCTCCACCCACTCCGGCGACAGGGTGCCGATGTTCACCACCAGCGCCTGCGAGAGGGCCGCGAAGTCCGCCACCTCCTCGCGGGCATGCACCATGGCCGGCGAGGCCCCCACGGCCAGCAAGGCGTTGGCCGTGTTGTTCATCACGACGTAGTTGGTGATGTTGTGCACGAGCGGCGCCCGCTCCCGCACCGCCTTCAGCGACTGCCACACGCCTGCGCTCAGATCCACCGCGAGCTCCTCTCATTCGACGAGAAAACCCTACCCGATGGGCATCCGGGTGGTAGCTGGTAATACGTGCGTAGGGACACTAGAACGCAATCCACTCCAGGCGCGAAAATACCCTCTGCCATGACCCTCCCCTCTGCTGGCGAGCTCCCCGTCGGAACGGTTCTGCGGGACACCTATGAGATCTCCTCCGTGCTGGGCCGGGGCGGCATGGGCTCGGTCTTCCTGGCCCGGCACCTGCGGCTTCCTGGCAAACAGGTGGCCATCAAGGTGCTGCGGAACAACGTGGAGCTGGGCCCGGATGCGCATGCTCGGTTCCGTCGGGAGGCGGAGATTGCCTCCCGGCTCGATCATCCGAACATCGTCGAGGTGCTCGACTTCGATACCCTGGAGGACGGCTCCGCCTTCCTGGTGATGGAGTACCTCCGGGGGCAGAGCCTCGCCAAACGGCTGCGGCAGCGGCGCCTCTCGAACGAGGAGGTGTTCGACATCGCCCGGCAGATCGGCGCGGCCCTGCAGACGGCCCACCGTGCCGGCGTGGTGCACCGTGATCTCAAGCCCGACAACGTCTTCCTCGTCCCCCACGAGGCTGGGGGAGTGGTGGGCGAGCGGGTGAAGCTGCTCGATTTCGGCATCTCCAAGATCATCGACTCCCAGACGCTGCAGACCCAGGACTCCGTCCTGCTCGGGACGCCGCGGTACATGGCCCCCGAGCAGGCGATGGGTAAGAACCGGGAGGTGGACGCCCGCACCGACATCTATTCCTTCGGCTGCATCGTCTACGAGATGCTCGCCGGCAAGGGGCCGTTCGCCAGACTGAGTCTCCCCGAGTTCATCTACCGCATCGTCCACGAGGCGCCCGACCCGCTGGCCCCCCTCGCACCGGAGGCTCCCGCCCAGGCCGTCGCGGCCGTCGAACGGGCACTCGCGAAACGGCCGGAGGATCGCCAACAGGACGTCGATGCCTTCATCACCGAGCTGACGGGAAGCCCGCTCCAGACCCTCTCCTCGCACGAGCCCGCTGACACCTCCCCGGCGACCGCGGTCGCGAGGAAGCGCCCACCCCAGGAGGCTCCGCCCTCGGCCCCCGGAGAGACAGAGCAGCTTCCCGAGACCCCGGCGCCCGAAGCGAGCGCGAAGAAGAGGCCCGGGGTGGTGATCGCGGCGGCGGTGGCCCTGGTGGGTATCGCCGCCCTCCTCGTGTGGCTGCGTCCCGGAGCACCCTCGGCGCCGGCCTCCGGGCCCGCGACAGCGGTGGCAATGACCCAGCCCGCGCCCGCGGCTCCTGCTTCCGCCCCTCCTTCGGCCCCCGTGGAGCCGGCGACTGGCACCCCCTCACCGGCTCCGAACGCCCCCACGGAGACCGCGAAGCCCTCCACTACCGACGTTCCCACCCCCACGGGCACGCCGGCCCGGCAGACGGCGCGGACGCATCCGCCGGAGCGGCAGGGCTCGTCCGAGGTCCTCCCGGAGGCGGCGCGCAAGGACCTGGAGTTGGCGGAGCAGTCGCTGGCCAGCGGCAAGGTCGAGGAGGCGCTCCATCTCATCCGCCGCAGCCAGCGGGTCCAGCTCTCGGGCGCCTCCTTCGCGCTCCTCACCCGCGCGCACTGCCGCGACCGAGACCTCTCCAATGCCCGCGCGCAATGGGTCCGGGTCCCGTCCTCGGAGCGCCCACGGGTCCGTCAGTACTGCAAGCTATATGAGATCTCGCTCTGACCCGTGGCAGTCACGCGGGTGCCGGGCCCACACCGAGGTGACACGCTTGAGACTCGCACTGGCAATGACTGTCCTGGCCTTCGCGCTGGGGTGCGCCCGAGGCACACGCCCCGATGCATCCGCGTCCGTGGGACAGGGAAAGGTGTTCTCCGCATCGAGCGGCGAGACGGTGACGATCATCCCGCTCATGCCCGCTGAGAGCAGGAGTTTCCTCCTCTACTTCCAGGGCACGAAGGATGACGTCGACGGAAAGGTCCTTCTCCAGAAGGCCAACCCGAACCTGACGGAGTACTACGCGCGCTGGCGGGGCCGCGACATGCGGTTCTTCTACGTGGAGCGCTGGAACAACCGCGAGCGCAACTACCTCCTGGTGCTCAACCGGGATGGGCTGGTCTCTGTCCAGCTCGACGCGGCGCGGACCCAGGCCCTGAAGGCCGAGGACGTCTACGAGCTGTACCAGCGGCAGATGGCGGATGGCACGATCGGCCGGGGAGAGTCGTTCGATCGGAAGTACTGGATGGACGACACGGCTCGGCAGTTCGCCCTGAAGGTCCAAGCCCTGAACGAGGCGTGCGGCACGCCGGTGGAGGCCCGCATCGACTGGGACTCCGTCTCGGACAAGCTGCTCACCGAGGAATCCATCTCCAGCTACTGCGGAGCCCCGCTCGAGGCGCTGCAGAGCCTGTGCAGTCGGTCCGAGGAGGCCCGGCGGACCGTCCGGGCCCGGGTGAAGGCACTCGACTGCCGGTTTGGAGAGACCATGGACCCACGCATCGAGGCGGAGAAGGTGGTCTGGACGACCCGCGTGGGGTCGGAAACCCTCTCCCCGGAAGCCACCACCTCCTTCTTCCTGGACAACCTGTAGGCGGAGAGTCCACCCATGTCACTCGCACGTTTCCTCGTTCTGACGGTGGTCCTCTCCTCAGGTGGCGCCCTGGCCCTGGAGCCCCCTTGGGGTAATGAGAAGACCCTGCGTCAACGGATGCTGATGGAGGCCACCTCGGTATGCACCGATGGCCAGGAGCACTACGCCGTGGTGGTGCCCACGGAGGATGGAAGGCCCCAGTTCTTCTACGGGGATGGGCGCCGGTTCTTCCAGCTCCCCAAGTCCTCCGACAATCAGCTGCCCGGCTACCTCTTCCTCGATCCGCGCTTCGTCGATCCGAGCGCGAACGCCGACTACTACGGACGGGATCTCCGCCCCTACTCGGCCATCAAGCTGGACCATGAGGAGAAGACCTGCGCGGTGCGCTGTGGCACCCGGAACACGCCCTTCACGGTGCTCGAGCCCGACAAGGCCCGGGAGCTGCTGCGCCAGGCCACGTACGAGCCGAGCCCGCAGAAGTACGTGCCCTACGCCCTGCTGCGCGATCCGCGAGGCACCTACTACCTGGTGGACCGGGGCTTCCACCCGTCGGAGCAGAAGTCCTTCCGGGTGTTCATCGGGCCCCGGGGCAACCTCAAGCAGCAGGAGATGGTCAACGTCATCTCCGACTCCAAGGGGGAGATCTTCTCCACGAAGAAGGGAGACCTCCAGCTCCTGCTGGACCGGGAGCAGCCCTCGATGTGGATCGTGAAGAAGAAGAAGAAGACGCAGCTCCGCGCGGTGCCCGTCTCCGAGAACCTGCCGCTCATCTACAACGAGCTGGGGGTCTACGCGGGCGCCCGCCTGGGAACGCCGTGCGACGACCTGTGAGGCGCCACCCCCGGGCTTGAGCCCGGCTCACGGGTCCTCCAGGACCGTCTCCGTGAGGGGGCCGCGCTGCTGTGCGGCCCGAAGCCCTTCACCCACCCACCGGGCCAGCTCCAGAGGCCCGGCCTCGGGGCGGGCACGCCGCAGCGGGGAGAGCATCCGGTGGAGCGCCTCGGCCGAGGCCACCCGGTCCTCCGGCCCGCGCGCGAGGCAGGCCCGGAGCAATGGGCGGAGGTCCTCGTCCACGTCCGCGAGCGGCCCCACGTCCGCCTCGCGGATGCGCTCCATCGTCTCCAGCGGCGTCTCGCCATCGAAGGGCCGGCGCCCGGTGAGCAGCTCGTGCAGAGTGATTCCCAGGGAGAAGAGGTCGCTCGCGGGGCCCAGCGCGCCACCGCGCACCTGCTCGGGGGACATATAGGCGTAGGTGCCCTTGCGGACTCCGGAGCGAGTCTGCTCGCGCAGCAGCGTGGCCTTGGCGATGCCGAAGTCGGCCAGCTTCACCTCGCCCAGCCGGGACAGCAGCACGTTGGACGGCGTCACGTCCCGGTGCACCAGCCCGAGCGGCCGGCCCGCCTCGTCCTCCAGCCCGTGCACCGCGGCGAGCGCCAGCGCGAGCTCGTCCGCCACGAAGAGCGCCAGCGGCGCCCCGGGCAGCCCACGCGCCAGGAGGGTGGCCAGGTCCGCGCCCTCCACGTAGTCCAGCCGCACGTAGTAGGCACCATCCGCGTACCCCAGGTCGTGCACGCCCACGAGGTTGCGGTGGCTCAGCCGCGCGCCCAGCCGGCCCTCCTCGAGGAACATGCGCTCGTAGGTGGGATGGCCCTGGTGCTCGGGGCGGAGCACCTTGAGCACCACGCGCTTCTCGAAGCCGCTGGCGCCGAAGGCCAGCGCGAGGAACACCTCGGCCATGCCCCCTGCCCCGAGCCGGCGCACGAGGCGATACGGACCGAGCTGTCGCGGTAGCTCCCTCACCCGCTCTAGACTAGCGCAGCCACCGTGTCCGAGACCGTCCTCAGCACCCAGCAAGATGCCCCCGGGAACACTCGACCCCGGCGCTGTCAGCTCGTCGTCATCGACGGGCCCGATGCCGGGCGCGCGGTGGCGCTCGGGGAGAAGCCGGTGCGGGTGGGCACCCGTGAGGGCTGTGCGCTGCGGCTGAGCGACCCGCGCGTCTCGGGCGAGCACCTGGAAGTGCACGCGGAGGGGACGGGCTTCGTGGTGAAGGACCTCGGGAGCCGCAACGGCACGCTCTACGAGGGCTCGCGGATTGGCGAGGTGCGGGTGCGAGCGGGGGCCACCCTCAAGCTGGGGCGGAGCTTCCTGCGCATCCAGGCCGAGGGACAGCCGTGGGAGGTGGCCCCGAGCCAGGCGCGACGTTTCGGGGAGCTGGTGGGCGAGAGTCTGGCCATGCGCGAGCTGTTCGCGGTGCTGGAGCACGTGGCGCCCACGGACACGACGGTGCTCATCCAAGGGGAGACGGGGACGGGCAAGGAGGTGGTGGCGCGGGCCCTCCACGAGGCGAGCGCGCGGCGCAAGGGACCCTTCGTGGCGGTGGACTGCGGAGCGCTGCCCGAGGGGCTGGTGGAGAGCGAGCTCTTCGGCCACGTGCGCGGGGCCTTCACGGGAGCACTGGCGGCCCGGTCGGGCGCCTTCGTGCGCGCCAACGGGGGCACGCTCTTCCTGGACGAGCTGGCGGGCATTCCGCCCTCGGTGCAGGCGCGGCTGCTGCGCGTGCTGGAGGAGCGCCGGGTGCGCCCGGTGGGAGGAGATGCCGAGCAGGCGGTGGACGTGCGGGTGGTGGCGGCCTCGCGGGTGGACCTCTCGCTGGCGGTGGCCGAGGGCACGTTCCGGCCGGACCTCTACTACCGGCTGGCGGTGGTGACGCTTCCCCTCCCGCCGCTCCGACAGCGCCGCGAGGACCTGCCGCTGCTGGTGGCGGACCTGCTGCGCCGGAGGGGCCTGGAGTCCGGTCCCATCCGGGGCCCTGGGCTGGAGCTGCTGTCGGGGCACGACTGGCCGGGCAACGTGCGCGAGCTGCGCAACGTGCTGGAGCGGGCGCTGGTGCTCTCGCCTCGGGCGCACGGCTTCGAGGAGCTGCGCCTGTCGCTCCAGCCGCAGGGCACGGGGCCCGAGGTGCCGCTGCGCACGGACCTGCCCTTCGCGGAGGCGAAGCAGGCGGTGGTGGAGTCCTTCGAGCGGCACTACCTGCGGGACGTGCTGTCACGCGCGGGAGGAAACCTCTCGGAGGCCGCGCGTCAGGCCGGCGTGGATCGCAAGCACCTGCGGGCCCTGGCGAAGCGCCACGGCCTGCTCCCCGAGGACCCCGAGTAGCCCCTTTCCTCCTCTCCCACGCCCTACGCCGCCCGCACGGCCACCACCACCGCGGTGATGTTGTCCTTGCTCCCGGCGGCATACGCGTCGCGCACCAGGGCCTCGGCGACGCCCGCGGCGCTGCCCTGACCCAACCGCGCGGCAAGCCGCTCCGGCCCGAGCGGCTCGTACAGCCCGTCCGAGCACAGCAGGAACACATCCCCCGCCCTCACGTCGAGCCGCCGCACGGTGGGCTCCGCTTTCTCCGTCCCGAGCGCCCGGGTGATGAGGTGTCCGTAGGGGCTCTCTCCTCGCGCGGGCGTCTCGACGCCGGCCTCCCGCATCTCCTCCAGGATGGAGTGGTCGCGGGTCAGCGCCTCCAACCGCCCGTCCCGCAGCCGGTACAGCCGGCTGTCTCCCACGTGGGCCACGGCCGCGCCCCCGGGACCCAGGGAGAGCGCCACCACCGTCGAGCCCATCTCGCGCAGGTGTCCCACGCGGCGCGAGAGCACGGCGCGCTGGGCGAGCCAGGTGCAGTTGAGGAGCAGGTCCTCCTCGCGGCTGCTTCCGGGCCGGGGCCGATGAGGCCAGGTGGCCTCGGAGTCCCGGGCCACGCGCTCGCAGAAGCCGGTGAAGGTGTCCACCACGCAGCGGCTGGCCACCTCACCGCCCTCGTACCCGCCGATCCCATCGGCCACCACGAACAGGCCCAGCTCCGCCCGAGCCTCCCAGGCATCCTCGTTGTGGGAGCGGCGTCCCACGTGCGTCCATCCCGCGCTGTCGATTCGCATTGCTTCTGTCCTCCTCGCCCCGGGGAAGAGCAAGGGGAGGGCCGCCGCCAACCCCGCGAAAGGACACAGGAGCCTGGGGTGTTGGGACTCCAGGAGCCCGGCCGGCGGGTCCACGAGCTGGAGACTCCAGACCCCACCGCCTCCGAGCCAGCGTGCGGCAGGGGTCAGCCGGAAACACACCTGAGCGTCCGCTGTAAGTGGACTAACGTCGCATCCTCCGGAGGGAGGGCTCATGCGGATACCGTCGCGCGAAGCATTGCAGTCGGAGCTGGACTCGTTGGGGTACGGAGCACGCCTCGCGCGGGTCGCCACGCTGGGACGCGACGGCCGAGGCACTCCCGAGCTGGCACAGCTCCTGGCCGACCTCATGTCGGGCGAGGCCCATGAGGCCTGCCTGGCGCTCGAGCTGGCCCGAGGGGCGCGTGACGAGGCCACCCTGCTGCGCGGCCTCACCCACCCGTCCACCCTCGTCCGCGCTCGGGCCGCCGCCTTCGCCGGAGACTTCCTCCAGGACGACGCGGCCCTCGAACGGGTGCTCCCGGAGCTGGCTCCCTTCGTCCGGCGCCGCGTCCTCAAGGGGGTGGCACTCGCCCGGCGGAACGCGCTCGCGGCCCGGCTCCTCCCGGTCGTCCTCTCCCGCCACGGTGCCGAGGAAGCCGTCCTCCTCCTGCCCGCCCTCGACGCGGAGGCGGTCGGCCGCTTGCTGCGGGAGTTCGGCTACACGGTGCATGGCTGGCGCACGCTGGTGCACCGCCACCCGGACGAGGTGCTGGCCTTCCTCCGCTCGCGCCTCGCCGACGCACCGGAGCGTGAGCGCGCGAGCCTCTTCGAGACCTACCGCACACCGCTGGCCGAGCTCACCCTGCTCCAGAGCGAGGCCGTGCTGGTCCTCGTGCGCGAGCTCGCTCCGCCGGACTCGCTCCCGCGATTCGTGACGGACACGCTGCCGCGGCTCATGCGCCGCCACCCGGAGCAGCTCTTCACGCTCCTCACCCGCCCGGCCTTCCGCGAGACGCTCCTCAACCAGGAGCTCCCCAACGGCCTGCTGCGCGAGGCCTCGTCCTTCTCCCAGGAGCAGCGGCTCGCCCTCTCGCGACTCCTGGCGGACGCCCCGCTCCAGCTCGCCCGATTCCTGAAGGCCCTCCCCCCCTCCGAGCGTCCCGCGCTCTTCGCCCATGCCTTCGAGAGCGCGCCGCCGCGCGTGCTGCCCGACACCCTGCTCGCCGTCCTTCCCCACGCCTCGCGAGACGCCGAGGCCACGCGCCAGCTCGGCCTGCGCGAGGTCCAGGAGAATCGAGACCTGCAGCTCGCCATGCAGGCCCTGCGCGTCATCGAGCACTCGCGCGAGCCCCTCCAGAAGGCCGCCTTCGCCAGCAAGGCCGAGGACCGGGCCCGGGCGCTCGCGCTGCTCGTGTCCAGCACCGGCCTGTCCCGTCGGGGCCTGAAGGAGACGCTCACCTACCTCTCCCGCCTGAAGAACGAGCAGGACCCGGTCCGACAGGCGGCCCTGTCCGAGCTCGCGCGGGTGCCCGTGTCCGTCTTCACGCCCGAGCACCTCCCGTCCCTCGAAGCGCTGGTGACGTACGTCGTCGAGGCCCGGGACACCTCGCGCGGCACGCAGGTGGCGCTGCAGGAATTGGCCTTCCGGCTCATCCGCGCCCACGCCACCGGGCCCGAGAGCCCCCTCTTCCGCTTCGCCCTCGACACGCTGAAGCGGCTGGCCGGCCAGTCCGGGACGCTCGTCCTCCCCCCGCTGGAGCGCGACCTGCCGCGCGGCACCGAGCACCATCTCTTCGCGGCCCTGCTCCCGATGATCCGCTCCGCCAACAAGCGCGAGAGCTATGGGCTCGTCCTCACGCTCACCCAGGCGCTCGGCCGGCGCGCGTGGAACGTGGACATGCTCCAGACCCTGCTCGAGCCCATCACCGAGACCACGCCCGACTGGCTCGCGCAGACGGCCATCCAGCTCTGGCTCGAGCCACCGCGCACGCGGGATGTCCGGGTGCGCAAGCTGCTCGACCGCGACGAGAGCATCGCCACCCTGCCCCTCGTCTTCGAGCACCTCCACCGGCGCCGGCAGGAGTGGTTGGATCCGTACCTCCAGGGGCGGCGGCTGCACGGGCGCCACACCACGGGAAAGACGGGCTGGATTCCCCCGGCCCGCGACGGCTTCCACCGCTGGCTGCCGCGCCAGCAACACCGCTTCCGCGACCTGCTCCTGCTCGTCGCCCGGGACACCGAGCGCAGCGCCTGGGAGCGGATGAGCGTGCTGCACATCCTGCCCCGCATGCAGGTGGTGACGGTGGACACTCCTCACGCCCTTCCTCGACTCGCGGGACGTGCCCACGGTGGAGGCGGCGCTCGGCGCGCTCGCCTGGCTGGACCGGCCGGAGCCGGCACTGCCCCTCCTGTTGGAGAACCTCGACGGAGACCGCGCCCGGGTGGCCATGTACGCGGTGCCCCGGGTGGCGAAGCGCGTGGCGCCCGAGACGCTCTCCGCCGCGCTCGGCACGCTGCTCTCGCGCGAGAAGCTCAAGGTGACGGTCCACAAGGAGGTGCTGCGGCTGCTCGGCACCTTCCGCACCGCACGGGGCGTGGCCCTGCTCCGTCAGCAGTGGGACAATCCCCAGCTCCACCGGGACGTGCGCATCGCCGTGGGCCATGCCGCGCGCCAGTACCTCGACGACGACGCCTCGTGGGAGCTGCTGGAGGCCATGGCCCGGAGCCCGGACGCCAACGTGGCCGCGAGCCTCCTCGACCAGAGCCCGTCACGGCTGCCCCCGGCCGCCCGCCCCCGCTACGCGGAGCTCCTCCTCCAGGTGGCCCGACACCCGGAGCTCACCGTGCGCCGTCAGGCCTTCACGGCACTCCCGGGCTGGTCCGCTGGCATGGAGGAGCCGGTGGCACGCGCGGCGGCCGAACGGGTGGTGGACCTCTCCGGCGGCGCCGAGTGGCGCGAGGCCACGCGGGCCCTGGTGGACACGACGCGGGAGGGCAAGGCCTTCGAGCAGGTGGTGGCCTGCATGACGGAGCTCCTCTCCGCGCCCGTCCCCCCGGCGCACGACGCCGCGCCCGAGCGGGACGTGCCCGCGCTCCAGCGGCTGAAGACGCTCAGCCAGGAGCTGCGTGCGCTGCCGAGGCCGGTGCGCGTGCGCCTGAGGACACACCTGGACGAGCTGGCCCAGGTGCTCGCCCGGGACACCGCGCTGTGGCCCGAGCGCGCCGCGCTCCGACTCTGCGGTCTCGAGTGGCGCGACGCGGGGAGCGCCGCGAAGGAGGTGCTGGAGCTGACGGCGGAGGTGCGCGAGGAGCCCCTCTTCGCCCCGACCCTCGCCGCGCTCGTGTCCGCCTCGGTGGGAGACCCACAGGCCGAGTGGACCCCCGAGACCCTGCTGGAGCTCGCGGACCGGGTGGCCTCCGAGGCCCCCCTCGTCGCGGTGGGGCTCGTCTCGGCGGCGGGACAACGGCTGCGGTGGCGCGAGGACGCGGCCCGACGCCTGCGCACGCTGCGCCAGCACCCACGGGCCAGCGTGCGTGCCGCCGCCTACGCCACCCTCACGGCGAGCGAGTAGTCCCCACGGACGGCGCCTTCGGAGGCAGGGCGAGCGGCCACAGCCGCGCGAGGTCGGAGCGCAGCGCGGCGGCGCTCGGGTAGCGCTCGTCCGGGTGCTTCCGCATCAGCTTCAGCACCATCTGCTCGAAGGGCTCGGGCAGGTTCGGGTTGAGCGTGCGCGGCGGCGTGGGCTGCTGCTGCACGTGCAGGAACATGAGCGGCACGGCCTGCGGGTGGCGGAAGGGCAACTGCCCGGTGAGGACCTCATAGGCCACCACGCCCAGCGAGTAGAGGTCCGTCGCGGGCGACACCGGGTGCGCGCCCGAAATCTGCTCCGGGGCCATGTACTCGGGAGTGCCGAGCACCGCGCCCTGCGCCGTCACGCCGGCCACGTGCGCGCTCTTGGCGAGACCGAAGTCCATCAGCTTGAGGATGCCCGGCTTCGTGACGAAGAGGTTGCCCGGCTTGACGTCGCGGTGCAGCACGCCGCGCCCGTGCGCGTGCTCCAGCGCGGCCGCCGCGTGCGTGAGCCACCGCAGCGCCTCGGCCAGCGTCGGGCGAGGGCCCAGCAGCCGGTGCTTGAGGTCCTGCCCCACCAGCAGCTCCGTGGTGAGGAAGTGCCGGTCCCCATCCATCCCCACGTCGTACACGCGCACGATGTTGGGGTGGTCCAGTCCCCGCGCGTGCTCCACCTCCTGGCGGAAGCGGGCGATCTGCGAGGCATCCGCGCTGGGCACGGCGAGCACCTTGAGCGCCATGCGCTCGCCGGTGGTGAGGTCCGTCACCTCGTGCACCATCGCGCTGCCGCCGGCCCCCAGCCAGCGTTCCACGCGGTAGCGCTCGGCCACCACCTGCCCGGGAACCAGCCCCCGCACCGTCGGGTGGGGGGCGCTGGCCTTTGGCGGGTGCTCGCTGCTGTCCCCTAACAGCAGCGTGCGCGCGGGCCCGCTCCCCCGCGACTGAGCGGCGGGGGCCTGTGCTGGCGCGGGAGCTACCGCCCCCTCCTCGGGGTTCAAGTACGCGACCCCACTGTCGTGCTCATCGTTCGTCACGGCAGCCTCCCCTCCGCGTACTCAGCGTCAGCCGACGAGCAGCGACACGTTCGAGGCCGCGCCCGTGCCCTCGATGTCCAGGTGTGGCGTGGGCAGGTTGTACTCGGCCGCGGCCGTGGAGGCCTCCATCATGATGGGGCCGGCGATCTCCGGCGGCTCGCCGTGGCACAGCAGCGCCACCACGTGCTCCACCGTCCAGCGTCCCATCCGCTGGATGGACACCTGGCCACTCTGCACCCGGGCCGTCTCCGCCAGCTCCGTGTTGCCCATCAGCTTCTCGTCCGCCGAGGTGCCCAGGTAGCCGCGCGCCAGCGTCAGCACCCGCTCCAGCACCGAGTTCCACGCCTGCAGGTGCGAGCGGTCCTGGGCCTCGTCCATGACGTCCAGGCCCACCGGCAGCTTCTCCAACCGGTCCAGGAACGTCTGGACGAGCGGCCCGCGAATGAGGCGCCCGTGCTGCGGCGCGATGATCTCCACCGCCGGCTCCAGCTTGCGGATGGCGGCCACCACGCGCTGCAGCGCGAGGTTCACCGGCATGTAGATTTGATGGAAGGCGCGGATGCCGTTCCAGTCGGACTCGTCGGCCCACAGGCCCTGCGCGTTGACGTCCGTGACGCCGCCGAACAGGTCTCCCGTGAAGAGGACCCGCGTCTCGGGGTCATAGAGCATCACCGCGCCGCGGAAGTGGCAGAAGGGCGAGGGCACCGGCAGCAGCCGGTGGCCAGTGGGCACGTTGAGCCCGTGGCCGAACTTCTCCGTGGCGATGAAGCGGCTGCGCGGCAGGTTCTGGTGGACGATGAGCCGCCAGGTGTCCTCGGAGCAGAGGATGCCGGCCTTGGGCGCGTAGCGCGCCGAGATGATGCTCGCCGACGAGCCCACGTCCGGATCCTGGTGGTTGATGAAGACGGCGCTCAGCCGGTCCAACCCGCCGATGAGCGACGTCACCTTGGTGGACACCTGGGCGAAGTCGCTGCTCGAGCCCGGGTCGATGAGCAGGTTGAACTCGTTGGGCCGGCCCGTCTTGGGGTCCGTGCCCCGGAAGCGGCGCAGGTACGGGTTGGAGTAGAAGATGTTGCCCGGATCTCGCTTGCCCACCCAGAAGGTGTCCGGGGCGATCTCCACGGGCACCAGTCGCAGGTCACTCGCCTGGCTGTCGGACGTTGGGAGGTTGCTCGGCGGGTTGTTTCGATTCGGGTATGCCGGGACGCTGCTCATTAACAGGCACTCGCTGCGAGGGTTGGGGGCCCCTGGGGAAAGGGGGGGAACACCCCCAGAGCATAGCAAGGCGTGGGCCGATCACCTCAGCGGCCTGGGCGGCTGGCCCTCCCCCGGGAGGCTGGGGGCTTCGTGCACCCCGGGCGCAACCACTGCGCGGGCTCGTGTCACGGCACTGCAAATCGTGCGCCTGCGTCAGGAGCCGATAGCCCCGGATCCATGAGCCGCACCTTCAAGGCGACTGGGGACCCTTGCCCGGCGGCTCCCCGAGGTTGCCTAGCTGCTCCTCTGCCTGCTTCACGTCCTTGGAGTACTCGTCCAGGTAGCGCCGGCGCTCCTCGCTCTCCCACTCGGCCCTGGAGAAGCTGTCCGGCGTGTACTCGCGGGAGGTGTGGACATAGCCGGCGAGCGCCTTCACCTGCTCGCGGTCTGGATCTCCCTGCTCCCGGAGGAGGAACCCCTCCACGTCCCGCAGCTTCAAGGGGAAATCGGGGGCATTGTCGTGGATGAGCCTGCCGAAGACGGTGAGCTTCACCTCGCGCGCCCCGGCCTCCAACTCCTGGTTGAACTCCACATAATAAAACGGAATACCCGCCGCTTCATCCACGCGTCCCACCATCACATAGCGGCCGGGCTTGCGAACCTGGAGGCCGACGTAGAGCTGCAGCGAGCCCTGCTCGACCACCTCGCGCACCTTTCCGGTGAAGGTGGCGGGGGGAGCCGGGGTGAACATGATGTCGAAGAAGGCCCCACCCTCGGCGTTGCCGCTGGCGCGCACGCGGAACTCGATGCGCAGCGTGCCCTCGAACATGGGGAAGCCCTGGCGGGCCGGCTGGAAGCTCCCGGTCCACGTGCTGTCGCCGGCCACCTCGTCGCCATTGCGCCCCGAATCATTGAAGTCCAGCGGCACCGCGCCGGCCTGCCCCGCCCCCGCCATGTGCGGCGCCTCGCGGGCGACGGCGGAGTGCACCTCGCAAGGCAGCGGCTGGCCGGAGTTCGCGTTCTCACAGCCCACGAAGAAGCGCACCACCTCGTCGCCCACGACGAAGACCTTCTCCTGCTTCAGGCGCAGCGAGATGTCGCGCTGCTCCTTGCCGAGGGGCTGCTTGCGCTCGGGCGAGGACGGGTACACCTGGTCCGGGTGCTCGCTGATCGGCCGCGACTCGGGCGGGTACTTCGTGGACTCCCGGTACGAGTCGAGGGTGAAGCGCGCCCGGTTCAGTCGCTTCTGCCAGAGCTGACGCTGCGCCTCGCGCTCGGCCTCCTCGGGCGAGAGCGAGGAGTCCTTCGCCTCCGCGAGAGTTCCCGGAGTCGGCCGCGCGGGCGACCGGGGCGGCGGCTCACGGGCCGGTGCGGAGTCAGAGACCACGGGCTCCGGGCCGGAGGCGGACTCGTCCGCCGAACCCGACCCGGGCCGGATGAGCCCCACGGACAACAGCAGCCCTCCGACTCCCAATACGAGGGGAATGAGCAAGAGGAGCCACCGGCCGCGGCGCATGGGACGCTGGGGCCGGGGAGGAGTGGCGGAGGGGCTGCTATTGGGATTCATGGGGTTACGTCCAATGCTGCCAGACCTGGCTCAGAAGGCGTAGGTGGCCATGTCGGCGCGCACGGGCGCGACGATGCCGCCCCAAGCGCCGTTGGTGTAGTGGTTGTAGACCTCGCCGTCATCGCGCAGTTCCACCGTGTGGTAGGACCACTTGGCCACGCCGTTGCTGGTGGCCGCGGTGCCCGTGGTCAGGTCGCCGTCGCAGTACCAGTCGCCGGGGTTGCAGAAGCCGCCGGTGGCGGCGACGCCACCCGTGGAGTGATAGGACACGGCCTCATCGTCCTGGCCCGGGAGGAGACCGGAGTAGAGCGTGCCCGAGGCGCCGGCGAACATGTAGAACCACTTCGCGCGCGTGGTGTTGTGGTTGTACAGGGAGCGCGCCGTGGAGGTGACCAGGTCGGTCGTGAGCGGATCGCTCGACGCCCACTCGCCCAGGTCGGCCAGCTCGCTGCCGCCGGCGGCACCCGAGGCCACGTCCACCCACTTGATGTTCCAACCCGTCTGGGTGGTGCCATCGGTGTTGCCGCACACGCCGCTGGAGTTGGGGACGGCGTTCTTCTTGTAGCGCGCCGAGCCACCGTACAGGGACAGCGCGTAGCCAATCTGCAGGTTGCCCGCGCTGTGCGCCGCGATGTAGCACCAGTTGGCGCCGGTGCAGAAGCAGTCGAGCGCATTACGGACGCGGTAGTTCTCGACGGAGATGCGCTGCGTGCCGTTCCAGTTGACGGACTTCTTGTTCACGCCGGCCGCGGTGGTGCTCGAACCCCAGTAGCTGAAGCTGGCGTAGTTGCCAGCCAGGGTGGTGTTGTTGTTACGGCCGTGGATCCACAGCGAATAGTTGGTGGCCGAAGCCTCCGCGCCCACCAGGGCGGTGGCGGCGATGATGGCCGCGCTGAACATCTTCTTCATTGAGAGCGCCTCCTGCTCGAACATCTTTGGGGAAACCCGCCCGGCTGGCTGCCTGGCGAGCGGAGGTCACTGTACCGCCGCATTTCCATAGGGCCGCAAATCTTTCAAACCCCTTAAAAACCGCATTCCTGACACATCGTGTCAGCGCAGCCCAAGCCGACGCATCCCAGCAGGCGGCTGCGATGGGAGGGACGAGGTGACGCCCCGTCTCCCGGGTGGGGAGGAGACGAGCGCGGGGCATGGGACCCTGGGACACGGGGGGCGGATGCATAGCTTGAGTCGCGACGATTCCATCCTCTTCAGAGGAGGCCCTGCCCATGTCATCGCTCGATGTTCCCTTGACGCTGCTCGACCCGGAGGGCGGATGGATCAACGCCCCCGTCCATGTCCACGACCTGCGCGGCCGGCCCACCCTGCTGTACTTCTGGTCCGAGCTCAGCAAGACCAACGAGCAGCAACTGCCGACCATCAAGGCCCTGTTGGACGAGTTCGTCCCGAAGGGGCTCCAGGTCATCGGAGTCCATGTGCCCATGGATGGAGAGGACCTGGGCCACGCGCTGGACACCAACGACATCGAGAACATCGTGAAGAAGATGGGCTTCCGCCATCCGGTGGCGGTGGATGACGGCTCGATGGAGACGGCCTACGGCGTGGACGCGGTGCCGACCTTCCTGGTGTACGACGCCTTCGGGAACCTGCGCTTCCGCGAGGCGGGCGGGGAGTCGGTCAGCCCCGAGCTGCGGCGGATATTGGATCGCCTCACCGGACCCGAGGCCACCTCTGGCGCGTTCGCGCCCTGAACCGCCAGCGAGGAGCGATATGGCAAGCCGAGAGAAGAAGGAGGCCTCCCGTCTGTCGCTGGGAGCCCTCGCCGCCGTCGGAATGGGGACGGTGCTGGGGCTCCGAGCGCTGCTGCGGGAGAAGGTGAGCTTCGAGGGCCGGACGGTGTTGTTGACCGGCGGCTCGCGGGGGTTGGGGTTGGTGCTGGCGCGCCAGTTCCTGAGCGAGGGGGCCCGGGTGATTCTCTGCGCCCGGGAGGAGGTGGAGCTGTCGCGGGCCCGCGACGAGCTGGAGTCCCTGGGCGAGGTGCTGGCACTGCCCTGCGACGTGAGCGATCGCGTGCAGGTGGAGGCACTGGTGGCCGAGGTGCACGAGCGCTTCGGGGTGGTGGACGTGCTGGTGAACAACGCGGGCGGCATGCAGGTGGGCCCGCTGGAGTCCATGACCGAGGAGGACTTCCAGGAGGCGATGGGCATCCACTTCTGGGCGCCGCTCTACACGACGATGGCGGTACTGCCGGAGATGAAGCGGCGGGGCTGGGGCCGCATCGTGAACATCGCGTCGATTGGCGGGAAGGTGAGCATCCCGCACCTGCTGCCCTACTGTGCGAGCAAGTTCGCGCTGGTGGGCCTGTCGGACGGGCTGCGAGCGGAGCTGGCGCAGGACGGCATCCTGGTGACGACGGTGTGCCCGAGCCTGATGCGCACGGGGAGCCCGCCCAACGCGTTCTTCAAGGGCAACCACGAGGCGGAGTATGCGTGGTTCGTGCTGGGGGACTCGCTGCCGGGGATGTCGATGAACGCGGAGCGCGCGGCCGGCAAAATCGTCGAGGCGTGCCGCCGGGGAGACGCGGAGGCGCTGATCGGCCTGCCGGCGAAGGTGGCGGTGCTGGCACGCACGCTGGCGCCGAACCTGACGGCGGCGGTGCTGGCGTACATGAACCAGATGCTGCCGCAGGACGCCAGCACGGACCGCCACCGCGGCAGGGACAGCGAGACGCCCCTCACCCGCTCCTGGGTGACGAGGCTGACGAGGCAGGCGGCCCAGAAGAACAACGAGGATCTGCTGCACTGAGCCGTCCGCCCCCTCGTCGCCTGGCGCCACCCGAGGAGCATGTGACGCTCCTCGGGTGAGGCCCCGAGGCTCAGCCCTTCGAGGTCTCGCCCTCCACTTCCTCCCACCAGCGGCCCTTGTACTCGGCGGCGCGGGCGATCTGCTCGCGGAGGGCTTCCATCATCTTCGTGTTCCCGTCCTGCGAATAGCCCTCGAGGGCCTCCTGGCACCTCGGCACGCGCTGGAGGAAGTCGCGCAGCCGCTCGAGGGTGAGCTCGGGGGCGTACATGCCGTAGCCCAGCTTCTCCAGGTAGAGCGCGTTGAGCACCTGCTCGAACTGGCCTCCCACCGGGAGGGAGAGCATGGGCTTGTGCAGGTAGACGGCCTCGCTCATCAGCGTGTAGCCACCGCCGGCCACCACGGCGCGCGCGGTGCGCAGGTCGTCGATGAAGCCCTTCTCGCTGAAGGGGCGGTAGAGTGAGGTTGCCGTCGCGCACGTCCTCGGTGAGGTCGCGGCGCAGGCCGTAGATGTGGCACGGCAGGCCGCTCTGCTTGAGGATTTCGGGCAGGGCCGTGTTGGTGGTGGAGGTCTGGTAGACGAGCAGGTGCTCGCCGGGCTCGGACTTCGCCTCCAGGATTTCGGGCCGGAGGATGGAGGGCAGGAGCGTGGTGCGCTCCTTGCGGACGGGCGGGTAGAAGAAGGTGGTGACGAGGTAGTGGAAGGCCCCAGGCAGCTTGGACTTCACGATGGCGCGGGTGGCCTCGAAGTCGTCCTCCCAACCGGCGAGCAGCGCGGGGTCATGCTTGCACCGGTTGATGATCTGCATGTTGTCCACGCTGATGACGGGCAGCCGGTGGTTGCGAGCGAAGAGGTAGCTGAAGCTCTCGAAGTCGCTCACCACGACGTCGGGTTTGAACTCCTCCACCAGCTCGAAGTACTGGCGGACGTTCTGAGGCCAGCCCTTCACGGCCCCGGAGAGGTTCTGCAGCACCGTCTGCCACTTCTTCACCGAGTTGCCTTCGTAGGCGATGGTGAAGCCCCAGATGCCGTGCACGTTCTCGAAGCGCCTGGCCAGGTAGTCCTTGGCGCGCCCCGAGACGACGATGTGGATTTCGTGCTCCTTGCGGAGCTCCTCGAGCAGCACGCGGGAGCGGGTGGCGTGCCCCATGCCTTCGCCGACGACACCGTAGAGGATTCGCATGGGGCGGCAGCATAACGCGGGATGTGGCGTGAGCGCCCCCGCGGCGGTAGCGTCGCCCCATGCAAGACGGGACGACGCGCGCCAAGACACAGGGAAGCCTGGCGGGAGTGGGCCGGGCGGCGATTCTGGGGCTGTGCGGCGGAATGCTGCTGGGCGGACTCTTCCTGCTGGTGCAGGGGGTGCGGACGCGGCTCACCCCCGCGGACTGCCAGGGCCTGTCCGAGAATGGAGTGCGCCTTCATGCAGGAGACCGCCAGGGAGGTGGGCCGCATGCAGACCGTGGCGGGGGCCGCCCTGCTGGCACTCGGGGCCTCCGTGGCGGTGCTGGTGCGCTCGCGCGGGCGCTCGGCCTCCTCGTAGGACCCACCCGCCCAGAGGGTTCTCCGCTCCGACCGCACTCTCCGTCAAGCAGCCGGACGGACGAGCCGTGTAAGGGGTTTTGCCGTCGCAACGTAGTGCGGCTAATTACCTCTGGCCTCTATATAAGGCTTCGGTTAGGAGAGGCGCCCTCTTATGCAGCTTGAATCCTTGAAGATGTTTTGCGACGTGGTGGAAACCGGCTCCTTCTCGAGGGCCGCGCAGCTCAACCACGTGACGCAGTCCGCGGTGAGCCAGCAGATCCGCGCCCTGGAGAACCGGTACGAGCAGAAGCTCCTGTCGCGCAGCGCGCGCCAGGTGACGCCGACCCCGGCCGGTGAGCGCCTGTTCCGTGGGTGCAAGGAGATCCTCGCCCGCTTCTCCGAGGTGGAGCAGGAGATCCGCGAGCAGTCGAGCGAGGTGCAGGGCACCACGACGGTCTCCACCATCTACTCGGTGGGCCTGCACGAGCTGCGCAACGTGCAGAAGCAGCTCCTGAAGACGCACCCCAAGGTGAACATGCGCCTGAACTACCGGCGCAACGATCAGGTGTACGACGACGTCATCCTCGGGGCGGCGGAGATTGGCATCGTGGCCTACCCGCAGCCGCGAGCGGGCGTGGACATCCACCCGTTCCGCGACGACCGGCTGGCGGTGGTGTGCGCGCCCAACCACTCCTTCGCCACCAAGGCGAAGGTGAGCCTCACCGCGCTCTCGGGAGTGCCCTTCATCGCCTTCGACCGCGAGGCCCCCACGCGCAAGGCGCTGGACCGGCTCTTCCGCGAGAAGAACCTGGACCTCAACCCGGTGATGGAGATCGACAACGTCGAGACCATCAAGCGCGCGGTGGAGATGGGCATCGGCGTGGCCATCCTCCCCTCGTCCACGGTGGCGGCCGAGGTGGCGCAGGGCTCGCTGGCGGCCAAGCCCTTCGCCGAGGGCCCGGTGTCCCGGCCCATCGGCCTGCTCATCCGCAAGGGCAAGTACCTGGACCGCGCCTCGGCCGCGGTGCTCGACGCCTTCAAGCAAGCCGAGGCCACGATCGACGAGCACTAGCTCAGGCGGCCGTCTCGACATCGCTGGCGGGCACCAACGACTCCAGCCACGGCGCCAGCAGTCGCGCGCACTCCTCGGGGTGGGTGAAGTAGGGGACGTGGCCCGCGCCGCGCAGCAGGTGCTGGGGCGTACCCGGAGGCAGCGACGCCGCCAGTCGCGCCATCGTGGAGGAAGGCACCAGCACGTCGCGGTCCCCCTGGAGGCACACGCACGAGACGGGCAGCTTGCGCAGTTCCGGCGGAGGCAGCTCGCGGCGGATGGCGAAGGCGCGGTGGAGCGTGGTCATCCGCTCCAGGGACGTGGTGGGCACCACCTCGGGCACGCGCTCGGCCGGAATCCGCTTCCACGAGGCCAGGGCCGCCGTCAGCGGACCGGGGCGCCCGAGGACGGCGATGGGCCCCATCAAGGCGATGAGCTGGCCCCGCAGCCCCAGGTGCTCGGGATGGGTGAAGGAGCCAAGGAAGGCCACCCCTCGCGCCGCTCCCGCGGCGGCCAGGTGCGCGGCCACCATGCCTCCGTAGGAGCTGGCCACCACCGCATCCATGGGACCCGCCGCCGCCAGCACCTGGCGGGCGAGCTCCCCCGCACCACAGGCCGCGAGGGGCCCCTCGGGATACTCGACGAGCACGGGCCGAGCCACTGAGGAGAGTTGCTCGGCGAGCGCCCGGAAGCCCGCTCCCCTCGCCCCCAACCCGGGGAGCAGAAGCACCCGGGGCCCCGTGCCTCGACCCGTCTCCATCAGCTCGACCACTCGACGCATGCGGACTCCTCGCGAACGCGGTCGGAACACCACCCGTGCACGGATTCTGCCCGCACCTGAAGCCTCCCTGCTGTCCTGGCGGAGGTTCAATCATCGGGTCAACACGCGATGTGGAGGAGTCTGGGACTTCGTCCCACTCGCATCACGGCGGACGCACTCTTGATGGAAGGCGTAAATGAGGGTGTATCGCCCAGCGCTGGAGCCGTCTCATAGTGAAAAGATGGCGGCACCGGGGGGCTGCCCCCGACACTCGCCAAGATCCGAGGGGTCTACACTTCGGGGTCATGAGCGCACCGAGCGTAGGTGACGTCATCGGAGGGAAGTGGCGCATCGTCTGTCCGGCCTTCGGCGACGAGCCCGGCTCGGAGTTCCGGGTCGAGCCCACTGGGGGAGGAACACCCCGGCGGCTCACGCTGTGGCGCGCACTCCGGGAACCGGCCTCCGCCGAGGTGGAGCGTTTCGGACACGTCGTGCGCACGGGCGAGCGGACGGGGAACCCCGCGTTCCTCCCCGTGGAGGACGTCGGCTACGACGCGGCCCGTGAGGCGCTCTGGATGGTGCGCGAGTGGCGGAACGGAGAGTCGCTGCCCTCGGCGCTGGGAGGGCTGCACCCCATCGGACTCGACCTCCCCATCCTCCGCTCCCTCACGGAGCAACTGGCGGAGGCGCTCGCCGCGGCCCACGGGGCGGGCGTCGTCCATGGGCGGCTGCGGCCCTCGCGGCTGCTCGTCACGCAGACGTCCCGGGGCGTGCGGCTGTCCGTGCTCGACCTGGGGCTGGAGTCCTTCCGCCGAGAGGACGGACAGGAGCGGCTGAGGCCTCCCCAGGTGGGCGCGGCCTACGCGGCTCCCGAGCTGGAGCACTCGGGCCCCGTGCACCCCTCCGCCGATGTCTTCTCCTTCGGACTCATCGTGCGGGACATGCTGGCCACCCGGAGGGATGGAGCGTGGAAGGGGCGCTGGGAACACTGGGTGCAGCGCACCACCGCCTCGAAGCCCGGCGAGCGCTTCGGCACCATCACCGACGCGGTACGGGCACTGGTGCCGGTGCTGAAATCGCTGCCGGACCCCCTCGTGCCCCCACCGTCGAACTACGAACCCAGCCCCTCCGTTCGCGACTAGCGCTCAGTACAGCTTGCGCAGGCGCGCGGCGAAGAAGCCGTCCCAGGCCTCGGGGCCCGGCAGCGTGCGCAGGTACGCCTGCTGGAGCGGGAGCTTCACCGCCTCGTGCAGCACCGGCGGCTCCGCCGTCCACTCCGGGTGGCTGCGCAGGAACATCTCCACCTGATCCTGCCCCTCCTGCGGCTCCGTCGTGCACACCGCGTAGACCAGCAGCCCTCCGGGGGGCACCGACTCCTGGCAGTTCTCCAGGATGCGCCGCTGCAGCACCGCCAGCCTCCCGATGTCCTCCGGCTTGCGCCGGTAGCGCAGCTCCGGGTGCCGGCGCAGCGTCCCCAGCCCCGAGCACGGCGCGTCCACCAGGAACGCGTGGAACCCGCCCCACTCCTCCGGGTAGGGCTGCGAGGCATCGTGCGCCCTGGCCGTCAGCCGCTCGGAGAGGCCCAGCCGCTTCGCCTCGGACTCGATCTTCCGCAGCTTGTTCGCGTGGAGGTCCGTGGCCACCACCTCGTGCTTCTCGGCCAGGTGGCACGCCTTGCCACCCGGCGCCGCGCACGCATCCAGCACCCGCGCCGTCTCCGGGATGTCGCCGTACACGCCCACCAGTTGCGCCGCCTCGTCCTGCACCTGCCACAGGCCCTCGGCGTAGCCGTACACGTCCTCCAGCCGCCCCACCGGGGGCAGCACGATGCCCACCGGGGACACCGCCGTGGGCCGCACCTCCAGCCCCGTCTCGCGCAACTGCTCCAGCAGCGCGTCGCGTGTCCCCTTGGCGCTGTTCGCGCGAATCACCACCGGGGGCGTCTGGTTGTTGCCCACCAGCATCGCCTCGGCGCGCTCGCGGCCGAACTGGCGCACCCAGCGCTCCACCAACCACGTCGGGTGGCTCTCGCGCACCGACAGGTGCTCGATGAGGTCTCCCTCCGGTGGCAGCGGCTGCGAGGGCAGCGAGGACAGCTTGCGCAGGATGGCGTTGACGAAGCCCGCCGCCCGCGCGAGCCCCACGTCCTTGAGCGCCTGCACCGTCTCGGCCACCGCCGCGCGCGCTGGCACCCGCGTGTAGAAGATCTGGTAGACCCCGATGCGCAGCGCGGCCAGGACCTTGTCCTCCAGCGCATCCAGCTTGCGGTCGGCGAAGCGGGTGATGGCGTAGTCCAGCGCGAGCTGCCGGCGGGTGGCCCCGTAGGACAGCTCGGTGGCGAGCCCCGTGTCCCGAGGATCCGCCGGAGGTGACTCGGAGAGCACCGTATCGAGAACGACGTTGAGGTACGCCTCCGTGGCCCGAACTCGACTCAGGACCTGGATGGCGGTGATGCGCGCGTTCATCCTTCCCCTCTCACCTTTCCAACCGGGTCATCATGTCCAACAGTTGCGTGTCCGACAGCTTGCTCGCGGCCATGGTGGAGAGGGTGAGCTGCTGCAGGCAGTCCTCCAGCACGTCCCGGTAGCCGCTCTCCGCCGGGGCCCCGCTCTGCACCTCGGTCCACTTCGAGCGAGCCCAGGTGGCCAGCTCCGCGGCCGACAGCCGGCCCGCGAGCCTGTCGGCGACCTTCTGCCTCACCAGCGCCCGGGTGAGCAAGTCCGATGCGGGCATGCCCTGCGCGCCCTTCACCTTGCGGCCCAGCGTCTTCGAGGACGAGGCGGGCTCGGCCGGCGCCTCGACCTTGCGGCCCAGCGTCTTGTTCGTCCCGCCCGGCGAACGCACCAGGGCCAGCGTCGGCGACACGGCCAGGGACTTCTCCTGGGGAATCTCCTGCTTCCGGCGGCCGAGCGTCTTCACCCGCCCCCGTCCCTCCTCGTCCTCCCCCTCCTCGTCCCCGGCGGCCTCGTCCTCTTCCGTCAGCTCCCCGGTGAGGTCACCACTCGCGAAGCGCTCGAGCGCCTCGATGTATGAGTGGAAGCCCTGGCCCTCGATGGTGGCGGCGCAGGCCTCGGCCACCACGGACTCCCGCTCGCCGAGCCACTCCAGGTACACCTCGAGGGCGGGCACGCCCACCGCCTCCAGCGCCTCCATCAGCGGGTACGAGCCAAAGAGCCCCGCGGGACTCACCACCACGCCATCCAGCCGGGAGCGCTCGGCGTGGAGGGTGTCGATGAGGACGCCCTCGTGGTTGGACTGCACCACCTTCAGCTCCAGCCCCAGCTCCGTGGCCCGGGCATTCAGGGCGGCATCGAGGTCCGCCAACCGCCCACCCTGCCGGCCCTCCCGCTCGCCGAGCAGGTTCAGGTTGGGCCCGTGCAGCACCAACAGCCTCTTGCCCATGTCGCGTGTCCTCTCCTACGTGTCGAAGGGCCGGCTTCCCGGCGCCAGCTTGCGGCCCGCGAGGAACTCGCCCGCCGTCATCACCCGCTTGCCCTCGGGCTGCACCTCCACCAGCACCAGCGAGCCCTCCCGGCACGCCACCTCCAGCCCCTGCGGCCCCGCGGACACCACCGTGCCCGGCTCGCCGCGCCCCTCCCCCACCCTCGCCCGGTGCACCTTCAGCAGCTTGCCCTCCAGCGTGGTGAAGGCCCCCGGCCACGGCGTGAAGGCGCGCAGCCGCCGCTCCAGCTCCACCGCCGGCCGCGTGAAGTCCAGCTTCCCGTCCTCCTTCTGGATGATGGGGGCGAGCACCATGCCCTCCGAGGGCTGCGGCACCGCCTTCAGCTCGCCGCGCAGGTACGCGGGGCAGGCACTCACGCAGCAGCTCCCCGCCCAGCTTGGAGAGCTTGTCGTGCAGGGTGGCACTCGTCTCGTCCGGGGCGATGGGCAGGCGCTTCTCGGCCAGCACCGGGCCGGTGTCGAGCCCCTCGTCCATCACCATCAGCGCCACGCCCGTCTCCTTGTCCCCATGGGCGATGGCCCACTGGATGGGGGCGGCGCCCCGGAAGCGCGGCAGCAGCGAGGCGTGCACGTTGAGGCACCCCTTGGCCGGCGTCTCCAGCAGGTCCTTGGGAAGAATCTTGCCGTAGGCCGTCACCACGGCGACGTCCGGGTTCAGCTTGCGCAGCTCCTCGGAGAAGGGGGGCGTGCGCAGCTTCTGGGGCTGGAGCACGGGCACGCCGCGCTCGAGCGCGTAGGCCTTCACCGGGGAGATGGCGAGCGCCTGGCCTCGGCCCTTGGGCTTGTCCGGCTGGGTGACGACGGCCACCACGTCTCCGATGTCGAAGAGGGCGGCCAGGGAGGGCACGGCGAACTCGGGCGTGCCCATGAAGACGATGCGGGGGCGGGTCATGGTTTCTGTCTTCTCCAGCACCAGGGCCGATCAGGCAACGGACTTCAGCGCGCCCGAGGTGGGACCTTCGATGGCCTGACGTTTACGGGCTCGGATGGAATTGAGGATGCTGATGGCGGCCTGGGCATCCTGGGTGGTGGCCAGCGGCTCCAGGGTCTCGATGACCTCCGAGAGCAGCCGCGCCTCCTCGGCCTCGCGCTCGCGGATGCGGTCCACGGCGTTACTGAGGCGGTCGAAGAAGCCGCGCAATTCGTCCTTCTTGCGCAGCGGGCGCATGCGCGGGTAGCGGCCGGCGGCGAGCGTCGAGATGTAGAGGCCCATGACGTAGATGGGGCCCGCCACACGGTGGGTGAGGACGAGCCCGAAGAGGGCCATCAGCCCCGCCACGCCCACGGTGCCCAGCCCGGCGAGCCACAGCAGCGTCTCGCCACTGGCGGCCATCACCTCGGGGGTAGCACCGTCCTCCATCGCGGACTGGTGCGCCCGGTACGCCAGCACCCCCACGAGCAGCGCCCCGCCTCCTCCGAGCGCGGCGAGCCGGAGGATGTACCGGAGTTGGAAACCGGCATCGAGCAGATATTTCCGGCGCAAGACATGAGGGCGCCGGGAAGGTTGGGTATCAACGGACATGGCGTTGAGCAGCGTACTCCAATCTCCCAAGTCGGTTTGCTCCTTCCGACAGGACGGGTTTAGGACGGAACGCACGTACAACCCGTCATGCCCCGGGGGGGCCACATGTCTCGCCTTCTTTCCGCGTCGAGCCTCGCGCTCGTGCTTCTACTGTCCCTCTCCGGGTGCAAGGTGGACCCGGCCACCCCGTCCCACTGGGAGAAGACCCTGGGCAAGGCCCGGCGGGCGCAGGACAAGGTCCGGGTGCTGGAGACCCTGCGCAGCTCGGGCCACCTCAACCCGAGCTTCCTGCCCCTGCTGCACGAGCGGCTGAAGGAGGAGCACAAGCCGGAGGTGAAGGCGGCCCTGGCGCGTGCCCTCGGTGACGTGAAGAGCCCCGACTCGGTGGGCCCGCTGTCGGACGCGATGGACCTGGGCGCGACGGACTCGGCCGCCAACCTGATGAACAAGGAACTGGCGGCGGCGCTGGGAGAGATTGGAGACGCCAAGGCGGCCCCGGTGCTGCTGAAGATGCTGAAGGCCCGGGACAACTTCACCCGCATCGAGGCCGTGGACGCGCTGGGGCGGATGCGCGTGACCGACGCGGTGGAGCCGCTCATCCAGATGGCCACGGACGAGGGGGTGGAGCCCTTCCTGAACAAGAAGGCCATTGAAGCGCTGGGGCGCATCGGGGACGCACGGGCGGTGCCGGTGCTGGTGCGGATGCTGACGAAGGAGCGCCCGGGGGTGTCCTTCTATGGGGAGAGCGCGTTCTCGCTCTTCCAGATGGGCAAGCCGGCGGCGGACGCGCTGCTGCCCGCGCTGGAGGGGAAGGACGCGGAGCTGTCGCGCTGGATGAAGCAGAACAAGATCAACCCCGCGAGCTACTCCTTCAAGGCGGCACAGGTGCTGGGCCAGCTGCGAGAGCACCGGGCGGAGAGCGTGCTGGTGCAGCAGCTCGCCTTCAAGCACGAGGACCCGCGAATCCAGGCCATGGTGCGGATGCGCGCGGCGGATGCACTCGCGAGGATGCGCTCGGCCGCGGCGGTGAAGCCGCTGACGGCGATGGCGGCCGAGCCGGACGCCACGGTCCGGCAGGCGTACACGTACGCGCTGGGGCTGCTGGGCGGGCGCGAGGCGCTGCCAGCCCTGGAGAAGGCGGCGAGCCAGGGGGACTGGTACGCGCGGGAGGCCTCCATCGAGGGCCTGACGATGCTGGGGGATGAGCGGGAGCTGCCGGCGCTGGAGGAGCTGATGGCGGCGGAGCCGGCGAGGACGACGTCCGAGTGCCAGGAATATGGAGGCGAGGGCTGCGGGGACCCGGAGGCGCTGGCGAAGAAGCGGGCGGAGACGATCGCCAAGCACGGCAAGCGGCTGGAGGCGGCGAAGGCGTGCGGGGCGGACGCGGGCTGCTGGGCGAAGAAGCTGGAGGACGCGGACAAGGGAGTGGTGGAGCGCGCCGCGCTGGAGCTGGGGCGCGGCAGGTCGGCGGCGCACGTGGGAGCGCTGCTGGCACGGATGACGGAGAGGGACCCGAACGCGAGGCAGGCGCTCATCCTCGGGGTGGAGTGGCTGCTGGAGGACACGAAGGAAGCGGCGAGCCAGGCCCGGAGCGCGCTGCCCACGCTGGAGAAGCAGCTCTCCGAGGAGAAGGGGCGCACGGAGTTCGTGCTGGTGAACGAGGACCTGCGGCGACTGGTGGCCCGGCTGCAGCGGCAGAAGACCTGAGAGGGATTGCGCTCGGAGGACAACGCCTCTCACTTCTGGACGTCCAGAAGCATCACACATACACCCACCTCACTTCTGGACGTCCAGAAGTGAGGTGCCGTCAGCCCACCTTGCGCACGGGAGGCTCGTCCCCGCCCGAGCCCTCCTCGTCGGGATTCATGGGCGCGGGCTCGTCCTGGAACGAGCTGGGCAGCAGGTTGAAGGGCAGCACCTTCGCCAGGGCCACCAGCAGCAGCAACCCTCCGGGCGCCGCGAAGATGGCGAGCGCCGGAATCGCCTTCGCCACGTCGATGCAGCTGCGCGCGCATGCGCTGGCGCTCTTCGGCGGTGAGCGGCTGCCTGCGCGCGGCCTTGGTGAGCAGGACGGTACAGCTCGCCCGTCTCCCGGACCTCCTGCATGAGGCGGTGGAAGTTGCTGCTCCATCGCGTCCTGCATGCTGGACACGAGGTCCTCGCCCATCAGGTCCGCGGCGGACGAGACGGTGAAGACGTCCACCACCGAGCGGTTCTTCGCGTAGAACTCGGCGACCTCCAGCTCCAGCTGGTGCACGATCGCTCGTCGGGCACCCGGAGCGCCCGGGCGAGGTGCTCGATGAAGGCCCGCTCGCCCCGCGAGCGCCGGCCATCCACCAGCGAGGCCAGCAGCGTCTGCTCCAGGATGAAGCGCCGCAGGTCCACGCTGCGCACGTCCTTCACCACCTCGCGCAAGGGACGGCGGCGCTCGAAGGACTGCTTCACGGCGGCGCGCAGCTCGTCCTCCAGCGCGTCCGGCAAGCCCGAGGTCCTCCACCTGCCGGAGAATCGCGCGGCGAGCGGAGAAGCTGGGCTGCGCGGTCCACGCAGGCCAGGCCCGCGAGCACCTCCACCAGCAGCGCCTTCTGCCGGGCCGCGAAGTCGACGCGGCGCCGGGCCATGTCGCGGCGCAGCCCGCCTCGCGCGAAGCAGTCGCAGTCGCCTGCCGGCCGAACATGTGCGCGTCGGCGTAGAGCGCCCCGTTGTGCAGCACCAGCCCGTAGGCAGGGTCTCCCGCCAGCGAGATGGCGCGGCGCTCCAGCGCGTCCTCCACCCGGCCCCACAGCTTCCGCGGAGCCTCGTGCCCCTGGCGCAGCTTCTCCTCGATGGCCTGGGCCTCGTCGAGCTGGCCGGTGAGGACGGCGAAGAGGAGCAGGAGCTGCTCGCGGCGGGGACCCGGGGGCGCCCCGGCCAGGTGCGCGATGTCCAGGGCCATGCGCGCCAGGGTGCGCACCACGGCGCGGAAGAGCAGCTCTTCGGGAGCCCCCATCCCGGTGGTCTCGGAGGCCACGCCCTGAGCGAGCCGCCCTCGCCCATCCTCCGCGGGAGTCCCGTAGAGCAGGCCGCTGGCGCGCAGCATCCGGCGCAGGTACGCGCGGGCGCGGGCCCGGCCGGAGCAGGACTCGGGGAGGCCCGGAGGCACCACGGGGTCCGGCGCGCGCTCATGAGCCGCCACCGCCTCCTCGAGCAACGAGGAGAGCCAACCCGCCTTGCCTAAGTCCATCGGAAATACACCCCAGGTGCCACACCGGACGGCGGTCCGGAAATAGCCCAGTTGCCGCCCCGGCGCCACCGGCCCCCTCACTCGCGGGAGGGGCCGGTGCGGGCGTCCAGAACCGGCGCTTCTGGCCGGCCCCGGACGGATGAGGTCTACAGCGCGGTGGCCTTGCCAGGCTCCAGCGCCTTCACCTTCGCCGGGCTCTTCGCCTTCTTCAGCTCGGCCTCGACCTTGTCGGGCGAGCCGGTCGAGCAGCGGGAAGGTGCCGTAGTGCATGGGCACCACGGTGGGATCGCCGAGCAGCCGGGCGGCCTGGGCGGCGCCGGTGGGGTCCAGGGTGAAGTGGCCGCCCACGGGCAGCAGGGCGTAGGTGGGCTTGAAGCGCTCGCCGATGAGGTTCATCCCGCCGAACAGGCCGGTGTCACCACCGTGGTACAGGGTGGGGCCGTTGTCGATCTGGATGACGAAGCCCATGGGCGCGCCCGCGTACTGGGCCGGGGCTCTTGTCGTCCGCGGCGTAGCTGCTGGAGTGCACGGCCTCCACGAGGTGGATGGTGGCGTCCTTCACCTTGAAAGCGCCGCCAACGTTGCCGCCCATCGCCTTGTCCTGGGGCACGCCCAGGAGGTTGATGAGCTCGAAGCAGCCGTACACCTGGGCGCCCGTCTTCTGCTGCCAGCGCCTTGGCGTCACCCACGTGGTCGAAGTGCCCGTGGGTGACGAGGATGGCGTCCACCTGCTCCGGCCACTGCATGTCCTTGGGCGCCTTGGGGCTGGTCAGCCAGGGGTCGATGACAATCGTGGCCCCGCCCGGGGTACGGAGGACGAAGGCCGCGTGGCCCCACCAGGTGAGCTCCGCCTTTCCGGCCGTGGCGGAGGCCTCCTTTTTGGCGGCCCCCTTACCGGGGGGCTGTGCACCCGCCGTGCCCGCCAGCGTCAGGAGCGCTCCCACCATCAGTCCTGCGAACCGGGTCTTCATTGCGTGCTCCTCCTCGAAAAGACTGGTGTCCCGCGGTGCCACCGAGGCCCCCCGCGGTCGAGGGGCCGCTTATTCGGCGAGCGGACAATCGTCCAGAGGCAAATCCGGCCGTACACGGCGAGGTGGACAGATGGAGGGGGGGAGGCGTACGGGTCGCGACGTATACGCTAGGGTCAGGCGGCGCGTGGATCATCGATTCCAGGTCAATCTCCGGGGGGTCATCGACCTCCTGTCCCATCACCTCTACAGCACGCCCGGCGTGTTCGTGCGCGAGCTGCTTGCAGAACGCCACGGACGCCATCCGCGCCCGGCGACACCTGGAGCCCGACCACCGGGGCACGGTGCGGGTGGAGCTCATCGAGAAGCAGGACGGGGGACTGCCCACCCTGCTCTTCAGCGACGACGGCGTGGGGCTGACGGAGGAGGAGATCCACCGCTTCCTGGCCACCATCGGCGAGAGCTCCAAGCGCGAGACGCTGGAGGCGCGCCGCAACGACTTCATCGGCCAGTTCGGCATCGGCCTGCTGTCCTGCTTCATGGTGTGCGACGAGCTGCTGGTGGTGACGCGCTCGGCGAAGGGCGACGGCGGCACCATGGAGTGGCGGGGCCGGCATGACGGCACGTACGCGGTGCGGCGCCTCCGAGCACCCGCTGGAGCGGCCGGGCACCCAGGTCTTCCTCGTCGCCCGCGCGGACGCCGCCGAGTGACTTCACCGCCGAGCGGGTGCGGCAGCTCGCGGCGCACTACGGCGGCCTGCTGCCCTTCCCCGTCCACCTCACCGCCGACGGGCGGCACCGAGCACCTCAACCCGGACCCGCCGCCCTGGCGCCGCGAGTACGCGAGCGCGGCGGAGCGTCGAGCGGCGCTGCTGGCCTACGGGCGCGAGGTGTTCGACACGGAGTTCGTGGACTGCATCCCCCTGCGCGCCGAGGCGGGCCAGGTGGAGGGGGTGGCCTTCGTGCTGCCCTTCTCGCCGCACTTCAACGCGCGCCAGAAGCACCGCGTGTACCTCAAGGACATGCTGCTGTCCGAGAGCGCGGAGAACCTGCTCCCCGAGTGGGCCTTCTTCGTCAAGTGCGTGGTGAATGCCCAGGGCCTGCGCCCCACCGCCAGCCGCGAGGCCTTCTACGAGGACGCCACCCTGGCGCGCGCCCGCGAGTCGCTCGGGCAGTCGCTGCGCCAGTACCTGGTGGACCTCGCCACGAACGACCCGCGCACCCTGCAGCGGCTCATCGCCCTGCACGGCCTGTCGGTGAAGTCGCTCGCGCTGGATGATGATGACTTCTTCCGGCTCGTCATCCACTGGCTGCCCTTCGAGACGACGCTCGGGATGATGACGCTGGGGCACTACCGCGCGCACGTACCCCACGGTGCGCTACGTCTCCGACCTGGACGCCTTCCGGCAGGTGGCGCGCGTGGCGGCGGCCCAGGGGCTGTGCATCATCAACGGGGCCTACACGCACGACACGGCGCTGCTGGAGAAGCTGCCGCGCGTGCTGCCGGACACGCGGGTGGAGCTCTTCTCCGCGTCGGAGCTGCCCCAGCGCTTCGAGGAGCTGACGGCGGAGGAGCGCGAGGCGGTGCCGCGCTGCGGCAGGTGGCCGAGGCGGCGCTCGCAGCCGTTCGGCTGCGAGGTCGTCCCTCAAGAAGTTCCTCCCGGTCGAGGTGCCCACGCTCTTCGGGGACGTGGACGACGGGGCCTTCCGGCGGGACGTGGAGCGCGCCCGCGAGGAGACGGACGCGCTGTACGCCTCGGTGCTGGAGGGCGCCCTGGCCGAGTCCCGCGAGGAGGAGCGGCCGCAGCTCTGCTTCAACTTCCTCAACCCGGTGGTGCGCCGGCTGGCGCGGGTGAGGGACATCTCGCGCTGCTCAAGCTGTCGGTGGAGATGCTGTACGTGCAGGCGCTGCTGCTGGGGCACCGCCCGCTGAACGCGCGGGAGATGGCGCTGCTGAACCGGGGCCTGCTGGGCCTCATCGCGGCGCGCCTGGACGACGACGAAGGCACAGGGGCGTGCATTGAGCGCGAGCGAGGACTGGCGCGAGCAGGTGCGAGGTCCTGCTCGGGCGCGCGTCGCGGCTGGAGCCGGCGAGGCCAAGGTGATGGCCCTGGAGGAAGCGGCGCGGCTGGCGGATCGCGCACTGCGACGTGCCGCTCGCCTTCGAGGTGCGGGACGCGCTCATCGACGCGGCCACCTTCGGCGGCTTTCCGGACAAGGCGCTGGTGGCCTTCGCGTGGTGCCGGGGACAGCAGCAGAAGGACCCGGAGCGCCTTCGCCCTGGAGCCGCTGCTGTGGAAGCAGAAGTGGGTGGTGGGCCGGCTGGACGAGTTCCCCCACATCAGCCGCAAGCAGATTGAAGACGCGCTGGACGACGTGGAGCAGTGCTTCGCCAGGGCGGGCGCGGGGCGGCGGGCGGTGCTGAAGCTGCGCTACCAGGCCGCGCGGGACATGGGGGACGAGGCCGAGGCGGCGGCGTCTGGGCGCAGTGGGTGGAGGCGCCGCGAGACCACCTCACGGACTGCCGCGCGTGCGAGCTGGATGACGAGCTGGACCACCACATCGACCGCGGGCGAGTACGCGGCGGTGCTGGAGAAGGCGCGGCCCCTCCTGGAGGGCCGGAGCGCGTGCGCGGAGGTGCCGCACCTGACGCTGGGCAGCGTGCTCTACCCGCTCTTCAAGCTGGGCCGGCTGGAGCAGGCGCGCGACAGCCACCTGCGCGGCTATGCCCTGGTGCAACGCAACCGGGAGTTCCTCGCCACGGTGGGCGAGCACCTGGAGTTCCTCGGCCTGACGGGGAACGTGGCGCGGGGGTTGGTGCTCTTCGAGCGCCACGTGGGATGGGCGCTGGAGCACGCGAGCCACCGGGACCGCTTCACCTTCTACACGGCCGCGCTCTCCCTGATGGAGCGGGCACTGACGGAGCAGCGGGAACGGGTGGAGCTTCGCTGCCTCGCGGCTTCGCGCTGTACTCGCCCGAGGGCACCTACGAGACGCGGGCCCTGCGCGGCTGGCTGGCCGCGCAGGCCGAGGGCATCGGGGCGAAGTTCGACGCGCGCAACGGGACGGACCGCTTCCTCCGGCTCCTCACCCGAGCGAAGCAGCTCGGAGACGAAGCGGTCTCCTTCCCCATCGACGCCCCCCCGCCCTCCTGAGCGCTACGGCCGCTTCTCGGGGCTCGCCGTCAGGGCCGGGTCCCTCTCGACGACGGGGCCCAGAATCTCGTCGATGCGGCGCATCAGCTCCGGGCTCAGCTTCACGCCCGCGGCCTTGACGTTCTCCTTCACCTGCTCGGGCCTCGAGGCGCCGATGATGGCCGAGGCCACGTTCGGGTTCTGGAGCACCCAGGCCACGGCGAGCTGCGCCAGGGACAGCTTCACCTCGTCCGCCACGGGCTTGAGCTGCTGCACGCGCGTGAGGACGTCGTCCGTCATGAAGCGCTGGATGAAGCGCGCGCCGCCCTTCTCGTCCGTGGCGCGGCTGCCCGCCGGCGGCTTCTCGCCCGGCAGGTACTTGCCGGTGAGCACGCCCTGCGCGATGGGCGACCAGACGATCTGCCCCACGCCCAGCTCCCGCGAGGTGGGGATGACCTTGCCCTCGATGATCCGCCACAGCATGGAGTACTGCGGCTGGCTGGAGATGAGCTGGAAGCCCATCTGCCTCGCCAGCGTCACGCCCGCGCGGAGCTGCTCGGCCGTCCACTCGGATACGCCGATGTAGAGCGCCTTGCCCTGGCGGACGACGTCGGCGAAGGCCTGCATCGTCTCCTCGAGCGGCGTCTCGAAGTCGTAGCGGTGCGCCTGGTACAGGTCCACGTAGTCCGTCTTCAGCCGCCGCAGCGAGCCGTTGATGGACTCCAGGATGTGCTTGCGCGACAGGCCGCGGTCATTGGGCCCGGGACCGGTCGGCCAGTACACCTTGGTGAAGATCTCCAGGCCCTCGCGCCGCTGGCCCTGCAGCGCGCGCCCGAGCACCTCCTCGGCGCGCGTGCCGGCGTAGACGTCGGCGGTATCGAAGGTGGTGATGCCCTCGTCGAGCGCGGCGCGCACGCAGGCGAGCGCCGCCGCCTCCTCGACCTGGGAGCCATGGGTCAGCCAGTTCCCGTAGGAAATCTCACTGACCATGAGACCGCTGCTGCCGAGATGTCGGAAGTTCATGCGCGCAGACTTAACCCGCCGCACGGACCGGCACCATCGGAACGCGTCAACCCTCCGCCAGTGGACGCGCCGGGAGCGAGACGGTGAACACCGTCCCCTGGCCGGGCACGCTGCTCACCGAGATGTCCCCTCCAAAGCGCCGCACGATGTTGCGACTGATGGACAGACCCAGCCCCGTGCCCGTCGAGCCCTTCGTGGTGAAGAAGGGCTGGAAGAGCCGGTGCAGGCGCTCGGGCGGGATTCCGGGTCCCGTGTCGCCGACCTCGATGACGGCCCGGTCCTCCTCACGGCGCGCGGTGATGCGGATCTCCTTGCGCGCGCCCTCCCAGTCCGCGAGCGCCTGCGCCGCGTTGACCAGCAGGTTGACGAAGACCTGCGAGACGGGTCCCGGGTTCCCCCGCACCTGGAGTCCCTCGGCGAGCACGGCCTCGACACGCGCCCGCTGCGACGTCTCGATCCGGGCGATGCGGAGCGCCGAGCGGATGGCCTCGTTCAGGTCGAACCAGCCTCCGGCCTCGTCGTCCGTACGCGCCAGCGCGCGCATGTCGCGGACGATGTCGCTGATGCGGTGGGCGCCCTCTCGTGCGTCCAGGATGGCCTGCTCCAGCTCGTCCAGGTCCACCTTCGCGCCCTGGCGCAGCGCCGCCAGTTGCTCCCGGACGTAGCCGAGGTTGCTGATGACGTAGGCCGTCGGGTTGTTGATTTCATGTCCGATGCCGGCCGCCACCTGCCCCAGCGTCGCGAGCTGCTCGGAGGCCGCGAGCTGGCATGCCAGGCGCCCGTTCTCCAGCGCGAGCACCACGTGGCTCGAGAGCACCGCCACGCGGTCCAGGTCCCTCTTGCCGAAGATGCGCTGGACGCTCCTGCGCAACAGGCAGAGCACCCCGAGCACCTGCTCCTCCACGGCCAGGGGATAGAGGATGGCCGACGCCTTCCCCAGTCCCGGGGCATCGCCGAGCCGCCGATCCATGAGCCCGGGGCCGATGAGGGCCGGGGTCCGATCCTCGGGCAGCGCCTGGACCACCCGCTCGGAGAGCTCCCGCAGCAGGGTCCCCTCGGACTCGGAGACGAGGCCGCACGCGTGCGCCACCTGGAGCCGCCCCTGGGCGTCGGGGATCGCGAGCACCACCGCGTCCGAGCTCATCAGCCGCTGGCTCCCCTCCACGATGGCCTGGGGAATGCGCGCGAACTCGCTCGTCGCGAAGAAGGACTGGCTCGCCCGCACCAGGTCCGCCGACACGTTGAGGCGATGGCGGTCGAGCGCGCGCGCGACGCAGGAGTACATCTCGTGGATGTCGAACGGCTTGCGGATGAGGTCGAACGCGCCGGCCCTCATGCACTCGATGGCCAGCTCGACCTCGGCATAGCCGGTGGCGACGATGACCTCGGTGCCCGGATGGACCTGCTTCACCTCGCGCAGCAGCTCGAGCCCGCTCATGAACGGCATCTGGACGTCGGTGATGATGATGCCGGGCGGGGACTCCTGCAGGAGCCGCAAGGCGGCCTGACCGTCGGCGGCCTCGGTGATGCTGTATCCCTCCTGCTCCAACTGGTAGCGAAGGAGCAGGCGCATGTCCCGCTCATCGTCCACGACGAGGATGTGCTCAGGCATGGGTGGCTTCCAGGTCGATGAAGGGATGGAGGCGGGTGAGGCTCCGCCGCGGGGGACGAGGACAGGGTCTCATGCGGAGGCCTCCAGACGGGCACCGGGTGACGCGCTCACCGGGAACCACAGGCGCACCGTGGTCCCGGCGCCGGGCGCCGTCTCCACGTCGATCCGGCCTCCATGCGCCTCGACGATGCTTCGGGTGATGGACAGCCCCAGGCCCGTCCCCTGCCCAACGGGCTTGGTGGTGAAGAAGGGGTCGAAGATGCGCTGGAGCACCTCCGGGGCGATGCCGCTGCCGGTATCGGCCACGAACAGCTCGATTCCATCCCGCGCCAGGGAGATGCGGGCCCCGACGGACACCGAGCCCCCCGGCGACGTCGCGTCCAGCGCGTTGCCCACCAGGTTCAGCAGCGCGGATTCCATCTCCGGCATGTTGGCCTCCAGCTCGGGGAGCTCCGCCGCCACCGGCTCGATGATCTCCAGGCGGACCTGCCCGCGCCGGGCCTGACCGCTGGCCAGCTCCCGCACGCGCTCGAGCATGGCGCTCACCTCGATGCGCTCGCGCACCGGGCCGCTCTTGCGCGAGAAGTCCAGCAGTGTCCGCACCAGCCGCGCGCAACGTTGGGTCTGCTTCTCGATGGCGAGCAGCGCCGTGCGCGACGCCTCGTCCAGCGAGGATCTCCTCAACAGGCCCTGTGCGAAGCCGAGAATGACGCCGAGCGGGTTGTTGAGCTCGTGCGAGAGGCCCGCCACGAGCGTGCCCACCGCCGCCATCTTCTCCGACTGCACCAGCGACTCGCGCAGCCGCTTGACCTCGCGCAGGTCCCTCACGATGCAGACGTGCCCCTGCACCTGTCCCATCGCATCGAGGATGCGGGACACGGTGAGCTGCACGGGGATGGAGCCCGCCTCCCGGGTGAGGACGGGGAGCTCCGCGTCCACGGGCTCGTGGCCACTGGCGCGCGTGACCAGCTCGGTGAAGCGCTCGCGCGACTCCGCGGGCACCACCCGCTCCAGGAAGGGAGCCCCCAGCATGTCCAGCCGCGGCCACCCGAAGAGCTTCTCCGCCGCCTCGTTCCAGACGCGGATCCACCCCTCGTTGCCGAACATGATGATGGCGTTGGGCGAGGTGGAGGTGATCTGCGCCAGCAGCGAGAGCTGGTCTCGCGAGCGCTCCAGCTCCCCGGTGCGGTGCTCCAGGCGCTCGAGCATCTGGTTGAAGGTCGTGGCGATGGCGCCCAGCTCGTCGTTGGACCGGACCTCGATGCGCTGGCCCAGCCCGCCCCCCTCGATGATGCGCCGCATGGTGCCGCGGAACTGCTGGAGCGGGCGCAGCAGCACCCGGGTGCGCCAAACCACCAGCAGCACCAGCAACACCGCCGTCACCACCCCACCCTGGAGCATCCGCCGGCGCATCGCATCCACCGGGCCGGAGATGCGCTCCGCGGGCACCGAGAGGACCAGGGACCAGTTGAAGCCGTGCGCGCGGGCGAAGCCCTCCACCGGCACGAGCAGATAGAACGTGTCGTCGAGCAGGACCGTGTTGCCCTGGCCGGGCTCGGGACTCCGGGACGTCAGCGCCTGGATGACCGGCTCGGGCAGCATCCCCGCCAGCGGCTTCTGCCCATCCAGGAGCACCACCTCGAGTCCCTCGCGCATGGTGCCCGTGTGGGCGAACGAGAGATCGAACCGGGCCAGCAGGGCCCCCTCGGTGTGCTGGTTGTCGACGACGGGAATGGCGAACAGCAGGCGCGTCTGGCCATCCTCGAGGAGCTCCCGGATCACCGGCTTCCCTCCCCGCACCTCGGGCCACCAGGGAGCATCCCCGAAGGACGAGACACTCCCCGCTGGGGCCGGGTGCCGGCCGTTCCTGGCGATGACGCGGCCCATGGAGTCGGCCAACCAGAGGTCGGCTGCCTCGCCCCCCTTCCCCGGCAGGGTCATCCGCTGCATGAGCGGCTCGAGGTAGTCGCTCCGGCCCAGCGCGTCGATGACGCTGTTGGTCATGAACGGGTTGGAGGCGAGCGACTGCACGGCGATCCACCGCAGCTGGAGCTGCTCGTCGATGTCGTGCGAGGCGAAGCGGGCCAGATCCAGCAGGTGCTCCCGGCTCGCGCCCTCGAGCGCCTCGTGAGCACGGCCGGACACGGTGGCGATGAGGACCCCCACCGTGGCCACGTCGATGAGGAGGAAGAAGAAGAGGAGCTTGCTCTGAACGCTCCGGAGCGCTTTCACGGCGGTGTCCTGCGTTGGGACAGGGCTGGCGGAGATCGTCTCACGGGTCCCCCGGAAAAGCCTGGGTACCCAGAATATATCGAGCGTGTTCCCGAGGGGAGAGGGCCCCGGGATTGTCGCACGGACAACGAGCCTGCCCTCTCGCTGTCCGGGAGAGCCTTCTCAGCGCTTGAGATTGCGGAAGGGATTGTTGAAGGGCTCGGCCGAGGGCTTCTGGGTCGGAGGCGCCTTGCCGCCACCCGGCTTGCCCGCGGGAGCAGGCCGCGCCGTACCGCCCGTGGAGCGCGCGTCACTCCCGGAGGAGCGGGGAGCCCCAGCGGACGGCGCCGCGGTGCCCTCGGTGACGGCACGCACGGACAGGCCGAGCCGCTTGCGGGCCAGGTCCACGTTCAGCACCTTCACGGTCAGCCGGTCGCCCACCTTCACCGCCTCGGAGGGGTCCTTGATGAAGCGGGTGGAGAGCTGGGACACGTGGACGAGCCCGTCCTGGTGCACGCCCACGTCGACGAAGGCCCCGAAGGCCGTGACGTTGGTGACGACGCCCTGGAGCACCATCCCCTCCTTCACGTCCTCCAGCTTCTGCAGGTCCTCGCGGTACGCGGGCGCGGTGAAGTCGCCGCGAGGGTCGCGGCTGGGCTTCTCCAGCTCGGCGAGGATGTCCTCGAGCGTCAGCTCGCCGAGGTCCGGCCCCAGGTAGCGCTTGGGGTCGATCTTCCGCACCAGCGCGGCGTTGCCCACCAGCGTCCTTCACGTGGACGCCCAGGTCCTTCGCCATGCGCTCGACGACGGCGTAGCGCTCGGGGTGGACGGCGCTGTCGTCGAGCGGCTCGGGGCCACGGACGCGGAGGAAGCCGGCGGCCTGCTCGAAGGTCTTCGGGCCCAGCCCGCTCACCTTGAGGAGTTTCGCGGCGCGTGGTGAAGCGGCCCTTCGCGGCGCGGTGCGAGACGATCTTCTTCGCCAGCGTGGGGCCGATGCCGGACACATGCTCCAGGAGCTGCGGCGACGCGGTGTTGACGTCCACGCCCACGGCGTTGACGCACGAGTCCACCACCTCGCCCAGCTTCTTCTTGAGCTGCCCCTGGTCCACGTCGTGCTGGTACTGGCCCACGCCGATGCTCTTGGGGTCGATCTTCACCAGCTCGGCGAGCGGGTCCTGCAGCCGGCGGCCGATGGAGACCGCGCCGCGCAGCGACACGTCGAGCTCGGGGAACTCCTCGCGCGCCACCTCGGAGGCCGAGTAGATGGAGGCGCCCTGCTCGCTCACGGACACCACCGGCACCTGCGAGCCGAGCGCCTTGAGCACCTCGCGCACGAAGGTCTCCGCCTCGCGGCTGCCGGTGCCGTTGCCCACGGCGATGAGCTCGGGCTTGTGCTTGAGGATGATGGCCCCGCAGCTGCCTGGCGGCGGCGGCGCGCTCGCTGCCGCTCTTCTCGGAGTAGAGCGTGGCGGTGTCCACCAGCTTGCCGGTGCCGTCCATCATCGCGACCTTGATGCCGGTGCGCAGGCCGGGGTCCATCGCCAGCACGGGCCGGGAGCCCGCGGGCGCGGTGAGCAGCAGGTGGCGCAGGTTCTGGCCGAAGACGTCGATGGCCTCGCGGTCCGCGCGCTCCTTGAGCTCGTTGCGCAGCTCGGACTCCAGCGAGGGGCCCATGAGCCGGTCCCACGCGTCCTCCACGGCGGCGCGCAGCTCGGGGGCGAACGGGGACTGGGGCTTGCTGACGACGCGCGAGGCGAGCGTCCCCTTCACCTCGTCATCCGGGAGGGCGAGCCCGATGCGCAGCACCTCCTCGGCCTCGCCGCGCAGCAGCGCGAGGATGCGGTGCGAGGGGGCCTTGGACAGGTCCTCCTCGTGGTCGTCGTAGTTGTCGAACTTGGTGGCCTCGCCCTTCTTCGCGGCGACGACGGCCGAGCGCAGGCGGCCCCGCTGCACGCACAGCTCGCGGGCGGTGCGGCGCAGGCCTGCGTCCTCGGCGACGCGCTCGGCGCAGATGTCGCGCGCCCCGGCGAGCGCCGTCTCCAGGTCCGGCACCTCCTTCTCCGCGTTGACGAAGGCGCGCGCGCGGGCGGCCACGTCGTCCTTCTTCCCGCTCTCCTGCTTCCACAGGAGGTCGGCGAGCGGCTCCAGGCCGCGCTCCCGGGCGATGGCCGCGCGGGTGCGGCGCTTGGGCTTGTAGGGAAGGTAGAGGTCCTCCAGCTCGGTGCGCGTCTTCGCGCGCTGGAGCGCCTGGGTCAGCTCGGGGGTGAGCTTCCCCTGGCCCTCGATGGAGCGGAGGATGGTCTCCCGGCGCGAGTCCAGCTCGGCGCGCTCGGCGGCCCAGTCCAGGATGGCCTGAATCTGGACCTCGTCGAGGCCGCCGGTGGCCTCCTTGCGGTAGCGGGCGATGAAGGGGACCGTCGCCCCGTCCTCGCTCAGCGCGAGGGTCCGGTCCACCTGCTCGGGCTTGAGGCCCAGTTCCTTCGACAGCTCGATGGCGTAGACGTGCATGGCGACACAAACCCTACACCATCCCACACAAGATTGCGAGGGGGCGGACGAGGGGGCCGGCAGCGAGTGGGCCGCCAGCCCCCCGAGGCCTCAGGGCTTGTCGGACGGCACCTCGCCGGTGAGCACGCAGATGAGCGCCACCGGGTCGCACTTCACCGGGAAGATGGGGTTGATGCCCGAGCCGCGAGGCGGCCCGCGGCGGGGTCCGGGCGCGGGTCGCACTTCGTCTCGTCCGGCACCTTCTGCTTCTTGCCGTCGGGTGATCTCCTGGCGCAGCTCACCACCGGCCAGATGCCCTTCACCGTGTACTCGGCGGTGCAGCCGTTCTCGGTGTAGCGCAGGTCCGCGGTGAACTGCGTGCCCGGAATCTCCGGCGTGTTGTAGATGCGCAGGTTGGACCACTCGTAGGCGAGGCTGAGGGGCGCCTTGCTGAGACCGCCGTAGCGCGCCTCCAGCCGCGCCGCGCCGAGCGAGGGCACCTCGCAGAAGTTGTCCGGGCCCGGGACATCCGAGCGTCAGCGCGCCCACGGAGTTCGGCTGGCTGGGCGCGTCCGGATCCACCTGGGTGTCCTTGTGCGCCAGCTCGTCGCCCATCCGCTCGGGTGCGAATGGCCACCGTGTCCGTCGCCGTTGGGGTCCTCGCTGAAGTACTTCTCCAGGCCCACCGCCTCCGGCTTGAGCTGGGCGCACGAGAGGCTCGTGTCCTGCCCCTCCTTCAGGCGTGTAGACGGTGGCGAAGGAGCCCTTGGCCACCGACGCACTGCGGATCCTGCTGATAGGCACCACAGGCGCCCAGGCGTGGAGGTGAACACCACCACGCCCGTGCCCAATCCAATCAGTCGAAGATTCATGGAGTGTTCTCCTGGGAACGAGCACTAGAAGCTCAGCTTCACGCCGAAGCGGATGGAGCGCGGCGCCTGGTAGGCGATCGGCTTCTTGAAGTTGGGGTTGAGGTCGGACTCGGAGATGGTGATGGGGCTCTCCAGCGAGCTGCTGGCGAGATAGACCCGGCAGTCGCGCCCGGGCCGTCCCCCGCGCTGCAGCTCTCCACGTCCGCGCGCTTGCCATCCTGCTCGATGGGCGTGGACCTGGGCGAAGGTGAAGGTCTGGTCCACGTCCGTCACCTGCTGGAAGTTGAAGACGTTGAAGACGTCCAGGGTGAGGCTGAGCGTGTAGTTGCCGGACAGCCGCCGGTTGAGGCCCAGGTGCCCGTCGACGTTGTGGACCCAGGGCAGCCGGCCCGCGCTGCCGCGCGGCAGGATGAACGTCTCCGAGCCGCTGCGCCGCGGGTGGTAGCCCAGGTAGTTCAGCGGCGAGCCCGAGCGCGCCCGGTAGCCGCCGCCCAGGTTGAGGCTCATGTCCTTGCCGAGCTGGAACTCCCTGGCGCCGAAGGCCTTGAAGGCGTGCGTGCGGTCACCGGGCAGCGGCCCGTCGCGGTTGACGGTGAGCGACAGCAGGTCGAAGTCGCGCGTGAGGTTGGGCGAGAGCTGGCCGGTGTCCGCGCGGAACAGGCCCGAGTAGTTGCCGCGCAGCGAGGACCACGTGTAGCTGACCTGGGCCAGCCACTGATTGGAGAAGGCCTTGGTGTAGTAGACGTTCACCGCGTCGTAGTCGCGGCGCGCCACGGGGAAGTCCGTGGAGTAGCCCTTGCCCGGGTTGCCCAGGAAGAAGGTGGTGCCGTCGTCGCGGCTCATGTCCTCGATGACGTCGTTGAGGTAGCGCTTGGTGTACGTCAGGCCCACGCGCCCGAGCAGCACCTCGTACTCGCCGCCCACGACGAACTCGTCGCTGGACTGGGCGCGGATGTTCGGGTCCACCGGCACGCGGTCACCGCCCTCGGAGGCCCACTTCTGGTTGGGGCTGTCGGCGCTGCCCCGGGTCTGCCGGTTGGCGTCCAGGGTGCAGTCCCCGCCTGAGGCGAGGTCGGCCATGTCCGAGGGATTGCACTGGGCGTTGTAGGTGGCCGACAGGAGCTGCTGCTGCGGGAACGACAGGTCCGCCATGTCGAGCGGGATGTTCTCGTAGAAGCGCGCGTAGTTGGCGAAGAGCTTCGAGCGGCCCTGCTGGGTGAAGTCGTAGATGACGCCGATGCGGGGCGACCACTGGTGGGGCAGGTGCAGGCCCATCTTGCCGTCGAGGCCCCAGATGGTCTGCGCGTCGTAGCGCACGCCCGCGTTGACCGTCACCTTGTCGAGGATGGACCAGCTGTCCTGGACGAAGCCGCCGACCGTCAGCGAGGTGGACGTGCCCTCCTTGCTGGCCAGGAACACGGGCTGGTCCGGCGCCTCGAGGTAGCCGTACTGGTTCCGGCTCTCGAAGCGTCGTGCCGTCCGTGCACTCGCGCCAGGGGGCCAGACCGGTGCGCGCGCGGTTGTTGTAGAAGCTGGCGCCCTCGGCGTCGACGCCGGCCTTGACGACGTGGTGGCCGAGCGCCTCGACCAGGTACGTGCCCAGCACCTTGCCCTGGTAGCGGTCCAGCTCCGAGATGCTGATGGTGCCGGGTCCGCCCGTCGTGTACGAGGTGACGGGGCACCGGGTGGCGGTCATCCCCGCGGGCAGCCCCTCGGGAGAGTCACAGACGGAGGGGTCCTCGAGCTGCTCGTACTCGGTGATGCTGTGCCAGTCGCGATCCGTCGCTGCCGTTGCTCACCCGCCGCGAGCGCCGCCACGTGACGTTGGGCGTCGCGGAGAGCCCCGAGCCACTGGAGAGCCCCGAGCCATCCGACGGGAGGATGGAGGCGTTCTGGTGGTGCCAGCCCACCGTCGCGTCGAGCAGCAGCGACTTGTTGAAGAAGGAGGAGGACTGCTTGGCCACGACGTCCAGCGCGCCGCCCGTGCGGCGGGTGGCGATGGCGTCATAGGCGCCCTGGACGTACGCGGTGCAGGACAGGCCGCTGCACACCTCGGGAGCGCCATCGCGGCTGAAGGCAGTACCGGTCCGCGCCGCCCGACCAGTTGGGCGTGCCGTACACCGTCATCGACAGGTTGTGGTCCGGGTTGAAGAGGTAGGTGAGCTTGCCGATGTACTGGACGGTCCGCTCGTCCGCGAAGCGCGTCTCCTGGGTGCCCGCGATGGGCGTGGCGATCTGGAAACCCGTGGCCGGGTCCATCGCGTGGCACGCCCACCGTCCGCGCAGCCGTTGGCCTCGTCCTTCTCCGTGCAGATGTCCAGGGCGCTGAGCTGCCGCGCCACCTGGATGCGGTTGAACGACGGGCGCCACGCCCGCGTAGAACCAGAGCCTGTCCTTGACGATGGGGCCACCCAGCTCGAAGCCGAAGTCCCCCTGGTTCCACGGCGTGCCCTTGGCGGAGATGACGCTGCCCGCCTGCTGGATTTCAGGGGCCGCCGTCTGGAGGAAGCCCGGGGCCACGTTGCCGAAGACGGAGCCGTGGAACTCGTTGGAGCCGGACTTGGTCACCACGTTCATCACGCCACCCGTGGAGCGGCCGTACTCGGGCATGTAGCCACCGGTGATGATGTTGACCTCCTTGACGAACTCCACCGAGAGCGGCGTGCCGATGGTGCCCACGGCCGGGTCGTTCACCGACAGGCCATCCACCACGAACTGGTTCTCGGGCGAGGTGCCACCGTTGATGCTCACGCCGTAGGTGTCCTCCTGCGCGCCGGGGGCCATCTCGGCCAGGGACTCGAAGGAGCGCGACGCCGAGCCCTTCGAGCCCGGGCGGCTCACCGCGAGGTTCTTCAGCATGTTGGCGTCCACGCTCATGCCCGAGGAGCTCGAGCCCACGTCGACGGAGGGCGGAGTGGCCATGACGACCATCTCCTCGCTCAGACTCTCCGGCAGCAGCTCCACGTTGACGCGGATGGTGCGATCGATGCGGAGCTGGATGTCCCCACGCGCGTAGGGATGGAAGCCCTCGGCCTCCACCCGGAGGGTGTAGACACCCGACGGAAGCTGGGGAATGCGGTACTGGCCGCTGCCGTCGGAGACCACCGTCTGCTCGCCCTGGAGGCTCGGAGACGTGGCCGTCACCACCGCGTCCGGCAGTGGCTTCTTGTCGGCCGAGTTGATGATGGTACCGGTGATGACCGCCGTGCCTTGGGCCCATGCGCTGGTCCCGAGCAGCAACAGCAGGACACACCACGCGCGCGCGCGTTGAACGTGCGATGACAAGGTGCTGACCCCTCCTGAAAAGTGGGTCACACGTTAGTCACATTTTCGTTGAAATTGGGAACTCAACGCTCGTAGCGAATGATTCGCTCCACCCGGTAGGACCCCGCGGGCGCCACCGGCCGCAGCAGCATCAGCTCCGCGGGCAGGCCCGGCCGCAGCGAGAGCCCGCTCCGGGGCGGCAGGGGCAGCGTGTCCCCCTCCTTCACCCCCTCGGGAGGGAGGGGCACGACGGTGAGCCCGGTGCCGTCCACCTCCTCCACGGCCCCGAGGACGCGCAGGTCTCCCAGCTCCTCGAGGGAGCCCGTGAGCACGACGGTCGGCGGAGCGCCCTTCTGGTCGCGCAAGGCCAGGGCCGCGGCCACGCCAACGTCCGCGAGGAAGGCGTCTCCCGCATCTCCGTGGACGTGGGCGCCCCGGATGATGAGGTGCAGCAGACCCTTGCTGTCATTGAAGGGAATGGACTCGTAGCGGGCCAGGTCCGCGTGCTCCACCGCCCCGCTCGCGAGCGCATCCAGGGCGGACACCAGGGCCACGAAGTTGAGCCGGAGCAGCGGCTCGTCGGGCTCGGGCGAGGGCCACGGGCCGGTCTCGATGAGCACGGTGGGGGTGCCCCAGCGCCCCAGGTTGTCGCCGAAGGCGCGGACCTCGAAGGAGTCGTCGTAGCGGCCGATCTGCCCGGGGGCGAGCGGCTCGAGGGCGTCCCGGATGACGGCGCATACCTTCTTGGCGAGCACCCGCCCCGGGTTGTCGCTCCGGGTCGGGTCGAAGGGCGGAGCGAGGAGCGAGATGGAGGCGGGCTTCCCCGTGCCCCCCACCGCCGTGCGCCAGCTCTGGTTGTGGAGGTTGAAGCCGAGCGAGGGCTGGAGCCGGTCCCGCACCGCCTTGAGCGTGCGCCCCTCGGGGGTCTGGAGCGCCAGGGCATCGCGGTTGATGTCGATGCCCTGCGCGTTGCGTCGTTGGAAGCGCTCGACGCCGTCGGGGTTGAGCATCGGCAGGGCGTGCAGGGTGAGCGCGGAGAGCAGCCGGGCCACCCGGGGGTGCTCGCGGTGGCGGCGGACGTACTCGAAGAGGTCGAACAGCGCCATGGTGGCGGTGGGCTCGTCCCCGTGCATCTGGGACCAGAGGAGGACGTGCCGGGGGCCATTGCCGAAGTGGATGAGGTTGAGAGAGCGCCCCTCCACCGAGCGTCCCACCTCTTCCACCTGGAACAGGTCCGGCGCCGACTCGCGGAGGAGCTGAAGTCGGGCCATCACGTGGGGATGGCGGACGAGGGCGGGGGGCGGCAGTCCCTGTGGGTGGACTTCGGCCCAGAGGTCGAAGAGCTCGCGCGGGGTGGCGGGGGCGGTCACGTGCATTCTCTCTTTCCGGTGGGTGGGTGCCCCGGGTGGCCTGGAGGGATTATGACGCGAGTCCCATGCTGCCTGAATCCATCCGCAACGCGATCGACGTCGCGAGCAACTTCGTCTGGGGCCCGTGGACCATGGCCCTGCTGTTGGGAACTGGAGTGTTCCTGACGCTCCGGTTCCGGTTCGTCCAGGTGACGCGCTTCGGGGATGGGCTGCGGGCGATGATGCCGGCCCAGGCGAGCGGAGCCGGGGCCCTGAGCCCCTTCCAGGCGTTCATGACGGCGCTGGGTGCCTCCATCGGCACCGGCAACATCGCGGGCGTGGCCACGGCCATCGTGAGCGGTGGACCGGGAGCGCTGTTCTGGATCTGGGTGTATGGCTTCTTCGCCACGACCCTCAAGTTCTCCGAGGCCGTGCTGGGCATCCAGTACCGCATCGCGGAGGGGGACCGGGTCTCCGCGGGTCCGATGCACTACCTGAAGAAGGGGCTCGGCTCTCCGAAGCTCGCCTGGAGCTATGCGCTCATCGCCGGCGTGGCCGCCCTCACGACGACGCCCTTCACCCAGCCCAACTCCATGGCCGTGGTGCTGCAGAGCCAGTTCTCGATTCCGCCCTGGGTCTCGGGGGTGGTCATCGCCGTGCTCACGTGGCTGGTGGTCATCGGGGGCGTGAAGAGCATCGGCCGCGTGGCCGAGCGCCTCGCGCCCCTGAAGGTGGGGCTCTACCTGGTCGGAGGGCTCATCGTCATCCTGACCCATGCCGCGCAGTTGCCGGCGGTGCTCGCGCTCGTCGTGCGCGAGGCGTTCTCCTTCGAGGCGGCCGGGGGTGGCGCCGCCGGAGTGGGGATGATGGTCGCCATGCGCTACGGGATTGCCCGCGGCATCTACGCCAACGAGGCGGGCTACGGCACGGCGGCGGTGGCGTACGGCACGGCGCGCACGGAGGCGCCGGTGCAGCAGGGGCTCCAGGCGGTGATGGAGGTGTTCATCGTCTCGTGCGTGACCTCGACCATCAGCGCGCTGGTCATCCTCACCAGTGGCGTGTGGAAGTCCGGGCTCACCAGCACGGCGGTGGTGGCCGAGGCCTTCAACACGGCCATCCCCACGGTGGGCGGGTGGGTCGTGGCCTTCTGCGCCTTCCTCTTCGGCTACACGACGCTGATCGGCTGGGCGTACTACGGCGAGCAGTTCCTCGAGTACGCCATCGGCCTGCGCGTCACCCGCCCCTACCGCTGGGTCTACTGCGGCCTCGTCGTCTTCGGCGCCATGGGCAAGGTGGAGACCATCTGGGCCTGGGGCGACCTGATGAACGGCCTGCAGGTGTTCCCCAACCTCGTGGGGTTGATTGGCCTGAGCGGCGTGGCGGCGTCGGTGCTGCGCAAGCCCGAGGAGCGACAGGTAGAGCCCGCCGCGCCCCCGGCCTGAGTTGGATAGGATGCCGCGCCATGCCGAGCGGCCCACGCATCCTCCTCATCGCGGAACGGTTCCCTCCAGACCTCGGGGGCCTCGCGCGCAGTGGCGCTCGCACCGCGGGCGCGCTGGCCCGGCTCGGTGCCCAGGTGGATGTCCTCTCCTGGACCCGGAGCCTCGCCCCCGGCGCCCTCCAGACACTCGACGCGGGCGAGGTCGCTATCGCCGCTCGCGGGGCCACGCTGCACCGGCTCGGCCTCTTCGGGCAGACGGACACCTCCCTGCAGCACACGCTCGACGTGCTCGACTACCTGCACGCCCAGCGCCGCTACCAGCTCATCTGGGGGCACTACCTCTCGCCTCCGGGCTTCATGGCCGTCACCTTCGCCGGGCTCGCCGGCATCCCCTCCACCGTCAGCGCTCGCGGCAACGACGTGGACCAGGCCATGTTCCCCCCGGGTGACTTCGCCCGCCTCCTCTGGACCCTCCAGCGCGCCACCGTCCTCACCGCCGCCTCGGGGGACCTCGCTCGCAAGATGGTCATGCTCCTCGGGCACGACCCGGGCGTCGAGGTCATCCCCAACGCCGTGGACACCTCCCTCTTCCGTCCCGGCCCCGCCGACCCCGCGCTGCGCCAGCGCCTGGGCATCCAGCCCGACGAGCTCGTCCTCGGCTTCTCCGGCGAGCTGCGCCACAAGAAGGGCACGCCCTTCCTCCTCTCCGCCCTCTCCGAGGTGCGCAAGGTGCGGCCCGCCTGTCTCCTCGTCATCGGAGAGGTGCGCTCGCGCGAGCTGGAGCATCTCTCCGTCTACCGCGCCGAGCACCCCGAGGACGCCGCCCGCATCATTATATCCGGCCGGCTCGACGCCCCCGAGGACGTGGCCGCCCACCTGCGGCTCTGTGACGTCTACCTCCAGCCCTCCCTCTGGGACGGCATGCCCAACGCGATGCTGGAGGCCATGGCCTGCGCCCGCGTGGTCATCGCCAGCGACGCGGGCGGCATCCCCGAGGCCATCGAGCACGAGCACAACGGCTTCCTCGTCCCCAAGGCGCTCCTCAACCACCTGGGGCAGGCCACTCTCGACGTGCTGAGCCTGTCCGAGGAGCGCAGGGCCGCCCTCGGCGCCGCGGCCCGCGCCCGCATCGAGGAGCGCTTTCAGGCACAGGCCGAGGCCGAGGTGCTCCAGCGGGTGCTGGCCCGCGCCATCCCGAAGGCCTCCTCGTAGGCCGCCACCAGGGACTCCTGTGCTCGCGCCCAGGTGAAGTCCCGCTCGATGCGGGCCCGCGCCTCTTGGCTCAACCGGGGCCCGAGCGCCGGGTCCGCCCTCAGCGCGCGCACCGCCTCCGCGATGGCCTTCGGCGAGCCCGGTCGGACGAGCAGCGCGTGCATCCCGTGCTCCGCCGCCGCGCGCACCACCGGCAGGTCGCTCGCCACCACCGGAGTGCCCGAGGCCATCGCCTCCAGCAGCTTCAGCGGGCAGCACCCCTGCACGAGGTTGCGGTCATTGGCCGGCAGCGGCACCAGCACCACGTCACAGGCATGGTGGAGCCTCGCCAGCTCCGACTGCGGCAGCGGCTCGAGGAGCTCCACCGCGCCCTCGCCCACCAGCTCGCCGCACAGGTCGAGCAGCTCGCGGCGCTGCTGCCTCCGCGTGGGTCCCACCAGGGTGAGCACCGCGGGCAGGTCCCGGCGCAGCAGGCGGCACGCCTCGATGGCGTGGTGGACGCCCTGCCAGGAGGTCATCGTCCCGCTGTAGAGCAGGCGCACGGGCCGCTCCTCCCAGGGACGCGGCGGCTGGAAGGAGAAGAGTCCGGTGTCCACCCCGTTGGGGATGACGCGGATGCGTCCGGGCGCCGCGCCTCGTGACACCAGGTGGTCCGCCGTCACCGCGCTCGGCGTGAGGAGGAGGTCCGCCCGCGCGAGACAGAAGTCCTCCTGCGCCACCAGCTTGCGCAGCAGCTCGTCGTCCTCGGCGACTCCCGGCGCGTGGTACTTCAGCTCGATGGACGGCAGGCCGTTCACCTCGAACACCAGGTGCTCGGTGAGCCGCTCCTTGCGCCGGGCGATGGGGTAGCCCTCGAAGATGGAGCGCACGTGGACCACCGACGCCCGGCTCCGCCCCTGCCACCAGGACGCGAGCTGCGCGCGGAAGCCCATGGCCTGCGCGATGAGGTCCGGCCCCTCGGCTCGCAGGGGGTGGAAACGGACGCCCTCTGGAGGCGGCTCCGCCGTGTCCCCACCGATGGCCAGCAGGTCCACCCCGCCAAAGGCCCGCCCGAGCGCCTCGGTGAAGGCGCGGATGTGGACCGCCGCTCCCTTGGGCGCGGGAAAGCGGTCGAAGGACGCGTAGACGATTCCGGAGGACGACACGGGCTCCGCAGTATCCCCCCTCGGGCGAGCCGCACCAACAGTGGATTGACCGGCGATAAGGCCGGCTCCTACGCTCCCTCCTCTCCCCTCCGACCAAAGGGCGACAGACCTTGGCCGTCGACGTCAAACGCTTCAGCGAGGAACTCGTCTTCCGGACTCGCACCTCCTGTGCCCAGGCGATCGAGGATCTCCGCTTCCTGCGCGGCTTCGATCTCGACAAGGAGAAGCGACAGGAGCAGGCGTTCTCCGTGGGCTGCGGCACGATGATCTTCGCCGTGGGGAGCCTGTTCTTCACGGCCAACCTCACGACGAACGGCCCCGCGCTCACGCTGTTCTTGGGCTCCTGCGGAGTGCTCCTGTTCGGCACGAGCATCTTCTCCTTCGTCCGCCACTCCCGCTACAAGCGGCTCAACCTGGAGAACCGGCGCTACGAGCTGGTCACCCGAGTGCTGGAGCTGCTCCGGGCCGACATCGCCCCCACCGAGCCGGTGACGCTCCGGATCGACCTGCGCCCGGAGACGGCCGCGGACAAGCTGCGGGGCGAGGGCACGACGCGGAGCGGCTGGAGTGTGAAGCACTACATCGACCCGTGGCTCGGCATCGAGGGCCGGCTGCTGGACGGGACGCACTTCTCCCTGGAGATGCTCGAGCGCGTCGACATGCGCCACCGGAGCAGGACCAACGCCCGGGGCAAGACGAAGACCAAGACCCGGCGCCTGTCCGACGCACTCCTCCGGATCCGGCTCCGGGTGAAGCCCTCGCGATACCAGCACCTCGGGCAGCTCGCGCCACGAGCGAAGGGCGCGGTGCAGCTCCCCCAGGGGGCCCGGCTCAAGGGGCTCCGCGTGGGCGAGGATCGCATCGACCTGACGGTCCTCCTGGACGAGCCGTGGGCCCCCGGAGAGCCCGAGCCCCTTTCGATGAACGGCGCCCGGGCGGTGGCGATGTCGTTCCTGAGCCTCTACCAACTCCTCAACCTGTCGCGCGCCCTCGACAAGAAGGCCGTGCACCCGCCCGCGGGCTGAGCCCCGAGCCTCCCAGGAAGTCAAACCGAATGTCCCCTCCCCCTCAGTCGCTCGGCCCCTGCCTGGAGAGTGCCGGGTTCCTCTTCGCGCATGACTGTCCCCGGCGCGCCACCCAGCACTGCACGCGGTGCTCCAAGCCCATCTGCGTCGAGCACAGCCGCATCACGGATCAAGACGTGCTGTGCATCGGGTGCGCCAAGGCGGAGCGCACGGGTGCCGGAGCCTCGAACCTCCGCCAGCCCGGGGAGCTCGATCCCTACCTCTACTCCAGCTACTACTACCGGGGCTTCGGCTTCTACGGACATGGCGCGTGGGGCAGCGACGAGCTCCACGACCCCAACGACTTCACCGAGGCCGATGGCGAGTCCCTGCGCGCCCAGGTCCCCGGCGACTTCGAGGAGGACATGCGCGGTAGCTGAACCATGAGTGGAGAACGCTGGCTCCTCTACGCGCTCGGCGGAGGCCTGGGGCACCTCACTCGCGCCGTGGCCCTGGGTCGCGCGGCCCGCCGGCGCGGCCACCGCGTGGACGTGGTGACGAACAGCTCCTTCGCGTCCGGGCTCGCGCTCGAGGCGGAGCTGGGCGAGGGCCACGTCCACCGGCTCGCCCCGGAGCTCGACAAGCAGGCCGTGCGCGCCGCCTTCGAGCGGCTGCTCGCCCACGTGAGCCCCGAGGTGCTCGTCGTGGACACCTTCCCGCGCGGGCTCGGCGGAGAGCTCGCGACGCTCCTGCCGGAGCTGAAGGTCCGCAAGGTGCTCGTGCACCGAGACCTCCACCCGGACTACGTGGAGCGCTTCGGGCTCGCGCGGTTCGTCGACACCTACGACCGGCTCCTCCTTCCCGGCGAGCCCGCTCCGCTCGCCCACCACCCTCGCGCCGTGAGCACGCCTCCGTGGCTCGTCCGCGATGCCGGGGAGCTATTGGATATCCCCTCCGCTCGACGGGAGCTGGGGATTCCCGCCAGCGAGGAGACAGTGCCCGTGGTGGCCGTCCTGGCCTGTGGCCGGCCGGAAGAGGTGGACGAGTGCATCGGACTCGCGGCGATGCTCCAGCGGGAGCTTGGCGCGCGCGCCGCCGTCCGGCTGCTGGCCCCGAGTGCCCTCACGTCCGTTCCCGCGCCCCTCACGTGGCTGCGGCCCTGGCCGGCCCTCCCGCTCATGCGGGGCATCGACGTCCTCGTGGGCGCGGGTGGCTACAACACCGTCCAGGAGGCACGCGCCACGGGAACACCGCTCGTGGCCTTCGCCCGGCCCCGGCTCTATGACCGGCAGGTGCTGCGGCTCCACTCCTCCGAGCAGGTCTCCACGTTCGACGAGGCCCTCGCGCGAGTGAGCACGCTCCTCCAGACCCTGCCCGAGACACGCGGCGAGCGAGCCCTGCCCGCGTACGTCAACGGGGCCCATGCGGCGGTGCGACTCATCGAGGGCTCCTGACGGACCCGTCCCTCAATGCGCCTGGGCGGAGCCGCCCAGGTGGAACCCTCTTCGTGGGAGGGCGGCTGCGCGTGCACCGGTGTGTAGGGGAGCATGCACGGTGAAGGTGGAGCCCTGGCCGGGGTGACTGGTCACATGGACCTCGCCATTCAGTGCCTCCACGATCTGCCGGGTGATGTAGAGCCCCAGCCCCAATCCCCCGTAGTGTTTGTCACTCACCGCGCGCTCGAAGCGCCCGAAGATGCGCGACAGGTGCTCGGGCTCGATGCCAATGCCCTTGTCGGCCACCGAGAGCTGGGCCTGTGTTCGGCCAGCCCAGCACGCGCACCTCACCGGCTTGCCCGCTCCGTACTTGAAGGCATTGGTGAGCAGGTTCGTCACCACCTGCTCCAGGCGCAACCGGTCCCACTGCCCCACCACCGGCCCGTGCTCGCTCAGCACCACCTCGCAGCCAGCGCTCTCCGCCTGGGGGGCGAAGGTGGAGATCACCTCACGCACCACCTCCAACAGCCTCCAGCTCGCGCACAGCGCGTTCACCAGTTCCCGCTTCTCCGCGCTCGGTACACCCTGCAATCCGGCGCGGATTCCCTCCTCGTCCAGCACGGCCACGTCACAGAAGTCCGCCAACTTGGGAACCAACGACCAGACCAGTTGCCCAGCGTCTCCTTCAACTCCAGGTTCGAACCCAGACGCGCACTCGCCTCGGACAGGAAGCGCAGGTAGACCTCGGCCCGCTTGCGCAGGGTGACGTCCTGCAGTCCCCCCCACCATGCGAAGGGGCACGCCGCTCGCATCGCGCAGGAGGTAGCCCAATCCACCACGTCCGCGTACGAACCATCCGCGCGACGAAGCGATCTCCGCCCGCCAGCTCATGGCGTCCCCCTTGATCGCATGCCACAGGCTCGCCATCACCCAACATCCGGTCCTCCGGGTGGAGGTTGAGATCACCAGCGGTATCGTCGAGGCCTCCTCCGGTCGGTCGCCGAAAGAGCGTCTGCACGTGGACGCTCCAGTTCAGCGCGTTCGTCACCATGTTCCACTCGTAGATGGCATCACTTCGGTGGCGAGCGTGGTGAGGCGGTAGCGCTCCTGGATTGGCGGAGGGCCTCCTGGACGATGCGCGCCTGGAACCAATCCACCAGCCCGGCCATCCGCGCGCGCAGGACATGTGGCTCGGCTGCGGCACGCGGTGAAATCCGCCGCGCCCACCGGATGGGCCTTCATCACCCGCACTGCCTCTGGGAGGTCTCGGGAGAGAAGCGGCACGGGCACACCGAGGCCATGCGCCACCCCCGTGAGCCGGGAGGCCCACTGCCTGGAATCCACCACACTCGCCAGGGGGAGCACCAGCGCGGCGATCGAGCAACTGCGGCAACTGCCCGCCTCTACCGCCTCCGGCCAATGCAGGCTGCCGTCGCGAGGGGTTCGAGCGCCGTGCGCAGGTGCCCGTCCAAGCCAGGAGCACGTCCACCAGCAGGATGTGAGGGGCGGTGTCGGGCACGCATCAGCCTCCTGCGCGGAGCGGTGGAAGGGAGCAGGAAGCCCAGAACGCTCCCTGGCCAGCGGGGCCCACATCGCCGCGAGGACAGGCCCCAAGAAGCAGACGCCCACCTGACCGATCTCTTCCTGCCCGCCCCCCTGCTCTCCCCGGAGAGCCGATGGCGCTCGAAGAGGACCCTCACCCGCGCGTATCAGTGGATGATTCGGTACACCTGCTCGAGCATCGCCGCGCACACCAGCCCGCCGTAGGTGCCCAGCACATAGCCGGCCACCGCCAGCATGACGCCCACGGGAGCGAGCGCCGGGTGGAAGGCCGCCGCCACCACCGAGGCCGAGGCCGCGCCGCCCACGTTGGCCTGCGAGCCCACCGCCGCGAAGAAGATGGGTGCGCGCAGCAGGCGCCGCACGTCAGCAGCATGACGCCCGCGTGGATCGCCATCCACACCATGCCCACGGCCACCAACGCGGGGGCGTCCAGCAGCCGCCGGAAGTCGGCCTGGCGCCGATGGTCATGACCAGCAGGTAGAGGAACAGCGAGCCCACCCGGCTCGCCCCGGCCCCCTCCAGCTTGCGCAGCGGGGTGAACGACAGCACCACCCCCACCGTCGTCACCAGGATGACCACCCAGGTGAAGCCCGTCATGATGGTGCCCGATGTCCGGCAGCTGCTTGGCCACCACCGTGCACACCACCGTGGTGCCCAGCCCGAAGGGTGAGGATCCACACCAGGTCCGGCAGGTTCGCGGGCCGCAGCCACCGAGGCGTGGAATCGCTCCACCTGCTCGCGCACCACGTCGATGGCCCGCCGGTCCGCGCCCATGCGCGCGTCCATCTGCCGCTCACGGCCCGCGAACGTAGAGCAGCACCGCGGTCCACATGTTCGACACGCCCACGTCCACCACCACCATCATGCTCAAGCGTGTTGTCGTGCGCGCCGATGCTCTGGCCGATGGCCACGAAGTTGGCACTGCCGCCGATCCACGAGCCGCTGAGCGCCGCCAGCCCCTTCCAGGCCTGCTCTCCGAGCTCCGCCGGCACCAGCCAGCCCAGCGCCAGGTACGCGAGAGGCCCGCCGAGGATGATGCCCGCCGTCCCCGCCAGGAAGAGCACCACCGCGTTGCGCCCCAGCCGCGCGATGGCCGGCAGGTCCATGGACAGCACCTGGAGCACCAGACTCGCCGGCAGCAGGTACGCCGACACGAAGCCGTAGAGGTCGGACTTGGTGCGGGATGACGCCCGTGTTCGAGAGCAGCGTGGGCACGAAGTAGACGAGCACGAGCATGGGCAGGACCCTGAAGAGGCGCGCGCCCACCGGGTGTCGCTCGGCGAGGAACAGCAGCGCCAGCACGGTGAGCAGCACCGTGAGCACCGCCATGGGGCTCTGGATGAGCGGCTCCGTCACGGGAAGGGCTGGGGCTCCACGCCGAGCCCGGGTCCCTCACCCAGAGCGGATGCGCCCGTCCACCACCGGGTGCCCACGGAAGGGGTCCGCCGGAGATGAGCAGGTTGCCGTCCAGGTCCAGCCAGTCCACCAGCGGCCCCAGGTGCGCCGCCGCGGCGATGCCCAGCGACGTCTCCACCATGCACCCCAGCATGATCTTCAGGCCGCAGGCGCGCGCCGTCTCGATGATGCGCAGCGCCTCGCGGATGCCGCCGCACTTCTGCAGCTTGACGTTGATGCCGTGGTAGCCCTCGGCCAGCTTCGGCACGTCCGAGGCCATCATCAGCGCCTCGTCCGCCACCAGCGGCAGCGGCGAGCGCTGACGCAGCCACTTCGCCCCCTCGACGTCCGCCGCCGGCAGGGGCTGCTCCACCAGCTCCACCCCCTGCGTCGCCATCCACTCGATGTGCTTCAGCGCTTCCTCGGGGCTCCAGGCCTCGTTGGCGTCCACGCGAACCGGCTTGGGAGTGGCGGAGCGCACCGCGCCGAACAGCTCGCGCACCGACTGCGCGCCGAGCTTGACTTTGAGGATGGGGAACGGCTCGGCCTCGCGCACCTTCCGGGCCATGGACTCCGGATCATCGATGCCGATGGAGAATGAGGTGACGGGCATCCGCGCCGGGTCCAGGCCCAGCAGTCGATAGAGCGGCGCCCCGAGGCGCTTGCCGGCCAGGTCGTGCAGCGCGATGTCCAGCGCCGCCTTCGCCGCGTGGTTGCCCGGCAGGGCCTCCTCGATGCGCTCCGAGAGGACGCGGAAGTGCCGCGGATCGCCTTCCAGCACCGGGGCGAGCTTCCCGAGCGCCTCGGTCACCGTCTCGGCGGACTCGCCGTAGCGCACGTTGGGGGCCGCCTCGCCCCGGCCGACCAGGTCTCCGTCGCGCAGCTCGACGAGCACGTTGCGCTTCGAGGTACTGGTGCCGCGCGGAGATGGTCCAGGCGTGACGAAGGGGCAGCTCGACGATTCGGACGTTCAACGGTAGGGACATGCGGTGAGCCTCCCGGCCCGCCATTACCACAGGCCGGGCGAGCCCGACCCCTGTTCCTCTCTCACGAAAAACATCGAGTCCGGACGGTGGCCGTGGACGGTCCCCCGGACTCCCCTAGACTGCCGGCATGCGCCCCCTGCTCTTCGTCCTCGCCCTCCTGGCCGTGCCGGGTTGCGGCCACGCCGCCGGCCCGACGCGAAGCGCCCCGCCTCGCACGGCCGAGGAGATGCGCACGCTGCTCGCCGAGCTCATCGCGGTGGACACCTCCAACCCGCCGGGCAACGAGGCCGCCGCCGCCCAGGTGGCCGCGCGCTGGCTGCGCGAGGCCGGTATCGAGTCGCAGCTCGCCGAGCCCGCCCCCGGACGCGCCCACCTCTGGCCCGGCTGAAGGGCAACGGCCGCGCGACGGCCCGTGCTGGTGCTCGCCCACCTCGACACGGTGCCCGCGAAGCGGGAGGAGTGGGCCTCCGACCCGTGGACGCTCACCGAGCGCGACGGCTTCCTCTATGGGCGCGGCGTCCAGGACAACAAGGGCATGGCGGCGGCCAGCGTGCTGGCGCTGCGGCGGCTCCAGCGCGAGGGCGGTGAAGCTGTCGCGCGACGTGGTGCTCGTGCTCAGCGCGGACGAGGAGGTGGGCTCCGGCCACGACATCGAGTGGCTGCTGGAGCACCACCCCGAGCTGCGCGAGGCCGAGCTCGCCCTCAACGAGGGAGGCCTCACGGAGCTGTCCGAGGACCGCCGCCGCGTGCGCTTCGTCAACCTCCAGGCGGCCGAGCGGGTGTCGCGCAACGTGGTGCTGAAGGCCACCGGGCCCGGGCGGACACTCCTCGGTGCCGCCCGGCGGCACCCAACCCGATGGTGCGACTGGCGGCGGCGGTGGCTCGCATCGGGGCGCTCACCTTCCCCACCCGGCTCACCCCCGTCACCCGGCTGAACATCGAGGGCCGGCGTCAAGGTGACGGCGGGCGAGCTGGGCGAGGCCCTGAAGCGGCTCGCGGCGTCGCCGGACAGCCCGCCCCAGGAGGCGGTGGACACCATCGCCCGGCTCGAGCCCGCGCTGGCCGCCGTGCTGCGCACCACCTGCGTGCCCACCGTCTTCAACGCTGGCACGCGGCCCAACGTCATCCCCGCCACCGCCGAGGCCACCATCAACTGCCGGCTGCTCCCGGACGAGGACCTCGAGGCGCTTCCGGGCCCGGCTCGTCGCGGCGGTGGCGGACCCGGACATCCAGGTGGAGCTGAACATGAAGCGCGCCGGACTCGCCCGCCTCGCCGGTGGGGGACAACGCGATGTTCCGGGCCGCCACGGCCGCCGCCGCCAGGGTGTGGCCGGGCGCCCCCGTCTTCCCGCGCATGTCCACCGGCACCACCGAGTCCACCGCGCTGCGCCGGGCGGGCATCCACGCCTACGGCATCGACCTCTTCGCCCTCACGCCGGACGACGCGCGCACGGCCCACGCGCCCAACGAGCGCATCCCCGTCGGCCTCGCTCCAGCCGGGCGCCGAGTTCGTCTACCAACTCCTGCGGGAGCTGGCGAAGTGAGCCCCCGTCCCCCTTCCCACACAGCATCCGAGCGGCTCCTCATGAAGACCCCGACGAACGCACGCGTCCCGCTGTATCTGGTCCTGCTGGCCTCGACGCTGACGGCCTGTACGTGGGGTGTCCGGCCCCGGAACCCGGAAGAGGAGAGTGGCCCGGTGGCGAGAATCTGGAGGAAGAGCGCGCAGACGCGTGACTTCGAGCGCTTCACCCGCCAGGGCACCGCGCTCACCGGGGAGGGCGCGCTCGAGCTCGACGCGGCCTCGGCCCGCTCCACGCCCGACCCCTTCCCCTCCCACGCGCCGCCCGACGCGACGACGCCGGTCCCTCCCGGCAGCTACGTCTTCGGCAGCGCCGTCTCGGAGGAGCACGCCGTCGCGGGCGGCTTCGACAACGTGGTGCCCTCCTTCGACGCGCTCACCCCGCCGGGCACGTGGGTGCGGCTGACGCTCGCCGCGCGCGTGGAGGGCACAGTGGACGAAGGACTACGACTTCGGCGTCTGGGCCTTCGACAAGGGCACCGTGGTCGCGCCACAGCAAGGACGGGCAGGAGGACGAGCGCGGCAAGGTCCACACCGACACGCTCGTCCTGAAGAAGAAGGCGGACGCGCTGCGGATGACGGTGTGGCTCTACTCCTCGCAAGCCCGGCGTGAGCCCGCGCGTCCGAGCGCTCTCGGCGGCGATGACCGATACGGCCCGCGAGCCCGCGGATGAGCCCTCGGACCGGCTCGCCTGGGGCAAGGTGCTGGAGGTGCCCGGCCGCTCGCAGATGCTCTACCCGCCGGATGGCGGCTGCCTGGTGCTCGCCCACGTCGACGTCCATGCTGCTCGCGTACTGGGCGAAGAAGCTGGGCCGGAACGAGCTCGTGGTGCCGGTGCCCGTGGCGGCCGAGCACACCTACGACAAGGTGTACGAGGGCACCGGCAACTGGCCCTTCAACACCGCCTATGCCTCCGCCATGGGAGAGCGGAGCGCTGCACGGACTGGTGGCGCGCTTCGATTCGTTCTCGCAGGTGGAGCGGCTCATCGCCGAGGGCATCCCGGTGAGCATCAGCATCGCCTTCGAGAAGGGCGAGCTGACGGGGGCGCCCATGTCGCGCTCGGACGGGCACCTCATCGTGGTGAAGGGCTTCACGCCGGAGGGGGACGTCATCTGCAACGACCCCGCCTTCCCGAACGACGAGACGGTGAACGTGACGTACAAGCGCCAGGAGTTGCAGCGGGCGTGGGACCACTCGCGCCGCTCGGCCTACGTGCTGTGGCCCGCGGGCACTGCCCTGCCCTCTGGCGCGCTCACCTTCGTGCCCTGAGTACCTGGAACCTCTTTCAGGTCACAAGGGGCTGCCCACTCTTCCGGCGAGCAGCCCCCTTCGCTGATTCACGAGCGCGTCATGGCTGCCCATGGAGGCCGCTCGCAGGGCGTCTCCCTGTCCGGGCCCGAGCGCCGCTCGGATGGCAGCAGCACCGCGCAATCTGGGACATCGCGCTGCTGTTCCAGAAGTCATAGAGCGCGGTGAGCTTGTCCTGGGAGACCCCTCGCGCCGTGACCCGCGCCTCCAGGTAGCGCGCCCGGGCCGCCACCGGCACCACCCCGGCCACCTCGCGGGCCACCGCCGCGGTAGCTCGGCGCGCCTTGGACCGCTCGGCCACGGTTCCACGGCATCGACATGAGGCGGCCTTTCCCGGCTTCACCTCCTTCACCGAGCCCCCCGAGTCCTTGACGAGCTCCCAGCGAGTACTCGCGTTCGCCAACCCAACAAGTGTGGCGGTGCCGCCTCCAGCATCCAGACGGAACTGTGGGCCACCGCCTATCGGGATCGTCAGTTCCTCCTCCGGCAGATCCGCCTCTACGAGCCCAACATCATCATCGCGTGCGGCACCGGAGACATCGCCAAGCACATCCTCTTCGAGGAGCACTGGAACAATTGGAACAAGACCACCAATGGCATGTACTGGACCCGCCCCTCGGCGATCGATGCAGTGCTCGTCTCGGCGAACCACCCGCAGGCCAGACTTGAGCACAAGAAGCTCTACGAGGAGGTCGTCATGGGCCTGAAAGATATTGGGGCGCTCAAACAACCTGCACGGTGAAACGAAGTAGTGCTGCCGCAGCCCCCACCCAAGGCTGCTGGGCCTCCAGGCACCACCCTGCTTCTCCTCGACGACGTTACGATGCAGCCATGCTCCCTGAGCCTGTACCCGCGCACTACATCGTGTTCCATCCGAACGTGCCCGCTATCAAGCCAGGGTGCGTGCAACGGCGCTATCAATGGCCAGCGAGCGCTCCGGGGTAGGCAGAGTTTGGGTCGACAAGCCCCCCGGAAACGAGGATCCGTTCGTGCTTCGGCTCTTCATGGGCCTACTCGTACTGCCATGCGACGCAACTCAGGCGGGAGCCTCGCGAATCTGGCTACGTGACCAAGGGCTCGTGCATTTTGTTCTGCAGTGGCAACCTCGCCGACAAGAAACAAGTGTTGGCCATCGACACCGTGTTCTGGGTAGCGTGCTGCCCACAAGTGGAGAGCACCAAGCAAGCCTCCAGACTACTACGCGCAAGAGGTCAGCGGGACATACGGACTTGTGGAAATCCCACCTTCGCTTTGGCGGACAGCCCGGCGGCCACAAAGGCCGGTACACGTACGAAGCTGCGCTCTTTCCGCAGCCTGACAGCCGATACTCGCGGCTCCCACTTGATGCGGACGGTGATCGGATTCGTATTTCGCTCAGTCTGCTGTCGCGCGAGCTTCGGGAACAGATCAGCGAAACCCTACACGGAAAGTACCCGGCTCTCCTTTCGGATGGGAACCTTCGAGAGCTTCTCGCTCTCGAGAGGGAACGGACTTCCATTGAAGTGGTGCGCGATATCGTGGCTGAGGATCACGACTTCATCGCGCTCCGTGAGGAACAAATCGCAGGCTGCTGCGCTCCCTGTCAGAAGGAGTGCTAGCGATGCTCGGCTCCGCACCTATTTCGAGCGATGACCCTACGTACCCGCCAGCCGCCCCTGGTAGATGTGCTGGTGGTGATAGCGCAGGTAGTGCGGGTCGGGTCCTCGACGGTCAGGCCGGAGGATGAGCCGAGCGCCGAGGACTCGCTCCCCGAAGTACAGCTCCGTACCTTCATCGGCGACCATGCTCATGCGCAGCGACTCGGCGCGGTGGATGCGCAAGCCTCCATTGACGGTGATGAGCCCGCTATCGAAGGCCGCATCATGCGTCGGACATGCGGGCAATACCGTTCGAGGGGTCGAGCCGCTCCTGGTTCGTCGAGCGCGCCCACGGCTTGATATGGGAGGCCACGAGCAGCCGATGGTGACGCAGCTTGTGGGGAGCGAAGCCGCAGAAGCCACAGCGGTGCTCGTAATGGGCCAGGACCTGGGAGGCGAACCGATGCTGGCCGAGACGAACTCGCTGCTCCATGAGGCGCGTGGTCTGCGGCTCTCCCATGTGGAAGGCCTGCTCAAGCTGACCCAGCTCTTCCCTACTCTCGTCGAGCACCCGCCCGATCTCGGCTGAGCCCAGCTCCTCCTGGCCGAGCATTTCCACTCGGCCCTCGTGCAGGGCATAGAGGACATCTGGAACGCGTGCATCGTCGAGCCCCACGTCTCGTGCGGCCTGCAGGACCCGCCGATACAGCTCCGCGAAGAGCCCAGGAGCAGAGGCCAACCGGACGAAGAGTTCTGGCTCCAGACGTGCGCTGTTCTTCAAGGCCCCGTCCAGGTTCAGCATCTTGTTCGTCAGGGACCTGGGAGGACGTTGCAGTGTGCGAGCCAGCGCCTTCACGTCATCAGGGAGGCGCTCAATGTTGGATTTGCCAAAGGCGTGAGGGTCGAGGACGAAGAAGAAGGCGTAGCAGAGCAGTACTTCAACGGGCAGGAACCGCTCCTGGCGCTCTCGCTGGACGCGAGCGATCACCCGGCGCCACTGCTGCCGGGCATCGTCATCGCTGAGTTCGAGGTATCTGGCCAGTTCATCCGCCATCGACCTGAGTCTGCCAGGTCGCGCAGCTCGGATGCTACGTGGCGGGTCTTTCGGCGCTCGTACGCCCTTAGCAGTCCTGGTGCATGTCCCACATCCCGCGAGAGGAAAGGGAGTGCCTACTCTTCACCGGGAGAACCCCTGAGATACCAGGGCCCCGCTGTTCGTGCCCCACCTGAAGGCATCATCCACCTTCTTCACCGAGTACTCCGCCATGAGGAAGTGGATGAGCGGAGACCAGCGAAGGCGCGGAATGGCCCACCGCATGCTTCCGGTGCCGCTCGCCATGCCCGGACCCCATGATCTCTTCGCACGCTTCACCTTCGGACACCCCGAGCGGGCCGCAGCCGAGTTGCGCGCCGCCCTGCCCCCGCATGTCGTCTCGGAGGTGGACTGGGCGTCCCTGCGACGAGAGTCCGGCTCCGTGGTGGACCCGGAGCTGCGGGAGACCGAAAGCGACCTGCTCTTCACCGCGCGTCTTCGCGAGGGTCGCTCGCTGCTGCTCTACGTGCTGCTGGAACACCAGTCCTCGGTAGATCGGTGGATGGCGCTGCGCATGCTGCGGTACGTCGTCCGTCAGGTGGAGCACTGGCGCCAGCAGCACCCGGAGAGCACGGTGCTCCCGGTCATCATCCCGCTCGTCATGTACCACGGGCCAGAAGGCGTCTGGTCGGCGCCCCGCCGGGTGGAGGAACTCTTCGACCTGCCGGGTGAAGGCGAGCAGCGGGAGCACTGGCGTGTACTGGTGCCGCGCTTCGAGTACCTGCTGGATGACCTGACGGCCGAGCGAGCCGAGGCACTGCTGGCGCGCCCCGGCCCACCTCTGGCCCGGCTGGCATGGCTCGCCCTGCGATATGGCCGAACCGAGGAACTGGCCCAGAGACTCCCGGACTGGACGGCGCTCTTCGCGCAGGTGCATGCCACTCCCGAGGGCTCCGAGCATCTGGTGGTGGTCATCCGCTATCTCACCTGGGTTGGGGACGAGGCAGCCCACAAAGCAGCGAGACGGGTGCTACATTCGGTAGTGGATGCCCAAGCAGCGGAGGCACTGATGCGGAGCTATGCCGAGGAACTCATCGAGCGGGGACGCCGACGGGGACTGGAGCAGGGACGGGAGCAGGAGCGGCTCCGTGGGCGCGCCGAGGCGGTGCTTCGGATTCTCGCCGCGCGAGGCGTGCACGTCGGCGACGAGCCGCGGCAACGCATTCTCACGTGCACGGACCTGGCCACCCTCGACCGCTGGTTCGATCAGTCCCTGAACGCCACCGCCCTCTCCGACGTGCTGGACGACCCGGCGAGCTGAAGCCGCGCCATGAAGAAAGGGGCTGCCCCCCTCGCGGGAGACAGCCCCTGAAACTTCAGGCAACGAAGGCGCGGACTACTTCACGGCCTTCACGCGCTGACGCTTCTCGGTGTGGCCCTCCGCGGGGGCCTCGCCCTCGGCCGGAGCGGGCGCCGCCGCGACCGCCGGCGTGCCGATGCCGTACTTCTCCATCACCTGCCGCTCCACCTCCTTGGCCACCTCTGGGTGCTCGCGCAGGTAGTCCTTCGCGTTCTCGCGGCCCTGGCCGATGCGCTCGCCATTGAAGGAGAACCAGCTTCCGCTCTTCTCGACGATGCCGTCGTTGGACGCCAGGTCGATGAGGTCGCCCTCCTTCGAGATGCCCGAGCCGTACATGATGTCGAACTCGACCTCCTTGAACGGAGGCGCCACCTTGTTCTTCACCACCTTCACGCGGGTGCGGCTGCCCACCACGTTCTCGCCATTCTTGATGGCGCCCACGCGGCGGATGTCCAGGCGCTGCGACGCGTAGAACTTCAGCGCGTTACCGCCCGTCGTCGTCTCGGGGTTGCCGAACATCACGCCAATCTTCATGCGGATCTGATTGATGAAGATGACGCACGTCTGGCTCTTGCTGATGGTGCCGGTGAGCTTGCGCAGCGCCTGGCTCATCAGGCGGGCCTGCACGCCCATGTGCGCATCGCCCATCTCGCCCTCGAGCTCGGCCTTCGGCACCAGCGCCGCCACCGAGTCCACCACCAGCACGTCGATGGCGCCCGAGCGCACCAGCATCTCGGCGATCTCCAGGCCCTGCTCGCCCGTGTCCGGCTGGCTCAGCAGCAGGTCATCGGTGCGCACGCCCAGCTTGCGCGCGTAGCCGATATCCATCGCGTGCTCGGCGTCGATGTAGCCGGCAACGCCGCCGCGCTTCTGCGCCTCGGCCACGATGTGAAGGCAGAGGGTCGTCTTACCGGAGGACTCCGGCCCGTAGATTTCCACGATGCGGCCCTTGGGCACGCCGCCCACGCCCAGCGCGATGTCGAGCGAGATGCTTCCCGTCGAAATGGCCTGAACATCCCGGACCAGCGGCTCCTCGTTTCCGAGCCGCATGATGGACCCCTTACCGAACTGGCGCTCCACCGCGGACATCGCCAACTCGATCGCCTTCTCCTTCTCTGGATTCACGGCCATTTCGTCTTGCTCCTTGCGTATGCGGCGAGCCACCCCGGCCCACCTGAACCCGCGTTTAGTACGCGATATGATGACCCTAGTCCATCCCTCTGACATGACCCACGGCGTTCAGCGCCGAGGCAGCAAGAGGAGCAGCCAGGCCAACAGTCCAGCGCCTCCGCTGAGGGCTCCGTGGTAACCGCCGAAAAACCCCAGATACAGCTGAACGAGCGCCAGCAAGAGCAGCCCCAGCAGGCCCGCCCGCTTCGCCTCCGAGTGCTCGGGAGCCAACAGCCCCGGCACCAGGGCCATCAGCGACAGCCCCATGAGAGCGATGAGGGGCAGAAACATCCCGGAATCGTTGGACTCCAAGCCCTCGGACAGGGCGAGCCACTGCGCGACGATGCCCGTCCCCAGCACCCCCGCGGCCGCCAGGGAGGCCCATGGGAAGCCCTGGCCCGCGTCCCGGCCCCGCAGGTGGTCCAGGTCCTCCGGGCGGACCTCCAGCGCGAAGGGAAAGCCGAGCCGCAGCAGCGCCTCGGTGGCCGCGGCCCGGCACGTCCGGCCCGTCGTGTCCTCCAGCCCCGCGAGCTGGCCACCCTCCAGCAGCTCGTGGAGCAGATCCGCCACCTGCCGCCCCCCACTCCCGGCCTCCAGCGTGTCGAGCTGCTGGTTGAGCTTCGCGGCCGCCACCGCGCGCTCGGCCTCGGTGGAGGCCGCCCGGGCCGCCTGGACGGCGAGCTGCACCGGCAGCGGCAGCTCCCCGGGCGGAGGAGGGCTGACCGGCTCCTCCCATGAGGCCAGGAACGGCAACTCCGGGACGCCCTCGCCCTCCGAGTCACCCTGACGGGAGCCGGAGCCGGGGGGACGGGTGTGCGAGGAGCTGGACACGGCCGGGACTGTAACGACCGGCCCCAGCCGCCTTCAAAGCTTCCCGACTGCCCCGGCCCCGGAGCTTCCGCCAGCGGACGCGGGGACCCGCTCGCGCAGTCGGGAGGACAGCGCCCCTGCCCTGCTGGGAGGGAGGCGGGTAGGCCGGGAACCCACATCAAAGGATGAAGTGCGCGAGGACTCGGCTACGCTCCGGCGCGCGAGGGGCCCGCAACTTTCTTCGAGGCCCGGGGTTCGACGAGGACGTGGAAGCGGATTCGGACGCACAGATGATGTTGAAGGTGGCGGCGGGCGACCGGCGGGCCTTCGCGGTCCTGTTCGACCGGTATCACGCCAGCGTGGCGCGCTTCGCGTTCCGCTTCGTCGGGAACCGGGAGCGGGCCGAGGAGCTGACGCAGGACATCTTCGTGAAGCTCTACCGCAACGCGAAGGGCTACAAGCCGACGGCGAAGTTCAAGACGTTCCTGTTCCGGGTGGCCTCCAACCACTGCCTCAACGAGGTGCGGCGCGGAGAGTACCGGGTGGAGCACACGACGACGTCGGAGACGCCCGAGGACGAGAGCGGGCTGGACGTGGCGGGGCAGGAGGGGGACAGGCCGGACCAGGCGCTGGCGGGGCGGGAGCTGGAGCGGGCCGTGGGCGAGGCGCTGAAGTCGATGAGCGAGCGGGAGCGGGCGGCCTTCACCATGTGCCGCTTCGAGGGCATGGCGTACCGGGAGATCGCCGAGGCGCTGGAGGCGAGCGAGGCGGCGGTGAAGAGCCTCATCCACCGGGCGACGCTGGCGGTGGCGCGAAAGGTAGAGGAACTGCAGGCGGGCTCCGAGCCCGTGAGGAGCAGGGCATGAGCTGTCCATTCGAGGAAGACCTGACGGCCTACGTCGACGAGGAGCTGCCGCCCGCGCGCCGCGCCGAGGTGGAGACGCACCTGAGAGGCTGCGCGGGATGCCAGGGGACGGAGGCGCTCCTGCGGCGCACGGTGGCGCGGATGGCCGAGCTGCCCGAGTTCACCCCCTCGACGGCCACGCGGCGCGAGGTGCTGGCGAAGGTGGACGCGCTGCCGAGACCCCTGGGGGAGCGGCTGCTGGCGCTGCTGCGGCCCACGGTGCTGGTGCCGGCGGCGGGACTGGCGGCGGTGGCGGGGCTGGCGCTCTACACCACCGCCACGAGCGAGCCCGCGCTGGAGGTGCCGGACGCGGGCACGCTGGAGCTGGCGATGAACCTGGAAGTCGTCGAGGACTACGAGGTCCTCGGCCTGGACGAGAGTGAAGACCTGGAGGTGGTTGCCCATCTCCATGAGCTGGAGGAGGTGCAGTGATGAGGGGCCGGAGGAACATGGCGCTGGCGGGGCTGGTGGCGGCGCTGCTCGTGGGCGGCGCGGGCCGCGCGGAGGAGCCTCGCCCGGAGCCCCCGAAGCAGGAGCAGGGGCGGACGGCGGCCGAGCGCTTCCAGCAGCTCTCGCCCGAGCAGAAGGCGGCACTGCGCGCGAAGCTGCGCGAGCTCAAGTCGATGCCCAAGGAGGACCAGGAGCGCATCAAGGCCAACCTGGAGCGCTGGAAGCAGATGCCGCCGGAGGAGCGCGAGCGCGTCCGGGCCAACCAGCGCGAGTTCCAGCGGCTGTCGCCCGAGGAGCGCAAGCAGATGCGCGAGCGCTTCCGCGAGTTCCGCGGGATGAGCGCCGAGCGCAAGGCGGAGCTGCGCCAGCGGATGCGGACCTACCTGCGCGCGCACCCGGAGCGGCGCGAGCAGATGATGGAGAACATGCGCCGCTGGCGGCAGATGTCGCCCGAGCAGCGCCAGCAGATGCGCGAGCGGATGCGCGAGAGGCGGCGTCCGTGAGCTGGCTCCGCCCCCTGCTGCTGGCCACCGTCCTGAGCGCCGGGACGGCCGCCGCCTCGGAGCCTGGTCCGCCCGCTCCACCCAAGAACCCGCCCGAGCAGCGCGCGTCCACCCCGGAGCTGTCCGCCGAGGACAAGGAGGTGGTGGAGAACCTCGAGCTGCTGGAGAGCATGGACGCGGTGGAGGACCTCGAGCTGCTGCTCGAGCTGAGCAAGGACGACTCCCCCTCCGACGAGGAGTGAAGGCCCACCCCGGGCAGGGCGTGGAGGGGTAGACTGGCGGCACCTTGCCGTCCCCGCCCCCGCCCCCCAGGACCGTGGAGATCCCCTCGCGCCGCTTCGGGCGCTACGTGCTGCGCTCGCGCCTGGGCTCGGGGGGCATGGCCGAGGTGTTCCTCGCGGAAACCCGGGACGAGCAGGGGGCTCCCCTCAAGGTGGCGCTGAAGCTGATGCGCAAGGACGTCTCGGCGGAGTCCTTCGCCGACGAGGCGGACCTGATGGGCATCCTGGAGCACCCCAACCTGGTGCGCCGGCTGGAGATTGGCGAGGCCTTCGGGCGCTTCTTCATCGCCATGGAGTTCCTCGTCGGTGGAGACCTGGAGGGGCTCCTCCGGGCGCACCGTCAGCAGGGGCAGGCCATCCCCGCGGCGCTGGGCGCCCACGTGTGCATCGAGGTGCTGCGGGCCCTGGCCTACTTCCACCAGGCGCGCACGCGCAGCGGCCGGCCGCTGGAGCTGATCCACGGTGATGTGAATCCCGCCAACATCTTCTTCTCCGGACAGGGCGAGGTGCGGCTCGGCGACTTCGGCGTGGCCAAGGCGCGCGGGTTGGACCTCGGCCCGGAGGACGGGGTGACGGCGGGCAAGCTGCACTACCTCTCGCCGGAGCAGACGCGCGGGGACTCGCTGACGCTGGCCTCGGACCTGTTCTCGCTGGGCATCGTCCTGCACGAGCTGGTGCTGGGCTTCCACCCCTTCGCGCCCGAGAGCGATGATCCCGACCGGGTGATGGCGGCCATCCGCGCGGCGAAGCTGAACCTGCCGGACACGCTGGACAAGCCGCTCGCGGCGGTGCTGCGCAAGGCACTGGCACCAGACGTGAATCAGCGCTTCCGCACGGCGGGCGAGTTCGCGGGAGCCCTCTTCGCCTGGGCGTTGGATACAGGACAGCCCTTCGGCACGCGCGAGGTGCAGGCCTCGCTGCAACAGGCCCTCTCGCTCGCACTCTGGGAACGGGAGAAGAGCCGCCCCCGGTAGGAGCGGGACCGCACGCGGATTCTTCTTTTGACAGCCCCCACCGCCCCCCTTAGCTTGTCGCGCGTCGCTGGTGCCAGAGCCCTGCTCTGGATTGAAAGGGAATCCGGTGTGAATCCGGAGCTGCCCCCGCAGCGGTAAGCGAGAACGAACCCGCCCATACCCACTGGCCGAGAGGCTGGGAAGGAGGCGGTAGTAGGACCGGCGAGAGCCGGGTGCTCGCGAGCCCGAAGACCTGCCAGCACCTGCCTCTGGGAGAAATCCAGCGGCTGCTCGACCTGGAAGCCTCGTGGGGAGGCAGGAGGTCCGTGCGCCGCGGGCTCCCCGTGGCTGTCCCGGTTCCGCCCATCTCCTCGCAGGCCTTGACGAACGCGAGGAGGAGCATGCTGAACGGAAGCCACATCCCTGAACGCGAGCAGGTCTCGCCGCCCACCACCATGCGGGTGCGCAAGCGCAACGGAGCGCTCGAGGTCGCGGACCTGAACAAGATCGTCCGGGCGATCGGCCGCTGTTGCGACGGGCTGCGCCAGGTCGATGCCATCCGCGTGGCGACGAAGACGATCGCCGGCCTCTACGACGGAGCCACGACGCAGGAGCTCGACCAGCTCTCCATCCAGACCGCCGCCTCGCTGATCGCTCGAGGAGCCCGAGTACTCGCAAGCTCGCGGCGCGGCTGCTCGCGACGTTCATCGACAAGGAGGTCTCCGGACCAGGAGATCCACTCCTTCTCGCAGTCGATCGCCGCCGGCCATCGCCTCGGCCTCGTCAACGATCGCGTGCACGGCTTCGTCTCGGCGAACGCACGCAAGCTGAACGACGCGATCGACCCCTCGCGAACCGGCCTCTTCGAGTACTTCGGGCTGCGCACGGTCTACGACCGCTACCTGCTCAAGCACCCGAAGACGCGCGAGGTGCTCGAGACGCCCCAGCACTTCTTCATGCGCATCGCGTGCGCGCTCGCGGAGACCGTGCCCGAGGCGCTCGAGCTCTATCGGCTCTTCTCGATCGCTCGAGTACGTGCCGAGCTCGCCCACCCTCTTCAACTCGGGCACGCGCCACGAGCAGCTCTCGTCGCTGCTTCCTCCTGGACTCGCCCGGGGACGAGCTGGAGACCATCTACCAGCGCTACACCGACGTCGCGATGCTCTCGAAGTTCTCGGGCGGCATCGGCCTCGCGTACCACCGCGTCCGCTCGCGCGGCTCGCTCATCGCGAGCACCAACGGGCACTCGCAACGGCATCGTGCCCTGGCTGAAGACGCTCGATGCGTCGGTGGCCGCGGTGAACCAGGGCGGCAAGCGCAAGGGCGCCTGCTGCGTGTACCTCGAGACCTGGCACGCGGACATCGAGGAGTTCCTCGAGCTGCGCGACAACACCGGCGACGAGGCGCGCCGCACGCACAACCTGAACCTCGCCAACTGGATCCCCGATCTCTTCATGAAGCGCGTCGAGGCCGACGGGGACTGGTCCCTCTTCGATCCCAAGACCGTCCCGCACCTCACCGACCTCTACGGCGAGGCGTTCGAGCGCGCCTACGACGCTGGCCGAGCGACAGGGCCTCGCGGCCCGGACGGTGAAGGCCCGCGATCTCTACGCGCGCATGATGCGGACGCTCGCCCAGACCGGGAACGGCTGGATGACGTTCAAGGACACGTCGAACCGGGCCTGCAACCAGACCGCGCTGCCGGGCCGCGTCGTCCACCTCTCGAACCTCTGCACCGAGATCCTCGAGGTCACCTCGGGGGACGAGACGGCGGTCTGCAACCTCGGCTCGATCAACCTCGCGCGGCACACGTCCGTGGACGAGGCCAGCCGGGTGACGTTCGACTTCGACAAGCTCGCGCGGACGGTGCGCACGGCGGTGCGTCAGCTCGACCGGGTGATCGACCTCAACTTCTACCCGATCGCCTCGGCGCAAGACGCTCGAACCTCCGCTGGCGGCCGGTGGGCCTGGGCGTGATGGGCCTGCAGGACGTGTTCTTCCAGCTGCGCCTGCCCTTCGACGCGCCCGAGGCGCGCGAGCTCTCGCGGCGGATCTCCGAGGAGATCTACTTCCACGCGCTCTCCGCCTCGTGCGACCTCGCGGCCGAGCGCGGCGCGCACCCGGCCTTCCCCGAGACGCGCGCGGCGCGAGGCGAGCTCCAGTTCGACGCGTGGGGCGTCACCCCCGAGGACCCGGCGCGCTGGGACGCGCTCCGCGCCCGGATCCAGACGGTGGGCCTGCGCAACTCGCTGCTCATCGCGATCGCGCCGACGGCGACCATCGCGTCGATCGCCGGCTGCTACGAGTGCATCGAGCCGCAGGTGTCGAACCTCTTCAAGCGCGAGACGCTCTCGGGCGACTTCCTGCAGGTGAACCGCTACCTCGTCGACGGAGCTCAAGTCGCTCGGCCTCTGGAACGAGGAGATGCGCACCCGCATCAAGCTCGCCGAGGGCTCGATCCAGGCCATGGGGGAGATTCCCGCGGACGTGCGAGCCATCTACCGCACCGCGTGGGAGCTGCCGATGCGCTCGCTCATCGACATGGCGGCCGACCGCGGCGCCTTCATCGACCAGAGCCAGTCGCTCAACCTGTTCATCGAGACGCCGAACATCGGGCAGCTCACCTCCATGTACATGTACGCCTGGAAGAAGGGGCTGAAGACGACCTACTACCTGCGCTCCCGGCCGGCGACGCGCATCGCGAAGGACCGACGCGTCGACGCGGCGACGTCACGGCGCCGATGAAGCCGACACCGACACCGACGCAGGCCGTCGCCTGCTCCCTGGAGAACCCCGAGAACTGCGAGGCCTGCCAATGAGCGCCCAGAAGAACGAGAGCTGGACCCCGACGAAGGTCTCGCACGCGACGCCGAAGACGGGCGCACGGCTGCTCGACCCGGGCCTGAACCTCACGCTGCGCCCGATGCAGTACCCGGTCTTCTTCGACATGTACCGGGACGCCATCAAGAACACCTGGACGGTGGAGGAGGTGGACTTCTCGACGGACGTGGGAGACCTGCGCTCGAAGATGACGGCCGCGGACCGCCATCTCATCCAGCGGCTCGTGGCCTTCTTCGCGACGGGCGACTCCATCGTGGCGAACAACCTCGTGCTGAACCTCTACAAGCACGTGAACGCGCCCGAGGCGCGCATGTACCTGTCGCGGCAGCTCTACGAGGAGGCACTGCACGTGCAGTTCTACCTCACGCTGCTCGACACGTACGTGCCGGACCCGGTCGAGCGGGCGAAGGCCTTCGCGGCGATCGACAACATCCCGAGCATCCGCGCGAAGGCCGAGTTCTGCTTCAGGTGGATGGACACCATCGGCGAGCTGGAGCGGCTGGAGACGAAGGAGCAGCGGCGCCAGTTCCTCCTGAACCTCATCTGCTTCGCGGCCTGCATCGAGGGGCTCTTCTTCTTCGCGGCGTTCGCCTACGTCTACTTCCTCCGCTCGCGGGGGCTGCTGCACGGGCTGGCCGCCGGGACGAACTGGGTCTTCCGCGACGAGAGCGCGCACATGGCCTTCGCCTTCGAGGTGGTGCGGACGGTGCGCCGCGAGGAGCCGGACCTCTTCGACGCGGAGCTGGAGCGGCGCATCGCCACGATGATCGACGAGGCGGTGGCGTGCGAGCTCCAGTTCGCCGAGGACCTGCTGGGGCTCGGCGTCGCCGGGCTCTCCGTGCGCGAGATGCGGCAGTACCTGGAGTTCGTCGCGGATCAGCGACTCGCGATGCTGGAGCTGCCGAAGCGCTACGGCGCGAAGAACCCGTTCGGCTTCATGGACCTGCAGGACGTGCAGGAGCTGGCGAACTTCTTCGAGCGCCGCGTCTCCGCGTACCAGGTCGGCGTCGCCGGGGAGGTCACCTTCGACGCGGCGTTCTGAGCCAAGGGCGTCACCCGTTCACTTCGCCCGTTCGACGCGGCCGTCGGGATGCCGCGCGAACCGGCCTTCCTCCCTCGGGTGCACCGGGCCATTGCTCGGCCACGGCCAGCCCCCGAACTCCGTGCGCTGGTAGTCCTGGAACGCCTGCCGGAGCTCGGCGGGGGTATTCATGACGAAGGGACCGTACTGCACGACGGGCTCTCCGATCGGCCGGCCCTGCAGGAGGAGCAGCTCGCCCTGGTCCGGGCCATTGGTGAGCGTCACCTCCTGCTCGGCGCGGAGCTGGACCCCGGAGTAGGACGGGATGGACCGGTTGCCGATCCGGAGGGAGCTTCCCACGAAGAAATAGAGCGTGCGGTTCACTCCCTTCCCCGCAGGCGGGAGCGTCCACTCCGCCCCGGGCTCCATCTTGATGGTCCAGATGGCGAGCTCCGACTCAGGCCGCGCCGCCCAGGACTTCGGCGGAGGCGGAGGCGCCTGGAGCTGAGCGAGCTGCCCGGCCACGACGTTGACCTCGGTCAACCGTCCGGCCGAATCCCGGGCGCTGTACTTCGGGATCGTGTCGCTCCAGAACATCGAGAAGTGGGGCTCCACGAGCTTGTTCGCTCTCGGCAGGTTCAGCCAGATCTGGAACAGCTCGAGCGGGTTCGGCCCCTTCTGGTCGACCAACGGGAACATTCCTCGGAGTGGACGACGCCCTTGCCGGTGGTGAGCCACTGGACGTCTCCGTGTCCGAAGCGGGCAACCGCGCCCAGGGAGTCCGAGTGGTCGATGAGCCCGCGGCGAACGATCGTCACCGTCTCGAAGCCACGATGCGGGTGCTGGGGAAACCCAGGCACCACGTCCCCGTGGTACATGCGCCAGCCATCCTTGCCCTCGAAGTCCTGCCCGATGTCCCGGCCCGCGAGGGATGCGGCGGGGCCCATCCGCTCGTCCCCCGCCGGATAGGCATCATCGTGGTGGACGCAGAAGAGGAACGGGTCGGAGGTCTGCCACTGGAACCCCAGGGGGTTCACGTTCAGCACGGCGTCGTCGCTCATAGGTCCTCTCTAATAACAAAACGCCCGGGCGCCTCGAAAGGCGTCCCCGGGCGTGATGGACCGAGCAGCGGTCCGAGAGCGGCGGACTACTCCACCGTCACGCTCTTGGCGAGGTTGCGCGGCTGGTCCACGTCGTTCCCGCGCAGGTCGGCCACGTGGTAGGCGAGCAGCTGCAGCGGGATCGTGGCCAGCACCGGCGCGAGCAGCGCGCTGGCGGCCGGGATCGCGGATGACGTGGTCCGCGAGCGAGGCCACGTGCGCGTCGTCCTCGTCGATGACGGCGATGACCTTGCCGCCGCGCGCGCGCACCTCCTCGATGTTGCCGATGATCTTCTCGTAGGCGACGTGCGGCTGCTTCGGGGCGATGACCACCACCGGCATCTTCTCGTCGATGAGCGCGATGGGGCCGTGCTTCATCTCGCCGCCGGCGTAGCCCTCGGCGTGGATGTAGGAGATCTCCTTGAGCTTCAGCGCGCCCTCCAGCGCCACCGGGTGCATGGGGCCGCGGCCGAGGAAGAGGAAGTCCTGCGCGCTCATGAACTCGCGCGCCACGCGCTTGACCGAGGGCTCGCACTTGAGCACGTCCTCGATCATCTTCGGAATCTCGGTCAGCGCGCGTCAGGTGCTCCTGCGCCGCCTTGACGGTGAGGGTGCCGCGCATGCGGCCCAGCTTCACCGCGAGCAGGTAGAGCGCCCACGAGCTGCGTGGTGAAGGCCTTGGTGGAGGCCACGCCGATCTCCGGGCCCGCGTTGGTGAGGACGGTGACGTCCGCCTCGCGCGTCATCGCGCTGCCGATGACGTTGCAGATGGCGAGCGCCGTGGCGCCGCGCGCCTTGGCCTCCTTGAAGGCCGCCAGCGTGTCCGCCGTCTCGCCCGACTGGCTGATGGCGATGACCAGGTGCGCGGGCTCCACGATGGGGTCGCGGTAGCGGAACTCGCTGGCGCAGCTCCACCTCGACGGGGATGCGCGCCAGCGACTCGATCATCGCCTTGCCGGCGATGCCCGAGTGCCAGGAGGTGCCGCACGCCAGGATGGTGACCTTGGTGAGCGCCCGCACCTTCTCCGGGCTCAGGTTCCAGCCCTCGAAGTGCACGTCGCCCTCGGAGAGGAGCATGCGGCCGCGCAGCGTGTCCGCCACGGCGCGAGGCTGCTCGTGAATCTCCTTGTGCATGAAGTGCTTGTGGCCGCCCTTCTCCGCCATCATCGGCGTCCAGTCGATGCGGCGGGTGGGCCGGTTCACCTTCTGGCCGGCGCGGCTGTAGATGTCCACGCTGGCGGCGGTGATGACGGCCAGGTCGCCCTCCTCCATGTAGACGAAGTCGCGCGTGTGCTCGAGCAGCGCCGGCACGTCGCAGGCGACGAAGTTCTGCCCCTCGCCCCAGGCCGAGCACCATGGGCGAGGAGTCCTTCGTGCAGACGATGCGGTTGGGGTCGCTGCTGGTCACCACCGCCAGGGCGTAGGTGCCCTTCACCCGGGCGATGGCCGCGCGCACCGCGTCCGGCAGCTCCAGCCCGCGCTTGCAGCTCGTCGGAGATGAGGTGGGCGAAGACCTCGGAGTCCGTCTCGGAGGAGAAGTGGTGCCCCTTGGCGCGCAGCTCCTCCTTGAGGGCCAGGTGGTTCTCGATGATGCCGTTGTGCACCACCGCCACGTCGCCGTAGGTGTGCGGGTGGGCGTTCTCGTCCGAGGGACGCCCGTGCGTGGCCCAGCGCGTGTGGCCGATGCCCATCGTGCCCTGGGGCAGCTCGGTCTGGACGCGGTTCTCCAGGTTCTTCAGCTTGCCCGTGGCCCGCACCACGTTCAGCGACGTTGCGGTTCACCACCGCCACGCCCGCGGAGTCATACCCCCGGTACTCGAGCTTCTTCAGCCCGGACACCAGGATGGGAGCCGACTCCTTGTCCCCGACGTACCCAACAATGCCGCACATGTTGTCCGTCCTCTCTCACGCCCGAGCCCCCGTTGGCAAATTCCCGGGGCACCCCACCTACACCGGGCGACACCTGTCGCCCTGACGACAAGCAAAAGCCGGGCCCACTACCCGTCGGAGCTCTTGTCCGACTTGGAAGGGCCTGCTTCCGAGGACTTGGCCATGCGCGCCTTCTTCCTCTCCACCCAGCCCTCCTTGTTGACCTGTGGCGTACGCGACACGGCGAGGCTCCCGGGAGGCACATCTTTCGTCACCGTGGTGCCCGCGCCGACATACGCGCCGTCCCCGACCTTCACCGGGGCCACCAGCTGGCGTGTCGGAGCCGATGAAGACGCCGTCACCCAGCTCGGTGAGGTGCTTGTGCACCCCGTCGTAGTTGCAGGTGATGGTGCCGGCGCCGACGTTCACCCCGGAGCCGATCTTCGCGTCGCCCGAGGTAGGCGAGGTGGTTGGCCTTGGAGCCGCGGCCGATGCCGGGCCTTCTTCGTCTCCACGAAGTTGCCCAGGTGCACGTCCTCGGCCAGCTCCGTACCCGGGCGCAACCGGGCGAAGGGGCCGATGATGCAGCGCTCGCCCACCCGGGCCTCCTCCAGCACGGAGTAGGGCTTGATGTGTCGTCCCGTCGGCCACCGAGGAGGCGTGCAGGACGCTGCCCTGTCCGATGGTGACGTTGCGGCCGACCACCGTGCGCCCCCGACAGCGTCACCATGGGGGCGATCTCCGTGTCCGCGCCGATGGCCACGCCCTCCTCGATGTAGGTGGTGGCCGGGTCCTGCAGGGTGACGCCCGTCGCGCATGTGCCAGGTGTTGATGCGCTCCTGGAGCACGCGGGCGCGCGCGGCCAGCTCCACCCGGTCGTTCACGCCGGCCGTCTCGCCGAAGTCGGCCTCCACGGCGGCCACCGGGCCCTCGGCCGCGGCCATCTCCACCAGGTCCGTGAGGTAGTACTCGCCCTGCGCGTTTGGGCTGCGGATGTTGGCCAGCGCCTTCCAGAGGAAGGAGGACTCCACCAGGTAGATGCCGGCGTTGCACTCGCGCACCTGGCGCTGCTCGGGGGTGCGTCCTTGTGCTCGACGATGCGCACCACCTTGCCGCCCTCGCGGAGGACGCGGCCGTAGCCGGTGGGGTCCTCCGGCACGGTGGAGACCAGGGAGAGCACGCCGCCGCCCTGCGTCGTGCGCGGCGGCCAGCGCCTCGCAGCGTCTCGCGGCGCAGCAGCGGCACGTCACCGTAGAGGATGAGGACGCGCCCGTTGAAGTCCTTCAGCGCGCTCCTCCGCCGCGCGCACCGCGTCCGCCGTGCCGCGCTGCTCCTTCTGGAGCGCGAAGCGCAGGGGCGCGGTGGGGAAGAGCGCGCGGATGGCGCGCTCCACCTCCTCGGCCTGGTGGCCCACCACCGGCACCACCGGAGAGGCGCCCAGGTCGCAGCGCGCGCATCAGGGGATAGGCACAGAGGGGCTTGCCAAGGATGGGGTGAAGGACCTTGGCCTTCTCCGACTTCATCCGCGTGCCCTTGCCCGCGCACAACACCACGGCCGCGAGAGGAGCTGTCATGCGGCGATTACTAGGGACGCGGCGGCGGCTCGTCAACCGCGAGCAGGCGAGCGGGGGGCCGGGGGCCCTCGGAGCGGGCGCGAACGGACACGGACAGCGTATTGCTCTGCACGGTGATGCCGAACGTCGGCTTGAGGAAGACCGTCGTCACCGGGACATCCGGAGGGGTCGGCGGCGGCTTCATTGTCGTCAGGTTGGCGTTCATGTTCCCCCCGGCGCTACGCAGCGTCTTGCACAGGATGCCCACCCCTGGGGCCCAGTCAAACAACTGACTGAGCATGCTGGCGTCCGCCGGACACTTCTTCGCGATGAAACGGCTTGTGGCGCGTCCGGGCGGCGGCGGGATACTCCAGAACCCCGAGCCAGGGAAGCAGCAGTTGCGGACCCGATGAAGCAACAGTTGCGGGCCCGATTACGGAGCGCGCACGTGGAGACGGTAAAGATGCGAACTCACCGGAAGTGGTGGGGCGTGGCACTGGTGATGCTGCTGGCGGCGTGGCCCGCGTGGGCGGCGCGGCCCTACCGCGGCGGCGCGGTGGCCACGGCCCACCCGATGGCGAGCGAGGCGGCGCTGCAGATGCTGCAGAAGGGCGGCAACGCGACGGACGCGGCGGTGGCGGCGGCCTTCACGCTGGCGGTGGTGGGGCCCTACCACTCGGGGCTGGGCGGCGGCGGCTTCGCGCTGGTGCACGACGCGAAGGAGGGCCAGACGCAGGTGCTGGACTTCCGCGAGGTGGCGCCCAAGGGGGCCACGCCGCGACATGTACGTGAAGGACGGGCCAGGTGGTGCCGGGGCTGTCCACGGACGGCGCGCTGAGCGTGGCGGTGCCCGGCGCGGTGGCCGGCTACCTGGAGCTGCTCGAGCGCACGGCAAGCTGCCGCGCCGCGGTGGTGCTCGCGCCCGCCATCGAGGCCGCGCGCAAGGGCTTCTGGGTGACGCCCAAGTACCAGCGATGGCCGACCCGGCGGCTCGAGTGCCTGCGGCAGGACGCCGAGGCCGCGCGCCTCTTCCTCGCGAAGAAGCGGACCAGGGCGAGCTGGACGTGCCGCCCGTGGGCCACCTGCGTGCGCCAGCCGGAGCTGGCGCGGCACGCTCGAGGCGCTCGCGAAGCGCGGGCGCCCAAGGCCTTCTACGCGGGCCCGCTCGCCAGGCGATGGTGGACACGGTGAAGGCGGGCGGCGGCCTGCTCACGCTGGAGGACCTGAAGGCCTACAAGACGCGCGCGCACGCCCCGCTGGAGGGGCAGCTACCGCGGCCACCGCATCCTCACCATGCCGCCGCCGAGCGCGGGCGGGCTCGCGGTGGTGCAGGTGCTGGGGACGCTGGAGCGGCTGCAGCCGGGGCTGGACTTCCGCGACCCGCGAGCAGCTGCACCTCTACGTCGAGGCGGTGCGGCGCGTGTACGTGGACCGGGTGAAGTACCTGGGCGACCCGGCCTTCGTGGAGATTCCGCTCGAGCGCCTCACGCTCGCGCCGGCTACATCGCGGACCTGGCGCGCACCATCGACCCGAAGAAGGCCACCCCGAGCGCCAGCGCTGCTGCCCGCGCTGGAGGGCTCGCACCGGCTCCACGCTGAAGAACCCCACGCCACCTGGACGACCCAGTCCGGCCCACAGCCGGAGCAGAAGAACACCACGCACATCTCCGTCATCGACACGGAGGGCAACGCGGTGGCCCTGACCACCACGGTGAACTACGCCTTCGGCTCGTGCCTGGTGGCCAAGGGCACCGGCGTGCTGCTCAACGACGAGATGGACGACTTCGCCGCGCGATGCCCGGCGTGCCCAACGCCTACGGGCTGGTGACGGGCGAGGCCAACGCCATCGCCCCGGGCAAGGTGCCGCTGTCCTCCATGTCCCCCACGCTGGTGTTCTCCAAGGAGGACCCCAAGCGGGTGATGCTGGCGGTGGGCAGCCCCGGCGGCTCCACCATCCCCACCACCGTCATCCAGGTCATCTCCAACGTGCGTGGACTCGGGCATGGACGTGACGCGCGCGGTGGGCGCAGGGCCGGCTGCACCACCAGTACCTGCCGGACGAGCTGTGGGTGGACCGCTGGGGCCTGGAGCCCGCCACGCAGGCGGCGCTGGAGGCGCAAGGGCCACAAGGTGTGCGCAAGCAGGAGGCCTGGGGCGACGCGGAGGCCGTGCTCAGCGACCCGAAGACGAACCTGCGCTACTCGGCGAGCGACCCGCGCAACGAGGGCGCGGGCCTGGGGCCAGGACTGAGCAGCGAAGAGCCCCGTGCTGCCCGAGCCGCTCCGCCATCTCTTCGACGCGCACCTGCACCCCGAGGCCCTGAGCGACCAGGACCTCGAGTCCATGCGCTTCTTCGGCGTGGAGCGCGCGCTGGTGGTGGCCCACCACTTCCCCGAGCCCACGCGCCAAGGCGCTGCGCCAGCACTTCGACGACCTGGTGGGCCGGCAGCTCCCGCGCCTGGAGCGGCTCGGCATCCGCGCCTGGGCGGCGCTGGGCGTGCACCCGCGCTGCATCCCCCGCCGCGGCCTGTCCGAGGTGCTCGCCAGCCTCCCGGACTACTTCCAGGGCGGGCGCGTGGTGGCGCTGGGCGAGACGGGTCTGCACGACGGGCGGCGATCGAGGAGGAGGAGGCCTTCCTCGAGCAGCTCGCGCTCGCGCGTCAGCTCAAGCTGAAGGTGCTGGTGCACACCCCGGCGCAGGACAAGGAGCGCCACACCCGGCGCATCCTCACCCTGCTCCGCGAGTCTGGCGTGCTGCCCTCGCGCGTGCTGGTGGACCACGCCACCGGGCGCACGGTGCGCAACATCCTCGGCTGCGGGCACTGGGCGGGGCTGACCCTGCACCCCGAGGCGCTGCGCGGCCGAGCGCGCTGTCGCCCTGGTGCGCCGGCTCGGGCAGCGAGCGGCTGGTGCTCAACTCGGATGCCGGCGATGGCGCCGGGGACATCCTCGGGCTCGCGCGCGTGGCCAACCTGCTGGCCAAGGCGAAGCTCTCGGAGCGAGTGGTGAAGCGCGTGGCTTATGAGAACGCCTCGCGCTTCTACCGGCCTCGCTGACTCAGTGAAGCGCGCTGGACTCCGACTCGGGGTGCAGCGTCAGCCGCTGCGCCTCGGGGTCCAGCTTCGCCTGCACCGGGATGCCCCGGTGCCGGTAATGCGCCAGCGAGTCCGCCACCTCGTCCAGCAACAGCTGGTAGCGCTCGTCCAGCTCCACGGCAATCAACATCATCGTCTCGCCCGCGTCCTGGACGCCGGGACGGTACATCTGGCAGCGCTGGAACCGCGCCCAGCGACCATTCTCCATCTTCACCAGCTCGCCGTCATAAGCCATGCGCAGTTCCCCCTTTCGACGGGAAGTCATGAACTGAATGGACGCACTTTAAGCACAAATTTTCCGCGCGTCACCCCCCCGTTTGAAAATTCGTGAAAGTGCCCTGATATTGGTCGTTTACCAGATGCTCCCCCTCGGAGCGGCCCAACCCCCCAGCCGAGCCGGACCCACCGTGTAAATTTGCTGGGCTGTTAAGTTGTTGATTTTCGACCCCTTGCGTCGTCCGGCTGCGTCAACCCGCTCCGGGCGCGAGGGCATTCCGGTGGCACGGGGTCCGCTCCATCCCTTAGATTCATTGGGATGAAGTTGACCGAGTTGTTCCGCCGCGATCGGACCATCATCAAGCGCGCGGACGCGCAGGACCAGGCCGAGAAGATTCTGGCCGAGTCCCTCCGCATGCTGAGCCAGGTGTGCTCGAAGGTCGCCGACCTCATCGAGACCCAACGCCTGGAGCGGGCCGGCTACGCGCAGAAGGATGCCTACCTGCGCCGGCTGGACAACCCGCCTGGCGGCCCGGAGCGGAAGAAGGAGTAGAGGCGAGCCCCTGGCTGCCCGAGGGGCTGCCGCCCGTGGTGGATGCGCACGTCCACCGCTTCCCGGACGGCGTCTTCGAGGCGGTGTGGCGCTGGCTCGACCCGGACGGCTGGCCAATCCGCGACAAGCGTTGAAAAGCGGGCACACCCCTTCCGGAACAGAGGGGCCATTCCCATCTTGCCCCGCATAGAATCTGCCGTCTCCGTTGTGACGACTCCTTTGAGGCCCCGCAATGTCCTACATCCTTGTCGTCGATGACGACGCGAGCCACCGCACGCTCATCTGCGATGCCCTGGAGGAGATGGGCTACCGCACGGAGCAGGCCGCCAATGGTCGTGAGGCCCTCGACATCCTCGAGGGAGAGATTCCGCAGGCGGTGCTGCTCGACCTGCGGATGCCGGTGATGAGTGGCTGGGGGCTGCTGGACGCACTCAAGAAGATGCCGCGCGCGCGCGGGCTGCCGATCATCATCATCTCGGGCTACGGCTTCGAGTGGGAGGCCGAGCTCGTCGGAGCCGCCGGCTACATCTCCAAGCCGGTGGACCTGGACAAGGTGCGGATGACGGTGCAGCGCATCATCGGCCCCCCGGAGGTGGCCATGGTCCACTGAGCCCCCGGGGGACGAGACCGCGGCTCAGGCGAAGACGACGGTCTTGTTCCCGTGCAGCAACACCCGGTCCTCCAGGTGCCAGTCCACCGCGCGCGCGAGCACGGTGCGTTCCACTCGGCGCCCGAGGCGGACCAGATCCGCTACCGCATCCCTGTGCCCCACCCGATGGACGTCCTGGTCGATGATCGGCCCGGCGTCGAGCTCGGGCGTCACGTAGTGCGCCGTGGCGCCGATGAGCTTCACGCCCCGGGCATGCGCCTGGGCATAGGGGTTGGCCCCCACGAAGGCCGGCAGGAAGCTGTGGTGGATGTTGATGATGGGCCGGCCGAAGCCCGCGATGAAGTCCGGGCTGAGGATCTGCATGTAGCGGGCGAGGACGATGAGATCCACCTCGTGGGTCCGCATGAGCTCCAACGCGTTCGCCTCGGCCTGGGTCTTGGTGTCCGAGGTGACGGGGATGTGGTGCAGGGGGACGCCGAAGGGCGCCACCACCTCGCGCGCGTCCGGGTGGTTGCTCACCACCAGGGGGATGTGGGCGGCCAGCTCGCCCTTCTTCCACAGCCACAGCAGCTCCTGCAGGCAGTGGTCCTGCTTGGAGACGAAGAGGGCCATGCGCTTGACGCGCGCGGCGGGGGTGAGCCGCCACTGCATCCCGAAGCGCTCGGCCACGGGCAGGAAGGCGCGCTCCAGCAGGGACAGGCGCTCCTGGAGCCCGGGAAGGTCGAACTCCAGCCGCATGAAGAAGCGCAGATCATCCGGCTCGGTGTGCTGATCCGAGGCCACCACGTTGGCGCCCTGCTCGAAGAGGAGCTGGGAGACGGCCGCCACCACTCCGGGGCGATCCGCGCAGGTGATGAGGAGTCGAGCGCGATCCACGTTCGTCTGGGCTGAGGAATCCATGATGAGCTCCGAAGATGAGACCTGGGCGGATCCTACGCCAGGGGAGCCAGAACCCGGAGGCAGGGCCTCGGGCAAAGGGGGGGGATTGCCGGACTCCAGGGGAGTCGGCTCTGATTCGGCCCGCGAATGTCCCCCACCCCCACTGACCTGGCCGTCGATGCCCACGGGCTCGTGAAGCGCTTCGGCGACTTCACCGCGCTCAACGGGATGGAGCTCTCCATTCCCCGAGGCGCCTTCTATGCCTTCCTCGGCCCCAACGGGGCGGGCAAGTCCACCACCATCGCGCTGCTCACCGGAGTGTACGCGCCGGATGCCGGGCGCATCTCGTTGCTCGGGGTGGACGCGGTGGCGAAGCCGCTGGAGGTGAAGCGCCACATCGGCGTGGTGCCCGAGGAGCTGAGCCTCTTCGAGCGACTCTCCGGGCGGCAGTACCTCACCTTCTGTGGGCGGATGTATGGGCTGTCCGGGGACGAGGCGGCGGCGCGGGCGGCGGAGCTGCTCGAGCTCACGGAGCTGACGTACAAGGCGGGCTCGCTGGTGGCCGAGTACTCCAAGGGCATGCGGCGGCGGCTGGCCATCGCGGCGGCGCTCATCCACGCGCCGGAGCTGGTGCTGCTGGACGAGCCCTTCGAGGGCATCGACGTGCTGGCGGCCGGTGTCATCCGCGAGCTGCTGCGCGAGCTGAGCCGGCGAGGGGTGACGCTGCTGCTCACCACGCACGTGCTGGAGATCGCCGAGCGACTGGCCACGCACGCGGGCATCATCCGCGGCGGGAGGATGCTGGACCAGGGGACGGTGCAGCAGTTGATGGAGCGCTATGACGTGCCCTCGCTGGAGGCCGTCTTCGAGAAGCTCATCTCCGTGCCGGCCGCGCGCAACGCGAAGCTGTCCTTCTACGGGGACGCGCCGTCCGCCAACGTGGGAGCCGGCCGGGGGGCAGCATGAGCCGGCCGGCCGCGCCGGGCTTCTTCCGGCACCTGTGGCTGTTGTGGGGCCTGCGGTTGAACATCGGGCTCAACCGGGGGCCGGGGAAGAGCCGGCTGTTGTCGGTGGGCGCCTTCCTCCTGTCGAGCGCGCCCGCCTGGGGCCTGGGCGTGACGTTCTACGGGTTGATGCGCCTGCGGCCCATCGCCGAGAGCGGCGTATGGCCGTTCTTCATCCTCAACCTGCTGTGCTTCGTCACCGCGGCGGTGTGGGTGACATGGCCGCTGATGAGCGCGGGCGTGGATGACCACTCGGAGCTGAGCCGCTACGCGCCCTTCCCCATCTCGCCCTTCCGGCTGCTCATCGCCTCCACGGTGGCGAGCCTCTTCGAGCCGCGCGCACTCGTCTTCTACGCACCGCTGACGGGAGCGGCGCTCGGCTATGCCTCGGTGCACCCGGTGCGGGTGCAGTGGTTCGCGGTGCTGCTGTACTGCCTCTTCGCGCTGTTGAACGCGGCCTGGAGCCGGGTGGGCCTGCACCTGGTGCTCAACGTGCTGCGCGAGAAGCACAGCGCGGAGATCATCGGCGGCGGCTTCGTGCTGTTCCTGGTGGCCGCGTCCTTCATCCCGCCCATCGACACCTCGTGGCTCACCGCCGTGGGCGAGGGAGGCGTGGAGAAGCTGGACATGACCGTCATCGTCAACGCGACGCTGGCGCTCGGGCGGGTGCCCCCGGGCTTCTTCGGGGACGCGCTGCTGGAGCTCACCTACGGGTACCGGCGCAATGCCCTGGCCGATGGCGTGGGGATGCTCTTCTTCACGCTGCTGGGGTTCGGGCTCGCCTATGCACTGCTGCTGCGCTTCCACCGCAGCGTGGGCCGGGCCGGGCCGTCGGTGAAGGAGTCCGGGGACAACGACCCCTTCGCCCGGACGCGCGACCGGTACACCACGCTGGTGGTGCGCGAGGCGCTCGACCTGTGGCGCAACCCACGCGCGCGGCTGCTGGCCTCCGTGCCCTTCGTGCTCGCCATCCTGATGAAGCTGATGTCGGGGCGGGCGCTCTTCGAATACCTGCTGGGCGCGAGCGTGGACGCGTGGCTGATGGGTGGCCTGTGCACCTATGGCGCGGTGGTGATGGCCTCCACGTTCTCGCAGAACACGTTCGCCTATGACGGGCACGGGCTGGCCATGCTCATCGCCGCCCCCGTGGAACTGGGAGACGTGCTGCGGGCGAAGAACACACGTGCAGGGCCTGGCGGCGGCTGGGATGGCGCTGCTGGTGGGAGTCTTCTACCGGGTGTACTTCGGCAAGGGCTCGCTGCTGGACTTCCTGTGCGCCATGGCGGCCGTGGCGGCCGTCATCCCCGTGCTGCTCGCGGCGGGCAACTTCCTGTCCCTGTACTTCCCGGTGAAGTTCCACGCGAGCCTCAAGCGCCGGGACAAGCTGCCGCTCACCGCGTCCATGCTCGGCATCGTCGCCGCGAGCGTGGGGTGTGCCCCGTTCGCGTGGGCCCTGCGGTTCGCCGGGAACAGCGGGCCCGAGTGGCAGACGCTGGCGATGATTGCCTTGTGCGCCGCGGTGAATGTCGTGCTGTACCGCGCGCTGCTACCCCTGTCCCTGCGGCTGCTCGACCAACGGAGGGAGATCGTCCTACGCGCGGTGACGCGGGAGTAATCGGCCGCTGCGGTATCTTGGGGAATAGCTCATGCGCATGAACTCCAGGATGCATGCACTGCTCAATGACGAGCGGGTACGCGCGCTCTCCGTCGAACGGCCACTCCCCGCGAGGATTCAGAGCATCATCGACCAAGGAGCCCACTGTCGCGATGGCATGTGGTTGCTTCGTGCGATGGACACCGGCGAGACGAACGTCACGCCCTCCTCGTTCCCCGATGCCGTGGGTTACGAATGCTTCATCAACCACTTCCACATCAATGACCAGCTCGATGATGGCGAAGAAAGCGCCCCTGCCGAGGAGCAGCTCGCCTACGGCCTCCGGTTCATCCTGGACATCCAGAAGCGCCTCCCAAGAGAGCCACGCTTCACCCTCATCCTGAGCTGCAATGAGGATGATTGCAGTGTGCGCGCTCACACGCACCGGGAGGGACAGCGCTGGATCGCGGACGATCTGGAGGCCTATCGAGACGACGCGGTACTCGTCATCAACAACCTCGATCCAATGCTCGCCTCGACGCTACTCGGATTGCCGACGTAGGCACCCAGGAGCAAGCTCCACCCCTCCGACCTCCCACAGCTCCTGCGTATCCGGATTGACGGGGGATATGACTTCTGCCGTAAGGTGGGCCTCTCTACGGGAGGAGTCATGCGAACACCCACCGCCGTCCGAACCTCCGTCATCATGCTCCTGCTGCTGTCCGGAGCCGCTCGGGCCCAGGTTCCCGCCTCCGAGCTGACGCGCACCCTCACCGTCCCGGGTCCGCCAGAGGGTGACACCCCAGCCGCGTCCATCTACGTCCGCAAGCAGATGGTGACGACGCTCCAATTCGAGCTGCCCCTCCGTGCCGTCACCCTCTCCGGGCCCGGAGCCGAACACGTCACCCTGCAACGGCTCGGCGTGGATGCCGTGGTCGTGCGCCCCGAGAAGCAACTCCCCACCTGGCAGAAGCCCACGCTGGACGGTCGTGGCGGAGGATGGCGCGAAGCACGTCTTCACGCTCGTCACGGACGCGGACGAACTGGACGTCCAGGTGCGCGTCCAGCGCGGTCAGTGCCTCACCTCGGACCCGGAGAATCTCGATGCGCTCGCTGCGGAGCTGCTGCTCCGCGAGCCCGTGCGCACCATCCGGCAGCTCTCGTTCCGGCAGGACAATAGGGTCGCCAGAGTCTGGAGGGGTCACGCTTCAGGTCTGGGGCACCCTCGCGCTCTCACGACTCGCGGTCGTGTCCTTGCGCATCGAATCGACCGACGAGCCCTTCACCTTCGACGCATGCCCGTTTCGACAGTCCCGTCGGACGTATCAAGGTGCTCGGCACCCGTCTGGATGCCGAGGGGAACATCTCCATCGTCGTGAGGCGCCCCGAGGATCGAAGCCGACGGAATCGCCTACTCGCTCGAGGTGAGCGAACGACACGGGCCTCGGAAGCTCGTCGCGAACGTCATCCCCTGGCCCGCCCTGCCGGACTCAACGCCGCGCCAGCCACTGGGCGACGGAAGGTCATCCCGAAGCTGATCCAGATGGTCGAGTTCGCGATGGGGAACTCTCCAGGCCGGAGTTCCTTCAACGCCGCTAGCGTTCCCGGCTCGTCGTTGCCGACATTCACTCCCGGGTGGGAGCCGGGGCCCCATCGGTCCAGTCCGGGCTCCTTGCCCCAAACGTCATAACCAATGGCGCAGATGGGAAGCTCACGGCCATCCGCCAACTCCAGCCGCTCGAACTGGACGGACATCCGGTGGCCGTAGCTCTTCGCCCGCCCGAAGAGCTTCGCCCCCTTCATGCGGCGCCCCAGTTCCGAGCGGGGAAAGTCCGGCCCCAGGTGCAGGCCCTCCCAGCGCGCCACCACCGGGCCCTCATTGATGAAGAGCGGCGTCTCCTGCCGACGGGTGTCGTCGAGCTCCAGTCCCACGTCGTACGGCTCACCCGTGCCCAGTCCCAGCGCCTCGATGGCTACCCGCGACTCCTTCGGGCAGTCCTCCAGCCACTCGGTGTCCACCTGACGCACCTGCACCGCCGCGCACGCGCTCGCCGACAGACCGATGCACAGCGTCAGCACCTTCATGTTCACGCTCACCTCCGCCGTCTCCGGCGGCTTGCTGCTCCTGGGCAACACGGGCTTGCTTCCTTTCTTCACGTCTCGGGGTCCGTAGAGATCGATCTCCGGTTCCTTGAAGTACTCGCTCTTGAACTTCGGCAGGAGTTCCAGGAACAGCTTGGGATTGTCCGCGATGACCTGCGCCGTCCCCTCGTACATTTGGGACTCCGCGAAGAGTTCCAGGTAGAGGTCCAGGATGCCCGGACGGCACAACCCGCGGGGTAGCTCCTCGTCCAGCAGCTTCATCCCTCCTGGCAGGGGTCGCGCACTGTCCGTCCACGGCCCCACGAGCGCCAGCCTCGGCCGCCAGACGATATAGCCCTCCTTCCCAAGGTCCTCGTCCCATCCCAGATCGCCCGGATCCTCGCGCCACGGTAGCGCGCCCGGGCCCTCGTCCGTGACGGGCTCCTGGGTGCCAGCCGCCAACTCCTCGCCCCAGGCGTCATCCGGAGCCCGCGCTGCTTCTCCCGGTTGTGCTCGCGGCCCGTCCAGCGGGCCCGCCTCCCGAGCCGGGCAGCCCCACTTCCACAGGCCCAAGCCCATCATGCTCGCGAACACGAGCACCCCGACCAGCAGCCGGACCCACTTCCGGTCTCGTCCATCCATCGCTCCAGGCCATCCTTCCGGGCAACCCTCCTCCAGAGGTTCCCTCGCGGAGCATAACCCACTTCGGCGGTTCCCTGTCGACACCTGCCCTCGGATGTCACCCCGCCTCAAGGCCACGCCGTCCCCTCCGTGATAGAAAACCGCCATGCCCATCGCCGAGCTCAACCACCAAGGCATCTATTTCGAGGACTCGGGCGGCTCCGGTCCCACCGTCATCCTCGGTCACGGCTTCCTCATGGACGGCCGCATGTTCGACTCGCAGGTGCAGGCGCTCGCCCCCGAGTTCCGTGTCATCCGCTGGGACGCTCGTGGCTTCGGTCGCACCCGCTGGGATGGCAAGCCCTTCGACCTCTACGACTCGGCCGCCGATTGCATCGCCCTGCTCGACCACCTCGGCATCCAGCAGGCCGTCGTCGGCGGCATGTCCCAGGGCGGCTACTGCGCCCTCCGCGTCGCCCTGCGCTACCCCGAGCGCGTCCGCGCTCTCGTCCTCATGAGCACCCGAGGCACTGTCGACGAGGAGGAGATCCGCGCCGGCTACCGCCAGGTCCGCGACCTCTGGGGCACCCCGGGCGCCACCGAGCACATCATCCAGAACCTCTCGGGCGGCATCATCGGGGACCCGCGCTTCTACTCACCCTGGCTCGACCGCTGGCGGCAGATGCCCAAGGACCACTTCGTCGCCGCCATGAACAACCTCATCGAGCGCGACGACATCCAGCACCGGCTCGGGGAGATCCGCTGCCCGGCCATCGTGTTCCATGGGACGGATGACACCGGCATTCCTCCCTCCGAGGGCGAGCGCCTCCACAAGACGCTCCCCGGCAGCACGCGATTCGTCCCCGTGCCCGGCGCCGCGCATGCGGCCAACCTGACGCATCCCGACGTCGTCAACCCGCCGCTCGTCGAGTTCCTGCGCGCTCACGCGTAGCCGTAGCTGTTCTTCGTCCAGCGCCCTCAACAGCTTGATGGTCGCGGGCGGCGACCACCGGGAGTTGTCAGCCCCAGGCAACAGGCACCCATTCCCGCGAATGGTGCCGGTGCCGTCGTGGTGGGCGTGAAGGGGGCGCCCGCGCAGCTCGGCTGCCCCTGTACCCTCAAGCTATGGGAGGCAGGCGGGCCGCGCACCGTCACCCTCGGGAACGTCACCTTCCCGGTGAGCCAGAAGGCGGCGCCCTGAGCACGGCCACCGCGAGCAGTGCCGAGCCTCAAGGGGTGGAGCGCCCGCCAATCTCCGAGAAGCGCTCGTAGGTCCGTTTAAGCGCGCCCAGGTGCGCGGGGTTGTCCAGGTCGAGCGGCGCCTCCGTGAGCTGCACGACCCACCCGCCTGTTGAGGTACGCCGCGCCCGTGAGAGCAACTCCGCGTCGCGCGAGGGGTCCGGGAAACCGATGGCTCGGGCAGCAGCGGCCGACCAGTAGTTCAGCCACCCGAGGTTATGCGGAATCTCGGGCGCGCGGATGTAGTCTGGAAACCTGAGTGCTGGGAGCCCACGTGGCGGGACCCCTGGCTTACGTACCGGATCAATCGTTTGCCGCGAAATCTCAACGGCCGCGTTGAACGGCGTTGCTTGCCCCCAGAAAGCGCGCGCGCCTTCCCCTATGGCAGCCAGCACATCCGCTGCTGCTGCAATGCCGGCTGCGTCCAGGTGCAGCGACCCATGGACTTCCAAGTACGGCGGGCTTCCTGCCGCAAGCCCGTTCGGGTTCTCCCACCCGGTAATCGTCACTGGGCGGGTTTTGTCATCGTTGCAAAGGAACGGAAACCCGTTGTCTGCCCTTTCTGTCGCGACCCATTCATCGCGATGAGGCAATGCAATGAACTCTTCTCTTTCAGAGAGCGTCCACTCCAGCCGTAGGCCAGGAAGCGCGCCTTCCATTCCATGGACGATAGCGAGAGGCCGCCTATCGTCGCCCACGAGCGCAGGTGCATAAACAATGATGCCGAGCTCATCAGTGAAGGCCGCCATATCAGCACCAGTCCATTACGACGACCTTAAGGGTTTTATCCAGCGCCTCAAGAGCAACCTTGTGCGCGGTGCTTTTCACGCCAACGACAAAGTTGTATCCACATGCTTCTGCCAGCCTTTTCTCGCGTTGAATTTCAGGCAGTTTCATTCGGACAAAGAACCTCTGGGAGTGAGGCGAGTGTACGTCGAAATCATCAGTCTTCACTTCCCACAACGTGCGCGTGGCCAGTTGCAGCGCATCGAAGTTCTTCCCATTCACATACACATCCCCCCCAGGGAAGGTGTTGCCCGGCATCTTGTCGGCGCATTCGTTGTGCGGGTCATGCCCGCCAAGGTGGCGCGGCAAGGGGATGGGCTTGCATCTCGGGTCGTCTTCTTCCTGGGTGAGGGCGGTCGCGGGCTGCTTTCGCGGTGACGGCTCCCAGGCCGGTGTTTTCGCCGCACGAGGCTGGGCCTCCAGTTCCACCATGAGCTGCCGCGAGGCCTCCGACACCTCCCGCAGACGGGCCTCGTACCCCCCTTGAGCGCCCACCCACTCCGGGCGACGGTCGATCTCCGGCCCGGCGGTGCTGGAGGGATAGAGCAGGACGAGGACCGCGAGCAACGGACCCACTCGGGGGAGCGCTTCAGCCAACGTCCCGGCGCGTCCAGCCTGGGCGAGGCCCTCGGCTCCCCTCGCCACCTCAGCGGCTTGCCCGCTCGTCCTCGCGGCGAGGGAGAAGCGCTCGAAGGCCCGTTCCGCTGCGGTGAGCTTGCGGTCCAACGCTTCCCACTGACGCGGCTCCAGGTCCTCGCGGGCCCGAGAAAGCAGCGCCCTGGCCTTGTCCAGGTCCGCCTTTCCAATCCGCGACCGTTCCGGCGTCGGCTCCATCGGCGCGGAAACGAGCCGGATGCGCGGGCCCGAAGTGGGAGGCGACGCGAAGGCGTGGGGCCGTGGCATCGGCCGCGGGGCGGGCGCGCTAGCGCAGGCGGAGAGCAGCACCAGAAGCGCGCTCCAAGTTCGCAAGCGCATCGTCACGTCCTTTCATCAAGCGAGGGGGCAGGCTCAACTCAGGCCCTCCGTCTCACCTACTCCCGACCGTCAGCCTCAACGCAGCGCGATGACCCGGCCAGTTTCCGGCCGAACGAGGTGGTCCCCTGGTCCCCGGTGATTCCGGTGGAGATGGTCCCCTTTCTGGTCGGTGGTGACAGTGGAGCTTGCCCGGTGGCAAGAGTCACCCATTCCCGCGAATGGTGCCGGTGCCGTCGTGGTGGGCGTGAAGGGGGCGCCCGCGCAGCTCGGCTGCCCCTGTACCCTCAAGCTATGGGAGGCAGGCGGGCCGCGCACCGTCACCCTCGGGAACGTCACCTTCCCGGTGAGCCAGAAGGCGGCGCCCTGAGCACGGCCACCGCGAGCAGTGCCGAGCCTCAAGGGGTGGAGCGCCCGCCAATCTCCGGGAAGCGCTCGTAGGTCCGTTTAAGCGCGTCCAGGTGCGCGGGGTTGTCCAGGTCGAGCGGCGCCTCCGTGAGCTGCACGACCCACCCGCCTGTTGAGGTACGCCGCGCCCGTGAGAGCAACTCCGCGTCGCGGGCCGGGTCCGGAAAGCCGATGGCCCGTGCGGCAGCGGCCGACCAGTAGTTCAGCCACCCCAGGCGATGCGGAATCTCAGGCGAGCGGATTTTCTCTGGGAGCTTGAGCGCTGGCAGTCCCCGTGGGGGGGAAGGCGGGCCGGCCAATGTGGGCGCCGTCTGCTCGGCAATGTCTACCGCCGCGAGGAAAGGCGTCAGATGCCCCCACCGAGCGCATGCGCCTTCCGCTACCGCCTCCAATACATCCACTGCCGCCGAGGTCGCCTCCGCATTTAGAGGCAGCCTCGCGAAGACTTCAAACTGTGGCTGATCGCAGGGGCCTCCCGGGTTTTCTAGCCCGGTGAGCGTCACGAGGTTGTCGTCATCGTCGTTGCAGAGGAATGGAAACCCACCGTCTGTCTTGTCTGCCGCGACCCACTCATCACGGTTGGGCAATGCGATGAGGTCTTCTTTTTCAGAAGTCGTCCACTCCAGCCGCAAGCCGGGAAGCGCACGCTCCATTCCGTGAACGACGGAGAGCGGGCGCCCATCGTCGCCTACGAGCGCGGGTGCATAGACAATGAGGCGGAAGTGGTCTTGCTTGGTCGACATTTCAACACCAATCCATGAGAACGACCGCGAGGGAGGGGTCCGCCGCGCGCAGAGCGGCCAGATGTGCTTTGCTACGCACGCCGACGGAAAAGTCATATCCGCACGCTTCGGCGAGCTTTTTCTCGCGCCTCAATTCCGGCAGCTTCAATTTGATAAAGAATTCCTGCGACCGAGGCGGTTGTTTTTCAAAGTCATCCGTTTTGACTTCCCACAATGTGCGCGTGGTCAGTTGCAGCGCGTCAAATTGCTTGCCATTGACGATCACGTCCCAGCCGGGGAAGCTGTTGTCCTGAATTCTGTCGGCGCACTTGTTATGATCGTTGTTTCCGCCTCGATGCGGCACCGGGATGGGCTTGCATCTCGGGTCGTCTTCCTCCACGAGGGCGGACGCGAGCTGCTTCTGCGGCGAGGGCTCCCGGGCCGGTGCTTTCGTCGCACGAGGTTGGACATCAAGCTCCACCATGAGTTGCCGCGAGGACTCCGAGACGTCCCGCAGCCGTGCCTCGAACTCCCGTTGAGCGTCGACCCAGGGCGGACGGCTGTCAGACTCCGGCCCGGCGGTGCTGGAGGGCCAGAGCAGGACGAGGGCCACGAGCACCGGGCCCACCCTGGAGAGCGCTAAAGGGGCCTCGCTTGCGCGTCCAGCCTGGGCGAGGCCCTCGGCACCCCTCGCCACCTCAGCGGCTTGCCCGCTCGTCCTCGCGGCGCGGGAGAAGCGCTCGAAGGCCCGTTCCGCTGCGGTGAGCTTGCGGTCCAACTGTTCCCATTGACGCGGCTCCAGGTCCTCGCGCGCTCGGGACAGCAGCGCCCTGGCCTTGTCCAGGTCCGCCTTTCCAATCCACGACCGTTCCGGTGCCGGCTCCATCGGCGCGGAAACGAGCCGGATGCGCGGGCCAGAAGTGGGAGTCGACGCGAAGGCGTGGGGCCGTGGCATCGGCTGCGGGGCGGGCGCGCTAGCGCAGGCGGCGAGCAGCAACAGGAGCGCGCTCCAAGTTCGCAAGCGCATCGTCACGTCCATTCATCAAGCGAGGGGGCAGGCTCAACTCAGGCCCGTTGGGGAGTATGCCAGCACGCTTCGACAGCGACGAACGAGCGCGCGGGGGGAGCGGCACACGGCAGCCGCAGCTCGGGCCTGTGGAGGGCTCCCAGGGCGGTAGTGGAGCCAGCGGGCGCGCTCTCGCGGACAGTGCCGGGACAGGCGACCCCTTGCCCATACCTGGAGGGGGCCGGGTATCCAGGCCGCTCGCGCCCCGATTGGCGCCCCCGGCATTGCCCCGGTTAGCCGCCGTAGCCAGCAGAGCCGATGCGGCCTGCCACAGCAGCCCCGGCACAGGACCCTGGCACCGGGGAGCGAGCTGCGCGTTCAGGAAGGCCCCGCCAGCCGCACACCGCCCGGCGTGGGGATGGCCGCAGGCAATGAGCCTGCCCCCGAACTGGCAGCAGGCGAAGACGTCCAGCGTGAAGCTCTTGCGCGGAAACCCTGCAAGCCCATCAGTGTAGGCGCTGCTGACCACGTAACCGGGGCAAGCCCAGAACCGGTCCCGACGCGCGTCAGGTGGGCGAAAGCTGGACGTTGCTCCGCTGGAGGAAGAGCTGGAAGCAGGGGGACTTCTCCAGCAGCGTCTGCCCCGAGTGGATCATCAGGTCGACCTGCTGACGACTCAGATTGAAGTTGGTGGGAACCTTCCAGGCCTCCTCCCGCATCCGGGCATCGGGGAGCTGGTCGAGGTCCACGTTGACCACGAACAGCTCCAAGCGCTGGCTGGGGACGGGGAAGTAGCAGATGTTGCAGAGCGGCTGGCCACCGCACCCGTCCTCACCGCCCACCAGGGCGCCATTGCGGTACTCGCGAAGAACCTGGGTGACCTGCTCGATGGTGTCGTCGGTGTAGTTGTCCATCGCCACGGAGCTGGTCCGGAAGAGCACGTCCACCAGACCCGGTCCAGGCCGGCGCTCATCCATGCTCGTGTCGGGCGGGGTCTGGGCGTTGACGGTGACGATGAGGAGCTGACGGACTTTCCGCCTGGCCAGGAGCTGCTGGAGCCAGCCGCCCGTGACGGACATGGAGCGGGTGATGAAGCGCGCCCCGATGTTGTCGGCCAGGCCGCCGTCGAGCAGGTGCAGCCAGGGATGGGCCTTGCTGTCGCTCGTCTCCTTCCAGGCCTGGGCGCGCAGGTAGGACTCGCGGAACTCGGGCCCGTCCTCGAGCGCATCCTGGACCCATTGCGGAACGTCGCCGCTGCCGAAGTTCTTCAGGGTGACGGGACTGAGCAGGAACGGGAAGGCCGAGGACGACGCGACCGCCCAGCCGATGGGGTAGCTTGAGAGATCCGAACCGATGGCCTCGAACTGCTCCTCGGTGAAGTCGAAGGGCGTACCGAGGGACATGTTGGTCGCGTTCAGCACGACCAGCGGCTTGCGCTTGCGGAGCGCGAGGTCACGGAAGGTCTTCCTGTCGAAGAGGATGCGGTCGTAGATGCTGGCCGCGGCGTCGATGCGATCGAAATACGGAGAGAAGTGCCGGAACGCCGTGGGAGGCAGGAAGACGTTCAAGGCGAGATCCCTCTCGATGTTGCGCAGGAGGAAGCGCTGCTTGAAGTCCTCGAAGAGGCGATCCCCGAAGAGCGTGTAGTAGGCCGCGGTGAAGGAGCCGCCCGAGACGGAGGAGAGCAGATCCACCTCGGACAGCAGGCTGCGCCGGGGCACCCCGGGGGCGGGAAGCCGGTGGAGCACATCGAGGACGCCATACGAGAGCGAGGCGGCGCGCGTCCCGCCCCCCGAGAGGGCGAGCGCGATGAACAGGTCATCCGTGTTCCGCGGGTCGGTCTTGAAGGCACCCGGCTCGTAGAAGGGCTCGCTGGCGGGGTGCGTGGAGCGGGCCTGATTCAGCGGCGCACAGCCGACCACCAGCACGCAGGCGAGGAGGAGCCCGACGCTAGTTCTTGGTGAATTCGACATGCTTCCGCTCCCCTGCCTTGACCAGGATCTTCTGCTGCTTGGGCGAGAAGTCGTTGCCCGGAGTCGTGGAGTCCGGGCCCGGCGAGGCCAGCGTGAGCGTCTTGGTGCCCGCCGCGAGCTGGAAGGGTTCGTTGGTCACCCCAATGAAGATCGTGCCCTGCAGCACGTTGCGCGACTCCGGGAAGGACACCAGCACGGTCCCGAGCGAAACACCCTTGAAGGTGTTGGGCTTCAACTCCGTGTGCTCCTCCATCGCCCCATCGGTGTCCTTCGGGAGCTTGCCTTCCCTGCTCATGTCCCCCTCCTCATGCCAGACCCATAGAGGGCGCACTGTGGTTGTCATCGGACGATAACACCCCGACGCATTCCGGGAAGAGCGGGGCCGCTAACGGACCGCGGCGGAGACCGAGCCGCCCCCGTGGAGGGTCCCTGGCGTATCGCGTCGAGCATGCGAACCTCCACCCGATGGCTCGCGCTCCTCGGCGTGCTGCTGGCCGCCTGTGCCACCTCAACGCCGGGCGTGCGCGAGGACGACGAAGCACCCGAGGCCGTGTCCTCGTGGGAAGAGGCCCGTGCGGACCCGAGCTGCGTGGTGCCGCTGTGCGACGGCGAAAGCTGCGCCCTCTGGCGCTGCCGGGACCTGGTGGAGGTGGACACCTCCCCTTCCGTGGTGCTGGCGCGCGGACCCATGCCCCAGGCCCTGCGCCCTCCCCTGGTGGGCAACCCCAGCCGCTGGTGGGGCCGCCCCCTCGCCGCGCCCTCCTCAGAACCCGTCTTCGAAATCCCCTGGCACAACTGGAAGACCCGCGAACAGCTCGCACTGCAGCGCAAACACTCGCTCGCGTGCATGCTCCCGCCCGAACCTCTCGAAAAACACCACATTCTCCCGCAGCAGCAAAAATTGGCCGCGTGGTTCAAGCTCAGGGGTATCGACATTCACGCATACACCATCAGTCTCCCCAGGAGCATCCATCGGAGGCTTCACAGCGGCGGCCCCGAAGGAGGCCAGTGGAATGCGGCCTGGCGACGGTTCCAACAGGAGAACGATGGGGCCGGCCCAAAGGAAATCTGGCGGTTCGCGTTCGAGCTGATGTTCCTATTCAACGTGAGTGGCCCACTCGTCCCCTACTGCCAGGGTTGAACCGGAGAGCGCTGGATGCGGTATTTCAGAATCGAGGAAGACAGGTCCGCGGGTTACAGCGGCTCAATTGACGGCGTACACAAGTGGGGTCTTCCGGGTCTCCTCGGCTGCCCCACCTGTGAAGCGACCTGGGGAACCAACTCCAGAGCGTACCCCTCGGTGGACCTCACTCCGGTGGCATCCCTGGCCAACTTCACGGAGGCTCGACCCGAGCCCATCGAGGAGTATGAAAGGCTGTGCGAGCTGGTACGCCCGCTACTCCCACCAGGAGCAGTGTTACAACCGGGTGCGGCATTTGGCCCGCTCGTGGGCAAGGCCCAGGGCCGCTTCGGGCAGTTCGTGACTCCTGTTCCCTGGTGGCCGCTGGTGCAGCGCGAGGCACTTGAGAAGCTCCAGGCCGAGGGCCTGCGAGGCCTCAAGGGATGTCCCACCCAACTGCGCTTCCGCCAGCGCGCCTCGCCCGTACTGCTCGAGCTGGAGTTGCTCCCCGTGGGCCGCGCACACCCGGATTGCCTGCCGCCCGACCGAAAGCCCCCCTGCCCTCGCTGTGGCCGTCAGGGCCTCACTCTTCCCAAGCCCCTCCTGCTGGATGCCGCCACCCTGCCCGACCACCTGGACATCTTCCGGCTGGCGGACTTCTCCACCATCGTCGTCTGCACCGAGCGCTTCGCCGAGGTCTGCCAGCGCCTGGGCGTGGATGGCGTCACCTTCCACCCACTGCCCACGCGCTGAGGTCCCCACCCCAGGCAGACTCAGTAGGACAGGCCGTACTTCGCCGCCTTCTCCTTCACGCCCTTCATCACGTTCGCGTCGAAGGAGTCCTCCTTCTCCGCCACGTTCTTCGCCCTCCAGGCGTCACGCTCCGCCGCCAGCTTCGTCGCCTTCTCCTCCAGCGCCTTCCGCTCGTCGGCGAGCTGCTTCACCTTCGCCTCCCGCGCCTTCGCGTCCAGCCCCGCCAGCTCCTGCGGCAGATCCTCGTCCTTGACGCTCGCCAGCGCCTCCGGCTGCGCCACCACGTCCACCGCCCCGCCCACCGCCTCCGGCGCGCTGCTCACCGCGGCGGCCGCCGCCGGCGCCTTCCCCGCGCTGCGCGTCGTCTTCAGGAACTGCATGCGGTCCGCCGCCGCCTCCGGCGCCATGGTCGCCATCTGCTCCGCCCGCGCCCGGTTCTCCCGCTGCGCTTCCTTCTTCCCCGCGTACATCGTCTTGCGAGCGATCTCCGCGTTCACCTTCGCCAGCTCCGCGTCATACGGCGTCGCCACCGCCACCATCCCTCCCGACTGCTCCAGCGACTCGTACCGCCCGTCCGTCGTCTTCGCCGCCAGCTTCCAGTGCTTCTCCGTCTCCGGGTCCCCACCGCAGCGCACCGTGTTCACCACGATGTGCTTCTCCGCCGCCCGCTTCGCCCAGTGGTTGAAGTTCCAGTCGTCGTTGCGCTGCGCCGGCGGCGCGTCCCCCACCAGGAAGATGAGCTTCATCGTCTCCCGGCTCTGGTCCCACGACAGCTTCGACACCGCCTCGCCCAGCCCCCGCCCCACGTGCTCCGGCGTGTCCCCGCCCCCGTCCGCATTCAGCTTCCGCAGGTGCGTGAAGATGCCGTCCAGGTCCTCCGTGAGGTCGTACCGCTTCGTCACGTACTCGTCCCCCACGTCCCGGTACGCCACCAGCCCCACCCGCACCTGCGGCGTCGGCTTGCCCTGGGCGATGCGCGACGCGATGGAGAAGATCTTCTGCTTCGCCCCCTCGATGAGCCCGCCCATCGAGCCCGTCGTGTCCAGCACGAAGACCACGTCGATCCTCGGCCGCGCCTGCTGGGGCTGCTGAGACTGCTGGGGCTGAGCCTGCTGTGGGACCGGCGCCCCCTGCGCCTGGGCCGGCGCGGGCTTCCGGGGAGCCTCGGCGAGGGCCAGGGGAGACGCGAGCGTGACGAGGGCGAGCGCTGCCCCGAGCACGGGGCGCGAGAAGGACTTCAGGGACATGACGGGGCTCCAGGGGAGAGGAAATGCGGGTCGAAATTCCAGCGCGTGCTCGCTGGAAGAACGAACGAGCCTCCAGATGGGTCTACTGGAGGCCCTCGTGGGCACCTACAAGGTGGCCCTCTCCCTGCTCCGGCCGGAGCTCACGCCAGGTCGAAGAGCAGCGCCTCGAGCGACTCCGAGGCCGCGAGCACCAGCCGCGACTCCTCGGACACGGCCACCCCGTCCCCGGCCTTCACCTCCACGCCGTTGAGGGTGCCCGCGCCCCGCGCCACCTGCAGCCACGCGTGCCGGCCCGGGGCCAGCGCGTACTCGGTCTTCTCGCCCTCGCCCAGCAGCGTGCTGTACAGCCGCATGTCCTGGTGCACCTTCAGCGAGCCGTCCTGCCCCTCCGGCGACACCACCAGCCGGAAGCGACCCTGGCGCTCCTGCTCCGTGAAGGCCTTCTGCTCGTAGCTCGGCGTCAGGCCCTTGCGCTCGGGGAGGATCCAGATCTGCAGGAAGTGCAGCTCCTTGTCGGTGCGGTTCTGCTCGCTGTGCAGCACCCCCGTGCCCGCCGTCATCCGCTGCAGCTCGCCCGCTCGCAGCACCCCGTGCGAGCCCATGCTGTCCCGGTGTTCGATCTGCCCCGAGAGCATGTAGGTGATGATCTCCATGTCCCGGTGCGGGTGCGTGCCGAAGCCACTGCGCGGCGCCACCCGATCCTCGTTGATGACGCGCAGGGCGCGGAAGCCCATGTAGCTCGGGTCGTAGTAGTCCGCGAACGAGAAGGTGTGGTGGCTGTCCAGCCAGCCGTGGTTCGCATGTCCGCGTGCTTCAGAGGGTCGAACGGTGATCATCGGGTACCCCTTTTCTCCAATCATTCCTGATGCGCGAGGACCCGGAAGCGATTCGCCGCGTGCGAGCAGCGTCCCTCCCATCAGGCCCGTCACGCCGGCCACCAGGCCGCCAGTCACTTGACGCCGGCCGAGCGGCCTTCCGCGCCACCTCACGCCGCCTTCTCCGCCGCCGCCTTCACCGCCTGCACGTCGAGCTCGATGTCGATGCGCTCGCCCACCAGCACCCCGCCCGTCTCCAGCGCCGTGTTCCACGTCAGCCCGAAGTCCTTGCGGTCGATGCTCGTGCGCGCGCTGAAGGCCAGGCGCTCGGCGCCGAACGGGTCCGTCACACGGCCGAGGAACTCGGTCTCCAGCACCACCTCGCGGGTGATGTCCCGCACAGTGAGGTCGCCCACCACGCGGTAGCGCTCCTGGCCCGCCGCCTCCACCCGCCGGCTGCGGAAGATGAGACGCGGGAAGGCCGCCACGTCGAAGAAGTCCGGCGAGCGCAGGTGGTTGTCTCGCGCCTCCACCTGGGTGTCGATGCTCGCCGCGTCGATCTTCACCTCCGCCTGCGCGCGCGTGAGGTCGCCGTTCACGAACAGCCGCCCCTCGTAGCGGGTGAAGCGGCCGCGAACCTTCGCCACCACCATGTGCCGCACCGTGAAGCCGATGGTGGAGTGGGTGGTGTCGAGCCGCCATGTCTCGATGGCCATTGAAGTCGTCTCCCGTGGAAAGTGCTTCTCTGGCCTTCCCCTGGAGCAACCCGCTTGCCACCGCATAACCCCCTGGAATCACGAGCCATGCCCGGTCCGAGCGGTCCACCCACCTCTCAAAACGAGAGACATGGACTCTCATTGAGAGAGCCCCTCCCTCTCATTCCGAGAGCCCCGCCCCTGCCCTCCGTGGCCGGGGGACCTCCAGGCGGGCGCCCGGTGCCGCACCTCCGGCGGGTGCGTACCTCTTCCGCGAGGGTCCTCAAGCACGGGGGTCGTACCATGGACGTCAATGAGGTCATCGACAGGGCTCGCGACGCATTCAATGTCCGGCGCGTCTTCGGAGAGCCCATCCACCAGGGCGCGGTGACGCTGGTCCCCGCCGCCTGGGTGAGCGGAGGGGGCGGAGGAGGGGGCGAAGGCACCGCCTCCGAGGGCGCGGAGAAGGCCGGCGGAACCAGCACCGGCACGAGCTACGGCAGCGGCTTCGGCCTGCGGGCCCGGCCGGCCGGCGCCTTCATCCTGCGCAACGACAAGGTGCGCTGGCAGCCGGCGGTGGACGTCAACCGCATCATCCTCGGGGCCCAGGTGCTGATGGGCCTCTTCCTGCTGACGATCGGCCAGCGGCTCGCGCGCCGCTTCCTCCAGGAGGAGAAGCCCTTCCGGAGGAAGAAGTTCGCGCGGTGAGGAGGGGGTGAGCGCGCGGTACCTCCCACCCGGGGCCGGGCCGCGCGCCACCCATGGCTACTCTCCGAGCTGGCCGTACTCGTCGCTGCCCCACGCCTGGAGCGTGCCGTCCTGGCCCAGCACCACGGTGTACGCGTAGCCCGCGGAGATGGCCTCGAGGTCCGAGACACCCGTCACCGGCGCCGGGACGAGCTCCCCCGTCAGGGCCATGCCACTCCCGAGCTGCCCGGAGCCGTTGCCACCCCAGGACCAGAGGGTGCCATCGGAGCGCCGGGCCACCGAGTGCACATCGCCGGTCGCGATGGACGTGACACCGGAGAGCCCCTGAGCCTGCACCGGGGTGGTGCGCGAGGTGGTGGTGCCATCCCCGAGCTGGCCCTGGCTGTTGTCGCCCCACGCCCACACCGTCCCATCGGACTTCAGCGCCAGCGAGTGGTCGCTACTGGTGGCAACGGCCTGGATGCCCGACAACCCCTGCACCTGCACCGGGGTGGTGCGCGAGGTGGTGGTGCCATCCCCGAGCTGGCCCTGGCTGTTGTCGCCCCACGCCCACACCGTCCCGTCGGCGCGCACCGCCAGGGAGTGGCTGGAACCACCCGAGACCCCCACGACATCCAGGACCCCCTGCACGAGCACCGGGGTGGCGCTCAAGGTGGTGGTGCCATCCCCGAGCTGGCCCTGGGTGTTGTCGCCCCACGCCCACACCGTCCCATCGGCGCGCACGGCCAGGGCATGGGAAGCGCCCGCCGAGAAGGTCACCACGTTCGAGAGGCCCTGCACCTGGACCGGGGTGGCGCGCGAGGTGGTGGTGCCATCCCCGAGCTGGCCCTGGGTGTTGTCGCCCCACGCCCACACCGTCCCATCACACCGCAGCGCCAGCGAGTAGGAGGCACCGGCCGCCACCGCCTCGATGCAGGAGAGGCCCGGGACCTGGCCCTGCGTGGCACGGTCCTGGAAGGTCCCGTCCCCGAGCTGGCCGCTGCTGTTCCGTCCCCAGCTCCAGACGGTGCCGTCGGAGTGCGCGAGCACGGAGTGGTAGTAGCCGGAGGACAGGGGCGTGGGGCGCGGGGTGCCTCGCACCGACGTGGGGGAGCTGACCGAGCTGGTGGTGCCATTGCCGAGCTGCCCGGAGGTACCGTCGCCCCACGCCCACACCGTCCCGTCGGCGCGCCGTGCGAAGGACATGCGGGAGCCGGCCGCGATGAGCTCGACGCCCGAGAAGCTCGGCACCAGCGTCGGAGTGGCCACGAAGGGAGTGGTGTTGGAGCCAAGGCCGAGCTGCCCCTGGACGTTGCGCCCCCAGACCCAGAGCATGCCGTCGGTGCGTCGGGCCAGCACGTGGTTGGCGCGGGTGGAGATGGCGCCGACACTCGAGACCGAGGCCTGCATCGGAGTCGCGGACGAGGTGGTGGTGCCATTCCCGAGCTGGCCCTGGCTGTTGTCACCCCAGGCCCACACCGTGCCGTCGGACTTCAGCGCCAGCGAGAAGTTGGACCCGGCCGCGATGGCCGTGACTCCCGACAGCCCGGACACCGGCGCCGCGGTGGCACGCGAGGTATTGGTTCCATCGCCGAGCTGACCGTAGGTGTTGTTGCCCCAAGCCCACACGGTGCCATCGGACTTCAGCGCCAGCGAGTGGTAGGTGCCGGCGGCCACGGCCACCGCGCCCGTGAGCCCCTGCACCTGGGCCGCGGTGGTCAGCGCGGAGAAAGAGGCTGTTCCGTCGCCAAGCTGACCGTGGTTGTCGAACCCCCAGGCCCACACCGTGCCGTCGGACTTCACGGCCAGCGAGTGGTAGTTGCCCGCGGCGAGGGCCGAGATGCTCGTGAGGCCCGACACCTGCACCGGCGTGGGACGCTGGGTGGTGGTGCCATCCCCGAGCTGGCCGTAATAGTTGTCACCCCAGCCCCACACCGTCTGGTCTGTCTTCAGCGCCAGCGAGTGATAGGTGCCCCCGACGACGGCCTGGATGGACGACAGCCCCGACACCTGCACCGAGGTGCTGCGCAGCGTGTTGGTGCCATCGCCGAGCTGTCCGTAGGTGTTGTCCCCCCAGGTCCACACCGTGCCGTCCTGGCGCACGGCGAGACCATGCGTGTCTCCGGCGGCGAGCAGCCCGATGGAGGTGGGGACCTGCACCTGTCCGGGGATGGCGCGGAAGCTCGCGCTGCCGTTGCCGAGCTGGCCGCTGTTGTTGAAGCCCCAGCCCCAGGCGGAACCGTCGCTGCGCCCCGCCAGGGAGAAGGAGTTGCCGCAGGCAATGGCCTGCACATCCGACAGCCCCGCCACCAGCACGGGGGTGCGCTGCGGGTTGGAGCCCGACTGACTCACCTGGCTGTAGGTGTTGTCGCCCCAGGCCCACACCGAGCCATCGATGTGCCGGGCCACGACGTGGTGGGTACCGCTCGCGACGGCCACGACTCCCGAGAGCGTGAAGTCGAGGGTGGACACCTGCACCGGAGTGAGGGACGAGGCGGTGCTCCCATTCCCGAGCTGGCCGTAGGTGTTGTCACCCCAGGCCCACATCGGTACCGTTCTCGCGGTGCACCGCCACGCTGTGGGAGCCGCCGCCAGCGATGGCCTTCATGGGCGGGAGGCCGGACAGCATCACTGGGACGATGCGCATGCTGACGGTGCCGTCACCGAGCTGACCAGCGCCGTTGTTGCCCCAGACCCACACGGAGCCGTCGGAGCCCAGGGCCAGGGAGTGGTAGTCCCCGGCGGCGATGGCCGAGACGTTCGAGAGCCCCTGCACCTGGACCGCGGTGGAGCGCGAGGTATTGGTTCCATCACCGAGCTGACCGAAGCCGTTCCCACCCCAGGCCCACACGGTGCCGTCGGACTTCAGCGCCAGCGAGTGGATGCTGCCGAGCGGCGATGGCCGCCACGTCCGTGAGCCCCGACACCTGGACCGGCAGTCAGACGTTGGGTGGTGGTACCCTCCCCCAACTGGCCGTCCCCGTTCCCACCCCAGCTCCACACCGTGCCGTCGGACTTCAGCGACAGCGAGTGGTTGTTGCCGGCGGCCACGGCCGTCATGTCCGTGAGTCCCACCACCTGGGTCGGGCTGAGACGCTGCACGTTGGTGCCATCACCGAGCTGACCACTGGTGTTGGTCCCCCAGCTCCACACGGAGCCGGTCGGCGTCGCGTACAGCGAGTGCCCCAGTCCACCGGCCAGGCGATACGGCCGGCCCTGGATGATGACGAGCGAGGAGTTTCGCCGGGCCACCGCCAGCGAGTCACCGGTTCCACCTCCGTCACACCCGGTGACCAGCGCGGCTACGAGCCACAGGAGCGACAACAGACAGCTCCTCGATACGGTACTCCTCATCATACGTTCCTCTCGTTCGTGCCTCGTGAACGACGGAAAACGAGGCCAGGGTTGCAATGTGCAGCGGCGTCCCCCCCACGCATCACGGGCTGTCATTCCCAGCCCGCGTCCTGACCTCGCCGGTCAATCGATGAGCACTTCACATATGCGGTCATGCGCGAATTATGCGCAACTGGGTGACATTCGACTCCGGGCGCCAGGGATGACCCTGGAGGTACACGCCGGGTCATCGCCAAGGCGCGTCACGCTCGGCCGGTAGGATGTGGGTGCACAACTCCCCGAGTGTTACTAGGTTGACGGGGAAATGAACGTCGACCCCTCTCGCCGTCAGGCCGCATTGGATGCCCTCGCCCTGGATGACGAGGCCCTGCTGAAGGCCTGCGAGGTGGAGTTCTTCATCGCCTCCGGCCCGGGAGGGCAGCACCGCAACACCACGGCCAGCGGCGTGCGGCTGAGCCACCCGCCCACCGGGCTGTCCGTCACCGGCACCGAGCGCCGCAGCCAGGTGCAGAACAAGAGCGTCGCCCTGGAGCGCCTGCGCGAGGGCCTCAAGCTCCTCACCTTCGTGCCCAAGAAGCGCCACAAGACGAAGCCCACCAAGGGCTCCCAGCGGCGCCGTCTGGATACCAAGAAACGAGAAGGTGAGAAGAAGGCCCAGCGCAGCAAGAAGGGTCTGTGGTGAAGGAGCTCCCCATGCCCACATTGGAAGACGCCATCGCCCTGGCCGTGGAGGCCCACCGGGGTCAGCGGGACAAGGCTGGACAAACCTATATCCTCCATCCCCTCCGGGTGATGATGCGCCTGGAGGGCGAGGCGGAGCGGATGGTGGCCGTGCTGCACGACGTGGTGGAGGACTCGCCCTACACCCTGGAGCGGCTGCGGGAGCTCGGCTACCCGGAGGAGGTGCTGGGCGCGCTGGAGCACCTCACGAAGCGCGAGGGCGAGACGTACGAGGCCTTCATCGAGCGCGTCCTCCCCCACCCCCTGGCCCGCCGGGTGAAGCTGGCGGACCTGGAGGACAACATGGACGTGCGGCGGCTGCCGGCCGTCACGGCGAAGGACGCCGAGCGGCTGGCACGCTACCGGGCGGCGTGGGCCCGGTTGAAGCAGGCGTAAGGCCACCGACACCTTCCCAACCCGAAAACAAACGGCCCGGCGCGCCGCGAAGGGGCACACCGGGCCGTCAGGGGAATCCACCAACACGCCGGAGCGAGGGGAAGAGCCTCACCCCGGCGGCCTCGGTGACTAGGCCTTGGCGAGCTGACGCATCACGTACAGCAGGATGCCGCCGTGGCGGTAGTAGTCGAGCTCGTTCGGCGTGTCGATGCGGCACAGCGCGGTGAACTCCTTGGTGCCGCCCTCGCCCGTGGCCTTCACGGTGAGCTTCTTCTGCGGCGCCAGGTTCTCCGCGATGCCGACGATCTCGAACGTCTCGTGGCCGGTGAGGCCCAGGCTCTGCGCGTCCTGACCCGCCTCGAACTGCAGCGGCAGCACGCCCATGCCGATCAGGTTCGAGCGGTGGATGCGCTCGAAGCTCTTGGCGATGACCGCCTTGATGCCCAGCATCGCCGTGCCCTTGGCCGCCCAGTCACGGCTGGAGCCCGTGCCGTACTCGGCGCCGGCGAGCACCACCAGCGGCGTGCCCTCCTGCTGGTACTTCATGGAGGCGTCGTAGATGCTCGTCCGCTCGCGGGTGGGGATGTGGACCGTCACGCCGCCCTCCACCCCCGGAACCAGCAGGTTCTTCAGGCGGATGTTGGCGAAGGTGCCGCGCACCATCACCTCGTGGTTGCCGCGACGCGCGCCGTAGGAGTTGAAGTCCTTCGGCTCCACGCCCTGCTCCATGAGGTACTTGGCCGCCGGGCTCGTCTTGGCGATGTTGCCCGCGGGCGAGATGTGGTCCGTGGTGACGGAGTCCCCCAGCAGCGCGAGCACCCGGGCGCCCTTGATGTCCGAGAGCGGCTTGGGCTCGGCCGGGATGTTCTCCAGGAAGGTCGGCCGGCGCACGTAGGTGGACTTGGGGTCCCACTTGAACGTGTTGCCACCACCCGACTGGAGCTGCTGCCAGAGCTGGTCGCCCTCCATGGCGTGCGAGTACTGGTGGCGGAACTGCTCCGGCTTCACCGCGGAGTTGATGAAGCCGCGGATCTCCTCGGCGGTGGGCCAGATGTCCTTGAGGAACACCGGCTGGCCGTTCTTGTCCGTGCCCAGCGGCTCGTTGTTGAGGTCCTTGCCCACCTCACCGGCCAGCGCGTACGCCACCACCAGCGGCGGCGAGGCCAGGTAGTTCATGCGCACGTGCGGGTTGATGCGGCCCTCGAAGTTGCGGTTGCCGCTGAGCACCGCGGCCACCACCAGGTCCCCCGTGGTGACGGCCTCGGCCACGGGGTCCGGCAGCGGGCCCGAGTTGCCGATGCAGGTGGCGCAGCCGTAGCCCACGATGTGGAAGCCGAGCGCCTCCAGGTAGGGCATGAGGCCGGCCTCGCGGAGGTAGTCGGTCACCACGCGGCTGCCCGGGGCGAGACTCGTCTTCACCCAGGGCTTCACGTTGAGGCCGCGCTCCACCGCCTTCTTGGCCAGCAGGCCCGCGCCCAGCAGCACCGCCGGGTTGGAGGTGTTGGTGCACGAGGTGATGGAGGCGATGACGACCGCGCCGTGGCCCAGCTCGTAGCTCTGGTTGCCGGACTTCACGGTGACGGTCTGCTTGAGGCGCTCGGGAGGCACCGGGGCCGCGGGGGTCTTGGCCTTGCCGCCCTCCTCGTCCTCGCCCTTGCTCTTGCCGGCCGACAGCATCTCCACCAGCGACTTCTCGTAGCCGGCCTTCATCTCCGTGAGCGGCACGCGGTCCTGCGGGCGCTTGGGGCCGGCGAGGCTCGGCACCACCGTGGCCAGGTCCAGCTCCAGCGTGTCGGTGAAGACCGGGTCCGGGGTGTTCGTCGGAGTGGAAGAGGCCCTGCTCCTTGAAGTAGGCCTCGACCAGCGCGACGAGCTCCGCCGGGCGGCCGGTGAAGCGCAGGTAGTTGAGGGTCTCCTCGTCCACCGGGAAGAAGCCGATGGTGGCGCCGTACTCGGGCGCCATGTTGGCGATGGTGGCGCGGTCCGGCAGCGACAGGCTCTTGAGGCCGTTGCCGTAGAACTCGACGAACTTGCCCACCACGCCCTTCTTGCGAAGCATCTGCGTGACGGTGAGCACCAGGTCCGTCGCGGTCGCGCCCGCGGGCAGCTTGCCCGTCAGCTTGAAGCCGATGACCTGCGGAATCAGCATGGTAATCGGCTGGCCGAGCAGCACCGCCTCGGCCTCGATGCCGCCCACGCCCCAGCCCACCACGCCCAGGCCGTTGACCATGGTGGTGTGGCTGTCGGTGCCCACCAGCGTGTCGGGGCACACCACGTTGCCCTGACGGAAGGCCACCTGGGCCAGGTACTCCAGGTTCACCTGGTGGCAGATGCCCACGTCCGGCGGCACCACGCGGAAGTTCTTGAACGCGTTCTGGCCCCAGCGCAGGAACGCGTAGCGCTCCTGGTTGCGCTCGAACTCGAGCTCGGCGTTGGCCCGGAAGGCATCCGAGGTGCCGAAGACGTCGACCTGGAAGGAGTGGTCGATGACCAGGTCCGCCGGGTTGCGCGGGTTGATCTTCGCCGGGTCTCCACCCAGGGACGCGAGCGCCTCGCGCATGGCGGCGAGGTCCACCACCGCGGGCACGCCGGTGAAGTCCTGCAGGAGGACGCGGGCCGGGTGAAAGGAGATTTCAGTGTCCGGCTCGGCCTTGGGATTCCAGGCGAGCATCTTCTCGACGTGCTCGCGCTTCACCACGCGGCCGTCCTCGTTGCGCAGCAGGTTCTCGAGCAGGATCTTCAGCGAGAAGGGCAGGCGCGCCACGGAGGCGTGGTCCTTGCCCACCTTGGCGAGGCTGTAGATGTCGTACGTGGCCGAGCCCACCTTGAGCTGGCTCTTGCTCTTGAAGCTGTCCGTCATTGTGAGTGCCGTCCTTCCTTACCGTCCGCTTGATGCGGCGTCTTCTAGGCCCGCCGACAGCGGCTTGCAAAGGGTTCCTGCGGGGGGGTTCCAGAGGCGGACGGTTGGGGGAACTTCACCGACCGTACGGGTCGCTCGCCGCACCTACATGGTCCGGGGCTGCGCCTCACGGCCTCGCCGGTCTATGCTCCCCGGCCCGAACCCCAGGAGACCCGCATCCACTTCCGAGCCCTCGAGGGGCCATGAGCGAGAGCACTGAGCCAGAAGCGGGCGGAGCAGTGCCGCCCGAATGGAAGCAGGAGCTGGAACAACGACTCGCCCTGGCGACCCCGGGCGACGCCGTGCGCGGGCTGTTCTTCAACAGCATGCTCGAGCTGGTGCGGACGCTCGGTGACGAAGCGGCCATGGAGCGCTGCCTGGAGGCGAGCGGCGAGCGGCGCTTCTTCGACTTCTTCAACTACCCCGTCAGCGCGCTCCTCCGGCTGACCTACACCGCGGGGCATGAACTGAGCGCCCGGTACGGCGGCTTCGATGGAGCGCTGCGCCGGATGGGGAATCAGGCGATGACGGACTTCTTCGCTTCCGCCATGGGCAAGACGCTGAGGCACCTGTCGGGCCAGGATGTGCGGGCCCTGGTGAGCAGCATGCAGACCATCTACCGGATGACGATGAGCTACGGGGAGCGCCGGGTGGTGTGGGAGACCCCCACGAGGGGCCGGCTCATCCTCCAGCGCAACTTCATCCCCTTCGCGTACCACGAGGGGGGACTGCGGACCACGCTCGACCTGGTGGGGGCCCGGATGGTGAGGGTGGTCGGGCGACAGACGGGGCCACTCGACAGCGAGTACGAGTTCTCCTGGGAGTGACCCCGCCCGGCTCCGTGAGACTCAGCGCGCCCGAGCGGTCTCGCGCAGCTCGAGCTGGAGGATCTCCTCCACCACCTGCGGCTCGGCCAGCGTGGTGGTGTCTCCGAGGCTGTCCGTCTGGCCCTCGGCCACCTTGCGCAGGATGCGGCGCATGATCTTCCCCGAGCGCGTCTTCGGTAGGCCGCTCACCACCCGGATGCGGTCCGGCGTCGCCAGCGGGCCGATGATGCGCCTCACCTGCTCCTTGAGCGCGCCCACGAGCTGCTCCGAGCTCCTGGTCCTGCCCCATGGGCTTCACCGTCACATACGCGCAGATACCCGTGCCCTTGATGTCGTGCGGGAAGCCCACCACCGCCGCCTCGGCCACTGCCTCGTGCGCCACCAGCGCGCTCTCGATCTCCGCCGTGCCCAGCCGGTGTCCGGAGACGTTGAGCACGTCGTCCACGCGGCCGGTAATCCAGTAGTAGCCGTCCTCGTCGCGGCGGCAGCCGTCACCCGTGAAGTACATGCCGGGGTACGCCGAGAAGTACGTCTCGCGGAAGCGCCGGTGGTCTCCCCAGATGGTGCGCGCCTGACCCGGCCAGGGGCGCTTGAGGCACAGGTTGCCCGAGACGCCGTTGCCCTCGATGACGTTCCCCTTCTCGTCCACCAGCACCGGCTCGATGCCGAAGAACGGCAGGGTGGCGCTGCCCGGCTTGGTGGGCGTGGCGCCCGGGAGCGGGGTGATGAGGATGCCGCCCGTCTCCGTCTGCCACCACGTGTCCACCACGTCGCAGCGGCCCTCGCCCACCACGTCGTGGTACCAGCGCCACACCTCGGGGTTGATGGGCTCGCCCACGCTGCCCGAGGATGCGCAGGCTCTTGCGCGAGGACTTCTTCACCCACTCGTCTCCCTCGCGGATGAGCGCGCGCAGCGCCGTGGGCGACGTGTAGAGGATGGTCGCCTGCAGGTCGTCCACCACCTGCCACATCCGTCCCGGGTCCGGGTACATCGGCGTGGACTCGAAGATGACCGTCGTCACGCCATTCACGAGCGGGCCGTAGAGCAGATAGCTGTGGCCCGTGATCCAGCCCACGTCCGCGGTGCAGAAGAAGACGTCGTCCGGGCGGAGGTCGAAGACGTACTCGTGCGTCATCGCCGCGTAGACGAGGTAGCCCGCCGTGGTGTGCAGCACGCCCTTGGGCTTCCCGGTGCTGCCCGAGGTGTAGAGGATGAAGAGCGGATCCTCGCTGGACATCCACTCCACCGGGCAGGTGGAGCGGTGCTTCTGCATCTCGTCCTCGAGGAACAGGTCGCGGCCGGCCTTCATCGGGACGGTCGTCTCGGTGCGCCGGCTGACGAGCACGGTCTGCACCTGGGTGAGACCCTCGAGCGCCTGGTCCACGATCGACTTGAGGTGCACGGCCTTGGGTCCGCGCGGCGCCTCGTTGGCGGTGACGACGACCTGCGCGCTCCCGAGTCGAGGATGCGATCTCGCAGGGACTCGGCGGAGAAGCCGGCGAACACCACCGAGTGCACCGCGCCGATGCGCGCGCACGCCGAGCATGGTGTAGGCCACCGCGGGCGTCATCGGCATGTAGATGCAGACGCGGTCCCCCTTCTGCACGCCGTGCGCCTTGAGCACGTTGGCCATGCGCGCCACCTGGTGCTTGAGCTCGCGGTAGGTGATCCGCTCGTACTGCCCCGGCTCGTTGCCCGCCCAGACGATGGCCACCTTGTCCGGGTGCGTTTGCAGGTGCCGGTCCACCGCGTTGTGGCAGGCGTTGAGCCGGCCACCGCCGTACCAGGAGAAGTCCACCTCCTGCATGTCCACGTCGAGCACGTTGCGTCGGCGGGTGGAACCAGTCGAGCCGCTTCGCCTGCTCGCCCCAGAAGCCGGTAGGGTCCTCCAGGCTCTGACGATAGAGGCGGCGGTACTCCTCGAGGCTCTTCACGCGGGCGCGCGCGGTGATGGACTCCTTCGGCGCAAGAAGCATGGACTCTCCCCCAGAGGTCGGGATGGGTTGGATGGAGTCCCCCAACGCAAGCGACATGCCTCTGTGAAAACCCCGTGCTTCCGGTAGGTTGCGTGCTGGACGCACCGCGTCGAGACGTCACGCGCGGAAACGAGGCGTTACCTTCCGTAACATGGCCGAGACATGACGCACCGTTCCGAGCGAGCCCTTCCATGAAGCCCTTCCTCCGCGTCTACGCCCTTCGGCTGCGCAACGGCTGGAAGTTCATGCTGCTGGTGACGGCGCTCGCCACCGTGGGCGCCGCGCTCTGCCAGAAGTACGACCTGTTGCAGATGGGCGATGCCGAGCGCGCCGCCTATGACCAGGGCCTCACCTTCTTCACCCAGGGACACCCGCGCTCCCAGGACGTCGTCATCGTCGGCATCGACGACAAGACGCTGCAGGGCATCCGGGACAACGAGCGGTACGTCCGCAACTACGGCGTCTATCCCTACTCGCGCAACCTGTGGGCGCGCGTCTTCGAGCACCTCGTGGACGAGGGTGCACGCGCCATCGTCTTCGACGCCGTGATGGACGAGCGGGGCACCGACGAGAGCAATGACCTCGCCCTGGCGCAGGTGCTGGAGGAGCGCGGCATCCCCCTCACGCTCGGCTTCAGCATCAACGCGGGCCAGCCCGCCCTCCCCCGGGTGGAGCCGCTCAACCGTTTCCCCCACCGGCCCGCACCGGACGTCCAACCCGCCCGCGCCGCCGAAGAGGACTTCGTCGAGGCGGTGCCCGCGGGTGGCGCGCCCGGGGAGGACTTCGTCGAGACGGAGGGGCCTCCGCCCCTGAAGCCGGAGGAGGTGGCTCGGGCACTCGCCCTGCCCGTGCACCACCCCGGCCTCGTCCTGCCCTCGCTGGAGCAGCGGTCGAGCGAGGGGGCACGGCTCATGCGCCACCCGGTGCCGCCCCTGCCGGACCTGGTGCGCACCGTGCCCGGCTTCGGGCTCGTCCTGCTGGAGCAGGACGAGGACGGGCGCCTGCGCCGCACCCGCTTCGCGTACTCGGACGGCGCCAACACCTACGCCACGCTGTCCCTGGCCGCGGCGGCGGACATCCTCGGCGCCGAGCGCGTCGAGCTGGCGCCGGGCAAGCTGAAGCTCGGCTCCCGCGAGCTGCCCATCAACCCGGACGGCAGCGCCGAGCTCGACTTCGGCGGCGCATGGAAGGACCGCTTCGAGGCGCTCAGCGTGTACGCGGTGCTGGAGGACTGGGTGCGCCGAGAGGAGCACCGGACGAAGGGCACGCCCTACACGCCCGTCCTCCCCGAGGGCACCTTCCGCGACAAGGTGGTGCTGGTGGGCGGACTGGCGTGGGCACCAGCGACGTGAAGGCCACGCCCTTCCAGAGTGAGTCCCCCGGCCTCGTGAAGCACGCGGTGATGCTGGAGGCGCTCCTGTCCGGCGGCTTCATCACCGAGGCGCCCTTCTGCGGTCTCCCTGCTGCTCACCTTCTTCGTGGCGCTCTTCTCCGCGACGCTCATCACCCTCGCCCGCTCGCCGCTGCTGGAGATCGCCTGGCCGCTGCTGCTCTTCTTCGGCTTCTTCCTCGTCACCGGCGTGTTCCTCGAGCACGGCCAGGTGCATGTGCTGAGCGCGATGCCCACGTACGCGGGCGAGTTCGCCACGCTGTCGGCGGTGGCCTTCAACCACCTGTTCGCCAACCGCGAGCGCGAGCGGCTTCGCGAGGCCTTCAACCGCTTCCTCGACAAGACGCTGGTCGATGAGCTCGTGGAGCAGCAGAAGCTGCCCTCGCTCGAGGGCGAGACGCGGGAGATCACCGCCTTCTTCTCCGACATCCGCGGCTTCTCCACCTTCAGCGAGCGCTTCAAGGACGACCCGAAGGCGCTGGTGCGCCCTGCTCAACCGCTACCTCACGCGGGTGAGCTCGGTGCTGATGGCGCACGGCGCCTGCCTCGACAAGTACATCGGCGACGCGGTGGTGTGCCTCTTCGGCGCGCCCATGGACATGCCGGACCACGCGGTGCGCGCCTGTCACGCGGCGCTCGCCGTGCGCAATGAGGTGGACGCGCTGCGCGCGGAGTTCGCCGAAGGAGGGCCTGCCCGACGTCTACACGCGCATCGGCCTCAACACCGCGGAGATGTTCGTGGGCAACTTCGGCAGCGAGCAGCTGCTCGACTACACCGCCATCGGGGACGGCATGAACCTCGCCGCCCGGCTGGAGGGCGCCAACAAGGCCTACGACACCGTCATCATGATCGGCCCGCACACCTACGCGCTGGCGCGCGAGCACGTCGAGGTGCGGGAGCTGGATCGGGTGCGCGTCGCGGGCAAGCCCGAGGCGGTGATCGTCTACGAGCTCCTGGCCCGCGCCGGAGAGCTGTCCGCGGCGAAGCGCACCACCGTGGAGCGCTACCACCGGGCGCTCGCGCTCTACCGCGAGGCCCGCTTCGAGGAGGCGGCCCACGTGCTTCGGGAGGCGCTCACGGAGGACCCGCAGGACGGTCCCAGCCGGGCGCTCCTTGCGCGCTGCGAGCGTTACGCATTGAATCCCCCTACCCGCCCCTTCGATGGGGTGGTGAGCCTGGAGAAGTGACCGTGAGCCATCAGAGACTTCCCGCGCTGCTGGCGTTGGTGTGCACGATGACCGGAGGCACGGCCCTGGCCGTGAAGGCCGGGGGCACGCTGTACGTCAAGGCGAAGCACACCCACCTGAAGGCCTCGAGCAGCCCCACCGCGGAAACGCTCGTGGTGCTGGAGCCGGGCAAGGAGGTCACCTACGACGGCCGCGTCGCCGGCTCGCCCTGGTGCAAGGTGAAGGTGACGGTGGACAAGAAGGGCCCCCTCCAGGGTGTCATCTACCAGGCCAACCTCGGCGTCTCGCCGCCCGCCATGGAGGCGACGAGCAAGAGTCCGGGCAAGCCACTGTCCCCGGAGGCCTTCGCCTCCTCGGGCGCGGCCGTCAAGGCGCTGGGGCCCGGGGCCATCGAGTACGGCAAGTCACTGGCCAGACCCGAGAGCGTCGACCAGCTCATCGGCCTCGAGAAGCTCGCCGCCTCCATCACGGACACGCAGGTGACCGAGTACGCCCGGGCGGGCGGGCTGCCCGAGGTGGTGGGCCTTGAAAAGGTGGCGAGCCGTCCCGCGAAGAAGGGAGGCAAGTGATGGACTGGCGCCGAGGAGTCCTCTTCGGGGCGTGCCTGCTCCTGTGCGGTTACACCTCCTGCGGCCGGTTCCTCACGGCCCAGAAGGAGGCGGATCGCCGCGCCGACGAGATGGAGCAGCAGTGCAAGGCGATGGAGAACCGCGACATCTCCTTCGAGGAGGAGCAGTCCTTCGGGGGCGCGGTGAGCGTCAACTGGGTGAGCCAGGGTGGAGGGCTCACCGCCCGGTCGGACGCCAAGGCCCTGCACGTCCAGCTCAACAAGATTGGGAAGAACCTCGCGGCGCAGTCCAGCCGGCCCACCCTGCCCTGGACGTTCGGGGTGCTCCAGTCCCCGGGCGTCAACGCGGTGAGCGGGCCGGGCGGCTATGTCTTCGTGACCGAGGGGCTGCTCGCGCGATTGGACAACGAGGCCCAGCTCGCGGGCGTGCTGGCCCATGAGATTGCCCACATCACCGGCAAGCACGCCCTGAACGAGTACCAGAAGTACCTCGTGAGCGAGTGCAAGGAGGCGGCGCGCGCCGAGCGGAACAGCCCCCTGAAGGAGGCGGCGGCGGAAGAGGCATCCCAGATCGCGCGGAATGCGCAGAACTCGGTCGGACAGGCGGCCCGAGGGCTCTCGCAAGCGCTCCCCTTCCCCGCGCTGCGAGCCGGGTTCGCGCAGATGGGCGACCGGGTGAAGAGCGTCAACTTCAACGACCTCGGCAAGGAGTTCATCCGGGCCATCACCGACGGCGTCATCGCGCGCCTGGCCGACAAGGGCTACCCCGAGAAGGACGAGTTCACCGCCGATCAAGAGGCGGTCGAGTTGATGGCGGCGGCGGGCTACGCGCCCGAGGAGTACGTGACCTTCCTGTCCAGGCTGCCCGAGAGCGGGCTTTCCACCGCCCACCCGAGCAAGAAGGAGCGGCAGAGCCAACTGAACGCGCTCCTGAAGAAGCTGCGCGAGCCCGCGAAGGACGACGCGTTCATCACGTCGGTGGACCTCTCCCAGACGAAGGTCGTGCCCCTGCGCGACACGCTCCAGGCCCACCGCACGGCACCGCCGCTCGCACGGACTGAGCCGCGGGGAGACCCCGCTCAGAGCACCTTGCGGAAGGCGTACAGCACCCGCTCGAACAGCTTCTGCCACAAGGGCCGGCGGCGGAACCGCTCCAGGTCCACCTCCTGGCAGCCCTGGCAGTCGCCGCGGAAGGACTCCTCCAGCAGCCGGCCCAGCCGAGGGTCCATGAAGACGGCGTTCACCTCGTGGTTGAAGAGCAGTGAGCGCCGCTCGAGGTTGAACGAGCCGATGGTGCCCCACACCCCGTCCACCACCGCCGTCTTCGCATGCAGCACGCAGCGCTGCCACTCGAAGATGCGGACCCCCGCGGTGAGCAGCTTCTCGTAGAAGGCGCGCGTGGCGTGGACCAGCCAGGGGTGGTCGCTCTTCGCGTTGAGCAGCAGACTCACCTCCACCCCGCGCTGGGCGGCCTCGCGCAGTGCCGCCACCATCCTCCGGTCCGGGATGAAGTAGGCGGCCGCCACCAGCACGCTGCGGCGCGCCCGCGAGATGGCATGCAGGTACGCGCGGTGGATGCTCCGGCGGCTGGAGAGCACCACCAGCCCCACCTCTCCCCTGTCCCGCGGCGAGGCCCGGCGACGCCGGCGGCGCGCCTCGCGCCAGGTGCGGAAGTAGTCCTGGAACGCCATGCGCCAGGTGGCCACGAAGCGGCGCTCCAGCTCGTACACCGCCGGCCCCTCCACCCGCAGCACGTCATCCCGCCAGCACGCGCCGCCCTCGCCCTCGGGCGCCCAGTGGGCGGAGATGTTCACCCCTCCGATGAAGGCCACCTCTCCGTCCACCGCGAGAATCTTCCGGTGGTCTCTCCGCAACAGGTGCCGCAGACCCCGACCCAGGCTGTTGAAGGGCTTGAAGGGGCGGATGTCCACCCCGCGCCCACGCAGGGCCTCGAAGAAGCTGCTCCGGCTCATCCACGAGCCCAGCGCGTCGTAGAGCACCTTCACGTGGACGCCGCGCTCGGCCGCCTCCGCCAGCGCCTCGCCGAACAGCTCCCCCACCGCGTCGGTGATGAACATGTACGTCTCGAGGTGGACGTAGCGGTGGGCCCCGCGAATGGCCGCCAGCATGGCCGGGTAGGCCTCCACCCCATCGCGCAGCAATTGGCAGCGATTGCCCAGGAGCAGCGAGTGCTCGCGCGGCAGGTAGAAGCGGGCCAGCAGCGAGGAGGAGACGTGAGGGCTCCAGACCGGCTCGTGGGCAGGCGGGCATCCAGCCCCCCGCTCCGGCTGCTCTCCGGTATGCTCCCTCGCCTCCGTGCCGCTCCCCACCTCCAGCTCACGCATGGTAGGCCAAGGGTGGGAACGGCCGGGCGATCCGGCAACCGTCGGGGGCCGGACGGAAGCGCTACAACCCGAGGTTGGCGCGCTTCACCTCGGCCATGTGGGCACAGGACTGGTCGTAGTCATCCGGGAAGTACTCGCGGATGTGGTCCAGCGTGGACGAGGCCGCCTGCCAGTTCTCCTTGTTGGAGTAGCTCTCCACCTCGAGCATCAGCTTGGCGCAGACGCGGTCCAGCTCCTTCTGCGTCTCCTTCACGCGCTCGCGCGACTCGAAGTAGAGGTCCGGCTTGGGCTCGGGGTGGGCCTCCAGCAGCAGCCACGCCTCGCGGAAGGACTTCCACGCCTCATAGCGGTTGCGCGCGCCCACCTCCGCCGTCTCCATGTTCTTGCGGCCGCGGGAGTACGCCTTGCGCGCCTCCTCCACGAGCTGCTCGGGCGGAATCTCCGGCAGCAGCACCTTCTCCAGCGAGAGGTTCCAGATGCGCCACGTGTCATCGCCGGGCGGGTTCTTCGTGTTGTCGAACACGATGCGGTTCGTCTCGCCCTTCTTGAGGAGCTGCGCGGGAATCATGATGTCCAGGAAGCGATCCCCGCTGGCCAGCGTGTCCGCGGCCACCTTGCCCACGTCCACGCCGTTGACCGTCACCAGCACCTCGCCCTCGGAGATGCCCTGCGACTGGAAGCGCAGGAGGCCCAGGGCGCGCGTGGCGGCGGTGTACTCCCACTCGAACACCTTCTGGTCCGCGTGCTCCCACGTCACGTCATCTCCCAGACCGAAGGAGTCCGCGATGGGCTTGCGGTTGAGGGTGACCGGCTCGGGGCCGCGCGCCACCTTCTGATCCCCGCTGAGCACCAGCCAGAACACCGTGCCCATGACGCCCAGCGCCATCACCAGGGCCGCGCCGATGAGGCCACGGCGCATGTTGGGGCTCGCATCCAGCCAGAAGAGCTTGAACTGGGCCGCCACACCCGAGGACTCGCGCTTGATGCGGGCGCGCTCCGCGGCGGACAGGCCACTGCCCGGGGCCTCCGACACGGGACGCGCCACCGCGCTGGGAGCGGGGCGCCGGGACGCGGGAGCCGAGGCCGGAGCGCGCTCGATGGCGGCGGAGCCCCCCGCCCGGGAGGGACGCGGAGGCGCACCCGAGGCCGGCGGACCGGGGCGGGCGGCCGTGCCACGGGGCTTGAGGGCCTGGTGGGGGCGGGTGGCGTTGAGCCGCGCCTCCGCGAGCTCCTCCGGGGCGGCGCCCGCGGGCACCAGGACCTCGCTCTTGGTGCGACCCCTCGGGCGCGACATCGCCTCCAGGGACACGATGCGCGTGCTGTCGGCGCTCGGCGGCGGCTCCTCCTCGGCGGCCCCGCCCTCCATCGGCCTGAACACGAACACCACGCCCCCGAGGGAGATCTGGTCGCCGTCCCCCAGCACCTGCTTGCCCGAGATGATCTCGCCGTTGAGCCGGGTGCCGTTGGAGCTGCCGAGGTCCTCGACGGAGTACTGGCCTCCCTCGGAGAAGATGCGGCAGTGGCGGCGGGAGATGCCCGCGTCGTACAGGACGACGTCACACTCGGTGACGCGCCCGATGAGGACGGAGTCCTGCTCGAAGGACAGCTCCTTCCCGGCCTCCTTGCCCTCGGCGATCGTCAGCTGGAAGCTCATGAAAACCTCAGACTCCTAGCGCGGCCTTCGCCGCACGGGCCACGGCCGCACGGGCCGAGGCGGGCTCGAGCACCTCGGCCTCGCCGCCGAACGATAGCACCCACTGCGTCAACCAGCGCTCATTGTCGCCGGCGACCCGCACCTCGACGCCCCCATCCGCGAGCAGGCGGGCGTCCTCGCCGAAGCGCTCCCGGACGTAGGGGGCCACCAGCCGGGTGAAGCGCACCCGGACGGCGGCATCGGTCCGGGCCGGATTGGGCACCTCGGCGCGGGCGCCCTCCCGGGGCTGGAAGGGGGTGTCGGTGACGGACAGGCCCTCCATCCGGTCCACCCGGAAGAGCCGATCGTCCTGACGGTTGAGGTCCCAAGCTTGGAGGTACCACTGGCCCCGGTGGCTGAGCAGCTCGTGGGGCCGGACGTGGCGCGACTCGGCAGCACCCCGTCCGGGGGTGGCGTAGTCGAACGTCACCTCGCGCCGCTCGTGGATGGCCCGGGTGAGCGGTCCCAGCGCCTGGGGCGCCTCCACCGCGGCGTCGATCTTCCGGTACATTCTCGCGGAAGCGCTCGTGCATGCCCGGCGGCAGCACGCGCTCCAGCTTCTCCACCGCGCTGCGCAGGGCATCCCCGGCGGCCGGGCGCAGCAGCTCCGCCGAGGCGGCCAGGGCCGAGGCCTCGCCTACCGTCAGCCGGGGCGGCGCGGACAGGCGCTGGTCGAGGTCCACGTAGACGCGGTCCTTCTCCACGTAGATGTCGATGTAGTCGTCCGGGTTGAAGGGGGGCCGGCCCACACAGGCGAGCAGGTCCAGGTCCTCCAGCAGGTGCTCCCGGCTGACGTTGAGGGCGCGCGCCAGCTCCTCCACGGAGATACCGGGGCGCGAGGACACGAAGGGCACGAGGAACAGCAGGCGGCGCAGACGCTCGTGGACACTCATGCCGCCACCTCCTCACGCACGGCGTGCTTCTCGAGGATGCACGCGGCCATCTCCTTCACCCGCGTCCGGGCCTCCTCGGGGGACTCCACGCGGCAGGCCGGCCCGAGCTGCAGGCAGAAGCGCAGCAGGCCATCCAGGGACGTCGCCGGCAGGTCCACGAGAACCCCCTCCCCATCCTCGGCCGGGGCCACGCTGGCACCCGGGAAGAGGGCGGCCGCGCGCGAGATGAGCTCGCCGGTGAGGCGCAGGCGCACGTCCAGGCGCGCGTGGAAGCGGTGCTGCCAGGGGTAGCTGGCGACGTGGTCGTCGAAGGCGAAGCCCTCGGGCACCTCGAAGTCCGGGGTGCGCGGCCGGGAGGTGTTCGCCTTGAGCGAGCGGATGCGATGCACCAGGAAGGTACGCGTCCCCTGTCGCAGGTGGCAGTAGCCCACCAGCGTCCAGATGCCCCGGCGAAGCACGAGCCCGTACGGGTCCACCTTGCGCTCGGTGGGCTCCGGGTGCTTGGGCGAGGCATAGGACATCTGCACCCACTTGTGCCCGGCGCACGCCTCCCAGAGCTGCTCCAGGTGCGCGGCGAGCTGCGGACTGCCCTGCTCCGAGCCCAGCTCCATGCGCACGCGCGGCGTGGGCAGCGCGTGGCCGGCGAAGAAGCCGATCTTCCGCAGCGCGTGCGACAGGTCGTCCCGGCCGGGGAAGGCCCCCGAGGTGAGCGCGGCACTGCCCGCGGCGTAGAGGACGGCCAGCTCCTCCTTGGAGAGGTCCACCTCGGGCAGGTAGTAGGCGTCGCGGTCGACGACGTAGCCGTCCCTCCGCTCGTCATCGCCCTGGATGTAGGTGAGGGGGAAACCCAGTTCGAGCAGCTCCGCCTTGTCGCGCTCGAACTTGCGCTCGGCGGCGTCATCGGAAATGCCCATGTAGTCGTGGGGGAAGTGCTCGCGCAGTTCCGCCCACGAGATGGGTTCCCGAGCGTCCAGGAAGAGGGCTACGAGGTCGAGGAGGCGTTCGGTCCGGTCCATCGGAAGGTTTCGACAATGCGCAAAAGCGTCAGGTCGGGTCAAGGCAGGGAGCCAAGACGGGTGCGCATGCCCGCTCACGCTCCGTGGGGCCGTGGATCTACCCGGCGAGCAGGCGCCTGAACAGCTTTTTGCTGAACATTCGAGCAGGTGCGCCCATGAGTGAGTGGAACCGACCTGGGGAGACGAGAGGCCGAGCGAGGCAAGCGCCTCGCGCGCGGAGCGTAACTGGGATATTCCTGGGAATCGACGCCGTGCGCGCCTGGCCGGGGCGTGCTCGTCCGACGGTATGCCCCACGGCGAGGCACGATGCCTCGTTAGAGAGGACCCACCATGACGCGCTCCACCCTCATCAAGAAGGCCTGGCTCGGGCTGGCGCTGGTGGGACTGGCCTGCATCGGGGCGGTACCCCGAGAGGCGCAGTCCGAGCCGCTGTACTTCGCGCTGGAGGTGCGGCGCGAGGGACGGCTGGTGGCCCAGCCGAAGCTGCTGGGTGAGACGGGCCGCACCGTGCGCGCCGAGCGCCGCAAGCCGGGCGCCCGCGAGCCGGACTACCAGCTGGTGCTGACGCCCACCGCCGAGGGCGAGACGTTCCACCTGGAGCTGGATCTGATGCTGCCCGAGGTGAAGGGGCGCTCGGAGCTGGCGCTGCTGCACGGCCAGGAGCGCAAGGTGCAGCTTGGGCGCTATCCGGGCGACCTGGAGGTCTCCCTGCTGCTCATGAAGGTGGACTCGCCGGAGTTCCGCGCGCTGATGGACCTGGCCGCGGATGCCGACGAGCGCGGCTCCGGCCGCCCCATCTGACGGCTCGTTGGGACCTCACTTCTGGACGTCCAGAAGCATACCACATTGACGCACATCACTTCTGGACATCCAGAAGTGAGCCACGCGCCGTAGCTCGACCCCGAACCGCTCGCCGTGGCGCGCGTCTGTCCTTGTCCGCGCCAGGGGACGAAGTTCATCGCCGTCGTCGCGGACCCGACGGCGGCGAGCGGGATGGCTCGCGGAACCTCACCGGGGCGGACATGGTCATGCCACGTCCTCCGGGTTCTACTGCTCCCTGCTCCGCGTGGTGGAGCGGGAGATGCCCGTGAATGCGACTGTCTGGTGTCTGGCCATGTCCCGGTCCACGCGGTACGGGGCGGTCCTGGTGTTCGTCTCGCTGCTGGCCGGCTGCGCCACCACCCCCGGCGGGCGGTCGCCTCCGTGGAACCCGGAGGCGTCACGCTTCAGCGCGTCGCTGATTCCCGCTTCGCCACCGCGAACCCTCGCGGCGATGAGCAGTGGGCCGACGGTGGTTGGGGAGCCCACCGGCCCGGCTACGGGTGGGGAATCCTCCGGGCCGGCGGTTCAGGGCTACAACGTCCCCGGCCGGAATCCGGACTCGCGGATGCCCTGGGAATTCTTCCTCGGCGGCGCCTCGCACCGGCTGATTGCCTATATGTACGAAGTGAGGACACCCGGAAAGCCAAGCCTACTACAACATCAAGTCCATCACAGCCATCATCGACGAGACAGGGATTGGAGAGGCGTCCCTCCTGCTCCCGGATGAGCACAAGATATGCCCGGACATCACCGATGTCACACGCCGGTGCTCTTCGAGATCAAACCCTGGCACGAGCAGGGCCTTCTGGAGGGACGTGAGAAGGCACGGACCTATCTGACCGCACTGAACCGGACCATCCTGGCCGGCAAACGCTTCACAGGTGGCACGGACTTCCACGGCGAAATCCTGATTCGCTTCGCGCGGGGGCAATACATCTGGCGGCTGGAGTGGCAAACCCAAGAGCCAGGAGTGGTCCTCTACCGGTGGACGCGCAGTCAGCAACGCTTCGAGTCCGAGGCGGCGGCGTACACGGCCGGGCAGTGGGAGGACATCAAGGAGGAGGACTTACGGCAGTACGGCGGGTGGGTGGAAAAAGCAGTGGAAGACATGGTCAGCCGGCGCGAGAAACTCGCCACCTTCAGTGGGGCCGTGGGCCTCGTCATCGACCTCGTCGGCGAAGCCGCGAGGGTGGTGCTCTGGGGGACGCTCCTGGGGCAGATGGGCTCGGACACGAGGGCGCAGCAGCCTCCCGCGCAGGGAGGTGGACAGGTCATCCCCTTTCCGGCGCGGCCGCCACCCGCCGCGCCGCCGGCGCAGGTGCCCGCGGCCGCGAGCATGCCTCTTCCTCACTGAAAACTCGGTTTGCTAGGACAACCCCATGCCACCACCCGGACAGACTGCGTCACTGCAACTGCCGTCCTTCCTGCATGGCACCTTCCGCTCGGTCCAGCAGAAGGTGAGGCGGGAGGGGCTGCGGTGCGGCGAGCAGTACCGGAAGGACGGCTACCTTCCCCGCGCCCCGGCAGATGCTGGAGGTGCCCCCGGGCGAGGTGGTGGTGGCGCACGAGGTGGTGGACTTCCAGCGAGAGCGCCCGGCCTGGCGACTGTACATGGTGTCCCATCTCATGGTCGCTTTGACCGACACTCCGGAACGGCAGCACCCGTTCCCCGTGAGGAATGACTACGAGGCAATCTTCCGCGAGACGGCCTGGGGCGCGCTGTTCTTCGCGACTGCGCACATGGACCCAGTGAGCGCGGAGCGTACGGCGCAGCGCCTGGAGGCGGTGCTGCGCTTCTGGGAGCCGCTCGAGTCACTCGCGCTATCTCTTCAAGGAACTGGGGGCGACACACACCCTGGAAGAACTGATGGTAGCCGCTTGTGGTTGGGCCATGGAGGCGTGGTGTCCGGAGGGAGAAAGCTCGGTGCGTGCGCGCCTGGAGAGAGCGGCGGAGCGCATGGCGCGGGCGACGCGGGAAGACTGCCTCGAGGCCATCCTCCGGCAGATGCCCAGGGCCCTTGCCGCCGAGCGTGACCTGAAGCATCGGGAGGTGTTGGCCGACCCTTCCTTCCAGCGCGAGCATCTCGCCACCCTCGACTCGCGCTCTTTCGAGCGGGTGTCCGGTGCGTGTACGTCTGATCTGCTCGCGCTGTTGTTCGAATGGGACGATGAACTCGGTTTGCAGTAGAGCGGACGCAAGCCTCCCGTCCCGCTACAGCACCGCCAGGTCGTCGCGGTGCACGGCCTCGTCCAGGTAGCGGTAGCCGAGCACCGATTCGATGTCGGCGCTCTTGAGCCCGGCGATGCGCCGCAGCTCCCCGTCCTCGTAGGAGCTGAGCCCGCGGGCGAAGGCCTGCCCCTGCTCGTCCACGAGGTCCACCGGGTCTCCCCGTCCGAAGTCGCCCTCCACCGGGCGGATGCCCGAGGGCAGCAGGCTGCGCTTGCCCACGACGATGGCCTCGCGCGCGCCCGCGTCCACGACGAGCCGCCCCTTGGGCTTGAGCGCGTGGGCGATCCACGCCGTGCGCGCGCTGCGCCGGGTGCCGGGGGTCTCGAAGAGGGTGCCCACGGGCTCTCCCGACAGCACGGAGCGCAGGCGACCGGGCACGGCCCCCGAGGTGATGAGGCAGCGGATGCCGAGCTCGGTGACGCGGGCGGCGGCGCGAATCTTGGTGGCCATGCCGCCGGTGCCCACCTGGGAGCCGGAGCCCCCGGCCAGGGCGAGCAGCTCGGGAGTGACGGCGTCCACCTGGGCGAGCAGCCGCGCGTCCGGGTCCTTGCGCGGGTCGGCCGTGAAGAGGCCCTCCACGTCGGAGAGGATGATGAGCGCGTCGGCCTCCACCACGCCGGCCACCAGGGCGGCCAGGGTGTCGTTGTCGCCGAACTTCAGCTCGTCCACGGAGACGGTGTCGTTCTCGTTGATGACGGGCACCACGTCGGCCGCGATGAGGCGCTCGAGCGCGTGCTTCACGTTGAGGTAGCGGCGCCGGTCCTGCACGTCCCCGTGGGTGAGGAGCACCTGGGCCACGCGCCGGTCCGCCTTGTCGAAGGCCTCCTCGTAGGCCCGCATCAGACGGCTCTGCCCCACCGCCGCGCAGGCCTGCTTGCCGGGAATATCCTTGGGGCGCGCGGGCAGTCCCAGCCGCTCGACCCCGAGGGCGATGGCGCCGCTGGACACCACCACCAGCTCCCGGCCCTGGGCCGCCCACAGCAGGTCCTCGGCCAGGGCCTCGAAGTGGGCCCGGTTGAAGCGCCCCGTGGCGTTGGTCAGGGCGTTGGTCCCAATCTTCACCACCACGCGCCGAGCGGCGCGCACCGCGTCACGTCCAGAAAGGTTCACGCTCTAAAGGTATGATGGAAGTCGCCACGGTGGGGGCGTGTTGTACGAGGTCGGCGAACGCGGGGGTGAATCCGGGGCAGAAGGCCCCTATCCTCTGGGTGAAGACACCACCGACGGCGTTGCGCGGACGCCCTTCCACCCGCGCGGGAGAAGGACTCTTTTGAAGGAAATCTACGGCAACACCCTAGGACTCAAGGCCAGCGAGCAGAGCCGGCTGCGCAACACCTACCGGCGTCGCGTCTCTCCGCACGAGATCGTCTCGCCGGAGCTCGCCCGCCACCTCACCGAGCTGTCGAGCGAGACCAACCGGCAGGTCGGAGTGCTCGTCAACCGCAAGGGAGAGATCGAGTACGTGGTGGTGGGCAACGCCCACAAGCTGGAGCTGCCGGACATCGGCCGCGCCCGCGCCGGACAGGTGCGTCTGCGCGGCCTGCGCCTGGTGCACACCCACCTCAAGAGCGAGCCGCTCACCAAGGACGACCTGACGGACCTCGCGCTGCTGCGCCTGGACATGGTGGCCGCGGTGGGCGTCACCTCCGAGCGGTCTGCCCGGCGTGCTGCACTACGCACACCTCGTCCCCGAGAACGGCACCGGTGACTTCTGGAGCGTCTCCACGCTCCCCAACGTCCACGATGACCAGCCGGACGTGCTGTCCACGCTGGAGGCCCTGGAGCAGGAGCTCAGCCGCAAGGCCGCCGCGCGCACCGTGAGTGGCCGGGAGAAGGCCATCCTCGTGGCCGTGTGCCTGGACGGCAACCGCGCCCTGGCCGAGGCCAGCCTCGAGGAGCTGAAGGAGCTGGCGCGCACCGCCGGCGTCGAGGTCATCGACAGCGTGCTGCAGATGCGCCGCGAGGCCGACCCTCGCTACCTCATCGGTCGCGGCAAGCTGGAGGACCTCAACCTGCGCTCCATGCAGGCCATGGCGGACGTCCTCATCTTCGACAAGGACCTCACCCCCTCGCAGGGCCGCCACATCGCCGAGGACACCAGCCTCAAGGTCATCGACCGCACCCAGCTCATCCTCGACATCTTCGCCCAGCGGGCGCAGAGCGCCGAGGGCAAGCTCCAGGTCGAGCTGGCCCAGCTCAAGTACCTCCTGCCGCGGCTCGTCCAGAGCGACGACTCGCTCAGCCGGCTGGCCGGCGGCATCGGCGGGCGCGGCCCCGGCGAGACGAAGCTCGAGATCGACCGCCGCCGCGCGCGCGAGCGCATCAACCACCTGGAGAAGCGCATCGACGCGCTCTCGCGCGAGCGCGAGGTGCGCCGCGCCCAGCGCAACCGGCGCGACCTGCCCGTCGTCTCCATCGTCGGCTACACCAACGCGGGCAAGTCCACGCTGCTCAACGCCCTCACCGAGCTCGGAGGTCCTGGCCGAGAACAAGCTCTTCGCCACGCTGGACCCCACCAGCCGCCGGCTGCGCTTCCCCCGGGAGCGCGAGGTCATCATCACCGACACGGTGGGCTTCATCCGCGACCTGCCCAAGGACCTGGTGGCCGCCTTCCGCGCCACGCTCGAGGAGCTCTACGACGCGGACCTGCTGCTGCACGTGGTGGACGCGGCGGACCCGGCGCGCGACGAGCAGGTGGCCGCCGGTGGAGGGCATCCTCGAGACGCTGGAGCTGATGGAGAAGCCGCGCCTGATGGTGTGGAACAAGGCGGACCTGCTCTCCCCCGAGGAGGTGCAGTCGCTGCTGCGCACCCACGGCGGCGTGGCCATCAGCGCCGCGAAGCGCGAGGGCCTCGCCAGCGCTGCTGGCCAAGGCGGACACCACGCTGTTCGCCGAGGGCGCCTCGCGGAACCTCGGGGTCGTCGCAGAGCGCGCCCCGCACGGCCTCACCGTGCTCTCCGGGGACGGTTCGGAGGACCTCGGGGTGCTCGCCGAGGAGGACGACGCGCGGAACCTCGGGGTGGCGTAGGCCCTCCCGAGCCAGAGGGTTGCGGGCCGGCACCGGGGCACCTACAGTCCCGGTGCCGTGCTCATGCCGCTTCCCCTCTCCGCACTGTCCCTGCTGGCGCAGCTCCCCCTTCCCGGCCTCGAGTCGGGTCTCGACAGGCCCGCCTCGTCGGTGGACCCCGACTACTTCGAGCAGCTGGAGCGCAACAGCCACATCATCTACCCCGCCCTCGGCGTGCTGGTGCTGGTGCTGGTGGCGCTCGCCATCCTCCAGTCCTCCAGGGCCCAGGACATGGATGGTGCCGCCAGGGCCGAGTTCAAGAAGCGGATCGTGGACGAGCTGCGCCGCCACCCGGCGGGCCTCATGGCCCCGGAGCTGGCGAGCGTGCTGGGACTGGACCGCAGCAAGCTGGTGCGCCTGCTGGACCAGATGCAGCAGGACGGCGTGCTCATGTCGCACACCACCACCCAGCGGAACACCGTCTGGCGCGTGAAGGGCGTGGGCGGCCGCACCTGAGGAGGGCCGCCCCGACCCGCGCTCACACCAGCTCGGACTTGGGCTGACGCGTCATCAGCTCCACCACCGCGGCCCGGGGGCTCTTGCCCTCGTAGGCGATGGCGTACACCTGATCGCAGATGGGCAGCTCCACGCCCAGCTTGCGCGACAGGTCGCGCGCGCTCCTGGCCGTCTTCACGCCCTCGGCCACCTGCTTCATGTCCCCGAGCACGTCCTCGAGCGAGCGGCCCCTGCCCAGCTCCATGCCCACGCGCCGGTTGCGGGACAGCTCGCCGGTGCAGGTGAGCACCAGGTCCCCCATGCCGGACGAGGCCGGAGAGGGTGAGCGGGTTGCCGCCCTTGCGCACCGCGAGGCGCGTAATCTCCGCCAGGCCGCGGGTGATGATGGCCGCGCGCGCGTTGTTGCCCATGCCCAGCCCGTCCGCGATGCCCGCGGCGATGGCGATGACGTTCTTCAGCGCGCCGCCATACTGCACCCCCACCACGTCGTTGGAGGTGTAGGAGCGGAAGGTCTCCGTCTGGAAGCGCCTTCTGGCAGCGCAGGGCCACCTTGTCCCAGTGCGAGGCGATGGTGACGACGGTGGGCAGGCGCTGGGCCAGCTCCTTGGCGAAGCGAGGGCCCGAGAGCACGGCCAGGTACGGGTGGAACTCCTCCGGCAGGCAGTCCTCCAGCAGCTCCGTCATGGTGAGCAGCGTGTCGTTCTCGATGCCCTTGGCCACGGTGACGAGGGGCGACGTGACGGGGCAGGTACGGCAGCGCGTGGGCCATCACCTCGCGCGTGGCGTGGCTGGGCGTGGCCAGCACCACCAGCTCCGACAACTCGATCAAGGGTATGCCGCGGACAGCCGAGACCCTGCAGGAAATCCCGCCCACACTTTAACCCAACTCTTAGATCCAGCGAGGAAACACGATGAGTGAAAACCCGGATGTCATCCGAGCAGATATTGAAGCAACCCGTGCCCGCCTGGGCACTAATGTGGACGCCGTCGCTGACAAGGTCACGCCGTCGCACATTGTCCAGCGGCAGACTGACAAAGTTAAGGATGCAGTCTTCGGAGCGAAGGAGAAGGTTATGGGAGTCGGCCGACCACACCGCCGGCAACGTCCACTCAGCCGCCGGAAGCGCCGGCACGCATCGTCAGCGACGCGGGTTCAACAGTCGCGGCCGCCCCGGCACACGTGAAGACCAAGACCCAGGGCAACCCTCTGGCTGCCGGGCTGATCGCCTTCGGCGCCGGGCTGCTGGTGTCGTCCCTGATTCCGGCCAGCCAGAAGGAGCGTGAAGCCGCTGATGCCCTCAAATCGGCCGCCGAGCCATTCACGACGGAATTGACGGACGCCGCTAAGCACGTGGCGGAAGGACTCAAGGAGCCCGCCCAGGACGCCATGGCGAACGTCAAGGCCTCTGCCGCGGATGCCACCGGTAATGTCAAGAGGAAGGCCAAACCGCTGCGGCCGACGTCAAGGATCGGACCGTCGAAGCCAAGGACAACGTTCAGCAGGCCTGAGTCTGCGTCGCATGCGGCCGGTTGCCCTCGCTAAGCGGTGGGCGGCCGGCCACGTCGCTTTACCCAAGAAGGATTTTCCATGGCCAAGAACCCTGCCGAGGCAGAAAATGACTCTATGACCGACGCCGAAACGAACCAGAGCAGCACCGCCAGGGCCCGCTCGGCGCCCGCCCCGGACGATTCCCGCAAACCTGACAGCCCCACCGAGGTGCAGAAGCCCGCGTGGAAATACGTCCTCAAGCGCACCCTCCGGGAATACTCACGGGACCAGTGCCCGGACCTTGCGGCGGCACTAACGTACTTCGGCGTCCTGTCCCTGTTCCCCGCACTTCTGGCCCTGGTCTCCCTGCTGGGCGTCGTCGGCCAGGCCGAACAGACCACCCAGACGCTGACCCGGGACGGTGCAAGGAGTGGCCAGCCCGCCGAATGGCCCAGGCCCTCCGCCAGCCGATCGAGCAGCTCGCCAGCGCGCCGTCGGCCGGCTTACCCTGATCGCCGGTCCTGGCCGGCGCCATCTGGTCCGCCTCCGGCTATGTCGGGGCGTTCGGACGGGCCATGAACCGGATCTATGAAATCGACGAGGGCAGGCCCTTCTGGAAGCTACGCGGCCGGTGCTCTTGCTGATCGCCACCGTGGTGATGCTGCTGCTGGCAGTGGCCGCGGCCATCCTGCTGATCGTTGTCGGGTCCGTTTGCGGAAACCATCGGCAACGCGATCGGCCTGGGCGGGCCCGCCCTACGGTGTGGAACATCGCCAAGTGGCCGGTCCTGCTGGTCTTCGCCATCCTGATGATCGCGGTGCTGTACTACGCGACCCCGAATGTAAAGCAGCCCAAGTTCCGCTGGATGAGCCTGGGTCCGCTGATCGCGCTGGTGGTTTTGGCCCTGGCCACCTTGGCTTCTTCTTCTATGTGTCCAACTTCGGCAACTACAACAAGACGTACGGTGCCATCGGCGGGGTCATCGTCCTGCTGCTGTGGCTCTGGATCGCGAATAATTCCCTGCTGTTCGGTGCCGAGTTCGACGCCGAGATGGAACGCGGCCGGCAACTCCAGGCCGGCATCGAGGCCGAGGACGACCATCCAGTTGCCGCCACGGGACACCACGACAGAGCGACAAGCTCCAGGCCCGCGAAGAAGAAGACATCCGCCGCGGGCGCGAACTGCGGGAACAGCACGCGGATCCAGCCCGCACGGCGGGAAGGCAGCAACACTCCAGGAGACAACGATCGAGCGGACCGCCCCTGACGGATCGGAAACGTCAGGCTTCGCTGATGGCGGCGAGTTTGACGTTGTCGGTTGTCCTTCCCAGGTGCCGGTCAGCGTGAGCTGACCGATGGGTTGCTCAGTCGAGGTCCAGCAGCCGGACAACGAGCACGTGGAAGTTGCCAGTCTCGACTCGCCGTCCCGGCGTCAGTGGGGCGTGGTGTGGCAGAGGAGAAGTCAGGAATTGCGTCTAGCTTCGGTCCGGTGCTGTGCACGACGACCGACTGGGCCAGGAGTTCCTGGTTTTCCTCCTTTTTGGAGGTATTGCTCTGCCTGCGGCCGGCCCAGCATGATGGTCGCTGCCAATGCCGCCACGTAGGTGGGATCGGCGCAGGCATCGTAAACCCACCTCGTGCCGAGAACGGAGTGCTCCATGGTGCCGACCAACCAAGGTTCCGCGCCGGCCAGGGGCTGGGCCCTGTAGGTGAGAGGGACTTGGAAAGTGGAGCTGCCCGCAGCGACGATAAGCGTTTCCATGCCGACTTCGCCGGCCGGGTCGTCGAACCGGTAGGAGCCCACTTTGTGCAGCGGTGCCGTGCCGGGCTCGGTGAACCATGGCTGGCGGGGTAGCCACTCGGCGAGAAGGTCGAGCTTTGTCGGCTGCAATTCTGCTTCGTGAATGATCGCCATGACTGCAAGCCTAACCGCGATGGAACCGAAATTCTGGCCTATCGGGTGACTGCGTGAACGAGGTCGTCCACCGGCCTGGAGCTGTCAAGCGCCCATGATGAACAGGCGGCAAGGGTTGAGGGTGTTCAGCACGCCGGTACTACCCCCTCAGAGCCTGTGTCCTGCGGTCTTGAGCACAGCGGTTCGGAGAGCAGAGCAGCGCGTTAGGTCTCCCGGTCGATCTGGAGGTAGCTGAGTCCGCTAATATCGAGCCAGAATTTGGTCGGAGTCTCCACGAGACGCAGCAGGACGCCCCCGCAGGCACTGCAGCGCACAACTATGCCTGGGGCGTCGGCATAGACCGATGCCTCCCCGAAGACCCCTGACCGAGCCACAGTTCTTGCACCGACCGATCGCCGCAATGATGTCAATGCGGAACAATTCCCACAGCGGTCCTGCCGCCGCGTTCCCGTCTAGATGAGGTATTGGATTGCCCGCGGTTCCGGCGATGTCCTGGTCCTCGAGGCGCGGGTCCTCAGCGCCAGGGGAAGCGGAGCCGATGCTGCCAGTCACCGTATTCCTCCCGTTCGCCGAAGCGTTCGG
>CAVYSY010000027.1:0-143931 GCA_963771175.1 uncultured delta proteobacterium
CACGCCCATGGGCACCTCCTTCGCGGATGCGCCCGCCGCGCCCGAGGACTCCACCCGGAACACGACGCCCCACCCGGAGGACCCGTAACATGCGGCCCGGAAAGCGCTCGGCGCGGGACAAGCTCCCCGTGGCCGATCGAACCCGCCGGTTGCAGGAAGAACTTCTGCATCCGCATGTACGAGGACGAGCACCAGGCGATGCTCGACACCTGCGAGGCCCTCTCCAGTCCCGGCGTCAAGGTGGAGCCCTCACTGCTGTTCACCACCGCCGCCGTGGAGGAGGCGGCACGGCTCGGGTTCACCCCGAGCACCGCCGGCTCCTCCATCCGCCGCCGGCCGGGCAGCTGGGAGAACGACCCGCCGCCGCGCGACGAGAGCTTCAAGCGGCGCATCACCATCACCATCCACCCGCTCCACTTCCAGGCCATCCGAAGCGCCGCCGAGTGGGCCGGAGTCGAAGTGCCCCACTTCCTGCGGGGCAGCCTGTGGCGCTTCATCGCCAACCGCCAGCGCGCCGAGCCCGGCAACGCGAAGCTGCGCGCCATCGAGGTGCCGGCGAAGTACCGCACCCTGACCCCCATGCCGCGCTGCCTCTTCCTCCTCGCCCTTCTCCTCGCGCCGCTCCCTGCCCGTGCCGACAGGAGCGAGCCTTTACCGCCACCGCCGTGCTCGCCTACCGGCTGGACACCGGCCACCCCATCGCTCCCCTGGCCCGCGTCGAGCTGGGGGGCGGCTTCGTGCGCTACTCCCCTGCCGGGCACGATGTCCCGGAGGGCGACCTTCTTCTTCGATGCCCAGCAGGGGAGCGAGGCCTGGGGAATGCTCGCGTTCCTGCTGCTGGGCCCGCGGCGGCGGAGGTGGAGCTGATGCATCGAGGGCTCAGCGTTCCAGCGAGGGCCGCCGCACTGCTCGCCGCGCTGCTCGCCGTGACTCCGGGCTGCAGGCCCGCGAACCATGTGTGTGGCTCGGAATTCGGCTGTGTCTGCGACTGCCGGGTCTGCGCCAGGCGGGGGAGTGACGGCACCTGCGCGCACGAGGAGGTTCGGCGGGAAGCGGCAGCTGGTGTTCTCCCAGGACGCGGACAAGCCTTCCGAGTGTGAGGCGGTGGCCCGGGCCGCGCTGGAGAGCATGGGCGAGCAGTGTACCCGGATCTGCGGGCAGACCCTGCGCGATGTCCAGGGGCTCGACGTACTGGGCTGCGACATCGCTCCGCCATCCGCCCAGCCGTTGCAGGTGGTCGAGACCGATGACCCGGATCTGCGCGCAGTTGGATGTCATGGAGAGGAAGGACTGACCATGCCGATGCTCATGAAGAAATCCTCGTGGCGGGTGCTCGTGCTGCTGGCAACCGCCGGCTGCGGCGCGACGGAGACCCAGGAGAAGCAGTATACGGGAGGTGTGGCGGGAGCCGTCCGCCCGGAGCTGCACCAACCACGTGTTTTGCTCTGGGAGCAGCCGCAAGGTCGTCACCTTCAGCTACTTCAATGAGGACGGTCGGCACTGGAAGATGCCCCTCACCCACTCGCCGGGCGCACGGAGCTTCTCGCTGGCCGCTCCGGCAATCATCGAGCAGTGGGAGGTCTTGGAGGGAATGCTGTCGCTCGGCAACACCCGCGCGGCCTTCGAGTGCTCGAGGAGAAGCTCGCCGTGGGGGAGTCCCCATATCGCGTGAGTTACCTCCGCCCGCCGGCCGAGCTCCAGACGAAGCTCGTGGAAGCCCTCCAGCAGGACGGTACCTGGTCGGCGAAGCGCTACTGAGCCGACGACGGAGCAGCGGGCCTCGCGCTCGACGTCAAGAGGGCTCCCGCGTGTAGCTCTCCGGCCCCCAGAACCATTCGATGCGCGCCTGTCGGCGCCGCTCCTCCAACCATGCCTCGAACAGCGCGTCCCGGCAGGCCGTGCGGGTGGCCTCATCGAACCGCGCTGGATGGCGTGCCAGCACGATGAGGAGCTCGAAGCCTCTCTCTCCCGCGAGAGCCCACCACGGACTCAGGCGAGGCGCCAAACAGGGCGGAGCGCACCTCGGGGCGGACGCCTTCCCGGCGCATCCGCCCGAAGGTGAGCTGAGTGGGATGGAGGCCGTCTGCCTGGACAGCGCGTTGCACGGGAAGCAGCGAGCCGGCGGGCCCGGCTTCGAGCACCGCGGTCTTCAGCGAGCGCAGCCATGGGGCGTCCTCATGTCGGACCGTGACGGTGGAGAGCTCGTCGAGTTCCTCGCGGTGGGTCTGGAACCAGGCCTCTTCCCGGCCTCCCGCGATACGCTGCTTCAAGCTCTCCGTCAGCTGCTGTGCTTCGACGTGCCGCTCAAGTCGCTCGTGCGAGAGACCCCGTGCCTCCAGCCAACGCTGGGTGTCTTCAGCGCGAAGCAGTCCGCGCCGGATGCGGAAGACGTCCAGCGCCTGCTGGAGCTCGCGGTCCGAGAGGTGCAGGTCTCTCTTCCTGATTTCCTGGCGGATCGGCGCTCATCCACCAGGCGCGTCAGTACACGTGAGTCACTCCACTGGAAGTCGAGCCTCGCCATCAGGGTCTCGACATCCAGCAACTCCCCGTCGACGCGCACCACATGCTTGTCGCTCCAGCGCTGGACTCCCCGCAGGCCAGGGGACGGCCTCCTCCTGGCCATGACAACCGTCTCGCGGCCATGTGTCAGCAGCAGGTCGTAGTGCACCTCGGACTCGGGCCCGGTGGCCTCCCACACCAGCTCCAACCCGAGCGCCGGGGCCCGGAGGCGCAGGTGCTCCAGCTCGCGCAAGGCGTTCCGGGGCTCGACTCGCCGGGCGGTCAGGTCGCGCAGCCACGCCAGCGCCACCGGGAGGAAGCGCTCCAGCTCTCGAGGCTCGCTCATGCGGCACCGCCAGTCCTTCGGAGGGAGGGGGTTGCGGCGGGCTCGCGGGCGAGCTGGAGGAAGGAGTCGCAGAGCGCCTCGCTGATGGGCAGGCCGGTGAGGGATTCAATCCACTCCCACTGGCCGCTCGGGTTGATTTCGAGGAACACATAGCGGCCGTCCGGAGTGAGCACGAGGTCGATGGCGCCAAAGCACAGCCCCAGCGCCTTCACGAGGGCCATGCAGCGCTCCGCCACATCTCGGGGAAGCTCATGGGAAAGGTGGGGCGTGCGCCGCAAGGTGTAGTGGCGCCAGTCATGCCGGGTGCGGTGGGTGGCCTGGGAATGGATTTCCGCGGCGAAGATGCGCTCTCCCACCACGGTGGCGCGAATCTCCACTCGCTTGGGTACATAGCGCTGGAAGATGACGGGAGAGAGGCGCAGGGAGCGGAAGTGGGCCACATCCCGTGGCGTGACGAACTGCGTGTAGCGGGCGAATGGCTTGAAATGGAAATCCAATCCCCAGCCGAGCAGCTTGCTGACGACCTGTCCTCCCTGGGCCCGGTAGAAGTCGAGGAATTCCGAGGGCCCATTGGAGACGAGGGTCGGGGCTCGAACCAGGGTCTGGGCCAGGCGCAGTTGCGCGAGCTTGTGCTCGGCCTGGAAGAGCCGGGGAAGGCGGCCGGCAGGGCAGGGCATCCCAGAGGTTGTTGATGAAGCCCCGGCTGTCCTCTTCGATGAACCGTCTCGTGGCCTCGTCCTGGACGTGCCCGGGCGCGACGGGCCAGCCGGGCCGGCGGAACCAACCGACCTGGACCCGCTCGAGTTCGAGTGCTTCGGAGCCTCGTCGGAGGACTCCCGTGACTTCCGTTCCCCGGAAGCGGAGGCTGCTCTCCGTGCGTTCTGGATATTCGACCGGGTCGAACCAGAACACCTCGGCTCCGCGCTCCTGGAGCCGTTGGGCCACCTGCGCCGCTGGCCCGTCACCGGACTGAGAGACAATGAGGATCAAGGCGCCTCGGAGGTAGGCAGCGGGACCAAGAAAGAGGGGAAGTCCAGACGAAAGGCCGGGAGGCTGGGCGAGGTGCTCCCGGCAGTGATGGCGATGTGCTTGAAAGGTGTTCAGCCGCAGATCAAAACCCTGTCCTCCCTGCAGGACGCCGTGTCATTGTCATACGTCGGAGCCGTGCCGACGTCGTCGCACTGCATACCACCAGTCACCAGTTCGAGCTCCGACTCTGGAATCACCGTCATGGCTTCAGGCGCGACAGAGTCCACGACGAGATCGGCAACCACCGTACGGACGTTCTTCTTCATTGTGATCTACCCCCACTGTGAACAACGGCCACTACACTCCGTCTTCTTTGTGTTCCCTTGCTTGCCTTCGGGGAGAGAGCTTCCTCTTCGCTGGGATCGTCAATGTTCGGATGGAGAGCCGGCTGGCGGGGGCGAGGCTGTGATGGCAGCCACATATAGGATTCCATGGAACGCAGGCTGTGATGAACCCCTGGCGAAGATGTCCCCCAATTCGGCGAAACGTTCGGTGCCGAGTTCCTCTGCCCCGAAGGCTTGACGCACCCCGCAGGGCACAGGGCAACCCCAGTAGGTTTCCTTGGAGTGGCGTACGTCGAGCGAGAAGATTGGATGTCCCCAACGCAGAAGCATGCCCCCGGCGCGGTCTTCCAAGTCGATGCGCGTGTGGTTGTTGCCCGCTTCCACCACGATGAACGCATCAGGCCGGGCCGCTCGCACCTGCTGGATGGTGTCGGCCATGTCCCAATCCGCTGGGAGCTGATGGTACGACGGCTGTTGGAGCATGAAGACCTCCACGTCCAGCCCCTGCTGGCGCAAGCGCCGCATCCGCTCCAGCAGCTTGACCGCCGCGGCACTCGTCCGGCCATCGGGCCATTCCGGGTGCCAGAGGTCCTCACTCAGCAACATGGCGAGGTCCGCCTCTGTTCCCTTCGACTCCAGGAACCGGTCGATGCTCGCCTGATACTTCTGGCTCATCTCCAAGCCGACCCGGACCGGATGGCCCGCGCGAGCGGCGCGGCAGGCGAGGTCTCCCACGGCCTGGGGAATCTCCTCGGTTCCATGGAGCTCTCCGAGGAGGAGGGTGACACCCTTCTGGAGCAGTGGTTCCGTCCCTCGGATGGGAGGCCCACACTCCTCATCGACGGAAGTGGCCTCCTGCATCTGGTCCTTGCAGCCAAAGATGCAAACCACGAGACCCAGAAACATCAGCACTCTCGCCAGGGCGTCGTTCATCGCACTCCCCCACGTCGGATTACCGGGAATGCTACAAGATCGGATTGGCTTTCCCGGTGAGCTGTCTTTCCCAGCTTCGGGTTTCGTACTCTCGCATGGCGTGGGTTCGGGTTTTTGAACATCCAGGGCAACTGGCCCGAGCCGGCCAGCGCCAGGCACTCCTCCGTGCCGCGCCGCCGGCCCAAGCGCGTCCGATAGCCCGCCCCTGTCTTGAGCGCCTCGGATTGTCGTGTTATACCACGACAACATGGGAGGTCATTCCACCTCCGATGTCCTCGGGAAGTCACCCGCCGATGCGACCCTCCGACAAGGCTCGGACGATTGCCGCCCGCATCGCGGCCTCCGTCATCCGCCACGAGGTGCAATCCCGCTCGTTCCTGGAGCTGTACCTGACCGCGTCGGACCAGGAGCAGGTGGTGGAGGGAGATGCGCCAGCTCGCGACGACGCTAGAGGTGCTCTGCGCCTCCAGCCTTCCGGCCCTCACGCCCCACCAGGCGTGACCCATCCTCGTTTCCACACCCGCAGCCCCGTCCCAACCGCCCATGTCCCAGGACCTGCCCGCCACCGCCCTGCGCACCATCATCGGAAGCCGAGCCCGACCCTCATACCGGCGGCGCCCCGGAGCGAGCTTCCGGGGAAATCGACGCACCGGAGCCCTCCACCGGGGAACACCCGGAACCAGAGGAGCCACGACCGGGCTCGCTGAAACAGGAGCCGTCCGCACCCGCTCCTTCACAGGCCCCCGCTCGCCGCCGTTCCTCACCGGCCCCGGCCGCGCCGGCCCGGGAAACAGCCCCCAGGCCACGCCGCTCCCTCGCCACCCCCATGGGCACCTCCTTCGCGGATGCGCCCGCCGCGCCCGAGGACTCCACCCGGAACACGACGCCCCACCCGGAGGCCCCGTAACATGCGGCCCGGAAAGCGCGCTCAGCACCAGGACAACTCCCCCGTGGCCGATCAGACCCGCAACTCCAAGAACTTCTCCATCCGTATGTACGAGGACGAGCACCAGGCGATGCTCGACACCTGCGAGGCCCTCTCCAGTCCCGGCGTCAAGGTGGAGCCCTCGCTGCTGTTCACCACCGCCGCCGTGGAGGAGGCGGCACGGCTCGGGTTCACCCCGAGCACCGCCGGCTCCTCCATCCGCCGCCGGCCGGGCAGCTGGGAGAACGACCCGCCGCCGCGCGACGAGAGCTTCAAGCGGCGCATCACCATCACCATCCACCCGCTCCACTTCCAGGCCATCCGAAGCGCCGCCGAGTGGGCCGGAGTCGAAGTGCCCCACTTCCTGCGGGGCAGCCTGTGGCGCTTCATCGCCAACCGCCAGCGCGCCGAGCCCGGCAACGCGAAGCTGCGCGCCATCGAGGTGCCGGCGAAGTACCGCACCTGAGCCCCCCATGCCGCGCTGCCTCTTCCTCCTCGCCCTTCTCCTCGCGCCGCTCCCGGCCCGTGCCGACAGGAGCGAGCTCTACACCCTGCTGCGAGGATGACACCGGGCCGCGGTTCGTTCTCTGGCCCCTTCGACGGCACGCCCCCGGCCCTCAACTTCAGCGCGGGCGTGCAGCTCGTCGCCTATTACGGCCTCACCCACTCGTTGCACGTCGGGGCCGCGTTCGGCTTCTCCGGGGGGCTCAATACCGCGTACCAGCGCATGACGCTCCAACTCGAGGACGGCTCGCGCCCCACGGGAGACCTCTTCGAGGACTTCTTCACCGTCACCGCCGCCGCCGTCCTCGCCTACCGGCTGGACACCGGCTACCCCCTCGCGCCCCTGGCCCGCGTCGAGCTGGGGGGCAACTTCGTGCGCTACCCCCACGGGGAGTTCTTCCCGGACCAGACGCGGCTCGCCCTGGCCCTGCCCACACGCTCGGAGCTGGTGCCCTCGGCGCGCCTGGTCATGGCTGTCGAGTACCGCTTCGCCGACCGGTGGGTGGCCTCCGTCGGGCTCTCCGCCCGCCGCCATTTCGGCGGACGCTCGCCGTGGCTGCTCACCGTGCCCCTGTCCGCGGGGGTCATCTGGTGAGAGCTCCCGCCGTCATCTGAGGCGGGGCTGGCAACCCCACAGGCGTCATGTCCTCCGAGGCCGAAGAACAAGACCAACCCTCCCCACAGGAGTCCAGGTCGAGCGGATCGCACCGGCGGAAACAGGTGCTGACGGTGGCGCCGCCCATCCCGCAGACCTGGTCCGGGGGGCAACTGTCCGCCCGGAATGGGTTGCACAGGCGGGCGCACCAGAACACCGCATGGCCGCGAAACGTGCGCATGTTGCAGCGCTCGCCCTCGGCGCATGGGGACTCCGGGCAGTCGCCTCGAACACTGGAAAAACATTGATGTAAGCCGCGACCGAATTCCTTGCAGCGCTGTCCCTCGGGGCACCCGAGCTGGCGGCAGTCAGGGTAGCAACCCGCTCCATTGAGGCTGTCCTGACAGGAATGACCCGCGGGACAGCCCGACGGGTCATCCAGGCGGCAGGGGACGGTGCAAAGGCCCGAGAGGCACACCAGCCCCTCCCGGCAGCCCCCCGCCGACGAGAATGGGCAGTGTATCGCAATGCTCCCCCTCCTGGCGCACCCCCTCGGGGACGCAGCGGCGTATCAAGGTGGGGCCGGTCGACCCACCGCCAACCCGGCGGCAGACGAAGCCCGGGAAACAATGCGTGTCCTCCTCGCACTCGGAGGCCATGCACTCGAAGCGGCGTGTCTCTCGATTGGCCACGCAGCCCTGTCCCGCCGGACAATCCCCATCCGTGCGACACCCTCCGCAGGTGAACGTGCCTCCGTCGTAGGTGCAACGCAGCCCCTCGACGGGGATTCCATCCGCGGCAATCTCCGAAACGGAGAGGGGGGGCCGCGAGAAGCCCGGTGCCGCCTCCCCACTCTCCTGTGCGTCGACGAGGGCGGGACTGGCTCGCGGCCCGCTCGTGGCCTCCGGCCAGGAGCCTGTCGTAACGAGAGTCGCGGAAGAGGAGGACTCCAGCGCCGCATGGATGCTGAAGCCCTCGGTGCGCGGCGGCGGTCTCGCCCCGTCAACCCGCGATGACTCCCCCGTACCTTCGAGTGGAACCGGCATGGAACTCGGGTTCGCCGTGTCGGCGGAAAGCCAGGCCAGCAGACCCGCTCCGATCGCGACCGCCACCACGACCAGAACCGCGAGTGCCGTCCAGGAGTTGCTCTGTGTCGTGCGCCGCATGAGGGTCTCGGAGCGAAGTATTGAAAAGCGAAACGCCGGAAACGAGACATCCAGCGGCCGCCTTATCGAGTGCTCCGTAACGCGTGGCTCCCAAGCCGGGTTGCATGTCACATGGAAACAGGGGCTCGTAATGTCAGGAAGAGGTCACGGATGGAGGCGGCTGCTTGCGCTGGAAACCGCTGAACGTGCAGACTTCCGGCAAGTCTTCGAACGGGGTTTAGCATGGTGAGCAGGAAGCTTCTTCTGCGAGTTCTCTTGGCCGCTGGACTCGTCGGCGTACTCTCTGGTGGATTGGCAGCTGCCATGCAAAGCGAGTGTTGGATTTGCAAGTCGTGCGGTTGTGGCAACGATGGTAGAGACCTCATCTGCTGCAACGAGTGCTAGAAAGCGGCGTCAGCAATTGAGGTACGCACGGCACAAAGCCATCCTCCTGCTGGTGCTCGCGAGCGGAATGCTGATGCTAGGAGTGGGCCTGCTGACCAACTCGTCCGCGCCCACCGTGGACGCGGACACCTCCGAGAACACGGGCACCTCGGGGCGCGCATTGATTCCGACCGCCGGGCCTCCGTCCCGCGACGCCTCCCCCGACTCCACACCGCTCTCCGCGTCCGCCCCGGAGCCCAGCCCCAGCGCTCGCGGCCGTGCTCTCGAAGCGGGCCGAACCGCCATCTCCTCTACCGTTCAGCGCGCTCCACCCGGCTCCCGCCGCGCCCGTCAGCCGCCCCTCCGAAACCACGCGCCTCATGAGCCTGCCCCTGGAGTCCCAGGAGCTCATGCCAGATGGGCTTCCCGCCTCCGCCGTGCGCTGCACGCGGGACGGAGGTGTCTACACTTGCGGTGGCTGCCGCTCGGACGGCGATTGTCCCCCTGGGAGAGCCTGCCTCCCCCACCGCGAGACACGCCGCTTCGAATGCCTGGACTCCGAGTGCGAGGAGGACGTGCACTGCTTCCCGGGCTTCGTCTGCCGCGCCCTCAACAGCGGGGCACCCCGCATCCGCCGCTGCGTGCCCGAAGGCCAGCGGCAGGAGGGCGAGCCGTGTGACGCCTCACCGTCATCACCCCAAGCCACCTGCCGGGAAGGACTGAGGTGCGTCCTGGGAGTTTGTGGACCCTCCTGTCTTCCAAATGACCCGGGGAGCTGTCCCGCCGACCATGTCTGTGAGGAGGGCCCCGATGGTCCGGCCTGCGTCCCCGACTGCCGGAGGCGCGGATGTCCCGAGAACCAGCGCTGCAAGCGACTCTACGACTCGCGGTACCAGTGCTTCCGCGTCGACCATGGGAGTTGCCCCGAGACGCCCTGCCCCGAGGGGTACCAGTGCAACATGGCGATTCGCCGCGGCCGGGGCATTTTCTGGTGTGGCCGCACGTGTGACCCCCACCTCGCGGGAAGCTGCCCCACCGGGGAAGTGTGCGGAACGATGCGTGGACTCTCCACCTGCTACCGCCAGTGCAACCCGTCAGGCTCCGACGCCTGTGGCGAGGGCTGGGGGTGTGCTTCCGGCGCGAAGGACCTGAGCTTCTGGGGCTGCATGCCGGCCTTTGGCCCGTGAGGGCCCCGCAGCTCAGCGGCGCGCCGCCTTGACCTCGAAGACGACCTCGGCGGCGGCCTTGCGCCGGCCCGCGGTGGCCGTCACCACCGTGCGCCCCGGCCCCATCGCCGTCACCTGCCCGGTGGGGGACACCGTCGCCACCGACCAGTCCGAGCTGAACCAGGTAACGGGCACATCCGTGAGGACGAGTCCCCGGCTGTTGAACGTCTTGGCACGCAGTTGGAGCTGCTGCCCCACCTTCGCGAAGACAAGGTGAGTGGGCTCTACCTCCACCCGCGCGAAGTCCGAGCGCACCACCTGCACCTGAAGGTTGCGGCTCAGCGGCGGCACCATGGCCGTGATGGTGGCCCGACCCGGCGCCACTCCCACCAGCCGCCCGTTCTCCACCTTCGCCACGGACTCGTCGCTGGAGCTCCACACCGGCGGCACGTCCACCAACGGCTTGCCCAGCTCGTTCTTCACCACCGCCGAGATGGAGATGGATTTGCCAGCCAGCAGGAAGTCCGCCCCATCCACGCGGATGTCCACCAGGCTGGGGATGGACACCTGCACGTCCACCGCGGCCCGGGCCTTGCCCGCCGCCGCGGAGATGGTGGCCTTGCCGGACCTGCGCGCCACCACCACGCCGTTGTCCACCGTCGCCACCTCCGGCGCCGAGCTCACCCAGCGCAGCTTCGGGTCCTCCACCGGCTGGCCCTTCGCGTCGAGTGCGACGGCTTGCAGCACCATCGACTCGCCGGGGGCGTGCAGCGGCCGGTTCTCCGGCATGGTCAGGGTGAGCGATTCTGGAGCGGAACGGCAGGCCCCGAGCACGAGGACGGACAGCAGGAGCAGCGAGCGGGCAGGGAACAGAGAAGTCACGGCGGTGGGGGGAATGTATTTCGATACGGGCAAGGCGCCAGCATTTACAAGCCCGCTTCCCCCCGCATGGCCGCCTGCTCCGCTGGGGACCTGGCACGACGTGGAAGAAGTGTGGAGTCTCCAACGCTCGCTTCACGACTGGCGGGCTGACGAGCGGCTCCACCGCCCTACCCTGCCGGCGAGGGTGGACGCCGGGCTCGGATCTGCCCAGGCTCAAGGGAACATGGGGGACCTACTTTGATTCACAACGTCTTCACGCTCCTGTCCCTCCTGCCGCGGGGCCCTCGCCGGGCCGCCGTCCGCAAGCTGATGGACACCGTCTGGGACCTCCGCACTACCCTGGAGATGAGCGGGCGGGAGAACCTCCCCGAAGACCCCTGCCTCTTCATCTGCAACCACCTGTCCAACGCGGATGGGTTCACGCTCGACCGCGCCCTGCGGCCCCGCCGGGTCTGCTTCCTGGCCGGCATCAAGCTCCAGGGCACCGTGATGACCCGGCTCGGCACCGAGGCGGTGGACACCATCTTCATCCGCCCCAACTCGCCGGACATCGAGCCCCTCAAGCGCGCCGTGGAGACGCTCAAGGGAGGCAACTCCGTCCTCATCTTCCCCGAGGGCAGTCGCAGCCGGACAGGTGCGCTCCTCCAGGCCAAGAAGGGCGTCGCCCTCATCGCCAAACGGGCGGGCGTCCCCATCGTCCCCGTGGCCCTCACGGGGACCGAGCGGTTCATGCCCATCAATGACCAGGACATGGGCCGGGAGAAGGTGCGCCGGGCCCACCTCACCGTCCGCGTCGGCAAGCCCTTCCGCATCGAGGACCTCGAGCCCGAGACCGCCGGAGCCGAGGACACGCGCCAGGCCCTCACCGACGCGATGATGCGGCGCGTGGCGGAGCTGCTCCCCCCCGAGTACCGCGGCGTCTACGCCGCCCCCAAGCCCGGCGCCGACGTGAAGGAGTCGTCCCCCCCGGATGCGGGGGCCCCCTCGGAGCCCGGCCCCTGAGCCCGCACCGACGGGCCACTACGGCTGGGCGCTCGTCCCGCTCGGAGTGAGGCTCATGGGCGGAAGGTAGAGCCCCACGCGCTCGCGGCGCCACCACTCCCCCGTGCGCCGGTGCGTCTCCAGGTCCGTCATCCGGTAGTCGTAGAGGACGGCGCGCAGGTAGCGCGGCGGGTGCTCCGGGAAGGGATTGTGCGCGAAGAGCTTCAGCACGTCCGGCGAGCCCTCGAACAGCCGCAGCATCAGGGCCAACAACCACGAGGGCGGCGAGCCCAGGGCCGCGAACCACATCTGCCAGTCCAGCCGGGGCTGGTGCGGGGCCACCAGCCTCGGCGCCCGGCTCGGGTCGCTCACCTTGTAGCGGAAGGTGTACTCCCGCCACGTCTGGCCGTCGTCCGAGCCCTCGATGGCGATCTCCGGCCGGCGCACCGTCATCACCGCGAAGAGGCCATAGGGATTCACGATGCGCAGCGGGCGCGCCTGCCCCTCCAGCCAACCCAGCCACCGGGGCGGGTTGCGGGGACGCTCGAAGCGGGCCAGGATTTCATTCGCGCCGAGGACGAGCAGCGGCGCGGCGGGAAGCCACGCCCCCACGGTGCGCCACACCGGCCGGGGCTCGGCGGGCGGCGGATGCGAGCGCGGCAGGAAGCGCCGCAGGGACTCGTCATCCAGCAGCCACAGGCCCAGCACCAGCGACTGCACGTTGAAGAAGCCGTAGTTGCCGGTGGCCATGATGAGCCCCTGCAGCCCGGAGAAGAACCAGAAGGACAGAAGCCGCACCCGCCTCGGGGCGAAGGTGAGGAATGGGGCCACCGTCTCCACCACCAGCGTCGACAGCGTGGAGAGCTTCTGCAGCTTCACCGGCAGGTGGTGCGCGTACCAGCCCCCCTTCGTGGGGAGCGGCGCCGTCTCGTAGTAGTAGCTGTGCGCGGTGAGCTTGCGCCACGTCTCGTCGCCGGACTTCAGCTTGGCCACTCCGGCGCCGAAGTAGAGGCGGAAGAAGAGCGCGCGCCACAGCGCCACCTGCGCCGCGGACGGCTCGTGACGGCCCGCCCCCGGCCTCAGCCCCGCCGGCGCGGTGAGGAGGCCGAGCAGCCCCATCTCCGTCAGCAACACGTCCCACTGGAAGGAGAGGAACTCGCGCCCCGCCGCCGTATAGGAGAGGTAGAGGGCCCACAGCGCCGTCAGCGAGACCTGCGGCGCGAGGCCCAGCATCACCGCCACGGACAGCGCCTGCCCCGCGCGAGTGCCGCGCACCAGCGTCTCGTCCGACGCGTCCAGCCAGAAGAGCGAGGGCACCAGGTGGTAGCGCTCGCGCCCCAGCGACGCCAGCCGCTTCGAGGCGAACAGCTCCCGCATGGGCAGGATGCCGCGCGAGCCGTACAGCCCTCGCACCTGCCGCCCCAGCGACGTGAAGGCGATGAAATAGACGCCGCCCAGCGCCCGGAGGAACACCTGGCGCACGAGCCGGTGATGCGGCGGCGCCACGCGCCCCAACCGCTTCCAGCTCGGGACGCCGAGGTCGGCCACCACCCGCGCCGCCTGGACGAGTCCCTGGAGATTCCCTCGCCGCGCTCGCCTTCGCGAACGCCGGGAGGGCGAGTAGCCGAGCATCCGGAAGACGGCCTCGGCGCCCTTGGAGCTGACACCGCGCATGGGGCTCCTCCTCATCTCCTCGAAGCTGGGAGCGCCCCTGGCCCGATGCCGGGAGGGGCCCGCCCCTCGCCTCGGAAGGGCCCGAGCGGCCGGGCTCCATGCTCCCCGGGGATGGGTGCCTAGCTTTGCCGCATGAGCGAGCCCAAGGAACGAGCCCACCGGACGGAGGAGGTCATCCCCGGCGTCCACCGCTGGTTCGTCAAGGATGACCGCATCGGCGGCGGGGAGAGCGATGCCTACGCGGTGGTGGCCGAGGACGGAGCCGTCACCCTCATCGACCCACTGCCCATCGACGAGAAGGCACTGCGCAAGCTGGGCCGGGTAGAGGCCATCGTGCTCACCGCCGGCAACCACCAGCGCTCAGCGTGGCGCTTCCGCAAGCTGTTCGGCGCTCCCGTGTGGGCGCCTCGGGACGCCTACGGGCTGGAGGACACACCGGACGCCACCTATGGCGGTGGCGACAACCTCCCGGGCGGCCTCGTGGCCTACCACACGCCCGGCCCCGTCGAGTCCATGCACGCCCTCTGGCTGGAGCGCCCCCGGAGCGTCATCTTCCTCTCGGACCTCCTCACCCACGCCAAGAGGGGCACGCCGCGCTTCGTGGAGAGCGAGTACCAGGACGACCCCGGGCGCACCCGGACGAGCATCCAGCGCATCCTCGACCACCTGCCGCTGGAGGTGCTCTGCTTCGCGCACGGCGGCCCCATCCTGCGGGACGGCGCTTCCGCGCTCCGGCGCGCCCTGGACGAGGACACCGAGGCCCCCGCCCCCTCCGAGCCCCTGTAGCCCCGCGCTACTTCGCGCCCACTGCGTCCAGGCGGCAGCTCACCGCCAGGGACAGCACCACCTCGTCCACGGACACCGTCTGCTGCTTCACCTCGCCGGGTGGCTCACAACCCACCACCTGGAGCGGGGAGCGCTCGGACTGGGCCAGGGCCATGAAGCCCCGCGCACGCTCCACCCAGCGCTTCGTCAGCTCGGTGCGGTGCGCCTCCGGGTCCCTCACCTGGGCATCGGGGAAACCGAACGTCACGCGCAGCCCCGTGTTCGCCTTCTCCGCGGCCGCGGCCTGCTCTCCTCCCATCCGCGTCAGCGTGGCCACCAGCGCCGCGCGGCCCCAGAAGTCCAGCGACTCGGGCAGGGACACCTCCAGCACACCGTGCGCCATCGCCTCGGTGCCACTGCGCTTGCCGTACTCCCGCTCGAAGCCCCGCATCCTCACCGAGACCTCCGCCTTGCTGGCCTTCGCGGCCTCGGTCGCGGCGCGCACGTACTGGTCCACCGCCGCCTTCAGCTTCGGCAACGCCTGCTCCAGCCCCTCCGTCTCCTGGCGGATGGCGAACGACATGACCAACACGTCCGGGCGCACCTTCATCCCCTCTTCCACCGTCGGGGTCGGGGGGAGGGTGTCGTCCGACTTGTAGGACGAGGCCACCGCCGAGGAGGACATGGAGCCACGGCCGCACGAGGTCCACAGACAGACGAGCACGACACAGCCGGGAAAGACGAGGTGACGCAGGGACATGGATGAGGCTCCAGGTGACAAGAACGGCGACCCAGTGGACTGGGCTCGTGCCGCGCAGATTGCCAGCGGGTAGGCTCGCCGTCCGCCATGTCCTTGTCCTACAAAGAGAAATACTCCGGCTCCCGCGAGCTGCCCCCCGTCCGGGCCGAGCTCGTCGTGCGTCCGGACCTGCTCCGCGTGTCCTTCTCCGTCTCCCTCGAAGCGGAGGGCATCGAGCAGGGACTGCCCCTCCTCCAGCGCGCGTGCGAACAGCTCCAGCGCCGGGTCCGTGAGGCCGTCTCGGCCGAGGTGCTGCTCCGGCCACGCGACACGCGCTTCAATCGCGCCGCGCCGAAGAAGCTGTCGCTCCCCGAGGACGATGACCGGACCTTCATCGCCGTGGACGGGACGCTGGAGGTGCCGCTCCCCGAGGGGCTCGACTTCTGGGCGCGCGGCAGCCGCGTGGGTGCACTGGTGCGCATGTGCCACGAGGTGGAGCGCGACACCCGTGAGGAGAAGAAGCGCCCCCGCTTCAGCTTCGGCACAGTGGAGGCCCTCGTCGCGAAGCCCGAGGCCCACCGTGAGGAGCTGCTCCGCCGCTTCGTCGCGCGGGTGCGGGAGCTCGCCGCCGCCGCGGGCTCGCCGGAAGCTCCCCTCCGGGCGGTGGACTGCTCCGTGCCCGGTCCGGTGGAGCAGTCGCCCGTGTCCCTCGAGGAGGTGGGCCTGGCGCTGCACGTGGCCTGCCGGCTCGACGTGGTACGCGGCGGTGGAGCCCGAGACGACGAGGGACTCCCCTCCCCTGACCTTCGCTCACTCCATGCGGAGCACGGCCACGTCGGGCTCGGGCTTCTTCGCCGGGGCCCGCACCACGGCGAGCACTCCGTTCTTCACCGCGCACGTGGCCTCCTGGGGAGGCACCACGCGCACCGGGTTGAGCGTCTCGGGCCGGCCGAACTTCACCGCGCTGGTGGCGAGCATCAGCTCCTGCTTCTTACCGCTGTCGCTGTCGCTGTAGACGACGCTGATGCCCTTGAAGGGCGTGGGCAGCTTCACCTTCAGCCGGTAGCCCTTCTTGTCGGGCATCTCGGCGCGCTCCACCTGCAGCGTCTGCTTGGGCGAGCCGAAGGCGGGGAACACCTGGCCATCGACGAGGCGGAGGCCCCACTGCGAGGGCTTCTGCTCGTTGGTGGGCTTGCCACAGCCGGTGAGCTCCTGGGGCGCCTGCGGGGCCAGCCACAGCTCGATGTGGTCATCGTTGAGCCACTTCGCGCTCGGGCCCGTCCACTTGTCGTCCCGCACCTCGACGAGCAGCGTGTCCGGCGCCACCAGCAGCGCCTTCAGCCCCGCGTCCTTCGGGTCGTCCTGGTTGCCCAGCAGGAAGTTGCCCGCCTCGAAGCCGCACTCGCCGAGCCCCGCCTGCTTCCACCCCTCCTGGAGGAATGCCTTGTCCACCTGCACCTGGGGCAGGTACGGCAGGCTCCTCTCCCCGAGGGAGGGCTCCCCCGGCTCGCACTCGGGGGCGGAGCGGGTCACATCGCCGCGCAGCGCCTCGAAGTCCCAGAACTCGCCGTCCTCCTTCGTCTCTCCGTTCATGGAGACAGAGGCGGTGCGCAGGGTCTCGCTCGTCAACCGCAGGGAGGAGAGCTGCAGCGTGCGCGCGGTGGTCCACCGCTCCCGGCTGCCCCCCGTCTGCTCGTGGGTGAAGAAGTCGTCGCTCACCGTCACCGTGTCCTGGCCCACGCCCGCGGCGCCGTAGCCGTCATTGCACACGGACACCAGGAGCTGGGCGGGCTGCGAGGGGCGCACCAGCCACCACTCGGCGGCCTCGCACTGGCCCTCCGCCCGCGAGCCATCCGCCTTCCGCCCGCCCGGCCCGAACCTGCGCCCGAGGGACTGGCTCGCCGTATCGATCTCCGCCCACCCGAGCGACAGGTGCTTCACCTGTTGGGAGCGGCCCTGTGCGTCCTTGCCCGCGTCGAGCGTCTCCACGACGCGGCAGGGCTCGCGCTTCGCGCACAGCGGGTCCGAGGAAGAAGCGGGCGGAGCGCCCAGCAGAGACAGCAGCAGCACGGTACTGGTAGCGTTCATGGGGCGCAGCTTGCACCAGCCAGACATGTCCTCCAACGCCCCCTTCGTCTCCCAAGTCCCCTATGAAGCCAGCCACCCACACGTGCTCGCCATCTATTGTTCGGATGGGCGCTTCACGGACGCGGTGGAGGACCTCGCCCAACACCTGGGGCACGAGCGCATCGACACGCTGACGCTCCCCGGAGGCCCCGGGCTGCTCAACCGGTGGTCGGCCGACTACCTGGAGAGCGACATGGTGACGCGCGCGGCGCACTTCCTCATCCGCGGCCACCACATCACCGAGGTGCTCCTGCTGGCCCACGCCGGCTGCGGCTACTACCAGACCCGCCACGGCGCGTTCGGCCCGGACTTCATCGCCGAGCAGCAGCTCACGGACCTGCGCACCGCCGCCGAGGAGCTGCGCAAGGCGCACCCCGGCCTCACCGTGCACCTCTACTTCGTCCGGCCGCATGGCTCGAGCATCCACTTCGAGCCCGTGCCGGCCTCCTGAGCCCCCTGCGACCATCGCGCCCTCTTCCTCCAAGAGCTATCCTGGACACATGTTCCTCAAGGACGTCGAGACGCACGAGGGGACCGGCCACTACGCGGAGCTCATCCGCCGCAGCCGGGGACAGGGCATGCCTCCCTCGGGACTCTGGCACCTGTTCGCGTTCAAGCCGGAGATGGCGAACGCGCTGTCCCAGTTCACCCAGGCGGTGATGCGCGGCCCCTCGCCGCTGCCACCCGGGATGCGCGAGCTGATCGCCGCCTTCACATCGCGGCGCAACCAGTGTGTGTTTTGAACGGACTCCCACGCCGCGGTCGCGGCGAAGCTGCTGGGAGACGAGCAGAAGGTCCAGGCCGTCCTGGATGACCCTCGCACCGCCCCCATCCCGGAGGCCGAGAAGGTGCTGTTCTCCTTCCTGGAGAAGGTCAACCGGGAGTCGGAACACATCGCCCAGGAGGATGTGGACGCAGTGAAGGCGGCGGGCTGGTCGGACGAGGCCCTCTACGACGCCATCACCGTCTGCGCCTTGTTCAACTTCTACAACCGGTGGGCAGATGCCACGGGTGTGCGCGAGCACCCGGTGGAGGTCTACCAACGGAGCGCCGAGCGACTCGCCCATGGGGGCTATGTGCCTCCCCCCCCGGCGAGCCCCCCGCCCGACAAGGACCGCTAGGCGGGCTGCTCACGCACCCGGCGCTCCTTGCGGCCCTTCTCGCCGGGACTCACCGTCGAGCGGACCACGACGACCTTGTTGAGCACGTCGAACCAGAAGGGCGAGCCGAGGGAGACCGCGAGGCCCGTCAGCACGAGCCCGAGCACCTTGAGGACCCACCCCATGAAGGTGGTCGGCGGCCGACGGATGTCCGCGAGCGGGGCCTCGGACGTGTCCGCACCGGAGCTCCAGCCCAGCGGCAACCCGAGGTTCCCGAGCACCTTCACCTGCTCCTCGAGCCGCTCCTCCGCCGACCCCGCGTCCGAGCCGGGCAGCACCCCGGTCCGCTGCTGGTCCTCGGCGGCGGCCACCAGGGCGGCACGCACGGCACTGTCCCGCGAGAGCTGGTTGACGACCTGGATGGTGTCGATGTTGTACGCGGCGGCGAACACCAGACCGATGCAGAAGACGATGACCTGAGTCCGGCGCTTGTACCAGCCGGAGACCCGCTCCATCGAGGCGTTGAACCAGTCCGCGATGCCCGTCTGGAGTCTGGCGAGATCCCCATCGGCGGAAGCGATCAGCGCCTGGAGCGCCTCCTTGAGACGCGCGGCCTGCGGGGGCAGCGACTGGACCTTCCGCTCGAGGTCCTCCACCGAGCCCCGGGCACCCCGGTGCAGCACTCCCTCCAGCAGGGCGACCACGAACGTGCGCGTGGGGATATAGGAAGGCCGCCGGCCCCCTTCCTTGTAGAGCGCCTGGATGAGCGCGTGCGCGTAGAAGTCCTTGGCGCCCTGGTCTCCGAGCAGGCCCACGAGGGTCTCCTGGAGCGCCTTCGCTCGCTTCTTGATGACAATCTCGATTGCCTCCACCGCCGCCGAGCAGATGAGACTCAGCATCAAGAAGATGAAGGTGACGCCCAGCAAGACATTCAACATCTCGAGCATGGCCTGTTCCCCCAGGGATGGAGTCCCCAGGAGCCAATGTGTCGACTCGTGAGGCGTCCGCCCCGGACAAAGCAGCCTGTCCGCTCGGACGACGAGCCTGCCCACGACCCAGACGGGCGCGCCGGGGATGCGCCCCCCGCTGACAACTCCCCGGAATCACGAGACCTGCCGCCCCGAGGGTGGGCCGGGTCCGAGGGTTGGATTCCGGGGTCTGGATTCGGGACGACAGGCCATGCCAAGACGGGGGCATGTCCTTCCTGCAGCAGGCCCTCATCTTCCTCGCGGCCGCGGTGGTGTCCGTCCCCATCTTCAAGCGGCTCGGGCTGGGCTCGGTGCTGGGCTACCTCGCGGCGGGCATGGTGATCGGCCCGTGGGGCGCGGGGTTCATCTCGGACGTGGAGAGCATCCTCCACTTCGCCGAGCTCGGCGTGGTGCTGCTGCTCTTCCTCATCGGGCTGGAGCTGCAGCCCTCGCGCCTGTGGGAGCTGCGCCGCGTCGGTGTTCGGCCTGGGTGGGCTGCAGGTGGTCGGCACGGGCGCTGGTGCTGGCGGCGGTGGGACTGCTGCTCGGGCTGCGGCTGCCCACCGCGCTCGTCGCCGGGCTGGGGCTGTCGCTGTCCTCCACGGCCTTCGCGCTCCAGCTGCTGGCGGAGAAGAACGAGCTGACCACCGAGCACGGCCGGGCCTCCTTCGGCATCCTGCTGTTCCAGGACCTGGCCGTCATCCCGCTGCTGGCGCTGCTGCCCTTCCTCGGCGAGCCCACGGCACAGGCCGTCGACCGAGCCCGGGTGGGTGTCGGCCCTCAAGGTGGTGGGCGTGCTGGCGGGAGTGGTGCTGGCGAGGCCGCTACGTGCTGCGGCCCGTCTTCCGCGTCGTGGCCTCGCTGCACAGCCAGGAGCTGTTCACCGCCACGGCGCTGCTGCTGGTGGTGGGCACCGCGCTGCTGGTGAGCCAGGTGGGGCTGTCCATGGCGCTGGGCGCCTTCCTCGCCGGCGTGCTGCTGGCGGACTCGGAGTACCGCCACGAGCTGGAGGCCGACATCGAGCCCTTCAAGGGCCTGCTGCTGGGCCTCTTCTTCATCGCGGTGGGCATGTCGGTGAACGTCGGCCTGCTGGCCGAGCGGCCCGCTGCGCGTGGTGGCGCTGGTGCTCGGGCTGGTGCGCTCAAGGCGCTGGTGCTCTTCGCCCTGGGCCGGTGGGCCTTCAAGAGCAACGAGCCGGCGCTGAGCATGGCGGTGGTCATCTCCCAGGGCGGCGAGTTCGCCTTCGTGCTCTTCGGGCTCGCGGTGGGCTTCCGGGTGATGGACAGGGAGCTGGCGGACCTGCTGGTGGTGGTGGTGAGCCTCTCCATGGCCGTCACCCCGGTGCTCTTCCTGCGTCCATGCCCGGTTCGTGCGGCCCCGCTTCGCAGAAGGCGGCGAAGCGCGAGTTCGACGTGGCTCCCCGAGGAGGAGCACCCGGTCATCATCGCGGGCTTCGGGCGGGTGGGGCAGGTGGTGGGCCGCGTGCTGCGCGCCAAGCGCATCGGCTTCACCGCCCTGGACGCCAGCCCCGAGCACATCGACTTCCTCAAGCGCTTCGGCAACCAAGATTTACTACGGGGACGCCTCGCGGCTGGACCTGCTGCGGGCGGCGCGCGCGGAGCAAGGCGAAGGTGTTCGTGCTGGCCATCGACGACGTGGAGGCGTCGATGCGGACGGCCGAGACGGTGCGCCAGCACTTCCCCCACCTCACCATCTTCGCGCGCGCGCGCAACCGGCAGCACGCCTACCGGCTGCTGAACCTGGGCATCACGCACGTCATGCGCGAGACCTACGCCGGCAGCCTCGAGATGACGGGGGAGGTCCTCCAGGAGCTGGGGCTCACCTGCTCGGAGGCAGCAAGGCCGCGATGGAGCGCTTCCGGCAGCACGACGAGGCGCTGCTGCTGTCCACCTACAAGCACCACGGGGACGTGAAGAAGCTCACCGAGATAGCCATCAAGGCGCGCGAGGAGTTGGAGGAGCTCTTCGAGCAGGATGAGCAGAAGAAGACCGGCTGAGCGCCTGCCCAGGCCGCCCTCCGGTGGGGTGCGCAGCAGGGGCCTCGGCCTGTTGACACAGGGGGTCCCGCTCCGGAAATAGCCCCGGACACCTCAAGCGGCGGGCGCCGTACTCTCCTCCGTGCGCACGGGCACCCGGCGCATCGGCTGGAGCTTCCCGTATGTCAGCGAGCGCCACACCCATTCAACCGGGCCGAAGCGGAAGCGCACCAGCCAGAGATGGCTCACCAGCACCTGCACCCAGAAGAGCCCGAACACGAGCAAGAGGCACACCGAGGGGCGGAGCTTCCCGATGAGGTTCAGCCCGTAGCCGTAGAAGACGAGCTGCCCGATGACGGACTGGCTCAGGTAGTTCGTCAGCGCCATCTGTCCCGCCGGGCGCCAGCACGGAGAGGAATCGCCGCGCTCGCGGACGCGGGAAGAGGAGCGCGAAGGCGGCCACATAGAAGGCGGCGAGGCCCAGGACGCCCACCTCCCAGATGGCTGGCGGGACGAAGGTCATCCACAGCGCGCCCTTGGGAATCACTCCGGTGCTCGACAGGTGTCTGATGAGCCACCCGACCCCGTTCCCCACAAGCCCAACCACCAGGCCCCACCCGAGGAGCCGGCGAAAGAGGGGCCGATTCCCCTCCACGTCATGGAAGAGCCGCCGCCGACCCGCGACGAGTCCCAGGAGGAACCGGCCGAGCGTGACGAGCGCGTACGACACCATCATCGGACTGAAGAAGACGCGCAGGTGGAACTCGATGTTGGCCCGCGCGGTGGTGAGATAGGAGCCACTCTGGAAGGCCTCCAGGGTCCGGGCGCGGATGTCCGCGATTCTCGCGAAGGTCTCCCGGGATGCGTCCTGGACGACGTCCGGCGAGCTCGCCAGCACCGGCACGAGCCTCAAGGCGGCGACCACGACGAGCGGCGCTCCGATCATGAGCACGAGGCTCCAGACCAGCAGCCTCCGGTCGGGCACCTGGCGGAACAGCAGGAGCACGAAGCCCACCACCGCGTACATGTGGAGGACGTCGCCGTACCAGATCGCGAAGAGGTGCGTGAGCCCGATGAGCAGGAGCACCCCCAGACGCCGGGCGTACACGGAGACGATGGAGGCTCCGCGCTCCTCGGCCCGGCCCAGCTGGATGGCGAAGCCGAGGCCGAAGAGGAACGAGAAGATGGCCATGGCCTTCCCCGAAAGCAGGCGCTCGTAGAGGAACTCGGCGACGACATCCACCCGCGAGACCCTCAGGGCATCGCGGGTGGCCTTCGGCACGAGACCCCAACCGCTCAGGTGGGTGTAGGCATTCGAGACGAAGACGCCGCAGAGCGCGAAGCCGCGCAGCACATCGAGGAGGATGAGGCGCTCACTGGAGTCGACCGGGCGCGGCGCTTCAGTGGCTCCGTGTGGCGCCGGGGGGGAAGTGCTGGCCATGAGCCCAGCAGACGCGCCCCCCTTCCTCACGTCAAGGGCACGGAAGCAGGTGTCCCGGTCACGCAGCGCCCAGGGCGTGTGCTCGAGCCGATCCGGGCCGGACGCCATCGCCTGACCACACAGCTCCGCATCACGCAAAGCGAAGGGACGAACTCCACCACGCACCCGCCACGTCTCGCCGCCGCCAGGCACAGCTCCCGGGTGCGGAGCGCATCGGGAACGTAGGAGAGGCTTTCACCGTCACGTCTCCTCGATGCGCTCGAACGTCTCGCCGTCTTCCCCGGATGCTCCGTCTTTGCGGCGGGCCTCCAGGTAGGCGGCTTTGAGCGAGCGCGGTCCCTCGTGCCCACACCAACAGGTGGAAGTGGTTGGAAGCGAAGGTGAACGCGCGCAGCCGCACGTGACCGGCGCTCCGCTGGATGGCTCGCGCCAGCGCGCCTCCTGTTGCTACAGGTGGCTACAAATTTGCCCGGCCCTGTATCCGGGATGAGAGTGCCCGACGTCTCTCCCCGGAGCCCGCATATGAAGAGTCTCCTGACGCTCGTGGCCTCTCTCTCGGTGGCGACCGCGCCGGGTGGCGACGCGCGGCACCTCCTGCGCGTGGACCTGGAGACCTCGGCGCTCTCGGCGCTGCCCTCCACGTGCTTTCGTACGCCCGCGGGGGCCTCGGAAGCCTCGCCTGCCTCGGAGCAGAGCCTGACCTGGGTGCTGCGCGATGACGGCGAGCGCGGCTCGAGCATGCTCGAACCCGGCGCACCTTCCTTCGTGCTCGGTGACGCTGGACGGGTGACCCTGCCCCAGCAGCTCAGGGGGAGCGATGCGCGCTTCTCCTTCCAGGACTTCCAGGCGCGCGTGGAGGGCACGCGCATCACCACTCGCCACACCTCGGCGGAGATCGTGCTCACCCCTGCTGAGGAGGGCTGGACGGGAACGCTGGCCTTGAGCGTGCGGGACGAGTGCCGCGGCGGCACGTGTCAGCTGGCCTGTGAGGTGGTGCTGCCGTTCACCGCCAGACCCGTACCTCTCCGCCTCGCGAGCGCGGCGCGCTGAGCGCCGAAGGTGTCAGACTCGACTTTCGCCGGGGTACACGCCTGCCCAGGCCGCGTGGGCACTCCCAGGCACTGCAAGCCTGTTTCAGCAAGTCGCTCCCCAGTGATGTCGAGCCGCTCCGGTTACGTCCAAAAACATGACCTCAAAGGTCATGTCGGTGGTATCGTGTCCGCGCAATGCGCGCGGGCTCTTGCCGACTGGTTCCAGTCCAGCTATGATTTCTCGTTAAGAGGGTTTTGACTGGATTCCTTGTAGGACAGGGCCTGGGTCGAGAGGGGATGTCGGGTTCAGGGGTTCGGGGAAGCAACTGCTTTCGTGTTGCCGCGACAATCCTCCAGCTGAGCTGTGCGCTGTGCCGGATACGACCGGAGTCCTCATGAACAAGGCCCTTCGACACCTTCGAGTCGCGCTCCCGACGCTCATGCTACTGGCGTGCAGCAACCCTCCGGAAGTCGGCGTGGACCCGACAGAAGTCAGCGTCGACGAGACGATGACCCATGCCGTCAAGCTCCGCGCTGGAGACACCGTCAAGGTCAGCCTCGATGTCCATATGAGCTCGGGGTCGAGTTGGCACCTCGCAAACACGCCTCCCGCCAACCTGGAGTTGCTCGGCTCTGAAGTGGTTCAACCCCCGGGTGAGAACAACCCACCCGGCATGGTCGGGCAGCGTGAAGTCCAGGTCTTCCGCTTCAAGGCGGTCTCCCAGGGGGACGTGAGTCTGGAATTCAGGAAGGCCAGACCCTGGGAGAAGCAGAAGCCCGAGAAGACCTTCAGCATCCAGCTCGCGGTTGCGGCGAAGTAGCGCAGTAGCCCTGGACGGGCCTGGACGCAGGGGCCTTTCCCCTCCAAGGAGTCTCTTCCATGCTGCGCTCCTTCAAGCATCTGCTCGGTGCTGTCCTCGGGCTTTCCCTCGCGGCATGTGCCACGACAGGTGCCTCGCTCAACACACACCCACGGCTGGCGGAACTGGAGCGCCTCAAGCAGGAGCGCGGCTGGACGTTTGATTTGAAATACACGGAAGTGCTCGAGCGCCCCCTGCCCAAGCGGATTCCCCTCAGGACCATGAGCTCGCGGCAGTCGCGTGAGCAGACGAAGACGTCCAAGGCGCAGCTCGCCTCCGCGAACAAGACCGGCAACGGGCCCTGGAATACCCAATGTGACTCCACCGCGAGCCAGTGGGACTGGAGAACGGAGAGGCATGTTGGAGAGGTTCGGGATCAAGGCCGTCAGTGTTTCTCCTGCTGGGCCTTCGCCGCCGCCGCTGCATTCGAGGCGAGCTACTCCGTTCAACATGGCCAGTACATTCCCGTCTCGGAGCAGAACGTCCTCAATTGCGCATCGACCATGAGCACTTGTGATGGGGGGTTGGTGGCTGATGCCTACAATGAAGTCCCCTCGCCTCCACCGAGCAGCTGCCTCGCGGAAGGTCGTGACGAAGGCCCGGTACTGCTCGCGTAACTCCCGTAGTGCCTGGAGCGTGGAGGCATGCCCAACGGCCGCGGGCTGCGCTTGAGGTGCTCGGGCCGGGTGTGAGGGTGCTGTGCCATCACGGATTGACTCCCAAGGCAGGCTTACCCCGTGCTCGGCCCTCGGCTTCCACCTCAGGGCAGCGACGGCCGGTACGGCCTGGGTTAGGGCAGGACCATGCCCCTCGTCCTCGGACATACCCTGCTCGCGGCCCTCGTGCTGACGGGCGCCAGGCCCGCCTCCTCTTCCCCCAGCGCGTCCGACCCGCAGATCGGACCGGGCCCGCCGTCTCGTATCTCAAGTCCCAGGAGGACGTGGGGTGCGACTGGATGCGGCAGCCGCTGCCCTCCGGAAAGCCCGAGCGCGTCTTCTCCTTCGATGAGCCCTGCGGCGTCGCCAGCGTGTCGTGGAGCCGCGATGGCAAGCAGGGCCTCGTCTTCGCCCCCAGCTATGGCCCGGACCGGGGCCTTCGCGTCTGGCGCGTGGACTTCCTGAAGCGCACGGGCACGTTGGTGGACCTCAGCGGGCTGCCCGTGCCGAAGACGCCGTCGAAAGAGGATGTGCCCACCATCTCGAAGATGAGCTTCGATCCGCAGGGGCGCCTGGTGGCGCTGGTCCACTACTCGCCCGTGCTACAGCCGCGCTCCCCGGAGCCGGATGGCAAGCTGTTCATCTCCTTCGAGGGCCAGCGCTACCCCGTGGACGACGGCCGTGCGGATACCTCGCTCGTCATGGCGTACCGGCTCGAGGCCGGCACCTGGAAGCGCGTCGAGCTGAAGCCGTCCACCTCCGGAGTATTCGAGCCCCTCGAGACGGCGCGGACGCTTCAGCCCGTGGTCTCTCAAAGCGGAGTGGACGGGTTCCGGGGCAAGGGGAGCTCCAGCGAAGGATCCCGCCCGGAAGCTGCTGAGCGCCGCCTTCCCGGACAAGAAAGAGGGACTGGGAGAAGGCAGGTGGCTGCGGCTGTCCACCTCGGGAGGTCCGCTCTACTACCGCGAGGAGCCGCTGGGCGATGGCTATACGGCCTTTGCCCCCGTGCGGTGGGGAGCGGGCGGCAAGCTGCTGCCGGTGGAGGGCGTGCCTGACGGACAGGATGTCTCCGTCGGCTTTCACCTCGAGCGCGAGCTGCTGCTGGTGCAGCTCGAGGGGAGGCGAGGGTCCCACGGCGCTGATCTTCGATACGAAGACGAAGAAGCGCCTGCTGTCCCTGGATGATGTCACCGCCCCCGCGCTCTGGCCGCGCTCGTCCAGGTGAGACTCGATGCCCGCTGTCTGGATTCGTGAGCGACTGAACGCGCGCGCCAGCGTGGCCCTTGAGCAACCATTTCAGGGAGCGCAGAGTGGCCCGTGAATCCAGACACGGGGGCGTCCATGACGAGCAGGAAGAAGGTGCTTCTCCGTTGGTTGGTGGCCGTTGGAGCCGCGGGAGCGCTGCTGGGGGGAGCGGCGTATTCCATGCCCATGGAGTGATTTGCTGCGACATCAAAGCCTGTTAGTCCCATGTCTCGCCCGCTCCAGGACATGTCACACACCAGAGGGACCGCGCTCGCCCTGGTAGGAGTGGGCTGCGTGCTGCTCCTCTGGCTGGTCGCCACCGCGCTCCCCAGCCCCAGTGCGACCGGGGAAGTCCCCTCCGCTGTTGGCTCATCAGCCCCACAGGATGGACGCTCCCCGCCTCCTGCTCCGCTCGATGAACCACGTTCCAACATGATGAACGCCGGGCACATGAGCGCCTCCCTTCCAAGGGAAGCGCCCACGCTCCGCGGACCCGAGCCCCAGCCTCCGATGCAATCCTCCGAACCCGCCGCCAGCTTCGCGGAGAGCTCGCCGGCCCCAGCCATGTCGAGCATGCCCTCCCCTCGCAGCGGAGATCGCACCGGACGGCTTCCCCACTTCCGCCATGCGCTGCACCTTCGACGGTGGTGTCATGACCTGCGGGAGGTGCCGGACGGACAGCGACTGCCCGGCGGGCCAGGGGTGTGTGGCCAATCGCGAGACGCGCCGCTTCGAGTGCATGGCTTCCGACTGCGAGGAGGACGCGCACTGCTTTCCCGGCTTCGCCTGCCGTGCCGCCAACGGTGGAGACTCCGGCCCCATCATCCGGCGCTGTACGCCCGAAGGGGTACGGCGCGAGGGGGAGACGTGCGATTCAAGTTACATCTCCCGAGCCGGGGCCTGCCGCGAGGGCCTGCGCTGCGTCAGCGGGATATGTACCGTGCCCTGTCGGCTCGATGACCCGGCGAGCTGCCCGACCGGATACCTCTGCAAGGAAGGATGCGGACGGCCCGGGCTGCTTTCCCGATTGCCGCCAGCTCGGATGCCCGCGAGGGCAGCAGTGCAAGCGCATCACCGACTCGAAATCGCAGTGCCTGGAGCAGGTCGTCGGCACCTGCCCGGAGACGCCGTGCGCCGAGGGCGAGCTCTGCGTCAAGCGGTTCTCGCGAGGCCGCGGAGTCTTCTGGTGTGCCCGCTCCTGCAATCCCATCTTCCCGGACAGTTGTCCCGCCGGCTACGTCTGCGGTCAGGCCTCCCCCACCACCAGCGCCTGCTTCCGCGCGTGCGACCCGCATGACCTCGACTCCTGCGGCAAGGGATGGATGTGCGCCACCGCGTCCGAGGACCTGCTGCTGTGGGGGTGCTACCCGAACTCCGACGAGTAACGGAATGCCCGCTGGCGGAAGCTCGGCCAAACTCCGGGCTGGGCACGGGCGCGCTCCGAGGCGAGGCTTGGGCCCGTGGACACCCTGCCCGACCCCGAGCAACTCGAGCCCCTCCTCTCCGCCGCCCTCGCCCTGCCGGCCCTGAAGCCCCATGCGGCCCGCCTCGAGCGGCTGCGCCGTGACTACGCGCGCGGCCTGGAGCAGAAGGACGCGCCCCTCACCGTGGCCCTGGTGGGCGCCACCGGCGCGGGCAAGTCCACCCTGCTCAACGCGCTGGCCGGCCAGTCGCTCGCGCGCGAGGGCGAGGACCGCCCCACCAGCTCCGCCTCCACCGTCTTCGCTCCCGAGGGCATCGGCCTCGACACCCTCTCCCAGGTGGGCGCGAAGGTGGTGCGCTACACGCCGGGCCCTCGGGGGTTGTGGAGCGGGCAGGTGTTCATCGACACGCCGGACCTCAACAGCGTGGCCACCGTGCACCGAGAGGTGGCGCGCGGGGCGCTGGAGCGCGCGGACGTGGCACTGGTGGTGATGCACCGGGGAAGCGTGGCCGAGGCCACCCAGGTCGAGTTCCTCGCCGACTTCGCCCGGCGCCGCTCGCTCGTGTTCCTCATCAACTTCGCGGACGAGCTGTCCGCGGACTCGCGCGAGACCCTGAAGTCCCAGGCGCGCCGGCTGGCGGCGGAGCAGTACGGGCTGGCGCTGGAGTCCGTGCCCGTCTTCGCCATCAGCGCCCGCGCGGCGCAGCGGGGGGAGGACCCCTCGGGCGAGTTCGGCTCCCTCCTCTTCCACCTCAAGTCCCTGGCCACCCAGGCAGTGGCCGAGCGCGTGCGGCGCTCCAATGCCCAGGGCGTGCTGGAGGAAATCACCTCGCGGGTGGAGGGCGCGCTGAAGGACACGGAGGACACGCTGGCCCGGGCGCGCACCGCGCTGGAGTCGGGCCTCGGGCGCACCTCCGAGGGGCTGAAGGCGGACTTCGACGCGCGGCTGACGCTGGCGCAGGGCTTCCTGGCCACGGAGGTGCGGAATCAGGCGGCGGGGCGCTTCTGGGGCCCGGCGGCGTGGGGCATGCGGCTCTCCTTCGTGGGAGCGGGAGGGCTGGGAGCGGCGACGCTGGTGGCGCGGCGCAGCCTGCCGGTGGGACTGGCGGTGGCGGCGACCTCCACCGTGCTGGACGCGGTGCGGGACAGGACGCGGGCCCGTGCGGCGGAGACGGCGGTGGTGGAGCCCTTCGAGGACGACATCTCCGTGGAGGGAGCCGCGCGCGCCGCGCTGACGGAGGCCCGGAGCCTGGCGCACGCGAGCGGGCTGTCCCCGGAGGTGCTGGGGCTTCCGGACGTGGAGACACTGCTGGTGGAGTTGAAGTCCGCGCGCGCGAGCGCCTGGCGCTACACCGTCACCACGGCGGTGGCGGAGGCGGTGGCCGGCTGGTGGCGCACGGCGCGCTGGCTGCTGCTGCCGCTCATCAACCTGCCCCTGCTGGGGCTGCTGGGGCACGTGGGCTACCGCGTGGTGCGCGCGTACGTGGAGGGCCCGCTGCTGGGCGTGGACTACTTCCTCAACGCGGGAGCCCTCTTCGCGCTGCTCGCGGGGGCCGGGGCACTCCTGGCCTCGGCGAGCCTCGCGGGCACCACCCGCGCCGTCCGCCGCGCGGGCCACGAGCGTTTCGTCACGCTGCTGGGCACGCTCGGTGGCCGGTTGGGAGACACGGTCCAGGACAGCCTCCGCCCCGCTCGCGAGGCCGCCCGCCGACTGCTCGCCCTCAACCGGAAGTGACCCGCCCCTGTCGGCCAGAGCGCACGACTCGGGCCTGCAGGCGCTTGTAGAGCTCCATCACCAGCCGGAGCTCGTCCGCGGTCCGCCGCTCGATGGCGGTGTAGTCGCCGCTCTCGTAGCTCTCCCATACGCCCTTGCTCGAGCCCTTCAGCTCGCACAGCCCCAGGCGCCCCGCCATCTCCTTGGTCGTCTTCGGGTAGAGGACGGGCTCCTCGGGGAACAGGAAGCTGGCCTCGTTGGCCAGGTCGATTGGCCGGGCCTTGAAGAAGACCTCGAACAGCTCGGCCGGATCGGCGATCTCATTGAAGAGGGAGCGGCAGTAGAGCGCCGGCAGGTCGAACTTGGCGATGCCCGCGCCGCAGAGGACCAGGTCCTTCGCCGGCTTGCCGAGGATGCGCACCCCCTCGTCCCGCTGCCGTTGCCACTCCTGCTCGAAACGCGCCTTGATGGCGCGCAGCAGGGCGGCCTCGGACTCGAAGTTCCAGAGCCACAGGCCCTGGACCTCCGGCGTCTCCGGGATGGGCTCCTCGAAGCGCTTGCTGAAGAAGCAGCCCCCGAGCAGCAGGTGGCTTGGCCTCGCCGGATTGACGATGAGCGAGCTCAGGCTCGTGGCACGGTCGCTCGGAGGCGCATAGGCCTCCAGGTCGAAGAACAGCATGGCCACCTCGTCGGAGGGTTCACCGCCGAGGCGCAGGCTACCACGGGGGCCCCCCGGGTAGCCCTCGCGACACGCGGCCGCTACTCGGTCCGGATGGCCTGACGGGAGCCACCGGCGCCGTCCGACGCGCGCTCGTCACGCTTGCGCGCGTTCTCGAGGGTGGACTTCGCCCCAGTCGGGATGCCACCCGCGGCCTGCTCACCCTCGCTCGGCGGGGCGCTGGCGGGAGCGAGCGACTCGTTGCCACGCGCCGCGTCGTTGGCGGCCATGACCGGCATGTTCTGGTTGTTGCCGCACGCGGGCGCGGCGATGAGGGTGTCGCGCACCGGGTCGCCGTAGCCGGCGATGAGGGCGGGCGTGGAGGGGTTGTTCCACCCGGAGCCCACCGTGCGGGCCACCTTGAAGTGCAGGTGGGGGCCACAGGACCAGCCGGTGTTGCCCGAGTAGCCCAGGAGCTGCCCCTTCTGCACCTGCTCGCCGGGCTTCACCACCACGGCGCTGAAGTGCAGGTACTGGGTCTCGACGCCACCCTCGTGGGCGACGACGACGTAGTTGGCGTGCTGCGCCATCTTCGGGTTGCACCCACCCTGGGTGCTGTCACCACGCGCCAGGCGCACCACGCCGTCCTGGGCGGAGACGATCGGCGTGCCCACGGGCATGCGGAAATCCCACGCGTAGGTGTCATTCTGCAGGTGGCTGCCCGTGTCGTGGCCCTGGCTCACCGGGAACACACGGCCACAGGCGAAGGGGATGCCCATTTCAGGCACCACGGTGTTGCGGGCGGAGGGGACTGCCGGAGCGGACGCGAGGAGAAAGATCGTGGGCAGGATCATGGGGTGGCCGCGCGACAACGACGGAAGTCCCTTCCACTATTCCATTCCATTTCCCTCCCCACCCTCCCCTCGCTGCTCGCCCGCTGGCTTCGGGAACGACCCGCCGAGCCATACTGTTGGCGGCCCCGCCTGGGAGCCCCGGACGAAGGGGAACACACGACATGCGGCGAGCGACTCGAGCGATGCGGTGGATGGCCCTGGGCCTGGCACTCGGGACGACGGCCTGCCGCCGGACGGCGCCGCCGCCCCCCGAGAACGTGGAACCCCAGGACGCGGTGGCCTTCGTGGACGTGAACGTGGTGCCCATGGACTCCGAGCGCCTGCTCGCCCACCAGACGGTGGTGGTGAGTGGAGGTCGCATCCTGGCGCTGGGGCCGGTGGGCTCCACGCCAGTGCCGGTGAGCGCGGTGCGCATCGAGGGCCAGGGCCGCTACCTGATGCCCGGGCTGGTGGACATGCACCTGCACCTCGTGCCGGGGGTGGGCGAGCCGGAGGACCCCGCGGGCCAGGTGCTCGCGCTGCTGCTGGCCAACGGCGTCACCTCGGCGCGGGCGCTGGGCGGCCCCAAGGACACCGCGTTGAAGGTGCGCGACCGGGTGGCGCGCGGCGAGGTGCTGGGGCCCACGCTGTGGGTGGCGGGCCCCTCGCTCCACGGCAAGTCGGTGCAGGGTCCGGAGCAGGCGCGCCAACGGGTGCGCGAGGACAAGGCGGCGGGCTACGACGGGCTGAAGACTCATGGCTATTTGGGCCGCGAGACGTACGACGTGATGGTGGCCGAGGCGCGCGCGCAAGGCCTCCAGGTGAGCGGCCACGTGACACCCGACGTGGGGCTCTTCCACGCGCTGGAGTCGGGACAGCAGGTCGAGCACCTGGACGGCTACCTCAACGAGCTGCTGCCCGAGAACGACGCCGCGCGGGCCGAGGTGGGCCAGGTGGAGGTGGGCGACGCGCTGGACCGGATGGACCCGGCGCGCATCCCCGCGCTGGCGGAGGCCACGAAGAGGGCGGGCGTGTGGAGCTCGCCCACGCTGGACCGCTTCGAGACGGTGACGAGCCCCGAGGGCGTGGAGCCGCTGCGCGCGCGTCCGGAGCTGCGCTACGTGCCACGGGCGGCCGTGAAGGCGTGGACGCGGATGGTGTCGAGCGACCCGCGAATGACCGGGGTGTCGGCGGAGCGCAAGCGCAAGTTCGCCGAGCTGCGGCGGCAGGTGACGCGCGAGCTGTACGCGGCGGGGGCGAAGCTGCTGGTGGGCTCGGACTCGCCGCAGCTCTTCATGGTGGCGGGCTTCGCGATGCACCGGGAGATGGAGGCGCTGGCGGCGGCGGGGGTGCCCACGTACGGGGTGCTGGAGGCGGCCACGCGCAACCCGGCGGAGTACCTCGGCGAGGCGGACACCTGGGGCACGGTGGCCGAGGGCAAGCGCGCGGACCTGCTGCTGTTGGACGCCAACCCGCTGGAGGACGTGAAGCACACGCGCGACCTCGCCGGGGTGATGGTGCGCGGGCACTGGCTGCCGCGGAGCGAGCTGGGCGCGCTGCTGGAGCGCACGGCCGTGGCGGCGAACGCGCCTCCCCCGGTGAAGAAGCGCATGGCCACCGCCACGTCGCCGGTCCCATGATGGGGTGAACGGGAGGGACACATGGCACGCATGGACAGCTTCGTGGAATACACCCTGGAACTGCTGGAGCCCCTCGGCTCCGTGCTGGCGCGCGCCATGTTCGGCGGGTGGGGCCTGTATCAGGGCGGGAGGATGTTCGGCCTGATCATCGAGGACCGGCTCTACCTGAAGACGGACGACGCCACGCGCCCCGACTTCGAGTCCGCGGGGGGCGAGCCCTTCGTCTACGACGCGGGCAAGGGTCGCAAGCCCGTCACCATGTCGTACTGGACGCCTCCGCCGGACGCGAGCGACGACGCCCACCTGCTGCTCCCATGGGCCCGCCGCGCGGTGGAGGCCTCCCTGCGCGCCGCCCAGAAGAAGCCCGCCGCGAAGAAGAAGCAGGCCCCGAAGAAGAAGCCCGCCGCGAAGAAGCGCGCCCCTCGGCGCGCCTGACCGTCACCGGTCCAGTCAACCGGAGTGGAGCTGACGCGCCAGGACGAGCGGACGATGGCGACGCGTGGCAGGCTGCGGACCCTCAACCCCATACACGAGGGACTCCGTGCAACAGAGCCTGAAGCCGGCGATCGCCGCGCTGTCGCTGATGCTGCCCCTGACGTCACAGGCCAGTGCCAAGGGCGCCGTGCCCCCGCCGTCCGTCGCGGCGAAGAAGCCCGTGGTGGACACCTACCACGGCGTGAAGGTCGACGACCCGTACCAGTGGCTCGAGAAGAAGATCGACGACCCCGAGGTCCGCCAGTGGGTGGACGGGCAGACCGCGCACATGCGCGCGGTGCTCGACAAGCTGCCCTCGCGCGACGCCATCCGCGCGCGCCTCACCACGCTGATGACCCACAAGTCACCGGCTCACTTCGCCCTGGTGCGGAAGGGCGGCGTCTTCTTCGCGATGAAGTTCCAACCGCCCAGGCAGCAGCCCATGCTGGTGGTGCTGCCCTCGCTGGAGGACCCCTCCACGGCGCGCGTGCTGGTGGACCCGGTGGAGCTGGACCCGAGCGGAAAGACCACCATCGACTTCTTCGTCCCCTCGCCGGACGGCAAGAAGGTGGCCGTGTCGATGTCGAAGAATGGCACGGAGAGCGGTGACGTCACCGTCTACGACGTGGCCACCGGCAAGGTGCTGCCCGGCGAGGTGGTGCCCCGGGTGAACGGCGGCACCGCGGGCGGCAGCCTCACGTGGAACGGGGATGGCTCGGGCTTCTTCTACACGCGCTACCCGCGCGGCGAGGAGCGCCCGGCCGAGGACCGCGACTTCTTCCAGCAGGTGTACTTCCACAAGCTCGGCACGCCGACGGACACGGACACCTACGAGCTGGGCAAGGAGGCCCCGCGCATCGCCAACTACGAGCTCAAGACGTCCGAGGATGGCGCGTACGTGCTCGCCGTCCTGGGCAACGGCGACGGCGGCGAGTACTCGCTCCACCTGCGCGGGCCGCAGGGCACCTGGGCGCGGCTCTCGACGTTCGAAGACAAGCTCATCGGCGCGGCCTTCGGGCAGGACGGTGCGCTCTACGCGCTCTCGCGCAAGGACGCGCCGCGCGGCAAGGTGCTGCGCATTCCGCTCGCCACGCCGTCGCTCGACAAGGCCACCGTCCTCGTCCCCGAGGGAGAGGCCTCCATCGCCGGCTTCCGCCCCACCGCCACCCGCCTCTACGTGATGGAGCAGCTCGGCGGCCCCTCGCGGATGCGCATGATGGGCCTGGACGGCAAGGACCTGGGCGTGGTGCCCACCCCGCCCGTCTCCTCCGCGGGCGGCGTGGTGCCCCTGGGCGGTGACGACGTGCTCCTGTTCAACAGCAGCTACACCGAGCCGCTCTCCGTGTACCGCTACGGCGCCAAGGACGGGAAGCTGGAGAAGACGGCGCTGGGCCGCACCTCGCCCGTGGACACCCGCGACGTGGTGGTGGACCGCGTCATGTGCACGTCCAAGGACGGCACCCAGGTGCCGCTCAACATCCTCCACGCGCGCGGCGCGAAGCTGAACGGCAACAACCCCACGCTCCTCACCGGCTACGGCGGCTTCAACATCTCCCTCTCCCCGGGCCTCAACCCGCCTCAACTTCGCCTTCATCGAGCAGGGCGGCGTGGTGGCCATCGCCAACCTGCGCGGCGGCGGCGAGTTCGGCGAGGAGTGGCACGCCAACGGCTCGCTGACGAAGAAGCAGAACGTCTTCGACGACTTCCACGCCTGCGCGAAGCTGCTGGTGGACAAGAAGTGGACGAAGCCCGAGCGCCTCGCCATCCAGGGCGGCAGCAACGGCGGCCTGCTCATGGGCGCGGCGCTCACCCAGCACCCGGAGCTGTACCGCACCGTGCTCGCGCACGTGGGCCTCTACGACATGCTGCGCGTGGAGCTCACGCCCAACGGCCAGTTCAACATCACCGAGTACGGGACGGTGAAGAACCCCGAGCAGTTCCAGGCCCTGTATGCCTATTCGCCCTACCACCAGGTGAAGGACGGGGTGAAGTACCCCTCGGTGCTCTTCACCTCGGGCGAGAACGACCCGCGCGTCGACCCGTTCCACTCGCGCAAGATGGTGGCCCGGCTGCAGGCGGCCACGGGCTCCAAGCGCCCGGTGCTGCTGCGCACCAACAACATGGGCCACGGCCTGGGCACGCCGCTGGCCGAGTCCATCGAGGAGAAGGTGGACATCTACGCCTTCCTCTTCCACGAGCTGGGCATGAAGTACCGGCCGGTGGACGGCAAGGTGTCCGCCCCCGCGGCGAAGTAACCCCGCGGACCCGCTCCCCTCTGCCCGCCGTGGGAGGGGAGCGGAGACCGCCCCGGGCCCCTCACGCGGTCCCACGCCCGGAGGAAGTGGGCCTCTTCTTCTTCTGCTCGCGCAGCTCGTCGTGCCCCGGGTCTCCTCGGAGACAGCCGAGCCGCGAGCGCATCGGGATTTCGTTGATCTTCGTGTGACCGCCGTGGGCTTTGGCATCACCGCGGGAGGGTATCTTCTCTACTGCGAGGGGTTGCCGCTGCCCGTGCTCGTCCCCGAGTCGCATGTCGATCTCGGACTCACGAACGCAGTGCCGCTGAATGCATCCATCTACCCGGACCGGGAGTCGGCCCTGCAGAAGTGGCGGACAATGCCCACGGGTCAAGACACGCGAGGTACGCCTATTACCGTGGAGCAGGGGGCGCGCTCATCGTGCCCACCCTCTTCTCTCCGGCCACCACCCCCCGCATTGCCCAGACGATGCTCGAGGTGCGCAAACACCTGACAGAAACACTCCAGCGCGAGCTGAAGGTCCTCTTGTTGAGCCTGACGGGGACCAGGGTTCTGCAGGGAGTCTTCTCGAGCGTGGTGCGAGTGGGCTCGGAGCCAGCACTCCGACCGCCCGCCCAGAACAGGGGAGTCGGGGGCGAAGCTCCGGCGCCGCGACAACCGGTGACACGAGCAGCTGCACCCGATCCACAACCCGCTCCCGCTCCGGCGCCAACGGCTCCTGCTCCCGTGCCGGGCGCACCCGCGCCATCGCGGGGATTGGTCCAGGCGCTCACTGGCAACAACCCGACCGGACAGGTGGCTCCTGGTCCGCGCCTGCCGCAGGATGCCGCAGTCAGCACGAAGGTGCCCGCGGTACGTCGGTTGGACCGGCCCATCGGCTCCAGCCCGGTCCAGAATGCGCAGGTCCAGGCGGACATCGACTACCTGCAAAACCTGGGTGCCACGAACATCCGGGTGAACCAGCAGCAAGTCACAATACGCAACGGCCAGCGAGTGGGAGTCAATCGGCCGGACCTGCAGTTCGACTATAACGGCCGCCGCTACCATGTGGAGTACGACACGCCCAGCTCGGGCCGTGGCTCTGGTCACCAGTCACGCATCACGTCCAACGACCCGAACACGGAAACCATCCTCTTGATCGTGCCCTGACGGGAAGGCGCAGCCGATGACCGAGAACATGAAGGGACTGCTCCTTGATGACCGCTGGGCGCCCATCACTTCGGGAGATGGGATTTCTGGAGACTGATGCGGAACATGCCGCTCGCGCCTTCGCGGCGTGGCAGGCAGGGCTGCAGGCGCCCCGTGGCATCGCCGTGGAAGTGCGCCCGGTCTCGGGCTCCCTGGAGCAGGCCCTCTCGTCCCTGCTGCCAATGACCAGTCCAGAGACACGGCGATACCTCTTCATTCCGACACGAAGCCCCTGGACGGCGTACGTCGAAAACGGGTGGGGCGGGACCGATGCCGCGAGCGCTATGTCCTACATGGCCCGGACACTTGGCTGCCGGGGCATGCGTGTGGTCGCCGTGCCCCACACCCTCCGGAAGGACAAAGGCCGCTATGGCGCCGTGATGCTTGAGGTGTACGGCCCACATCGGACAGCATGGCTCAACTACGTTCGGACCCTGGGCGCGTCCAATGACGGGGGCCGCTGGGTCTTCGACCAATCCGGCGAGCCCTTCCCCTTCGAGAAGCTGGAGCAGTACCAGGCACGCCGGGTGAGGGACCGGTTCACGTTCGACATGCTCAAGGAGTACCTGCGTCACCTGGGGCTGTCGCCCTTCGAGGAGGACTTCTACCTGCCGCAGGGCACCCCCGCCTGGCTGGTGGAGAAGACAGGGACGTTCGTCCCCGCTCAGACGGAGTACGCCCTGGCCCAGGCTCGGGAGCACTTCTGACACAGGGTCTGAAGGAACTTTCCTCGGCTCAGGCGCTCGGCTTCTTCTTCTGCTCACGCAACTCGCCATAGAGCGAGACGCGGCCGGCCACCGTGCCCGCAACCACGTTCTCCAGCGGGCGCAGCGCCCGAGGCAGCGGCAGCACCGCCCTCATTCGCCGCCGCACCTCGTCCTCCACCAGGCCTCGCAGCACCTCGGACTGCACCCGCCCCAGCGTGGCGGCCACCACGTAGGGCTCTGTTCCACGGGTGCCTCCTCCGGCCGCACCACCTTCATGTGGTGCACCGCCAGGTCATAGAAGCTCCGCCGCGCGCACTCGTCGTCCTCGAAGGGGAACTCCCCTCCGAGCGCCTTGCCCACGGCCAGCCCCGAGGTGAATGCCATCTCGTGCCCGGAGATGAGCCCCGTGTACTCCCCGCAAAAGTAGGTGCGCCGCTTGCCCTGGATGCGGTGCAGCTCCGACGAACGCACCGCATGCACCCCGTCGAATACCAGGTGCTGCCAGTGCTTCGTCTCCACCACCTTCGCCGGGTCGATCAGCCCCTCGGGCGGATTGCACGTGGCGAACAGGTCCTCGCCTCCCACCCAGTCCTGCAGGTCCGGCAGGTAGTAGTTGTAGTGCGCCCGCTCGAAGGGTCCCCGCGCCTCCGGCGTGACGTACGTGTACGCCGCCCACAGGCTCCGGTCCTCCGGCATTACCCGCGCATCCGTGTGCAGCACGATGGTCGCCGGCTCGTACTCCACCTCGCCGAGCAGCAGCGCCTCGTCCGAGGAGGGGTCGTCCAACAGCTTCAGCGCCGTGCCCGCCTCCGTGGCCAGGACCACCTGGTCGAACCGGTGCACCGAGCCGTCCATGCACGTCAGCGTCACCCCGTCCCGCTCGCGGCGGATGGAGCGGACCCCACAGCCCGTGCGCACGCTCGATGCGAAGCACGCGGACAGCCGCCGCACGTACTCGCGCGAGCCCTGCTTCACCGTGCGCCACGGCGTAGGCCCCACCAGCGAGTAGCCGCTCACCGGCCCGAAGGTGGCCGCCACCATGAACATCGACATCCGCAACAGGCCGATGCGCGTGACGAAGAGGACCGACAGCAGCGGCGCCAGCACCTTGTGCTTGAAGTCCTCCGAGTACCCCTCCTGCTCCAGGTACTGCTCCACCGTCAGGGGCATGTACTTCTTCGGGTGGGAGACGATCTCCGGCAGCGCGAGCTGGAAGCGGTCCACCTCGTGCCGAACGGACTCCCAGAACGCCGAGTCCCGCCCCGTGCGCCAGTGGCCACCCTGAAAATGGATGGACAGCTCCAGGCCCCGGCGCATCGGCTGCGTCTCCACGCCCAGCCGCCGGAAGAGCGCCGACAGGTTCGGATACACCCACTCGTGGTAGATGAGGAACCCGATGTCCACCGGCACCGTGCGGCCACCGCGCGTCACCTCCGCGGTGTGCGCATGGCCTCCCAGCACCGGCGACGCCTCGAAGAGCGTCACCTGATGCTGGCGGTTCAGGCTGTAGGCGGCGCCCATCCCCGCGATGCCGCCGCCCACGACGGCGACCTTCACGCAGCCTCCTCCATCAGCGGCTGCAGGCTGCGCTCCAGGTACGCGCGCTTCGCGGCCTGCCGTTGAATCTTGCCGCTGGACGTCTTGGGGATGCTCCCCGGCTTGAGGAACATCAGGTCGTGCAGCCGGAGCTGGTACGCGTCGTTGATGGCCTGACGCACCGTGTCCGTCGCCGCCTGGACGTCGAAGGCCGCGCCGCCCTGCTGCTGCTTCGTGTCCACCTCCGCCACCACCACCAGCCGCTCCTCGCCCTCCACCTCCACCGAGAAGGCCGCGCCACACCCCGGCCGCACCGCCGGCAGCGCCGCCTCCACCGTCCACTCGAGGTCCTGCGGGTAGTGGTTCTGCCCGCCGATGATGATGAGGTCCTTCCTGCGGCCGGTGATGTACAGCAGCCCGTCTCGCATGAAGCCCAGGTCTCCCGTGCGCAGCCACGTGCGGGAGTCATCCCCGCGGATGCGCGCGCGGAACGTCTCCTCGGACAGCTCCGGCTTCCGCCAGTAGCCCTGCGCCACGCTGGGTCCATACACCCAGATCTCCCCCACTCGCCCCTCCGGCAGGGGGTCGCGGGACTCCGGCTCCACGATGGCCAGGCCGTAGCCCTCCTGGGACTCGCCGCAGGAGACGATCTCCGCGGCGTTGGCGTCGCCCGCGGGCAGCGGCACCACCCGGTCCTCCTTGAGGGCCTCCTTGTCCACGCTCAGCGTCACCACGCCGCGCCCCTGCGCGCCCGGCGCCTTCAGCGTCGCCTCCGCGAGGCCGAACACCGGGAAGAGCGCCGCCGGGGAGAAGCCCCGGGGAGCAGAACGTCTCGATGAAGCGCCGCATGGTGCCCGCGCGCACCGGCTCGGCGCCGCAGTACGCGCTGCGCCACGAGGACAAATCCAATGCGGCCAGGGCCTCCGGCGTCGCCTTGCGCACGCACAGCTCGTAGCCGAAGTTGGGCCCTCCCGAGTGCGTCACCTTGAAGGCCGTCACCGCCTGGAGCCAGCGCAGCGGGTGCTTGAGGAAGTCCGCCGGGGACATCAGGTACACCGGGTAGCCCGAGTAGAAGCCCTCCATCAGCCCGTCCACGAGCCCCATGTCGTGGAAGGACGGCAGCCACGTCACCGAGCACGAGTCCTCGCCCAGCTTCACGCTGCCCTGGATGTGGGCGACGTTGGCCAGCAGGTTGCCGTGGCTCACCATCACCCCCTTGGGCGACGAGGTGGAGCCCGAGGTGTACTGAAGGAAGGCGAGCTGCTCGCTCCGGACGCTGGCCGGAGACTCCAGCGCCGTCACGCCCAGGTCCTCCTGGTCGGTGGCCAGCCACTTCAGCTCCGCCAGGCCGGGCACCTGCTCGGCGAAGGCCGCCGCCATGGCGCAGATGTCGACGGTGGACAGCACCACCTTCGGGCGGCAGTCCGCGATGATGCCCAGCAGCCGGCCCAGGGTGCGCTCCAGCCGGGTGGGGTCCGGCGGGTAGGCCGGCACCGCCACCGTGCCCGCGTAGAGGCAGCCCAGGAAGGCCTCCACGTATTCCGCCCCCTGGGGGTAGAGCAGCAGCGCGCGCTCGCCCTCCACGCCGTGGGCCTTCAGCAGCGCGGCGATGGTGCGGGCCCGTTGATCCAACCCCGCGTAGGAGTGCGCCTTGCGCTCCTCGGTGCCACGCACGATGAAGGTGAGGGCCCTGCGCTCCGGATGGCGCTCGGCGCGACGATGAAGGATTTGCGCGAGCGATGTCGCGCCCGAGATGCAGTCAGAAGCCATGGGGGTACTCCAATCCGAGAGGAGGGGGGTTCTCTACTGACGGGGAGGAAGCGGCGTGCCGTCGTTGCCATCCGAGATGCCGATGGCATTGGCGTACTCCTCATATCCGGCGGCGGGCCGCTCCGCCTTGCCGGCGGCGAGCTGCTCCCGGAAGCGCGGCACCGCGTCCACGTAGGAGCGGACCACGCCCACCGCGCGCAGCAGGCGGATGAAGAGGAAGGCCATGTCGAGCTGCGACGGCACCAGCCGCAGGTTGGCCGAGCGGGGGAACTTGTGGTGGTTGTTGTGCCACTCGGAGGCGAAGACGCCGTAGAAGACCTGGTTGAGGGCCAGCGTCCGATCGTCGAACTCCCAGCCCGGCATCTTCGCCCGCGGCCACCAGCCACCATGGCCGACGAAGTTGAAGTCGCGGATGAGGCAGGTGACGAAGCACACCGCCGCGTACCAGGCCAGCACGCACGGCACGCCGCCCACCGCATACGCCAACCCGGCCCACAGCACCTGCGCGACGAGCATGCGCACCGCGAGATGCCCGGCGTGCTCCACCGTCCCCGTGCGCCGGAACTGCTCATAGGTGCTGATGGGAAAGCCGATGTGGCTCACCGTCCTCGCCAGGTGCTCGTACTGCACCGGCGTCATGTCGGTGTTGAGCTTCGTCACCGACTCGATGGCCAGGTAGCTGGCGAGGCGTCCCAGGTGCGGGCCGTACGGGTCCCCCACCCTATCCGAGCGCTGGTGGTGCACCCGGTGGGGAATGGCGTAGGTGTCCTCGCGGACGGTCATGCCGTTGAGCCACAGGAAGACGCGCGCCAGCCAGGGGTAGCGGAACTCGAAGGCCTTGTGCGAGCAGTAGCGGTGCAGCCACGCCGTGTGCGTCACCGTGGCCAGGAAGAAGGCGGAGACGGAGAAGTAGAGGGCGCTCTTCCACGACAGGTGCCAGCCCACGAACGCCACCAGGCACCCCATCGTCGACAGATGGAAGAGCACGTGCAGCGCGGCCGGCAGCCGGCGGAGGTCGGCGAGGAAGTTCACCGCGCTCCACCACTCGCGCAGCGCCTCGCCCACGGTGGGCTTCTTCGGCGTGCCCTCCGGTGTGGCCCACCCGAAGACAGGCTCCTGGAGGACCCAGCCCGCCTTGTTGCCCACGGGCGAGGACGGCTCCCCCTCCTCGGAGAGCAACCGCCGGGCCGCCTCAGCCATTGGCCCAGCCCTCGCGCCAGCTCACGATGCGCGCACCGCACACCTTCTCGAACTTGCGCTTCATCTGCAGCACGGTGGTGAAGTCGTTCTCCACCGCCACCGGCAGCTCGCACACGTGCCAGCCGTAGTGCTTGAAGTTGCTGGCTGCCCGCAGCACCTCGGGCTTCAGCTCCGGCTTGCGCTCCAGCAGCTTGGTGAGAATCTGGTAGCCGCCCTCCGCGTGGCGGAACTCGTCCACGGAGATGAAGTTCAGCAGCTTCGCCAGCACCTTCTCCTGGCACTGCGCCGCGAGCTGCCGGGCGAAATAGCCCGCCGCGTGCTCGGACCAGATGAAGTTCACCAGCTCCTGGACGGTGTCCTCGGGCTTGAAGTTGACGTGCTCGATGTTGCGCTTGCGGATCTCCACCAACTCCTCGTCGGTGATGCGCGGCTCGCAGCCCACGATGTCCAGGTAGCGCCGCAGGCTCCAGAAGTGCCGGAAGCCCTCGAAGCACTCCACCTGGAAGACCGAGGTGGCATCCACGTCCTCGTGGAGCAGCTTGATGAGCGAGACGGTGCCCAGCGCGTGGTAGGACTCGATGAGGGCCGTGCGCCGCACCTTGTCCAGGATGTCCGGCTGGCTCAGCGCGACCTCGCGGTCGATGTCCCCCCAGGGGATGTCCTTCTCCACGTTCCAGCGCGACTCCGACTTGGCGCCGAAGAAATCGTAATAGTAACGCTCCGTCGTCATGGCATCCGCTCCGTGGAAGGAATCACTTCGCGCCACGCCGCGGGATCCGTCCCGTGGTACGCGACGAACGCCGCCACCCAGCGCTCCAGCCCGAAGGCGATACAGCCCGTGCTGGCCTGCTGCCCGTCCGGCAGGGAGAGGCCGAAGGTGCGGGAGAACGAGTCCCCGTGCAGGTTGAAGGAGGCGATCGCGAGGTCTCCTCCCTTCTGCCCGGTGACGTCCACCAACAGCTCGTACTTGAGCGACTGCGCCCGCTGCAGCAGCGTGCGCGCCCGGCCCTCCACCGCTCCGAAGAACGGGTCCGAGGCCACGTCGATGCGCCCGGAGAGGCCGTGCGCCCTGGCGAACTCCACCACCTCCAGCAGCAGCTTCTCGCGCAGGCTGGCGATGGGCGCCTCGGGCCCCAGCAGGACGATCTCCCGCATGGTGAACTCCCACTGCCGGCGCAGCGGGGCGAACTCCCCGTGCTCGTAGCGGAAGCACCGGCCCTGGGTGGTGAGCACCATCGGCTCGCCGGTGATGGCGCGCCCCTCGAGCTCCGCGTAGCAGTGGTAGCAGACGGCGCCGGACAGCACCGCGCCCGACGAGCGCACCCGGGAGGCAGCCGTCGCCTCCACCCGCTCGCCCCCCTTCACCGCGTCCACGAACTGGCGCAGGGACGCGGTGTCCCGGTCCAGGCACATGGCGAAGGTGGCGTGGTGCGGGAAGGACTTGAAGTAGTCCGTCCGCTCCATCACCGAGATGGGCATCAGCGTGGGGTACTGGCGCTCGGAGGCGCCGTGCTTGAACGCCAGCTCGAGGAACTTGCGCTCGAAGTAGCGGAACAGCCACAGCGCGGGGCCGGACATGCCCAGCGTGCCGTTCTCGTACGAGCGCAGGTCTCCCCGCTCCAGCAACTGGCCCACCGCCTCCGGCCGGGGCGAGCGGCCCGAGCTGAAGGCGAGGCTCTTCGGGTCCACCGTCAGGGAGCTCACGCCTTCGCCTCCCCACCCGGGCAGAACGTGTCGGCGATGATCCGCGGCGTGCGGAAGTAGTTCATCGTCAGCTTGTCCTCGGGCACCTCGATGGAGAGCTCGCTCTCGATGAAGCCCATCAGGTCGATGATGCGCATCGAGTTGATGAGGCGATTCTCGAACAGCGCGGTGTCCCGGCCGATGTCCGCGGTGATGCCGTTCTCCACGCACAGCTTGCGAATGAAGGCGAGCAGCCGCTCCTCGAACTGATTCCTGTCCATGGTGTGTCCCTCGTCAGCTCCGGTTACGTCCCCAGTCGGTGGCCACGCCGTGGCGCAGCACGTCGCGCAGCAACTGCGTCGCGGGCGGCGGCTTCACCCGCTCGCCGAGCAGCGTGTGCACGGGCCGGGCGTCGAACACCTGGGAGGCCAGCAGGTGCCCGTACATGGTGTCCCCGAGCCGGACGACCTCGTGGGACTGCTTGTTCTGCGTCTGCAGCAGCGTGCGCCGCAGCAGCGTGTACGTGTCCTCGTCGACGATGTCCGGCGGGAGGAAGACCCCCTGGGCCCAGCGCCGCTCCGTCTCCGCGGACACCTCGGTCATGATGTCGATGAAGTCCCGCAGCCGCAGGCCCTCGTCCCCGTTGCCGATGTGGAAGGTGCGGCCCGGCTGGTAGTGCTCCAGGAAGAGCGTGAGCAGGGCGGAGGCCGCGTAGTCGTTGGACGACAGGTCCATCCGCGAGTCGTCGGTGCCCGGCAAGGCGCCCACGTGCCCCTGGTAGAAGAGCCGCATGAGCGAGTGCATGGAGTTGTACCGGGTCACCTCGCCGCTATCCCGGCCGATGAGGTAGGCCAGCCGGTACATGGCGATGGGCAGCTCCTTCATCAGCCCGCGCACGAAGTGCTCCGCCTCGTACTTGCTCTGCTCGTACGGGTTGACGAAGCCCGCCTCGTGCACCTCGTCCGTCTCCAGGAAGCGGCCCTTGCGGTGGCCCGCCACGAAGAGGGTGCTCACGTAGCCGACGCGCTCCAGCCGGCGGAAGGTGCGCACCACCTCGAAGACATGGCGCGTGCCGTCCACGTTGGCCAGCCGCGCCTCCGGCAGCGGAGCGTCCAGCTCCACGTTGGCCGCCGAGTGGATGACGTGCGTCACCTCGTCCGCCAGCCGCGCCGCGTCCTCCGGCGACAGCCCCAGCCCGGGCCGGGTGATGTCGCCCAGCACGGGCACGAACTGGCCCTCGGGCGGGCGCGTCGAGGCATCCGGCCACAGCTTCGCCGCCAGCTTCGACCAGCGGGCCTTGAGCACCACGGGCGAGGGGGCCCGGATGAGCGCGTACACCCGCGCCTTCGGCGTGTTGCGGGCGATCCAGCGCGCCATCTCCATACCGACGGCGCCGGTGATTCCAGTCAGGAACAGGTTCATGGTGTGGGAGGTTCCGTGGGGGGGGCGCGTGCGTCAGATCCGCACGATGCTGCAGCCCCAGTGCGCGCCGAGCCCGAAGGAGAACATCATCACGTGGTCGCCCTTCTTCACCAGGCCCTGGTCGATGACGTCCTTGAGGTTGATCCAATTGTCCGCCGCCACCGAGTGGCCCTTGGGACGGATGTTCTCCGTGTAGATCTTCTCCAGGGGGATGCCGGTGAACTTGCTGAGGATCTCCCAGCTCCGCAGGCTGACGTTGTGGGGGATGAGGAGCTTGATGTCCTCGCGAGCCAGCCCGCTGGCCTTGAAGGTCTTCTCCAGCACGCGCTTGCCGGTGGGGAAGTAGGCGGCGAGCAGCTCGTTCTGGTGGCCGTCCGGGTCCCAGTAATAGCCGCGGGTGAGCGTGTGGTACGTCTTGAGCTGGAGGCCCTCGGGATCGCGCGACAGCAGCACCGCGCACGCCGAGTCGCTGCAGACGTTGTAGACGACCTCGCGCTTGATGCCGTCGGGGAAGACGTCCGCGTTGACGCAGAGGGCGTACTTCAGGTCCTCCATCTCCATGACGGCGTGGGCCAGCCACACCGCGTGGGACAGGGAGACGCAGCCCAGCTCGCTCAGGCCCACCGTGCGCGCGTTGGACAGGCCCAGCTCGTCCTGGAGGCGCGTGCTGGAGAAGCGGAACAGCCCCAGGTGCGCGTTGTCCCCCGAGGGGTACTCGGCGAGCGAGTCGCCACGCGGCACCAGCGAGCTGGTGGGCAGCACGCTCGCGTTGATGAGCAGCCCCACCTCCAGCGGATCCACCCCGTGACGCTCCAGCAGCGCCTTGAGGGTCGTCGAAGCGAGCTGCGTGGCCGGCACATTCGACACCCGGCAGTCGCCGAAGCCGAAGTCCGCGCATCGTCTCGGGCGTGCTGACGAGGCGCCCCTCTTCCGCGAGTTGCTCGAGGCCGACCTGCCGCTCGGGCAGCGTGTAGTGGATACCGTGGATGCGAATGGTCGAGGACGGATTCATGAGCGCACGATGGCCAGCAGGTGGTGGTGCAGGGCCAGGAAGGTGAAGGCGAACTCGCGGGAAACGGGCTGACGCAGTCGGAGCACGCCCTCGCCGAGCTCGGGCTCCAGGGCGCGCAACGGAAGGGGCTCCGGCGGGCGGAGGGCCTTGTAGAGCGCCTCCTTCAGCAGCCACAGCCGCGGGGCCAGCTCCGGCTCCCGCTCGCAGCGGGCCCGCTCGGCGGGAGTAAGGAAGAAGTGCCACAGCCGCTCGGGGATGGGGGCCACCGGCTCCACGTCCACGCCCACCTGGCCGCGCGAGGTGACGGCCGCCACCGACAGGCCGCGCCCGTGGCTGAGCGACACCTCCAGGCGCCGCGAGCCCTCCGGCACGTGCAGCCGGGGCTCTCCCTGGGGGCCCGGCAGCACCTCCACGTGGCTCGGCGGACACTCCGGGCCGAGCAGCTCCCGAGCCACCTGCTTGCACACCCGGCGCCCGCGGAGCCACTCGTGCTGGCGAGGGCCGGGCAACGCGGAGAGGACGTCCCGCTCGCGCTCGGACAGGAGCTCCCACCCGAGCGGCGAGGCCGGAGCCGGCGCCAGGACGCCGACGCCCACCTCATCCCAGCAGAGGAAGGAACCCCCCTCCGGAGCAGAGAGCGTCATGCCTTGCATTACTCCGGGTTGCATAATTGGTGTGTAGAGTACACTTCGCCGACAAGCAAGGCCCCCCTGATTTTTCAGTCAAACCGGAGAGATTGACATTGCCTGAAAACAACATCTTCGCGCGCATCGTTCGAGGAGAGATTCCCTGTCACAAGGTGTGGGAGGACGAGCGGCACCTGGCCTTCCTGGACATCCGGCCGGTGCAGCCCGGACACACGCTGGTGATTCCGAAGGCGGACGGGGACTACCTGTTCGACCTGGAGCCCCAGCGGTACGGGGAGCTGATGCAGGCGGTGCGCACGGTGGCGCGGCTGCTCAAGGAGCGCACCGGGTGCCAGCGCGTGGTGGAGGTGGTGCTGGGCTACGAGGTGCCTCACGCCCACGTGCACCTGATTCCCACCGACTCCATGGCGGACCTGCCGCCCATCCTCGGCACTCCGGCGGAGCAGGCGGACCTGGCGGCCATGGCGGCGCGCCTGCGAGGCCCGGGCAAATGACGCCCTCCACGAAGACGGCGGAGGACATCCAGCGCTGGCTGGTGGAGCGCGTGGCGGGCTTCCTGGAGCTGACGCCCGCGGACATCGACGTGCGGGCGCCCTTCCAGCACTACGGGTTGGACTCGATGGAGCAGCTGCGCATCATCGGCGAGCTGGAGACGTGGCTGCAGCGGGAGTTCGAGGAGACGCTGCTGCGCCAGTACCCCACCATCGAGTCGGTGGCGGCCTTCCTGGCGAAGGCCGCCTGAGGCCCGAGCGCCGCGCGGGGGCTTCGGCACGAGGAAGTGCCGGAGCCCACCGGGCGAGACTCATGCCGCGCGCGTGTCGCCACTCTTCTCGGCGTCGCGGTACAGCTCCTCCAGCGCCTCGCCGAACTTCTTGAGCACGTTGCGGCGCTTGAGCTTGAGCGACGGCGTCAGCATGTCGTTGGCGGTGGTGAAGTCCTCGCTGATGAGCAGGAAGCGCTGCGGCTTCTCGTAGCCCTTGAGCCCGCGTGGACAGCTCGTTGATCTGCTCGCGGTAGAGCTGCTGCACCTCGGGCCGCTTGAGCAGCTCGGGGATGGAGGTGGTGTCGAGGCCCTTCTCGCTGGCCCACTTCTTCAGCGCCTCCATGTCCGGGACGATGATCGCCACGTTGAAGGGCTTGTTCTGCGCCGTGCATCATCACGTTGGCGATGACGGGCGAGAGCTTGCAGCGCCTGCTCGATGGGCACCGGCACCACGTACTTGCCGTTCTCCAGCTTGTACTGCTCCTTGATGCGGCCGGTGATGTAGAGGAAGCCGTCGTCGTCGAGGTAGCCCATGTCGCCGGTGCGGAAGCCGCCGTCGCCGGTGAAGACCTTCGCGTTCTCCTCGGGCAGGTTGTAGTAGCCCATCATCACGTTGTGGCCGTAGACGACGATCTCGCCCTGCTCGGCGTCGCCGGTCGCGGCGCGTGTCGATCTCGACGCGCACGCCGGGGATGGCCTTGCCGACCGAGCCGATCTTGCCGGTGGCCCGGGTAGTTCGCGGTGGCGATGGGGCGACGTCTCGGTGAGGCCGTAGCCCTCGTAGACGGTGATGCCGAGGTTGTCGATGAACTCGGCGACCTCGCGCGAGATCGCCGCGCCGCCGCAGAAGGCGTACTTCAGCCGGCCGCCGAAGCGCTCGCGCACCTTGGAGAAGACGACCTTGTCGAAGACGGCGTGCTGCAGGTCCAGCAGCACGCTGCTCTGCTGCCCTGCGCCGCGAGCTGCCTTGCGCTGCTTGGCCGCCATCCGAGGCCGCGCGTGAAGAGCATGCGCTTGATGGCCGACTCGGCGGCCATGCGCTTCTGCAGCCCGTCGTAGATGCGGTTGAAGATGCGCGGCACCGAGAAGAGCAGCGTGGGCTTCACCTCGGCGAGGTTGTCGATGATCTTCTCGACGCTCTCGGCGATGCCCATCGAGGCGCCCATGGAGAACAGGCCGTGGAGCTCGACGACCTGCCCGAAGGAGTGCGCCCACGGGAGGAAGGACGAGCGAGCGATCCTCCAGGTCATGCGGGAAGATCTCGTGCATGGCGCGTCACGTTGCGCGCGAGGTTCGCGTGGCTGAGCATCACGCCCTTGGGGTTGCCGGTGGTGCCCGAGGTGTAGATGAGGCCGGCCAGGTCCGCGGGCTTGGGCTGGGTGAGCACGGGGCTGGGCGTCTCCGCGCCGCGGCGCAGCAGGCACGCGATAGGAGTCCGTCTCGGTCTCGGTGCCGGAGAAGCGGATGATGTGCTCGAGCTTGGGCAGCGGCCGGCTTGAGCGCCTCGAGCTTGGCGGCGATGGCGTCGGTGGCGGCGAACACCACCTTGGCGCCGCAGTCATTGAGGATGTACTGCCACTCCTTGTCGAGCTGCTGCTCGTACATGGGCACGTAGGCGGCCCCCAGCGTGTACGACGGCATAGGCGCCCACCGCCCACTCGTGCCGGTTGTTGGAGATGACCGCCACCCGATCACCCGTGCGTCACGCCGAGCTGGGACAGACCTCCGCGCAGGTCGTCCACGAGCTGGCCGAACCGCGCATAGGACATCCACGTCCACTGCCCGTTCTTCTTCTCCCCGAAGAGCGGCCGCGGGCCGAAGGAAGCGGTGCTCTGCAGGAAGATCTCGACCAACGTGTCGAACTTGGGGCTCGCCATGTGTACCTGGGCTCCTTGGGTTCAGCGATGTGGGCGGTGTCGAAGGACCCCCCCCGATGCCTGGGAATGCCGGGAAGCTATCGCAACTCGAGTCCTACTGGATGGGTCTCCAAGCACTTTGGACCGCACTCGAAGTGGAAAGTGGACATGACGCATGGAGTCATGGCGCGCGGCACGAGCCTCAGAACGGCGCGGGGCACTCGAGCTCGAGGCGCTCGCCGGTGTGGGGATGGAGGAACCTCAGGGCCTCGACATGCAGCAGCAGGCGCGTGTCGTCACGGCCGTACAGCCGATCTCCGACGATGGGGACGCCCAGGCCCAGGGGGTGCGCGGCGTGGACGCGAGGCTGGTGGGTGCGATCCGTGCGGAGGAAGAGCGACACCCGCGTCCGGGCGAGGGTCCGCTGGGTGACGCGCCACTCGGTGATGGCGCGCTTGCCGTGCTTCGGGTCGACGCACTGGCGGGGACGGTCCTCGGGATCGCCGCGCAGCGGCAGCTCGATGACACCGTGGTCACCGGCGACGTGGCCGTCGAGCCAGGCGACATAGCGCTCGTCGGCCTCGCGCCGCGCGAACTGCCGCTGGAGCGCCGCGTAGGTCTCTGGAGTCCTGGCGATGAGCAGAAGCCCGGAGGCCTCGAGCTCCAGGCGGTGCACGACCAGAAGCCCCGCCGCGTCCGCGTATCGTCGCTGGAGGCGGACGAGCACGGAGTCGCGCAGCAGGGCGTGGCGGCCGGGAACCGACAGCAGGCCCCGAGGCTTGTCCACGACGAGCAGCCACGGGTCTTCGTACACGAGCCGGGGCTCCTCCACCGGGAGCGGCTCCGAGCCGGCGAGCGGCGGTTCGACGGGCAGCCCCTCGAGCATGTACGGAAGGACCTGGCCGCACTTGTGATGACATGCGGGGTAGTACACGCCCGCCTCCCGCCCCCCCGAGAGAGGAGGCGCGCCCCACCAGAACTCGGCGAGCGCCAGCGGCTTCAGGTGGTGGCGGTAGGCATGGCCGAGGAGCTTCGGAGCGGCGCAGTCCCCCGCTCCGCCGGGCGGCGCCTCATTCGCGAACAGCGCTCCCAGGGTCCGCTGTTCACCGCGCGCATTCAGCAGCACGTAGCTGTCGGCCATCCGCTGCCAGAGCTGCCTCGAACGCTCGGCACGCTGGTGCTCGAGCTCCGCGCGACGCGCGTCGAGCGCTCGTAAGGCCGAGGCCAGGGCCTCACGCTCCTGGTGGTGCGCCTCATCCAACCGCCGGCGCTCGGCGGCATCAGCACGGCTCTCCTGCGCGAGCGCCGCACGTCGCTCGTCAGCTCCCGCGGCCCCGTCGGCCAGATGCCGGCGCGCGTCGTGCCGGAGGCGGCGGTTCGCGTCGTGGCGTGCACGCATCCCGGCGGTGGCGACGTCGTGCCGCGCGGTCAGCTCGGCGAGGCGCGCGCGCAGCGCCACGGGCTCGGCACCGTCGACCAGCTCGGCATGGCGGTCGGCGAGCGCGCGCAGCTCGGCCTCGCCGGCGGGCCAGAACGCATCGCGCGCGACCGGGTCGAAGAGTGGCGGCGCGAACCCGTCGATCTCCCAGCGGTCGTCGAGCATGCCCGAGAACCCGCACAGGTAGCCCACCCGACCATCCGGGGCCGCGACGACCAGCACACCGAACATCTTGCCGCCGCCAGGCTCATCGAGGGCGCTGAGGTCGATCCCACCGGAGAAGTCGCCACGGCGCAGACGCAGCTGCAACGCCTCCGCGGCCCGGCGCGCCAGGGCCTGCGGCGCGCCCTGGATGAACGGGCTCGCCAGCCGCACCGGCACCTCGTCTGGGGCCGGCTGCGGCTCGAAGTACGTCACGACCGCCTGCGAAGGTGCCTCTCTCACGATGACCTGGGTGCCATGATACGCCCAGCCTATGGCTCGACCAGGTTGAAGCGTCGCCACGCGCCGCCCCGGAAGCGCAGGTACAGGGCCAGGGCGAGCGCGCCAATCCACGCCACCAGCCAGAGCATGGCCACCTGCGCGCCGGCCCCGAAGTGGCGGACGCTGAGCCAGGTGCCGGGCACGAAGAAGAACCAGGCCAGCGCCATCCGCACCCAGAGGGTGAAGGCGGTGTCCCCCGCGGCGCGCAGGGCCTCGGTCAGGGTGGTGGCCGCGGCATCGAAGAGCTGCCACGCCACGGAGATGCGCAACAGCCGCGCCCCGGTGGCGAGCAACGCGCCGCTCGCCGCCCCTCCCGCGAAGGGAGCGAAGGTCCACTCCGGCAGCAGCAGGAAGAGGACGCCCACCACCGCCTGCCAGCCCGCAGTGAGGAGGAAGGTGAGCCGCACCGCGCGCGGTACGTCGTCCCTCGCGCCCGCGCCAATGGCCTGACCCACCACGATGGCCCCCGCGCTCGCCACGGCGAACGCCGGCATGAAGGCCCCCGAGTTGAGCTGCATGACGGCCATCAGCGCCGCCAATGAGGTGGTGCCCAGCCCCGCCACCACCACGTTGACGAAGAAGTTGTAGGCCAGGAACTCGAAGAACCAGTTGAGGCCCGAGGGCAGGCCGAAACGCAGCGTGCGCAGGAACTCGCGCCCGTGCAGGCGGGGGAGTACCGGGCCGCGGCCCTCGAAGAGGAAGACGCCGAGCAGTCCGAGGAAGCCAAGTGCCGAGGAGGCGACCGTCGCCCACGCCGCGCCCGCGATGCCGAGCGCGGGAAACCCGAGGTGGCCGTCGATGAGCAGCCAGTTGCCCAGGACGTTGAGCACCATGGCGACGAGGCTGGCCACCATGGGCAGCCGGGTGTTGCCGAGGCCCGCGTAGTAGTTGGCGAGCGCCTCGAGGCCCACGGCGACCACCCCCGACAGCAGGCGTATCTGGAGGTACTGCCGCACGCCCTCGCGCACCTCGGGGGCGTACTCGAACAGGGCGAGTCCCGCGGGCAGCAGGGGCACGAGGAGCAGACAGAGCACCTGGGCGAGGCCCGCGATGGCGAGGCCATACCAGGCGTAGCGCCGGGCACCGGCGACGTCGCCGCTCCCGAAGTACTGGGAGGCGAAGCTGGAGACGATGAACACCGTGCCCATGGGCAGGATGAACACCAGTTGGGCGTTCATCGCGCCCGTGGTGACGGCGGCCAGGGAGACCTCGCCGAGATGGGCCACCATGAGCGCGTCCGCGAGCCCCACCACCACCTGCGTGGAGCGCGGAGATGATGATGGGCCACGCCAGCCGCAGCAGCGCGGGAATCGACACGGCGACACGTTGGCCAGGAGCGCTGGTCATCCCGCGACTCCTAGCACGGCCGCCCTACTCCAACGTCGCTCGCTTCACTTCACTCCCGAGGACTCCCGCGCCGGAGGCGACTGGAACACCCGCAGCAGGAACAGCAGCGAGGGGAGGATGAGGGCCCCGCCCACCGCGAGCGCCATCAGCAGGGCCCGCTGGGTGGCCGCGGACGCCGCCGCGCCCTGGAGGGTGAGGTCCGGCACCACCAGGAACGGGTACTGCGAGGCGGCCCACCCGGCCACGATGAGCCCCACCTGTGCCGCCGCCGCCACGCGCGCCAGCCCGAAGCGCCGGGCGAGCAGCAGCCCGAAGGCCAGCACCGCCGCCACCGCCGTCGCCGCGTGCAGCACCAGCGCGAAGGGCGAGCCCGTCAGCCCCGCCCACACCCGAGGCGCCCCCTCGCGCGCCAGCACCAGCACGCCGAAGGCCGCCAGGAACACCGCCACGCCCGCCCCCAGGGCCCGCCTCCGGAAGTCCTCTCGCAGCGCGTGCTCCTGTGTCTCCGCGGTGAGGTACACCGCCGCCAGGAAGGCGAAGAGGCACAGGGCCAGCGCGCCCACCGCCAGCGCGAAGGGCGACAGCCACGGGGAGAAGAAGCCGCTCACCACCACCTTGTCCCGCACCTGGATGTCACCGCTCACCACCGCGCCCACGCACATGCCCAGCAGCGCCGGCGACAGGACGCTCGCCACGCTGAAGACGAGCCCCCAGCGCCGCTGCACCAGGTCACCCCGCATGTCATAGGTGCGGAAGGTGAAGGCCGTGCCCCGGAAGACGATGCCCAGCAGCAGCAGCGTCAGCGGCACGTGCAGCGCCACCGACAGCACCGCGAAAGCCGGTGGGAAGGCCGAGAAGAGGATGACGATGCCGATGATGAGCCAGACATGGTTCACCTCCCACACCGGCCCGAGTGCCTTCGCGATGAGCGCCCGCTGCTCCGCCTTGCGCGGCCCCGAGGCCAGCAGGTCCCACACGCCGCCGCCGAAGTCCGCGCCCCCGAAGAGCGCGTAGAGGACGAAGGCGGCCACCAGCGCGCCGCCCAGCCACAGCTCAGTGCCCATGGGCCACCTCCTCCGACTCGCGGCCCGGCAGCGTTCCCGCCACCTGCCGCACCAGGAGGAACGTCACCATCGTGCCCAGGAAGAGGTACACGAGCGAGAACGTCCAGAAGGGCACCACCAGGTTCGGCACCGGTGTCGCCGCGTTCGCCGTGCGCATCAGCCCGCGGACAATCCACGGCTGGCGCCCCCACTCGGTGACGAGCCACCCGGCCTCCATCGCCACCACCCCGAGCGGCCCGCACAGCAGCCAGCCCCACAGCACCCGCCGGCCCTCGGGCCACGCCTTGTGCCGCCAGCGCAGGAAGAGCGTCACCACCGCCAGCAGCGCCATCGCGCTCCCCGTGCCCACCATGACCTGGAAGGCCACGTGCACCTTGGCCACCGGCGGCCACTCGTCACGCGGGAAGTCCTTCAGCCCCTTCACCTCCGCGTTCGGGTCCGCGAACGCCAGGATGGACAGCCCCTTCGGTATCTCGAGCGCGTATGGCGTGGTGCCCGTCTCCGCGTCCGGCAGCCCGCCCAGGCTCAGGGGTGCGCCCCGCTGCGTCTCGAACAGGCCCTCCGCCGCCGCCAGCTTCACCGGCTGCGTCCGCGCCACCTCCTTCGCGGACAGGTCGCCCGCCAGCGGCTGCAGCAGCGCGGTGACACACGCCAGCGGCAGCGCGATGGAGAGTGCCTTGCGGTGGAAGGCCGCCCCCGGGTGTCGCAGCAGGACGAAGGCGTGGATGCCCGCCATGGCGAAGGCGCTCGCCTGGTAGCACGCGAGCAGCGTGTGCGCCGTCTGGTGCATCCAGCCCGGGCTGAACATCGCCGCCACCGGGTCCACGTCCACCGGCCCGCCCGGCGTGGGCGTGAAGCCCGAGGGCTGGTTCATGAAGGTGTTCACCAGCGTGACGAAGAAGGCGCTCGCCGCGCCACTCAGCGCCACCATCACCCCCGAGAAGAGGTGCAGCCCCGCGGATATCCGCTCCCGCCCATACAGGTAGATGCCGAGGAACACCGCCTCGGTGAAGAAGGCCGCGCCCTCCAGCGCGAAGGGCAGCCCGATGACTTCACCGTATGTCCCCATGAAGTGGGGCCACAGCAGCCCCAATTCGAAGGACAGCGCCGTGCCGCTCACCGCGCCCACCGCGAAGAGGATGGCCGTCCCCTTCGCCAGCTTGCGGCTGAGCACCGCGTAGTCCGCGTCTCCCGTCCTCCGGGCCTTCAGGTCGCTGAGCACCATCAACAGCGGGAGCGCAATCCCCGCGGCCGCGAAGATGATGTGGAAGGCGAGGGACATCCCCATCTGGGCACGCGCGTAGAGCAGATCCATGGCGAGCATGAATCTGCTTCATACGCTGCCCTCTCGCCATCAATTAATCTTATCAACCCTAGGCCTGGGCCGGGGTCTGGGTGATGCGCAACCCCAGGCGCTTCTTGCCCTCGTGGGCCTGACCGGTCTCGGAAGGGGGCACCAGCGACTTCACGGCGCTCTTCGCCATGGCCGAGGCCAGCGTGGTGGCGAAGATGAGGACGAGCTTCCGGCCGAGCTCGAAGCCGATGGGGCGCTCCTCGGCGCGGGAGGCCAACCGGTCCGGGTGCTCCCAGGCGCGCCGCAGGGCCTTCCGGCGATGCTTCCACATCAGCTCGTCGCGGTGACGCCGCCGCCACCAGGAGTAGCCCATGCCCACGACGAGCAGCCCCAGCGCGACGCCGCCCGCCTTCACCAACAGGTCACGGTTCTGTTCGACGGCATGGCGGAACTGGTAGCGCACGTCGAACGCGCGCTCGCGGCGCCGGTCCAGCTCCTCGAGGGTGAGGAGCAGCTCGTCCCGCAGACGGTCCGCCGTCTTCTCCACCTTCTCACGGTCGCTCATGCTGGCGGTGATGGGCCCGCCACCCTTGTATTCCTGCTCGCTCATTGCAGCGTCTCCCGGGTGCGGGTGATGTCCGTCTTCAACCGATCCTGGGTATGGGGCAGGGGCTTCTTCGGCAGCCGCTTGTAGCCCGCGAACGCCAGGCCGCCCGCCAGCAGCAGCAGGAACGCCCCCACCAGCAGCACCCCGAGCCACTCGCTCAGCGGCAGCGCCAGCCCCACCGTCACGAGGAGCGCGGCCAGGGCCATCAGCCCCAGCACGGCGCCCGCCCCCAGGAGGATGCCCGAGGTGCGCGCCACCTTCAGCTCCTCCTGTATCTCCTTCTTCGCATGGAGCACCTCGGCACGGGCCAGCAACCGCGCCTCCTCGATGGCGTGACGGATGAGCTCCGCCGTGGACAGCGACTCCAGTTGCCTGCGCTCCAGACGTTCCGATTCGTGTTCCACGTCCCCGCCTCCGGCGCATCCGGCGGGCCCGCCCGGGCAGCGCCCTGGCATGTCCCGCTCTCCTCGCGGAAGGTGGGAGCGGAACGATTCCGGGGGAAGTCTGGCCGCCAGAACACAGTGATGCCCGCCCGCCCGCCCTGATTGCCCACGGAGAGCCACTCGCCCGCCCTGGAGGAGCAGACGAGCAGCCCCAGGAGCAGGGCTGCCTCCGCCCAGCTCCAACCCGTCCGAGGGAACCGCATGGGCGATCCGAGGAACTTCCCAGGGACACGAGGAGAAGACAGGAGTCCTCCCGGGCGCATGCTGGAAAAACCTGTCCGACAGTCGGACAGGTTTTTCCACCGCGCACCCGGAGGGGGGGTCCACCCCACGCGGAAGGACACCCTTCTCGCCGGTTCAGCGGCGACGGCGCTGTTGGGCGAGCGCGGTGGCGAGCGTCTCGCGCACCTGCCGTGCCTGGAAGAGGCGGTCCGCCGCGTCCCGCAGGGTGTCCGCGTACAGCACGTTCTTGCGCAACCGCGCCGGAATGGCGGCCGTCCCCAGGTGCGCCCCCAGCAGGGCCCCCGTGCACGCCGCCGCCACGTCGGCCTCGCCCCCGCAGCGCAGCGTCATCTCCACCGCCTGCCGGAAGTCGTGCGGCACCTTCAGCGTCGCGTACAGCGCCGTGAGCAGCACCGGCACCACATGCGGAGGCAGGCCGTCCACGCCCCGGAGCTGGCTGGGCGGCACGCTCACCTTGCGCAACTGGGTCAGCGCGCGCGCCGTGTCCCACGTCAGCAGCCGGGGCAGGTGCCGCAGCTCCTCGGCCAGCTCCTTGTCATGGGCCGCGGCCGCCAGCGCCAGCTCCTCGCAGAACCCCGCCGGCGTCAGCGGCTCGTGCGTCGTCAGCCCCAGCGCCACCGCCTGGGCGAAGGCCGCCGCCGCCGCCGCGCACGTGGGATCCTTGTGCGTCAGCACCGTCAGCACGCCCGCGTCGTGGCGGATGCGCACCCGGCTCTTGCTCTCGAAGAGCCCCACCACCACCGCTCGGCTCAGCACCGAGGGACACTTCACCCCCAGCGGCGCGCCCGCGCTCATCCACGGCGTGCCCTGGGCCAGCTTCTGCAGCGCCTCGGAGAGCTGCTTGGGCGGCTGGAGGATGATGCCCTCCTGCCACAGCCACGCCAGGTGCGCCGCCGCGCTGCGCCCGTCCACCTTGTTCTCGCGGATGACGCTCTCGGCCGCCGCCAGCATCAGCTGCGTGTCGTCCGAGAACTGGCCCTTGGCGAACTTCCCCCGAGGCCGAGGCGCGAAGTCCTCCGCCAGTCCAGGCAGGCGCGCCAGGCTCGCCGGCGGAACGCCCCGCAGCGGAAATCCGAGGGCATCCCCGATGGCGAGACCCAGGAACGCCGCATGAAACCTGTCCTGGCGTTCGGCGGGTGTCAGCGGCATGGGGAGCGGCAAGATAACCGAGCCGCGTTCCATGGCTAGCCCCGTCTTGCATCCATGCGCACGGATCAGGCGCGCTCACGCACATGTTGGGTGAAGGGCGCTCTCCCACCACAAGGAGGGACGCGCGCTAGCCGTCGCGACCGAGGTTGACAACCGCCTGCAGCCTCGCCACGACCGCCTCGGCGCCCTGGTGCAGGTGCTCGCCGTCCCACAGCGAGGGCGTGGTGTGTCCACCCAATTCACGCCAGGCCGACTCCTCCTCCGGGAAGGCGACGTTGCGGAAGCGCACCCGGTCCTCCAACGCGTAGTCGACGATGTAGCGGCGCGCCACCGCCGAGGGGGGATCCGCGATGCGGTGGAAGAACTCCAGCACGGGGGAACTCACCGGCGCCCCCTCACCCCGCCTCGACGTCCGGCACGGGCTTGAGGAAGTAGCTGGACAGATTGCGCGGGCTGCGGCGCAGGAGGTCCTCCAGCGTGTACTTGTCCAGCGTGGCCAGGAAGGCCCGCATCGCCTCGTTGAGCACGCCGATCAGCCCGCAGGCCGGGGCGATGGGGCAGGTGTTCGTCTTCGGATCGAAGCACTCCACCACGTTGAAGTCCGGCTCCATGTGGCGCACCACCTGCCCCACGGAGATTTCGGACGGCGAGCGCGCCAGCACGACGCCCCCGGACCGCCCCGGCCGCACCTCCACGAAGCCGTGGCGTCCCAGTCCCTGCACCACCCGGACGAGGTGGTGCTTGGAGATGCCGTAGGCCTCGCTCACCTCGGCGGTGGAGATGACTCGATCCGGGTGGGCCGCCAGGTACAGCAGCACGCGCAGCGAGTAGTCAGCGTGAAGAGTCAGATGCACGAACCGTCACTCCCGCTCCTGCCTGCGGCGGAGGAGTGCTCGGGAGGAAGGCATCCGCATGGATTTCCTTGAGCGACAGTCCGGCGAGGAAGAGCTTCTTCCTCAGGGATAGCACCAGGTCGGGGTTGCCGCACAGGAATGCCCTCCAGCCCGCCGGCCGAGGGCATTCCTCCTTGATGATGGCGTCCAGGGCCCCCACCGACACCCCCACCCGTTCCGGTCCCCGCAGGATACTCGGGCGGTACTGGAAGCAACTGTACCGGGATTGCAGCTCGCGCAGCTCCTCGACGAGGTACAGCCCGGAGGCCTCGACCGCACCGTGGAAGAGCCAGATGGGCCCGGTGTGTCCCTGGGCCAGTGCGTCCCGGACGATGCCGTACAGGGGCGCCAGACCCGTGCCCGTGCCCGCCAGCAGCAGCGGCTGCTCCGGCCGCCCCGGCACGTAGAAACACTCTCCCGCCGGTCCTTGGAGGTCCAACACGTCCCCCGGCTGGGCCTCGTCGAAGAGCCACCCGCTCATGCGGCCCCCGGGGATGCGGCGCACGTGCAGCTCCACCGTGTCCTCCCGGGACTGGCTCGCGAGCGAGTAACTCCGGGCCAGTCCGTCCGCCCGCAGCAGCGACACGTACTGGCCGGGCCGGTACTCGAAGTGCCCATCGGGGCGCAGCCGCACGCACAGCACGCTGTCGCTCAGCGGCTCCAGCGCGGTGATGTGCGCGGGCACCCGCAGGTCCGCTCCCGCGCTGGCCACCTCGAGCTCGTTCTCCGGACGGCACGCGCACGCGAGGAAGTACCCCTGGGCCTTGAGCGTCTCCTTCAGTCCCACCTGAGCCTTGGCCGGCACCTCGCCGCGCTCGGCGCGCATCAGACAGGACTGGCACGCCCCCGCCCGACACGAGTGCGGCACCTCCACCCCTTGCCGCAGCAGTCCGTCGAGCACCGACTCATCTTCGTCCAGCCCGTACCACTGCCCCTCGTGCTTGACCTTCGTCATGCGCGCGCCCTCCCGCTCCTCAGCGGTTCAGTACGTCCGCCCGCGCGCTCTCGGCGATCGCCAGCACCTGCTCCACCAGCGGCTTCGCCACGCCCAGCTCCGTCAGCGTCGCGGCCAGGTTCTCCGCCACCGCGTTGAAGTGCGTGTCGTTCAGCCCCTGCTTCACCAGGTGCGCGTGCCCCTTGCGCATGTCCTTGCCCGAGTAGGCGCTCGGGCCCCCACACACCATCGTCAGGAACGCCTTCTGCTTCGCCGACTGGCGCTCCATGTCCACGTCCTCGAAGAAGTGGCTGATGCGGTCGTCCGACAGCACCTTCCGATAGAAGAGCTCCACTGCCGCCGCCATCGCCGGCTCCCCACCAATCTGCTCGTACAGGCTGTTCTTCTTCTCCACGACGTTGGCGCTCATCTCGTTCCACTCCCCGGTTTGGATGCATGCAGCATGCATCTTTAAAGATGCATCCTCAATGCTCCTTTCTGGGCGTGACGTCAAGTACACCCCGGGTTCCAGGCCGAGTGGCGAGGGACAGGGAGCGCGAGGAGGTGCTCGCCTGGCCCGGTGCTACGGGCTCGAGAGAGCCGGAGTCGACGGAGCGGCGGGGCCGACGGCACGCCAGTTGGCGCGGCGCGTCACCTCGCGGGCATGGTGGAGCTCAGGAGCGAAGGAACGTGGGGAATCGGCCAGGGGGGCTCACGCGGGGGAGCCACTCGCGCTGGCGACAACGGGCCCGGGGACTCCGCCGTGGGGGGCGTCCACCGGGTTGAAGCGGGGGTGGGGCGAACCTCTCACCCCGTCCCTCTCCCGAGCGGAAGAGGGGTGTTTCCTCGGGGGCGGGGCTTCAGCGCAGACCGGCGGCGCCCATGCGCGCCGTCTCGCGGCGCACCGTCGCCTGCTCGATGTCGAAGCGCACGTCGTCCGCGGACATGCCACGCAGGCGCTCCACCGCCTCCTGCATCCGCCGACGCGCGGCCTCCACGTCGATACCCGTGACCGCCTCGGCCACGTCCGCGAGCACCAGCACCTTGTCGTTGCTCACCTCGACGAAGCCGCCGGCCACGAAGTAGTTCTCGCGCCGCCCGCCCTCGATGATGGTCATCGGCCCCGGCTCCATCAGCGACAGGAACGGGGTGTGGCCCGGCCGCACGCCGAACAGACCCTTGCCACCGGGGACGATCGCCTCGTCCGCCTGCACCGACAGGATGCGCTTCTCGGGGGTCACAATCTCGACCGTCAGCTTGGCCATGGGGTTCCGTGCTCCCTGCGTACCGCTTCAGAAAACAAGCTGGTGGGACTTGCCGCCCACCGTCTCGAACTCGATGCGCCCGGCGTCCGTCAGGCGCGGGCCCTTGCCCGGAACCCCGAGCACGCCCTCCAACCACTTGAGGTGCTTCTCCATCTGCCGCACCTCCGACAACTCCCGCACGCCCACGAAGTCCAGCAGGCGCTTCTCCTGCTCGTGCTCGCCCCGGCGGTCATACTCCACCGCCACCACCGTGTTGGCCCAGGCGGGCACCTTCCTGAACTGCTTGCCGGCCAGCTTCTTCGTCCCCTTCGGGGCCAGCGGGTACAGCACCCACACCCGCTGTCCGTCGTTGGAGACGAAGTAGAGGTCGTCCACCCCGCCCACGCACTGGCTCAGCGTCCAGACCGGGCCGCTCTCCTTCGATACCTCCAGGGTGCACTTGTCCGGCGCGGTCTCCACCAGACGCACACTGAAGGTGCCGTTGACGCTCACGCGCGTACGGCTGGAGCGCTCCGCGGAAGCCGGGAGCGCCAGCAACAGCACCAGGATGACGACGGAGCGAAGCACGTGAAGCGACCTCCTGGCGCGGTGGCGACTAGGCCGCCGCCATCTTCCGGGCCTTCTCCAGCGCCTCGTCGATGCCGCCGACCATGTAGAAGGCCGACTCGGGGATGTCGTCGTGCTTGCCGTCGGCGATCTCCTTGAAGCCCTGGATGGTGTCCTGGAGCTTCACGTACTTGCCGGGGGCGCCGGTGAAGACCGTGGCGACGAAGAAGGGCTGCGACAGGAAGCGCTGAATCTTGCGGGCGCGCGCCACCACCAGCTTGTCGTCCTCGGACAGCTCGTCCATGCCGAGGATGGCGATGATGTCCTGCAGCTCCTTGTAGCGCTGGAGGATGCCCTGGACGCGGCGAGCCACCGTGTAGTGCTCCTGGCCCACGACGTCCGGCGACAGGATGCGGCTGGTGGAGTCGAGCGGATCCACGGCCGGGTAGATGCCCAGCTCGGAGATGGCGCGGTTGAGCACCGTGGTCGCGTCCAGGTGGGCGAACGTGGTGGCCGGGGCCGGGTCGGTGAGGTCGTCGGCGGGCACGTAGATGGCCTGCACCGAGGTGACCGAGCCCTTGGTGGTGGAGGTGATGCGCTCCTGCAGACCGCCCATCTCGGTGGCCAGCGTGGGCTGGTAACCCACGGCGCTCGGGATGCGGCCCAGGAGGGCGGACACCTCGGAACCGGCCTGGGTGAAGCGGAAGATGTTGTCGATGAAGAGGAGCACGTCGCGCCCCTCGACGTCGCGGAAGTACTCGGCGATGGTCAGCGCCGTGAGGGCCACGCGGGCGCGGGCACCGGGCGGCTCGTTCATCTGGCCGTACACCAGCACCACCTGGCTCTCCTCCAGGTTGTCGATCTTGATGACCTTGGAGTCCTGCATCTCGTGGTACAGGTCGTTGCCCTCGCGGGTGCGCTCACCCACGCCGGCGAACACCGAGAAGCCGCCGCGCTCCACGGCCACGTTGCGGATGAGCTCCTGCAGGAGCACCGTCTTGCCCACGCCGGCGCCGCCGAACAGGCCGATCTTCCCGCCACGGGTGTAGGGGGCGAGCAGGTCGATGACCTTGATGCCCGTCTCGAACATCTGCACGCGCACGTCCTGCTCGACGAACGCGGGGGGCGAGCGGTGGATGGGCCAGGACTCCTTGGCCGCCACGGGGCCCTTCTCGTCCACCGGGTCGCCGATGACGTTGAGGATGCGGCCCAGGGTGGCCTTGCCCACCGGCGCCTGGATGGGGGCGCCCGTGTTCGTCACCGGCTGGCCGCGACCCAGACCCTCGGTGGAGTCCATGGAGATGCAGCGCACGGTGTTCTCGCCCAGGTGCTGAGCCACCTCGAGCGTCAGGTTGTTCGTTTCCGCGCTGATGCTGGCGTTGGTCACCTTGAGGGCGGTGTACACCTCGGGGAGACCACCGGGCGGGAACTCCACGTCGACCACAGGACCGAGAACCTGGGTCACCTTGCCTACCGTCGGAACTTGAGCGCTCATGGAATGTCTTCCGTCCCTCGTCGAAAGTGTGGCCCGGGGGGGATGGGCGGGCCCCCTCTACAGGTGGGCTCCCCCCGGGGTCAAGCCTCAGGGCCTGTCGGCCAGAAGCGGAACTTCTTACTTCAGCGCCTCGGCGCCGGACACGATCTCCATCAGCTCGTTCGTGATGACGGCCTGGCGCGTGCGGTTGTAGGTCAGCGACAGGCTGGCGATCATGTCCGTGGCGTTGCTGGTGGCGTTATCCATGGCGCTCATGCGCGCGCCGTGCTCGCTGGCGACGCTCTCCAGCAGGGAGCGGTACAGCTTGATGGACACCGCCTGGGGCACCAGGCGATCGAGCACGTCCTGGCGGCCCGGCTCGTACTTGAAGTCCACCAGCGACGGGGTGGGCGCCACGTCCGGAGGCGGCACCTGGCCGGCCTGGGCGGCCGTCTCGGTGCCCACCGACAGCGTCTGCAGCGGCAGGAGCTGGGCCAGGGTCACCTTCTGGTTAATGGCGGAGAGGAACTCGTTGTAGATGACGTAGACGGCATCCACCTCGCCCTTGAGGAAACGGGCGCTCAGCTCCTCGGCCACCTGCGAGGCGTGGGGGTAGTCCAGCCGCTGGTAGAGCTGGCCGAAGTCCTTGCGCATCTTCTGGCCGCGCTGGCGGAAGAAGTCGTTGCCCTTGCGACCCACGGTGGAGATCTCCACCTCCAGGCCGCTGTTCTCATAGAGGAAGCGGCTGGCGCGCCGGATGACGTTGGAGTTGAAGCCACCGGCCAGACCGCGGTCCGACGTGAGCACCACCAGCTCCACCTTGCGCACCGGGCGGGAGGTCAGCAGCGGGTGGGCCACCTCCTCGCCGCCCGAGCGGGTCACCAGGTCGGAGATGATCTGATCCAGCATCGTCGCGTAGGGGCGAGCGGCGATGATGGCGTCCTGCGCTTTGCGGAGCTTGGCGGCGGCCACCATCTTCATCGCCTTGGTGATCTGCCGCGTGTTCTTCACCGAGCGGATGCGCTTGCGAATATCGCGAAGGGACGCCATGGGGCCACCAACTCCTCTGGAAACGCGGGCTCGAGCACCCCTCCGGAAAAGGGGGACAGCCTGGACGCGGCCCCCTATATAGGCGGTATGGCGGCCGGTCAACCGTGGCCTTCCAACAAGTGGGGGGGCCCCACGATCGGGGCCCGGCATCCAGGCGGACACACTCCCCCCTCCCCCAGGATGCGGACCAGGACCCCGGGTCATAGCCTTCCAGGGCAGGTCCCACCTCAGGTTGGAGGTCCTGACCATGGCCACCTTGCGCGGCCCGGTCCTCATCGTGGAAGACGACCCGGATATCCGCGAGTCGCTCCAGCAGCTCCTGGAGCTCCACGGACATCTGGTGCGGGTGGCGAGCCAGGGCAAGGAGGCCCTGGTGATGATGGGGCGCTCGCCCCGGCCGGCGGTGGTGGTCCTGGACATGACCCTGCCGGTGATGGACGGCCACAGGCTGCTCACCACCCGGAAGGCGGACGAGGCCCTGCGCGCCATCCCCGTCATCATCCTCTCGGCGGGCATGGCGGGGATGAGCGCGAGGGATCGGGCCCTGTACGCGTCCAACTATGGGGTGGCCGCCTTCCTGAGCAAGCCGGCGGAGCCGCGGCAGCTCCTGGAGATGGTGGAACGGCACGGAATCAGGGCCGAGGATCCCACCGCTGGTGTCCCTGTGTGAGCACCAGACGAGGGAGCACTTCCCCCCGGGCGCCCAGGGAAGGAGAATGAACCTCCCGGTGGTTGGGCCGGGGACCATGGGGAGAGGCGGCAAGAAGGCACGCCAGGTGCGCAGGTGGGTACTGGCGCTGCTGGCCACGGGGCTGGCGGCGGTCCTGGGCGTATGGGCTGTCTCCCTCTATGTGGAGAAGCGCTACGAGCACCGGATCATCCCGCGCACCCAGGTGCCCCGGAAGCCGGTGGCGCTGGTGTACGGAGCGGGACTGGCGCCCGGAGGGGTGCCCTCGCCAGTGCTGGCCCAGCGGCTGGACGCCGCCATCGCCCTCTACCGGGAGGGACAGGTGGACGTACTGCTGCTCAGCGGAGACAACTCGGACCGTTTCCACGACGAGACGCGCGCCATGGCGCGGTACGTGCTGGACCGGGGCGTGCCCGAGTCCGACGTGCAGGAGGACGACGCGGGCCTGTCCACCTACGACAGCTCCGTGCGGGCGCACACCGTCTTCGGGGTGAGCGAGGCGGTGCTCGTCACCCAGCGCTTCCACCTGACGCGGGCCCTCTACATCGCCAACTCGGTGGGCATCGACGCCTGGGGGGTGGCCGCGGACGAGGGACGCCCCCGCACCCGCCGCTACGCCCTGCGCGAGACGCTCTCCCGGGTGCTCGCCCTGGGCATGGTGATGGCGGAGGCCCAGCCACGCTACCCCTCGGGCCGCACGCTCGCCCCGCCGCGCTGAGCCGAGCCACAGGGCGGGCGGGCAACCGGGGTTCGTTGCGTGGAATCCAATGGGTTCGCACCGTTGGCTCGGAGCAGCCCACCCGGCGTGCCCGGAGGAGACACCATGCGATTCAAGGACCTCGGCAGCGAGGACGTGGGTGAATCGGAATCCCTGCGGAACCGGGACCCCGTCACCGGCCAGGAGCACATCAACTTCACCGACCAGGAGCTGTCCGCGACGCCTCCGCTGGAGGACTCACCGGACTTCCGGGACATCCTCCCGGACCAGATTCATGAGTTCCGGCGGGGCGAGGAGGAAGAGGAAGGCGAGGAGAAGGAGCTCACCGCCCGGCCCAACGAGCCGCTCCGCCCCATGCCGCCGAACGAGCATGCCCGAACGGTAGGCGAGGCCTGGCCCCTTGGCGCTCCCCACGCGACCGCACTCCCAGGTGACGCCCCGCACGGTGTGGACGGTGGCGGTGAACGTGCTGGCGTTGGTGGCCGTGCTGTGGCTGGTGGCCACGGCGTGGACGGTCATCTCCTGGATGATGGTGTCCCTCTTCCTGTCGCTGGCGGCCTGGCCGATGGTGCGCTGGTTGGAGCGGAGGGGACTCCGGCGCGGCGTGGCGGTGCTGGGGGTGTTCCTGCTGGGGCTCGGCCTGCTGACGGCGCTGGTCATGACGCTGGTGCCCATGTTCATCGAGCAGGGTCGGGCCCTGGTGCGGGCGGCGCCGGACTACATCGAGGAGCTGCGGCACCGGGCGTGGGTGGAGAGGCTGGACGAGCGCTACGACATCATCGAACGGGTGTCGGCGGATCTTCGCCGCCGCATCCCCATGACACCCGGGCCCGTGCTCGGGGTGGTGTCGGACATCCTGCGCAACCTGGCCGCCGCCATCACCATCGCCGCGCTGACGGTCTTCATCCTGCTGTTCGGCGGGAACCTGTTCGACAAGTCCCTGCTGTGGGTGGAGCCCTCGCGCCGCGAGCACTGGCGGAGGCTGGGGCACGAGATGCTCCGCACGGTGGGCGGCTACGTGGCCGGGGCGTTCCTCATCTCGTTCATCGGCGGGATGGTGACGGCGATATCCACGATGCTGCTGGGAGTGCCCTACTTCCTCGCCCTCGGACTGGCCATGGCCGTGCTGGGGCTCGTCCCCTATGTGGGCTCGTTCCTGGGCGCCATCCTGGTGGCGGGGACGACGTTCGCCTCGGTGGGAACGAAGGCGGGTCTCATCGCGCTGGGGATATTCCTCGTCTACCAGCAGCTCGAGGGCAACCTGCTGCAACCGCTCATCCAGCGCCGGACGCTGAACATGAACCCGCTGCTCATCGCCCTGGTGATGTTGTTGGGCACGGCCCTGGCGGGACTCATCGGCGCGCTGCTGGCGCTCCCGATCGCCGGGGCGGTGCAGGTACTGGTGCAGGAGCGGCTGTCGCAACTGCACGCGCGGTGGCGCATGGACCAGGGCGGGGCGACGCGCGTCATCCTGGCCCCCGAGGACGCGGCGCCTCGGCAGAAGCCCCCCGCCGAGCCCCCGGTCCTGCAACACTGAGCCTCCGCCCCCTGGAGGCCATGGGGGCGGGTGCCACGAGGACTCGGGCCCGACCCCCTCCCGGAGAAGAGGGCCGGAGCGACACGGCTCAGCGACGGCCGCGAGCGGCTCCCCGCTTGCCGGCGGTCCGGGTACTCGCGGCCTTGCGCGCGGGAGCCCGCTTGGCGCCAGTGGCCTTCCGGGCCGGAGCCTTCTTCACGGCGCGACCTTCTTCGCCGGGGCCTTCTTCGCGACCGCCTTCTTCGCCGGGGCCTTCTTCGCGGCCGCCTTCTTCGCGGGGGCCTTCTTCGCCGGGGCCTTCTTCGCGACCGCCTTCTTCGCCGGGGCCTTCTTCGCGGCCGCCTTCTTCGCGGCGGCCTTCTTCGCGGCCGCCTTCTTCGCGGCCGCCTTCTTCGCGGCCGCCTTCTTCGCCGGGGCCTTCTTCGCGGCCGCCTTCTTCGCGGCGGCCGCGCCACCCCGGGCCGGAGTGCCCGCGACGGACCTCGCCACGGCGGCGGCGGTACTCGCCACGGAAGCAGCCGTCTTCGCAGCACCCTCCACCACGGAAGCGGCCCTCTTCACCGCGCGCCGGGCCCCGGCAGCGGCCTTCTTCGCCACCCCCTGGGGACGGGCCACGGGCTCGGCCTGCTCCTGGGCGGCCGACTGCCGGAGCTGCTCCACACGGCGCTCGGCGGCGGCGACCACCATCTGCCGCAGCTCTTCCTCGCCCTCCTCCTGGGCCGCCGCCCTCGGGGCCTCGCCCTCCTCGTATTCCACCGAGAGGTCGCTCAGCGCCCCCTGCACCGCGGAGAGGGCCCGGGCGTACGTCCTGTCACCAAACTCCTCCACCTCGGCGGGGGGCACGAGCACCTCGAGCATTTCCCTCAGCGAGCGGTACAGCCGCAGCTCGCGCGCCTCCGTCTCCCAGGTGCCGAAGATCGAATCATCGCCCGACAGCGACTCCGCCCAGTCCGGCAGGGGGCTATCGGACTGCTCCACCATCGCGGACTTGCGCGCGACGAAGAGCTGACGGTGCGGGCCCTTCACCCCGATGCGCCAGAGGCCAGCGGCCGGAAGGCTCTCCAGCTTCAGCCGCGTCTTCTCCAGCACGCTGGGCGCGCCCTCGGGGCCATGCAGCGGGAAGAGGACCACCTCTCCCAGGAACTCACCGCCGTTGGACATCCGATATAGCGCGCCGAGCTCCTCGGGGAAGGGCACCCCACACTCGGTCTCCGCACGCCGGATATCCTCGGCCTCCACTCCGGCCACCATCCTCTTCGCCGACTTCTGAAGTCCCTCCAACCACTCGTGCATGTCCCCTCCCCTCGAAGGGCCCCAACTTACGGCGCCTGGGGCCTGCTGCGCAGCAGTGCGCCTCGTGGGATATTGTGCACGGCACCGGCTCCCGAGGGCAGTCTTTCGCACCCGGAAGCCTCTGGTCCCGTGTTCTGTCAACCACGGGCCTACCCCGCCACATCCCATTGGAGCCCCCCATGCGACGCCTTCACCTCCTGCTTCCCCTCGCCGCCCTGATCCTGACCGCCTGCGGTCCCAGCCACGAAGGCACCGTCACCTACCAGGTGCACTTCAAGCCCGGCGACGTGACGGGCAGCACCATCGCCGATGACGAGGACGTGAACCCCGACAACACCCAGTGGAAGACCTTCCTGGCCCAGGCCCAGACGACCCTGGAGCAGGCCCCCACCGAGTTCGAGGTGACGGGCGTGCGCATCCAGCTCGACCCCACGAAGTCGAAGAACGTGGGCATGCTGCAGGACGTGCTCACCGGCGAGGTGACGGCCTACCTGCGTGCCTCGAACGGCGCCCAGGTGGACATCGCCGCGGTCGAGGACCCCACGGGCAGCGCCCAGTTGGACATGGACACGCTCGGTAACGACCTGGAGTCGCTGAACGCGAGCCTGGCCCAGAGCGACTTCCGCCTCGGGATGCGCGGCACCACCCCCAAGGCGCCTGGCAGCGACTTCGAGGCCACCGTCACCATCACCCTGGACGTCACCGCCCGCTAGCGCCAGTCGCCTCCGTCCCCGGGGCTCCCCTGTCCGTCCAGGGGGGCCTCGCCCGGTGGCCTCCCCTCCCCTGTCCTCCCGCCCCTCTCCGGGCCAGCTTCTCCCGGAAAAGGCCTGCAAGGAGTGGAGCACATGAATCGCTGGTGGGGACGGTGTGTGCTGCTCGGAGCGATGGTGGTGGCGGGTGGCTCGGCGCTGGCGCAGGGGGGGCCCAGCTCGCCCAAGGAGCCCCTGCCCAAGCATGAGGGGAAGCAAAGCCCTCAGCAGCTCCAGGCCGTGGAACTCAGCCGGCAGATGCTCGCCAATGGCGAGCAGGGCTTCCTCGCACAGCTCCATGACCTCCACCAGACGGAGATAGCCGTCGGGAAGCTCACCGAGCAGAAGGCCTTCACGCCGGCCGTGCGGCAGTACGGCGAGGAGATGGTGCGAGACCACCAGAAGGCCGACCAGCAGCTCCTGGACTACGCGAAGCAGCGCGGCTTCCAGCTCGGCAGGATGGAGCCCACCAACGACGTGCAGCGCCGGCTCCAGAGCGCCACCGAGGCCACCAAGGCGACACTGCCGATGCTGCAGGGCACCCTGTACGACCAGCAGTACCTCGCCTCCCAGGTGGCTTCCCATGACCAGGCCATCCAACTGGTGATGCTCGGCCGGCAGCAGTACCCCCAGCTCGCGTCGATGCTGGACGGTCTGCTGCCCACCCTCCGCGAGCACCGGGACCGGGCGTACCAGCTCCTCGGGCAGACCCAACCCCAGGCCCAGGCGGGCCAGCAGCCAGCCCAGCCCCAGCAGCCAGCCCAGCAGCAGCGGCAGGCACGCCCGCCGCCCGGCGAGCGGCGCTGAGCCGGGCCTCGCCCTCCGGGGCCTGACGCCGAATCCTCCGAGCTGCCCACGGTGTGGCCGTGGGTGCCCGGAGTGGGAACGCGCCTTCTCACAGTGTGGCCCCGCGGTCCGTCGAGTCCGAGAACCGTGGAGCGTGTGGGGCCTCCGCCAGATGACTCCGCCCGGGCACGCCCGCTGCACACGAGCCCAGCCACCGACGGAGGTGGCATGGGGCGATGGGCCTGGGTCATGGCGGTGGGACTGGCGGGAGTGCTGGCCTGCGGGGGCGAAGCGGACACCCGGGCCGCCCCTCCCGAGTCACCCGTCCAGCAACAACCGTTCCCCACGGAGACCAGCACCACCACCACCCAAGATGGAGGGACGCCCGGGCCAAGGACTCCCGATGCGGGAGCGCCGCCCCTGGACGCGGGGATGCCACCGGACGCGGGGATGCCACCGGACGCGGGGGGCTTCCCCCCGGTCCAGACGCGGGTCCCCACCTTCACCCTGCACGTGGCCCCGGAGGCCCTGGCGAAGCTGGAGGCGAATCCGGAATCGGATGAGCAGGTGCCCGTGGTGGTGGAGCTGGACGGGGTGCGGGCCCCGGGGCGCATGCGCTACCGCGGCGCGAGCACCCGCACGCTGGTGCAGAAGAGCTTCAAGCTCGAGCTCGACCCCGGCTACGAACTGGAGGACCGCGACCACTTCGAGCTGCTCGCCTGCTGGTTCGACGGCGGCAAGCTGACGGAGAAGTTCGCGATGGACCTGTACGCGGCGCTGGGGCTGCCCGCCCCGAAGGCCCGCTACGCGCGAGTGAGCCTCAACGGCAAGCCCAACGGGCTCTACCTGGACGTCGAGCACGTGGGGAAGGACTTCCTCAAGCACCACGGAATGGAGCGCGGGGCGTCCATCTACCGGTGCGGCGGTCGCAACTGCGAGCTGACGCTCCAGCCCGGCCCCTACCAGGACGACTTCGCGAAGAAGACGAACGAGGACACCGGCTGGGAGGACCTGGAGGCGCTCCTCGCCGTGGTGAACCGGAGCGACGACTCGGAGCTGGAGGCGTGGCTGGCCGCGCACGTGAACCTGGAGGCCTACCTGGGCAACCTCGCGGCCGACGCGCTCATCTCCAACAACATCGTCGAGGACTCCCGCAGCTTCTGGCTCCACGAGCACCAGCGGGACGTGTGGACCTACATCCCCTGGGACCTGAACAACGCGCGGATGCTGTACTGGCGCACGTGGGAGGCGGACCTGCCGCCCTACACGAAACGCGAACCGCGGCTCTTCTCCCTCTATGACCCGACGGTGCAGAGCATGTGGGAGAAGCGGTTGGTGGAGGACTCGAGCCAGCGGCCCACGTGGAGCGTGCTCAATACGCGCATCTGGGACCGACCGGCGCTGCGAGAGCGGCTGCTCGCGAAGCTGGAGGCGGCGATGGAGGGGCCCTTCACCGAGGAGAAGGCCGGAGCACACATCGACGCGCTGTGGCGGGTGGTGGGGCCGGAGCTGGACAAGGACCCCTACGTCTCGAGGGAGCACGCCGCTCGGGCGAGGGGCTTCCTGAAGGACTACGTCCGGGGACGGCGGACGTACCTGCGGAAGATGCTGGCCACGCTGCGGGCACACGGCTCGGGTGCGCTGGTCATCCGCGAGGTGTCGGCGGGAAGCCGTGGGTACATCGAGGTCCTCAACCGCGGCACCGAGCCGCTCAACCTCCAGGGCTACGCCGTGACGAACGACCTGCGCGAGCCGTCGAAGTACCGGCTGCCGGCGCTCCCGCTCAATCCCGGCCAGGCGCTGCGGCTGGTGGCGGACGGCTTCACGGAGGCCGGGCCCACGCACCTGCCCTTCACGCTGTCCCGCTCGGGGGGCGAGGTGGGGCTCTTCGACGGCACGCACGTGTACGGCCCCGAGGACGCCCTCTACTACGGGCCCCTGCCCTCGGGGACGGTGTACTCCCGGAAGGACCCCTGGAGCGACGACTTCGAGCGCCGGCTCGTCCCATGAGTTGAAGCGGGGACGGCGCCCCGTTACAGGGAGGCGCCATGGCACATCCCGTGAGCTACGACGCGACGCCGGAGAACTTCGACGCCCTGGTGCTGGAGCCCCGGGGCGAGCTGGTGGTGGTGGACTTCTGGGGCCCCGGCTGCCCCAACTGCGACATCTACGCGGCGGCGGAGCCCTCGCTGCTCTCCGAGCTGGACGGAGCGCGGATGCGCGTGGTGAAGGTGAACGCGTACGAGCACGAGGAGCTGGCGCGGCGCTTCGGCCTGTACGGCATCCCCACCTTCCTGCTGTTCCGCGATGGCCAGCGGCTCGGGAAGATGAGCCAGTACTACGGGCGCGAGTACTGGCTCGGCGTCGTCCGTGAGCACCTGCCCACGGCCTGAGGACGAACGGGCAGCGGCCCCCGGCTACGGGCGGCGCAGCTCGGGGAACGGAGAGGTCGGCGAGCAGTAGCGCCCGGTCACCAGGGACCAGCACACGTTGCCCCGCATCCACGCCTTCATCCCGTCCACGTAGAAGGCCACCCGCGCATCGTCGAGCAGCCCCGACTGGAGCAGCCGCTCCTCGCACGCCTGGAAGCACTCCACGTCCGCGTTCACCACCTGGATGGCCTCGGCCACCGACTCCTCCAGGCCGAGCGCGTGGTGCACCTGCAGCACGTGGACGAGGTTGTTCGGGTTGCGGCTCCAGAGCACCTCCTTCTCATAGGAGAAGAGGTCGTTGCTCAGCGCCACCACCCGGGTGCACAGCTCCCGCATCCGCCGCAGCTCGGGAGTCGCGAGCACGTGGCCGGGCAGCTCGCGCCCCTCCTGGGCGAACTCCACGAGGTCCACGCACGTATACATGCCCGAGTCCTCGGCGCGCTGGGTGAGGTAGGCGTCGAAGTCGGGGACGGTGCCGGCCGTCCAGTGCCGCGAGGCCTGCAGCGTGCCCTGGAAGAGGTAGCTCTCCACGTCATCGGCGAAGCGCGACAGCCAGGACTCGCTGGCCAGGCGCTCCATGCGCCGACGGATGTCGTAGGTGAATCGCTCGAGCGGCCGGGCCCGGGTGCGCAGGGCCCCGCCACGCAGCACCTCCAGGCACGCCTCCATGTACTCCTGGAGGTACGCCGGCCGCTGGCCCACGTCGGCGCACTCGTCGGCCTCGTCGTCGAAGAGGAACAGCCACACGTGCCAGTCGTTGCACAGCTCCAGCCGCTCCCGCGTCGCCTCCGGGTAGGCGTAGGCCGCGAGCAGGCCGAACTGGCTCGCATCGAAGCGCCGCAGCACCGACGGCACCCTCGGCAGCAGCTTCACCCCCAGCACCCGCGCCCGAGTGGCCTGCTCGATGTACCGGGCGTGCGGGCTCGGCTCCGAGGGCCAGGTGGAGGGAATCCGCAGCAGCGACAGGCTGGGACCCTGGAGAACGGGAACCTCTCTCGACGAGAAGGACTCACCAGCGGGGACCAACTTCGCGGCGGGGAGCATCGGAACCTCCCTGTGCGAGGTGCCCCTCCAGGCAGCACACCCGCTCATGAATAACTTTGACCTTCACTATAATACTGAATTCAGGCTGTAAGAAACATCTTAATTTCTCAGTAGGGGAGAGCCCCCACATTGGGTGCTGATGTAGCCGGAGTGCCCCCAAGAACCGAGAGCGCAAGACTACTGGAGTTGGAGGTGAGCCACGACAACGTGACGAGCCAGGAGAGCCTCCGAGGTGTTGAGCACCGGATGGACCCGCATCCCAACATCGCCATCCGAAACAAATCCCCTCAGAGGCGAGGGCGGAGCACAAAAGTGCAGTGGCGGTGCTGCTTCGGAGCGTTTCACTTGTCACCGGTGACAAGCGGAATGGGGCCGGAGCGTTTCACTCGTCACCGGTGACGAGCGGAATGGGGCCCCGGAGGGTTTCACTCGTCACCGGTGACGAGCGGAACCACAACCCGTTCCTCCTCGCGCCGGGGTCTCTCCCGCGGAGGACGCGTTGCCGTCCCCGGAGCCCCGCAGCGTGCGCCAAGCCATGGCCAGCAGGACGATGGTGCCGCCCACCAGCGCCCAGGGGCTGGGACGCTCCCCGGCGAAAAGGAAGGTCCACACGCGGTTGAGCACCGGCTTCGAGCAGGATGAGCAGCGAGGCCTCCACTGCGGGCGTCTCGCGCAGATCGCGCAGCAAGTCCCGTCAGAAGCGACGAACAGCGCCAGGGAGCCCACACCGCCCGAGCCAGCCACGAATCCCGAGTCCACCCCTCCCGGCCGCGCTCTTCACCAACTTGTACACCAGGTGGACAAGTTGCTGACGAACGCGCCCGGCAGCCCCCTTGTCTCGCGAGACCCACCGACCTCCCGGCCGCGCTTTTCAAAAACCTGTCCGACAGTCGGACAGGTTTCTCGAAACCGCGCCCGGCGGGTGCCCTGTCTGCGAGCTGTGTGGACCCCCACCCGGCTCGTCTTCAGAGAAACTGCCGCGACAACTCGTCGATGCGGCCCAGCTCGTCTTGCGAGAGGGTGAATCCCATCGAACCGACGTTCTCCTCGGCGTGGCGCCGCTTCGTCGCGCCCGGGATGACGACCACCGTGTCCCCGTGAAAGTGGGCCAACCAGTTGAGCGCGACCTGCGAGGCGGTGACGCCGTGGGCGGTGGCGATCTTCCGGAGCTCGTCGACGAGCGGGCGACTGCGCTCGAGCCCCTTGGCGCGGAAGGCCGGCAGGAACTTGCGTGGACCCGCGCGGCCGCGGATGAGCGACGGGTCATCGTGGAACTTCCCCGAGAGCAGGCCCTGGGCCAGCGGGGAGTACGCGATGATCGTGATGCCGAGTTCCTTGGCGGCGGCCATGACCCCGCTCGACTCGATGCGACGGTCGAGGAGGCTGTAGGGCATCTGATTGGAGACGAGCGGGATGCCCCGACGCGCGAGCGCGGCGTGGGCCGCGCGCATCCGCTTCGCGGAGAAGTTGCTGACTCCCACCGTCCGGATCTTCCCCGCCTGGACCAGGTCCGCCATCGCATTGGCCTGGGCCTCGACCGTGGCGAGCGCGAAGGGCTGGTGGATTTGATGCAGGTCGATGCCGAAGGGACTCAAGCACGCGAGCCGCTCGTCGATCGTCTTGCCGATGTTGGAAGCACCGCGTGGGAAAGGCCACCACTTCGTCGCGACGACGACGTCACCGGGCTTCTTCCCCAGACGCGTGAGGGCGGCGGCGAGCGCCCGCTCCGAGCGGCCCTTCCCGTAGGCCTCGGCGGTGTCGAACCAGTTGATGCCACCGAGCAACGACGCCTCGACGATCTCCTGGACCGTCTGGGCGGGCAGCGCCTCCCAGAAGCCTCCCGCGAGGCCGAAGCCCTCGGAGAACTGCCAGCACCCCAGTCCAACGGCGGAAATCTCTATCTCCGAGCGCCCCAGTCTTCGCAGTTTCACCGACGCATCCCTCCTGGTGCGGGGACTCTCCCGTGCCCTTCTTCGGAGGGCAACCTTCGCGCCCCGGACCTGTACGCGCCCCCGCCCCACATGCCAGACTCGCCATGCCTGGGGGCCGGCAGGTTTTCGAGACACACGACATGACCACGACCCGCCGGAAGCTCCGCCGTACCCTCGCCCGACTGCTGCTCCTCGCTCCCGCCCTGCCGCTGGCCGGCTGCGGCCCGGTGTCCTCCTGCGACCCCGCGGGTGGCGGCTCCGGCGGTCAGACCGACCAGCGAGCCTCGGTCCCCGAGCGCTTCCAGTTCCCCGATGGCCGCACCGTTACCGCGGACACCACCTGCGAGCAGCTGTGCAACGCGCTCACCTCCCACTCCCCGGGCGAGCCGTGCAGCGTCTCGGCGAGGGACTCCGCCAACGTTCCCACCGAGGTGACGTGCCGCGTGCTGTTCCTCTGCGAGGGCCGCCGCCCCGAGGGACTGCTGAGTGACGGCACCGTGGAGGGCCGCCTGTCCACGCTCGGCGCCTTCTTCGCCCGCGTGTTCCACCTGGAGGCCGCCTCCGTCCCCGCCTTCGAGCGGCTCGCCGAGGAACTGGAGGCACATGGGGCTCCCGAGCGGCTGGTGCGCGCCGCCCGGATCGCGGCCGAGGACGAGGTACGGCATGCACGGGCCATGGAGCTGCTGGCCCGGCGCCACGGAGCGCCCCTCCCGGAGGTGCGGGTGGAGCCCTTCCGCCCGCGCTCGCTGGAGGCGCTCGCGCTGGAGAACGCCATCGAGGGGTGTGTCCGCGAGACCTACGGCGCCATGCTGTCCGGGTGGCAGGCCCGCACCGCCGGGGACGCCGAGGTCCGCCACGTCATGGGCCCCATCGCCGAGGAGGAGCTGCGGCATGCCGAGCTGTCCTGGGCGCTCGATGCCTGGGCCGCGCGTCGGCTGGACGCGGAGGCTCGGGCCCGGATTCGGGAGGCCCGGCGCGAGGCCCTGCGCACCCTGGAGCGCGAGGTGGAGGAGCAGGTGACACCGGAGGAGCTCATCCAGGTGGCGGGACTGCCCTCTCGCGAAGCCGCGCGCCAGCTCCTGCGCGGGCTGGCGGAGCTGGTGCTCGACGCCGAGCCCGCCCAGGCCTGAGCAGCGGGAATTACACGGGCCTCGGAGCGCACGGGGCGCGGGGCTCGCACCCCGCCGCTTCGAGGCCTCCCGCGCCTACGGCACGGTGAAGGCGTAGAGCTTGTTGTTCGGGGTGCCCACGCCGAAGTTGGAGTAACCCGAGCCCCAGTACACCGTCCCGTTCGCCACGGCCGCGCCCGCGTTGCACGAGCCGCCGCTGACGAAGGTCCACAGGACGGCGCCGGTCCGAGCGTCGAGCGCGTACATGTGGCCCAGGGGGTCGATGGAGCAGCCGAACACGACGCCATTGGCCGTCGACACCGGGGCGAAGTCGTGCGAGCCCACCGGGTCCGGCGTCTGCCAGAGCTTCTGTCCGGTCGCGGCGTCCAGGGCCGCGAAGCTGCCCCAGGAGCTCGTCCCACCACCGGGGAGCGGATAGGGGATGCGGTCCAGGTTGGTGGTGGCCGTGTAGATGCGCCCGTCCGCCATGGCCGAGCCCCACATCATGCCGCCGCCCACCGAGCCGGGCGCCACCTGGGTGCTCCACACGGTGGCCCCGGTGTCCGGGTCGAGCGCCCAGTAGATGCCACTCTTCTGACCCGCGCCCACCAGCTCGCGCTGGTGGCCATCCGGGCCTCGCGTGCGGAAGAGGATGGGGCCCTGGCCGATGTCATAATCCGGGCCGCCGGGAGGGGGGCATTCCGCGGGGTTGATGAGGCAGGTCACGACGAAGACGTCATACGTATGGAGCTGGCGGCCCCACTTGATGGCCCCCGTCCGAAGGTCGAGCGCGAGCACGGAATCGAAGTAGTTGTCCGGCGCGAGGCACGCCGCCGCGGAGGCTCCATCCGGGGCGTTCACCAGGCACGCGCGCACGTCGTCGGGCACGTCGTAGTTGTTGCCGGTGGGCACGTAGAGGGACTGGCGCTTCATGTCGAGCACGAGCGTGCTGCCCCAGACCGCCCCGCCGGCGTACCCCTCCGGCACCGAGTAGGTCTTCCACACCACCGCGCCAGTGCCCTTGTCCATCGCGACCACGCTCCCGCGGAACGTGCAGCAGGGATAGGAGGGGTCCGTGACGACGTTCGACTCGTACGAGGAGATGCCCACGTAGACCCGGTCGCCGTGGACGATGGGCGATTGGGTGATGACGGCCAGCGGGTGCGACTCGGGATGGGTCTTCCAGAGCAGGTCACCGTTGCGCGCGTCCACGGCCAGGAAGTCACCGTTCAGCGTGCCCAGGAAGAGCGAGTTGCCGTGAATGGCCGGGGTGTTGCGCGAGCGGCTGCCGGGCACGCCCGTGTACTCGGCAATCTGTCGGGACCAGATGCGGGCACCCGTGGCGGCATCCACCTTGTGCAGCCAGCCGGCCCAATCGGGGAAGTACACCGCGCGCTCATCCACCGCCGGGGTGGCGGAGACGTCTCCCTGGGCCGTGAAGACCCATTTCACATACAGGTGGGGAGCGGTCTCGGGGCTGATGCGCCGCTCGTGCTCGGCGCTGCGCGTGTTGTGCAGATTGGCGCCGGCATACGGCCAGCGCCCCGGGCCTCCCGCCTGCGCGAGCGCGAGGACGGGCACGAGCGTCACGGCCAGGACCGCGATACCGAGGGCGGTTCGTTCGTCGGGTTTCGTGGGGAACATGTCTTGTCCTTCGAGGAGGGGCCAGCCGAGCCCTTTCTACCCCGGCTGCTCACCCCTCCGCTCCTCCACCCCCTCCCCTCGGGGGGCGCACCTCGTGCGCGAGCCCCCGCGCACAGCGCGTCACAGTCGCATCACTCCGCGGACGAATCCGGGGAAGACCCGCGTTAGAGTCCGCCGCTCCGTACACCCGCAGAAGGAGTCGTCTTGAGAAACGCCGCGCTCTCGCTCGCTGCCGCGCTCACCATGGCCGGCTGCTCCCACTCCACCATGCCGAAAACCGAGCCCTCCTCCGTCCAGGCCGAAGCCCGCAAGTCCCTGCCTCCTCCCGAGGGCTCCAAGGCCCTCTCCGGCTCGCTCGAGGCCTTCAACGCCGCCTGCACCGCCGACCTGGAGCGGGCCCGCGCCCAGGTGGCCGCCCTCAAGTCCATGAAGCCCGCCGCCGACGGCCGGGCCGTCCTCGAGGCCTATGACGAGGCCACGGCCGCCCTCGGCGCCTCCTTCAGCCGCTCCAGCCTCGCCCGCGAGGTCCACCCCGATGCCGCCTTCCGCGACGCCGCCCGCGCGTGCGAGCAGAAGGCCGACGCCCTCAACGTCGACATCTCCCAGGACCGCGGCGTCTATGACGCCCTCTCCGCCGTGGACCTCTCCCAGTCCGACGCCGCCACGCGCTACTGGATGGAGCGCACCCTGCTCAACTTCCGCCGCGCCGGCGTGGACCGCGACGACACCACGCGCGCGAAGGTGAAGTCCCTCAACGAGGAGCTCCTCAAGCTCGGCCAGAGCTTCAACCAGAACATCGCCGAGGACGTGCGCAAGGTGGAGCTGGACCCGAAGGAGCTCGCCGGCCTGCCCGAGGACTTCATCAAGGCCCACGCGCCGGGCGCCAACGGGAAGGTGGTCCTCACCTCCAACTACCCCGACTACTTCCCCTTCATGACGTACGCGCGCGACGGCAAGGCGCGCGAGAAGGTGTGGCGCGCCTACCGCCAGCGGGCGTACCCGAAGAACGTGGAGGTGCTCAATCAGCTCATCGCGAAGCGCCACGAGCTGGCCACGCTGCTGGGCTACCCCACCTGGGCCGCGTACGTCACCGAGACGAAGATGACGCGCACCCAGCAGACGGCCTCCGACTTCATCGACAAGGTGGCCGCCACCGCCGAGAAGCGCGCGAAGCAGGAGTACGCGGAGCTGCTCGCCCGCAAGCAGAAGGACGAGCCCAAGGCCACCGTGCTGGAGCCGTGGGACCAGGACTACTACGCGGACCGCGTCCAGGCCGAGCAGCTCGGCTTCGACTCGCAGGCCCTGCGCCCCTACTTCGAGTACGGGCGCGTGAAGAAGGGCGTGATGGACATCACCTCGCGCATGTGGGGCATCACCTTCGTGCCGGTGAAGGACGCCTCGGTGTGGCACTCGGACGTGGAGACCTACGACATCACCGAGAACGGCACGCCGCTGGGCCGCATCTACCTGGACATGCACCCGCGTGAGGACAAGTACAAGCACGCGGCCCAGTTCGACGTCGTGGCGGGCCAGGCCGGCAAGCGCTACCCGGAGGGCGCGCTGGTGTGCAACTTCCCGCGCCCCGGCGAGCTGATGACGCAGGACGAGGTGGAGACCTTCTTCCACGAGTTCGGCCACCTGCTGCACCACGTCTTCGCGGGCCGCCAGCAGTGGACGGGCATCACCGGCATCTCCACCGAGTGGGACTTCGTGGAGACGCCCTCGATGCTGCTGCAGCAGTGGGCCTCCAACCCCACCGTCCTCCAGGAGTTCGCCCGCCACCACCAGACGGGCGAGACGATTCCCACCGCGACTGGTGGAGAAGCTCCGGGCCTCGAAGGAGTTCGGCAAGGGCCTGTGGACGCGCCGGCAGATGTTCCTGGCCGCCGTGTCGCTGGACTACTACTCGCGCGCGCCGGGCTTCGACACCACCGACGCGATGAAGAAGCAGCAGGAGAAGTACAGCCCGTTCCGCCACGAGTACCGGGACGGCACGCACTTCCAGCTCGCCTTCGGGCACCTGGAGGGGTACTCGGCCGCCTACTACACGTACGTGTGGTCGCTCGTCATCGCCAAGGACCTGGAGACCGAGTTCCAGAAGCACGGCTACCTGGACCCGGCCACCACCATGAAGTACCGCAAGAGGGTGCTCGAGCCCGGTGGCTCCAAGCCCGCCGCCGAGCTGGTGAAGGACTTCCTCGGCCGGCCCTATGGCTTCGAGGCCTACCGCGAGTACCTCGACGCGAAGTAGGCCTCCGGACGGGCAGCCATCCTGACGCGCCCCTGGGAACGAGGGGGTGCGTCAGGACGGGCCTTCCAGTATGAAGCGGCCCGCAATGGAAACCGCTGAGACGTTGCAGCTCCGCATCCGAGCAGCCACCGACAAGGACATGCTGCTCGGCATCTTCTTCGATGCCTCGATGAGCACCCTCGAACGGCTGCTGGGCGCACCGGAAGTCGAGTCCGTGCGCGCGGAGGTGTTCGGCAAGCGCCGCCTGGTGAGCTTCTTCCGCTACCCGGTGGCCGACATCCTCCAGCTCGTCGAGCAGGGCGTGAAGCGGAGCAAGCCGGGCTCACGGAGCTACCACCAAGTCGCCATGGAGCTCGGCCGCTCGGCGGCGGGGACCTTCGTCGACTCGCAATCCGGCAAGATGATGTCCTTCCTCGCGGGCGACAACCCCCACCGACTCCTGGCGAGCGCGCCCGCGGCCTACAAGGCCGTGACCACCTTTGGAGAGCGCTCCTACGAGCGGGTGGGCGAGAAGGCCGCCCGGATGCACTTCCGAGCGGACCTGCTGGGCCCGAGCTGGCAGCAGGGCGTGGTGGAGCAGGCCCTCGGCTCCATGTCCCAGATGAAGCCCCGCGTGCGAGTGGAAATGAAGAACGCCTCCGGTACAGACTTCACCGCCCACGTGGAGTGGTGAGGGCGGTCTCAACGGAGAGTCCTCTTGGAAGCAGTCAGCACCCCGCGCATCAAGATTTGCTGCATCGCCAGTGTCGAGGAGGCCCGGGCCGCCATCCGCGCCGGAGCCTCGGCGCTGGGACTCGTCTCCTCGATGCCCAGTGGGCCCGGTGTCATTCCGGAGTCGCTCATCGCGGAGATCGCCGCCGCCGTGCCGCCGCCCATCGCCACCTTCCTGCTCACGAGCAGCCAGGACGCCGGAGCCATCATCGCGCAGCAGCGGCGCTGCCGGACCAACACGGTGCAGCTCTGCGACCGGCTCACCTCGGGAAACTACGCGGACCTGCGCGGGGCCATGCCGGGCGTGTCGCTCGTGCAGGTCATCCACGTCACCGGCGAGGAGTCCCTGCAGGAGGCGCTCTCCGTGGCGCCGCACGTGGATGCCCTGCTGCTCGACTCGGGCAACCAGTCCCTGATGGTGAAGGAACTGGGTGGCACCGGACGCGTCCACGACTGGAGCGTCAGCCGGCGCATCCGCGAGCAGGTGCGCATCCCCATCTTCCTCGCCGGAGGACTGCGCCCGGAGAACGTGCGCGAGGCCATCCAGCAGGTGGGGCCTTTCGGGCTCGACCTGTGCAGCGGCGTGCGGACGGCGGGCAGGCTGGACGAGGAGAAGCTCGGGCGGTTCTTCGCGCGAATCTGAGCCCCCGGCTCCACGGGTCTCACCCGGTCTCGTCCCGAGCGGGCTCACTCAGCGGATCCGACAGGACGGTGAGGATCGGCCGTGCCTCATCCAGCAACGGAGCGAAGAGGGTGAGCTGTTCGGGAGCCGCGAACACCGCGGCGAAATCCTCGGGAGTCAGCGCGCGCACCAGCCGGGCCGCGAACGTCTCGCGCAGCAGTCGGACATAGAACTCGACGTCGTAGTCCTCGCGCGAAACGCTCGGGGCGCCGCCCGTGTCGTCGGCATCCGGGTCGGCCAGCAGTCCCGCTCGCCCTCCCACCGCTCGGTAGACCCGGACGTGCTCGCCCGGAGTCCAGTGGGTCCGCCCACTCGCCAGCACGGCCTCGTAGGACAGCTCGCGCCGGCTCTCGCGCGTGGCGAGGTACTCCCGCGGGCTCTTCGTCAGCCGGACACGTGCCGCCACCTCGATGGCCGGGACAGCCCGCCGCCGCAGCGCGGTCACCGTCTCCACATAGACATTCCGCACGCCCGGAAGGTCACCCGCGAGCAGACAGCTCAGCGCCCGACGCAGGAAGTTCTCGCCGAAGGGCTCCGCCCGACTGGACCGGAACGCCACACCGCGCAGCACGAGGGGACCCTCGTAGGGCTGCAGCGCATAGTTCTTCGGCTCGTGCGAGAGCATCGCGGCGTAGCGTCCGTCGAACTCGAGCCGGACACGGGGTGGCAGCAGGGCCGCGACCTCGGAGACCACCCGGCGCTCGTCGGCCTCGCGCCAGTCGTCCGGCACGGCGAAGTACACGCCATCCGTGTCGGCCTCCAGCAACGTGACGCCCCGTCGTGCCAGCTCGCGGCAGAGCAGCCCCAGCACCTCGCGCCCGCGCCGCGTCACCTCGTTGGCGGCGTGCACATCCGAGAAGCGCGTGAGCCCGACCGCGCCGAGGTAGCCGTAGGCCGAGTTGACGACGATCTTCATCGCCGCCGAGAGCGCCTCGTCCGTGTGACGCTCCGGTGAGCCGGGCGCCGCGGCACGCGCCCGCGCCTTGGCCGCCAGCCGCTGCTCCACGAGCCGGTCGACCAGGGCGAGCAGCACGCCGAGCCGATCCCTCCGCGGTCCGATCCGATACTCGCGCATCAGCGACGGGTACAGGCTGGCGACGTCGGCCTTCACGATGTTCCGTGCCACGCCCGTGGCGAACAGGTGGAGCGCCGCACCACTGTGGGGCGTGCCATCCCCTGCTTCGTGTGAGGGCAGCGCGGCTCCCTCGCGGAGGTAGGCGCGCACGAGGAGCGGGTCGAGCACTCCGGTGGCGGGCCCCGCGTCCGCGAGGCGCTCGTAGCGACGCGGAGCCATGCGGGCGAGCGCGAAGGCCGCCCCGCCGAGCAGGCGCGCGAGACCGGCGGCCTCCGTCACGTCGTCGCGGGCGTAGCGCCGCACGCGCTCGGGGTCGTGGCGGAAGACCTCGTGCACCCGGGCTCCCGGAATGTGCTCCCGCGCCGGCCCCGCGAGGCCGAGGTGCCGCGCGACGGCCTTGAGCCCGTGGCCCGGCAGGTCTCGGGCCGCGAAGTCGTGCCGCATCACGGCGTCCAGCGTGTCGATCAACTCGCGGCCGGGCAGCGTGTACCGCGAGCGGCGCATCGGGTCGGCGGCGCGGTCTGTCGAGCCACGTCCCAATGCGGACCCCCGGGCGGCGGGGCGCAGTCGCAGGCCCGGATTGCCAGCACGTCCCAGCGCGAGCGGTACGCCGAGCAACCGCGCGCGGCGGGCGAGGAACGGCAGGTCGAAGCCGTGCAGGTTGTGGTTCTCGATGACGTCGGGGTCCAAGGCGCGGACGCGCGCGACCAACCGGTGGAGAAGCTCGGCCTCGGCGGCGGCGTCGTCGCCGGAGACCTCGAGGACCTCGGTCCCGCCATCGGGAGCGCGCAGTGCCACGAGGAAGATCCGATCCCGATCGGGCTCCAGCCCGGTGGTCTCGAGATCGAACTGCATGCGGTGCAGGTCGTCGAAACCAAGCCCGCGAAAATACGTGCGCCCCGATGCGATGAGGTACTGCTCCTCTGGTGGCAGCGCGAGCACGGTGTCAGCCCCCAGCTCACGCAGATTCCTGAACGAGCGACCCAGGCGCCGCGCGGCACCCTGGAGCACGGCCGCGGCCAGCGCGCGCCCATCGTCCGCACGGACCACGTAACGAAGCGCGCCGGGCCCCTGCAGTTCCTCGTAGCTCACCCGGTTCGGCGCGGACCCCTCACGCTCGGGACGAAGCCTCGCGCCGAGGTGCGCCAGGTCATCCAGTGAAGCGAGGAGCAGCCATGGGCGGAAGCGCACGTCTTCCCGCACGAGAGCGCCAGTCCCTGGGAGCCGCCGCCAGACGAAGGCACGGCCATCGGGCTCCGCCCACACCGAGACAATGCCCGGCGTGGGATCCCAGCCCCAGAGCCACTCGTCCTCCCTCGTGTCGGCCATCGCGTTTCCGTGGCACTCGAATACCACGGCCCCGCGCGGCGATGGGTCGGACCGGAGCCCGAGGCTTCACGCCGCGCCGCGACCGGAGGGCGTGGGGATGTTGGGACCACGAGGCCGAGGGGCTCCGGGACGCGACCTCGCCCGCCACACCGCCGCCGAGTAGTCCACCACCGACGCGAGCGCCGTGAGCCCCACGGCGATGACCAACGGGCGCACCAGCCCCGGCGCCAACAGCACCGCCAGCAGCGCCGCGAGTTGCAGCGTCGTCACCACCTTGCCCAGCATCCGCGCCTTGAACATCACCAGGCGGAACCGCGGCAGGAGGCGCGACACCACGAAGCCCAGCCCCGTTGCCACGTCCCGCACCACCAGGACGCCGAACTCCAGGGGCGTCAGCCTCCCCTCCAGCACGAAGGAGAACAGCGCCACCATCACGAAGCCCCGGTCCGCGATCGGGTCGATGAGCGCCCCCCAATACGTCTCCAGGTGCTTGTGACGCGCGATGTACCCGTCCAGGAAGTCCGTCAACCCCGCGGCCACCACCAGGCCCACCCGGACCCAGGGGTCCTCCAGCACGACGAAGAGGGCCGCGAGCGGCAGGCGGGACAGCGACAACGCATTGAGGAGCGTGAGGCTCGTGCGGCGGCGCATACCGCCCTAACCTAGGGATGCCTCCCGCCTGTGACCTGTGAAGAGGCGAGGGCCTGCCTGCCCCTCCGCCGTGGAACCTGCCGCACGCGCCGTTGTCCAAGGGCTCCGAGAAACGAATCCACCCATTCTGGAGGCAGTCCATGAGGCGGAGTCCCCTCGCCGTCACGGGAGTCGTGTGCGCGCTGGCCGTTGGGAGCTGGACACTCGGCGGCTGCAGGCGCTCCGAGGACGCACCGGCGAAGCCGACCCAGGCCCAGGCGGAGTCGCCACGGGCGGAGCTCCAGGCCGGCAAGAAGGACGCGGCACCCGAGGCCAAGATGAAGGTGGCCGAAGCGCCGCGCCCGGTCGCCCCGGGCACCCCGTCGAGCGCGCCTGGCGGGGAGCCGCCCCAGGCCATGGCGAAGCTCTTCGGCGGGAGCAGTGGAGGAACCGCCCAGGGACTCGGAGGACTCGGCCTGAAGGGGGCGGGCTCCGGCGGGGGTGGCATGGGCGTGGTGGGCATCGGGGGCATCGGCACCAAGGGCCGGGGGGGAGGCAGTGCCTCCTACGGTTACGGCTCGGGACTCCAGAGCCTGAGCGGCAAGGCCGGCATGCGAATCCCCACCGCCCACCTTCCCGCCGAGCCGCTCGCCGGCAACACCGAGGAGTACCGCGACCACGGGGTGAATCCCTTCGTCACCACCGCCGAGGACCGGCTCTCCACCTTCGCCATCGACGTGGACACCGCCTCCTACACCCTCGCGCGGCGCAAGATTCTCGAGGGCACGCCGCCCCCGCGCGAGGCCGTGCGCGTGGAGGAGTTCCTCAACTACTTCCGCTACTCCTACCCCGAGCCCGAGGGCTCCCCGCTCGCGGTGCACCTGGACGCCGCGCCCTCGCCCTTCACCCCCGGCCGGCACCTGCTGCGCGTGGGCGTGCAGGGCAAGCGCCTCAGCATCTCCGAGCGCAAGGCCGCGCACCTCACCTTCCTGGTGGACGTCTCCGGCTCGATGCAGTCCCCCGACAAGCTGCCGCTCGCGAAGCGCTCGCTGCGCATGCTCGTCGACAACCTGCGCGACGGTGACACCGTGGCGCTCGTCACCTACGCGGGCGGCGTGAAGCTCGCGCTGCCTCCCACCGGCCTGGAGCACAAGGCCCGCATCCACGCCGCCATCGAGGACCTCACCGCGGGAGGCTCCACCGCCATGGCCTCGGGCATCCAGCTCGCCTACCAGCAGGCGATGAAGACGCTCGATGGGGGCTCCATCTCGCGCGTCATCATCCTCTCCGACGGCGACGCCAACGTGGGCCCCACCTCCCACGAGGACATCCTCCAGCTCATCCGCGGCCACGTGAAGGAGGGCATCACCGTCACCACCGTGGGCTTCGGCATGGGCAACTACAAGGACACGGTGATGGAGCAGTTCGCCGACCAGGGCAATGGCAACCACTACTACGTGGACTCGCTCCTGGCCGCGCGCCGCATCTTCCAGGAGCAGCTCGGCGGCACCCTGGAGGTCATCGCCCAGGACGTGAAGCTCCAGGTGGAGTTCGATCCCGCCCAGGTGGCCCGCTACCGGCTCGTCGGCTACGAGAACCGGGACATCGCCGACCGCGACTTCCGCAACGACAAGGTGGACGCGGGCGAGATTGGCTCGGGCCACACCGTCACCGCGCTCTACGAGCTGGAGTTGAAGCCCGGCGCCGGAGCGGGACTGGCCACCGTGCGCCTCCGCGCCAAGCAGCCCCGGGGCGAGTCGGCCTCGGAGCGCGTGTTCCACTTCCCCGCCGGAGCGCTCGCGGCCTCCTTCGCCGAGGCCCCCATGGACCTGCGCTTCGCCACCGCCGTCATGGGCGCCGCCGAAATCCTCCGCCGCAGCCCGCACGCCGAGCGCTGGAGCCTCGACCAGGCGCTCACGATTGCCCGCGGCGCCACGCCCCAGGGCAACGCCGAGCGCGAGGAGTTCCTCTCAATCCTGAAGCGCGCCCGCTCACTCGTGGGCCGCGTGGCGCGGGGCCGCTGAGCCCGTCGGGTGATGCGCACCCAACCTTCGAGCGAGCTATGGGGAGAAAGTAGCACCCACTCCCAGAGCCGGTGGCTGCGCAGGAGCAGGGGCCAGCAACGCATCAACGAACGCGCGGAACATCTTCACACGTGGGAGGTCGAGGGCCTCTTCGTCGATCCACCGGTTGTCCTGGAGCGACATCTGGATGGCTTTTCCGGGCCGAAGAACGGAGCCAATGGCTCCGACGATTGCCTTCCGCCGACCCGCTGGCTTCAGGAAGTCCACGAGGTCTTCCTTGGCGTACGGTGGGGTCTCGGCCTTCACGGAGTCGACATGGGTGCGCGCGGAAGCGAGGAGCTGGGGGTATTGCTTCTCCGCGCATTCGATGAGCAGGTCTTCGAGCGTACCAGCGCTCACATTGTCCGGAAGGACGAAGATTCCAATTCGAGGCGGGCCTTCGACCACCCGACCCGGGTCTACAGCCAGGGGGAGTTTCGCGTCGGCGAGTCCCTTCGAGATGGTGGCGAAGCGCTCGCTTGCCGACTTCTTCTGGTCGGAGTCGAGCACGATGCCGATGGCATGGAGCTCATCGGCCCCGGGCTGATCGACTGTGTTCCTGACGCGGATGGCACTGGTGAGCAGTTGACTGTCACCGGTCACCGCGTCGATGGCTACCGACACAGTGTCGTTCTGGAAGAACGCCGGGACCTGCACGCGCTTCAGCAGGTCGGTTGACCCGAGCGGAGAGGGCCAACTGGTCGGCAGCAGCGGAACCCAGAACGGGGCGAGCTGGGGCTTGTGCTGGATCCGCTTTAGCCCCTGGAGCTTGAGGAACCGCGCCACGAACTCGACATCATGCGGACCCTCGACAGCGAAATAGACGTATCGCATGGGCTATCGCACTTCGAGGCCGCGCTCGAACCGCATCCACTTGAGCTGCTCCTCACCGTAGCGCTTGACGACGCTCTGTCCCTCATGTCGGCCGAGCTTGAACGCGACGACGTCCTCCTCGGGAGTCGTATCCGCGGCGAGCAGCGCGTCGATGGCTTCGAGGCTGTGCGTCGTCACGAAGAGCTGGACATCGAGCTCGCGACAGACGCGGACGAGCCAGGAATACACGCCACCCAGCGCGCTCACGTGGATGCCGGTCTCTATCTCGTCGATGAGCAGGAGGCCCCCCTTCGCTTTCACGACGGACTCAGCGAGGAGCAACGTGCGACGGATGCCGTCGCCATAGACGCTCAGTGGCACGGGCCCATACGTCGCATGTGTCACGTAGAGTACCGGCTCATCCTCGGGTTGCAGAATCTCGAGCCCCCGGATCTCCGGATCGAGGAGGGAGAGCAAGGTGGTCAGGTCCTGACTGGTGCCCTCCAGTCGAGCCTGGGAGTAGCCACGAATGGGAACCGTTGGCATCCAGTGATGGTAGGCAAGTACCATCTCGCAGTGCGGCCCCCCGCTCTTCCGGCCAACTGAACCGATGTGCTCGCCCTGCCACAACGTAAAGGTGTGCATCCTCTCATGGTCTGCCGTGCGAGATTCGATCTGAAGCTCGGCACCGGGAGTCTCGCGCTCCGGAGCACTGACCCTTCCTCGATAAACCGGGGGTTGCCGCATGGCAACCACTCGCTTGAACCTCGCCTTTATCGCCGTGATGGGAATCCGCCCTTCGGCGTTGATGACCACTTCCGCGCGATCAAGCTCAGGCAGCTCGCTCGGCGGGAAGAGCCACCTGAGCCGGTCGGTACGCGAAAGACGACGCAAGGGTATCTGCTGCGAGGGTTCCCGCTGTTGCGCAAGGCGGAGCCACCATGTCGGGTCGAGAGGTCGCGACATCAATGCGATGGCCTCGAGCACGCTCGTCTTCCCACTATCGTTCAGTCCGACAAGCAGGTTGACGCGCCCCAGCTTCTCCAACTTCAGGTGGCGAAGGCCACGAAACGCCGTGATGTCGAGGTGCTCGATGGGAAGGGGCATGACGTCCTCGCCGGCCAGGAGCGTAGCGAAGGACCGACCCCGAACCGACCGGGATGGATCTTCGGTGGTTTGACGTGCGAGCGCCACATTTGCGTGTAGGCGAGCCGGGTCCTTGTTGACGTCTGGGGGGTTGACCGTGCGGAAGTGAGCCCATGACCTCCCCCCACCTCCCGAAGCTCGTCCTGTGCGAGCTCGGGGAAACCACCGTCCCCGGCCTGGAGAGCTATTCGCCGTTCTGCCTCAAGGTGCACCGGGGCCTGAAGTACCTGGGCCTCCCCTACGAGCGCCGCCACGGCATGCCCAACAGCTTCAAGAAGTACCACCCCACCGGCCAGGTGCCCGTCCTGCTCATCGGCGACACCGAGGCCGTGGGCGACTCCACCGACATCCTCAAGCGAATCCAGACGCTCGCGGGCCGCACCTTCCACGGCACGAACGACCCGAAGCTCGCCGCCGAGGCCGTCCTCTGGGAGGAACTCGCGGACAACGCGCTCGCCGGCTTCGTCATGGCCTCCCGCTGGGCCGATGACCGCAACTGGCCCAGGTTCCGCGACGCCGCCTTCGCCGGCATGCCCGGGTTGCTGCGGAGTGTCATCGGCGGTCAGGTGCGCAAGCGCATCGTCAAGGGTCTGGTGGCGCGCGACATCTGGCGCGCGGGCCCAGAGGTCTGCTGGCGCCGCTTCCAGGAGACCGCTCGACGCGCTGGAGGCCCGCGCTCCCGAGGAGGGCTTCTGGCTGAGCGCCTTCTCCACCGCGGACATCGCCCTGTTCGGCCTGCTCCACAGCCTGCGCAATGAGCTCACCGCGTGGCAGCGCGATCAGCTCGCCGCCCGCCCGCGGCTGACGCGCTACCTGGATCGGGTGGACGCGGCCACGAAGGGCTCGGATTCGGCCGGCGGGTCGCGCGCGTCCGCGGCGTAGCGGGGACGCTTCCCGGGCCGGGGCCCCTTCGTCCCGGTTTACAGCCCCGCCCGGGTTGAAGTAGGGCCAAGGACCTATGCCCATCCTCGCTCTCGTCCGACACGGACAGTCCCTGTGGAACCATGAGAACCGCTTCACCGGCTTCGTGGACGTGCCCCTGACCGAGAAGGGCCGCGCCGAGGCCCGGCAGGCGGCCAGGACCCTCGAGGGCCTCACGTTCGACGTGGCCTACACCTCGGCCCTCACCCGCGCCCAGGAGACGCTGGCCATCATCCTCGAGTCGCTCGGCCAGCGCATCCCCGTCATCCGCGACGCCGCCCTCAACGAGCGCCACTACGGCGACCTCCAGGGTCTCAACAAGGAAGACGCCGCCAAGCGCTGGGGCGATGACCAGGTGAAGAAGTGGCGCCGCTCCTATGACGTGCCGCCCCCCAATGGCGAGTCCCTGGAGATGACCGCCAAGCGCGTGCTGCCCTTCTACGACCGCGCCATCAGCGGCGACCTGCGCCTGGGCAAGAACGTGCTCGTGGTGGCCCACGGCAACTCCAACCGCTCCCTGGTGATGAAGCTCGACAAGCTCACCGGTGAGCAGGTGGTGGGCCTGGAGCTCGCCACTGGCGTGCCGCTCGTCTACGAGCTGTCCACCGAGTGCGAAGTCCTCCTGAAGCGCTCCCATACGCCGTGAGCAAGGCGGCGGGCGGCACTTCGCCCGCCGTTGAAAAAAGCCATTGCAAATCCGGGGACGCGGCGTACCTTGCTCTCGACGCGTCCTCCGCGTCTCTCATGATCTCCTCTCGCTGACCACCACTCCGCCCCGCGGCCCTTCGAGGTGAATCGCCTATCGCTTCCGGTAGGCCGGTCGCCCGTGCGTCGCGTCTGAGCCGGTGAAGGCGGAGTGGGGTACCCGACAAGCGAACGCTCCGAGGCCATGTCACTGACCGACAGTCGTGACCTCGTGCTCGCGTGTCGGCTCGTCCGCGACCCCAACCCGCAGTGCTGAATTGGAGAGCTGTATGAGAGCCGAAACCGTTTTCAATATCTTCAGCTATGGCGTGTTTCCCGCGTGGGCGCTGCTGATGTTCGCACCGCGCTGGAAGTGGACACTGCGACTGATCCACTCCGTCCTGATACCGGTGATGCTGGGCCTGGCGCATCTCGGCCTGATGGTGGGCCTGACCCTGGGTGCCGCCATCCCCGAGGGAGCCAACGCGGCGACCCTCCAGGGCGCTATGTTGCTCTTCAGCGACCCCTGGGTGGCGGTGCTCTGTTGGATCCACTACCTGGCGTTCGACGTGTTCCTCGGCGCGTGGATCGTCCGGGATGCGGGGCGTCACAAGCTCCCCCACCTGGCGGTGGCCCCCTGCGTCCTGTTGACGATGTTCTATGGCCCGACAGGGCTCCTCGTGTACCTCACCCTCCGGTTCTTCATGCGCAGGACGGTCACCCTCAACGAGGAACCCGAGACCGCGAAGGTCGACGCTCCCCAGGAACAACTGGCGAGCGTCTGACGGCCAGGGGCGGCGGGAAGGCTCACCCCAGCAGCGCGAGCAGCCCGGCGAGTCCCACGAAGAGGAAGTAGAGCGACTCGCCGGCGATGAGTCCGCCGCCCACCAGCGAGGTGGTGCTCATGTCCTCGGGCAGCGCCTCGCCGTCGCCGGGCGAGCCCGCCGGGTGCGGCGCCGGCCTGTGCATCAGCGTGTTCCACACCGAGGAGAGGATGCCGCCCACGCCGAACCACAGCGCCGCCGGCAGCTCACGAAGCCGCCGAAGGACGAGGCGTAGGGGCTGGGCAGCAGCACCGAGTCCATCGTCCACCCCACCGCGAAGCCCGCGCGCGAGCCCTTCACGAAGCCCTGGTAGCGCTCGCTGCGCTTGAGCAGCTTGCGCACCACCTCGATGGTGAAGCCCAGCGCGAGGCCGAGCAGCAGCGCCTTCACCGTGTAGTCCGACAGGGAGCCCAGGCTCCGGATGGCGCCGACGAACTTGTACGTCATCGCCGACTGCCACTGGCCCACCTCCGCCTCCGGGTTGTCGAGCTGGTTGATGGCCAGCACCGGGTAGGCGCTCATGAAGACGCGCGCCAGCACCACGCACAGCACCGCGCCCATGACGATGCCGATGACCTGGTAGCGGAACTGGATGACGCGGTCGGTGCCCAGGCGCCAGCCCGTCGAGCGGTCCTGCTGCATGTCGCTGCCGACCGAGGTGCAGATGAGCAGGATGCTCGCGGCCATCAGCCCCACCAGCGGGTTCTTGCAGCCCCAGCGGCGACATCAGCAGCACCGAGATGACGAAGGCGCTCGAGATGGGGTTCTGGTCGGTGATGCCGTAGGAGATGCCGTTGATGAGCACGAAGAGCAGCGACAGCCCGAGGCCGAAGACGATGAAGCCCAGCGGGCTGCTGCAGCAGCTGCGTGGCCACCACGACCACCGCCACGCCCCAGAAGACCACCCACGCGCAGCAGCTTCGGCAGGTTCACCTGCTTCCACGCGGGCACCTCGTCGGCCGGCGCCTTGGCCGCGGTTGCGCACCCGCTCCACCGCCTGCACCGCCAGCAGCGACAGGTCGACGATCGCCGCGCCGCAGATCATCGCCAGCCCGATGAGGAAGCCGATCTTGCGGAACGGCTCGTCCGGCTCCAGCCAGCCGATGCTCCGCAGGTAGGGCGTGAGCGCAGGCCGACGAGCGCCGCCGATGACGGCCGGCACGGCGATGCGGCGCCCACGATCATGCCCGCGCCGATGGTGGAGGCGCTCAGGCCGATGGCGCCCAGGGCGGCCACGCGCTCGGTGAGCCCACGCCACCGACCGCGCCCACGCCGCGTGCCGCCGCCGAGCTTGGCGATCGAGCGCCTTCAGCAGGCGCTTGTCGGTGAGCGCGCGCAGGATGTTGGCGACCGCGTAGCCCGAGGGGTAGTCGAGCTGCATCCGGTCCACGAGCAGCGGCGTGTAGAGCATGCCCACGCCCGACGCCGAACATGCCGATGCAGCTCACGAAGAGCATCAGCTGCCAGGCGGGCGGCTGCGGCATGCCCAGCCACACCATGGCCTGGATGAGCACGCGCCATGCGCGCACATCGAGGCCACCGAGGCGGCCATCGTCTGCATGTAGTTGGCGCCGTGCTTGCCCTCGGGCGCCGTAGCCGTAGGTGACGACGCTGCCGAGGATGCCGGCCAGCACCTGCCCGCCGACGAAGAAGCCGAGGCTGAAGTTCATGTACGCGGCGGCGATGCCCCCGAGCGGCCCGAGGATGAAGATGGCCACCGCGCTCAGCAGCAGGTGGAACTTCCACGAGCCCTGCTCGGGCAGCCAGCCGAAGCGCGGGGCCGGAAGGGGTGAGGCGGGCGTGTCCATGGGAGCCGGAGGCTACCCGTTCCCGAGGCTGCCCGCCTCTTCACTCCAGACGGTGGTTCCTGGCGTAATCGGCCAGGAGCTTCCTCACCCTGGGGGCCCGCGCATCGCTCGGTGCGAGGAGCAGGAACGTCCGATAGTACATCGCGCCCTGCTCGGGCTGGCCGATACGGGCCTTGAGGGCTCCCAGCGCCAGGTAGCACGGGGCATAGGCCGGCTCGACCTTGAGGCACTCCAACAGGCGCAGCTGCGCCTCGGGGAGCATGGGCGTGTTGCGCGAGAGCGCCACTCCCTCTTCGTAGAGGCGCTTCGCCGTGCCCGCGCCACTCTCCCGGAGCTCGGTGGATGCCGGCGCCATCCCCGGCGTGCGCCCCTTCGAGGAGATGCGCAGCTCCACCTCCCCCTGGTTGTCCTCCGGGTCATCGTCGATGAAACCGCACCACACCGCGCTCGCGCCCCGCACGTCCACGGGCCTCCCCTCGATGAGGAGGAACTGCTGCTCGCGGAGGAGCTCGTTCAGGTCGCCTCCCAGGTATAGGACCTCCTCGGAGGACCGCCGCGCGCAGGCCACCTTCCGGCTCACGCCCCCGTTCGGCCCCCGGGTGCGTGCCCCCTCCCCCACCGGGGCCAGGGTGAGCTGGTACGTGAGCATCGCATTCAGGCCCTTCAGCTCGAAGGCCCTGCTCAGCGAGGCGCTGGCCTGGCTCGTGTGGATGGTGACGGTGGCGCCCTCGTGTGTCCTCACATTCTCCACCCGCACCATGCGCCGGGACTGCTCGCCCTCCACCCCGGGGCCCACGGAGAAGAACATCGCGGCGCGCGCTCCCGTCACCCGTACTTCCGAAGCACCCGAGACCATTCCCACCGCCTCGTCCGCCGACAGCCCCTCGCCCGCGAGCAGGAAGAACAACGGCGGACGCTGCTGGGACATGACGAGCTCGGTGATGACGTAGGTCTCCTCGGGTTCCAGCCGGGTGAGCGCCGCGAACGCCGTGGACACCCGAAAGAGGTCCCTGCGCGCATCCAGCCGGAGAGAGCCGACCGGGAACGTGGCCGAGCCCCGAGCCTCCTCCGCGGGCGGCGCCGCCACGGTGGGAGGGGGCGGCTCCACCACGGGCGAGGGCGCCGGAGCGGGTGGAGGTGGCTCGGCGGGAAGCGGCCGAGCCTGCTCCGAAGCGGCCTCGGCGGCCTTCGTCTCCACGGCGGCGCGCAGCGTCCCCGGCGGCCGGTTCGCGACCACCACCGCGGCCACCAGCCCGCTCAGCATCACCCCGCCCACGGCCACGGCCATGAGCTCGTTCCGACCGAATCGTCTTCTGGAGGGGGGCGCCATCCCGGGAATGCTACCCCAGGTCGAGACTCCCGCTCGGGGCTCCACCTGGAGGAGGACGCCGCGCGACTACGGCTGGCAGACTCCCGGGCAGTCCGCCGCGCGCTGTGGATCGCACGTGTCCGTGGGGTCATCCACGCACGTCTGGTTCAGCCCCAGGCACGCCCCATAGGCGAGGCCGCCACAACACACGACGTAGCCCTGCGGCACGTCACAGGGCGTGGCGAAGCGCACGCAGTCACCGCCCGCGGCCGGTCGCGCGTACCGGACCACCTGGACACAGGCTCCGGCATCGGAACCGGGGGCGCCCGCGTCGGGCGACTCGGAGTCCACGGGTGGGGCGCCGGAGTCACACGCGAGCAGGCCGCACGCCGAGGACAGCAGGAACAGACGCAGGAGGGAGTTCATGGCTCACGCTCAGATACGGGAAAAGGACCAGCTCACCGCGTGACCATTGGCATAGGGCATGACGCCGTGGAAGGCCCGGGGGTCCGCATCGAACACCAGCGGAAGGAAGTGCCGGTCTCCATCCCACAGCGGCAGGCTCATGATGTCCTTCACCGGAACCCAGGAGAGGGTGCCCTCCACATTGCGCTCATGGGGCGTGCCCTCGAAGCGGTCGATGCGGAAGATGAAGCCGAGCCAGTCCTCGCCCTTGGGCCCGAAGCCGGGCCAGTTGATGGTGCCGCGCAGCGTCAGGTCCGTGCACTCGATGCCGGCCTCCTCGCGAATCTCGCGGCGCATGCAGGAGACCACGTCCTCGCCCGGGTCCATCTTCCCGCCGAGGCCGTTGTACTTGCCGAGGTGCGCATCGTTGGGACGCGCGTTGCGGTGGATGAGGAGCACCTTCGTCCCGTCCGGGGACATGATGTAACCAAGGGTGCCGATGATGGGCGTGTAGGGCATGGGCAGGGCTCTTATCGCTCGGGACCCACCTCGCAAGAAGTCAGGAGGTAGGCGCCCGGTATCCTACTCCTGGCGCCCATGGCATCCCGAGAACTCAGTCCCGGTAGCCGCGGGCCTGGAGGTTGAACAGGTGCGCGTAGCGCCCGTTGCGCGCCATCAACTCCGCGTGGCTGCCCAGCTCCTCCACCTCGCCGTTGTGCAGCACGGCGATCCGGTCCGCCATCCGCACCGTCGAGAACCGGTGCGAAATGACCAGGGCGATCCGGTCCGCCGCCAGCTCCTGGAAGCGCTCGAACAGCGCGTGCTCCGACTCCGCGTCGATGCTCGCCGTCGGCTCGTCGAGGATGAGCACCTCCGCGTCCTCCCGCATGAAGGCCCGCGCCACCCCCAGCTTCTGCCACTGCCCTCCGCTCAGCTCGTGCCCCTTCTCGAACCAGCCGCCCAGCATCGTGTCGTACTGGTTCGGCAGCGTGTCGATCACCGCGCTCGCCCCACCCTGCTCCGCCGCCCGGACGATGCGGTTGCCGGTCCTCCAGCGCCGACACGTGCCCCAGCCCGATGTTCTCCGCCACGCTGAACTGGTAGCGCACGAAGTCCTGGAACACCGCCCCGAACCGCGAGCGCAGGTCCTCCGGGTCCATGTCCTTCAGGTTCACGCCCCCGTAGAGAATCTCCCCCTCCGTCGGCTCGTACAGGCGCAGCAGCAGCTTCACCAGCGTGCTCTTCCCCGCCCCGTTCTCCCCCACCAGCGCCAGCTTCTCCCCCGGCTCCAGCCGCAGTGACAGGTCGCGCAGCGCCCACGCCTCCTTCCCCGGATAGCGGAACGACACGTTGCGCAGCTCGATGGCGTTGCCACTCCCCCTCGACGCCGTCTTCGCCGGCAGCACCCGTGGCGCCTCCTGCCCCGTGGGTATCTCCAGGTACGCGAAGAGGTTGCTCATGAAGAGCGCCCTCTCGTACATGCTGCCCAGGCTCGACAGGATTCCCTGGAACGCCGCCTGCCCCTGCCGGAACACCGCCAGGTACAGCACCAGGTCGCCCACGGTGATGGCCCCCGCGCCGCCCGGCCCACCACGAACGCGTAGCACCCGTAGAACGCCCCCAGCGACACCAGCCCCAGCACCAGGCCCCACCCCATCCGCTTCAGCGCGAGCGCCCGGTCCTCCTGCGAAGAACTTCTCGAAGAGCGTCCGGTAGCGCCCCAGGATGAGCGGGCCCAGCCCGAACAGCTTCACCTCCTTCACGTGGTTGTCGCGCGTGAGGATCCACTCCAGGTAGTTGAGCTTCCGCCCCTCGGGCGCACGCCACGAGTACAGCCGGAAGCCCTCCGCCGGCCAGCCGCGCCTCCGCGATGAACGCCGGGATGCTCGCCGCCACCAGCACCACCACGCTCCACGGCGACAGCGTCACCAGCAGCACCGCGTAGGTGGACAGCGTCACAGGTTGCGCACGATGGAGAACGCGTCCATCACCAGCGCCAGCGGCCGGCTGTTCGCCTCGCGCCGCGCGTTCTGCATCTTGTCGTAGGTGTCCGAGTCCTCGAAGTGCCGCAGCTCCAGCGTCAGCGCCTTCTCGAGGATGCGCTCGTTGAGCAGGTTGCCCAGGCTCGCCCGCAGCAGCTCGCGCGTCAGCGAGAGCCCCCGGTCCACCACCGCCGAGCCCACCATCAGCCCGAACTCCAGCCCCACCAGGCGCAACACCCGCGCCGCGCCGCCTCGCTCCCGTCCGCGCGCCGCCTCCACCACCCCGTCCATGATGAGCTTGCCCACCCAGGCGATGCGCCGCCGGCAGCACCGCCGCCACCAGCGTCAGCGCCCCCAGCACCACCGCGCCCCGGGGACTCGCCTGCCAGAAGAGGCGGAAGGTGCCCGGGCAGCTGCCGGAAGAGGCTGCCCGTGTTCTTCAGCCGGGCCTTGAGGGACTGGGGGGGACGCGGTGCGGAGTGCGGAGGAGCCACGCCCTCTGTCTAACCCGCCGCGCCCACGCGCGCCGCATCTCCCTCTCCGGAGGGCTCCACATTCCCGGCGCCCGGCGTCGGACTCCCCTCCGCCTTCCGCCTGCCTGGATGTCCCCCGAGCGGCCACCTGCGGCTATGATGGCCCGCATCCCTGTCCTGGAGACTCCTCGATGAAGCGCTTCATCATCGTCTTCGACAACGAGCCGGCGGAATCGGCGCCCTGGATTTCCAGTGCCTGCTCGGCGTCCCGGCTCACCTTCGTGGACAACGACGCCGTCACCGACGTGGTCTCCGACAGCAAGGACGCCCAGAAGCTCCTGCTCGAGTCCGGCCTCCCCCCCGGCGAGAACCCCAAGCTCGCCCCCTTCTACAAGGCCGCCCTCGACAAGGTCGCCGCCGACCAACAGCGCATCGGCCTCTACGGCGTGAGCTGGCTGCTCTACCTCGGCCAGGCCGATGGCTGCGTGCTCGACTTCGCCGGCCTCGAGGAGCAGCGCAAGAAGGGCCTCGCCTCCGGCGTCGCCCAGAAGACCGCCGACGAGTATGTCGCGAAGTACAGCGCTCAGTTGCAGGAGCGGGCGCGCAAGGTGCTCCCCGCCGACCGCATCCTCGTGCTGCCCGTGAACGAGAGCGACGCGAAGAAGTCCGAGCTCGTCGCGGCGTTCATCAAGAAGCTCGGGTAGGGCCGGGCGGCGGCCACGGTCGCTCGGGAGGGAACAGCCCCTCCCGAGCCGGTCCACCGGGCCCGCGAGAAGGTCGCCCAGGCGGAGAAGCTCTCGGCCCTGGGACAGTTCCTGGCGCGGCTCTCGCACGAAATCAACAACCCGCTCACCGCCATCCACAACAACCTGCCCCCGGTGCGCGACGAGCAGATGGCCGAAGCGTTGCGGCGCTGCCGCGCGCGGCTCGAGACACTCCCGGAGAACGCCCAGGAGGTCGAGCGGCCATGGCGCGAGCTGGACCTCGACTTCGTGCGCCAGGGCGCCCCCGAGGCGCTGGAGAGGTGAACTCCGCGCGGATAAGCTGCGGCGATGATGCGCAGACCGGCGAAGGTCCTCCTCGGTATCGCGACCCTGCTGCCCCTGCTCCTGCTGGGGCTCCATTTCGTCCTCTTCATGGGCATGTTCCTGTCGGCCGCGACCGGGCATCCTCCCCCGGGAGGAGACCAGGGAGGGCCGCCGCCCCTCTTCTTCGCGCTCTTCGGACTCACCTGCCTGAACATGGTGGTCCTCGTCGCGCTGCTCGTCTTCTACATGGTGGACCTGTTCCGCAATCCCCGCGTCCCCGACAACCCGCGGGTGCTGTGGGCGGTGGTCCTCTTCTTCGGCGCGCCCCTGGCAATGCCGGTCTACTGGTTTCTCTACATCTGGCGCGAGCCCACGCTAGCGGAGGGCGAAGCACCGCCGACGCCTCGCCCCTGAAGCATCCGAACACTCCGTGCACGAGGAGGCCTCCGGGCGCGCTCTCCCGCAACTGGTCCGATGGTCGGACCAGTTCGTGAGGAGTGCGACCGGGAGGCTGCGGAAGACAGGGGGCCCGCCGGGTTCGGCCTTCAGAAACCTGTCCGACTGTCGGACAGGTTTTTGAAGAACATGGCCGGAGGGCCAGCGAGTCCCGGAGGAGAGGACACCTGCCGGGCTCGCGCTTCGGCAACCTGTACACTTAGTGGACAAGTTGGTGAGGAACTCGACCGGGAGGGGCTCCGTCTCCGACTGCTCGCCGTTGTCGCGGGCTACCGGGTGACCTCATCGGCCACCCGGCGCCCACCTCGGGTGCTCAGCCTCCGACGAGGCTCTGCTGGAACTCCTGGACGTCCCCAATCAGGTCGGCCGCGCCCTTGACGACCTTCGCCGTGCCCAGGACCATCTGCAGCGGGCCCGTGATGCTGTTCAGGCCCGGCACCGTGCCGGCGATGTCCAGGCCGAGCTGACCCGCCGCCAGCGCCACGTTCACCGGATCCCTCGGGTCGGCCTTGAGCGCGTCGTACAGGTCCTTGGCGCTGCCGAGCGAGCTCACGCCGCTGATGATGTTGCCCAGCAGCGGCACCGACTTGAGGCCCGCCTTGGCGGCGAACTTCGCGGCCTCCTTGGTGATCTTCTCCTTGAGCTTGTCCGGAAGCGCGTCCACGAAGCGCCCGAAGAGCCGGGTGAAGTTCTCGATGCCCTGCTTGCCGAAGGGCAGATCCTGGCCAGCGATCTCGAAGTGGTCACCCTGCGTGAGCAGCGCCCCACCCGCCTGGGCGATCTCGTTGAGCGCCCCGCCGATGTCGCCGCGCGCCATCTTCTCGGCGGCCTCGAACAGGTTCGTCACCGCGCCCGAGTCCACCATGGCCGCGTTCAGCTCGCGGTCCGCGAACAGCTCGCCGAGGCTGCCCGGAATCTTCGACAGCGTGTTGAGGAAGGCCTTGGCCGTCTCGGGAGCCGTCTGGGCGATCGTCTTGCCCGTGGTGGCGATGCCCGCCACGAAGCCCAGATATCCCCACTCTTGAGGGCCCCGAAGGCGTCGCCCAGCGCCTTGCCCACCTGGTCGTTGCCCAGCAGGCTCGCCGCCGCGACGATGGTGTCCTTGGCCCAGTCCGGAGCGCCCAGCTTGTCCGCCAGCGAGCCCGCCATGCGCCCGCGCAGGTCCGGCGGCACGTTCGCCAGCGCCTTGCCGAGCGTCTGCAGGGCCTCGCCCGGCTTGCCCTCCGCGAGCTGCTTGCCGGCCTGCATCACGTCGAAGATGGAGCCGCCCAGCGCGGCGATGTCCTTGCCGTCCTGGATGCCGAACGGCTTGAGCTTCTCCATCAGGCCCGCGTTCTTCGCGAGCGCGTTGCCCGCCGCGGTGCGCAGCGACTCGTTGGCCAGCAGGTCCTTGGTGCCCTGCACCAGGTCGCCCGACATCATCTTGTCGAACGAGGCGTGCAGGTCCTTGTTCGTCACGAGCTGGTGGACGAAGTCCTTGTCGGTGAGCAGCGACTTCGCCACGCCCGCGAAGCCCTCGTCCGAGAGCTTGCCGGCCGTCGTGGTGATGGCCTTCTCGATGATGGACGGCGGCATCTTGCCCGCCGCGTCCTTGAGGCTCTTGAGCGCGACCTGGAAGTCGCCCTCACCCAGCGCCTTGCCCGCCTTGAGGATGTCCGGCAGCGCCTTGCCCGCCTGGAGCAGCTCGGACGGCGTAATCCCCAGGTTGGTGATGTTGGTGCGCAGGCCCTCGGGCAGCTTGCTGACGATCTTCTCGCCAATCTTGTTCAGCAGCTCCGGGGCCGCCTCGCCCGCCTTGCCCAGCGCGGTGATGGCGTCGTCGATCTTCCCCTCGGTGAGGGCCTTCACCGCGTCGAATACGTGCGGCGCGGCCTTGCCCGCCTCGACCAGGTCGCTCGGGGCCAGGCCGATCTTCTCGAGCTGCGCCTTGACGCCCGCGTCGTTGCCGATGGCCGTGAGCGCCGCGTCGCGCGCCTTGTCGTTGCCCAGCAGCCCGCGCAGGCCCTCCATGCGGGTCGACTCGTTGAAGAGCTTGCCCACCTGGTCGTGCAGGTCGCGGTTGCCGACGACCTCCTTGAGGAAGGCATCGTTGGTGAGCAGCGACTTCGCCGCGCCGAGCTTGTCCGGAAGCTGCTGCGGCCAGACCCTTCATCGCCTGGGTGGTGAGGTCCGGCGCCGAGATGGCCGCCTCCTTCAGGCTGCTGAAGGCCTTGCCCCAGTCCTGCTTCGAGGCCGCGTCCGCCGCCTCGTACAGGTGCGGCAGCGCCGGGCCCGCCGTGCGGATCTGCTCCGGAGTGATGCCCAGCTTCGCGAACTGGTCCTTCACCCCCTGCGGCAGCGCGTCCACCACCTTCTGGCCGATCTTCGCGGCCAGCCCCGGCGCCAGCTCCACCGCCTTCTGGACATCGGCCAGACCGCCCTTCACGTCGCCCTTCTGGATCTTCTCGAAGGCATCCCACAGCTTCGGGGCCGCCTTGCCCGCATCCACCAGGTCCTTCGGCTCCAGGCCCACCTTCGCGAGCTGCGCCTTCACACCCGCGTCATTGCCAATGGCCGTGAGCGCCGCGTCGCGCGCCTTGTCGTTGTTGAGCAGGCCCTTCAGACCCTCCATCCGGGTCTGATCATTGAAGAGCTTGCCCACCTGATCGTGCAGGTCGCGGTTGCCGACGACCTCCTTGAGGAACGCGTCGTTGGTGAGCAGCGACTTCGCCGCACCCAGCTTGTCCGGGAGCTGCTGGGCCAGGCCCTTCATCGCCTGGGTGTGAGGTCCGGCGCCGAGATGGCCGCTTCCTTCAGGCTGCTGAAGGCCTTGCCCCAGTCCTGCTTCGAGGCCGCGTCCGCCGCGTCGTACAGGTGCGGCAACGCCGGACCCGCCGAGCGGATCTGCTCCTCGGTGATGCCCAGCTTCGCGAACTGGTCCTTCACGCCCTGCGGCAGCGCGTCCACCACCTTCTGGCCGATCTTCGCGGCCAGCCCCGGCGCCAGCTCCACCGCCGCCTGGACGTCGGCCAGACCGCCCTTCACATCCCCCGCCTTGAGCTTGTCGAAGGCGTCCCACAGCTTCGGCGCGGCCTTGCCCGCCTCCACCAGGTCCTTCGGCTCCAGGCCCACCTTCTCGAGCTGCGCCTTGACCGTCGGGTCGTTCGACAGCGCGCCCAGCGCCGCGTCGCGCGCCTTGTCGTTGGTGAGCAGCTCGCGGATGGCCCCCGTATCGGTCGGGTTCTTGATGAGCTTGCCGATGGAGGCGTGCAGCTCGTTGTTGGTGACCAGCTCCTTGGCCACCTTCTCATCCGTCAGCAGCGACTTCGCCGGGCCCTCGGGCAGGTTCCGCGCCAGCCCCTGAATGGCCTTCTGCGCCACCTCGGGCGAGGACAGCGCCGCGTTGCGCAGGTGCTCCAGCGCCTGCTCCGGGTGCCCGCCCACCACCGACTGCGCCGCCTTCTGCAGGTGCGGCTGCGCCGCCTGTCCCGCCTTCTTGAGGTCGTCCTCCGTCAGGCCGATCTTCGCCAGCGCGCTCTTGTCCGGAGCCTCGGTGGGCTGCGCCGTCGGCGCCGTGGTGGACCCCAGCTTCTCCGCCTGCTGGCCGCGCTGCGTGGAGGTGGTCGACCCGCCGCTTTCGAACCCGTCCTTCGTCTGCTGCGCCCGCGGCTTCACCTCGTTACGCGTCGAGGTGCCCTGGCCCCCGTTCGCCTTCGTCGTCCCCGTCGTGGACGGCTTGCCCGTCGCCGTGTTGCTCGGCTTCGCCGCCGGCTTGCTCTCGGGCTTCGGCTCGGGAGGCTTGGGCTTGGGAGGAGTGGACGAAGAACCACCGGCCTTCTTGATAGCCATGATGCGACCTCTCGAGCTTGGGGGCGCCACGGGTGAGCGTGGGGCGGGAGAATGTAGGCGACCTACGTAGCTTCAATTATCGGACTTATAGGTTTCCAGTTGCGTCAGTATTTTTCTGACCGAGGTCCCGCCGGAGTCGGCGCACCCGGCGGGATGGCGCTGACGCGGAGCGTCAGTGCTTGTCGTCGAAGGCGATGCCCTTGTTCACCTCCTCCAGGGCCTTCTCGGTGGGCTCGACGGCCCTGGCGCGGTGGCCGCCCTTGTCGTGGGTGGCCGTCTTGAGCGCGGCCAGCGCGTAGCGCAGGTGAACGAGCGCCTCCTCCATCTTCGGCTGCTTCTCGGCGAAGGCACGCTGGGTGAAACCACCGAGCACGAAGGCAATGGCGACGGCGATGGCGGTGCGACGCATGGGGGACTCCTGGTGGCGGGGTGCGGTTGGACTCCGCGCCCATCATCCCCGGCGCCCCGTCGACCTTTCCACAGGCCACCTGTAGGAACTTCAGCCTTCAGGGTGGGGCGTCACACCTCCGCGCAGGTAGGCGTAAATCGCCCAACGGAAGACGGGGGGCTTGGCGCGTCCAATGCCAGACAGACCCTGTATTTCCGACAGGAACGACTCGGCAAAGCCTTTGCAGCGGGGGAGGCGAAGCTCTTCAGGGGGTGCGCCATGCGCGGAGTCATCACCGGACGTGAGGTGCTCGAGAACCTCGGTCTCATCTACCGGGAGTTCGGAGCCACCTGTCTCCTGCGCTGTCTGTGGGCCCTCATGCGCGGGCGCAGCACCACCTTCCTCGAGGTGGCCTGCCAACCCGAGCCGGAGTCCTTCGACCGCTTCCGCTAGGACTCGTCTTCCGACTTCGGCGGAGACGCCGGAGTGGCAGTGGCACCCGGAGCCTTGGCCGCGTACGTCACCACGGGCCCGCCGCCGCCCCCGCCCCTGACGGGGTCCACGACCAGACCCCTCGTTCCTCCGCTCCGGAGGACGCCCCTGTGGCCGCGGCTCTCGCGGCCCCTGCTGTCCCGAGGGCCTCGCCCCCTGCTCTCCCCACGGGCGCTGTCCGTCCCCGTTACCCCGCGGGGGACGCTCGCCCTGCGGAAGCGCTCGCCCTGGGGACGGTCTCCCCGGGAGGACGCTCGCCCTGGGGACGGTCTCCCCGGGGAGGACGCTCGCCCTGGGGACGGTCTCCCCGGGGAGGACGCTCGCCCTGGGGACGGTCTCCTCGGGGGGGCCGCTCGCCCCGGGGACGGAACTCGCGGGGCCCCTGCTGCTCCGGGGGTCGCGGGCTCTGTTCCGAGAACTGGCGCGGACCCTCTCCGTTGCCGCGCGGGGGACGGTCTCCCCGGGGGGGACGGTCTCCCGGCGGGAAGCGCTCGCCTTGGGGACGCTCGCCCTGGGGACGCCCGCCCTGCTGGAAGCGCTCGCCCTGGGGACGGTCTCCCCGGGGGACGGTCTCCCGGCGGGAAGCGCTCGCCGCGTGGGCGCTCGTCCCGAGGAGGACGCCCACCGCCGAACCTGTCTCCCGGGCCATTGCCGTTGAAGCGGCCCTCGCCGTTGCGCGGACCTCCGGAGAAGCGGCGCTCGCGCCCGCCCTCGGGCTGGAAGCGGCCCGTGGGCTCGAAGTCCGGCGTCAGCTCGCGCTTCACGTACGCCCGCCAGATTTCGGGCGCATCACCCGCTCGCGCCCGCAGGCTCGGGTCCGCCAGCTCGAAGTAGCGGCGCAGGTTCTCCAGGTCGCGCTTGAAGAAGAACTCGGCCTGGCTGTTGGCCGCCGCGTCCACCACCTGCGGGAAGTCGATGATGGTGGCCCCGCGGTTGCCCAGCAGGATGTTGAACGCCGACAGGTCCCCGTGGATGAGGTCGCAGCACAACATCCGGATGGCCTGGTTGCGCAGGTCGAAGTACAGCGCCGACGCCTCCTCGGGCGTGAGCGCGGCCTCCTCCAGCCGGGGCGCCGGGTGACCCTCGAGGTCCAGCACCAGCTCCATCAGCAGCACGCCCTCGTAGAACATCACCGGCTTGGGCACGCACACGCCGGCCGCGTACAGCTTGCCCAGCGCGTCCGCCTCGGCCGTCTTCCAGGCATCCTCCGCCGCCCGGACGCCGAAGCGGCTCCCCTTGGCGATGGCTCGCGCGGTGCGGCTGTTGCGCACCTGCCGGCCCTCCCGGTAGCCCGAGTTGTTGCGGAAGTTGCGGTGCTCGCGCTCCTTGTAGATCTTGGCCGCGACGATCTCGCCGCCGTGGCGGACAAGGTACACGTCCGCCTCCTTGCCACTCTTGAGGCGACCCACGACCTCGTCAATCACACCATCGGTCAGAAGAACTTGAAGCGCTTCGTTCATGCGTTTGCGTGTCGAAAGGCTTGGAGTCCTATCACGTATTCCGGGTGGTGCTCACCCTACATGTGCAGCGGGACTCGATTGGAGCCTCTTCGACCGGGGGTACATGGGGCCACCCGGGCAGGGGTCCCTTGCCCGCCTCCCGGGCGAGGTAGTCGGCGGCGATGTTCGCGCTCTCCATGATGGTGAGCAGCCCGCTGCCCGGGTGCGTGCCCCCGCCCACCCAGTAGAGCCCCTCGACGCTGCGGGCTCTTCACCTTCGGCCGCAGCGGCCCGAGCTGCAGCCAGGTGTGCGAGAGGTTGAAGACCGCCCCGCGGAAGACGTTGAAGTCGTCCCGCCACGTCTCCGCGGTGAAGTAGCGCTCGGCGCGGATGTGCTGGCGCACGCCCTTCAGCCCCACCTTCTCCAGCATGGCCGGAATCCGCTCGCGCAGCATGCGCTCCGTGGCGCGCCCAGTCCACCGGCCGCGAGGTGTTGGGCGTGGGCACCAGCACGTACAGCGTGGAGTGGCCCGTCGGGCGCCCCGCTCGGGTCCGTCACGCTCGGGTTGCAGACGTAGAAGGGCGGGTCGTCCAGGTCGACGCTGCGGTCCTCCAGCGCGCGCCGGTCCGTGCGCCGCGCGCTGCTCGGACAGGTAGATGAGGTGGTGCGGCAGCTCGTCGTAGACGCGGTCCAGCCCGAGGTAGACCATGAAGGTGCTGCACGAGTACTTCGCCTTCTCCAGCGCGCGCGTCGCGTCAGCCGCGTGCCCTGGCGCGCGCCTCGGGGGAACGAGCTTCTGGCGCCGCGTAGGGCAGGTCCGCGTTCACCACCACCGCGTCCGCCTCCAGCGCGCTCGCCGCTGGCCAGCCGCACGCCCGCCGCGCGCGCCGTCCTCCACCAGCACCTGCTCCACCGGCGCTCGCCCATGCGGAAGGTGGCGCCCAGGTCCTCCGCGCACTTCTTCATCCCCCGCGCCAGCGCCCGGAAGCCGCCCTCCACGTGCCACACCCCGAAGGCCAGCTCCAGGAACGGGATGACGCTGAAGACGCAGGAGCAGGTGGTGGGGTGCAGCCCCAGGTACTTCGAGGGGTAGGCGAGCGCGTAGGTCATGCGGTCGTCGTGGAAGAAGCTCGTCCAGGTGCCGGTAGAGCGTCTGCCACGGCTTGAAGCGCAGCGTGGGCGAGCAGCCGCCAGGGCGCGTAGTAGCCGAGGCTCGCCGGCGTGCGTGGCGATGAACTTCTCGTAGGCGATGCGCGTACTTCTCCCGGCGCCTCCGCCAGCCAGCGGCGCAGCGCGCGCGGCCTTGTCCGGGCCGAACTTCGCCACCTCGCGCTCCATGCGCGCCGCGTCCCGCGAGGTGTCCAGGTGCGTGCCGTCCCAGAAGTGCACCCGGGTGTTCGGGTCCACGCGGCACCAGCGTCACGTAGTCCTCGAGCCGCTTGCCCGAGCGCTCGAAGATGCGCTCCAGCACCCCGGGCAGCTGGAGGATGGACGGCCCGGTGTCCAGCGCGTACTCGCCCTGCTCGCCCAGGGTGAGCCCCTTCATGCGGCCGCCCGGGACCGGCGTCCTTCTCCACCACGGTGACCTTCAGGCCCAGCCCGGCGAGGTTGATGGCCGCGGCCAGGCCCCCGGGTCCCGCTCCCACGACGATGACGTGACGTACCATGACGGGCCTACGATGCCTGGGGCCGGCCTTCGTTTCAGCCTTTCCGCGCGGGGGCTGCCAGGGCGGTTGCTTGACGCACCCGCCAGGATAGGGTCGCCTCATGCCCGGAACGAGGCAGCGCCCCCAGTGTCTCCTGGTTTTACTGCTCGTCGGACTGGCATGCACGCCGCCCAGACCCGTCGAGGGCGTCTGGCGGCCTGGCCCCGGGGAGGACGCGGATTACATCCCAGGACCGATGAAGAACTTCGGGTCGTTCGACTCCTACCCGGACGCGCTCAAAGCGGCCTGCCCGTTGATTCTCTCCAAACCCAACGCCACCGTGGGCCACCTCCTGAACTTGGATCCAAAGCTCGCCGCACGAGCCGCAACCGAATATTGCGCCTGGCTCTATTACACGCCGGAGCACAAGTACGAGATGAGCATGCTGACGGACTTGTCAAAGCCGGATGATCTCGTGACCAACAAGCGAACCTGTATGCTTCCCACGTTCGTGAGCGACCCACGCTACGAGCGAGGCGAACTCAAGTACATCTTCGCTCTCCACAACCATCCCTTCGGCAGGCCCCTCTCCACGATCGACTATCGGTTCATCGAGGAATTGGCCCGTCATCACGACTGGGAAGTCGAGACAACGGCGGGCAAGCTCCGGCTCGCGGTCATCGCTTTCTTCTCAAACTCGAGGACCCCGCGGCGCCCACCTGCGATGGCTTCTATCAATATGTTCCAGCCACACACGAGGTCATGACATGGGTCCAGACGCAGGGCCAATGGAAAAGGACCCTGCACAAAGTTCTCAGATGGCTCGATGACGGGACCTACCGCCTCGAAAACATCCAGGAAGACTCCGGCCAGAATCCAGATTGAGGATGTTTCATGACAACGAGAAAGCTGATTTTCGTCATTATCCTCGCCCTTGCCAGCTGCGCACGAACGTGGGAGCCCTTCTCAACGCGACCGGAGCAGGACAGATCGGTCATCTTTCCGCTGTCCGTCGGCGGGGGTCTCGTCGAAATCAACGCCCAGGAGAAGACGTATGAATTGGACGGAGAGGTGCTGCGTGCGCTGATGATTGTCTCCAATGACCTCTTCCCTCCGGATACGTCCAAGCTGGACCTGTCGTGCAGGGCCAGACAACAGGCACATACGTTCCGGTTCACCCGTCGGGGAGATGTCATCTTCGTCTACGTCAACGAAAATCCCGCCTACTGCGGCCGCACGGTGCCCGCCATGGATTCAGGCGCGAAATACGCGATCAGCAAGGATGGCCGTATCCTCCGGCGTGTTCTCGATGCGATTGATGAGGATGATCACATCTGGAGCCTGAAGACACCCGATGGTGGGACGGTGACCGTGGTCACGGAATCGGAGGACATTCCCGACCAGGAGGACCTGGAGAAGCCTGACAGCGGGATTCTGAAAATCGTCACGGAGCCAGTGAACATGCCCGGTGTGATGGTCTTCGAACCAACCCCGGGTTTCAAACCAGTCGAAGAGGGACCGGGAAACCTTCTTGGCAGCTCGATGTTTCCATTTGATCCCGAGGGCAGATGGCAATGGCGGAACGGCAAGCGCGTCGCCGTGACCCAGGAGCCCCCACCGGCTCCCGCCTCGGACCTGGATGGAGGCACCTCCGACGCGGGCTGGGATGGCGGAGTTCCTGGAGCCGCCGGGCCAGGGAGCCTCAGTGCACCCCCGCCCCCAATGGACGCCGGGGCAACCGCACCGTGAAGGTAGTGCCCTCCTCCGCGGTGGAGCGCACCGAGATGGTGCCCCCGTGCGCCCGGACGATCTGCTCGACATGGAAGGGCTCGAAGATGGACGCGAGCCGCGCGGGCGAGAATGGGCTCCCCCTCGTTGTGCACCTCCAGCAGTAGGGACGACTCCCCCTCGTCCTGGAGCGTGAAGCGCACCCGCGTCTCCTCGGGGCTGTAGTCCAGCGCGTTCTTCCCCAGGTTGATGAGCAGTTGGGACAGCCGGTCCGGGTCCCACTCGCCCTGGAGGTTCCCCTCCACCTTCAGCACCACCTCCCGCCCGGGGCGTCCCGCCTCCAGTTCCTCCACCACCTCCCGGCAGAGCGCGCCCAGGTCCACCGAACGGACACTGATGGGGATGCCTCCCCCCAGCCGCCCCCTCGCGAAGTCGAGCAGGTCCGAGACCATCCGCGTCATGCGCTCGGCGCTCGTGACGATGCGGCGCACGCTCGTCAAATAGCGCTCGCCCAGGTCGTCCGAACGCAGCAGCGCGTGGGCCGACAGCAGGATGGCGTTGAGCGGATTGCGCAGGTCATGCGAGACGATGCTGCGGTGCGCGACTCCTGCTCGCGCAGCAGTGTCAGCGCCCCCTCTGCCTCCTCCTTCGCCTGGCGCTCGCGAGCCGCCAGTTGCGCCTGGACGATGAGGGCGGTGGCCCGGCCCATCATGGAGTGGAAGAGCAGCACGTCCTCTCCGGAGAACTCGAAGGCGCTGCGGCTGCCCATGAGCGCCACCCCGAGCGCCTGGAAGGTGCGCTCGCGCGAGCGGGCATGGCGGGCGATGGCGGCGACCATCAACTCGTCGAAGGCCTGGTTGAAGCGCTCCACCTCCCACAGCGCCACGGACAGCTCTCCGGGGTAGGTGCGCTCAACGTGCTCGCCGTACAGCCGCAGGATGCTGGTACGCAGGGCGGAGTACTCGTTGGACACCTCCTCCAGGTCGAACCCCAGGTCCAGCCGCTCCAGCCCGTGGAGCTCCGGCGTCTCCGCCTCCTCCCGTCGCGCTCCCTGGTGGAACCCCTCCACCCGCTCCGCCACCCGCTCGAGCAGGACGGGCAGGTGGCTGACGAGCCGGGGATTGGGCAGGCCCTGGAGGGAGGGCAGCAGGCGCACCGCTCGCTCCCATTGCTCCTGGATGCGCGCGTGGTGTCCCCGGATGAAGTCGTGAAGGTGCAGGAGATCTCGCACCTCCAGCGGTGGCTCATGCTCCGCCATGCCCTGAAGATGGAGCCGCCCCCGCCATGCGCACCACGGCCGAGAGCGTCCCCTCCAACCCAGGCGCGTGAAGTCCACCACTTGTCAGCCTCCTCCGCTGCCCCACACGCGGGCGGCCACGGCAAGCGACTCGCGCCTAGACTGCGCACGATTGGGGGACCCATGGTGATGTCCACGGCTCGCGAGGTCCTTCTCTTCACACTGGAGGGGCACCGCTATGCGCTGCCCACGGAGGACGTGCGCGAGCTGGTGCGGGCCGTGCGCCTCACCCCCCTGCCCCGGGCGCCCGCCGTGGTGGAGGGGCTGCTGGACCTGCGCGGAGAGCTCCTCCCCGTGCTGGACATGCGTCGCCGCTTCCGCCTGCCCGCACGCCCGCTCGCTTCCTCGGACCACCTCGTGGTGGCGCAGGCCGGGCCCCGCCGCGTCGCGCTGCGGGTGGACCGCGCCGAGGGCCTGCTCACCCTGGAGCCGGGCCAGCTCGATGAGTCGCCCCGGGAGCTGCCGGGCGTGGGCTACGTCGCCGGTGCCCTCAAGCTGCCCGACGGGCTGGTGCTCCTCCATGACCTGCGCACCTTCCTCTCCGAGGCGGAGGGGCTCGCATTGGAGGAGGCGCTCGCGGAGCAGGAAGGAGCCTCGCGGTGATGGACGGCACCCGCTCCTGGCTCCACCCCGGCTACGTCGCGGTCATCGACCTCGTCGCCGCGCGCGCCGGCCTCTTGCCTCCGAGCTATCCACCGGCCGCCATGGAGGGCATCGACCGGGCCATGGCCCGCGCCGGCCTGCCCGCCGACTTCGACGCCTACCTCGCGCGGCTCGAGGCGGACCCCTCGGCCCTGGATGACCTGCTGGTGGAGCTCACCATCGGGGAGACGTACTTCTTCCGCAACCCGGAGCACTTCGACTTCGTGCGCCACGAGGTGCTCGCGGACCTCGCCCGGCGCCGGGGCCCCAGGCACGTGGTGCGCGCGTGGAGCGCCGGCTGCGCCTCGGGCGAGGAGCCCTACTCGCTCGCGGTGCTCCTGCTGGAGGAGGGGTACGGAGACCGGATGGAGGTGTGGGGCACGGACGTGTCTCGCGCCGCCCTCGCCCGCTCCCGGGTGGCCAGCTATGGCGAGTGGTCCCTGCGTGGCCCCCAGGCGCACCGCATGCGGCCCTTCCTGCGCCAGGAAGGCAAGCGCTACTCCCTCGCTCCCGAGGTGCGCGACCGCGTCCGGTTCGGCTACCTCAACCTCGCCGAGGACTCCTGGCCGTCCGCCACCTCCGGCATCTGGGGCATGGACATCATCTTCTGCCGCAACGTCCTCATCTACTTCAACCGCCCCACCATCGAGGCCGTGGCCCGGCGGCTCCACGCCGCCCTCGCCGACGGGGGCTTCCTCATCCCCGGACCCTCGGACCCCTCGCTCATCGGGCTCGCACACTTCGAGGCGGTCCCCACCGACTGGGGCGTCGTCTACCGCCGGCCCGTCGCGGGCGACACCGCGAGGCCCACGCCCCGCCGCCCCGACACGCCCTCGCGGTTTCCCGCCACTCCGCCGCCTGCCTCCTGCTCCGCCCGCGCCCGGACCTCCCCCCGAGGCCTCCGCCGGACCCGATGGGCTGGAGGGCGCGAGGCGGGCCCTCTCCCGCGGGGACTGGCGCGAGGCGGCGCAACAGGCCGGAGCGCTCCAGGGAGACCCGGGGGCCGCGGCCATGGCGGTGCGCGCCCTGGCCAACCTCGACGCCCAGGCCGCCGTGCGCGCCTGCGCCGAGGCCATCGTGCGCCACCCGCTGACCGTGGAGCTGCGCTACCTCGAGGCCCTGCTGCTCATGGGCCTCGGCCGGCTGGCGGAGTCCGAGCGCGCCGCGCGCCAGGCCCTCTACCTCGAGCCCACCCTGGCCGTGGCCCACCTCATGCTCGGCCACATCCTCCGGCGTCAGGGTGACACAGCGGGTGCCCTGCGCGCCTTCCGCACCGCCGAGTCGCTGTGCGCCACGCTGCCCGAGGACGCGCCGGTCCCCCTGGCCGACGGAGATGTCGCCAGCCGGCTGGTGGAGGTGGCCCGTGCGGAGCGCACCCGGTTGGAAGCCCATGAGGAGTCGCACTGATGGCGCGAGGCGATGACGCGAAGGACGGCGGGTTGGACTGGGCCGCGGCCTATCGGAAGCTGGCCCGACTCGCCGCCGCCACCGAGACCTCCACCACCTCCCCCCCCGAGGAGGAGGAGGCCCTGCTCGCCGAGCGAGCGCGCGCACTGGCACGTCCCCTCTCCCGGGAGACCCAGAGCGGCCCCCTGCTGGAGCTGGTGCACTTCCGCTCCGGCGCGCAGGACTACGCGCTGGAGACGCGCTTCGTGCTGCAGGTGCTGCGCGCCCCGGAGCAGCTCGTGCCCCTGCCCGGCGCGCCGGAGGTGCTGCGCGGCCTCACCCTGCTGCACGGCGAGGTGCTGGCGGTGGTGGAGCTCGCGCCCCTCTTCGGGCGGGCCGCTCCCACCACCCACGGGCCCGTGCTGGTGGTGGGCTCGGACCGGCCGGAGCTGGGCCTGCGCGCCGACGTGGTGGAGGAGGTGCGCCTCGTGGCGCGCGACTCGCTCCTGCCCGCCCCCGCCGCGCTCGGTAGCCGGGAGCGCTCGCTCGTGTCCGGCATCAGCCGCGACGGAATCACCGTGCTGGAGGGAGAGGCCCTGCTGGGAGAGGGTCGCCTCTTCTTCGACATCTCCGAGGAAAGGACCTCATGAGCATCGGGAAGAAGATCGCCCTTGGCTTCGGACTGTCCCTGCTGGTGCTGCTCGCCGTGGCCCTGGTGTCCTTCCAGGGCGCGCAGCAGCTCACCGCCACCGCCCAGAACCTCGTGGAGAGCCGCGACCAGGGTCGTGCCATGCGCGAGGTGCGGGCGCTGCTCGTGGATGCCGAGACGGGCCAGCGCGGCTTCCTCGTCACTGGCGAGGAGCGCTACCTGCAGCCCTACGAGCGAGCCATCCAGCAGGTCAACTCATCGCTCGACACCCTGCGCCAGCATCTGGGCGACGAGCCCGAGCAGCTCACCCGGCTGGCCCGCCTCGAGCCCCTCATCCGCGACAGGCTCGAGGAGCTGAACACGATCATCCGCCTCCGGAGGGAGCAGGGCCCGCGGGCGGCGGTGGCCCGCATCCAGGAGGAGCGGGGCCAGCAGCTCATGGAGCAGATCCGCCAGGTGCTCGGCGAAATGCTGGAGGTGGAGAACCGGAACTGGAACCAATTCGATCAGGAAGCCCGGGCCAGCGCCCGGCACACCCTGGTGGTGCTGGGCCTGGGCACGCTGCTGGGCTTCCTCGTCGTCGGCCTGGGCAGCTATCTCATTACCCGCAGCATCACCGGCCCCCTGGACAAGCTCGTGACGGGGGCCGAGCAGATCGGCCGCGGCAACTTCGAGCACCGCATCGACGTGCACAACCAGGACGAGACGGGCGAGCTGGCGCGCGCCTTCAACGCCATGACCGAGCGCCGCCAGCATGCCGAGGCCCAGCTCGCGAAGCAGGCCCAGGAGCGCGAGCACACCCTGCGGACGGTGGCCGAGTTCGTCAACCAGCTCGCCGGCACCACCGCCGAAATCCTCGCCAGCACCACCGAGCAGGTGGCCGGCGCCCAGGAGCAGGGCAGCGCGGTGAGCGAGACGGTGAGCACCATCGAGGAGATCGCCCAGACGTCCGAGGAGGCCGCGGGCCGCGCCCGCGCGGTGAGCGAGACGGCGCGCCACTCCGAGGAGGTGGGAAAGAGCGGCCGGCGCGCGGTGGACGAGGCCATCGCCGCCATGGCCAACGTGCGCGAGCAGGTGGAGTCCATCGCCTCGCGCATCCTCTCCCTGGCCGAGCAGGCCCAGGCCATCGGCGACATCATCACCACCGTCAACGACATCTCCGAGCAGACGCACATGCTGGCCCTCAACGCCTCCATCGAGGCCAGCCGCGCCGGAGAGCACGGCCGGGGCTTCGCCGTGGTGGCCGCCGAGGTGAAGGCCCTGGCGGACCAGTCCAAGAAGGCCACCGGTCAGGTGCGGCAGATTCTCGGTCAAATCCAGAAGGCCACCCAGGGCGCGGTGATGGCCACCGAGGAGGGCACCAAGAGCGTGGCCGCCGCCACCAAGGTGGTGACGCAGGGGGGCGCCACCATCCAGGCGCTCGGAGACCTGCTGGGCCAGGCCTCGCTCACCGCGTCGCAGATTTCGGCCTCCGCCAGCCAGCAGGCCACCGGCATCAGCCAGATACGGCAGGCCATGCGCGACGTGAACCAGGCCACCCAGCAGTCGCTCACCAGCACCCGGCAGACGGAGCGCGCGGTGCAGGACCTCAACATCATGGGCCAGAAGCTCAAGGGCCTGCTGAGCGAGTACAGGCGCACCGCATGACGATGGACCGGGACAGGCTCGCCCAGACGCTGATGGCGACGTTCCTCGAGGAGCTCGAGGAGCACGTGGCCGCGCTCAACCGGGACCTGCTCGCCCTGGAGAAGGCCCCCTCCCCCGCGCGCTCCGACGAGCTGATGACCTCGCTGCTGCGCACGGTGCACAGCGTGAAGGGCGCCTCGCGCGCGGTGAGCGAGAGCATCATCGAGACGGCCTGCCACTGGTTGGAGGAGGTGCTGCTCGCGGTGCGGCGTGATGGGGGCACCCGCCCGGACTTGATGGAGCTGTGCTTCACCACCGCGGACGCGCTGGACGACGCGGGACGGCGACTGGCGCAGAAGCAGGACCTGACGGGCTCGCCGCTGGAGGCCCTGGTGCCCCGGCTGGCGGAGGCGGCACGCGCCCCCGAGCCGCGGGCCCCACGCGCGGAGCCCCCACGACCCCCGGAGCCCCCGGTGGAGGCGCCCGCGCCCGGCACGGAGGGGCTGCCCGTGCGCGTGTCCGCCCAGAAGCTGGACGCCCTGCTGACCCGCAGCGGCGAGCTTCGCGTAGCGGGCCTTCGGATGGAGGGACGCGCTGGAGGTGCTGGAGGCGATGCGCGAGGAATTGCACCAGCTCCGCCTCCGGCTGCGGGGCGCGGACGAGGTGACGGCACGGCGGCTGGAGACGCGGCTGGCGCAGCTCGGCCGGACGCTCGCCGCGGATCAGCGCACGCTGCTGCAGACCACGAGCGGCCTGGACGACGAGGTGCGGCGCGCGCGCACCCTGCCCTTCGCCGAGGCGTGCGCGGGGCTGGAGCGCAACGCCCGGGACCTGGCACGCGCGGCGGGCAAGCAGGTGCGGCTGGAGGTGCACGGCGGCACGCTGGAGCTGGACCGCTCGCTGCTGCAGGGCCTGCGCGAGCCGCTGCTGCACCTGGTGCGCAACGCGGTGGCGCACGGGGTGGAGACACCGGAGGCGCGGCGCGAGGCGGGCAAGCCCGAGGAGGGCCGGGTGACGCTGACGGCGCGGCTGCGCGGAGGCCGGGTGGAGGTGGTGGTGGAGGACGACGGGCGGGGGCTGGACCTCGGCGCCATCCGCGCGCGGGCGCGCGAGCGGGGCCTGCCGGTGCAGGAGGACACGGGGGACGCGCGCCACATCTTCCTGTCCGGCCTGTCCACGGCGGAGTCGGTGACGGAGGTGTCCGGCCGCGGGGTGGGGCTGGACGTGGTGCGCTCGCAGGTGGAGGCACTGCGGGGCAGCGTGGACGTGTTCTTCCAACCGGGCCAGGGCACGCGCTTCGTCCTGGGCGTGCCCCTCACGCTCAGCACGCTGCGGGTGCTGCTGGTGACGGCGGGCGGGCAGTTCTTCGCGGTGGCCGGGGAGAGCGTGGCGCGCCTGCTGCGCCTGGAGCCCGCGGACGTGCGGGTGGTGGAGGGCCAGCAGATGTGGGCCGCCCCCGGGCCCTGGTGCCGCTGACCTCACTGGCGACGGTGCTCGGCCTGCCCTCGGGGGCGCCGCGCCCGCGCCCCGGCGCCATGGTGCTGGCCTCGGGCGAGCTGCGCGCCGTGCTGGTGGTGGACGAGGTGGTGGCCGAGCAGGAGGTGCTCATCCGCGGCCTCGGCCCCCGCATCCGCCGCGCGCGCCACGTCTCGGGCATGGCGGTGCTGCCCGACGGGCGCATGGCCCCGCTGCTCAATGCCCACTCGCTCGTGCGCGCCGCCGAGGGCCGCACCGCTCCCGTCGGCCTCTTCCCCACGCCCCTCGAGAAGAAGGCCCGCAAGCGCGTCCTGCTCGTCGACGACTCGATGACCACCCGCACCCTGGAGCAGAGCATCCTCGAGGCGGCCGGCTATGACGTGCTGGCGTGCGTGGACGGGCAGGAGGCCTGGGAGCGGCTGCAGGCGGAGGGGGCCGACGCCGTCGTCTCGGACGTGGAGATGCCGCGCATGGATGGCTTCTCCCTCACCGAGGCGGTGCGAGGCTCGCCGCGCTTCGGCCGCCTGCCCGTGGTGCTCGTCACCGCGCGCTCCCGGCCCGAGGACAAGGCGCGCGGCCTCCAGGTGGGGGCCAGTGCCTACCTGGTGAAGAGCGCTTTCGACCAGACCCACCTGCTGGAAACCCTGAGGCAGCTCCTATGAAGCCCGACAAGCTCCGTGTCCTCGTCGCCGAGGACTCCCCCACCGCCCGCCGCCTGCTGGTGGAAATCCTCCGGGCCGACCCCGCCTTCGAGGTGGTGGGCGAGGCCAGGGACGGCGTGGAGGCGCTGGAGCTCACGCGTCGCCTGCGGCCCCACCTCGTCACCATGGACATCCAGATGCCGAACATGGATGGCCTGGAGGCCACCCGGCGCATCATGACGGAGGTGCCCACGCCCGTGGTGGTGGTGTCCACGCTGGTGGAGCACGACATCCAGACGTCCATGGCCGCGCTGAAGGCCGGGGCGCTGGCGGTGCTGCAGAAGCTGGTGGGCCCGCACGCGCCGGACTTCGAGCTCGAGGCCCGTCGGCTGCGCGACACGGTGAAGGCCATGGCCGAGGTGAAGGTCATCCGCCACTGGCCCGCGCATGAGGCGGCCCCCGTGCCGCGGCCTCCCACGGTGCAGGCGCGCCGGGTACGACCGGGGGTGCTCGCCATCGCCGCCTCCACCGGCGGCCCCGCGGCGCTGCACCGCATCCTCTCGCAACTGCCCGCCTCCTTCCCGCTGCCCATCCTCGTGGTGCAGCACATCGCCCTGGGCTTCGCCACCGGACTGGCCTCGTGGCTGGACAGCGTGTGCCCCCTGGCGGTGAAGGTGGCCGAGGACGGCGAGGCCCTGCGTCCGGGCATCGTCTACATCGCTCCGGATGACCGGCACCTCGGCGTGCGGGCGGACAGGCGCGTGGAGGTGTCGAATGCCGCCCCGGTGGGGGGCTTCCGGCCCTCGGGCACGTGGCTCTACCGCTCGGCCGCCCAGGTCTTCGGGGCCGCCACGGCCGCCGCCGTCCTCACGGGGATGGGACAGGACGGGCTGGACGGTTTGCGGGAGGTACATGAAGCCGGGGGCCAGGTCCTGGCGCAGGACGAGGCCACCTCGGTCGTCTACGGGATGCCGGGCGTGGCGGTGGCGGCGGGCGTGGCCGACGAGGTGCTGGCCCTGGATGACTTTCCCCTACGCTTCCGTGAGCTCGCTGGCCTGAAGACCGGGGGAGCGTGATGAGGAGTCCGTTCCCGTGCGTTGCGGCGTCAGCATGATTTCTCCCGTGTCCGGATTCGAGCTGGCCTTCAAGGCCCTTCCAGAGCCCGCCTACCTCCTCGACGAGGCGGGCCGGGTGGTGGCTTGCAGCGCGGCGGGAGCACAGGTGTTGGGGCGGGTGCCCGAGCAGCTCATCGGCCAGCGATGGGCCGGGTTGGCCCTCGGAGCCGAGGAAGGCGCCCTGCTGGACTCCGGGCTGGCGGTGGCACTGAGCACGGGCGCGCCCCACACGGTGGAGGCCACCTGGCCGAGCGCGACCGGTCCCCGGGCCCACAGCTTCACCTTCACCCCTCTCTCCGAGGGCCCGCCACGGATGCTGGTGACGGCCCGCCCGCTCACCGAGGCGGAGACCGTCTACTCGCGAGCCCTCGCGCTGGAGCAGGCCTCCCGGGCCGAGGTGGAAGCGGCCGAGCGCCGCCAGTCCTTCCTCTATCAGGCGATGACGACGCTCTTCGCCCACCCGCCGGACCCGCAGGGCATGTACACGCTGCTGGCGCACCTGGCGGTGCCGGACCTGGCGGACTGGTGCCTGGTGGACGCGGTGGAGCCGGGCCCGTGGGTGTCGCGCGTGGCGGTGGCCCACCTGGACCCGACCCAGGGCGAGCAGGCCCGCGCGCTGCCCAGGCGCTTCGAGCGGCGCGAGGCCCCAGTGGGCGTGCTGCGGGTGCTGCACACGGGCGAGCCGGAGTTGGTGCCGGCGGTGACGGACTCGCTCTTGCGCGCCGCCGCCAGCGAGCCCGAGCACCCGGCGCTGCTCAGCCGGCTGCAGGCGCGCTCGTACATGATCATCCCGCTGAGGGCGCGGGGGCACACGCTGGGAGCGGTGACGTTCGTCTCGAGTGCCTCGGGGCGGCGCTACGGCCCCAGCGACCTGGCACTGGCGGAGGACCTGTGCGTGCGGGCGAGCCTGGCCATCGACAACGCGCGGCTCTTCGGCGAGTCGCGGCGGGCCACGCGGGCGCGCGAGGACCTGCTGGCGGTGGTGTCGCATGACCTGAAGAACCCCTTGGGGGTGGTGCAGCTCTCGTCGGCGCTGCTGCTGCGGGGCGCGCAGGGCAAACCGGGCGGCGAGCAGGTGGAGAAGCAGGCGGGCCGCATCCAGGCGGCGGCGGAGCGGATGGGCCGGCTCATCTCGGACCTGCTGGACTGGGGACGAATCGAAGCGGGCGGGCTGCCGCTGGAGCCGTCGGTGCAGTGTGTGAAGTCGCTGGTGACGGAGGCGCTGGAGAGCGTGCGCCCGCTGGCGGAGGCGCGAGGGCTGCGGGTGACGGCGGAGCTGCCACCCGAGGACGTGCGGGTGAAGTGCGACCGGACGCGGGTGCTGCAGGTGCTGGGCAACCTGCTGGGCAACGCGGTGAAGTTCACGCCGGACGGTGGGCAGCTCACGGTGGGCGCACGGGTGAACCAGGGCGAGGTTCAGCTCTGGGTGAGGGACACGGGCACGGGCATCCGGCCCGAGGCGCTGCCGCACGTCTTCGAGCGCTACTGGCAGGCGAAGGAAGCGGAGAGCCGGGGCACGGGCCTGGGGCTGTACATCGCGAAGGGGATTGTCGAGTCGCACGGGGGCCGCATCTGGGCGGAGAGCGAGCTCGGCCAGGGCAGCACCTTCACCTTCACGCTGTCGGTGGTGGCCATGGGCGCCTCGTGCCTACAGCCCGACGGGCTCGGGGTGAAGGGAGCGCACGAGGACGAAGGAGCCGGTGGGCCCGAGTGGAATGACGTATGTCTCGTGCTCCACCTCGACGAAGGAGCCGGTGGCGGCCTCGGGCTGGACCTCCAACCACCCCAGGGCCTCGGCCATGGAGGGGAAGGCGCGGACGGGGGAGGACGCGGGCGGGCGGGCCTCGAGCCAGTCGCGGAAGTCGTCGAGCTCCTCGCGGGAGTGGAGGAAGAGGAGGGCGCGGGCCGCGAGCGCGATGGCGGCGTACTCCTCCGACTCGGGCGCATGAGCGCGAGCCGCCGAGGAGAGCGCCCGCAGCGTCTGCTCCAGACCGGGATGGGAAGAGGACTCGTTCATCCCGTATCAATGTGCTCGGGTGAGGAGTGGCGACAAGCCCCGGGCGACGGAAGCGCACGGTTCCCGAAAGTGTGAGCCGGGAAGCATTTCCCACCCGGCATCTTCCAGCCCTCGGGGGTAGCGGGGAGGCGCTCCTCGGGCACGTTCCGCTCCGGGCGGGAGCCCGACACTCCGGCGCGAGCGGAGCGGCCCCCTTGTCTCGAGGAACATGCCCTCCCAGGTTTGAAGCACCCCCACTCCTGCCCGCATGCCCCTTTCCGCCCGTCCAGGAGGAAGTGCCATGGCCACGGGAACACAAGTCATCACCGCACCAGCGCCAGCCCCGACGCGCCCCCGGCGTCCGAAGGGCCGGCGGATGGTGAGCTGGTTCGATCCGCTCGTCCTCGCCCAGGCGGGCGTGCGCTCTCTCATCTCGACCACCATTGGAGCGCAGGCGGATCGCCGGCTGCTCGACGCACTGGCGACCCCGAATGTGGAGCCCAGCGACTTCTCGGTCGACGCGGCGGGCCGGCCCCGGGAGGAGCTCTGGCTCGACTACGTGGCGGACCTGGGAGACGGCTGGGACTCCACGTACGCGGTGGCCACGGCCGTGTCGCGGCCCACGCTGACGCTGCGGGACGAGACGGGGACGGACTACGAGACCCGCGGCGGCGAGCTGCTCGTCTTTGGCGGGGACGAGGTGTACCCCGAGGCGAGCGTGAAGGAGTACGAGGAGCGCACCTTCCGGCCCTGGGCCGCGGCGAGGAAGAACCAGAGGCCGCCGCCGCACGTGTTCGCCATCCCGGGCAACCACGACTGGTATGACGGGCTCGTCTCCTTCATGCGCCTGTTCTGTCAGGGACGACGCCCCGCGGGCTGGGAACTGCACCAGCGGCGCAGCTACTTCGCCGTGAAGCTACCGCACGGCTGGTGGCTCATCGGCACGGACATGCAGCTCGAGTCGGACCTCGACGAGCCGCAGGTCCGCTACTTCCAGGAGGTCGCGAAGCTGATGCGGGAGAATGACCGCATCATCCTGGGCCTCGCGGAGCCCGCATGGCTGATGGCGCAGGTGCGCCCGCCGGGAGACCGCGACTATCTGGAGAACAACCTCGACTTCCTCCAGGAGCGGGTGTTCGGGAGGAAGGTGAGCGTGTTCCTCACGGGGGACATCCACCACTACCGGCGGCACGCCGACGCGGAGGGGCGGCAGAAGATCATCGCGGGGGGAGGCGGCGCCTTCCTGCACCCGACGCACCTGCCGAAGAAGGAGAAAGCGCTGGCCGATGGCTTCACCGCGCGCGCGACGTACCCGAAGCCCGAGGAGTCGCGGCGGCTGAACTGGCGGAACCTCGGTTTCGTGGGACACACCCCGCGCTTCGGAATCTTCACGGGCATCCTCTACCTGCTGCTGGCCTGGATGCAGGTGGAGGACCTGCGCGAGGGCACCACGGTGACGTGGAAGCTGTCGCGCGTGCTGGACGCGGCGCTCATCAACCCGGGGGTGGTGCTGCTCTCGGTGCTGCTCGTGTTGGGATTGATTGGCTTCGCGGACGCTCGCTTCGGGAAGGGGCGCTGGGTGGCGGGAGTGCTGCATGGGTGCGCGCACCTGGCCGCATCGCTCTTCGTCTTCTGGAGCGCGTTCGCCATCACCGGCGCCCTGCTCCCGCTCGGGAGCGTCCCGCAGGAGCTGCTCGGGGCCGTGCTCGTCTTCCTCGGGGGCTTCCTGGTGGGGCCGACGCTCCTGGGCCTCTACCTGCTCATCTCGCTCAACGGCTTCGCCGCACACCCGAATGAGGCGTTCTCCGCGCTGGCCATCCCGGACTGGAAGAACTTCCTGCGGCTGCGGATCGACCGGGACGGAGAGCTGTGGATCTACCCCGTCGGCATCCGACGGGTGCCTCGGGCGTGGAAGCCCGGAGAGACGGCGCGTGAGCCCGAATGGGTGCCCGACGACAAGGACGCCACACCTCCGATGCTCATCGAGCCACCCATCGTCATCGGAGCGGCGAGGCCCGTCGCCCCCCGAGTGGCGGGACGCGCCTCCCCGGAGTACGCGGGACCCGCTCCGTCAACGCTCGTCTGACGGAAGGAGCCCGGCTCGGGCCGCCTTCTCCCTCGCATCCTCCACGACGTTCAGGATGCGAGGGGACTCCGGGAAGACCCGCTCCGCCAACTCTCCGAGCTGCAGGGCCTTCTCCAGCGTGTCCTTCTTACGCTCCATGACCCAGAAGTCGATGAGCCCGGCCCATGAGTTCTCAAGGGCATGCAAGGCACTCGACACGCTCTCCTCGAAGAACTTCTCCGCCTGATCGGGTGAATCGAGGAAGACATCGGTGAAATGGGCAAGCTCCAGCAGCGCCGGAGCACTCCGGCCCGAGGCTAGGACGGCCTGTTCGAGGAGCCACTGGATCTCCGCGAACGACTCCTCCGTACCCACCTCGGGCTCATCGGTCAGCCGCAACAGCCGCGCGAGTTCCAGCAGGTTGGGCGTGAACGCGGGGCAATCCCGGGCCAGCGTCCGAAGCTGCTGGAGCTGCTCCGGGCTCGCTTCAGTGGTCGAGCCAGCCGCCCGGGCCGCCGCTCGCATCCTGGCCATCATCTCTTCGAGACTGGGATGTGCCATCGGCTCTCCAAGCCCTCCGAAGGAAATCCTTTCAGGGTGACGCGCAGCGTCCACACATCATCCGCCTCGTGGGTCTCGACCTCCTGGCCGCGCGATGCGCAAACCTGTCCGACAGTCGGACAGGTTTCTCAAAAGCGCGCCCGGGGGTCTCCCGCCGTCTTCCGTCGCCCCTCTCCCAGAGGTAAGCGGGGACGCACCCGGAGCGAAAACCCGTGGACTCCCGGGTTTCGAGAGCCCCGGCCGGCCGGCTATGGTGTGGCCTGCCATGCGTCCCCTTCTGTTGGTCCTCCTCGTGCTCGCCGTGGCTCCGCCCGTGCGTGCCCAAGTGCACGGCGGCGACTCCCCGCCCGCCGCCTCGCCGACGCGCGCCTTGCCCGGCTCGGAGCTGCACGTCGACCTCGGCGCCCTCTCCGGCGGCTTCACGCACGGTGGGGGCTCATGGATGGACCCCTTCGCCGCCCAGGCGGCCTCGGGTCACCTCCTCCTCGGCGGCCTCACCCTCGATGGCGGGCTCCTCTCCCTCCTGCCGCTCCAGCGCGGCGCCGCCGGTGCCAGCCTCACCCTCACCGCCCGCGTCGGCTACACCGGCGAGCGCTGGAGCCTCGTCGGCGGCCCCGTGCTCGGCATCGCGTACTCCGCGCGGCCCGTCCTCCAGGTGCTGCCCTCGCTGAAGGCCCTCTACCGCGTGGGCCCCGTGGACCTGCACGCCGGCCTGCTCGACCTGCACGGCCTCGTCCCCGCCCACCTCGGCGCCTCGTGGCGCGGCGTGGGCCTCGCCTACGTGCTGCCCCTCGGCGCCCGCGCTTGGGTCAGCCTCCCCCTCTCCTCCGCCCTGAGCCTCCGCGTCGAGGGCTTCGCCTTCCGCCTCGGCACCGCCCAGTCCGCGATGCTCACCGTGGGCATCTCCGCCCGCCCGTCCTCCCTCGCTGGAGCCCAGCCATGAGCCGCCCTCGTCCTCGGCCTCGGCCTCGCCCTCCTCGCCGGATGCGGCGAGCAACGCCCCTCCTTCGAGCCGGAGAAGGTGAGCGCCGCCCCATCGGCAAGGGACTGCCCCACGGCTTCCTCCTGGGCACCTCCACCGCCAGCCATCAAATCGAGGGCGGCAACGAGAACGACTGGGCCGGGTGGGAGCGCGCCAGCTTCCCGGACGGCACGCCCCACATCCACGACCGGAGCGTGTCCGGCCCGGCCACGGACTCGTGGAACCGCTTCGACGAGGACGTGAAGCTGATGAAGCGCCTGGGCTCCAACGCCTACCGCTTCAGCGTGGAGTGGAGCCGGCTGGAGCCCACCCCCGGCGCGTGGAACACCGAGGCCGCGGCGCGCTACCGCCAGTGGGCCCAGGCCCTGCGCGCACAGGGGATTGAACCCGTGGTGACGCTCTACCACTTCACCCTCCCCACCTGGGTGGCCGAGTCCGGCGGCTGGGAGAACCCCGCCACCCTGGACGCCTTCGAGCGCTTCTCGGGCCAGGTGGCCGAGCTGCTCGGGGGCGAGGTGGACTGGTGGTGCACCATCAACGAGCCCAACGTGCTCGCGGTGTTCGGCTACATGGACGGCCTCTGGCCGCCGGGCAAGAAGGACACCAAGGCCATGGCCACCGTGCTGGCCAACCTCCTCGAGGCCCACGCCCGCGCCGCGCGCCAGTTGCGCACCCATGACCTGATGGACGCGGATGGGGACGGCAAGGCCACCCTCGTGGGGCTCGCCCACCATGTGCGCGTCTTCCAGCCCGCCAGCGGCTCCACCACCGACATCGCCGTGGCCGGCCTCACCGACGAGTTCTTCAACGAGAGCGTCCCCAACGCCCTGGCCACCGGCCGCATCTCGCTCTCCGTGCCCGGCTCGGTGTCCCTGCGGCGCGAGGTGCCCGACCTGAAGGGCTCCATCGACTACTTCGGCCTCAACTACTACACGCGCGACCACGTCCGGCAGGACGCCTCCCCGTCCTTCTCCCACAAGTACGTACCCGCGGAGTACGACACCAACGACCTGGGCTGGGAGCTCTACCCCGAGGGCCTCTACCTCTTCCTCAAGCGCTACGCGGCCTTCGGCCTGCCGCTCGTCGTCACGGAGAACGGCATGGATGACCGGAGCGGCGAGCGCCGTCCCTACTACCTGCGCAGCCACCTGTACGCGGTGGAGCAGGCGGTGGCGGCGGGCGCGGACGTGCGCGGCTACTTCCACTGGAGCCTGCTCGACAACTTCGAGTGGGCCGAGGGCTACGAGCCCCGCTTCGGCCTCTTCCGGGTGGACCGGAGCAGCCCGGAGCTGGTGCGGCAGGAGACACCGGCGGTGGAAACCTTCCGCGAGGCCGCGCGCAACCTGGGGCTGACGCCCACTCCCTGATGGACGAGGGAGCGAAATTCCCAGAAAGTAAAGGCACAGAGGAGCGACACCATGGGTGTGATCCAGTTCATCGATACGTTCCGCGAGCTCCACGCCAAATCGAAACAGGGGCGCATGGACGAATCCGAGCGACCGGCCTACCTGGCGGCGCGAGAGCAGTTCGCGCGGGCACTGCTCAATGCGCAGGGCCTGATGCTCGACGGCGCCGAGGCGCGCAAGCACTACCGGGTGGCCCACCAGCTCCAGGTGGAGCTGCAGATGGCCTATGGCAACGTGTGGACCAACACGATGGACATCTCGGCGGGAGGCTTCTCGGTGATGCTGCCGCACGCGGTGGACCCGAGGGAGCGGCCCAGCGCGCTGCTGCAGCTTCCGGATGGCACGGCGCTGGCGGGCCGGGTGCGGGTGGTGTCGCAGTTCCAGCGGGCCGACAAGCACCGCGCCTCGTTCGCCTTCCTGGACCTCACCGAGCGCGAGTCCGAGATGCTGGAGGGTTTCCTCATCGACTTCGCGCTCGAGCGCGTGGGCATCACCCCTCCGTGAGGAGCGGAGTCCCCGGCTGTCCGTGGACAGCGCCGGGGAGCAAGACCCCCTGACTTGGGGCAGCACAGGTAGGAGGTCGTGATGAGCACCAATCTCTGGGTGGAACAATTCCGGGCGCTGCACGCGCGGGCGCGCAAGGGGCAGTTGCCGGAAAGCGAGAAGAGGCACTACCTGGCCGCCCGGGAGCAGTTCGCGCGGGCGCTGACGGCGGCGCAGGGAATGAGCCTCCCCCCGGGCCAGTCCGCCCGGCGCAACTTCCGGGTCGCCCAGGGGCTGCAGGTGGACCTGAGCCTGCCGAGCGAGCAGCTCCGCTCCATCACGCTGGACGTGTCGGTGGGTGGCTTCTCGGTGATGATGCACAAGCCGCCGCCGGAGACGGAGCTGCACGGCTTCTCGCTGCGGCTGCCGGGCAGCACGGAGCCGCTGGTGGGCCGCGCGAAGGTGGTCTCGGTGCAGCGCAAGATTGGCACCCACCGCGTCTCCTTCGCCATCCAGGGCCTCGCCGAGAAGGACGCGGAGCGGCTGGAGATGGTCCTGTTCGACCTGGCGCTGGAGCGCATCAAGTAGGGCCCTCGGGCCCGTGCGCGTCCCTAGGACTTCGCGCGGTAGATGTTGGGGGCCACGCAGCGGGCGGGCTCGGCGCTACCGGTGAGGCTCTCCGCGTGCCCGAGGAAGAGGTAGCCCGTGGGAGGCAGCCGCCGCAGCAGGGCGCTCAGCGCCTGGGCCCGCGCCTCGGCCCCGAAGTAGATGAGGACGTTGCGGCAGAAGACGAGCTCGAACGGCCCCGCCGGCCAGCCACGCTCGTCGCTCAGGTTGACGCGCGCGAAGCGCAGCACCTCCCGCAGCTCCGGCCCCGCCTGCATCCACCCCTCCTGGCTGCGCACCCCCTTCAGCATGAAGGTCCGCAGCATCGGCCGGGGGATGCTCGCCGCCTTCTCCAGGGGCCACAGGCCCTGCCTCGCCCGCTCCAGCGCCCACGTGGACAGGTCCGTCGCCAACACCTCCAGCTCCCACCCCGAGCCCGGGGGGAAGTGCGAGAGCAGCTCCATCGCCAGCGAGTAGGGCTCCTCCCCCGTCGAGCACCCCGCGCTCCACACCCGCACGCGCCGCGCCATGAGCCCCTGGGCCGCCCGCAGCGTCCACTCGGGGAAGACGCGCTGGCGCAGGAACTCGAAGTGCTCCGGCTCGCGGAAGAAGTGCGTCTCGTTGGTGCAGAGGCAGTCCAGCATCCGCACCCGCTCCGCCTCGTTGCCGCGCGCGATGACGAACCGGTAGTAGGCGCCGAAGGACGGCAGCCCGAGCGCGCGCACCCGCCGCGACAGCCGCCCCACCAGCAGCGCCTGCTTCGTGGGACCCAGGTGGATGCCCGCCTCGCGCTCCACCAGCATCTGGAAGAGGGAGAACTCCCGCTCGGACAACGGGAGCGGGCCGACACCGGACACCGCCGTCTCCACCGGGGAAGCACCCGCCCTCATGCGCTCCCGCCGGTCGCGCCGCCCACCAGGCCGAGCAGCTCATCGGCCGACAGCACCCGGTCCAGGTCGAGCAGGAGGATGAAGCGCTGCTCCTGCCGACCCATGCCTCGCAGGTAGTCCACCGGGGTGTGCGTGCCGAAGGAGGGCGGCGGCTCGATGTCGTCCGGCCCGAGGTCGAGCACCTCGCTCACGGAGTCGGCCAGCAACCCCAGCGCCGTGCGCTCGCCATCCATCAGCGCCTCGACGATGACGAAGCACGTCCAGCGGGTGATGGGGCGCGGGCCGAGCCCCATCTTCACCGCGAGGTCCACCACCGGCACCACGCGGCCCCGCAGGTTGATGACGCCCAGCACCGAGGGAGGCATGCCGGGCACGCGGGTGATGGGGACGTGCTCGATGATTTCACGGATGCGCAGCAGCTCGATGGCGTACATCTCACCGGCCAGCGAGAAGCCCAGATACTGCGCTGGACGGGCGACCTCGGAGGCCGTGCTCGTGTTCGTGTTCATGGGTTGCTCTCCGTCCTAGAAGCGCTTGAAGTCCGTGTCCGAGCCAGGCGCCGCGCGCACTGGCAGCGCCTGCGCCACCGCCTTCAGCCCCTGAGCCGTCGCGTGCACGGGTGCATGCGCCAGCGGCATCACCACGGGTCTCAGCGGTCTCAACACCGGGTGCCCTCCAGAGTGCCCCTCCTCCGCCACGCGGAAGAACGTCATCATCTGTTGCAGCGACTCGGCCTGTGCCGCCAGCTCCTCCGCCGTCGATGACAGCTCCTCGGCCGCCGAGGCGTTTCGCTGCGTCACCTGGTCCACCTGCACCATCGCCCGGTTCATCTGCACCACCCCGCTGGCCTGCTCCCTCGACACCGCCGCCACCTGCTGCACCAGCTCCGCCGTCTTGCGAATGGAGGGCACCAGCTCCTTCAGCAGCATCCCCGAGCGCTCCGCCACCTTCACGCTGCTGCTGGCCAGGCTCCCAATCTCCTTGGCCGCCTTCTGGCTCCTCTCCGCCAGCTTCCTCACCTCCGCCGCCACCACCGCGAATCCCCTCCCGTGCTCCCCGGCCCTCGCCGCCTCCACCGCCGCGTTCAGCGCCAGCAGGTTCGTCTGGTACGCAATCTCCTCCACGATTCCGATTCGCTCCGCGATGGCCGCCATCGCCTCCACCGTCTCGTTCACCGCCAGCCCGCTCTCCTCCGCCTCCCGCCGCTCCTCTCACCGCCATGGACTCGAGCTGCTTGCTCGTCTCCGCGTTCTGGCTGATGGAGGCGCTCAACTGCTCCAGGCTCGTCGTCGTCTCCTCCACCGACGCCGCCTGCGTGCTGGTGCCCTGCGACAGTGACTGCGCCGCCGCGGCCACCAGCCCCGACGCGCCCGAGAGTGAGCCCACCGCGCCCCTCACCTCTCCCAGCACGCTGCCGAAGCGCTGCACCATCTCCCGCATCCCCTCCATCATCCGCGCCGTCTCGTCCTCGCCCCGCACCTCGATGACGGTGGTGAGGTCTCCCGAGGCCAGCCTCCCGGTGAGCCTCACGCCCTCGTGGAGCGGCCGGACGATGCCGCGCGACAGCACCCACGCCAGCAGCACCGCCAGCACCGGTCCCACCACGCCTCCGTCACCAGCATCCGCCTCACCGACGCCACCTGCGCTCGGACACCCGAGCACGGGCGCTGGCGCTGCGCCAGACGCGTCCTGATGGAGGGTGTCCTCGACGGTGCGCAGGCTCTCCAGGAGCTTCCGCCCCTTGCCGCTCTTCACGTAGGCCAGACCTCCTCCATGGAGGCGCGGCCCGCGTCCGCATCCCGGCGCAGCGCCACCTGGTGCTCGATGTGCGGGAGGAACTGCTGCTGGTACTGGTCCATCAGTTGTTGGAGCAACTCCTGCTGGCGGGGGGAACCCGCCGTCAGCTCCTTCAGCCGGGTGTGCGCCTTGAGGACCTGGGCGCGCTGCTGGGGCAGCGGCTCGAGGAGGGACTCATCGCCCGTGAACGCGAAGCCCAGTGCCCGGGCCTCCATGTCCAGCAGGGCGTTGTCCAGGGACAGCAGCTCGATGCCGGGTTTCGTGGGCGCGGTAGTACCCGTCGGTGTTCACGAGGCTGCATGAAGAGGCCGTAGGACCCCCAGATGACGGTGGCGAGCAGCGCGACGAGCACGCCGAATCCGAGCTGCAACTTGCGGCTGATGGTGAGCTTCTCGAGCATGAGACAGGCCCCTCTAAAGACGGGAGGAAGGAGGAAAGGACGGGGCTCTCACATGGCGACACGCTGGCGCAGGGCCGCGCGCAGGAGGCCCGGCACGTCCAGGACGAGCCCCACGCGCCCGCTGCCGAGGATGGTGGAGCCGGACACTCCGGGCAGGTTCCGGAAGAGGCGACCCAGGGGCTTGAGGACGTGCTGGCCCTCGCCGTACAGCACGTCCACCACCAACCCCGCCCGGCTACCGCCCTGGCCCAGCACGACGACACTCTCCCGGCCCGGCCCGGGGCCCTCCACGCCCAGCACGTCGCGCAGCCGCAGGTAGGGCAGCACCCGGCCTCGCAGGTTCAGCACGCCACCGCCGGGCTGCCCGACCCGCTCCACCGGCAGCTCCAGGCACTCCCGCACCGCATCCAGTGGCAGCACGTACGTCTCCTCGCCCACGCCCACCGAGAAGCCCTGGATGGTGGCCAGCGTCAGCGGCACCCGCAGCGTCACCGTGGTGCCCTTCCCCTCCTCGCTGCGCAGCGTCACCATGCCCCGCAGGCCCTCCACGCCGCGCCGCACCACATCCATGCCCACGCCGCGCCCGGACACCTCCGTCACCTGCTCGGCGGTGGACAGCCCCGGCAGGAAGACGAGCTCCTCCAGCTCCTCCACCGTCATCCGCTCGGGCTCCAGCCCCAGCGCGCGCGCCTTCTCCCTCAGCCTGTCGTGCCGCAGGCCCCGGCCGTCGTCACTCAGCTCCACCACCAGCGAGCCCGGCTCGTGGAAGGCCCGCAGCACCAGCGTGCCGCACGCCTCCTTGCCCCCGGCCCGCCGCGCCTCCGGCAGCTCCAGCCCGTGGTCCACCGCGTTGCGCACCAGGTGCAGCAGCGGCTCGCGCAGGCCCTCCACCAGCGCGGTGTCCACCTCCACGTCCTCGCCCTCCAGCACCAGCCGCACCCACTTGCGCTCCCTGCGCGCCAGGTCCCTCACCGTGCGCAGCTGCTGCCGGAAGAGCGGCCCCACCGGCACCATCCGCACCCGCATCACCTCGTCCCGCAGCTCCTCGTGGAGGCGGTCCGCCTCGAGGTGCAGCTCCAGCGCCTCCTGCGCCGAGCCCGTGGCCAGCGCCTGCGCCAGCCGTCCCCGGGCGATGGCCAGCTCGCCGGTGAGAGTGGCGATACGGTCCAGCTTCTCCACGTCCACGCGCAGCGAGCGCCCGCGCCGCCCCGCCACCGGGGCCTCCTCCGCCTCCGCCGGCTCCGCGGAAAGGTACGGGAGCGCCTGCCGCTCCCGCGCCGTCGCGCCGAAGGCCCGCAGCCGCTCCAACAGCGACGCGTGGCCCTCTCCAGGCTCCTCCGCTCCCGCCCGAGCGGCCTTCACCAGCTCGCGCAGCCGGTCCACCACCTCCAGCAACAGCGACACCTGCTCGTCATCCACCGGCAGCCGCCGCTCCAGCAGCGCCTCCAGCACGTCCTCCAGCACGTGCGAGAGGTCCGTCATGCCGGAGAAGCCCATCGCGGACGCGGCCCCCTTGAGGGTGTGCGCCCCCCGAAAGATGGAGCGCATCCGCTCCTCGTCCGGGTGTGTCTCCAACCCGACGAGTGTCTCCTCCATCTCGGTGAGAATCTCCTCCGCCTCCTCGGCGAAGGTCGCGAGCAACCGCTCCCGGTCGAAATCCACTGTGCCCCCCTCTGGAGTTCCAGCCGCTCAGGAAGGAGTCCTGGAGGCGATGCCACGAGCGCAGTAGAGGGCCCGGGCGCCCTCGGTCGCCAGCAGCTCCAGGAGCTCCCGGTCCTCGGGCTCCAGGCGCTGTTTGTGGGGCAGCAGTCCGAAGAGGACCATCATCCCCAGCACGTGGTGTCCCAGCCGCAGGGGCACGCAGGCGCGCGGCCCCTCGGCGCGAGCCACCGCGGCCCCGTCCTCCACCAGGTCCGCCAGCCAGGACGAGCCGGTGCGCGCCGCCCGGCCGATGGGGTCCTCGCCCAGTGGCAGCCGGCGGAAGCGCTCGGCGTCGATGCCCAGGGACATCTGGAGAACCAGCTCGGGCCCGCCCGGGTCCAGCTCGAAGATGCCGAGCATCTCCGAGCCCACCAGATTGACGAGCAGGTCCTGGAGGATGGCCAGCAGCTCGCGAGGCTCGAGCGACTCATGCAGACGCTGGGAGGCCACGCGCAGGCGCACCAGGTGGGCGAGCTGCGACTCCACGAGGCCGTGCCGCTGCTCCCGCCACCGCTCCTCTTCCCGGCTCCGCGCGAGCGAGGCCCTCAGTATCTCGTTCTCCGTGCGCAGGGCGGTCACCTCCGCGCGCAACGACTCGGTGTCCCAACGTTGCTGCTCCCTCATGCCCGCCGTCCCTCCTCCAGGTGGCTGCGCACCTTGGCCAGCAGCTCCTCGCCATCGAAGGGCTTGGTGATGTAGTCGGTGCAACCGCTCTCGAAGCCCTGGCGCACGTAGTGGGGCTCGCCCCGGGTGGTGACGAGGATGATGGGCACCTCCTTCGTCTCCGCGCGCGAGCGCAGCTCGCGGCACGTCTGGAAGCCATCCATGCGAGGCATGAGGACATCCAGGAAGATGAGGTCCGGGCACTCGACGGCGGCCTTGTCGAGCGCCTCCTGCCCATCGCGCGCGGTGAACAGCTCATAGCCGCAGTTGGACAGCATCATCCGGTGCAGCAACAGCACGGTGCTGGAGTCGTCGACGAGGAGGATCTTCTTCTTGGGCATGACGTTCCTCCGGTGTGGGGAGAGGGATGAGACGGCTCAGAGGACTGCTGGCGCGGATGAGCTCGCGCAGTTGCATGAGCCGCTGGGGGCTCATGCCCAGGAACTGGATGCCCATACCGAGCGGGTACAAGGCGACGCGGCGGGGCACATAGGGATTGGACCAGGAGACGAGGCCGGGCCCCTCGAGCACCTCGCGGGTGGTGGGCAGGTGGATGCGCAGCTCCAGCGCGGCGCCGGGGCGTGCGGGCACCAGGGTGCGCACGAAGAGGGCGCCCGGGCTGAGCGCGCTGGAGAAGCAGGAGCTCCAGGAGAAGGCGCCCACCTCGCGGAACTCCACCGGGCAGACAAAGGGCACGCGCTCGTCCACCAGGAGTGCCATCAGGTTGCGCTGCAGCAGACCGTTGATGCGGGCCAGCAGGTGACGGGGCGCCAGGGTGCGCGCGCTCATCCACACCTGCCCGAAGGAGGGGAGCTCGGAGGGCTCGCCGCTCGTCACCACGGCGGTGTGGACGCGGCCCAGGCGCGTCTCGGTGCGCAGGCGCTCCACGCGCATCATCTCCTCGGTCGAGGTGACGGCGGTGCGCACCAGCAACAGGTGGATGGGCTCGCCGTGCTCGGCGGCCAGGGCCACGGCGCGCTCGGAGGTAGGGGCGTACAGCAGGTGGTGGCCACACGCCTCCAGGTGCGAGCCCAGCCCCTCGGACATTCCCGGCACCTCGCCCACCAGCAGCACGGTGCGCGGGTGGCGCCGCTCCATCACCCGGGGCGCGGACGAGGGGGGCTTGTCGCGCAGCACGTCGAAGCGCGACTGCAGCTCGGTGATACGCACCGGGCCGAGCACGCAGTCCTCCGCGCCGCTGCGCACGCACGCCTCCAGCAGCTCCGCGGGCGTGTTGTCCGACACGACGAGGAGGATGGGGACGTCCCCGTTGTGGGGGTGGCTGCGCAGCACCGAGCAACCGGGCCCACCCTCCTGCGGCAGGGAGCGCCAGTCCACCAGCACCACCATGGGGCGGAAGCGGCCCAGCTCCACGCGGGCCGCCAGGAGGTTGTCCACCAGGACCACCTCGCAGCCCACGGTGCGCAGCAGGGGAACCAGGTGCATCCGCAGCTCCTTGGCGGCATCGACGACCAGCACCCTGCGGGACACCTCCGCGGACACTCCCGACTGAGGGGACAGCGCGTGCGTGGTGAGCGGCATGATGTGATTCCCCCCGTGGCACCGTGAGACAACCCCCACCAGCCCTCGCCCCGCCGGAGCTCCTCCCCATTCCTTGACGGGCGCAAGGAATCAGGGAGCACCGCGTGAAAGTCACATGAAAGGAAATACGGGAAACCTTTCCTGCTTGCCTCCTGTCCTCGGGAACGGGGGGTCGGCGCGTGAGCGCTAGCGAACAGTTTCCGTCACGAGGGGGTCACTCCCCCTGATTCTCTCGGGAGAACGGGGAGTTGCTCCGTTCACCGCCGGACGGACGGAAGCGCTCGCGCGGAGTCGGACATGCCCCTACCGAGCGTCTTCTGTTTTCAAATACACAGCATTCGAGAAGCGGGTCCAAGCCAGGGAAAACATTCCATTTCGGGAGTCAGGAATGATCCACCGGAACAACAACTCTCATTTAATAAGACACCCGTGCGACAGAAATTGAACCCGTCCACGTCCGCGAGCAGCCCCCTCGGGGTGACGCGCGGATCGCCCTCCGCATCACCCCGGCGCCAAGGGCGACAACGGCCGCAGCAGCCCAGCCCCGCTCAGCAGCGTCTGGACGCGGGCGGCCAGCGCGACGTGCTCCGGGTTGGCGGCGGTGAACCGCTCGGGCGTGAGGATGACGAGAGTGCCCTGGTCCTCCACGGGCTCGACACGCACGGGAGCGGGCAGAGGGGGCACGGTGCCGCGCAGCCGCGAGAAGTACATCACCCAGCCCACGAAGGTTCCTGGCTCAGCGCTCTCCGTCACGCTGTCGCGGTGCTCCTCAGACGTAGCAATGCCCCACTCCGGCTCCCAGGCCAGTGCCATGGCGCGCAACACCTCGGTCATCACGGAAGCGGTGAGTACCCGTGCTGCGATAGGACCTCGCGTGTAGGGGCTGAGCACGCAAGAGGACGAAAGCCAGGGAGCAGCGAAACCGCACTTCGCTCTGACAGTGGACGTTTCCCGAGGGTTGTCGCCCGCCCACAGCCAGAAAGAGAAGCCATCATCAATCCGATGCTCCGCCTCTGCGAACAGCTTCTGGAATCTCGCGGCGTCCGTGTTGAGCTGGCGTTTGCGCGCTTCCTCGAAGGAGCCAGCCGTCTGATGCCAGCGGTTCCACGCCGGGTCGCAACGACCGAGGCCTCGAAAGAACCGCTCCGCGCGCCGTGCGCAAGCCTCAGCGGATTCGGGCCGGGCCAGCCAGTAGGAGCCGGCGTAATAGGTCTCTTGCATCGAACGGCTACTCCTCACGAGGCTGGGGAAATGTGGATGACCTCAATCTTGAGGCCCTCTCCCTTGAACAGCTTTCTGAGTGCACCAGCAAGTTTCTCTTCAGCGACCATCCACCGGATGGGCGTCCCCCGGGCGGCTGCGACCTGGCGTTGCGCCTGCTCAAGCATTTTGGGCCCCCCCTCGAAGAACTCCACGAAGTTCAGCTCGTCATCAATCCACTTCGCATATCCGGTGCCCTTGGCCTCGAGCAGAACCCCCTTGTCGAAGCCATCGAAGTCCACCTTCTCGTCACCCATCTTGACACGGTAGGCGTAGCCCTTGGGGGCGCCCGTCACCTGCGCCTGGTAGTTCCGGGCGCTCTCGGACATGGACTCGTCCACCTGCACCCAGTGACCCGGGCCCCCGGAGAGGGGCGGCTGGGCCCCGCCTCCTCCGCTTCCTCGCGCCATCATGGCCACCGCGGTGGGAGCGAGCGCGAGAGTGACACTCTCGGCACTGATGGCGACCGACTCCACCTGAGCGAGGGCCCCGGCCGAGTAGCGGATGCCAAGCTGGGCCTCGGCCATCACCGCCGCCTGCCCGGCCCCCGGAAGCGTGGGCATCGTCGAGGCCATCCCCGCCGCCGTGTTCCCCACCGCCACCGTCGCCAGCATCACGAACGCTCGCGCCGCCTTCTCCCCCATCACCTCCCCGAACTTCTCTCCAGCCTCCCGGATCTCCTCGAAGGAGGTGGCCTGCTCCACCTCCTTCATCAGGACGAGCCAGCCCTCGATGAGGTTCCACACCGTGTCCCATCCCAGGTACGCCACCGCGCCCACCGTCATCAGCACGGCCACCCCCTTCGAGACGGGCTCGGGCAGTGAGAGCAAGATGGCGTACATGGTCAGGCCGCCCACGACTGTGGCCACCACCGCCTGGGGGCTCACCAGCCTGGCCAGTTCCTCCTTCATAGCCCCCAGTACCTTGCTGTGAGCAATCGCCATGGCCAGCGCGTACCTGGCATCCCCGTCCAGGAAGGGCTTGTCCACCAGCAGGCGCAGGCAATCTCCACCCCCCCACGTGTGCTCACACCACAGCAGGTAGCAGCGCTTGAGTTCCTCGTCCTCGGGCAACAGGCGCAGGTTCCTGGTGTTCCCCGGCGCCGAGGCAATGAGGCGTTGGCTCCCGCCCTCGTACCGGTACCAGCCGCTTCGCTCGGGAACACCGAACACCTGCCGAGCGTGCTCCAGGGGCCGCTCGACCAAAGGCACAGCGGGGGCATGTTGCGCGACGGCCTTCTTGAACTCCTTTTCGCTCACCGCCACCGGCTCCACGTCGCGGCGAGGAGTGTGGACAATGGGCTCGCCCTGGCCTGTGTCCAAGCGGACGACGGCCCTCGTTGAGGCGCTGCACCCTGAGGAGGCTGGAGGAAATAACTTTTCCCTTTCAGGGAAGCACACAACCCATCGTAATGGGATGGCTTGTGGCTACTTGGGAAGGAGCATGTAGTTCCATTCTCCATGAAAATTATCGCGCTGGAGGTTCAATGTTCGCATCTCCTCGTCACGTACCTTGACGCCCGTGGGGTAGTCCGCCATGTCGAGACTGGCCTGTATGTGGAGTCCCTTGGCCGTCGTCGTACTGCCAATCAGATTGACGATGACTTCTCGGCTCTCCAGCGGACGACCGCGCCAGTTGTGAGTAATGTGGCAGAACATCCGATGCTCAATCTTGTTCCACTTGCTGGTACCAGGCGGCAGGTGGCTCACGGCGATCCGTAGACCCGTTTCGTCCGCCAGCCGCTGCAACTCCACCTTCCACAACCGGGCGCGGGCGCTATTGCTACCGCCGCTGTCGGCGATGATCAGCATTTCCTTGGCCTTCGGATAGCGCGCCATCCCCATTTCCAACCACCACGTTCGAATAGTCGCGAGGGCGAAGGCGGGGGTGTCATGCGTCACTCCGACGCTCACCCAGCCTTCGTTGGCCTCTACGTCGTAGACGCCGTAGGGCAGGGCTTTGCCCAGCTCCTTGTCCACGAAGTCGTAGACGCGCACATGGGATGGCCGACCCTTGGGGTGCCACTCCCGCCCGGCGTTCTTGAAGTCCCCGACCAGTTCCTTCTTCTTGGCGTCCACAGAGATGACCGGACCTCGTCCCTGGAACTCCTTCACCCGCTCGTTGAGGTACTCGAACTGTGCATTGCGTCCGGGTGGCCTCCGGTCTTACGTTGCTTGCAGGCTATAGTCCAACTGGTGAAATGCTCGCCCGACCGTATGGGCACTCAGCCATGGCCGTGTGCAACTCCTCGCGAGCTTGGACGTGCTCTTGCACGTCCAACGCGGGATGGTATCGCCGCGTCCGGTCACCAGCCTCAAGGTCTGCCAGCAATGTCACATCCTCTTCGGTTGCCTTCTTCGGCCTCCACCGCGACGGGCGCGGTGCACTCCAAGGAAGCCTGCTCGAGCCTCCCATCCCGTCGAAGTGTCGGAGACAGTCCCGTGTGGGTCCACTGGGTTTGCCCCATCGCGACTCGCCTCGCTGCCGCCCACGCGTCGGACCGCCTCATTCATGCCAGCGCGCAGCTTCGTACTTGCTCTGGATGAACTTTCGCAATGCGTTCTCGTCCATCCGCCTTCCTCGCTGCTGCCGAATTCATTGGAGCAACAACTGAAAGGAAAAGTTATTTCCTCCAGCCTCCTGAGAGCAACACGAACAGCAGCTATATCACCCCCGAGCGCGGCATATGGAGCCTCCTGGCCAGGGCTCCCGCGCGCCGGGAGCACCACAGGAGATTTACAGGGGAGCCATGATTGCCCGTCAATCACGGAGCTCGCGGACACCTGGAGCGAAGGGAACGTCAGCCCTTCGAGCGTCGCCGTGCGCGTGCCTCCTCTATCCCAGAGTTTGAGGGCGAAGGTCCCCTGCGACTCGTGCGGCTGCGCATCGGCCTCCACCATGACGACCTGCTCCCCGTTCTCCCCCAGGGCAACGGACTCCTCCTGCCACACCGGCAGCACGGGCAGCGCACGTCCGCCAGGGCTCTCTGCTCCAGCGTGCGACATACGTGCAACAAGGATGGAGCCAACTTCGAACCCTCGTTACTACGCTTAAGACAGTGGAGGCGGCGGGAATCGAAGCCGCTAAGGGCGGAGCCACCTCCCTCGGGATCAGCGGCACCCCCCATTTTCCCTCTGAAAATGGGGCGCCCATCTGTCCGGGCGATGTCCAGGCGCGTCCGCTTGGTTTGGTCCTTTTTGGTCCCCTTGGACTCCTTGCTGGGCGAGAGTGGCGAGCCATTTAGCCATGAATATATCTTCTGACGCCGATATCTTAGCCTACTACTCCAGCCCTGGTGCTCTCACCGGCCCGAAGTGTCCACCATCGCCGCCGTGCTGCCTTCGGTGGGGCCGCGCATTGGCGCCTGGGCCCGGCGTGTGCTCCACACTGGAAGGCGGCCAGGGCTGACGGACCGAGGAGGCCTCCAGGCGCTGCTTGAAGATCTGGACTTTCCGCAGGCGTTCAGCGTCCTGATGCTGCCAAAGTAACGGGCCGGAGGCACGGCAGTCACCTCCGGCACTAGTTAGGCAGCAGCGGTTCGGCCGAATCCCATGAGCCGCCATGCTTGCCGGCCTGTCCTACGTGTCAGGTCGAGGAGAAATGGTGGTGCCTTGAGGCACCACCACTCCAAAAGGGTGTGGTTCTGATACTGAGCAGGGAGGGCGTCCTCTCCCGAGGGAGAACAGGGGGATTTCCGAGCGGCCTGCCGACCCTCCCAGGGGGCGTCTCCACAGGAGGCTGCTCAGTATGAGAACCACACCCCTCCAAAATCTCCGGGATTTACTGAGCTGGCTCGTCTACAGTGAATCTTGATGAGAGACGTGGGGAAGTTGAGAGACGTTCGACCGAACGCTGGCCGCCAGCCGCTCCACGTGGTCCAGCCTGGTGATTCTCCGGTGGCACCGACGGAGCCAACGCCTGCGCTAACGACACTGGCGAGAACGAGGCGTTGATCCTCAGTCCGTTGCGTTACCCCGGGCTCGAAGCGGCGGTTCGCAGGGTACGTTCGCCGAACGCTAGAGCTGAATGACTTGAAGCCACGCCTCTTCGTGGAGCCGTTCGCGGGAGGCGCGAGCGTCTCCCTTCAACTCCTGAACGATGGCGTGGTGGAGAAGATCGGTCTCATCGACCTCGACCCATTGGTCGCAGCCTTCTGGCGCACGGTCTTCTTCGACACGGACTGGCTCGTCAGGCGGGTGGAGCGGATGGCGGTTACGCTCCGCCAATGGAAGGCATGGCACAAGGCTCGGCCCCGCAGCATTCGCGACCGCGCCCTCAAGTGCCTCTTTCTCAACCGCACGAGCTTTTCAGACATAATCGCGCCTGGCGCAGGTCCCATCGGTGGGTGGGCTCAGAAGTCCGAGTACGACGTGGCCTGCCGGTTCCCACGCGAGACGCTGGTTCGCCGAATCGACAGGCCGCGAAGCTCAGCGACCGGGTGGCGTTCGTCTGGTCTATGTCGTGGTCCGAAGGGCTTGCGCGGATGCGGCAGTTGCAGCACCAGGCGAGATTCCCGGCGAGCGACTTTCTGTACCTGGATCCCCCTTCTTCGAGAAAGCGGACGGCTTCTACACGCACTACTTCTCGGATCGACAGCACACCGAGAGCTTCGCGACCATCTTCTGATCGAGAAATCGAAGTGGATCCTGTCCTACGACTCAGCCCGAAGGGTGGAGGAGTTGTATGGACGCGCTCCGAAGCAGGTGGATCTGCTCTACAGCGTCGCCGCGAAAGCGTCCGCAACGGCAGGTGCAGGAGATCGTGCTCTCCAACGTGGACTCGTTGCCCGAGCAGACTCGGCTGTGGCGCCGGCAGTCGGAGTGGCTGACCACGAGGTCGCGGCTGCCATCGCGGTGGCGAATGGTGACAAGCCACCAACCTCAACACGCCGTTCCTGCGAGGTCGGGAAGGCAGCAGGAGCTAACGGATGCAGAACATGGGTGGGATTCTGAAGGACCATCCGCTCGCGAAGCTGATTCCAGCCGGACAACTTCGTCGGCTGGGTATACGGATCGGGTACGACCGCGCGTCGGTCATGACGAATGACTTTGGAAGGCGAACGCGCTCGGCATCCCGCACAACTGCTTTTGATGCTGCGTCATTCAAAGCCGGACGAGTTCCAGAAGGCCAAAGATGGCGGACCAAGGAGGTGCTCTCTCCCGTGATCGGTCGGCGAAGTTGCCCCAGGATGACGATTGGTGCGGACGCGGTGGACTTCTTCCAGCAGCAGACGCAGAAGTTCGACCGCGCCTACGATGACATCACCCAGAACCAGATGCAGTTCGGCGGGCTGAGTGCGCATTTTGGGCACCTTCTATGTCAACCGGAGGCGAGCTGTGCCTGGAAGTGACATGAGTCGTTCGCGATGGCGGCGGCTAAAGTGTACCGGCCCGCGGCGACTCTGTCTCACAATCGTCAACCACGTGATCCGCTCCGCCGAAGGCCGCCGCCGAGGCTGCGCCCTCGGTTTGAAGAAGCCATGACCCTTCAAGATCGGAACCGTTCGGTACACTCGACCGACGTTCACCGCAGCCCTCCGACTTCCTGGCGCGACGCACCGCCGTGCTTGGCATGACCCGTACCGGCAAGTCCAACATGGTCAAGCAGATGGTTGCCGTCGTCAAGCGTGTGGCCGACGACTTCGGCACGCCTATCGGCCAGATCATCTACGACATCAACGGCGAGTACGCAAACGCCAACCAGCAAGACAAAGGCGCCCTGGCCGACATCTACACGACGCGAGACCGTTCGCTACCGGATGCTTCAGCACCGAAGGCTTCGAGGAACTTCAGAACAACTTCTACCTCCAGCTCGACGAAGGCTTCAAGACCATCCGCGACTTCGTCCAGGAGCGCAAACTCGGCGGCCAACAGGACATGGACGTCTTCGTCAACACGTCCTTTGACGAGCCTGATCCGCAGGAGATCAGCGCCACAACCGCTGGAAAGTCCGGGTCGCCGCCTATCAGGCCGCTCCTGTACGAGGCCGGCTTCGAGGCGCCCCACGGCCATCGTGGTCAAGTTCAAGGCCAACAAGGAAGTGCTTGACGCCGTCGCAAGCGCGGGTGGTCCCTCGCCCAGCCCAACTCTGGCTTCACCCTGCCCCAAGCCGTCGAGTGGTTCCAGGCCGCTCGTGAGGCCAACGGCGGCTCCAACAACACCTCCGTAGCAGCAGCGGCAAGCCATGGTTCGACAACGACACACGCGCCATTCTCAATCTCATCGCCAACAAGAACGACGGCGGCACGTTCATCCACGGCTACAACAACCTGACCGATGCCATTCCCTACCACTCCCCTCGCCGCAGCAAAGAAGTCGGCGATGAGATCTACGCACATCTGGAGGCCGGCAGGATCGTCATACTGGACCTTTCGGTGGGCAACCCAGATCTGCGCGAACGTATCAGCACCCAGATCGCTGCGGACATCTTCAACAAGTCGATGAACAAGTTCGTGGAGGGCAAAACTCCGCCCAACATCGTCGTCTACATCGAGGAGGCCCACAATCTGATCGGCAGGGGAATGGAACTGACCGCCACCTGGCCGCGCTTGGCCAAGGAAGGCGCCAAGTATCGAATCGCGCTTGTCTACGCCACTCAGGAGGTGTCTTCGGTTCACCCCAACATTCTGGCCAACACGGAAAACTGGTTCATCACCCACCTGAACAACACCGACGAGATCAAGCAGCTTGCCAAGTTCTACGACTTCGGCGACTTCGACCGCTCCCTCCTGCGCGCCCAGGATGTCGGCTTCGCCCGTGTCAAGTCGCTTTCCAGCCCTTACGTCATTCCCACTCAGATCGACAAGTTCGATCCGAATTCGACGAAATCTGCGGTCCTGAGCGGAGGCGGTCTATGCCCTTACGAACCAGTTCGCTGACAAGACTTCGCACTTCGACATTGTGCGGAATCCGGAGGTGTGGCCGCTCTGGAGGACTGCGACTACCTGACGACGCCATCCGACGAGGAGGGTGCGTCGATGAACGCCAAGTCCATAACGCCGCCCTGAACTGACGGGGTGCCGTTGCCGGAGCGGGTCATCGCGGTCGACGGCAGTTTCTACGAGTCTCGGATCGACGAGAAGCTGCCGAGCACGAAGGTCGGCTACGTGAAGGTGGGAGCCGTGCTGATTGATCTTGCGGAGTTTGAGGCGCTTCGCGACGGCGAGTTTGTGGACCCATTCGGTCGCGCGGCTCAAGGAGAACAACGTCGCCGCTGACCTTCTCGTTGCCGAGCTCGAACATTCGCTCCAAGGGGGCAAGCTCGGTCGGAGAGCGTTTAGGGCAGCGGTCGACGAAGGTCTCAGGCGCGACGGACTCGCTTTGACCAGGAGATCCATCGACCAGCTTGCGGACGACGCTTTTCGAGCTTGCGGCGCGGACGAAGACGGGACTGGGGACCCGAGTCAAAGTGCTTCTTCACCGATGTCCTGGGGAGTCCTGCGAGCCAGGGCCGTTCCAGTCGAAGCAATCCCGGAGTCCAGAACTGCCTCACTTCCAGTCGGAGGTCTTCCGTCGGACTGCTTACGCCTGTGGGAGGAGGTGAGCGATTTCCAGTCAAATGCAGGTGCCTCTGTCGCGTTTCATGCTGGTCTGAGCACATGCTTCCGGTTCACTACTTCCGGTACCTGCTAATCGTAGCGCCGTGGCTTCTCTCCGCGGTGGCATTCTTCATCGACGGCCCGCTGGCGGTCTTCGGTACCGCCGCGTGGCTCCATGCCTCGATCCTGAACTATCTCGCGCACGTGAATCAGCATCTAGTCGGGATGGGACTACGCCCGATGTTGGTGATCGGATTACAGAAGACTGGCCAGGTCGTGGACCACGCGATGCTAGTGAGCAAATTCATCCCGAACGACCGGCTGCTCGCCATTGATGACGACTACCGTTACAGGTACATCCTCGCGGGTCGTGACCCCTCAGCAAACGGATTCGGCGGGGAGACATATTACGGGCAGGACTTTATCTACCGGACACCAAGCGGTCGGACCTTCGTCTTTGGGTTGCCCTACCCGTTTGCCACCAAGTCGGAGGCGAAGGACTTTACGAAGGAGAAGGTGCAGCTCCAGAGATACACGGAACTGCCTCGGGCTCTGGGGCTGATCAAGCACTTCGAGTCTGACCTCTATCAGAACGCGGTCATCCCCATCGCGCTCGCGCACCGCTACACAGCGATCAGCCTCATGCCTGGTGGCCGTGTTCTGGACGTGATGACGAAGCAGGCGCTCAACCTGAAGGGCGGTGGCGACAAGAAGTAGGGGAATCCCATCGTCAGTGGATTCAACCGCGGCAGCGGCCTTTCGCGTGGAACAGGATCCACTCATGGCTAGCACCAAACGCGCAGAGGGCCCTTTTTTGGTGCACATGGCGGTTCCGCTGCCCCCGAGGGAAGATGACCTAGCCTCCCTCTGGATGCGCGGAACTTTGCGGGTCACCCGTTTCGACCCTTTTGCGCGTTTCGTTTGGTGCTAGTGCGCACTGAATCTTTGCCACCGCGCGAATCAAACAGGGCGTATCTGAACCAATACCGGAGTGTGGCAAACATGGACAGGACATCGGAGAAGCAACTCATTGCGGAGGCCAAGCAGTTCTTTGAGGAAAAAGGCCTTGTAGTTTCCGCAGAGTGTCATTTTGGAGAGGACGATGACGAACTTCCGGACGTCAAGATCGCTTTTAATCGCGACCAATGGAAAGGGGATTTTCCCGATTATCTGTTGCTGGAAGCAAAATCTCATCATTCAACAGATTCACCAAATACGATCAACAAGATCTTTGGCCAGTTATTAAAAGAAAGTGGCAAGGTGGTAGAAGAGAGCCTAGAAGGCGCGACATTCTGTCTCGGTGTCTTGATACCAGAAGATGCTGGAACGTGGATTGTCGAACGAGGGGACGGATAGGGAAAAGACGCACCGTCGCACTTCTGGCATCGCATATTATCAAGAGGGATTTCGTCGCATCCCGGCGGACAAATACCGGATCTTTGGCGCGCTTGTGGATGCACGATACGTCGTTACTTACTCAAGGATTTATCAGCGCATACAGGTGTTCGATTGGAATGGCTTCTATCAGCGCAAGGCGCCAATCCTCGTTCTGTCCTGAGCATTCCGCCATATTAGAAAGAAATCCGACTCAGCCATTGGCCAAGCGGGTGGGGGGGGGGGAAGTCTAAGTAACAGTCGTTGTTGTAGAGATTACCCACAAGCTCGGACCCCTGCCGCGTTCCTCAAGGAAGGTGGGGCCTGGCAGGCCTGTCCCAAAGGTGGCTGCACGGCCTGCCCACTGGCTTGCGTGTAGCCCACGCGGCACCCGGCAGCGGCCCTCCTACGGGGTGTGGTTCTCATACTGAGCAATTGGTTGCCTGCCAAGGGGCCTGGAGAGCGAGGCTTGAGGCGAGGAGAGGGCTGCCCCATCTCGCTGTGACACCTGCGGAGGATGCCATGGCGAAGACGGTGCTGGTCGAGGTTCCGGAGGAGCTCGCGGGAGCAGTGAAGAGGTTCGTGGAAGAAGTGGAAGGTGCGATGCCGGAGACACGTGGGGGCCGGGCCGTGGACGTGGCCAGCTACGAGCGGGCCGTGGAACAGAGTGCGGCCGGGCTGGAGCAGGAATCCATGCGGAGGTTGCTTCAAGCGCTCGACGTCGATGCGCCCCACGTCATCATCCACGGAAAGCCCGCCCAGGGTGATCGGGTCGAGGGCCGGCGCGGTGGTGTGCAGGCTGCTCTTGGCCGTCTCCGCCGTTTCCGGCTTCGTGCCCGTTTAGAGCGCACCATCACTCCGTCTCCGGCCCCGTACCCGTCCGGCCAATGACGTGCTGCGGAGCTTGGCCGGGGTGAGGGGGCCGACGGACCCTGCCGGGCATGTCGAAGCAGAGAGAGAAGCCGGAGTGGGTCCGAGTCGCCGAGGAGTACGAGGCGAGCGGGCTGACGCAGAGGGAGTTCGCGCAGCGCCGGGGCATGACGCTGAGCACGTTGCAGTCGTGGGTGTACCGGCGTAGGCGTCAGGAGAGCACACCTGTCGTGGAGCCAGTGCGGCTGCTGCCGGTGCAGGTGGCGGCGGCCCCGGTGGTGAGCGGGAGCGACACCCTCGAGGTGCTCACCGCCAGTGGCGAGCGCGTGAGCTTCGCGGTGGGCACGGATGTGGAGTACGTGGCCCGACTGGTGGCCGCGCTGGGGCACAAGTCGTGCTGACGCTGCCCGGCTCGGTGAGGATTCTGCTGGCCACCCAGCCGGTGGACATGCGCAACAGCATTGATGGGCTCATGGCCCTGGTGCGCACCGCCTGGGGCGAGGACGTGTACTCGGGGCACCTCTTCGTCTTCGTCAGCCGCAAGGGCGACAGGGTGAAGATTCTCACCTTCAGTCGCGGCGGCTTCGTCCTCTACTACAAGCGCCTGGAGACGGGTCGCTTCCGGCTGCCGCGCGTGGACGCGGACGCCCAGGCGGTGCAGTTGGACGCCACGCAGCTCACCATGCTGCTGGACGGCATTGATGTGGCGCGCGTGGAGCGCCCGCGCGCCTGGACTCCTGCCCGCCAGCCTTCTGGAGAAGTCGCCTCGGAGAAGTTACCGCCCCAGTAGGGTGTTGGCGGGGGCATGGCCCGTCACCTGCCGCTGGACCATTTCTGCCCCTGGCGCGAGGAGGCCGAGGAGCTGCGCGAGCGGCTGACGGCGCTGGAGGCCAAGACGACCGCCCTGGAGCGGCACGTCTTCGGCAGGAAGGCCGAGCGGCTGCCGGGAGTCCAGCAGCTGCTGCGACGCGAGCAGGCCGGCGAAGACACCGAGGCACGCCGGCGGCAAGCACTGGACAAGCGCCGCCAGCGTGCGGCGCGCCGGGCCGAGGCTCCCACCCGGCAGGTACACCACCTCGTCCCCGAGGCGCAGCGCATGTGCCCCGCGTGCGGAAGCGACGAGCTCAAGCCGCTGGGGCAGGGACGCACCACGGTGGTGTACGAGTACATTCCGGCCCGCTTCGAGCGACAGGTGCACGTGCAAGAGAGGCTGGCGTGCGCGTGCGGCAAGGGCGTGGTGACAGCGCCCCCGCCGCCGAAGGTGGTGGACAGGGCGAGTACGGGCCCGGTTTCATTGCCCACGTGGTGGGCTCCAAGTGCGCCGACTCCATGCCCTTGCATCGCCTGGCGCAGAGGCTGGAGCGCGGCGGCGTGCCCATGAGTCGCAGCACGTTGACGGACTTGTTCCACCTGGCCGCCGAGGTGCTGTCGCCCGTTTCCGTGCGCCTGTTGCAACACATTGCTCGTGCCGAGGTGGTGTGGGCTGACGAGACGCCCTTGCGCGTGTTGGACGTGAAGAAGACGAGCCTGGGCTACCTGTGGACATTCCTCACCTGGAATGAAAAGGGCGAGTGGCTCATTGGCTACCGCTTCAGCATGGGCCGCGCGGGCAAGACGCCCAAGGACGTGCTGGGTGT